>NZ_CP025581.1:0-1280267 GCF_002865585.1 Nocardioides houyundeii | reverse complement strand
CCACCGACTCCGGGTCTCGCTCCACCGCGGCGCGCATGGCATCGACGTCGAGCCGTCCGGCGCTGTCGATCCGGAGCAGCTCCACCTCGGCCTGACCACGCTCGGCAAGCCAGTGCAGGGGGTCCAGGACGGCGTGGTGCTCACCGGCGCTGGACAGGATCCGGGTGCGCCGCGGGTCCTGGGCCTGCCTACCCCACAGGATGCCCTTGAGGGCGAGGTTGTCCGACTCGGTCCCGCCGGAGGTGAACACCACCTCGCCCGGGCGGCAGTTCAGCGCCTGCGCGATCGCCTCCCGGCTCTCCTCCACCACCCGGCGGGCGGCGCGGCCCGAACCGTGCAGCGAGCTGGCGTTCCCGACCTCCAGCAGGTGCCGGCGCATCGTCTCGACGGCGACCGGCAGCATGGGCGTCGTCGCGGCGTGGTCGAGGTAGACCGTGCCGGAGGCGGCGGTGTCGGAGGGGGCGGGGGCACTCATGTCACCGTCAGCCTACGGCGCCCCGGGTGACGGGGTCACAGGTGCCGCCGGTCCTGGCGGTACGCGGCCCCGCGGAGCTGCGCCGCGGTCTCAGCGCAGGGCCACCTCCGCGACCAGCGCGGCGTGGTCGGTGCCCGCGATCTCGACCACCCGGGTCCCGGTCGCCGTCCAGCGTCGGCCCAGGAGCACGTGGTCGATGGCGAGCAGCCGCGGCAGGCCCAGCCCGGCGACCCGGACCTGGCCCGCGGAGGGCCACGTCGGCTGCCACCCGGAGTTCGCCACCTCCGCGGCGTCGCGGAGGCCGGTGGCCAGCAGGCGCCGGAACCGGCCGTGGTCGACGGTGGCGTTGAGGTCCCCCAGCACCAGGTCCGGACCCTCGTCCTGCACCGCCGTGCGCAGCGCGTCGTGGTCCGAGCGCCACCCGCTGCCGTCCCCCATCGGCGACTCGGGGTGGGTCACCACCACGGTGACCGGCTCGCCGTCCACCTCGGTGACGGCCGTGAAGGAGACCCACTGGGTCCCGATCGGCCGCACGTCGGTGATGGGGTTGGCCGAGAACAGCATCGAGCCCGACACGCCGTAGACCGCCTCCCCCGCGTGGAACGGCAGCCGCTCGTTGAGGCCGGCGTCCTCCATGGCCCACAGGGTCGAGGGCTCGATCTCCTGCACCGCCAGCAGGTCGACGTCGTGCTGCTCGGCCGCCTGCACGACCTGCTCGGGCTCACCCGTGCCGTTGAGCACGTTGACCGTCATCACCCGCATCCGGGCTCCGCCGGCCGCGGGCGCGGGTGCGTCGCCGGCCAGGTAGGGCGCGAGCCACCAGCCGTGCAGCGCGAGCCCGCATGCCGGCACCAGCAACAGCGCCAGGGCGAGGCGTCGGTGGCCGCGGGCGAGCACCGCCAGCAGCACCAGGCCCACCAGGTACGCCGGCACGGCGGCGGGCGCGAACGACACCGCGCGCACCAGCACTCCCCGCTCAGGTCCCAGCAGGCGCAGCAGCGTCAGCGCCGCGGCGCCGAGCAGGGACGCCAGCAGCGCGGACCACAGGAGCACGGATCGCAGGCGCACGCGGGAGAACCTACTCCGCCTCCCGGCTCGGGGGCGGTCAATGCTCAGGCGCGGTCGAGCACCACGAGAGCGTCGCGGTGCACGACCTCCCGCTCGTAGCCCGCCCCCATCTCCCTCTTGAGCTGCTGGGAGGACTTGCCGAGCAGGTCCGGCACCTCCCGGGCATCGAAGTTGACCAGCCCACGGGCCACCGGACGACCGTCCGGGTCGACGAGGTCGACCGGGTCGCCGGCCTCGAAGCTGCCAGAGACCCCGGTGACGCCGGCGGCGAGCAGGGAGGCGCGACGCTCGACCACGGCACGGACGGCCCCGTCGTCCAGGACCAGGCTCCCCTTGGGCTCGGTCGCGTGGGCCAGCCACAGCAGCCGGATCCCCCGACGCCGCCCGGTGACGTGGAACAGGGTGCCGACCGGCCGGCCCTCCAGCGCCGCGGCGGCGTCGGACGCCCCGGCCAGGACCACGGGGATCCCGGCTCCGGTCGCGATGCGGGCCGCCTCGACCTTGGTCACCATGCCGCCGGTGCCGACACCCGCCGCGCCGGCGCTGCCGATCCGGACGCCCTGGAGATCCGCCGGAGAGCGCACGTGCTCGATCCGGTGGGTGCCCTCCTGGCCGGGCGGGCCGTCGTACAGCCCGTCGACGTCGGAGAGCAGCACCAGCAGGTCGGCGTCGACCAGGTGCGCCACCAGCGCGGCGAGGCGGTCGTTGTCGCCGAACCGGATCTCGGTGGTGGCCACGGTGTCGTTCTCGTTGACGATGGGCAGCACCCCGAGCTCGAGGAGCTTGGCGAAGGTCTGGTGGGCGTTGCGGTAGTTGGCGCGGCGGGTGACGTCGTCCACGGTCAGCAGCACCTGGCCGGTGGTCAGCCCGTGCCGGGCGAACTCCTCCTGGTAGCGGTGGGCGAGCAGCCCCTGGCCCACCGACGCCGCGGCCTGCTGGGTGGCCAGCGCGCGCGGGCGGCGGCTCAGTCCCAGCGGCGCCAGCCCGGCAGCGATGGCGCCGGAGGAGACCAGGACGACCTCGGCGCCGCGTTCGCGCACGTCAGCCAGTACGTCGGCCAGGTCGGCGATCCGGTCGGGGTCCAGCCCGCCGGCCCGGGTCGTCAGCGACGAGGAGCCGACCTTGACCACGACCCTGCGGGCGCCGCCCACGACGGCACGCAGGTCCTCCCCCGCGCTCATGCGTCCGGGTCGTCCTCGGCCCAGTCCGGGTCGTCCTTGGACCCGATGACGTAGGAGCTGGGACCGAAGGTCTCGGGCTTGTCGATGCGTCGCGCCACGTCGGCCCGGGTCTCGTTCTCGCCACGCTCGTCCATGGCGGCCTCGATGTCGCGGCGGCGCCCACGCGCCGGCCGCGCCTCCTCGAAGCGCTGGTCCTCACCGCGACGTCCCAGCATCTCGGCGCCGGCCTCGATGTTGGGCTTGAAGTCGAAGACCACGGAGTTGTCGGGGTGCCCGATCAGGACGGTGTCGCCCTCCTGGGCGCCCATCTGCACCAGCTTGTCCTCGACGCCGAGGCGGTTGAGCCGATCGGCGAGGAAGCCCACGGCCTCGTCGTTGCTGAAGTCGGTCTGACGCACCCAGCGCTCCGGCTTGGCACCGCGCACCCGCCAGCCCTCGGGGGTCTCCACGACCTGGAAGTCGCCCTGGCCGACCGCGGGCGGGCGGATGACGATGCGGGTGACCTCCTCGACCGGCTTCGCGGTGCGCGAGCGCTGCACGATCTCGGCCATCGCGAAGGTCAGCTCCCGCAGGCCGGCACCGGAGGCGGCCGAGACCGGGAAGACCAGGTGTCCCTGCTCGCGCAGGTCGTCCACGACCATGTCGGCGATGTCGGAGCCGTCGGGGACGTCGATCTTGTTCAGCGCCACCAGACGCGGCCGGTCCTCCAGTCCGCCGTACCTGCTGAGCTCGGACTCGATGATCGCCAGGTCGTCGACCGGGTTGCGCCCCGGCTCGATGGAGGCGGTGTCGATCACGTGGACGATGGCGGCACAGCGCTCGATGTGGCGCAGGAAGTCATGGCCCAGCCCGCGGCCCTCGGCGGCACCCTCGATCAGGCCCGGGACGTCGGCGACGGTGAAGACGGTGTCACCGGCGCGGACCACCCCGAGGTTGGGCACCAGGGTGGTGAAGGGGTAGTCGGCGATCTTGGGCCGGGCCCGGGAGATCGCGGCGATCAGGGACGACTTCCCGGCGCTGGGGAAGCCGACCAGGCCGACGTCGGCCACGACCTTGAGCTCGAGCCTGATGTCGAGCTCGTCGCCGGGCTCGCCGAGCAGGGCGAAGCCGGGGGCCTTGCGCTTGGAGGAGGCCAGCGCCGCGTTGCCGAGGCCGCCGCGGCCACCGGAGGCCACGACCATCTCGCTGCCGGCACCGATCATGTCGCCGAGCACGTTGCCCGCGGCATCGCTGACGACCGTGCCGTCGGGGACCGGCAGCACCAGGTCGGCGCCGTGGCCGCCGTTGCGGTGGGCACCGGCTCCGTGGCCACCGTGCTCGGCACGGCGCTGCGGGCTGTGGTGGTAGTCGATGAGGGTGGTGACGTCGGGGTCGACCCGGAGGATCACAGACCCTCCGGGGCCCCCGTTGCCGCCGTCCGGCCCGCCGAGGGGCTTGAACTTCTCGCGGTGCACGGACGCCACACCGTTCCCGCCGCGGCCTGCGCTGACGTGCAGCGTTACCTGATCGACGAAGGTGGGGACGGCCATGGGGATCTCCTGACTGGGGTGAAACACACGAAGGGCGTCCCAAGTCCAGGGACGCCCTTCGATGGATGCTGTGCTGAGGTGCTGGGAAGCGTCAGGTCACTCGCCCGGGACGATGTTGACGACCTTGCGGCCGCGCCTGGTGCCGAACTCCACCGCACCCGCGACCAGCGCGAAGAGGGTGTCGTCGCCGCCGCGGCCGATGCCGCTGCCCGGGTGGAAGTGCGTGCCGCGCTGGCGGACGATGATCTCGCCGGCGCTGACGACCTGGCCGCCGAAACGCTTCACGCCGAGGCGCTGGGAGTTTGAGTCGCGACCGTTCTTGGTCGAGGCTGCACCCTTCTTGTGTGCCATGAGCTCAGTCCTTCGTGGATCGCGAGAGGCGGGAAGCCACTCAGAGGGAGATGTCGGTGACCTTGACCTGGATGTACTTCTGGCGGTGACCCTGGCGCTTCTTGTAGCCGGTCTTGTTCTTGTACTTCTGGATGATGATCTTGGGACCCTTGGTGGCGCCGAGGACCTCGACGGTCACGGCTGCCTTGTCCAAGCCCTGGGCGGTGACGGTGTCACCGTCCACGACCATGACCACGGGCAGGGAGACGGTCTCGCCGACGGCGGTGTCCATCTTGTCGATCTCGATGACGTCGCCAACAGCAACCTTCTGCTGCTTGCTGCCACTGCGCACGACTGCGTACACGGCGGACTCACTCTCCTCTGGTTTGGCCTGACCACTGCTGGCCTGAATGACAACGAACTACGGCCCCTGCCACCGGTCGCGCGTGAAAGGCGTGCGGGCCGTACGAATGGGGGGTGCGCTGGAGCGCACGAGGAACAACTTTACGACTTCGACTGCGACAGGGCAAAACGAGGCCCCGTCCGACCCTGCACGAGCGCCTGATCCTCTCCTGCCCACCCGCGAGGAGCGGGCAGGAGAGGGGCTCGGCAGCATCGGGTCAGCGCTTGCGGGCGCCCTTCTTCTTGATCGGGACGTGCTCGACCTGGGACTCGGGGTCGCTCGAACCGTCACCGTTCCCGGAGCCGCCGTCGGTGGGCGTCTCCAGGCCGGAAGGCGCCGGGTCCACGGTGACGACCGCGGGCGGTCCAGCCGGCCGGGAGGCGGTACGACGGCGCGTCCGGGTCACGACCCGGGGCTTGTCCGTCGCCACGGGAGCAGCCTGCTCCACCTGGTCGGGCTCGCGGCTCCCTTTGGGCGTCGCGTCGGGCTCTGACGCCGGCTCTGCCACCGGAGGTGCCACCGGGGGTGCCACCGGGGGTGCCACCGGAGGCGCCACGGGGGCGTCCGGCTCGGCCTCGGTGACCACCGGCGGCGCCAGCACCGGCTGCTCGTGCTCCTGGGCAGACCCGGTCGGCTCGAGGTGCTCGGGCTGCGAGTCGGGCTGGGGGTCGGGCTGGGAGTCGGGCTCGGCCTGCCGGGCCTCGACCGCCTGGAGGACGCTCTCGGGCTTGACCATGGAGGCGACGACCTTGGGCGAGGGCGGCACGATGCGATCCGGGACCTTCTCCGGGGTCCGCTCCGCGCCCTTCTCGCTGCGGCCGCTGCGAGCTCCTCGGCGCCCGCCACCACCGCGGCGCGCCTCGTCGTCCCCTGCCCTGGGCTCGACGGGGGTGCTCTGCACCACCACGCCGCGTCCGTGACAGTGGTCGCAGTCGTGGGAGAAGGTCTCCAGCAGGCCGGTGCCGATGCGCTTGCGCGTCATCTGGACCAGGCCGAGCGAGGTGACCTCGGCGACCTGGTGCCGGGTCCGGTCCCGTCCCAGGCACTCCACGAGGCGCCGGACCACCAGGTCCCGGTTGGCCTCGAGCACCATGTCGATGAAGTCGACCACGATGATGCCGCCGATGTCGCGCAGCCGCAGCTGGCGCACGATCTCCTCGGCGGCCTCGAGGTTGTTCTTGGTCACCGTCTCCTCGAGGTTGCCCCCGGAGCCGGTGAACTTGCCGGTGTTGACGTCGACCACCGTCATGGCCTCGGTGCGGTCGATGATCAGCGAGCCGCCCGACGGGAGCCAGACCTTGCGGTCCAGCCCCTTGGCGATCTGCTCCTCGATCCGGTACGCCGAGAACACGTCCTGGTCGCTGTGCTCCGAGGGCCGGTAGCGCTCCAGGCGCGCCTCGAGGTCGGGTGCCACGTGGGTGACGTAGCCCTGGACGGTGTCCCAGGCGTCGTCGCCCTCGATGACGAGCTTGTTGAAGTCCTCGGTGAAGAGGTCGCGCACCACCTTGAGGGTGAGGTCGGGCTCTCCGTAGAGGAGCTGGGGGGCGTTGCCCCGGGCCTTCGCCTCGATGTCCTCCCAGCGGGCCTTGAGCCGCTCCACGTCCCGGGTCAGCTCGTCCTCGCTGGCGCCCTCGGCCGCCGTGCGGACGATCACTCCGGCGCTGTCCGGGACGATCTCCTTGAGCAGCGCCTTCAGGCGGTTGCGCTCGGTGTCGGGGAGCTTGCGCGAGATCCCGCTCGTGGTGCCGTCGGGGACGTAGACCAGGAAGCGGCCGGCCAGGCTGACCTGGCTGCTCAGCCGCGCGCCCTTGTGCCCGATCGGGTCCTTGGTGACCTGGACCAGGATGGTCTGGCCGGAGGTGAGCACCGACTCGATCTTGCGGGGCTGCCCCTCCTTGTGGCCGAGCGCCGACCAGTTCACCTCGCCGGCGTAGAGCACGGCGTTGCGGCCCTTGCCGATGTCGATGAACGCCGCCTCCATGGAGGGCAGCACGTTCTGCACCTTGCCCAGGTAGACGTTCCCGATCAGGGAGGTCTGGGACTCGCGAGCCACGTAGTGCTCCACGAGCACCTTGTCCTCGAGCACCGCGATCTGGGTCAGGTCCTTGCGCTGTCGGATGACCATCACCCGTTCGACGGCCTCGCGGCGGGCCAGGAACTCGGCCTCGCTCACGATCGGAGCGCGGCGCCGGCCGGCCTCGCGACCTTCGCGACGTCGCTGCTTCTTGGCCTCGAGCCGGGTGGAGCCGGCGACCGCGGTGATCTGGTCCTCGGCCGAGCGTGCCTTGCGCACCCGGGTGACGGTGTTCTCCGGGTCGTCACCGTTGTCCCCGCCGTCCTCGCTGGAGCGGCGACGGCGCCTCCGCCGGCGGGAGCTGGGCGAGCCGTTCTGGTCCTCGGTGCCGTCGGTGCCATCGGCGCCCTCAGCGCCGTCGGACTCCTCGGTGGGCTCCTCGGCGGAGGCCTCGGTCTCGTCCTCGGAGTCCGCCGAGTGGTCCTCGCCCTGGTTCTCACCGGGCTTGCGGCGACGGCGACCGCCGCGGCGCCGGCGGCGACGCGCCGGGGTCCCCTCGCCCTGGTCCTCGTCCTCGTCGGCCTGGTCCTCAGCCTGGTCCTCGGCCTGGTCCTCAGCCTGGTCCTCGGCCTGGTCCTCGGCCTGGTCGGGCACCGCAGCCGCGTCGAGCGCCTCGGTGATCTCCGGGTCGTCCTCCTCGACCGGCGTCTCGACCGGCGTCTCGGCGGGTGCCTCGACCCGGTCGGCGGCGACCCGGGTGCCCGTGCCCCGGCGGGAGCGGGGGTTGCGGCGCGTCACCTTGGGGGCCTCGACCGGGGCCTCCTGGGAGGCCTCGGCGGCAGCCGGGGCGACCTCGGCGGTGGCGGCGCTCCCGGAAGTGGGGGTGGCGGCAGCGGTCGCGGAAGACTCGGCCACGGCGGGTGTGCGGGTCTCGGCCGGAGCCGACTCGGCCGAGGTGTTCGCCTCAGCAGCCTTGGCACGGGCCGCTCGGGTCGAGGTGCCGCGCGTGCGCCTGGTGACGGTGGTCCGCGGCGCCTCGGCCGGGGCCTGCGGCTCGGGGTCCGCCGGCGCGGCCGCTGCGGGTGCGTCCCCCGCTGGGGTGACCGGTGCGGTGACCGGATCCGCGACGGGAGCAGGCTCGGCGCGCTTGCGGGTACGTCGGGCCGGGGCCCTGGTCTCGGGCGCCTGGAAGAGCGGCAGCGTGCCGGTGACCGGCTCGGTGGCCGCACCCTCGGTCGCTGCGGCGGGCTCCTCGGAGCCGGCCGCAGGCGCGGCAGCCTTCTTGGCTGCCGTCTTGCGCGTGGTGGTCTTCCGCGCGGTGGTCCGCTTGGCGGCCGCCTTCTTGGCCGGCACGCCCTCCTCCCCCGTCACGTCCGGGCCCGCGGGGACACCCTCGCTCGGGCTCTCCGGGAGCGGGTCGGCGGCAGCGCTCTCGCGCGCCGTCGTGGTCTTCTTCGCCGCCGTCTTGCGGGTGGAGGTCCGCTTGGCCGCCGCCCTCTTCACGGGTGCAGCACCGTCTGCCGGCGGGGTGGACGCGGCGCCCACCTCGTTCGCGGCGGACGAACCGGTGCTGCCGTTCGACTCTTCAACAGGATTCTCGTCGAGCATCTGCGCTCCTCGACCGGTGCCGTGCACCGGCTGTGTTAGGACGCCGGGACCCGAGCACTCAGGATCCGCGACGCAAAGCCTTCGATGGCGGCGACGCCCTCCGCGGGCGCGTCGACGGATGCGCGCCGTCCACCTGCCGCGGTCGCGGGGCCCTGAGACACCTGTCGGTGTCACACGGGAGAGCCCCTGTCACGGACTCACCCGGGCCGCGTCGCGGTCTGGTGGCGACCTTCATCCCTCGTGCCGGACGACTGGATGTCGAGCCGGCGAGAACGTCGTCGGGTCCCACTCGGCGGCGTACGCCGTCAGGTGCGACCAAGGGCGAGTATCGCACACCCCCGAGCCGAAGGCCCTAAACCAGCGGATGCAGCGGGTCGGCGATCGCGCCGGACTCCTCGTCCAGGGGGCCCTGCTCGATCCGGGTCAGCAGCGGCACCCCGCCCACCGTCGGGAGCTCGCCGACCGTGGCGAGCGCGGCCAGCACGTCGTCGGGCCGCACGGCCGGCACGGTGTGTCGCAGCACCAGCTCGAGCACCGTGCCTCCGGTGCCCGGCTCGGCGACCAGGGACAGCACGGCGGCCCGGGCGTCGAACTCGCGCTTGCCCTTCTTGGTCATCCGTTCGACCAGGACCTCCTGCTGAGCCAGGAAGCGCTCGACCAACGGCTCGATGCCGTCCACGCCGGGCAGGCCCACCCGCCAGCGGCTGGCCTGAAGCAGGTCCGCGAGCGAGCCCCCCGGGGACTCCACGACCTCCACCACGTCCAGCCCGTCGGGCAGCGCCTCGTCGAGCTCGCTGTGGACCTGGGCCGGGTCGACGACCTGGGCGAGCCCGATCTCGAGGTACTCGGCCTCCGAGGCCGCGCCCGTCGGTGAGGCGTTGGCATAGGAGATGCGGGGATGCGGGTTGAAGCCCGAGGAGTAGGCCATCGGGATGCGGGCTCGGAAGATCGCCCTCTCGAAGGCACGACTGAAGTCGCGGTGGCTGGTGAACCGTAGCCGCCCGCGCTTGGCGTACCGGATCCTCAGACGCTGGACCGGTGGGGCTTGCTGCTCAGGCTGCTCACGCACGCCGGACACCGTAGCTCCCGACCTCCCCGAACCCCGCGTCCAGGGCCTCCGGTCCGGCTTCGGCGACTAGCATGACGTCGTCTTCCCCACGATCACGGAGCACGGATGAGTCGGTTCAGGACCACGCTGCCCTGGGCAGTGGTCGCGGCGCTGGGCCTCACCTGCCTGGTCTCGTTCACGGTGGTGACCCTGGACCCGGCCGACCAGGGGACTCCCGTGCCGCGGCCCGCTGCCGTCGCGACCGGCGTACCGCCGACCGCCGCTCCGTCCGCCGACCCCAGCGGCACGCCCGCGTCACCCACCGCGTCCCCGACGGAGTCGGACGGCCCCTCCCCCGCTCCCGCCACAGGGGCCACCGCCTCCCCCGGGCGATCCCGGACCCCGGCCACCGTGAAGACCGTCATCCCCACCTCGCCCTCGCCCGACCCGACCCGGCCCGGCACCACCGCCGCCCCAGGTCCGACCGCTTCCCGCGCCGCTCCGTACTGCCTGCCCCTGCCCAGCGTCGTCTCGCTCAAGGTGCTGACGTTCAACATCCACGCCGGCATCGGGCCCCGCGGCCTGGACCTGGACACCATCGCCGGGGAGATCCGGGCCTCGGGCGCCGACGTCGTGCTGCTGCAGGAGGTGGACCGGTTCCGGCCCCGGTCCGGGTCGCGGGACACCCCGGCCCAGCTGGCCACGGAGCTGGGGATGTACCAGGCGTTCGCCCCCAACCTCACCTGGGCCGCGGGGAGCCGGGAGCCCCAGCAGTACGGCCTGGCCACTCTCTCCCGCTTTCCCATCACCGAGGCGGAGCACCACACGCTGCCGAACCGCCCCGGCGGCGAGCAGCGGGGACTGCTGCGCACCCGGGTCGACGTGCAGGGCCACTCCGTGGACGTCTACAACACCCATCTGGACCACACCTCGACCGAGCTGCGCAGGGCCCAGGCCCGGTCTGTCCAGCAGGTGGTGTCCACGAGCGCCCCGACGCCGGTGGTCGTCGGCGGCGACTTCAACGCCACCCCGGACAGCGAGCCGTACCGGACCATGACCGCGACCCTGACCGATCCCTGGACCGTGGTGGGGCAGGGATCCGGCCTGACCGTCCCGCCCCGGGCCCCGCGCGCCCGGATCGACCACATCTACGTCAGCAAGGACCTCGTTCCGTCCGCGGCGCGGGTTCTGCCCTCTGCTGTCTCGGACCACCGCGCGGTCGGGGTCGACCTCCTCCTGCCCACCGCCGACCGTTGCGAGCGGTCCGCCGGCCCCCTGTAGGGTCCACGTGCTGGTGAAGAGGGAACTGAGGGAGACGTAGTGCAGTCCAGGGGCGCAATGCGCGACGTCCACGTGCCACTGCTGACCGGCTGGCTGGTGCTGCTGGTGGCGGGGTGCGCGGTCGCCGTCACGACGGGGCAGCCGCTGCTCCTGGTCCTGGCGGTGCTCGGTGCGGGAGTGACGGCGTACGCCGGGACGCTGGGCTGGCGGCTCTCGTTCGTCGTCGTCCTGCTCGGGGCGCTGGTCGCCCAGGTGCTGTTCACCCTGGCGGCCCCCCACGTGGGCTGGACCCTGGGCACGGACAACCTGGTCGCGTGGACCGCGGTCGGCGTGGTCCATGTGGTGCTGGCCTCACGGCAGGTCCCTCAGCTGGACCGTCGACAGCTCGTCGACCTCGTCGCCTGCACCCTGACCCAGGTGCTGGTCTCGGCCTACCTGCTGTGGACCGCGTTCCGGGCAGCCAACCCCTGGCTCGGCTGGGCGATGACCGGCGACGCCGCCAACAACATGATCCTCAACCGCCAGTTCGTGCTCGAGGGCGGCCTGCTGAGGTCCCAGGGGAACGCGGCTCCGCTGGCGACCGTGCTGCACGGGTCCTGGGCCTCACCGAGCGTCACCGAGGGGTCCAGCGCCAGCGAGGTCGTCCGCCAGGTCGTGCTCGGCGGCAGCCAGATGTCGCTGCTGCTGTTCATGGCCGTCGGTGTGGCCGCCTCCCTGATCGCGATCGGCAAGGCCCGGCCCGGTGGCCACCGGATCCTGGTGGGCGCCGTGGCCGGCACCTTCCCGTGGCTCTGGTACAGCTCCGGCTACGCCTTCCAGCACGGCTTCCAGAACTCCGCTCCCACCATGCTGATGCTCCTGCTGACCTGGGAGTGCTGGCTGGCGCAGGCGCGCCGCCCCGTGGGCACCCTGACCGGCCTGGTGCTGGCCACGTGGGCGATCGGGATGTCCTGGGGCCCCGTCGCGGTGGTGCCGGCGTTCCTGATGCTCGCCATGGTCGTGCGGCAGCGCAAGGCCCTGAAGGCGGCCGGGCGGGCGCTCCTGCTGCCCGGAGGCCTCTTCCTGGCCGCACTGGTCTACGCCTACCTGGTCACGCTCCCGGACCTGCGCACCGCGGGCGGTCTCCCGGCGTTCGACGGCGGGCATCCCCTGGTGGACGCCAGCCGCGCACTGTGGTTCGGGATCGCGGCGTGCGTGGGCGTGCTCGTGCTGTACCGCCGGCTGCGTCCCGAGGTGCCGATCGGGGTGCTCGTCGCGGCCCCCGCGGTCGCGCTGGGCGTCACCCAGCTGATGCTGGCCAGGCGGGGCGCCGAGGAGCTCTGGGGCTACTACCCCATCAAGTTCGCCTGGCTCGTGCTGGCGACCGCGGTCGTGGTGCTCTTCGCCGAGCTGATCGGCCCCCTGCAACGGTGGGCAGGACGATGGTGGGGCGGCGCCGGAGTGGTGCCGGCCTTCGCCTGCGCCTTCGCGGTGATGTTCCTGATCTCGGCTCCCTGGCGCCCGATGACCCTCGGCTCGGTGTTCACCCCGGTCGCGCTGCACGACAACGTGGCCAACGACCGGGCCCTGGACCACATGTTCGACGTCATGGAGGAGCACCGCAAGACGATCCTGGCCGCCTACTCCACCGGTCCCCTGGGACCCAACGAGGACGGGATCTCCAACTTCTGGCTGCTGCAGTCCGGGCTCGAGACCATCAACGACCCGATCCACACGGCCGCGTACTACCTCGATCCCACCAGCCCCGAGTCGATCTGCAGCGCCGCCAACATCTGGGGCGGCGGAGTCCGGGTCCTGACCCGCGACCCGGCGCTGGGCCGCAAGGTCGAGCGCCGATGCGCGGAGGACCTCGACGTCGAGGTGCTCGCTCCGTGAGCCCGCTCGGAGGGGGGCACGACGACGGCGTGAGCGCCACTAGGATCGCTGCCATGTCTGATCGTCCGGCCACCTCTCGGGTGCTCGTCATCGTTCCTGCCTGGAACGAGGAGGAGTCGATCGGCGACACGGTGACCGAGATCCGCGCCTGCGTGCCCTGGGCGGACCTGCTCGTGGTGGACGACGGGTCGTCCGACGGCACCCGCGGCGCGGCCGAGAACGCCGGCGCGACCGTCTGCCAGCTCCCCTTCAACCTCGGCGTCGGCGGCGCCATGAGGACCGGGTACCGCTACGCCCTGCGCCACGGCTACGACGTCGCCGTGCAGATCGACGCCGACGGACAGCACGACCCGAGGTCGCTGCTCTCCCTCCTGGAGCCCCTCGGCGAGTCCGACATCGTGATCGGGGCCCGGTTCGCCAGCAAGGACGACCCCTACAAGGTCCGCGGCCCCAGGCGCTGGGCGATGGTGCTCCTGGCGACCGTGCTGTCGCGGATGGCAGGCACCCGCCTCACCGACGTCACCTCGGGCTACCGCGTGTGCAACCGCCGGGCCATCACGGTCTTCGCGGCCCACTACCCCGCCGAGTACCTCGGCGACACCGTGGAGTCCCTGGTGATCGCCAACCGGGCCGGGTGCACCGTCACCCAGGTTCCGGTCACCATGCGCCCTCGCGCCGGCGGACGTGCCTCGCACTCGCCGGTGCGCGCCGCGATCTACCTGTTCCGGGCCTTCGTGGCCCTCAGCCTGGCCCTGGTCCGCAAGTGGCCGGCGCAGTTCGAGGACCCGGTGGCGCCATGAGTGGCGTGGCGATCCTGGGAGTCGTCGGTTCCGGCGTCATCCTGCTCTCCCTGTTCGAGATGCTCCGCCGGCACCGGCTGCGGGAGAAGTACGCCCTGATCTGGGCCGTGATCGCCGTCGGCATGCTCGCCGTGGCCACGTTCCCGCAGGCCCTGACCTGGCTGACCGGCGCCCTGGGCCTCCAGCTGCCGGTGAACCTGCTCTTCTTCGCCGCGTCCCTGCTGATCATGGTGCTGACCCTCCAGCACAGCTCCGAGCTCGGCCGCCTGGAGGAACGCACGCGCACCCTGGCCGAGGAGCTCGCGATCCTCCGGCTCGAGGCGGAGCGGGACCGGGCCCGGGACCTGCAGCCCCCCGTGGAGCAGGAACGAGGCCTGCCACCCGCATGAGGACCGCCGACACCCTGGAGATCTTCGTCCCGTTCTGGGGCGATCCCGACCTGCTCGACGCGACGATCGAGAGCATCCGCGCCCAGACCGACCCCGACTGGCACGTGACGGTCGTCGACGACTGCTATCCCGACCCTGCCGTGGCGGAGCGGTTCGCACGCGAGAGCGACCCGCGCATCAGCTACCTCCGCAACGAGGTGAACCTGGGCATCACGCGCAACTACGAGCGGTGCCTGGAGCTTGCCTCGGCCGAGCTGATGATGTTCATGGGCTGCGACGACCTGATGCAACCCGGCTTCGTGGCGACCGTGAAGGCCGCACACCGCAGGCATCCCGAGGCCGCGGTGATCCAGGTGGGCGTGCAGATCATCGATGAGCAGGGGCAGGTCATCGAGCCGCTCACCGACAAGGTCAAGCGGGCCCTGATGCCGCGGGTGCGCAGCTCCACCGAGCTGGGCGGAGAGCGGCTCGCGACGAGCCTGCTGCGCGGCAACTGGCTCTACTGGCCCTCGCTGGTCTTCCGGACCGAGGTGGTGCGCCGATTCGAGTTCCGCGACGGGCTCCCCATCATCCAGGACCTCGCCCTGATGATCGACCTGGTCGCGGCCGGCGAGACCCTGGCCCTCGACCCGACGCTGTGCTTCTCCTACCGACGCCACACCCAGAGCGCCTCCTCCGCGAGCCTCCTGCACGGCTCCCGGCTCCCCGACGAGCGGCGTTACTACGCCTCGGCCGAGACCCAGATGGCGGCGCGCGGCTGGACCCGGGCCGCCCGGACCGCGCGGCACCGGTGGACGTCACGGTTGCACGCGGTCACGCTGCTGCCCACCGCGGCTCGACTGGGCGAGCGGAGCGCGCTGCGCTCCCTGCTGGAGCACACCCTGGAGCGATCGCGTCCGGGTCAGGACACCGGGGACGGCTCAGCGCGCGTCTGAGAGCACGCCGTGGAAGACCGCCAGGGTCTCCCGGGCCACCCGCTCCCAGGAGAACAGCGCCGCCTGTGCACGTCCGGCCTCGGCAAGCTCGGCGAGCAGGTCGGGGCGGGTCGCCACCGACTCGATGGCCGCCGCCATGGAGTGCAGGTCGTGCGGGTCGAACCAGAGGGCGGCGTCCCCGCCGACCTCGTGGAGCACGGGCAGGTCCGAGGCGATGACGGGGAGTCCCTGGGCCATCGCCTCGAGGACCGGCAGCCCGAACCCCTCGGCCAGCGTCGGGAAGGCCATGGCGGACGCCCTGCGGCGCAGGTCGTCGAGCTCCTCGTCGGTGACCCACCCCCGCAGCTCCACCCAGGGCGCCATCCCGGCCTCCTCTACGACCGGACGCAACGGGTCCTCCCCCGCGCCGCCTCCGGTGATGACCAGGCGCGGACGCACCTGCTCGTCCACCAGCGCGAGGGCCCGGATCAGCCCCTCCCAGTTCTTGTAGGGGCGTCGTTGGCCGCTGGCGAGGATGAGCCGCTCCCGCGCGTCCCCGAAGGGCTGTGGGGAGCCCGGGTTCGCGGCCAGCGGGACGACGTGCAGCTGCTCGCGCGGATAGCCCAGGTACTTGTGGATCTCGTCGGCCGAGACCTGGCTGTCGGTGATCACCTGCGCCGCGTTCGCGGCGGCCCGACGCTCCATCCACATCACCGGGCGCGTGTAGAGCGGAGTCACCATGAACTCGGGATGGCTGAAGTAGAGCATGTCGTGGATGGTGAGCACGCACGGCATCGAGGTGCGCATCGGGCCCAGCGTCGCAGGGCAGTGCACGAGGTCGGCGCGGCGTCGCCGGGCGAACCAGCTCGACGCGAACAGCTCGCCCAGAGCCCACACGAACCGGTTCTCACCGCTGATCCGGGACCTGATCACCTCGCCGGGAAACCAGGAGAGGTCCAGCTCGCCGCCCTCACGGCTGGCCAGGGCCACGAACTCCAGCCCGGTGTCCATCTTGCCGAGCTGGCGGTACAGCTCTCGGGTGTAGGTCTCCATCCCACCCTTGGTCCCGGTGTAGGACAGCATGTCGACCAGCACGCGGGGTCTGTCGTTCACCGGTTCTCCTCCAGGCCTGCGGGAGCTCCGCCGGCTCGCAGCGTTCGGGGACGGGATGGGGACCGGCCGACCCTAACGGACCCCGGCCCGGACCTGCCCCCGTACACCGACCACGTGAGATGGATGGTCATCCCGACCAGCGGGCCGGTGACGAGCGCCGCGATCACGCGAGGCTCGATCGCCCACGGGCCCGCCAGCACCGCCAGGGCACTCAGCGTGGCGCCGGTCCAGCCGGCCAGGTAGACCGTGTGACGGTCCAGCGCCAGGCTGGCCGCGCCGGTCAGGGTCAGCAGCGCCACCAGCCCGGCAGCGACCGTCAGGGCCGCGAAGATCACGCCCTCCACCCGGTAGTCGGGATTGATCACGCGCATCGCGACCGGACCCACCAGTCCGGCGAGGGCCGCTCCCAGCACGGTGAGGGCGAGCACCAGCCGGGTCGGCCCGACCAGCGCCCGCAGTCCCTGGGTGAGCACCTTGGTCACCACCACGTTCTGGTAGGCCCCCAGCGGCACGAGCAGCGGGGCGCGGGTCAGCGAGACCGCCAGCAGCAACGGCGCCGTACCTGCGAACACCTCGTCGGAGGTGGTGACCCGCAGCAGCACCGGGAAGCCGACCAGGAGCAGCGAGGACGCTCCTGCCGCGGTGCAGGCCGAGACCATCCGCCGCAGCAGGCCACCACGGTCCACGTCCCCCCGAGCCGCCCACAGTCGGCGGTAGCGGGGCCAGAGGCTCAGCAGCAGCCAGGTGCCGCACGCCGCGCACACCCCCCAGGCCAGACCCAGCACCTCTCCGCCCAGCAGCGCCACCAGGGCGCACAGCGCGAGGCGGGTGGTCGCCTCCAGCCCGACCAGGACCGCGTAGCCGGACCACTGGCCACCCCCGGCCGCCGCGCCGCCGAGGGCCGAGTGCACGACGAAGAGCCCGATCCCGCAGACCATCGCGGCCAGCAGCGGCAGCCACTCGGAGCCGAAGAGGGCGGGAGCCCACAGCGGCCCGCTCAGCCCCACGACGCCCACGACCGCGCCTCCGAGCACCAGGGCGGCAGGCACGACACGGGCCCCGGCAGCAGGTCCCGGCGACTGGGAGTGGCGCGCGGCGAAGACGGCCCGGGTGATCTCGGCGGTGAGACCGGTCAGGACGCCGAAGACAGCGAACACCGCGCCCCAGAAGACCAGGAAGTCGGCGTTCTCGGCCGGGGTGAGGGCACGTGCGGCCAGCACCAGCACGACGTACCCGGCGACGCCGCTGATCCCGGCGGCGGCCATGACCACCAGACCCGGGCTGCGGGGGCTCGGTCGCCGGTTGCTGGTCACGAGAGCCGATCCTAGGGCCGGTCATTCGGCGTGGGCAGAGCGGCTCGGTTAGCCTGCGGCCCATGTCCGCCCGCTCCGAGACCGACGCCGCCGTGCGCTCCCCGCGTGGCGGCAAGGTGGTGCTGGGCGATCGGCTCGGCAGCCGCGAGAACAACTTCGACCTGCTGCGCCTGCTCGCCGCGTGGGCGGTCCTCGTCTCCCACTCCTTCTCCCTGGTGGGCCACGACGAGCCGCTGCACCAGCTCGGCACCACGCTGGGCAACCTCGGGGTCCTCATCTTCTTCGCCGTCAGCGGCCTGCTCATCCGCCGGAGCTGGGAGTACGACCCCTCACCCTGGGACTTCTGGGTCAAGCGGGCCCTGCGCCTGCTGCCCGCGCTGGCCACCGTGGGCCTGCTCACCGCCTTCGTGCTGGGACCGTTGGTCACCAGCTGGAGCCTCTCGTCCTACCTGGCCTCCGCCCAGACCTGGCTCTACCCGCTCCGGATCACCCTGCTGTTCCCCTTCGGCGCCCAGCTGCCGGGAGTCTTCGAGGACAACCTCTACGCGGGCGCGGTCAACGGCCCCCTGTGGAGCCTTCCGCTGGAGGTCTTCGCCTACCTGCTGCTCTTCCTGCTGGGCCTGGCCGGCCTCCTGGCCCGGCGCAGCGTCGTCACGGTGATGGCACTCGCCGGCCTGGCCTGGGCGGCCTGGTGGATCACCTGGACCTCGGACGCGGTGGGGTCCGGCTACGTCCTCGCCGCGTTCGCACTGGGGGCCGCGGCCTACTCCTGGCGCGACCGTCTCGTGCTGTCCTGGCCCTGGGCCGCCACCGCGTTCGTGGCCTGCGTCCTGTCCGGCCTCGGCCCGGACGCGGTGCGCGTGGTGGTCTGGACGGTGGCGGTGACCTACCTGGCCTACTGGTTCGCCTACGCCGTGCCGCGCACCGCTCGCTGGATGACCGCCTGGGGCGACGCCTCCTACGGGGTCTACATCTGGGCGTTCCCGATCCAGCAGACCTTCGTCCAGCTGCTCGGGCCCGACACCGCGCCGTGGGTGCTGATCCTCGTCTGCACGCCGGTGGTGTGGCTGCTCGCCATCGCGTCCTGGCGGCTGGTCGAGCGGCCCGCCCTGCGTCACAAGCCCGCCCGGACCGGCACCGCGCGCGGCGCCGGGGGCGGTACGCCTTGATAGTCTGCCGACGGCCGGATCCAGGCGGCGGCCACGCTCGCTGGAACCACCTGATCCTTCGGAAGGGCTGACGTGATGGGGCACACCTTCGATGCTCCCGGCAGCCGAACGTCCGACCCCGAGCTCCACGACGCTCCTCGTCCTGGTGCCGAGCAGCGGTCGGTGGCCGAGGCACCGGGGGCGGGACACCATCCGCGCAAGGACATCCAGGCCCTGCGCGCCCTGGCCGTCGGCCTGGTGGTCGTCTACCACTTCTGGCCCACCCTGCTGCCCGGCGGCTATGTCGGCGTGGACGTCTTCTTCGTCATCTCCGGGTTCCTGATCACCGGTGCGCTGGTACGACGCCCGCCCACGGGGCTGCGGGGCCTCGGCGACTTCTGGGCCCGCCGGGTGCTGCGCCTGGCACCCGCGGTGGCGGTGACGCTCCTGGTCTCGCTGCTGACCATCATCTGGGTGCTGCCCCTGGTGGAGTGGCGCTCAGGCGCCGAGCACGCGCTGACCTCGATGCTCTACGTGGAGAACTGGCGACTCATCTCCGACGCCACCGACTACCTGCGAGCCGACGGGACGCCGTCGCCCTTCCAGCACTTCTGGTCCCTCTCGGTGGAGGAGCAGTTCTACCTGGGCTGGCCTCTGCTCATCGGCCTCGTCGCGATCCTCTCCGTCCGCCTCCGCGCTCCGTTCCGGAGCTCCCTGGGGGTGTGCATCGCCGCGGTCACCCTGGCCAGCTTCGCCTACAGCCTGCTCATCTCATGGTCGCAGCCCTCACTGGCCTACTTCTCCACGCCGGCCCGCATCTGGGAGCTGGGCCTCGGCGGCGTGCTGGCCATCTGGGGCTCCCAGGTGCGCCGTCCCTCCCGCACGGCTGCCGCGGTGATGCCCTGGTCGGCGGTCGCGGCCATGTTCGCGGCGGCCCTGCTGCTGGACGACGGGTCGGTGTTCCCGGGGTGGAACGCCCTGCTGCCCACGCTGGGTGCGGCCCTGTTCATCCTGGCCGGCGACCCGGACGGCCGGCTCTCCCTGCGTGGCGTGACGCACGCCGGACCGGTGCAGCTGGTGGGCAACATCTCCTACGCGATCTACCTGTGGCACTGGCCGATGCTGCTGCTGCTCCCCCCGGTCCTCGGCCTGGACGAGTCCACCTGGCTCAAGCTGCTGCTGCTGCCCCTGGTCGTGGCGCTGTCCTGGGTCAGCACCCGGTTCGTGGAGGACCGTTTCCGGGCCGCTCCGGGGAGCCGGAACGTCGGTCGCCGCGGCCTGGTCGTGCTCCTGGTGACCACCGGGCTCGTCGTGAGCCTGTGTCTGGCCATGCTGGCGTGGGTGGACCGTGAGGCCGAGGAGTCCGGGCAGCGGCTCGCGCAGCTCTCCTCCACGACCCTGGAGCCCACCTGCCTGGGCGCTGGGGCGCTGGACGAGGAGCTGTCCTGTCCGGACACCGACGAGCTGATCACCACTCCGGAGTTCATCCGCACCGACATCCCGAGCTCGATCGTCGACGGGCAGTGCCTGAACTGGCCGCCGTTCGGCGACCTCGTCAGCTGCGAGGTCGGCGAGACCGAGAGCCCCACCAAGCGGATCGGGCTCTACGGCAACTCCCACGCCGGCCACTGGCAGCCCGCCCTCGAGGCGATCGCGGAAGAGCACGGCTGGCAGGTCGACACCTTCGTCATGGGGATGTGCCAGCCCATCATCGACAGCGACCGCTCCCCCGGCGTCCTGCCCGACAACTACGCCCAGTGCGACCGCCTGGGCGGAGAGATCCTCGATCAGCTCACCTCGGGCGACTACGACCTGGTGGTCATGTCCACCATGGACCACCACCCCACCGAGCCGGACGCCTACGTGGACACCATCGAGCGCCTGACCGGAGCCGGCGTCCCGGTGCTGACCGTCCGGGACACCCCGGCCCCTCTGGACCCCGAGGTCGACACCTCGCTGTGCCTGAGCCGCAACCCCGACGACTGGGACGCCTGCGGCGGCACCCCGGCGGAGTGGATCCGCCAGGACCCGCTGTACGACGCGGCGAAGGCGATGGGCGACCCGATGGTCACCACGGCCGACCTCAACGAGCACCTGTGCCGCGAGGAGCAGTGCGACCCGGTGATCGGGGGCGTCATCGTGTACGCCGACCCCAACCACATGTCGGCCACGCTCAACCGGACCCTGGCGCCGTACCTGGAACCGCACGTCGTACGGGCCCTGCGCAGCGGGCACTGAGCCCGGCTGCACCACACGGGCGCAGCCGAGCCCTGCTCACACCACGCTGAGCGGCAGCAGCTGCTGCCCGGTGGGCCCGATCTGGATCTCGGTGCCCATCTCCGGGCAGACGCCGCAGTCGTAGCACGGGGTCCACCGGCAGTCCTCGACCTCGACGTCGGCACCCTCGGCGACGGCCAGGGCGTCCTCCCAGTCCGACCAGAGCCAGTCCTTGTCGAGACCGGAGTCCAGGTGGTCCCAAGGGAGCACCTCCTCGATCCCGCGCTCGCGCACGGTGTACCAGTCGACGTCCACGCCGGTCCCGGCCAGAGCCTGCTCGGCGCAGGTCATCCACCGGTCGTAGGAGAAGTGCTCGCTCCAGCCGTCGAAGCGGCCGCCGTCGCGCCAGACCGCCTCGATGACCGCGCCGACCCGACGGTCCCCGCGCGAGAGCAGTCCCTCGACGATCCCGGGCTTCCCGTCGTGGTAGCGGAAGCCGATGGCGCGGCCGAACTTCTTGTCCTCGCGGACGGTGTCGCGCAGCTTCTTCAGGCGAGCGTCGGTGGTCTCGTGGTCGAGCTGGGCCGCCCACTGGAACGGCGTGTGCGGCTTGGGCACGAAGCCGCCGATGGACACGGTGCACCGCACGTCGTTGCGGCCTGAGACCTCGCGGCCCTTGGCGATCACGCGCCGTGCCAGGTCGGCGACCTGGAGGACGTCCTCGTCGGTCTCGGTGGGCAGCCCGACCATGAAGTAGAGCTTGACCTGGCGCCATCCGTGCGAGTACGCCGCGGCGACCGTGGCGATCAGGTCCTCCTCGGTGACCATCTTGTTGATCACCTTGCGCATCCGCTCGCTGCCGCCCTCCGGGGCGAAGGTGAGCCCGGAGCGACGACCGTTGCGGGAGAACTCGTTGGCCAGGGTGATGTTGAAGGCGTCCACCCGCGTCGACGGCAGGGAGAGGGACACGTTGGAACCCTCGTAGCGGTCGCCCAGACCCTTGGCGATCTCGCCGATCTCGGTGTGGTCGGCGCTGGAGAGCGAGAGCAGCCCCACCTCCTCGAAACCGGACTTGCGGATGCCGTTCTCGACCATGTCGCCGATCGTCTTGATGGAGCGCTCGCGCACCGGACGGGTGATCATCCCCGCCTGGCAGAACCGGCAGCCCCGGGTGCAGCCGCGGAAGATCTCGACCGAGAAGCGCTCGTGGACGGTCTCGGCCAGCGGCACCAGCGGCTTGGCCGGGTAGGGCCAGGCGTCGAGGTCCATCAGGGTGTGCTTGCGCACCCGGAAGGGGATGCCCGGGCGGTTGGGCACCACCGAGCTGATGGCACCGTCGGGGGCGTAGCTGACGTCGTAGAACTTCGGCACGTAGACGCCACCGCTGACCGCCAGCCGCCGCAGCACCTCGTCGCGGCCTCCGGGGCGCCCCTCGGCCTTCCACTCGCGGACCACCTCGGAGATCGCCAGCACCACCTCCTCGCCGTCGCCGAGCACGGCGGCGTCGATGAAGTCGGCGATCGGCTCGGGGTTGAACGCGGCGTGCCCACCGGCCAGCACGATCGGGTGGTCCTCACCGCGGTCGACCGCGTGCAGCGGGATGCCGGCCAGGTCCAGGGCGTTGAGCATGTTGGTGTAGCCGAGCTCGGTGGAGAAGCTCAGGCCGAACAGGTCGAAGGCCCCCACCGGGCGGTGGCTGTCCACGGTGAACTGCGGGATGCCGTCGGTGCGCATCACCTGCTCCATGTCGGCCCACACCGCGTAGGTGCGCTCCGCCACGATCCAGTCACGCTCGTTGAGCACCTCGTAGAGGATCTGCACGCCCTGGTTGGGCAGGCCGACCTCGTAGGCGTCCGGGTACATCAGCGCCCAGCGGACGGTCTCGCCCTCCGGTGCGCAGTCCCACTCCTTGACGGTCGAGTTGAGCTCGCCACCGACGTACTGGATGGGCTTGGAGACCAGCGGGAGCCGGGGCTCGAGGAGCGGGAAGACGGACGACACGTCGCCAGTGGTGCCGGTGACGGGGAGCATGGTGAACCTCTCTCAGAACTGCGGAGGCCCCAGCCTACGTCCGGCACCCGAGCCCACTGCCTTCGAGACCCTCCAACGCCTAGAGTGACTGGCACGGCATGCCGCGGATGCCACACCCGGGGGGAGGAAGACGTTGGCGGACAAGGGCGAGTCGGTCGAACCCGCCGCTACCGACACCGGGGCCCGGGGCCGGGGGTTCTGGGTGCTGTGGAGCGTGACCGCCGCGATCTTCACGCTGGGGGTGCTGCTGAGCCGCACGACGGCCGACCCCGGCCAGCTGCCCCGGCTCTGGCTCCTCTCCGGTGCCGCCTTCTTCTGGATGGCGTTCTCCTGGCGGGGGGTGCTGCCCCGCCTCACGCGGGTGTTCGTCCTGACCGTGGTCCTGGTCTTCGTGCTGGGGGTCCTGGTCGCGCTGGACGTGGACGTCTCGATCGCCTCCGCGGTGCGCAACGCTGCCGCGCTCGGAGTGCAGTCGCTGCTGCTGTGCGCGGGCTACCGCTGGGCCAGGGCACTGCTGAGGAGCGATCCGCCGGATCCGGCACCGGGTGCCGCCCGCTGGCGCCGGGAGCTGGCGCTGGAGTGGGCGCCCGGCGGCGCACGCGACCTGTCGGCCCTGATGCTCGCGGCGGCGCTGAGTGCCCTGGCCGTCGTCCCCGTCTTCGGGGTGCCCAGCCTGGTCGGCGACGACGCAGGGGCTCGCGACGTCGCGGACTGGGTGATCCGGGTCTGCGTCACCAGCCTGGTGAGCGTCACGGCGCTGCTGGCCGTCGCCACCTGGTCGCGCCAGGAGACCTCCCGCCGTGCCCTGCTGCTCCCGCTGATCGGGACGGCCTCGCTGCTGCTCCTGGTCGTGGCGCTGGAGTCCGACGCCGTCCCCCTGGTGTGGGTGGTCCTGCTCCCCAGCCTCTACGTCGCCTCGACGTTCCCGGTGTGGACGACCGCTGCCTACAGCCTCGGTCTGGGCTTCGGGTGCCTGATGATCTATCCCTTCACCGAGCAGTCGGGTCGGGCCCAGCCCGTGGTCCCAGACGGCTACGTCATCGACCTCCTGGTCTCGGTGTGTGCCTTCGTGGCCCTGACCATCGCCCTGCTCAACGAGCACCGCAACCGGCTGCTGCGTGACCTCGAGGCGGCAAGACGCACCGCGATCCGCCAGACGACCATGCTCCGGAGGGTCTTCGAGGCGATGTCCGACGGGTTCGTGGTGATCAGCCCCTCCGCGGACATCCGGGTGCACAACCAGTCGGCCGTCGACCTGCTCGGACGCCCGCTCCCGGACCTGTCGCCCCGCAACTGGGTCGACTACTTCGGCCTCACCCGGCCCGACGGAGCCGCCCTCGACAACGACGAGCTGCTGCACACCGAGCTCCTCGCCGTGCAGCCGCCCACCGGTCCCCGACGGGTGCTCAGGCAGCGGGTGGTCCCGCTCGACGGCCACCCGCGCGACGGCGTGATGATCTCCCTCACCGACGTCACGCACCAGCACGAGCGGCTCGGCGAGCTGAGCAGCTTCGCCGGCGTCGTGGCCCACGACCTGCGGGCCCCGCTGAGCAGCCTCGAGGGCTGGCTGGAGCTGGTCGGCGACGCCCTGGAGCACGGCCGCCCCGACGAGGCCGTCGCCCTGTTGATGCGGGCACGCGCGGCCAACCAGCGGATGCAGGAGATCGTCGCGGACTGGCTCCACCACACCGTGGACCTGGAAGGTGAGCTGCGCTCCACCGACTTCCCGCTCGCCAACCCGGTGGCGGTCGTGGTCTCCACCCACGTCGGCACCGGAGGGCACCGGTTCACCGTCGAGGTCCCGCACCGGGTCCACGCCGACCTGGCCATGGTGCGACAGCTGATGGACAACCTGGTGGGCAACGCCTGCAAGTACACCCGGCCCGGTCAGGTCGCCGAGGTGGCGATCACCTCGACCCCGGGTGAGCCGGGGTGGGTGCGGGTCGACGTGGCGGACCGGGGCATCGGCCTCCCGCCGGGCGAGGAGGAGCGGATCTTCGAGAAGTTCCACCGCGCCGCCGAGCATGCCCGGGACTACCAGGGCTCAGGAGTGGGCCTGGACCTGTGCCGCCAGATCGTGGAGCGTCACGGGGGTCGGATCCACGCCCGGGCCAACGACCACGGCGGAACCACGGTCTCCTTCACGCTCCCGGCCGCCCGCTCCCCCCGCTGAGAGCGGGGCAGCTCGGCTCAGCGGCCGGCCAGCGTCCTGCCGGGCGAGAGCAACCGCGTCGGGAGACTGGTGCCCGAGCGCAGCGCCACGTTCTGCAGCACTCCCACCGCGAGCATCCCCGCGAACATCGAGGAGCCGCCGTACGACACGAACGGGAGGGGGACGCCGGTGACCGGCATGATGCCCAGGCACATCCCGATGTTCTGGAAGGCCTGGAAGCCGAACCAGCACGCGATGCCGGCCGCCGCCACCCGGCCGAACATGTCGTCGGTGCCCGCGGCGATCGCCAGCGCCCGCCACACGATGATCGCCATCAGCGCGATCACCAGGCCGGCGCCCAGGAGGCCGAGCTCCTCGCCGACCGCGGTGAAGATGAAGTCGGTGTGCTGCTCGGGGACGAAGCCGGAGCGGGTCTGGGAGCCCTCGAACAGCCCCTGGCCGAAGAGCCCACCGTTCCCGACGGCGATCCGCGCCTGCTCGGTGTTGTAGCCGGCGCCTCGGGGGTCCAGGTCCGGGTTGGTGAACGCCATGAAGCGGTCCACCTGGTAGGCCTTGAGCAGCCCTGCGCTGACCGCCACCGCCGCGGCGGCGACTCCGGCGAGCAGCAGCCCACCCAGCCAGCGCCGCGGCGCGCCGGCCACGGCGAGCACCCCGAAGACGGTGGCGGCCAGGACCAGCATCGTGCCGAGGTCGGGCTGGAGCAGGATCAGGGCTCCCGGGACGCCCGCGATCACCAGCATGCCCAGCACGTCGACCGAGCCGACCGAGCGCCGCCAGCTGCCTTCGGTGCGCTCCGCGACCAGCAGCGCCATGCCGATCACCACGGCCAGCTTGGCGAACTCCGCCGGCTGCACCGAGAGCCCGCCGAGGCTCAGCCAGGACCGGGAGCCGTTGATGGTCGAGCCCATCACCAGCACCAGCAGCAGGCCGAGGATCGAGGCCAGGTAGACCACCGGGGCCAGGATCCTGACCCACCGGTGGTCGGTCGCCAGCACCAGCACCAGCAGCACGCCCCCGATCGCCAGGTTGACCAGCTGCTTGCGCAGGTACGCCGTGGAGTCGCCGCCGGTGAGCAGGTCCCGGCTGGAGGTGGTCGACCAGACCATCGTGGTCCCCACCACCAGCAGGGCGATGACGGCCAGCATCAGCACCCAGTCCAGGCCGGGGGCCCGCAGCCGCGCGAAGCCGGTGCGCTGAGTCACTTGCCCTCCCCCTGCGGCGGCAGGATGGTGCCGTCGGGCTGGAAGGACGGCAGCTGCTTGGGCGGCTTGGTGCCGGGGATCGCCGCCTTCGCGGGCACGACCCGGTCCCCGTCGACGCCGTACAGCGTCTCCCAGATCTTGCGGACGGCGTCGCCGTTGCTGCCTGAGCCCGTGCCGCCCTGGCTGATCATCTGGACCACCACGTAGTCCTCGGTGTAGGAGGCGACCCACCCGGTCGACTGCTTGCCGTAGACCTCCGCGGAGCCCGTCTTGGCGCGGATCTTGACCTCGTCCAACGGGAAGCCGATGAGCTTCCAGTTCATCGTGCCGCGGGTGGAGACCCCCTGGAGAGCGGTGTCGATGTAGTCCAGCGTCTTGTCCGACACCGGGACCGACCCCTGCTTCTTGGGCTGGATCCGCTGCAGCACCTTGCCCTCGGGGCTCACGATCGCCTTGCCGATGCGCGGCTCCCACAAGGTGCCGCCGTTGGCCAGCGCCGCGTAGGCGCGCGCGAGCTGCAGGGGGGTGACGATGGTGTCGCCCTGGCCGATGGCGAAGTTCACCGCGTCACCGGCCCGGTAGGCGAAGCCCTCGATGCAGAACTCGCGGGCGAACTTGTAGACGAAGTCGGAGGTCTCGGCGTCCTGCGGCGCATCGGCAAGACCGCAGTAGTAGTCCTTCTGCGACTCGTAGTAGGACCGCTTCCAGGTCCGGTCCGCGATCCGGCCGGGCGCCTCGCCAGGCAGGTCCACGCCGGTCTCGGAGCCGAAGCCGAACAGCTTGGCACCCTCGACCAGCGGGTCGAAGGCGTCCACGTCGGCGACGTCGGACCCCAGCCGCTGCCAGAAGTCGTAGCCGACCCGGTAGAAGAAGGTGTTGCACGAGACCTCGAGCGCCTTGGCGAACGTGATGTTGCCGTAGGCGCCGGACTCGTAGTTCTTGAACACGCGGTTGCCGACCTGCAGGCCCGACGAGCACGCCAGCGTGGTGTCGGTGCGGTAGCCGTTGCTCAGCGCTGCCGCGGTCATGAACGGCTTCCAGGTGGACCCGGGAGCGAACTGGCCCTGCGTGGCCCGGGACAGCAGGGGGGTCCCGGCCTTCTCGGAGTAGAGCCCGCTGAGCTCCTCGGAGGAGATCCCGCCCACCCACACGTCCGGGTCGTACGTCGGCTGGCTGGCCATCGCCACGATCCGTCCGGTGTCGGCCTCCATCACCACCGTGGCCCCGGAGTCGGCGGCGTAGTTGCGCCCCGTCACCGGGTCGAAGGTGGCGCGCTGGGTCGCGATGGAGCGGGCCAGCTCCCGCTCGACGACGCCCTGGACCTTGGCGTCGATCGAGGTGACCAGCGTGTCGCCGGGGGTGCTGGCGATCTCGCTGTCATCGCCCACCACCCGGCCCATCGAGTCGACCGCGACCCGCTTGTAGCCCGGCATCCCGCGCAGCCACTCGTCGTACTGCTTCTCGACCCCGGCGCGGCCGACGACGGAGGCGCCGTTGAGGGAGAGGTCGTCCTTGGCGCTGGCCCGGTCGAACTCCTCCTCGGTGATCGGGCTGAGGTAGCCCAGCAGGTGGGCCATGTTGACCCCGAAGGGGCTGGGGTAGGCGCGCACGTTCTGCTGCTCGGCCAGCACGCCCGGGTAGTCCTCGGGCTGCTCGAGCACCCGCAGCGCGACGTCCTGGCCGACGTCGTCGGCCACCGGCACCGGCTGGAAGGGAGAGCCGTTCCAGCACACGCCGGCCACCGCGCCGTCGTCGCCGCAGTCGGCGAGCCGGCGCTCGACCTGCCGCGGCTTGAGCCCCACCACGTCGGACACGCGGGCGACCAGCTTCTCCCGTTCGACCGCGCTGAGCTTGGAGACCACGTTGCGGTCCACCGAGACCACCCAGGACAGCCGGTTGGCCACCAGCGGGCGCCCCATCGCGTCGACCACCAGCCCGCGCTGCGGCTGGACCACGATGTCGCGGACGGACTGGTCGGCGGCCTGGGCCTGGTAGCCCTCGCCCCCCACGACCTGCAGGTAGTACAGGCGCACGAAGAGGGTCGCGAAGAGCGAGAACACCAGGGCCTGGACCACGATCAGACGCAGCCTGCTGCGCTGGGACCCCGACACCGCCATCAGACAGGTGCTCCGGTTCGACCCAGGCGCTCGAAGAGCCGCATCGTCGGCGGCAGCACGAAGGGGGTGAGCAGCAGGTCCCACAGCACGGCCACGGCGACCACCTCGAGCAGCTCGCCCACCGAGATGACCGGGTCGCGCAGGACCAGCCCGCTGAGCGCGAACAACGAGGTGCCGACGAACGAGGACGCGGCGACGGTGGCCAGCACCGCGGCGGTGGAGGGCCGCACGTCCTGGCGCACCCGGGCCGCGAGGTAGGCCACGACCACCAGGGCGAGCGCCCAGCGGCCCGCCAGGTGGTCGGCGGGAGGCGCCAGGTCCAGCAGCACGCCGGCGACGAACCCCAGCACCAGCGCGAACTGGGCGCCGCGGGTGAGCGCCGCGGCGACCACCACGAGCAGCACCAGGTTGGGCACGACTCCCTGCCATGCCACGTGCGGGAAGAGCGAGACCTGCAGGACCAGGGCGACGGACACGGCCAGGAAGCCCACCACGGCGCGTGCCAGCGTCATCCGATGCCTCCGTCGGCCTGGATCAGGGCCCGGTCGCTGGCAGTGTCGCCGGGCACGATCACCCCCACCACGTCGAGCGCGGAGAAGTCCACGAACGGCTCGATCACCGCCCGCTGCGCCTGCTCGCGAACGCTGGCGAAGACGTCGGTCACCCGACCCACCAGCACGCCGGGCACGTAGGGACCAGCACCGTCGCTGCCCCAGGACACGACGGTGTCGCCCTGGGCGGGGACCACCGCGTCGTCGAGCAGCTCCAGGTCCAGCCGCCCCTCCTGGCCCAGGATGCCGCGTCCCCGCAGGAAGCCGACCTCCATGCTCTCTCCGATTCGTCCTCCCACCACGGACTCGGCGTCGAGCAGGAGCAGCACCGTCGCGGTGCGGCTGGTGACGCGCAGCACCCGGCCCACGAGGCCGTCGTTGTTGACCACGGTCATGTCCGGACGCAGCCCGGCGTCGGAGCCGGCGTCGATGGTCACGGTCCTGCTGAAGGACTGGGCCGACCCGTGCGCCACCACCCGGGCGGGCACCATGGAGCGGCCCAGGTCCGCCGCGGCCCGGGTCAGCCCCTCGAACTCCGCCAGGCGGTTGCGGTCGTAGCCCGAGGAGGCGACCTGCTCGCGCAGCGCCGCGTTCTCGGACTCCAGGTCGGTGATGTCGCGGCGCAGCCCGTCCTTGGACCGGAACCACGTGGGGACGGCGGTGAAGGGACGCACCGCGGCCGAGGTGATCGTCTCGACGGGACCGAAGGCGGCGCCCACGGCAGCCCGGACGGGCTCGATCGGGGACGACTCCCCCGCCTGCTGGTCCAGGGTCATCAAGGTCGCGGAGGCCAGGAGCAGAGCCACCAGCGTGGAGCGCCGCGGCCGGGAGCGCTCCTCAAGCCCGCGCCACCGCTTCTCGCGGTCGGGACGCTCGGCCATCAGTACCTCCGGGGGTCCGAGACGAGCACCTGCTGCAGTGCCTCGAACTCCTCCACGCAGCGTCCGGCGCCGAAGGCGACGGACTCCAGCGGGTGCTCGGCGACGTGCACGGGCATGCCGGTCTCGTGCCGCAGCCGCTCGTCGAGGCCCCGGAGCAACGCGCCGCCGCCGGTCAGCACGATGCCGCGGTCCATGATGTCGCCCGCCAGCTCCGGCGGGGTCTGGTCCAGGGTCGCGCGCACGGCGTCCACGATGTCGGTGACCTGCTCCTCGATGGCGTGCCGCACCTCGGAGCTGGAGACCACCACGGTGCGGGGCAGGCCCGAGACCATGTCCCGGCCGCGGATCTCGGCCTCCGGCTCGTCGGGCAGCGGGAAGGCCGAGCCGAGGGTCATCTTGACCTCCTCGGCGGTGCGCTCCCCCAGCATCAGGGAGTACTCCTTCTTCATCCACGCCATGATCGCGGTGTCCAGGTCGTCGCCCGCGGTGCGGATGCTCATGCTGGTGACGATGCCGCCGAGCGAGATCACCGCCACCTCGGTGGTTCCGCCGCCGATGTCCACGATCATGTTGCCGGTGGCCTCGTGCACCGGGAGCCCGGCGCCGATCGCGGCCGCCATCGGCTCCTCCACGATGTAGACCCGACGCGCACCGGCCTGGTAGCCGGCCTCCTTGACCGCGCGCTGCTCCACGGCGGTGATCCCGCTCGGCACGCAGATGACCATCCGCGGCTTGGCGAGGTAACGGCGCCGGTGCACCTGCTGGATGAAGTAGCGCAGCATCTGCTCGGTGGCGTCGAAGTCGGCGATGACGCCGTCCTTCAGCGGGCGGATCGCGGCGATGTTGTCCGGGGTCCGGCCGATCATCCGCTTGGCCTCGTGTCCCACCGCCAGCACCTCGCCGGTGGTCGTGTTCATCGCGACCACGCTGGGCTCGTCGAGGACGATGCCCTTCCCGCGCACGTAGACCAGCGTGTTGGCCGTGCCGAGGTCGACAGCCATGTCGCGGCCGATGACGCTGTTCGCCATGTCCTTGTTGCCTTCGCTGGTGGTCCTTGAGGGAAGGAGCAGCTCCTCACCTCAGGGGCGGCTCAGCCTCCAGCGTAGGTAGCAGGCGCCCCGGATCCGGGCAGGACACGCCCCCGCTTCGCGGGTGCTCAGAGGTGCGGGAACCAGAGCGCGATCTCGCGCTCGGCGGACTCCGCAGAGTCCGAGCCGTGCACCAGGTTCTCGCGGTTGGACAGCGAGAGGTCGCCGCGGATGGTGCCGGGGGCTGCCTTGCGACCGTCGGTGGCGCCGTTGATGCCGCGCACCACCTCGATCGCCTGGTCACCCTCGAGCACCAGGGAGACCAACGGGCCGCTGGTCACGAAGTCGCGCAGCGGCGGGTAGAAGTCTCGCTCGACGTGCTCGTGGTAGTGGGCGTCGGCCTGGGCTGCGTCGATGGTGCGCAGCTCCATCGCCACGATGGCGAGCCCCTTGGCCTCGTACCGGGCCAGGATCTCTCCCACCAGGCCGCGCTGAACGGCGTCGGGCTTCAACAGGGCGAGTGTGCGCTGGCTCATGTCCAGCAGCCTACCCCCGGGCGGCGTCCGCCTAGCGACCCGCCGTGTACGCCGCCCAGGCTGCCGCGCGCTCCCGCTCGATCTTGCGACCCAGGAAGTACGCCGACCCCCACAGCAGAGCGAAGAGCGCGCCCAGGCCGAACATCATCGGCACCACGAAGCCCAGGCAGACGGCCGCCACCTGGATCACCCAGCCCAGGCCGTAGGCCCACTCGGCCCGCAGCATGCCGGCCAGCAGCAGGCAGGCCAGGGCCAGCCCGAGTCCCAGACTCAGCGCGGTGGCCGGGCGCACGTCGGCGATGGTGATCATCACCGGGGTCGTCAGGCCGAGCGCGATGGCCTCCAGGCAGAGCACCGCAGCGCACATGCCGCGCCGTGGCGACCTCTCGGTGTTGGGCGTCGCCGCGGGGTCGGTCTCGGTGGCGCCGGGGTCGGGGCTCACCGGGCCCTCCTCGGGTCGCCCGGACCGCGGGTGGGCGGCCGCAGCATCGCGCGCGCCTCACCCACGGTGACCACCGAGCCGGTGACCAGCACCGCGCCGGAGCCCAGCGCCTCGCCGAACGCCTCACCGGCCTCCGCCAGCGCGGCGGCCTGGTCGATGGCGTCCGCCAGCCTGGGCACCACGGTGACCCGGTCCTCCCCGAAGACGTCGCGCGCCGTACGGCCCAGCTCCTCGGCCGGCATCGCCCGGGGGGTGGAGTTCTGGGTGCAGATGACATGGGTCAGGTGCGGCTCGAAGGCGGCGAGCAGGCCCTCGTGGTCCTTGTCGCCCATCACGCCGATGACCCCGATCAACGGCGAGAAGTTGAACGCGTCCTCGAGTGCGGCCGCGGTCGCCTCGGCCCCGTGCGGGTTGTGCGCGGCGTCGAGCACCACCGTGGGCGAGCGTCGGATCACCTCGAGGCGACCCGGTGAGGTCATCTCGGCGAAGGCGGCGCGGACCAGGTCGTCCTCGAGCGGGGTCTCCCCGGCCAGCGCCTCCACGGCCGCGAGCGCCACTGCGGCGTTCTGCGCCTGGTGGGCGCCGTGCAGCGGCAGGAAGAGGTCGTCGTACCGGGCCCGGAGCCCCTGCAGCGAGACCAGCTGCCCGCCCACGCCCGGCACCCGGGAGACGACGCCGAACTCCATGCCCTCGCGCACGATCGTGGCACCCACCTCCGCCGCCCGCTCCAGCAGCACCGCGGCCACCTCCGGGGTCTGCTCGGCGAGCACCACGATACTGTCGGGCTTGATGATGCCGGCCTTCTCCGCCGCGATCGCGGTCAGCTCGGTGCCCAGGTACTGCGCGTGGTCGAGGGCGACCGGCAGCACCACGGCGACGTCGGCGTCGGCGACGTTGGTGGCGTCCCAGGAGCCACCCATCCCCACCTCGACGACGGCCACGTCGACCGGAGCGTCCGCGAAGGCGGCGAACGCCATGCCGACCACCGTCTCGAAGAAGGAGAGCGGGTGGTCCTGCTCGGCGTCCACGAGGTGGGTGTACGGCGCGACGTCGTTGAAGGCGCGCACGAAGGTCTCGTCGTCCAGGGGCTCGCCGTCGATGCTGATGCGCTCGGTCATCCGCTCCACGTGCGGGCTGGTGAACCGTCCGGTGCGCAGGTCCAGGGCGCGCAGCAGGGTGTCCACCATCCGCGCCGTGGAGGTCTTGCCGTTGGTGCCCGTCAGGTGCACCACCTTGTAGGCGTGCTGCGGGTCGCCCAGCAGCTCGGTGAAGGCGCGGATCCGGTCCAGCGAGGGCTCCAGCCGGGTCTCGGGCCAGCGGGAGAGCAGGGCGTCCTCCACCTCGGCGAAGGTCTCTGCGGGGCGGGGCTGGGAAGGCTCGGTCATGATGCGTCGAGTCTAGGCCCGGCGCCCCGTGGCGCCCGAGTCAGCGGCAGTTCCCTCCCCTCGCTGCCGGTGTTCTGCCAAAACCTTCGCGCTGGCCGGCACGCCCGGCTCGGCGCTGACGAGCGCAGGCGCCGGCAGGCCGAGCGGGGCGTGGGACGGAGGGACAGACCTGGTCGACCCCTGACGGTGGGAGGTCTCCCCGGCGGTTGGTGGCTTGCACGTCAACCGCCTCCGGTACCTCGAGCAGAGCGGGGTCCGGACCCTGCCGGGAACTGGTTTTCCGCATGGGCAGCCGCGCTCCTAGACTCAGGGCATGACTGAGACCCAGATCCCCGACCTGTCCCCGACGACGCCGGCCCCGCGCGACGTCGTCGTACCGGACAAGCCGGCCCTGGAGGGTCTGGAGGCCAAGTGGGCCCAGCAGTGGAAGGACGACGACACCTACCGCTTCGACCGGACCCAGCCGCGGGAGAACGTCTTCTCGATCGACACTCCCCCGCCCACCGTCAGCGGCTCGCTGCACGTGGGCCACGTCTTCTCCTACACCCACACCGATCTCATCGCCCGCTTCCAGCGCATGCAGGGCAAGTCCGTCTTCTACCCGATGGGCTGGGACGACAACGGCCTGCCCACCGAGCGTCGGGTGCAGAACTTCTACGGCGTGCGCTGCGACCCCTCCCTGCCCTACGACGCCGACTTCACGCCCCCGGAGAAGCCGGACCCCAAGCGGCAGGTGCCGATCAGCCGCCCCAACTTCGTCGAGCTCTGCGACCAGCTGGTCAAGGAGGACGAGAAGGTCTTCGAGTCGCTGTGGCGCACCCTGGGCCTCTCGGTCGACTGGAGCCACCAGTACACGACCGTGGGCAAGCCGGCCCAGGTCGTCAGCCAGCGCGCCTTCCTGCGGAACTACGCCCGGGGCGAGGCCTACCTCCAGGAGGCTCCCACGCTGTGGGACGTCACCTTCCAGACCGCCGTCGCCCAGGCCGAGCTCGAGTCGCGTGACTACGCCGGCGCCTACCACCGCGTCGCCTTCCACCGCCCCGACGGCGGCACCGTCGAGATCGAGACCACCCGCCCCGAGCTGATCCCCTCGGTGGTGGCCCTGATCGCGCACCCCGACGACGAGCGCTACCAGCCCCTCTTCGGCACCACCGTGACCTCGCCCGTCTTCGGGGTCGAGATCCCGGTCCTGGCCCACCCTGCCGCCGAGATGGACAAGGGCGCGGGCATCGCCATGAGCTGCACCTTCGGCGACCTGACCGACGTCACCTGGTGGCGCGAGCTGCAGCTGCCGGTGCGCACCGTGATCGGCCGCGACGGCCGGTTCACCCGGGAGACCCCGGAGTGGCTCTCCTCCGAGACCGCCGCCGCGCAGTACGCCGACCTGGCCGGCAAGACCGTCTTCTCCGCGCGCGAGGCGATGGTCGCCAAGCTGCGCGAGAGCGGCGACCTGATCGGCGACCCGAAGCCGACCCAGCGGATGGCGAACTTCTACGAGAAGGGCGACAAGCCGCTCGAGATCGTCTCCACCCGTCAGTGGTACATCACCAACGGGGGCCGCGACGGCGAGCTGCGCCAGGAGATGCTCGACCGGGGCGCCGAGATCACCTGGCTGCCGGAGCACATGAAGCACCGTTACGACAACTGGGTCGGCGGACTCAACGGCGACTGGCTGGTCAGCCGCCAGCGCTTCTTCGGCATCCCCTTCCCCGTCTGGTACCCGCTGGACGCCGACGGCGAGCCGGACTACGACCACCCGCTGCTGCCCGCCGAGGCCGAGCTGCCGATCGACCCCTCCACCGACGCGCCGCGCGGCTTCGAGGAGGACCAGCGCGGCAAGCCCGGCGGCTTCATCGGCGACCCGGACGTGATGGACACCTGGGCCACCTCGTCGCTGACCCCGCACATCGCCGGTCAGTGGGGCACCGACGACGACCTGTTCGACCGGGTCTTCCCGATGGACATGTGCACCCAGGCCCACGACATCATCCGCACCTGGCTCTTCGCCCGGGTGGTGCGCGCGCACTTCGAGAACCACGCCGTCCCCTGGTCGCACGCCATGGTCTCCGGCTTCATCCTCGACCCGGACCGCAAGAAGATGTCGAAGTCCAAGGGCAACGTCGTCGTGCCCACCGAGATCCTGGACAAGTTCGGCGCCGACGCGGTGCGCTGGCGCGCCGCCCTGGCGCGCCCGGGCCTGGACTCCCCCTTCGACGAGACCCAGATGAAGGTGGGCCGTCGACTCGCGATGAAGGTGCTCAACGTCGCCAAGTTCGTGCTCTCCAGCGTGGGTGCCAGCGAGCCGAGCCCGGTCGCGATCTCCGAGCCCGTCGACTGCGCCCTGATGGGTCGCCTCGCCCAGGTCGTGCTGGCCGCGACGGAGTCCTTCGAGGCCTACGACTACACCGGCGCCCTGGAGGTGAGCGAGCGCTTCTTCTGGGAGTTCTGCGACGACTACGTCGAGCTCGTCAAGGAGCGGGCCTACGCGGAGGACGGAAGCGCGGCCACCGACTCGGCCAAGGCGGCCCTGGCGGTCGCCCTGCACGTCCAGCTGCGGCTGCTCGCGCCCTTCCTGCCCTATGTCACCGAAGAGGTCTGGTCCTGGTGGCGCGACGGCTCGGTGCACACCAGCGAGTGGCCCAAGGCGATCGAGCTCGGCTCCGCGGCCGCCGCTGACGCGCGGGGCCTGGCCGGGATGGCCGCGGCACTCGGCGGCATCCGAGGCGCCAAGTCCAAGGCCAAGGTCTCGATGCGGCACGAGCTGACCCGGGTGCACATCAGCGGTCCCGCGGCACTGGTCGCGGGCGCGGAGGCCGCGGGCAACGACCTGCGTCGGGCGGGCAAGATCGTCGGCGACCTGACGTTCGCGGTGGACGACACCCTCGACGAGCTCAAGGTCGAGGCCGAGGTCGCTCCCTTCCAGGAGTGACCTGCCGCCGCGGCCGGTGTCTCAGCGGCCGCGGCGCCCCGGGCCGTCCTCGGCGTGCCCGGGGGCGCCCTGGGCGTGCGCCGGGCCGCTTGCGGCGTGCGCCGGGCCGCTCGCGGCGTGCGCCGGGCCGCCGCTTCCCTGAGACGTCGCCGGCGGTACGGCGCGCTGCCTGCCCGCGAGGCCGGCCGCGCCCGACTCGCGGACCGTGGGCGCCGTGGGCGTGGCCACGACGGGGTGCTCCGAGGCCCGGCCACTGATCGACCCACGGGCGCCGGGGCCGTCATCGTCGCGGGAGCGCCCGCGGCCGTGCTTGCCGTGCGACCCGCGAGGCTCGCCAGCCTCCCGGGAGCGCCCGCGCCCGTGCTTGCCGTGCGACTCGCGGGGCTCACCGGCCTCCTGGGAGTGCCCGCGGCCGCGGCCGGGTCGCCCGGCCCTGGTCCGGGCGCTGTGGCCCGGCGCGGTGCTCTCCACGACGGTGCTGGATACCGGCACGACCACCTCGGGGTCGGGCCGGGGCGCCGAGGAGACCCGCGGCTTCGCGGACTTCGCCGTCGCGGGGCCGCCGACGACGACGCTCTGCGCCGTCCTGACCCCCTTGGCCGGCCCAGCGCTCGCGCCCTGGGGCTGCAGGCCGAGGGCGCCGCGCCCCCCGTCCTTGTCCGACGGTGCAGCGCGCTGGGATCCATCGCGTGCCGGTTCCGCCTTGGCACTGACCCGTGCACGGTCCCGTTGCAGGGGAGCATCGGGCTGGGAGAGCGCGGGGAGCGCGGCGCGGAACAGCCCGACCACGGCTTCGCTGCGGATGGCGTGGCCGAGGGAGAGGGCACACAGGAGACCGACCACGACGAACGCGAGCAGTGGTCGCTTGTGCTGAGCACTCATGGGAGACGATCCTTCGGCCTGGGAACGGAAGAACGCCAGTCTCACCGGCCGTTCGGGCACCCGTCGGTCGAACGCCTGAAATGACTAGAAGTGACTAGTCGCGACCCGTCCCTCAGGCGGACTTCTTCTTCTTCTCCGGCTCTCGGAGGACCAGGGTGGGCGCCACGTCGTCCATGACGACCTCCCGCGTCACGAGCACCTTGGCGACGTCGCCGCGCGATGGCACCTCGTACATCACGTGGAGCAGGACCTCCTCGATGATGGCGCGCAGCCCACGGGCACCGGTCCCCCGCTCAAGTGCCTTCTCCGCGATCGAGGCGATGGCCTCGTCGTCGAAGACGAGCTCGACGCCGTCGATCTCGAACAGCCGCTGGTACTGCTTGACCAGAGCGTTGCGGGGTTCGGTGAGGATCTGCACGAGCGCCTCGACGTCGAGCTTGCTGACGCTCGCGATGAGAGGCAATCGGCCGATGAACTCGGGGATGAGGCCGAACTTGGTGAGGTCCTCGGGACGCACCAGCGCCAGCAGGTCCTGCGCCTCGCGCTCGGCCTCACTCCGCACCTCGGCGGTGAAGCCCAGGGACTTCTTGCCCACCCGCTGCTCCACGATGTGCTCGAGGCCGGCGAAGGCCCCGCCCACGATGAACAGGATGTTGGTGGTGTCGATCTGGATGAACTCCTGGTGCGGGTGCTTGCGGCCACCCTGGGGCGGCACGGAGGCAGTGGTGCCCTCCAGCATCTTCAGGAGCGCCTGCTGCACACCTTCGCCGGAGACGTCGCGTGTGATCGACGGGTTCTCCGACTTGCGGGCGACCTTGTCGATCTCGTCGATGTAGATGATGCCCGTCTCGGCCTTCTTGACGTCGTAGTCGGCCGCCTGGATGAGCTTGAGGAGGATGTTCTCCACGTCCTCACCCACGTAGCCCGCCTCGGTCAGCGCGGTCGCGTCCGCGATCGCGAACGGCACGTTGAGCATCCGGGCCAGCGTCTGGGCCAGGTAGGTCTTGCCGCAGCCGGTGGGACCGATGACCAGGATGTTGGACTTGGCGACCTCGACGTGCTCGTCCTTGCTGTGCTTGGTCGCCGAGCCGACGGCCGCGCCGGACTGGACCCGCTTGTAGTGGTTGTAGACCGCCACCGCGAGCGCCTTCTTGGCGTGCTCCTGCCCGATCACGTAGGAGTTGAGGAACTCGAAGATCTCCCGGGGCTTCGGCAGCTCCTCGAGGCTGACCTCGGCCCCCTCGGCCAGCTCCTCCTCGATGATCTCGTTGCAGAGCTCGATGCACTCGTCACAGATGTAGACGTTGGGGCCGGCGATGAGCTTCTTGACCTGCTTCTGGCTCTTCCCGCAGAAGTTGCACTTCAACAGGTCACCGCCGTCACCAATTCGTGCCACGGGCGCTCATCCTCCGGTCCGGCCGGTCGCCCGGCATCGCTGCGAAACTCCTAGACGGTACCTCGCGCCCGCCCCCCTCGGGGGGCGGACACGAAGAGCCCGACGTTTGCTGTCTGATGGGTCAGCGACCCGCGCCGAGGGCGATCTCGCCGGACCTCGGCTCGAGCACGGAGTCGATGAGGCCGTACTCGACGGCCTGCTCCGCGGTGAGGATCTTGTCGCGCTCGATGTCGCGACTGACCGTCTCGATGTCCCGACCACTGTGGTCGGAGATCATCTTCTCCAGGAGCTCACGCATCCGCAGGATCTCGTTGGCCTGGATCTCGATGTCGGAGGTCTGGCCGAACGTGCCCTCGGTGTAGGGCTGGTGGATCAGGATCCGGCTGTTGGGCAGTGCCAGGCGCTTGCCCGGCGTACCGGCGGCGAGCAGGATCGCCGCAGCCGAGGCAGCCTGGCCCAGGCAGACGGTCTGCACGTCCGGCTTGATGAACCGCATCGTGTCGTAGATGGCGGTCAGCGCGGTGAACGAGCCACCGGGCGAGTTGATGTAGATGGAGATGTCCTGGTCGGGGTTCATCGTCTCCAGGCACAGCAGCTGGGCCATGACGGCGTTCGCGACGTCGTCGGAGATGGGCGAGCCGAGGAAGATGATGCGCTCCTCGAAGAGCTTGCCGTAGGGGTCGATGCGGCGGAACCCGTAGGAGGTCCGCTCCTCCCACTGCGGGATGTAGTAGTTCATGCGTCAGTCCTTGTCAGCGTCGGAGGAGTGGGCGGGCCGGCCTTCGTCGGCGGCCTCGCGGGCGCTCTTGATCACCTGGTCGACGAGGCCGTACTCGCGGGCCTGGTCAGCGGTGAACCAGCGGTCGCGGTCGGCGTCGTTCTCGACCTGCTCGACGGACTGTCCGGTGTGCTGGGCGATCAGCTCGAGCAGCACCTTCTTGATGTGCAGCGACTGCTGGGCCTGGATCTTGATGTCCGAGGCCGAGCCGCCCATGCCCGAGGAGGGCTGGTGCATCATGATCCGCGCGTGCGGCAGGGCGTAGCGCTTGCCCTTGGTGCCGGCGCAGAGCAGGAACTGGCCCATCGACGCCGCCAGGCCCATGCCTACGGTTGCGACGTCGTTGGGGATGTAGTTCATGGTGTCGTAGATGGCCATGCCCGCATCGACAGACCCGCCGGGACTGTTGATGTGCAGGAAGATGTCGGCCTCGGGATCCTCGGCCGACAGCAGCAGGAGCTGGGCGCAGATCGCGTTCGCGTTCTGGTCACGCACCTCGGAGCCGAGGAAGACGATCCGCTCCTTGAGCAGGCGCTGGTAGATGTGGTCGTCGAGCCCGTAGGAACCGCCACCGTTCATCTGTGGCGACATCGCGGGTGCACTGGAGTTCGGGTTCACGTCAGCGACCCTAGCCCGAAGCTCCGACAGTTCCACGAGATACCCGCCCTGTTCGCCCAGAGCGCACACATCGCCGGCCAAAGCGACGATCCCCGCCCCGGCCAGAGGGCCGGGACGGGGATCGGGAGGTGCTGTGCGGGTGAGGCTCAGGCCTGCGTCGGCGCCTCGGTGTCCTCGGAGGCGTCGTCGGACGCCTCGTCGGAGGCACCGTCGGAGGCACTGTCGCCCTCGGCGGTCGGCTCCTCGGGCTCGCCGATGCTGCCGTCGGGGCGCAGGTTCTTCAGCTCGACCACGTTGCCCGAGGCGTCCTTGACGATCGCGGACTCCACCACCTGGGCCAGGGCCTTGCCGCGCACGATCTCCTGGACCAGCTCGGGGATGTGGTTGTGCTCGAACATGTGGTTGGCGAACTCCTGCGGGTCCTGGCCGGACTGCTGGGCACGCATCACCAGGTGCTGGGACAGATCGTTCTGGTCGACGCCGATCTCCTCGGCCTTCGCGATGGCGTCCAGCACGAACTGGGCGGCCACGGCGTCGCGCACCCGGCGCTCCAGGTCGGCCTCGAACTCCTCGAGGGTCTGTCCCTCGTCCTCGAGGTACTTCTCCATGGTGAGACCGGCGTAGACCAGCTGCTGCTCGACGTTCTGGCGGCGGGCGTTCAGCTCGTCGGTGACCAGGGTCTCGGGCAGCGGGATCTCGGTCTTCTCCAGCAGTGCCTCCAGCACCGCGTCCCGGGCGGCCGCGGCCTGCTCGAGCCGCTTGCCGCGGCCGAGTCGCTCGCGCACGTCGGTCGTGAGCTCCTCGACGGTGTCGAACTCCGAGGCCATCTGGGCGAACTCGTCGTCCAGCTCGGGCAGCTGCTGCTCCTGCACGGCGGTGACCTTGACGGTGACGTCGACGTCCTCACCGATCAGGTCGCCACCGACCAGCTGGGAGGCGAAGGTCTTCTCCTCGCCGGCCGACATGCCCACCAGGGCCTCGTCGAGCCCGTCGAGCATGCCGCCGCGGCCGACCTTGTAGGACATGCCGGAGACCTCGCCGCCCTCGACCGTCTCGCCCTCCTTGGCAGCCACCAGGTCGATGGTCACGAAGTCGCCGTCGGCGGCTGCCCGCTCCACGTCGACCAGCGAGCCGAAGCGCTCACGCAGGGCCTGGAGCTGCTCCTCCACGTCGGCGTCGGTCACGGTGATGTCGTCCACCTCGGCGGTGACGGCGTCGTAGGCGGGGACCTCGAAGTCCGGCTTGATGTCGACCTCGGCGGTGAACTCGAGGGTCTGGTTGTCCTCGAACTTCGTCACCTCGATCTCCGGCTGGGCCAAGGGCTCGAGGGAGTTCGCCTGCAGGGCCTCCATGTACTTGGCGGGCAGGACCTCGTTGATCGCCTCGTCCAGGACCGCGCCGCGGCCGACCTGGCGGTCGATCACGGCCGGCGGCACCTTGCCCCGGCGGAAGCCGGGGACGTTGATCTGCTGGGCGATCTTCTTGTACGCCGCGTCGAGGCTCGGCTTGAGCTCCTCGAAGGGCACCTCGACAGTCAGCTTGGCCCGGGTCGGGCTCAAGTTCTCGACGGCGCTCTTCACAGGTGATCTCCTTCGTCGGTGGTGGTGCGGAAGTCGGGGCGACAGGACTCGAACCTGCGGTCTCCTGCTCCCAAAGCAGGCGCGCTAGCCACTACGCTACGCCCCGGCAAAACACCCCGCGCACGCATGTCTGGGGCGCCTCTGAGCGGATGACGGGAATCGAACCCGCGTAATCAGTTTGGAAGACTGAGGCTCTACCATTGAGCTACATCCGCATGCACTGTGGCCCACCCGGCCACGAGCGGCGAGGTGGGTGAATTGCGCGATGCCATGGTGCCACACCGGGCGGTTCGATCCCCAACCGAGGCCCACCGGACCGGAGTCGTCTCGACGTCGGGCTGCGCGCCTCAGCTGCGCCGGTAGTGCACCATCAGCAGCGCCCGGTCGTCGTCGGGGGAACCCAGCGCGTCGATGAGCCGGGCGGCGCCGTTCTCGAAGTCCCCGCGCAGCACCCGCTCGGCCTGCCCGAGCATCCGGTCGATGCCCAGGCCGATGTCGCGCCCCCGGGTCTCGACCAGGCCGTCGGTGTAGAGCAGCATCGCGTCGCCGCGGCGCATCTGCCCGCGGACGGCGGGGAACTCGGCGTCCTCGATGAGTCCCAGCACGGGCCCCTCGGTCTCCAGCACGTCCCAGCGGCCCGATCCCGCGTCGTGCAGCGCCGCCGGAGGGTGTCCGGCCGAGCGCAGCGCGAAGCGACCCGATCCGAGGTCCAGGGACAGGTGGATCGCGGTGGCGAAGCCCTCCTCCCAGTCCTGGCGCAGCAGGTAGGCGTTGGCGGCCGGCAGGAACTCCTCCGAGCGCATCGCGCCCATCAGCCCGCCGAAGGCACCCGAGAGCAGCAGCGCCCGGGTGCCGGCGTCCTCACCCTTGCCGGAGACGTCGACCACCGCGAGCTCGAGCCGCTCCGGCGTGGTGCGCGAGGCCACCACGAAGTCGCCCGCGAACGGCGTACCCCCGGCGGAGCGCAGCTCCCACATCACGTGCCAGCTGGGCGGCAGAGCCGGGATCGCGCCCTGCTTCAGGATGCGGTCCCGGAGGTCGACGAGCATCGACTCCCCCCGTGACCCCGCGACGCCGAGCTGGGAGCGGCGGAAGGAGCTGAGCAGGATGATGAAGCCCAGGGCGAACATCACCGCGACGCTCACCGCGATCCGGGCGGTCACGTCGGGCTGCCGGGTGACGGCGACCGCGAGCGTCATCAGCACGAAGACCACGAACCAGGGCAGCTGGCGTGGACCCAGCACCAGGCTGGCGATCACCATGGGCACCATCAGGAGCATCATCGGGGCGAAGTCCGGCAGTCCGATGATCGCCGCAGCCATCAGCAGGGTGGCCACCACCAGCATCACCAGCTGCTCGGAGAGACCGGTGCGGGTGGCGCGCTGCCACCGCTGCCTGAGCACCCGCCACGGGGCCGACAACACCGAGCTCACTTCAGCCATGTCCATCCTCGCGCGCGTGTTGAGCCGAGCCTAGGGCCCGCGAGCGGAACGTGGGCTGACATTTGCTGCACCAGAACAGATTCCTGCCCACCAGCACCGCCGTGCGCACGGGGGTGCCGCACACCAGGCAGGGCTGACCCGTGCGCCGGTAGACGTAGACCTCCCCGCCGTGGTCGTCGCGCCGCGGCTCCCGACCCATGGCCTCGGGGGTGTGCTCGGGCCGCACGGTGTCGATCCGGCCGCTGCGCACCCCCTCGCCCATGAGCACGATCAGGTCGTCCCAGAGGGCGAGGAACTGTCCGCGACGCAGGGTCCTGCCCGGACGCAGCGGGTGGATGCGGTGCCGGAAGAGCACCTCGGCGCGGTAGACGTTGCCGACCCCGGCGATCACCGTCTGGTCCATCAGCAGGTCGCCGATGCTCCGCGGGCTGGCGCTGATCCGGCGCCAGGCCCTCGCCACGTCGGCGTCGGCACGCAGCGGGTCCGCGCCCAGCTTCGAGATCGCCAGGTCGCGACCAGCGGGGCCGACGAGCTCGCACCGGGTGGCGCCGCGCAGGTCGGCGTACGCCGTGGGTCCGGGGTCGGCGGTGACCAGGCGCAACCGCACCTGGCCCACGGGGCCGGGCACCTGCGCCACGTCCGCGTGCACCGCGAAACCACCGATCAGGCCGAGGTGGACGTGGATGAACCGCTCCCCCTCGAGCTCCACGAAGAGGTGCTTGCCGGCGGAGTCCGCGCCCTCGAGGAGCGCGCCGTCGAGCTGCCGGGCCTCCGACTCGAACCGGCCCTGGGGGCTGGACACCCGCACCCGCCGGCCGGCGAAGGCCAGCGTGAGGTCGTCCGCGAGCCGCCGGAGGGTGTGCCCCTCAGGCACCCGGCCCCTGCAGGGCGGAGTCCGGCAACGGCGGGAGGTCGCCGGTGACCTCGTAGTCGGCGAGCTGCCCGATCCGGCGGACGTGGCGCTCGTCGCCGCTGAACGGCGTGGCCAGGAAGACCTCGACGAAGCGGGTCATGTCCTCGACCGAGTGCATCCGGCCGCCGACCGAGACGACGTTGGCGTCGTTGTGCTCCTTGGCCAGCGCCGCGGTCTCCTCCGACCAGGCCAGGGCGCAGCGCACCCCCTTGACCTTGTTGGCCGCCATCTGCTCGCCGTTGCCGGAGCCGCCGATCACCACGCCGAGGCTGTCGAGCCCCTCGGCCCGCTCCGCGGCCACCGCCTCGGCCGCCCGCAGGCAGAACACGGGGTAGTCGTCCAGGGCGTCGTAGACGAAGGGACCGTGGTCGACGACCTCGTGGCCGGCGTCGACCAGCCAGTTCATCAGGTGGTCCTTGAGCTCGAGGCCAGCATGGTCAGATCCCAGGTGCACGCGCATGGCCTGATCCTCTCAGACGTGCTGGTCCAGGAAGCCGGCCACCTGCCGCATCAGTGGCTCGGCGGCGTCGAAGACGTCGGGGTGCCGCCAGAAGCCGTGCACCATCCCGAGGTAGCGGGTCGCCACCACGCTCACCCCGACCTCGGCGAGCCGGGTCGCCAGCAGCTCCCCTCGTCTCGCAGCGGGTCGTGCTCGCAGGTGACCACCAGCGTGGGCGGCAGGGTGTCGAGGCTGTCGGAGCGCAGGGGCGCCAGGTCGGGATCCTCGAAGTCGGCCCGGGATCGGGCGTACTGCTCCCAGTACCAACGGGCCTGCTCCTTGTCGAAGCCGTCACCCGCGGTCTCGAACGACGCACCGGAGAGCTCAGGGTCCAGGAACGGGTAGATCAGTGCCAGCGCCGCGAACCGTCCCGGGTGCCGCAGCGCGGCCACCAGGGCCAGGTTGGCCCCGGCGCTGTCGCCGTGGGCGAACCACGGCAGGTCGGCGCCCAGGCCGATCTCGCCAAGACCTCGGTCGGCGAGCCACGCCAGGACCGTCGAGACGTCGTCGGGGGCCGCGGGGAAGCGGTGCTCGGGCGGACGCCGGTAGTCCACGCTCACCACCGCCATCGACGACCGGTTCACCAGCCGTCGTGCCGCCGCGTCGTGCACCTCGACGTCGTTGAGCACGAAGCCGCCGCCGTGCAGGTGCACCACCACGCCGGTCGGCCGGCTCTGCGGGAGGTAGGCGCGCACCGGGACGCCGGCGGCATCGAGGTCGCGGACCTCCCCCACCGGCTCACGGGGCGCGGCCAGCGCCGCGGCCCGGTCCTGGGCCCGCTCCCGGGCCACGTCGAAGTCGGGGTGGTGCACGGGGGTCTCGGCCGCCTGGGCCTCCAGGGCCCGGCGGGCCTGCGGGTGCAGCACCTCAGCTCACCTGTCCCGTCACCGGGACATGAGCGCGTCCATGGCCACCGCCACGGCGGCCGCCAGCCGGAAGTCCACGCGCCGGTCGGGCACGTCGACGGTGTAGCGGTCCCCGATGCTCACCTGCCGGGAGACCGAGATCAGCGGCCGGCCGTCGGGAGCCACGTAGTCGAAGTGGATCGGCAGGAACGGGAAGTCCGAGACGCGGCGCAGCAGCGCCACCCACATGTGCCGCTCCTGACCCGTGCCCTGGAAACCGGGACCCTCGAGGTGGAAGGTGGAGCGCAGCAGGCTCGCGCCGAAGTCCTTGCGGAAGAAGCCCAGCGGTGCGCCGTCGGCGTCGGTGACGTCGTACCCGGCGTTGAGGTCCACCACGGAGCGCGCCTTGAAGCCGAAGACCGGGCGGTTGCGGGTGGAGTCCTCGAAGAAGGTGACCTGCTCCTTGAACGCGAAGCGCTTCTGCTCCGCGAACGCCATCACCCGACCGGGCGTGCCGTCGGGCCTCGCCTCGAGAACCTCGTAGCGGTTGACCATCATGGTCAGCTTCTGCTTGAGGAAGAAGCGAGGGACGTAGGCCAGATCAGTCATGGGCAGACCCTACGACGGCCTTCAGCCCTCCAGCCCCAGCCGCGCCAGCTCCTCGGTGACCAGCGTCGGGTCGAGCTTGGTGAACACCGGAGTCGGCTTCTCGATCGGGGTCCCCGGGACCACGGCGCGACGCTCCCAGGGCCGCACGCCGCTGTAGTCGCCGGTGATGACCGGGTAGCCGGGTCCCCCGTCGAGGTCCTCGACCTCCTCGATCCGAGGCAGCGGCTGCAGGTCGCCGGAGCCGCCGAGGACCACGTCGATCTGGTTCGCGGTGAACGGCAGGAACGGGCTGAGCAGCGTGTTCAGGTCGTGCACGCACTGGGCCATCACGAACAGCACCGTGCCCAGGCGCGCCGGGTCGTCCTTGATCTTCCACGGCTCGGAGTCGGTGACGTACTTGTTCACCTCTCCGACGGCACGCATCGCCTCGGCGATGGCGTTGCGCATCCGGTTGCGGCCGATCAGGTCCCCCACCACCGTGAACGCGGTCTCGGTGGCGCTCAGGATCGCGGTGTCGGCCTCGCTCAGGGTGGACGGTTCCGGGACCTGCCCGAAGTTCTTGGCGATCAGCGTGGCCGTGCGGCTCACCAGGTTGCCCCAGCCGGCCACCAGCTCGGAGTTGGTGCGCTGCACGAACTCGGCCCAGGAGAAGTCGGAGTCCTGGTTCTCGGGGCCGGCGGCGGCCACGAAGTAGCGGAAGGCGTCGGCCTGGTAGCGCGAGAGCAGGTCGGCGACGTAGATGACGACCTTCTTGGAGGAGGAGAACTTGCGCCCCTCCATGGTCAGGAACTCCGAGCTCACCACCTCGGTGGGCAGGTTGAGCACCCCGAGCTCGTGCGCGCTGCCGCCCTTGCTGCCCTGGCCGTTGTAGGCCAGCAGCTCAGCCGGCCAGATCTGGCTGTGGAAGGTGATGTTGTCCTTGCCCATGAAGTAGTACGACAGCGCCTCGGGGTCGTTCCACCACTGGCGCCAGGCCTCGGGGTCGCCGGAGCGTCGCGCCCACTCGATGGAGGCCGAGAGGTAGCCGATGACCGCGTCGAACCAGACGTAGAGCTTCTTGGTCGGGTTGTCCTGCCAGCCCTCCAGCGGCACCGCGATGCCCCAGTCGATGTCGCGGGTCATCGCCCGCGGCCGGATCTCGGAGAGGATGTTCTTGGAGAACTTGATGACGTTGGGACGCCACGTGCCCGAGGCCTCCCGCTCGTCGAGCCACTCCCCAGCGCCTCGGCCAGCGCGGGCAGGTCCAGGAAGAAGTGCTGGGTCTCGATGAACTCCGGGGTCTCGCCGTTGATCCGCGAGACCGGGTTGATCAGGTCGTGCGGGTCCAGCTGGTTGCCGCAGGCGTCGCACTGGTCCCCGCGCGCGCCAGGGGTGCCGCAGATCGGGCAGGTGCCCTCGATGTAGCGGTCCGGCAGGGTGCGTCCCGTCGAGGGCGAGATGGCGCCGTACGTCGTCTGCTCGACGAAGTAGCCGTTGTCGTAGACCCCCCGGAACATCTCCTGCACCACGGCGTGGTGGTTGCGCGTGGTGGTGCGGGTGTACATGTCGTAGGAGAGCCCGAGACCGACCAGGTCCTCCACGATCAGCCGGTGGTTGCGGTCGGCCAGCTGCTGCGGCGAGATCCCCGCCTCGTCCGCGGCGATCAGGATCGGGGTCCCGTGCTCGTCGGAGCCCGAGACCATGAGCACCTCGTGCCCTGCCATCCGCATGTACCGGCTGAAGACGTCGGAGGGCACACCGAAACCGGCCACGTGCCCGATGTGGCGCGGACCGTTGGCATACGGCCAGGCGACTGCGGAGAGGACTTTGCTCATGGGGGCGATCCTAGTGAGGCTCGCGTCGGCGCGTCCCGCCGGTTAGGTTCGCAGCCATGAGCCATCCCGACACGCTGATCGCCGAGGACCTGCTCCTGCTGCTCATGGACGACGAGAAGGGCCGGCTGTCGGCCTCCTCCCAGGCGCAGCCGCTCCTCGGCGGGGCGCTGCTCGTCCAGCTCGCCCTCGACGGGGCGGTCGAGGTCGAGGAGACGAACAGCAGGTGGCGCCCGGCCAAGGTCGAGGCCCGGCAGGTGGCCGGCACCGACCCGGACCCCCTCCTGGCCGGCGCGTGGGAGACCGTTGCGCAGAAGCCACGCAGCGCCCAGGACCTGGTGAGCCGGCTGGGCAAGGGCGTGCGCGAGCAGCTCCAGGACCGGCTGGTGGCCAAGGGGATGCTCGAACGGCGCCAGACCCGGGTCCTGGGCCTGTTCCCCAGCACCGTGTGGCCGGCCGCGGACCGGCAGCACGAGCAGCAGGTCCGGCAGCGGCTCCAGGACTGCCTGGTGGCCGGGGCCGCGCCGGACGCTCGCACCGCTGCCCTGGTGGCACTGCTCGCCGCCGTCGACCAGGCGCACAAGGTGGTGGACCGCGGAGCCCTCAGCACCGGCGAGGTGAAGCGGCGGGCGAAGGCGATCTCAGAGGGAGCCTGGGCGGCCAAGGCCGTGCGGGACGCGGTCGCAGCGTCCCAGGCCGCCATCACGGCTGCGGTGATGGCCTCCACCGCCGCCACCGTCTCAGCCGGGAGCTGAGCGCCATGATCAGCTGAAGTCCAGGTCTCCGGTGCGCGAGCGCTTGAGCTCGTAGAAGTAGGGCACCTTCGCGACCGCGACGCAGCCGTCCCACAGCTGGCCTGCCTCCTCGCCGCGCGGGATGGCCGAGAGCACCGGGCCGAAGAACGCGGCGCCGTTGATCGAGATCGTCGGGGTGCCCACGTCGTCCCCGACCTGGTCCATGCCCTCGTGGTGCGACTTGGCGACCGCCTCGTCCAGCGAGCTGTCGTCCATCGCGTCGACCAGGTCGGCCTCCAGGCCGGCCTCGGCCACCGCGGCCGCGATGAGCTCGCGGCTGATCGGCTGCTGCTCGAGGTGGATCCGGTTGCCCATCGCGGTGTAGAGCGGGAGCAGGACCCCACGGCCGTGGCGCTGCTCGGCGGCGATGGCCACCCGCACCGGTCCCCAGGCGGGCTTGAGCATCTCCCGGTACTCGTCGGGGATGTCCTTGTCGGCGTTGAGGTAGGCCAGGCTCATCACGTGCCAGGTCACGTCGATGTCGCGGACCTGCTCGACCTCCAGGATCCACCGTGAGGTGATCCAGGCGAAGGGGCAGAGCGGGTCGAACCAGAAGTCGGCGTTGTTCTTGGTCTCGGTCACGTGTGCCAGTGAATCAGAAGCCCCGGCACCGCCACCACCGAGACCGCCGCCCGCGCCCACCCGCGCCGCCGCCGGGCCGTCGGCGCGGGATGCCATGATGGATCTCATGCCTGGAACCAACCTCACCAGGGACGAGGCCGCCACCCGCGCCGCCCTCCTGGACGTGTCCTCCTACGACGTCGAGCTCGACCTCACCACCGGTGACAAGACGTTCGGCTCCACCACCACCATCGCCTTCACCTGCCGCGAGCCCGGCGGGTCGACGTTCGTCGACCTCGTCGACGCCACGGTGCACGAGATCACCCTCAACGGTGCCCCGCTCGACCCGGCGACGGCGTACGTCGACAGCCGCATCCAGCTCGACGGCCTCGCCGCCGACAACCAGCTGGTGGTCAAGGCGGACTGCACCTACAGCCACACCGGCGAGGGCCTGCACCGCTTCGTCGACCCCTCCGACGACCGGGTCTACCTCTACAGCCAGTTCGAGGTCCCGGACGCGCGGCGCGTCTTCACCACCTTCGAGCAGCCGGACCTGAAGTCGGTCTTCACCTTCACCGTGACCGCGCCGGAGCACTGGAAGGTCGTCTCCAACGCCCCGACCCCCGAGCCCGTGGCCACCGGCGACGGCAAGGCCGTGTGGTCCTTCCCGACGACGGCGAAGATGTCGACGTACATCACCGCCATCGTGGCCGGGGAGTACCACGAGGTCCTCGACACCTACGAGGGCAAGTTCGGCACCATCCCGCTGGGTCACTACTGCCGCCAGTCGCTGGTGGACTACATGGACACCGAAGAGCTGGTGAAGATCACCAAGCAGAGCTTCGAGTTCTTCGAGGAGAAGTTCGACTACCCCTACCCGTTCGGCAAGTACGACCAGCTCTACGTGCCGGAGTACAACATGGGCGCGATGGAGAACGCCGGCTGCGTGACGCTGCGCGACGAGTACCTCCCCCGCAGCCGTCAGGCCCGCTCGTTCTTCGAGTTCCGCACCTCGGTGATCACCCACGAGATGGCGCACATGTGGTTCGGCGACCTGGTGACCATGAAGTGGTGGGACGACCTCTGGCTCAACGAGTCCTTCGCCGAGTGGGCCTGCTACTGGTGCGAGGCCGAGGCCACCGAGTTCACCGACGCCTGGACGGGCTTCGCCAACGCCCGCAAGCAGACCGGCTACCGCGCCGACCAGCTGCCCAGCACGCACCCGATCGCCGCGGACAACGTCGACCTGCACGCGGTCGAGGTCAACTTCGACATGATCACCTACGCCAAGGGCGCCTCGGTGCTCAAGCAGCTGGTGGCCTGGGTGGGGCTCGACCCGTTCGTGGCGGGCCTGCGCCAGTACTTCAAGGACTTCGCCTTCGGCAACACCGAGTTCAGCGACCTGCTGGCCGCCTTGGAGCGGTCCTCGGGTCGCGAGCTCCAGGGCTGGGCCCAGGAATGGCTGCAGACGGCCGGGGTCAACACCCTGCGCCCGGAGTTCGCCCTGGACTCCGACGGCAGCTACTCCTCCTTCCAGGTCCTGCAGACCGCCTCGGCGGAGCAGCCGACCCTGCGCCGCCACCGCCTGGGCATCGGCCTCTACGACGAGGTCGACGGGCACCTGGTGCGCCGCGACTACCTGGAGATCGACGTGGAGGGCGCCTCCACCCAGGTCGAGCAGCTGGTCGGAGTGCGTCAGCCGGACCTGCTGCTGCTCAACGACGAGGACCACGCCTACGCCAAGATCCGCCTCGACGAGCGCTCCCTGGCCTGCGTCACCGCCGGGCTCTCCAAGCTCGACGACTCCCTGGCCCGCGCCCTGGTCTGGGGCGCCACCTGGGACATGACGCGGGACGCCGAGATGACGGCCAGCGACTTCGTGCGCCTGGTGCTGGCCAACATCGGCTCGGAGACCGACTCCTGGGGCGTCACCCGGATCCCCGTCTCCGCGGCGATGGCGGTCAACTTCTACTCCGCACCCGAGAACCGCGCGGCGCTGCGCGCCGAGTGGGAGTCCGGCCTGCGCGAGCTGATGCTGGCCGCCGAGCCCGGCAGCGACCACCAGCTCACCTTCACCCGCGCCTACGCGGCCGCGAGCCACAGCGACACCGCGGTGGCCGATCTGCAGGGCCTCCTCGACGGGTCCTTCACCGTCGAGGGCCTCGCCGTCGACCAGGACCTGCGCTGGTCCCTGCTGACCGCGCTGGCCGCATCCGGCCGAGCCGGGGACGCCGAGATCGAGGCCGAGCTGGAGCGCGACCCCACGATCGAGGGCAAGGAGAAGGCCGCCGCCGCCCGGGTCGCCCAACCGCGCCTGGAGGCCAAGGAAGCCGGCTGGGCCGCCATCATGGACCCGGAGACGCCCAACGAGACCTCGCGGGAGATGGTCTTCTCGATCTTCCGCTTCGGCCAGGAGGACGTCGTCGCCCAGTTCGTCGACAAGTACTTCGACGCGGCGGAGACGGCGATCGACACCCTGGGCTTCCACAAGGGCTCGGTGGTGCTGGAGTACGGCTTCCCCAAGCAGATCGTCGCCCAGCAGCAGCTGGCCGACCGGGTGGCGGAGTGGCTGGATCGCACCTCGGCCCCGCTGGGAGCCCAGCGGTTCGCACGCGAGGGACGCGCCGACGTCCTGCGTGCGCTCGCCGCCCAGGCCCTGGATGCCGGGTCGAGCACCCGGTCGGGTGCTGGGGCCAGCTGAGCGCCTGCACGTGAAACGGCTGAGCGCCGCACCCCTGGGTGCGGCGCTCAGCCGTTTTGGTCGTTCGGAGTGGTCGTTCGGTGCCCGTGAAGGGCGGCAGACGTGGGTGGTCAGACTCCGACGTGCTCGGGCCCGACGTGCAGGGTGTGCTGCGGGATGGCGTGCTCGGCGAGCATCAGGATCCCGCGGCGCAGCCCGCCGACCTCGTCACCCTCGGCGAAGGCCGACTGCATCGCCAGCAAGGCGAGGTGGACCTCGCCGTCGGTGAGGTGACGGCGTACCTCCGAGCCGGTCACGACCTCGAGCGCCCGCGAGACGGGGTCGACCATGATCAGGATGCTGCGCTGCGGTGCCGCCAGGGATGAGTGGAGGGACTCCGCGAAGGCGCGCGGGGTGCCCGTGCAGAGGCCCCGGAAGACGGAGAACTCGAACCGGCAGGCCTGCTCGGCCGCCCGGATCGCCCTGTCGATCTCGGCCCGCTCGCGGGCGGTGAGCTCACCAGTTGCCACTTGCGCCACCGGTGCCCTTCTCCTGGGCGTCGGAGCTCTGCAGCTCGGCCCGGCCGCCGCGCGGCCCACCGAACCACTGGTCGTCGACCGGCGTGGAGTTCGGGGCGATCTTCTCGCCTCGGGCCAGCGCGGGGAGGTAGACCGCCAGCGAGATCAGCAGCGCCAGGCCCACCGGGACCAGGAACAGCAGCAGCAGGAACTGCATGGCGGAGACGTCCTCCGGGTCGGACCAGCCCTCCGGCACGTCGGCCATGGCCGGGCCGGCGAGCAGCACCGTCAGCACGACGGCCGCCGGGACAGCCAGGCGCAGCGACGAGCGCACGACAGGACGGAGGTTCTTGAGCGCGGTCATGGAGGTCACGTCGGCAAGGATATCGTCCCCCGTCCCGGTGCCGATCACCCGAGGCCATCCGTGGCCACCTGCTGGGCCCTCGGAGCGGGTGGCACCGCAATACTGGGCGCCATGCTCGGACTCGCGACACAGATCGACCACCCCTGCCTACCTGGTGAACAGCTGTGCGAGTGGACCATGCAGGCCACCGGCAACGAGGACCTCGCGGAGATGGCCGACGTGCTCATCGGCAGGCCGCTGACCATCGCCATGCTGGTCCTGCTGGCCCTGGTGGCCCGCTGGGTGCTGCACCGCCTCGTGGACCGGGTGGTGCGGCGCGCGGAGGCCGGGATGGTCCCGGACCGCTTCACCCGGGCAGCGGTGACCACCAGCGCCCGGTTGGGCCGCAGCGCCGAGAACTCCCCCCGCGACCTGGCCGCCAACACCCGGCGGGCCCAGCGCTCCCGCACCATGGGCAGCCTGCTCAAGAGCATCATCAACGGGGTGCTGCTGGCCGTCACGTTCACCATGGTGCTCAGCGAGCTCGACGTGGACATCACCCCGATCATCGCCAGCGCCGGGATCCTCGGCCTGGCCCTCGGGTTCGGCGCCCAGACCCTGGTCAAGGACTTCCTCTCCGGGATCTTCATGATCGTGGAGGACCAGTACGGCGTGGGCGACGTCGTCGACCTGGGCGAGGCCTCGGGCACGGTGGAGGCGGTCAGCCTGCGCGTCACCAGGGTGCGGGACATCAACGGCACCGTCTGGTACGTGCGCAACGGGGAGATCCTGCGGGTCGGCAACATGAGCCAGAACTGGGCGCGTGCGGTGCTCGACCTGACCGTCGCCTACGACTCCGACCTGCTCCGGGTCCGCGAGGTCCTCACCGAGGTCACCCACGCGATGTGGCAGGACGAGGACTTCCGGGACCGGGTCATCGAGGAGCCGGAGTCCCCCGGGGTCGAGGCGATGACCGTGGACGGCGTGACCGTGCGAGTCTCGTTGAAGACCGCACCGATGGAGCAGTGGGCGGTGGCGCGCGAGCTGCGCGAGCGCATCAAGGCCCGGTTCGACCAGGAGGGCATCGTGATGCCGCACACCCGGTACGTCACCTGGACACCGGAGAAGGCCCCGGTCCCGGCGGCCACCGACTCCTGAGCCCCACCGGGCCCGATGGCTGGGCTCAGGAGCGACCCGGCACAATGGTCGGCGTGACGACGTTCTACGAGGAGATCGGCGGGATGGAGACCATCCGCACCATCGTCGACACCTTCTACGCCGGCGTCGCCGAGGATCCGTTGCTGCGCCCGATGTATCCCGAGGAGGACCTGGGCCCGGCCGCCGAGCGGTTCGCGCTCTTCCTCGCCCAGTACTGGGGTGGGCCCTCGACGTACGGCGAGACCCGCGGTCACCCGCGACTGCGGATGCGACACGGCCCGTTCGCCGTGACCCCGGGCTCCGCGCAGCGGTGGCTGGTGCACTTCCGGGCCGGCCTGGACAAGGCAGCGCTCACCGAGGAGCAGGACGCCCAGTTCTGGGACTACGTGACCCACGCCGCCCAGTTCATGGTCAACAGCCCCGAGCTCTGAGGCCTGCGGGGATCACTCCCCCAGCATGGCCAGCATCCGGGCGCGCACCTCGGGCGGCGGGTCGACGCTGCGCTGGGTCGCGGGATCGAAGAAGACCAGGACCACCCGGGACCGGCTCAGCAGGGTGCCCTCGTCGGTGATCTCCGCGTCCACGACCGCGGAGCGGTTCCCGACCTGCGACACCCAGGTGCGCACCTGGTACGGCTGTGCGCGGACGTGGATGGGGCGGCGGTAGCCGACCTCGGTGCGGGCCACGACCACACCGGCCCCGCCCTCCTGGGGCATCTCGCGACCCAGGGAGTCCAGGAGCTGGACCCGGGCCTCCTGGAAGTACTCGAAGTACTTGACGTTGTTGACGTGACCGTAGGCGTCGACGTCGCTGAACCGCACGTGCAGCTGATAGCGGCCGCCGGCGACCTCACGCGGCTCGCTCCACAGCTCCGCAGCGGGCGTGGCCGGCTCCAGGAACCGCCCCAGGGCCTGCCGCTCGGCGTCGGTGAGGCGCCGCGGGCGTTCGGTGGTGAAGGTGTACGGCGTCAGCACCGTGCTCGCTCGGGCGTACGTCGTGCGCACCCCGTTCTCGTCCTCGTCGAAGATCTCGTAGGCCATCGTGAAGGACGCGGCCTTGAGCTCGGTGACCCAGCACTCGATCTTGACCGGACCGAACCGGAACGACAACGGGTTGAGGTACTCCACCAGGTGCCGCACCACCACGATGCCCTCTCCCGGACGTCCGACCAGGCGCTCGGCCCGGCCGTCAGGGACGTGGGTGCGCAGCATGTCGACCCGGGCCTCCTGCAGGTAGTCGACGAAGACCACGTTGTTCACGTGTCCCAGCAGGTCCAGGTCGGCCCAGCGCATCGGGCACTCGTAGAGGTGGCGCACCCCGCGATGCTGTCAGACCCTGGTCGGATCCCGGAGCACGGGTCCAGCACGATGCCGACCGTCTGAGCGGGGTGCAGCCACCTGCACGCGGCGGCTCTGGGCGCGGTGCCAGACGGCCCTCGGGCGCCCCGCCACAGATCAGCCGGCAACGCTGGACCACGTGCTCGACGCTCCCCAGCACTTGCCCCCACACCCCGTAGGCTGAGTCGCGTCAGCATCCGCCCAGATCGGAGAGTCAATGCCCGAGGCAGTGATCGTTTCAGCCGCTCGTAGTCCCATCGGCCGAGCCAACAAGGGGTCCCTGAAGGACTTCCGGCCCGACGACCTGGCGGCCCTCATCGTCCGGGCCGCCCTGGACAAGATCCCCGAGCTGGACGCCAACACCGTGGACGACCTCTACCTCGGGTGCGGCCTGCCCGGTGGCGAGAGCGGCAACAACATGGGGCGCATCGTCAACGTCCTCAACGGGATGGACCAGGTCCCCGGCGCCACCATCACCCGCTACTGCGCCTCCTCGGTGCAGACCACCCGCATGGCATTCCACGCGATCAAGGCCGGTGAGGGTGACGTGTTCATCTCGGCCGGCGTCGAGACCGTCTCCCGCTTCGCCAAGGGCACCTCCGACCACATCCCGCACACCGTCAACCCGATCTTCGACGAGGCCCAGTCCCGCACCGCCGAGTACGCCAAGGGCGGCCAGGACTGGCACGACCCGAGGCAGGACGGCCAGCTGCCGGACGCCTACATCACCATGGGCCAGACCGCGGAGAACGTCGCCCGGCTGCGCGGCGTGGAGCGCAAGGAGCTCGACGAGTTCGCCGTGCGCAGCCAGAACCTCACCGAGCAGGCGATCAAGGACGGCTTCTGGACCCGGGAGATCACCCCGATCACCCTTCCCGACGGCACCGTGGTGCAGGCCGACGACGGCCCCCGCGCCGGAGTCACCTACGAGGCCATCTCCCAGCTGCAGCCGGTCTTCCGCCCCGACGGGGTGGTCACCGCCGGCAACTGCTGCCCGCTGAACGACGGCGCGGCGGCCGTGGTCATCATGTCCGACACCAAGGCAGCCGAGCTCGGCCTCACCCCGCTGGCGCGCATCGTGTCCACCGGCGTCAGCGGCCTCTCCCCCGAGATCATGGGCCTGGGCCCGGTGGAGGCCACCAAGCGCGCCCTGGCCAACGCCAGCATGAGCATCGGCGACATCGACCTGGTCGAGCTCAACGAGGCCTTCGCCGCTCAGGTCGTCCCCTCCTACCAGGAGCTCGGGATCGACCTGGACCGGCTCAACGTCAACGGCGGCGCGATCGCGATCGGCCACCCGTTCGGCATGACCGGCGCCCGGCTGCAGAACACCATGCTCAACAGCCTGGAGTGGCACGACAAGTCCACCGGCCTGATCACCATGTGCGTCGGTGGCGGCCAGGGCATGGCCCTGATCCTCGAGCGCATCTGAGTCACCCGGTCCGCCTGCGACGCCGGCGGGCAGGACCACCGGACGCCCGGTCGCCCTCGTGGCGGCCGGGCGTTCGCGCGTACCGGGACCGGCGCGTCGACACCCGGGCAGCCGTTAAGGTCGTGCCCATGACTACTCGGGGGGAAGTTCGCTGGCTCGACGAGGACCAGCAGCGGGCGTGGCGCGCCGTGCTGCTGGGCCACACGCTGCTGCTGGACCGGCTCGACGACGACCTGCGCCGCTCCTTCGAGATCTCCCTCACCGAGTACGAGATCCTGGTGCGCCTCTCCGAGCGCGAGGGGCACTCGATGCGGATGGCCCAGCTCGCCGACGCCCTGGCCCACAGCCGCAGCCGGGTCACCCACACCATCGACCGCATGGAGAAGGCCGGGTACGTCGTACGCCGTGCCTCTCCCGAGGACGGCCGGGGCGTGTTCGCCACCATGACCGACAAGGGGATGGAGCTGCTCCAGCGGGCGGCGCCCGTGCACGTCGCCGGGGTCCGTCAGAACCTGGTGGACCTGGTCTCCCCCGCTGACTTCGCGGCGGCCGGACGCGTGATGAACGCCGTGGCGGACCACCTGATCGCGGCGCACCCCGAGATGGAGCTGCGCCAGGCGGACTGACGTCCTCGCGTCCGCGGGACGACGATGCCCCCGACCGTCTCCGGTCGGGGGCATCGTCGTCTCACCGGGATCAGTCCCGGGTGAGCTTGCGGTGCGTGACGCGGTGCGGGCGCGCCGCGTCGGCGCCGAGACGCTCGATCTTGTTCTCCTCGTACGCGGCGAAGTTTCCCTCGTACCAGAACCAGTTGGCGGGGTCGGACTCGTTGCCCTCCCAGGCCAGGATGTGGGTCGCGACGCGGTCCAGGAACCACCGGTCGTGGGAGGTGACCACGGCGCAGCCGGGGAAGTCCAGCAGGGCGTCCTCCAGGGAGGAGAGGGTCTCCACGTCCAGGTCGTTGGTGGGCTCGTCGAGCAGCAGCATGTTGCCGCCCATCTTCAGGGTGAGCGCCAGGTTGAGACGGTTGCGCTCACCACCGGAGAGCACGCCGGCCTTCTTCTGCTGGTCCGGACCCTTGAAGCCGAACGAGGCGACGTAGGCACGAGAGTTCATCTCGAAGTTGGCGACCTTGATGAAGTCCAGGCCGTCCGAGACGACCTCCCAGACGTTCTTGTTGGGGTCGATGCCGCCACGACTCTGGTCGACGTAGGAGATCTTGACCGTCTGACCGACCTTCAGCTCACCCTCGTCAGGCTGCTCCTCGCCGGTGATCATCCGGAACAGCGTCGTCTTGCCGACACCGTTGGGACCGATGACGCCGACGATGCCGGCCTTCGGCAGCGTGAACGAGACGTCGTGCATGAGGACCCGGCCCTCGAAGCCCTTGCCCAGGCCGTGCGCCTCCAGGACGACGTCACCAAGCCGCGGTCCAGCGGGGATGTTGATCTCGGAGGTGTCGATCTTGCGCATCCGGTCGGCCTCGGCCGCCATCTCCTCGTAGCGCGCCAGCCGGGACTTGCTCTTGGTCTGACGGGCCTTGGCGTTGGAGCGCACCCACTCCAGCTCGCGGTCGAGCATCTTGGCGCGCTTGGCGTCCTTCTGCCCCTCGATCTTGAGCCGGCTCTTCTTGGTCTCCAGGTACGTCGTGTAGTTGCCCTCGTAGGGGTGGGCCTGCCCTCGGTCGAGCTCGAGGATCCAGGACGCGACGTTGTCGAGGAAGTACCGGTCGTGGGTCACGGCCAGCACGGCACCGGGGTACGAGGCCAGGTGCCCCTCGAGCCACTGGACCGACTCCGCGTCGAGGTGGTTGGTGGGCTCGTCGAGGAGCAGCAGGTCGGGCTGCTGCAGGAGCAGCTTGCACAGCGCCACCCGGCGCCGCTCACCACCGGAGAGGTTGTCGACGATGGCGTCCGGCGGCGGGCAGCGCAGCGCGTCCATCGCCTGGTCCAGCCGGCTGTCGAGGTCCCACGCGTTGGCGTGGTCGAGGTCGGTCTGGAGGTCGCCCATCTCGGCCAGGAGCGTGTCGAAGTCGGCGTCCGGGTTCGCCATCTCCTCGGAGATCGCGTTGTAGCGGTCGAGCTTCTGCTTGATCTCGCCGGCCGCCTCCTCCACGTTCTCCAAGACCGTCTTGCCCTCGGTCAGCGGCGGCTCCTGCTGGAGCATGCCGACGGTGGCGTCGGGGTCGAGGATCGCGTCGCCGTTGTTGGCGTGGTCCAGCCCGGCCATGATCTTGAGCAGCGAGGACTTGCCGGTGCCGTTGGGACCCACGACGCCGATCTTGGCCCCGTGCAGGAAGGAGAGGGTGACGTTGTCGAGGACGACCTTGTCGCCGTGGGCCTTGCGCACATTGCGCAGGGTGAATACGTAGTCAGCCATGGTCAGTGAGCCTACCGGTGCGAGGCCCGGCACCGGCCACCGGCGGCTCAGCGACCGGTGGCGCCCCGCGAGTCCCGGCTCGACCTCAGGCAGCCGGCTCCTGCACCGCGGTCACCGCCTGACCGTTGCTGTCCAGACGCGGCCCACCCTCCTCGTAGGAGTGCAGGACCGCCCGCACCGCGTCGTCCTCCACCCCCACGGCGGGCTCGGGCGCCTTGGCGCGCCGGAACTCGCTGGTGCCGCGGGTCAGGTCGTGGCCCACCGAGGATGCGACCACGACGTAGCGCGTGGAGACCGTGCCGTCCTCGCGCTTCCACACGTCGGCGACGAGCTTGCCCGAGACGACCACCGGGTCCCCGGTGCGCACCGACGCGCCCACGTTGAGGGCCAGGGTGCGCCAGGCCTTCACGGCGTACCAGATGGTCTCGCCGTCCTCCCACTGCCCGCCGCGGTAGCGACGCGGCGTGCTGCCCACCCGGAAGCTCGCCACGGCCGCTCCGGCACCGGCCTCGGTGAGGGTGACCTCGGACCCGACCCAGCCGCTGAAGGTGATCATGCTGTCGTTCATGTGCGCTCCTGTGCCTGTCGCCGACGCGGCGCCCTGCCCCGTCGACGACCACCCTGCTGCAGCCCCGCAGGGCCGAGCGCCGTACGGCGGGCGCGCTGTGGAGAACTCCGCCGCCGCGCCGCCTGTGGACGTCAGCAGGTCAGCGCAGCACCTCGGCGAGACCGTCGCGCGTCGCGGAGTAGGCCGCCAGCTCGGTCCGCACCGGCTCGATGACCAGCTCCTCGGAGACCTGCCCGATCGCCTCCCGCAGCCGCCGGTCGGCGGACCGGGCGCGGCGTCGGGCGGTCAGGGAGACCAGCACCCGGCACAGCAGAGCCAGCAGGATGCCGAGCCCGACACCGCCCAGCAGCAGCAGGGTGGGGACCGGGAAGCCGCGCCACTCGGGGGTGGGCACCTCCGGCAACCGCGCGTAGGAGCCCAACGCCAGGACACCGAGCCAGACCGCGCCGACCGCCGCCGAGACGATGAGCAGCCACTGCAGGACTCGCACCAGTCCTGCCCAGGCGGGGATCCGCTCCGCGCCGAGGTCGGTGGCGGCCAACGCCTTGTCCAGCCGGTCCCCCAGGTCGGGAAGGCGGGAGACCGAGGCCTGGCGCACCGCGTTCGCCCAGGACGGCCTGAGGTCCACCGAGACCTCGTCGACCAGCGAGCGCACCTCGCTGTCGACCTTGGCGCGCTGGACCTGGTTGGCGGTGGGCACCGAGGTTCGCGCCGAGCCGGTGAGCTCCTTGCCCGCGGCGCCCAGGTCGAGGTGCAGGCGCTTCAGCGGATCGGGCTTGAGCTTGGTCACCCACGCGGTGACCGGCCAGCCGGTGGCCCGGTTGGCGCGGATCCGGGTTGAGTCCTCGACCGCCCGGACCACGGTCGGCGCACCGGCTGCCTCGGCGAAGGCGTCCTCCAGGGCCGCCACCCGCTCCCGGGGCAGCGACGGGGTCTTCGCGTTGCCGGTGAGCTCGGCCATCCGGGCGGCAGCCGCGCGGAGGTCTGCGTCCAGGCGCTGCTTGGTGACCTTCTTGCTGGCGACCTTGCGGGCGATCTCGTCGCGCAGCTCGTCCATGCCGGTGCCCTCCCGGGCGCTGACCGCCAGCACCGGAACACCCGTGAGCCCGTCGGCGACGAGCAGTCGCCGCACGTCCTCGACCATCGCGGAGCGGCGCTCCTGCGGCACCCGGTCGATCTGGTTGAGCACCACCAGCATGACGTCCTGGTGGGTGGCCAGCGGCGCGAGGTAGCGGTCGTGGATCGCGGCGTCGGCGTACTTCTGCGGGTCCAGCACCCAGATGAGCATGTCGGCCAGCCGGACCAGCCGGTCCACCTCGAGGTGGTGGGAGACCTCGGTGGAGTCGTGGTCGGGCAGGTCCAGCAGGACCACGCCCTCCAGCGGATGCTTCGAGCCGGCACTGAGCAGGTTGTCGCGGGTGACCTGGTGCCGGGACGGGATGCCGAGCCACTCCAGCAGCTCCGGCGCACCCTCGGTGCCCCAGACGCAGGCGGTGGCCCACGACGTGGTGGGACGGCGCACCCCGACGGCACTGAGCTCGAGCTCGGTCAGGGCGTTGAACGTGGAGGACTTGCCCGAGCCGGTGGCTCCGGCCAGGGCGACGACCGTGTGGTCCGCGGAGAGCTTGAGCCGGGTGCCGGCGCGGGTGACCACCGCGGAGGCCTCGTCCACCACCGAGTCGTCGAGCCGTCCAGCCGAAGACGTGACGGCCTGTTCCAGCCCGGCGAGGCGCCCGCCGATGTCGGAGCCACGGGTCACCAGCTTCTTGGCGCCCTCGAGAAGTGACGTCATCGTGTCCTCAGCCGAGATGAATGGGTTCGTGGGCCAACAGTAGTGCGCCCGTCCGGGATGCTCACGACCCGCTCTGGTCCGCCTCGTTGCGACCCAGCAGCGCGAAGCGCAGGTCGTCGACCCGACGCGCGCAGGTGCGCAGCGTCTCCGCGGAGCCCGGCGTCACCTTGAGGGAGTCCAGCAGGTCGAGGTAGCGCCGGCGCTCCGCGTCGAAGAGCTCGTCCACCCGGCGTTCCAGGTCCTGACGGGCCCGCTCGGCCAGCGTCCGCACGGCCTGGTCGCCGAAGACCGCTTCCAGCAGCTTCTGTCCCAGCAGCGCGCCACCGCCGGCGATGCCGGCCTCCGCGCCCACCAGCGCTCCGCCGGTGTGGGCGAAGACCACGACCATCAGGGCCACCGACAGACCGTTGACGCCGTAGGCCAGGAAGCGGGCCGTGGAGCGCTTGTCGGCACCCTCGGTGCGCACCATCTCCAGCACGTCGGCCTGCCAGTCCCGCACCGCCCGCTCGGTCTTGCGCCGGAAGTCGCGCGAGGCCCGCCCCAGGTCCTCCCCCGCGTCCGCGAGCAGGGCCTGGCCGGAGGCCACCGACTGCCAGGAGGCCTCGGCCCGCTCGGCAGCCGCCTCGGCGTGCTCGAGCAGCAGGGTCTCCAGGCCCGACTCGACCGCGACCGTGACCCGCTCGGCCTGCTGGGGCTTGCCCTTGATGGCGTTGACCACCCGGTCGCGCAGCCACCCCACGCGGGTCTCCAAGGAGCGCAGCAGCTCGCCGGTGCCGACGAACTCCTGCCACCGCGCGAGCACCTCGCCGCGCAGCAGCGTGCCGTCGGCCGACGCCGCGGTCACCCCGGCCACCCCGGCGTCGTAGGCCTTGTCGACGTCCTCGCGGAGCCGGCGCAGCACCTCGGCCTGCTCGGTCTCCGCGTCCGCCACCTCGTGGGTACGACGGGCGACCGTGCGGATGGCGCCCTCCAGGGTCTGGCGCACCACGCCGGCACGCGCCTCGGCGTCCGCGGCCAGCGACTCCAGCCAGCCCCGGATCGCCGCCACCGCGGCGACAGGCAGCAGCCCGGTCTCGGAGATGTGCTCCTCGGTGACCGTGAACAACGGAGAGTCCTTGAGCCCACGACTGGCCAGCATCCGGGCCAGGTGCGTGGAGACGGTCTCGATCGCGTCGTCGGGCGTGCGGTCGAGCACGATCGCCACCGCGGCGGAGCGCTCGGCCGCCTCACGCAGGAAGTCCCACGGCACCTGGTCGGCGTACCGCGCGGCGGAGGTGACGAAGAGCCACAGGTCGGCCGCCGCGAGCAGCTGGGCGGCCAGCGTCCGGTTGGCCTCCTCGACCGAGTCGATGTCGGGGGCGTCCAGGATCGCCAGTCCGGCCGGGACTGTCTCCGACGGGACGAGCTGGAGGGCGTGCGGGTCGTTGGTGGCGGAGCTGACCCGCTCCAGCTCGGGCAGCAGCCGGTCCTGGCCGAACCACTGGGCGTCCTCGGGATTGTGCACCAGCACCGGGGAGCGGGTGGTGGGCCGCAGCACCCCCGGCTCGGTCACCCGGTGGCCGACCAGCGAGTTGACCAGCGTCGACTTGCCGGCGCCGGTGGAGCCACCCACCACGGCGAGCATCGGGGCCTCGATGGTCATCAGCCGCGGGATGACGTAGTCCTCCAGCTGGGCGATCATGTCGGCGCGCGCCTTGCGGCTCTCCGCGACGCCGGGCACCTCCAGCGGCAGCGTGGCCCCCTGCAGGGCACCGCGCAGCTGCACCAGTGCCGTGAGCATCTGGGTGCTGTCGATGCCCGTCTCGGGGCTCGAGGACTCGCTCATCGTGTGGGGACCACCTGTCCGGGGAAGGAGATGTAAGGGCGCACCGCACCCAGCCGGGTGATGAAGCGCTGGCCGCGGGCTGCGAAGTCGGGGGCGGGGTGCCGCGCAGGTACCGATGATGCAGGAAGCCCAGCTCGATCGCCGACTGCTGGTACTCCCGCATCGCCCGCTCCGCGCGGGCTCCCCCGTGCTGGCGGGCGTAGGCCCGGGCCTCGCGGCGCGCTCTCAGGTCCACGAGCCAGCCGATGTCGGAGGCCGGGAGCAGCCCGCGGGCGGCTGCGTCCTGCAGCGCCCGGGTCAGCATGGTGCGCTCGGAACGGCGCAGCCAGATCACGAAGGCGATGAGCGCGGCGAAGCCGGGCGCCATCATGGTCAGGTAGACCGTGGCGAACTGCTCAAGGCCACCGATGGCGGAGGCGTTCCAGAGGCCATGGGTGAGCACAGCCACCAGGTACCCAGCCAGGGGCGCCAGCACGCGCACCAGCGGCCGACGGCTGCCGACCGCGATGCCCACGCCGATGCCGGTGAACGCGGTGAAGAGCGGGTGGGCGAACGGGCTGACCAGGCAGCGGACCACGAAGGTGGCCGTCAACGCCTCGGTGCCGCCCGGGCCCAGGCCGTCGGTGCCGTCGTACGCGGCCGCCAGGTAGAGGATGTTCTCGATGAAGGCGAACCCGATGCCGACCATGCCCGCGTAGACGATTCCGTCGAGGATGCCGTCCAGCTCCGCCCGGCGCCACCACAGCAGGAGCAGCAGGAACAGGCCCTTGGTGGCCTCCTCGGTGACCGGGGCGACGACGGCGAGCATCTGGGAGTCGTCGAACCCGCCGAACAGCCCACCGAGGCCCTGCAGCACCAGCGCGGCGGCGGTGGCGACGAAGGCCCCCCACAGCACGCCCGCGGCCAGCAGCGTGCGCGGCTCCGGCTCGTAGCGGTCCAACCACAGGAACACCCCCACCACGGGTCCCACCGGCAGGAACGCCAGCACCGTGGCCAGGGCCAGCGACGAGGGTGCTCCGGAGAGCGCGATCACCAGCAGCATCGCGGCCGCGCCCAGCAGCGCCAACAGCGTGACCACGAGCGTGAAGGCAGCGCTCTGGCGACGGTGGCTGGACATGGTCGGCAGCCTAACGGGGCGTGACCGCGCGGCGTACAGTGAAGTCCGTGAGCGAGGAGTCCCAGACCCAGCCAGGCACGACACCGACGACCCAGCCGCGGACGGAGTCCCACGACCCCGCGGTGCCGGAGGCGTACGCCGCCTTCATGCGCACCGGCTGGGGCGAGCGGGAGGCGACGGTCCCCCGGCACCCGGTGACCGCCAGCGCCGCTGCCCGGCGGGCGCGCCTGGCCGAGGCCTTCCCCGGCGAGCGCCTCGTGCTGCCCGCCGGCACCTTCAAGGTGCGCTCCAACGACACCGACTACCGCTTCCGCCCCGACACCGCGCACACCTACTATTCGGGCAACCAGAGCACCGATGCCGTGCTGGTGCTCGCGGACGGCGACGCGGTGCTCTACGCCAGGCCCCGCTCCTCGCGGGAGACCGACGAGTTCTTCCGGGACCGCCAGTACGGCGCGCTCTGGGCCGGAGCCCGTCCATCACTGGAGGAGATGTCGGACTCGCTGGGCCTGGAGGTCCGGCACGTCGACGAGCTGCCGGGCGCGCTCGCCGGGACCGGCAAGACCCGCGTGCACCGCGGCGTCTCGGCCACCGTGGACGCCCTGGTCCCCGGGGACGACACCTTGGACACCGACCTGGCCCGGGTGGTCTCTGAGATGCGCCTGGTCAAGGACGACTGGGAGGTCGCCGAGCTGGCCGAGGCCTGTGACATCACCACCTTGGGCTTCGAGGACTCGGTGCGCGAGTGGGACCGGGTGCTGGAGTACGGCGAGCGCTGGGTGGAGGGCACCTTCTTCCGCCGGGCCCGGGCGATGGGCAACGACATCGGCTACGACTCCATCGTCGGCGGCGGCTCGCACGCCACGACCCTGCACTGGATCGAGAACAGCGGGCCCGTCAGGCCCGGTGAGCTGATCCTGCTCGACATGGGGGTGGAGGGCCGCAACCTCTACACCGCCGACGTGACCAGGACCCTTCCGGTCTCCGGCACCTTCACCGACCTCCAGCGCGACCTCTACGAGCTCGTCCTGGCTGCCCAGGAGCGCGGCATCGCCGCGGTCCGCCCGGGCGCGGCCTTCCTGGCGCCGCACCAGGCGGCGATGGAGGTGCTCGCCCACGGGCTCTCCGACCTGGGGCTGCTCCCGGTCTCCGCCGAGGAGGCGCTGGACCCCGACTCCAAGGTCTACGCCCGGTGGACGCTGCACGGCACCTCGCACATGCTCGGGATGGACGTGCACGACTGCGGACGCGCCGCACCGGAGTCCTACACCAAGGCCGACCTCGCCGAGGGCATGGTCCTGACCGTGGAGCCGGGGCTCTACTTCCAGGACGACGACCTCCTGGTGCCCGAGGAGCTGCGCGGGATCGGCATCAGGATCGAGGACGACATCCTGGTGACCGGCGACGGCAGCCGCAACCTCAGCGCCGCGCTCCCCCGCGCCTCACACGACGTCGAGGAGTGGATGGGCCGGCTCCGCGGCTGACCCGGCAGCGGCCTGGGGCCCCGAGCGGTCCCGGGCCCGGACCACCAGGGCCAGCACCACGGCCAGCACCATGGCGCCCACGGTGACGGTGAAGGCGGCGGTGTGGCCGTGCGCGTCGGCCAGCCGGCCAGCCGCACCAGCCCCCAGCGCGTAGCCCAGGCCGACCGCACTGGCCAGCAGGCTCAGCCCCAGGCTGGCCCGGCTCTGCGGCAGCGCCCGCTCCCCCAGGGTGAAGACGCTGATCAGGTAGGGGGCGACCCCGAAGCCGAGCGCCAGCACCACCAGCACCAGGCCGGTCAGGCTGTCCACCGCGAGCAGCGGCAGCGACATCACCAGCAGCGCCACCGCGCAGACGAGCATCCGGCGGGCGTGGCCGAAGGACTCCGGGAGCAGCGCGGTGCCGAGCCCGGCGATCACGCTGCCGATCCCGAGCACCGCGTGGATCAGCCCCGCCAGCCCCGGCTCCCCCGCCGCGTCGGCCATCACCGTGGTGCCGGTCTGGGTGGCACCGAACAGCATCCCCACACACATCAGGGCCAGCAGCAGGACGACGAAGAACGGGGTGACCACCCGGGCCACCACCGTCCCCGGCGCGGGCCGCGGCACGGCACCGGGGGCGGTGGGGTGCAGCGCGAAAGCGCATCCGAAGACGACCAGCAGCGCCGAGGCCATCAGCATCGCCGCCTCCGGCGAGATCAGCGCCACCCCGGTCCCGACCAGCGCCGGACCGAGCACGAACGAGGCCTCGTCGGCTGCCCCTTCGTAGGAGAACGCGGTGTCCAGCAGACGACGGTGGTGCACACCGGAGTCGGCGACCAGCGGGCGCCAGCGCACCCGGGAGAGCGGACCGACCTGAGGGAGCAGCGACCCGGCGACCGCAGCGCACAGCACCAGCACCGGGGTCGAGCAGTCGGCGTGCGCGGCGATGACCAGCACGCCCAGGGCGAGGGCGCCGAGCAGGGACTGGACGAGGACGACGGGCCGTTGCCCGTGGCGGTCCGACAGGGCGCCGGCCAGCGGGGAGCCGACAGCGTTCGCGATCGCCAGGGCCCCGGCGGCCAGACCGCCGCTGGCATAGCTCCCGGTCGTCGAGGAGATCAGCACCAGGGTGCCGAGCTGGCTCATGGAGGTGGGCAGACGGCCGATGAAGGCGACCAGGACGTAGGCCGGGCCGACGAGGTCGAGCAGCCGCCGGTATGAAGCGAGGGGTGACACGCAAGGACTCTTTTCGGGTGCGCAGGGACGACGCGCGCCGTACCCACCTCCGAGAACGCGCAGAACCCTGAGCAGCGACAAGAGTAAGGGATGAGGGCGGGGAAGGTAGGTTCGCCAACGTCATGGACTGCGCCCACTACGACGCCCACCGGTGTCGCTCCTGCACGTTGCTGGAGGTTCCCCGAGCCGACCAGCTCGCCGCGAAGACACGGCAGGTGCAGGCCCTGCTCCCCGATCCCGACCTCGAGTGGCAGCCGCCGGTGGTGGGCCCGGGCGAGAGGTTCCGCAACAAGGCCAAGATGGTCGTGGGCGGCACCGCCGACGCGCCGACCCTGGGCATCCTGGACGCCGCCGGCTCCGGGATCGACCTGCGTGACTGTCCTCTGCACTCCGCCGGTCTGCAGGCTGCGCTCCCGCTGCTGGCGGCGTTCATCAGCACCGCCGCGATCGCGCCGTACGACGTGACCGCGCGGCGCGGCGAGCTCAAGCACCTGCTGGTCACCGAGTCAGAGGCGGGCGAGCTCATGGTCCGGTTCGTGCTGCGCTCCCAGGAGCCGGTGACCCGGATCAGCAAGCACCTGCCGGGGCTGCTGGCCGCCCTCCCCCGGCTGCGTGTGGTCTCGGTCAACCTTCAGCCCGAGCACAAGGCCGTCCTGGAGGGCGAGCGCGAGATCGTGCTGCACGGCTCCACGCTGGCGATGCGGGTCAACGACCTGACGTTGCACCTTCGCCCGCAGAGCTTCTTCCAGACCAACACCGAGGTCGCCGCCAGCCTCTACCGGCAGGCGGCGGCCTGGGTCGCCGAGCTCCTTCCCGTCGGGGAGACCGCGCCCGCCCAGGTGTGGGACCTGTACTGCGGGGTCGGCGGCTTCGCGCTGCACCTGGCCCGCCCGGGGCTCGCGGTGACCGGGGTCGAGGTCAGCGCCGAGGCCGTGGCGAGCGCGCGCACCAGCGCGCGGGAGCTGGGCGCTCCGGCCGAGTTCGTCGCTGCCGACGCCACCGCCTGGGCCCTGGCCCAGGACCGGTCGCCGGACCTGGTGGTGGTGAACCCGCCGCGCCGGGGCATCGGGCCGGTCCTCGCCGGGTGGCTGGAGGACTCCGGGGTCCGGCACGTCCTCTACTCCAGCTGCAACGCGGAGTCCCTGGCGCGGGACCTGGCGGCGATGCCGTCGTTGCGCCCGCGCCGGGCCGTGCTGCTGGACATGTTTCCCCAGACCCGCCACTACGAGGTGCTGGTGCTGGCCGAACGCACCGACTGAGTCCCGGGGCCCGGCGCTCCGGTACGGTTCGCCGGATCTGCTCGCGACCTGCCACAGGAGCCCCCGCATGCCCACGCTCACCAAGGACAGCACCGTCTGGACGCTCGACCTCGGCTCGGACGAGAACCGCTTCCACCCGGAGTGGCTGGAGCAGACCGACGCCCTGCTGGACGAGATCGCCGACTCCACGGAGCCGGCCGTGCTGGTCACCGCGGGCAGCGGGAAGTTCTTCTCCAACGGTCTCGACCTGGAGTGGCTGGGCGCCAACGGCGACCGCCTCGGCTGGTACGTCGACCGCATCCACGCGCTGTTCGCCAAGGTGCTCACCCTGCCGGTCCCGACGGTCGCCGCGGTCAACGGCCACGCCTTCGGCGGCGGCGCGATGCTCGCCATGGCCCACGACTTCCGGGTGATGCGCGAGGACCGCGGGTTCTTCTGCTTCCCGAGGTCGACATCCACATCCCGTTCACCACCGGGATGTCCGCCCTGATCACCGCCAAGCTCACGCCGGCGGCCGCGGTGGAGGCGATGACCACGGGCCGTCGGTACGGCGGCGCCGAGGCGATGGCAGCCGGTCTGGTGGACGGGGTCAGCGGCCTCGAGGAGCTCCGCGGCACCGCGGCCGCCCGGGTCCGGGACCTGGCAGGCAAGGATCGTGCCACCCTCGGCGCCATCAAGGCCACCATGTACGCCGGTGTCGTGGAGATCCTGAGGACCCCCCAGGCCTGAGCTCCCGAGGACGGGACCCGCCGGGTGCTGCAGCACACCCGACGGGCCCCGCCGACGCTCCCGTCCAAGAACGCTAGGTGCGAGGAGAATCACTGACTAGCCCTGGAAAGCGGGCGTCAGTCGAAAGATCATCGATTTTGGCCCGACGCCGGCGGGGTGCCGAGGCAGGCCCGGGTCCGGCTAGCATCCCCCCGTCGCCCCGAGGGCGGCCCTTCGCGAGCACTGAGGAGCACACGTGTCCTGGACCCTGCACGGCGACGGGCGTACCGCCTCCCCCGAGGCGATCGTCCGCCCCGAGGAACGCCTCTCCTGGCCCCGCACCATCGGGTTCGGTGGCCAGCACGTGGTGGCGATGTTCGGCGCCACCTTCCTGGTGCCGCTGATCACCGGCTTCCCGCCCACCACCACCCTGTTCTTCTCCGGCGTGGGCACCATGCTGTTCCTGCTGCTCACCCGCAACCGGGTGCCCAGCTATCTCGGCTCCTCCTTCGCCTTCATCGCCCCGATCCAGGCGTCCATGGGTGATCACGGCATGGGGGCGGCACTGTTCGGCATCATGGTCACCGGCGCCCTGCTGGCTGCCGTGGGCTTGCTGGTCACCGTCGTCGGCAGCGCCTGGATCGACGCGTTGATGCCCCCGGTGGTGACGGGGGCGATCGTGGCCCTGATCGGGTTCAACCTCGGCGGTGCGGCCACCGCCAACTTCCAGGACGACCCCCTGCTGGCCGTCGTCACCCTGCTGACCATCGTGGTGGTCTCCGTGGCGTTCCGTGGCCTGGCGGCCCGGCTGTCGATCCTGATCGGCGTCGCGGTGGGCTACGCCACGGCGCTGCTGACCGGAGAGCTGGAGCTGGATCCCGTGCGCGAGGCCGCGTGGTTCGGGTGGCCGGACTTCGCCAGCCCGGACGTCACCTGGTCGGTGGTCCCGATGTTCCTGCCCGTGGTGCTGGTGCTGATCGCCGAGAACGTCGGCCACGTGCGCAGCGTCGCCCACCTGGTCGGCGACGAGTCGATCAACGACCGGACCGGGGCGGCCCTGCTGGCCGACGGCCTGGCGACCACGCTGGCCGGCGCGGGCGGCGGCTCCGCCACCACGACGTACGGCGAGAACATCGGGGTGATGACCGCGACCCGGGTCTTCTCCACCGCGGCCTACTGGGTGGCGGGTGTGGTCGCGGTGGCGCTCAGCCTCTCGCCCAAGTTCGGCGCGGTGCTCAACACCGTCCCCGCCGGCGTCCTCGGCGGTGTCACGGTGGCGCTCTACGGGCTCATCGGCCTGATCGGCGTGAAGATCTGGATCGACAACCAGGTCGACTTCTCCCTGCCCTCCAACCAGTACCCGGCAGCGGTGGCGCTCATCTTCGGCATCGGCGACCTCACCCTGAACGCCGGGAACATGACCTTCACCGGCATCGCGCTCGGCACCATCGCCGCGGTGGTGCTGCACCACGGCATGCGGGCGATCGAGCGGGCCCGCAGGACCGCGCCCGCTCAGCGCCCCGCGCGCAAGCGGTAGGTCCCGGGACCGACGCGCTCCACGTCGTCGAAGGCCGCGATGCCGCGGCCGCGCACGTCGGCGCACATGTGGCTGGTGAGCATGGTGCGCACCGTCGCCGCGGCGAAGCGGCTCCCCCGGGCGCTCAGGTCCGCGACCACCTCCTCGACGCCGAAGGTGTCCTGGTCGGAGGCGGCAAGGATGCGCCGTACCGCGTCCAGGATGTCGGCCCGCGCCGTGCCTCTCGGGGACTCGGGCGGCTCGTCCCGGCGCCGTGGTCCGACCTCGCCCAGCTCGGCTTCACCCCCGGGCGGCGGAGCACCGGGGGTCTCCACCTCGAGGGCGAACAGCGCCAGCTCTCCGTGCACGGCGAGCACGTCGGTGCAGGTGGCGACCACGGGCAGCTGCCACGGGGCGCGGCCGACGGCCCGCTGGGCGGCAGCCGGCAGCCACTCCAACGCGCCGCGCTCCACCACCAGTCGGCGGCCCACCTCGCTGGGCCAGACCAGGGAGTGCCGGTCCGCGGCGCTGGCGAGGTGGCTCATGGTGCGCGCGCTGATCACCTGCACCACCCACCGGCGACGAGCCGGCACGCAGCCCAGCCGCATCACGTCGCCCAGCAGCTCGCCCATCGGCACCGCGGCCGGCCGCGAGTCGGTGCGGGCGGCCGAGTACCGCAGCTGCACGACCACCCCGGAGAGCCCGTCGACGACCAGGTCCGCCACCCCCTGGCGCAGGACGGGCTCGGGGACGTCCGCGGTGACCCGGGACGGGTCGACCCCCGCGTCCCCGAGCGCCACGACGGCGCTGAGCCGCAGGGCGTCCTCGGTGAGCAGGTGACCACGTCCGGCCCGCCAGTGCGCGGACAGGGCGACGGCCACCTCTGCCCACACGGGTGACCAGAGCTCCGGGGTGTCCCTCGCGAGCTGGGTCGCGGTCCTCGCCACCGGGTCTCCTTCGCGCTCGCCCCTCGTGGACCCGCAACGATTCCACGGATGCGCCCCCGGCGCGGCCGGATCGCCAAGGTCCGGCGGCGCCTCAGCCCAGCTCGGAGAGCACTCGAGGCACTTCGCCCAGCAGCTCTCCCGCCAGGTAGCCCACCTGTCCCACCGTGGCAGCGAGCCGCTCGCCGGTGCGGGCGTGCAGGTAGGCGCCCCACACTGCGGCCTGCGCGGGGTCGGCTCCCCTGGCCAGCAGCCCGGTGACGATCCCGGCCTGCACGTCGCCGGAGCCGGAGACGCCCAGGCCCGGCCCGCCTCCCTCGATCAGCCAGGCGCGGCCGTCCGGAGCGACCACGTGCTTGCGCTCCCCGCCGAACAGGACCACGACCCGGGACCGGCGGGCCACCGCCGTCGCCGCGGCCCACGGGTCCTCCTCGACCTCGTCGACCTCGCAGCCGGCGACGTGGGCCATCTCGGTGGGGTTGAGCGTGGCCACCACGCGGCCTTCGAGGCGGTGCAGCCCCTCGGGGTGGTGCGTCAGGTACGCCGACCCCAGGGCGTCGATGGTGACCGGCAGGTCCAGGTCCGGCACGAGTGCCTCGATCAGCTCGGTGGCGAGGTCGGGATCGCCGCACCCGCTGCCCAGGAGCAGCGCGTCCGCGGCCTGTGCCCACTCCCCCAGGGACTCGGCTCCGGAGACCGCGATCTCCCCCGCCCCGGTCTGCGGCAGGGCCCGCACCGCCGCCTCGGGGACGGCGACGCCCAGGGCCGGGCAGGTGTCGGCGACGGTGGCCAGCACCAGCTTGCCCGCGCCCGCCCGCAGCGCCGCGGTGCCGGCCAGCAGCACCGCCCCGGGAGTGGCCGCGCTGCCGCCGGCCACCAGGACCTGTCCGCGAGATTGCTTGCTGTCACCGGGCGCCGGCAGGGGCCAGTCCCGCAGCACCGCCGGCGTGACGACGACCGGGTCAGGCCTGCTCATCGCCACGCCCTCCCTGGGAGGGTTCCCGGGTCACCGCGGCCTCGGCCTTGTCCACGGCAGTGGTGTCGGCGAAGTCGACGAGCTCGAGGTGGTCCCCGCTGCGCCGGTAGGTGGTCACCGAGGCGTTGGGGATCTGGATCTTCCGGTCGAGCTCGAGGAGGTCCTGCTCAGCGACCTCCTCCAGCACGTAGCGGAAGCTCATGATCACTGCCTGGTGGGAGAACAACCAGACCCGGGCGCCGTCGTACCCCTCGCGCAGGTCGGTGAGCAGGCTGCGGATGCGCAGCACCACGTCTGCCCAGCTCTCACCGCTGGGCGGCTGGTAGTAGAACTTCCCGAGCTTCTCGCGACGCTCGGCCTCCTCGGGGTGGCGAGCCCTGATCCCGACACCGGTCATCCCGTCGAAGATCCCCAGGTCCCGCTCGCGCAGCCGCTCGTCGAGGACCAGGTCCGTCCCGAGACCGTCCAGTGCCAGCCGTGCGGTCTCCGCGGCCCGGCGGTACGGCGAGGCGATCACCACGTCGGGCAGCTCGGCCCCGCCCTCGCGGAGCCAGGCGTTGACGGCCCTGGCCTGGGCGTGGCCGGTGTCGGAGAGCTCGACGTCGGCGTCGCGGGCGTCCAGGTCGAGGTACTCCGCCCCGGACTCGCGGGCCTGGAGGTCTGCGTGGTTGCCCACGCTCTCGCCGTGACGCACCAGCACCAGCTCGGAGGGTCCGCTGCTCCAGCGCGGCCTCACAGCTCGTGCCTCGTCGTGACGTGCTGGTTCATCAGGTCCTCCTCGTCGTTGTCTGCCGGTGTACCCCGCCGGTGCGCCCTCGATGCGCCCGCGATGCACCACGGAGCCTGATCGGGAATGAACCGGCGGGTCGATGCGGTTCTGCTCTTCGTGCGACTACTCACCACGAGCGAAGGCGACCTGTTGACGCGTCGCCTCGCCGTCGACCTGCAGCGCACCCAGAGCTCCCGTTGTCGGTCCTGACACTCCCCTCGTCCCCGACCCCGGAGCCGACGGTGTGGCCACGCGCCTGCCGCCCGGCCGCAGCGAAAGGCAGCACCTCTCCATGAGCTCCACCACCACCTCGACGCCCGCCCGGCGTCGCTGGCTCCCCTCGTTCGGCGTCCAGGTCCTGATCGGGCTGGTCCTCGGCGTCGTGCTCGGGCTGGTCGCCCGGTCCATGGGCGCGGACGGCGTCGACGCCGCCACCGGCGAGCCGGACCCCAACTGGCTGACCGAGACGCTCACCCAGATCGGCAGCATCTTCGTCACCCTGCTGCGCACCATCGTCCCGCCGCTGGTCTTCCTGGCCATCGTGGCCTCGATCGCCAACCTGCGCGACGTCACCGGAGCGGCTCGGCTGGCGTGGAAGACGCTGGCCTGGTTCGCGGCCACCGCGCTGATCGCGGTGGGCATCGGCATCGCCCTCGGGCTGATCATCCAGCCGGGGAACAACACCAGCGTCTCCGCCGAGGCCGCCGCCGCGCCGTCGAGCAGCGGGTCCTGGCTGGACTTCCTGACCGGCCTGGTCCCGGCCAACGCCCTCGGCCTGGAGGCCAGCGCGGGCTCCGACGGCTCCGTGGGGTTGTCGTTCAACGTGCTCCAGATCCTGGTGGTGGCCATCGCGGTCGGTGTCGCCACCCTCAAGGTGGGTGACGCCGCCGAGCCGTTCCTGGCCATCGTCCGCTCCGCCCTGCTGGTGGTCCAGAAGGTGCTGTGGTGGGTGATCCTGCTGGCCCCGATCGCCACGGTCGGACTGCTGGGCAAGGCGGTGGCCACCTACGGCTGGGACGCCCTGGGCTCCCTGGGCAGCTTCACCGTCGCCATCTACCTCGGTCTCGCCCTGGTCCTGTTCGTGGTCTACCCGGTGCTGCTGCGCACCAACGGCCTGTCGGTCAAGCAGTTCTTCTCCGGCGCCTGGCCCGCGATCTCGCTGGCCTTCGTCTCCCGCTCCTCGGTCGGCACCATGCCGGTGACCCAGCGAGTGACCGAGCGCAACCTGGGGGTGCCCAAGGCCTACGCGTCGTTCGCGGTGCCGCTGGGGGCGACCACGAAGATGGACGGCTGCGCCTCGATCTATCCCGCAGTCTCGGCGATCTTCGTGGCCCAGTTCTTCGGGCTGGACCTCGCCCTGACCGACTACGCGCTGATCGCGTTCGTGGCGGTCATCGGCTCCGCGGCCACCGCGGGCGTGACCGGCGCGACGGTGATGCTGACCCTGACGCTCTCCACCCTCGGCCTGCCCCTGGAGGGCGTCGGCCTGCTGCTGGCGATCGACCCGATCCTGGACATGGGCCGCACGGCCACCAACGTGGCCGGCCAGGCCCTGGTGCCGGCACTGGTCGCCAAGCGCGAGGGGATCCTGGACCTGGCTGCCTACAACGCCTCGCGAGCCGGCAAGGCGTGGCAGGACGAGGACCCCGCCGAGGTGCTCGACCCGACCGGGGACGCGAAGGCCGCGGCCTGAGCCCGTCGACCGAACAGCTTGGCCACCTGTGAGGGGCGTTGCGCACGGTCGTCTCCTCCAGCCAGCCGTTGGGCAGCGAGAGGCGCAGCACCTTGTGCCAGGCGCTGCCGACCTGGCGCACCAGGGGCCGGGAGTTGTAGGAGAGCCCGTAGCGCTGGAAGAGGTCGCGCACCTGCGGCGCGATCTCGGCGTAGCGGTTGCTGGGCAGGTCCGGGAAGAGGTGGTGCTCGATCTGGTGAGACAGGTTGCCGCACATCACGTGGGTCAGCGGAGACCCCGAGATGTTGGCGGAGCCCAGCATCTGCCGCAGGTACCACTCGCCGCGGGTCTCGTCCTGGTCCAGCGCGGGCTGCTCGAACGTCTCGACCCCCTCGGGGAAGTGGCCACACATGATGACCGAGTGGCTCCACACGTTGCGGACCACCCCGGCGGTGGCGTTGGCCGTGAGGGTGGACTTCCAGGACCGCCCCGAGAGCGCCGGGAAGACGACGTAGTCCTTCGCCGCCTGCCGACCGATCTGCTTCAGCGTCTCCTTGACCCGGTCGCGCAGCTCGGGGGTGAAGCCCCGCTTCTGGCGGAGGTGCTCACCGAACTCCACGTCGTACATCGCGATGCCGTACTCGAAGATCAGGGCGTTGGCCATGTTCCACAGCGGCTGGATCAGGAAGCGGGGCCGCCACTCCTGGTCCTCGTCGACACGCATGATGCCGTAGCCGAGGTCGTTGTCCTTGCCGACGATGTTGGTGAACCGGTGGTGCTGGACGTTGTGCGCCTCCTTCCACTGCGAGGGCGGGGACGCGTGGTCCCACTGCCAGGTGGAGGAGTGGATCTTGGGGTCCCGCATCCAGTCCCACTGACCGTGCAGGACGTTGTGGCCGATCTCCATGTTGTCCAGGATCTTGGACAAGGACAGGCAGGCGGTGCCCAGCAGCCAGGCGGACCGGCGCTTGCTGCCCGCGAGCAGCACCAGGCGGCCAGCGAGCTCGAGCTTGCGGCGTACGTCGATCATGCGCCGGATGTAGGCCGCGTCGGACTCGCCTCGGCTCTCCAGCACCGACGCCCGGAGCTCGTCGAGCTCTCGGCCGATGGCCTCGATGTCGTCCGCGGTCAGATGTGCGATCTGGCTGGCGGGCTTCTTCTCGATGACGGTCACGGTATGGCTGTGCCCCCTTTCAGGCCACGGCAAGCCTACTGGGAACTACTAAACGGATTCGGTACCCAGGACCGGCCGTCCCGCGACTCCAGGCGGACGATCACCTCGACCAGTCCGCTGTCCGGCAGGACGTGCTGGCTGACCGTGGCCCGGTAGCCGTCCGCCTGGCCGTGGGCGCCGCAGTTGCGCGGGTTCAGGCCTCCCACGAGCCTCACCGCACCGCTCCCGGGACAGTTCTCGTCCAGGCTCATGTCCCATCCGGCCCGGTCCAGGAGCGCGTCCAGGTCCAGGGGCGCCACCGGGCCGGGCACCGTCCAGCGCGTCCAGGCGCTGGGGCAGCCGCCTGCGCTCAGGCACACCTTGCGGGCCGGCTGGCGGGACTGCGCGACCACGGTCCACTCGCGCGGTGCCTCGAACCGGCTCATGGCCTGGTCGAACCGGCTGGTCTCGCGATCGTTGGAGACCCACACCCACACGCAGGCAAACACCAGGGCGAGGAGCAGCCCGAGCATCAGCCGTCGCCCCCGCGGGGCGAACAGTGTCTCGTCCGTCATCAGCGCGTCCCTCCGAACACCCCCGTCCCGAGCCGTCCTCCGACGTTAGTGGCCGCCGCTCGATGTGAGAGAAAAGTTCATCAGTTGCGGGTACGCCGAAGACCAGCCCAGCCGCCCTGGCCCCGGCCCGCGCGCCGGGACCACCGTGCTGCCGGCTCTGCCAGACTCCGACGATGGGACTCAGAACACGCCGCCTGCGTGACCTCGACAACCGCAAGGTGTTCATCACCGGCGGCGCCAGCGGCATCGGGCGGGCCACGGCCCGGGCCGCCGCGGCCCAGGGTGCGGTGCTCCACCTGACCGACGTGGATGCCGCTGGCCTGCACCGGACCGCCGAGGAGATCCGCGCCGCTGGCGGCACGGTCGCGCACGCCGCTGCCGCGGACATCGCCGACTATGACGCCGTGCGCGGGCTGGCGGGCGAGGTGACCGCGACCTCAGGCACCATGGACGTGGTGATGAACATCGCCGGCATCTCGACCTGGGGCACCGTGCAGAGCCTGGAGCACCAGCACTGGCGGCGGCTGGTCGAGGTCAACCTGATGGGTCCGGTCCACGTCATCGAGACCCTGGTGCCGCCGATGATCGAGGCCGGTCGCGGCGGGCACCTGGTCAACGTGTCCTCGGCCGCGGGGATCATCGGGATGCCCTGGCACGCGGCGTACAGCGCGAGCAAGTTCGGGCTGCGGGGCGTCTCGGAGGTGCTGCGCTTCGACCTGGCCCGGCACGGCATCGGCGTCAGCCTGGTCTGCCCCGGCGGGGTCGCGACGCCGCTCACCGAGACCGTCACCATCGCCGGGGTGGACAAGGCGAGCGAGAGGTTCGAGCGGCTGCACCACAGGTTCCGGGCCCGGGCCGTCACCGCCGAGCAGGCCGCGGAGTCGATCCTGACCGGCGTACGTCGCAACCGCTACTGGGTCTACACCTCCCCCGACATCCGGTTCATCCACCTGGTGCAGCGCCTCTTCCCGCCCGGCTACCTGCTGGCGATGAAGGCGATGAGCGCCGGGGCCAACCGCGCGCTGCCCGAGGTCGGCCGTGCCCGCCGTCCGCGGGAGGCGTGAGCGATGCTTCCGAGCAGCCCCACCGACCGGCGGCCGCGCGTCGCCCCGGGCGGCTGGCGCGAGGTCGGACCGGTGGTCACCGGGTTCGCCCGGATAGCGGGCCGGGTCGCCGGCACCGAGCCGCCGGCACTCTTCCTCACCCTCGGTCGCAACCGACGGCTCTTCTGGGGATGGCTGCACTTCGCGGGTCGGCTGATGCCCGGCGGTCGCCTACCGCGCCGCGAGACCGAGCTGGTGATCCTGCGGGTGGCGACGCTGACCGGCTGCGACTACGAGTTCACCCACCACGCCCGGCTCGGCGCGCGTGCCGGGATCGGCCCCGTCGAGCTCGAGCGGGTCGTCGCCGGGCCGGAGGCCGAGGGCTGGACCGGGCGCGAGCGACTGCTGCTCACCGTCACCGACGAGCTGCACCACGACCGGGACCTGTGCGACGCCACGTGGACCCGGCTGCGTGCCGAGCTGGACGAACGCACCTGCCTGGAGGTGCTGCTGCTGGTCGGGCACTACGAGATGCTGGCCACCACGCTCACCGCCCTGCGGCTACCGCCCGACCGGGAGCGTTGAGCCCGCCAGCTCGCGGCGTCGCCCACTACTGCAGCAGCTCCTCGACGTTCTCCAGGACTGCCACAGCTGGACCGTTCTGACTCTCGAGCCCCACCACGAGGCCGGACTCGTTGGCCAGGACCGAGGTGGCGGCCATGGGCCGACTGACCGGGACGTCGACGGAGCTCCACTCCACGCCGTCGGCCGAGAGCCACACCACGGCCCGCGCCTGCTGGCCGCCGTACACCCCGCCGGGGCGGCGAAGCCCTGGTCCATCGACACGATGGTGCCGACGTTGTCCTCGGTGCCGCCGATCTCGACGCTCGTGAACTCCTCGCCGTCGGTGGTGGACCAGGTGGCGTCCCGACCGGCTGCGGTGCCCTGGAAGAGCACCACGTCGTCGGTGCCGGCGCATGAGTCGAGTCCGGTGACTCCTGCACCCAGACCCTGGATGTCGAGCCGCTTCCAGCCGCCCTCACCGCGGCGGAAGGCCACCGGCCGGACGCCCTTGGTCGGGTCCTCGACCCCGCCGACGGCCACCAGGTCGCCGCCGGGCAGCACACAGGTGCCGTTCAACCAGGAGTCGCTGGAGCGGTCCACGTCGAAGGGACCCTTGGCGCGCTTCCACGACACCCCGTTCCGCGACGTCCACAGTGCGCCGTAGCTGTGGTCGCTGGCGACGAAGCTGGCCCGGTCGACACCGGTCACGACCCACTCGCCGTCGTGGATGCTCGCCTCGCCGAGGAACTCCGTGCGAGGACCGGCCAGCCCGCGCGCGGGCTTCCACTTCTTCGCCCCGGCAGCGCGGAACCAGCCGGTGACGTCGGACTCGTCGACCACCCCGGAGACGTCGGAGGGCCTGATCTGCTCCGACGCGACGAACGCGTTGCCCTCCTCGTCGGTGACCGCCGCCATGCCCGAGGTGCCCGCGACCTGGGCCGGCTGCCAGTCAGCGGACTCCAGGACGTCGTCTGCCAGCGAGAACGGGGTCAGGCTCGTGGTCCTCGTCCACCCGTCGCCGGAGGAGAGCTCGACCTCGGAGCGGGATCCGACCAGCGCCGTCTCCTCGCCCAGCTGGGCGATGGTCTCCCAGCCGTCGACCTTGGGCAGGGCGCCGGTCTCCCCCAGGGTGCTCCAGGCTCCCTTCGCGCTGAGCTTGCCGCTCTGCAGGAGCCCGTTCCACGAGCGCACGGCCACGACCTCGCGTCCGTCCGCCACGACCAGTGGCGAGCCCCCTGGGGTGCGCCACGACGGCAGGTCGCCGAACCGCGACCACCGCCCGGCGGGCGAGCGCCGGAGCACGACCGAGAAGAGCTTCTCCTCGTCGCTCAGGGCGGCGAACACGGTGCCGCCGCCCGCGCTGGGCGCGTTCACCCAGCTCGCCCAGCCCGCGTGGTGGCCAGGGAAGGCGGGCAGCGCCTCGGTCTTCCACGAGGTCCCGTCCTTGGAGAACCAGGCAGCGGGCAGGTACTCCCCCCGTTGAGGGAGTAGCCGGTGGCCACGAACCCGTTCTTCACCGCCACCATCCCGTTGAGGACGGCCTCGGTGCCGGGCAGCGCCTTCGACGTCGACCAGGTGGCTCCACCGTCGACGGAGACCAGCGCCTGGGTCTCCCCTCCCCCGTCCTCGCGCTCGACCGCGGTCAGCACGACGAGGCCACGGTCGGAGGCCTCCGCCTCGATGATCCCGGCAAGCCTCCCCTCGGCCGGCGCCGGCAGGTCCACCACCTCGCCGGTCTCGACGAGGACCGCGATCGGCGACTCGTCCTCGTCCATGCCGACCGCGACCACGCCGCCCTCGGGCTGCCCCGCGATGGCGCTCAGCACGATGCCACGCTCGTTCACCTCGCCGGGGAGCTCGACCTGCGACCAGGTCTGGCGGTCGGCGGAGGACTGCAGGAACGGCTCGGACCTTCCCTCGTACCAACGGCCTCCGAGGGCGTACGTCGTCTCCCCCACCGCGGCGAGGTCGCCGATGGACGCATCGCCCTCGCCGACCTCCAGGACCTGCCCGGTGTGAGGTCCGACCCCGTCGGCTGGCCACACGGTCGCTGCCGCAGGCGCATCCGGCGCGGCGACCTGCCCGGCGACCAGGGCGGACAGACCTCCGGACCCGGCGAGCGAGGATCCGACGGACACGCGCGGCTCCGCAGGCGCCGCTGCCGTGGTGTCGATCTCGCGCCACGCCGCCTTGACGTCCCCGACGCTGTCGTTCTGGGCCTCGGGTTCGTCCGAGGAACCTTGCGTGCAGGCGGAGAGGCTGAGGACGGTGACGGCGGCAATGGCCAGCCGGCTACGACGAGGCATGGGACGGGTGCTCCGATCAGGCGGGGCGGGTGTCGGCCGAGTCCGACGGGGCGGAGGCATCCTGCCCGCACCCGCGGCGGGTAAACGTGGAGCCCAACAGACGAGAGCGCTGCCACCCGTCACCACATCGGGTAGTCGACCAACCTGCTCGGGGGGTCCGCGGGTCGCTCGCACGCCCCGGTCGAGACCTCACAGCGCACCAGCGCCTGCGGCACCCGGCTGTCTCCAGCATCGGGGTCGTCGCCGGCCGGCACCCAGACGAGCACCTCGGTCGGCGACTCCCAGCCGATGACGTTCGGGGAGGAGTCCGCCGCGAGGCCGAGCCGGAGCAGCTGCCCGGTCGCCACGTTCTTCGCCCACAGCGCGTGCGCGGCCTCCTTGTGCCTGCTTCGGCCGTCCTCCTGGCCGACATAGACGAACCTCCTGCCGTCCGGGGACCACCCGCCCCGCTGCTCGACGGGGACGCGCCCTTGGCGATGGGCCACACCGTCTCGACCGACGCTGGCGTAGACGCCGGGCGTGTAGAAGATGTCCCGGGGTTCTGGCTCCGTGCCCAGCGCCTCACGGGTGTGACGCGTCGGCACGCACGAAAGTCAGACGATCCGCAGACTGAGCTGTGCGGTCTGCGACTTGCCCCCGGGAGACCGTCACCGGCCAGCAACCGCCGCGGGTCTCGACGTGCATCGGTTACGGAGCCTCGCTGGGCAACACACCCGCAACACGAACGTCACGCGCACCTCACCAGCCAGGGGGCTCACCCGGGCACAGTGAGCGGCTCCAGCTCTCGGCGATGGCCGGGGGCGTGCCCCTTGAGGAGATTCAGCGTGCTGTCTCGGACACGACTGATCAATGCCGTGGTGGTCACGGCCACTGCCGCCCTCGTCGCGACTCCGACCGTGGGCTCGGCCCACGGTCCGCGATCCAAGCCCTTCGTCCTCGAGGAAGCGACCGTCGCCTCCATCCACCAGGCGTTCAAGTCGGGCAGCCTGACGTGCTCCCAGCTCGTCGACGGCTACCTGACGCGGATCCAGGCGTACGAGAACCAAGGGCCCGCGATCAACTCGCTCATCACGGTGGCGGTGGACGCCAAGGCGCAGGCGCGGGCCCTCGACGTCAAGTACCGCAAGTCCAGGGGCAAGGTGGGACCGCTGCACTGCATCCCGGTGATCCTCAAGGACAACATCGACACCAAGGACATGCCGACCACGGCGGGGTCCAAGACTCTCCTCTCCCCCCTACCAGCCCGGGACTCGACGATCGCGCGCAAGTTCCGCGAGGACGGTGCCCTCATCCTCGGCAAGGGCAACCTGGACGAGTGGGCCCACGGAGGCCGGGCGGGGTACAGCTCAGCTGGAGGACAGACCCTCAACCCGTACGACTTGTCCCGCTCCCCCTCCGGGTCGTCCGGCGGGCCGGCGGCTGCGATCGCGGCCAACTTCGCCGTGCTCTCGATCGGAAGCGACACCCTGGGCTCGATCAGGGGACCGGTCAACGCCGAGTCGCTCGCGGGGGTGCGTCCGACCAAGGGACTGGTCAGCCGCGCGGGCATCGTGCCGTTCTCCTCGACCTTCGACGCGGCAGGTCCCATGACCCGCACCGTCACCGACAGCGCGCTCGTGCTCAACACCTTGGCCGGCTACGACCCCGGCGACCCGGCCACCAGGGCGAGCCGCGGAAGGATTCCCCGCGACTACACCTCGTCGCTGCGCAAGAACGCCTTCCGGGGCGCGCGCATCGGAGTCCTGCGCAACTACGTCACCGACGCCACCGATCCCATGATGGACGCGGCCGTGCGGACCATGCGTCGCTTGGGCGCCACGGTCGTCGACGATCTCGAGGTGCCGGCCGACGCCCTTGCGTTGCGTGCCAGCTCCTACGCGCTTATCTCCGAGACCGAGTTCAGGACCGAGCTGGGCGAGTACCTGGCGGCGTTCCGACCCGGTGCCTCCGTCTCCTCCCACCAGGAGGTCTACGAGGCCAGCTCCCAGCCGGGGTTCGGGATGGCTCCGGAGGTCCTGACCCGCCTCGCAAGCGAGGCGCAGCGTGGTGGCAAGGACGACCCGGCGTACGTGAAGGCCGCCGCGGAGGCTCCGGCGCAGATGCGGTCGGCGCTCGACGCGCTTCTTCGCGAGAACGACCTCGACGCACTGGTCCGTCCGACCGACGGGGGCAGCGACCTGTCCGCGTTCTCCGGCTACCCGGACGTGCTGGTCCAAGGGGGCGTCGCGACCGACGGGACGTCAGCAGGCCTGGCGTTCCTCGCCGAGGCGTTCACCGAGCCGCGGCTGCTCGGCTACGCCTACGCCTACGAGCAGGAGGTCGACGCTCGCCTGCTTCCCGCTCACACGCCGCCGATCCCCGCCGACTGGTGGCGCTGAGTCCGTGCCCCCGGTTCGCCTAGGGTCATCGCGTGACCTCGACCCACCCCCTCCCGCACGCGCAGTACCTCCAGCTGCTCGACCTCCACGGACGCGCCGCGCTGGACGTCCTGGGTGCGCTGGAGCCCGGCGCCTCCGTGCCTCCGAACGGTGCGGAGGCGCTCGGCTACGCGAGGGAGCACCTGGCGACGCTCCAGGTCTGGGCGTGGCTCCTCGCCCACCCCGAGACCGACTGGCGCGCCTACGAAGGGGGCCCGCCGCCGACGGCGTACGGCGACGTGCTGGCCTCGATCGATCGGCAGCGCGACCAGCTGGTCCGGCTGCTCGTGGACTCCGGGCCGGACCTGGAGCTCGACTACTTCGGCCGGCCGGGAACGTCTCACGACGTGGCGCGCCTGCTGGCCCACGAGGCGATCAGCGTGGCTTGCGCGACCAACGAAGCTCGCGGCACTGCCGCGCCGCCCCTGCACCCCGACGTAGCGTCGGACTGCGTCGACCGGGCCCTGGCGCACTGGAGCGAGCCCGGCGCCGACGTCGTCTGGCACCCCGCGCCCGCTCACCTCGTGGCCGCGGACACCGGACGGTCGTGGTGGGTGCGGTTCAGCGAGGACCGGGAGGTGGGCGCCATCGCCCCCGGTTCGCCGGGACCCGTGGCGCTCACGCTGGCCGACGACTCCGACTCGCTGCTGCGGTGGCTCGAGGGATACCGCGGCACCAGCCCTCAGATCGAGGGCGACACCGCCACCCTGCGGGCCTTGCGAGTCGCCCTCGGGCATCGGGTCGAGCCGGCACCCAGCCGTCGGTGGTGGCGGCGGGGCTAGGAGCAGCGCACCCGGCGTACGCCGTCACAGGCCGGGAGCAGCGCCCGGGGTTACCCGCAGCCCGGCGATCACCCTGAGATCCTGCCGGACAGGGTGAGCAGCCCCGCACCGGTCAGGTCGGGGAGGGCAGCCGAGCGCCCGGAGAGCGCCATCGCGATCGCCTCGCTGCTCCCGCGCACCTCTGCTCCCTGCCCGTGGGTCCACTCCTGGTCGGTGGTCAGGAAGCGGAGTCCAGCCAGGCGATCGGGCGGCACCAGTCCTCGTCTGGCGGGCTTGGAGACCAGGAAGTCCAGCGCGAGTCGCCAGGCCGCCGGCTCCGGGTTGACGTCGAGACCGAGGGGTCGGGCGGCGTCACGCAGGTGGATGCAGGTGTCCGTCATCGGGCCGAGCGCCCCGACGACCGGAGGCTTGAGCCGACTGCTCGCCCTGCTGCGCAGCTGCTCGACGAGCTCCTCGGTCGGACGCTGGGCCGCCTCCCGGGCCGTCTCGTCGACCATCCGGTCCAGGTCGAGCCGGTACTTCCACAGGGAGCGGAGCAGGAAGCCGACCGTGAACCCGCCCTCGGGGGCACCAGGTGGGCGGCGACCTCCCGGACGGTCCACCCCGCGCACAGGCTCGGCGTACGCCACTGCTCGGCGTCGAGGTGGGCGAACATCTCGGCCGCAAGAAGTCGGTTGGCCGTGGCGAAGCCGTAGACCTGTTCGTCGTCGGGACCAGCCGCACTCATGGCTGTCAGCGTATCGAGCGACAGCGGAACGGGAAGCGGGCCGCACACGGCAACCCGGGCAGCCAGGTCGACGCTGCCCTAGACTCCTGGCCAAGGCCGGAAGCTCATGGAACGACCGTCGGGTTATCCCGATGTTTATTCCGATGGGAACCCCGACCCCCCGCCTCCGTAGCTCAGCTGGATAGAGCAGCGGCCTTCTAATCCGCCGGTCACAGGTTCGAATCCTGTCGGGGGCGCACCTGTCCCGCACTGGGACGTACGACGAGGCCGGACCCGTGAAGGGTCCGGCCTCGACGTCATGTCATCCCGCTCAGAGGTCGAGCGGGCGCAGCACCAGGAAGATGCCGTGCGCGATCTGCTTGTTGCCCTTGTTGATGTCCAGCGCGGTCGGGTCGAGGAACGGGTCGACGTCGTTGCGGTCGTTGTCCTTGAGGCGGACGATCTTGAACCTGGGGAACACGACGTCGACGGTCACGGACGCACCCTGAGCCGTGGTGAGCGCGGCGTTGTCGGAGCGCAGCGCCGTTCCGGAGTCGATCGTGGCGCCGGGCACCACGTGGTAGAGCAGCACCTGCTCGATGGCGTCCACGCCCACGGCGTCCACCAGGGTGTTGAAGACGTCGCTCTCGGACCCGAACTGCCACTTGCGGGTCAGGTCCTTGGCGAGCAGCCGGAAGGACAGGTCGTTGGGCACGAACGCCGTCAGCGCGACGTCCCCGTCGGCCAGGACGCTGACCGGGCTGTCCGGCTTGGCGGCGAGGACCGCGAGCACGGCCTCGGTGAGGATGTCGTAGTCGCCGGCGTTGCGGTCGAACTGGTTGCCGTCCGAGGTGAGCACCTCGGCCAGGCTCCGGTTGCCGAGCGGCTGGTCGCCCGGGGCGGCCTGGGCCGGCACCGCGGCGACGGTTCCGAGCAGTGCGGTGGTCAGCAGCGTTGCTGCGACGGTACGGATCTTCATGGAGTTCCTCCCTGTGTCGAGGGCCGCCCGATGCGCCCTCCTACGCGAGTGGTTCGACGGCAGCGAGGAGTACGGATTGGGCCCAAAATTGGGGAAGTCTCCGGGTCGATCAGAGGTGACGGATCACCTTCGCGGGCTGGCCCACCGCCAGCACCCCGGCCGGCAGGTCGCTGACCACCACGGCGCCGGCGCCGACCACCGTGTTGTCGCCGATGGTCACGCCGGGACAGACGATGACGCCCCCGCCCAGCCACACGTTGTCGCCGATGGTGATCGGGGCCGCGCTCTCCCACTTGTCCTTGCGCTGCTGGGCGTCCAGCGGGTGCGTGGGGGTCAGCAGCTGCACGTGCGGACCGATCTGCACGTCGGCCCCGATGGTGATCGGGGCGACGTCCAGGGCGGTCAGGCCGAAGTTGACGAAGGTGCGGGGCCCGATGCTGATCCGGTCGCCGTGGTCGACGTACACCGGGGAGCGCACCTCCACCTCCTCCCCCACCTCGCCGAGCAGCTCCTCCAGCAGGCCTCGCCGGCCCGCCGCATCGGTCGGGTCGCACGCGTTGTAGGCAGCCATCCGCTGCTGCGCCGCGGCAGTCATCGCGGCGATCTCGCTGTCGGTCACGTACGGCTGGCCGGCGAGCATCCGCTCACGCATGGTCCGCAGGTCGGGGAGGTCGTTGCTCATGGCGCTCACGGTACGGCGTACGGCGGGGGCGGCCGACCAGAGGACGCCTAGGCTCCGGCGGTCGCGCTGACCAGGTGGTCGTCGATCTCCGCGAGCACCCGGGCCCGGACGTCCTCGGGGGCGAAGGAGGCCAGCACCGCGGCGCGCGCGAGCTCGGCCACCCCCGCCTCGTCCAGGTCCAGCAGGTCGGCGGCGATCTCGTACTCCCGGTTCAGCGTGGTGCCGAACATCGGCGGGTCGTCGGAGTTGATGCTGAACCGGATGCCGGCGTCGCGGAAGGCGGTGATCGGGTGCTCGGCCAGCGAGGCCACCGCGCGGGTGGCGATGTTGGAGCTCGGGCAGACCTCCAGCGGGATCCCGGTCTCGGCCAGGAACGCCAGCAGCTCGGGGTCCTGGGCGGCGGTCGTGCCGTGCCCGATGCGGTCGGCGCCGAGCAGCCGGATCGCGTCCCACACCGTCTCGGGACCGGTCGTCTCGCCGGCGTGCGGGACCGACCTGAGGCCGGCGGCCCGGGCGGCGTCGAAGTGCGGCTGGAACTGCGGCCGGGGTACGCCGATCTCAGGGCCGCCGAGCCCGAAGCCCACCAGTCCCGCGGGGGCGTGGTCCAGGGCGAAGCGCAGCGTCTCCTCCGCCGCCGGCAGTCCCGCCTCACCCGGGATGTCGTAGATCCACCGCAGCACCAGGCCGAAGTCGCGCTCGGCCGCCACCCGTGCATCCTCGATGGCCTCGGTGTAGGCCTCGACGGGCATCCCCCGGTCGGCCTCGTGCGGCCGCACCGAGGTGTACGGCGTGCACGTGAGCTCGGCGTACCGCACCTGCTGACCCTGGGCCATCTCGCGCGCCACCTCGTAGGTGAGCAGGCGGACGTCCTCCGGGGTCCGGATCAGGTCGACCACGGCGAGGTAGACCTCGATGAAGTGGGCGAAGTCGCGGAACTCGTAGAACCCCCGGAGCCCGGCGGGGTCGCTGGGCACGGTGCCCGGGTGACGTGCGGCGAGCTCGCCCACGATGCGCTCCGAGGCGGAGCCGACGTGGTGGACGTGCAGCTCCGCCTTGGGCAGGCCGGCGATGAAGGAGGAGAGGCTCACCCGGCGGAGTCTGGCACGTCAGTGGAAGTACAGCCCGACGGCCAGCGGCAGCAGGGCCGTCACCAGCCAGGGGGTGAGGATCGGCAGCTCGTTGAGCACCCGTGTCCCGGCGATCGCCAGGGCCGAGATGATCACCGCGATGGCGGTCAGGACCGGGAAGGCCTCGGGGTTCTTCACGGTGAGCGCCAGGATCACCAGCCCTCCGGCGAAGTGGGCGGCGGTGGTCAGGATCAGCGCCGACATCACCCACTTCTGGACGCGTTCGACCTGCATCAGCCGATCGCCGACATGATGTTCGCCAGCACTTGGTTGTAGTCGGCACCCTCGACGTCCTTGCCGTCGAGCCGGATCGTCGGCGTGCCATCGACGTCGTTGTCCTCCAGCGCGTTCGTGGTCGCGTTCTCCACCCAGTACTCGAACTTCATGTCCTCGATCCCGGGACGGACCTTCGACTCCTCGGCGCCGGCCTCGACGGCCTTCTCCACCAGCCAGTCGGCACCGGGCTTGTCACCGCTCTCGGAGGGCTGGTCGGCGAAGAGCTCGTCGTGGAACTTCTTGGCGACCTCGGGGCCGTAGGCGTCCAGCACCACCGCGAAGGCGTTCGCGGCCTCCTTGGAGTAGTCGCCGTACTGGCCGAGGAGCTCGAAGGGCAGGTACTTCACGTAGACCTTGCCGTCCTCGGCGGCCTGCGCCAGGGTCTCGTTCGACAGGGACTCGAAGCCACCGCAGGCCGGGCAGAGGAAGTCCTCGTAGATCTCCAGCGTGTGCGGGGCCTCGGGGTCACCGATCGCCAGGGCGTAGTCGTCCACCGCGTTCGCCGGCGGCTCCGCGTCGGCGCGCTTGTCGCTCTCGTTCATCTGCCACAGGGTGATCCCGCCGATGACCAGCAGCACTGCCACGACGACCGCGGCGATGCCGAGCCGCTCCTTGCGCTTGCGTGCCTTCTCCCGGGCCGCGAGTGCGGCGGCGGCACGCTCCTTGCGGTCCTGGCGGGAGGCGCGCTTGGCCGCGGCGGCTTCGCGCTCCTCAGCTCGGGCGCCCGGTGAGTTCTTCTTGGGGGTGTTCTTCGCCATCGTCGTTCCTTTCGGGGTCTCGCCCAGCGGGCGAGAAGATCAGGTTGTCCAGGGCCAGCCGGGAGCGCGGACGCACCACGAGCCAGAGCGAGGCCAGCAGGAGTGCGGCGTCGCGGGCCAGCTCCAGGGGGTACGCCGAGGAGGCACCCTCCTTGGCCCCTCCTCCGCCGAAGCAGCCGCAGTCGATCTCGATGCCGCGCACCCACACCGACACGATGCCGATCACGAACGCCACGAACAGGCCTGCGGAGACGGCCGCGCTCAGGCGGGTGAGAGCACCCAGCACCAGGCACGCACCGACGACGACCTCGAGAGTCGGCAGCAGGTGACCGACCGTCGGCACGACCGACTCGGGGAGGATCTCGTAGGCGCGCAGGGCCCGGACGCTCTCCCAGGGCTCGGCGATCTTGAGCCCACCGGCCACCAGCCACACGCCGCCGGTGACCAGCCGCAGGAGGGTGCCGAACCACGGCCACCAACCGTTGGTCCTCCCACCGTTCCTCAGGGTCGTCCGCAGCCACTCCACACCCAGCACCCTAGGCCCGAAGCCTGAATCAGAACTGAATCCCCCACCCTCTGCGAGGTGAGCATGGCCACGCTCTCGGGACCGCGCAGTAGTGTGACCGTTCGTGAACGAGAGACTGGTGTGGATCGACTGCGAGATGACCGGGCTGGACCTGCGGGCCGACGCCCTGATCGAGGTGGCCGCCCTGGTGACCGACTTCGATCTCAACGTGCTCGGTGAGGGCGTCGACGTCGTCATCAAGCCCCCGCCGGAGGCGCTGGAGCAGATGATCGACTTCGTCCGCTCCATGCACGAGACCTCCGGGCTGCTGCTGGAGCTGGACGGCGGCATGGCGATGGCCGAGGCCGAGGAGCAGGTGCTGGCCTACATCCGCGAGCACTGCCCCGACGGCAGCCGTCCCCCGCTCGCCGGCAACACGGTCGCCACCGACCGTGCCTTCCTGGCCCGGGACATGCCGCTGCTCGAGGGCTTCCTGCACTACCGCAACGTGGATGTCTCCTCCATCAAGGAGCTGTCCCGCCGCTGGTACCCGCGCGCCTACTTCGCCTCCCCGGCCAAGCGCGGCAACCACCGCGCCCTGGCCGACATCCAGGAGAGCATCGAGGAGCTGCGCTACTACCGCGAGGCCGTGTTCGTGCCGCAGCCCGGCCCGGACACCGCCAAGGCGCGCGAGATCGCGGCCCGCCACGCGGGCACGTTGACGGGTCTGCACGCGGAGCAGGCCGAGACTGTCCCCGATTCCGACCAGCCGAGCTGATACCGCTACACTTTCCTCGGCCCCGGCAGTGTCGGGGCCTCATGGTGGGCGTAGCTCAGCTGGTAGAGCGCCGCGTTGTGGTCGCGGATGTCGCGGGTTCAAGTCCCGTCGTTCACCCCATGCGAAAAAGCCCCTGACCTGCACAGATGCGGGTCAGGGGCTTTCTCGTTCTCCAGCTCAGGAGGCGAGGACGTCGCCGGGCTCGTCGTCGTACGTCGACTCGCCCAGCACGGCCAGCTGGTCCTGGACGCCCACCGGCTCCTGGCCCTCCAGCGGCAGCCGCACCCGGAAGGTGGAGCCGACCCCCTCGCCCGACTCCACGTCGATGCGCCCGCCGTGGGTCTCCACGATGGCCCGCGCGATGGAGAGCCCCAGACCGCTGCCCTGGATGGCCCGTTCGTGGGCCACGCTGGAGCGGAAGAACCGGTCGAAGAGCTTGGTCTGGTCGCATGACGGGATGCCGATGCCGGTGTCGCGTACGGCGACCACCGCGGTCCCGCCCTCGACCGAGAGGGTGAGGTCGACCTTGCCCAGCCGGTCGGTGAACTTGGCGGCGTTGCCCAGCAGGTTGACCAGCACCCGGCCCAGCCGCTCCTCGTCGCCCACCACGAAGACCTCCTCGTCGGGCACCGTGCAGGAGAACTCGATGCCGGCGGCCTGCAGGCCCGGCGCCATCTCCTCGTGCGCACCGGTGACCACGTCGCGCAGGTCCAGCTGGCAGGTGGCGACCGCGAGGCTGCCGTCCTGGATGCGGGACAGGGTCAGGAGGTCGTCGATCAGGGAGAGCAGCCGGCGGCTGTTGCCCTTGACCCGGCCCAGCGCCTGCACCTGACCCTGCTGCATGGGCCCGAAGCCGCCCTCCTCGAGCATCTCCAGATAGCCCAGGATGCTGGTGATGGGGGTGCGCAGCTCGTGGCTCACCCCGGAGACGAAGGCGTCCTTGACCTGGTCGATCTCGCGCAGGTTCTCCACCGCGAGGCGTTCCGCGGCCAGCGCGTCCTCCAGGGCGCGGGCCTGCTGCACGCGGCGGGTGACGTCCTCGCCGGTGCCGACGAAGCCGATGGCCCGCCCGGAGGCGTCCACCATCCGGGAGATGCTGAGCTGGAGGGTGCGGACGCTGCCGTCCTTGCGGATGAACTCCACGTCGAAGCCGGCGTACTTGGGGTTCGCCAGCTCCAGGGCCACCAGGTCGAAGCGCGGCTGGATGCCCAGCTTGGCGGCCAGGCGCTCGATCTCGGCCTGGGAGTGGAACATCGAGGGCTGCCGGCCGATCACCTCTTCGGCGCAGTAGCCCAGGACGGACTGGGCGCCGGGGTTGAACATGTCGATGTGTCCGGTGCGGTCGGTGCCGATGATCGCGATGCCGGAGGCGCTCTGCACCAGCTGCTGCACCTTGGCCTGCTCGCGACGAGCCTGCCAGCTCTCCCGGCGCTGCACCCCGACGGCGAGGGCGAAGGGGATGGCGGTGAGGGCGCACGCGATGACGAAGAACCCGACGCCGGCGCCGAGCAGCTCCGAGCGCGTCGAGGTGGTGTCGGCGTCGGTCGCGAAGGGACCCAAGCCCTGGATGGTCATCGAGTGGGCGATGGTGCCCACCACCATGAGCTGGACGATGGTCTCCCGCATCGGCGCCCGCAGCGCCGACCAGCCGAGGAACGGGATGATCGCGAACGCGATGCTGGGACCGAGGTCCAGCGGGGAGAACGCGACCAGCGTGTAGAGCACTGTCAGCACCCACTGCAGGATGCGCTCGCTCAGCGGCGCCACCCCGGGGAACCGAGGCCGCCCCATGAAGTGCGGCAGCAGCACCAGGTAGGAGGCGAAGTGCGGCAGGAACACCGCCGGGAAGACCACCTCGGGGGTGCTCACCTGCAGGGGCTCGCTGAAGGCCGTGATGAGCAGCGCGGAGAGCAGCGCCGCGAGGAAGCCTCCGGTGATGAAGTACGTCAGGTCCCGCTCGGTCAGCAGCGCCGGGCGGTGGGTCCCGCCGCGGGTCACGGCCGTGGCCGCGACCCACGCTCCGGCGCAGGCGCCCACGGACCAGGCCAGCGCCACCAGGAGCTCCCGGCCGTTGGCCATGTAGAGCCCCGTGCTGAGCGCCAGGACGAGCACGGCCATGACCGGCCACGCCCGGCGGCGGGTGCACACGAAGATCCCGGCGATCAGCCCGACCGGGAAGGCCTCGACGACGCGGGCCTGGTTGGGCTGCACCCACAGCACGTAGTAGCCGACGACGGCGAACAGCACGAGCAGCAGGGCAAGGCCCATGGGCCTACGTCGATTCACCCGCGCCTCCTCTGTCCTGACTGGTCTCCCGGGCTGATGTTCGGACCCTAAACTGGCCGGTATCGGTCGGGAATGGAATCACCCGTCTGGTCACCGATCGGGTGACATAGGTTGACCGAGTGACCAATTCGATGACTAGAAATGACTACGACGTCGTCGTGGTCGGCGGCGGTCACAACGGCCTGGTGGCGGCGGCGTACCTGGCCCGGGCCGGGCTCTCGGTGCTGGTGCTGGAGCGGCTGGCCCACACCGGCGGCGCCGCGATCTCCACCCAGACGTTCCCCGGCCAGCCCGCCCGGCTCTCGCGCTACTCCTACCTGGTCAGCCTGATGCCGGAGCAGCTGATCTCCGACCTGGAGCTCGACATCCGCCTGGTCTCGCGCGACACCGCCTCGTGGACGCCGTACCGCCGGGACGGGCGCAGCTCGGGGCTGCTGGTGGAGCGTCCCGAGGGCGAGGCGACCCGGGCGTCGTTCCGCGAGCTGACCGGCGGCGACGACGAGTACGCCGCCTGGCAGCAGTTCTACGGCGAGGTCGGCGAGCTCACCCGGGCCCTGGCGCCGACCCTGCTCCAGCCGCTGCCCCTGGAGCGCGAGATCGCCGCCGGCGTCGACCCGCAGCTGTGGCAGGACCTGGTCACCACTCCCCTGGGCGCCGCCATCGAGCGCCGCTTCTCCGACGACACCGTGCGCGGGGTCGTGGCCACCGACGCCCTGATCGGCACGTTCGCCTCGTTGCACGACGAGTCGCTGATCCAGAACCGCTGCTTCCTCTACCACCTGCTCGGCAACGGCACCGGCGAGTGGCGGGTGCCGGTGGGCGGCATGGGCGCGGTCACCGACGCGCTGGCTCGGGCGGCCTCCGAGGCCGGCGCGCAGATCCTCGGCGGCGCCGGGGTGAGCGGCATCGCCGCCGGCGCTCAGGGCGCCGAGGTCACCTGGCACGACGGGCAGCGCGAGCACACCGTCACCTGCCGCCGGGTGCTGTCCGGAGTCGCGCCCTGGGTCTTGAGCATCCTGCTCGGCGAGGACCACGACGAGGTGATGAAGCCCGTCGGCTCGCAGCTCAAGATCAACCTGCTGCTCAAGCGCCTGCCGGCGCTGAGGTCCGGCGCCGACCCGGCACAGGCGTTCGCCGGGACCCTGCACCTGTCCGAGGACCTCAGCAAGCTCGAGGCGGCGTACGCCGAGGCGGCCGCGGGACGCCTGCCCTCGGTGCTGCCCGGCGAGGTCTACTGCCACTCCCTCACCGACCCCTCGGTCCTGGGCGAGCTGGCCGGGACCGGAGCGCACACCCTGACCTACTTCGGGCTGCACACCCCCGAGCCGCTGTTCGCCGCCGACCCCGAGGCGACCCGCGCCCTGGCGGTGGAGCGAGCGCTGGCCTCGCTCAACGAGCACCTGGCCGAGCCGATCGAGTCGTGCCTGCTCACCGACGCCGAGGGGCGGCCGTGCCTGGAGGCGAAGATCCCCCAGGACCTGGAGGCCGACCTGGCGATGCCCGGCGGGCACATCTTCCACGGGGACCTGGAGTGGCCCTGGGCGTCCAACCGCTCGCGGCTCGACGACCCGGGCCAGCGCTGGGGGGTGGCCACCGACGTGGAGTCGGTGCTGCTGTGCGGGTCGGGGGCGCGCCGCGGCGGCGCCGTCTCCGGCCTGGGCGGGCACAACGCGGCGCAGGCGGTGCTGGAGTCGCTGTGATCCTTGGGGCGCCCCCTACGGTTGGTTCATGAGACAAGACGTGCTCGCGGTGGTGCAGGCAGGCGGCCAGGGGTCGCGGATGGACGTGCTGACCCGGGAGCGCGCCAAGCCCGCGCTGCCGTACGCCGGGTCGCACCGGCTCATCGACTTCGCGCTGAGCAGCATGGTGCACTCGGGGCTGCGGGACGTCTGGGTGTCCCTGGAATACCAGGTGGCCTCCATCGACGAGTACCTCTCCGGCGGGCGGCCGTGGGACCTCGACGCCAATCGGCGCGGGTTTCGCCGGATCGTGCCGCAGACCGGCAGCGGGCCGGCCTCGGAGGACGGGTTCGCCTTCGGCAACGGCGACCTGCTGCTGCGGATGGCCCACGACCTGGAGGGCCGTGCCGCCCGGACGCTGGTGGTGACCAGCGCGGACCACATCTTCAACGCCGACCTGCGCGAGGCGATCGCCGAGCACCAGTCCTCGGGCGCGGCGGTGACGGTGATGACCGCGGAGGTGACCAAGAAGGAGGCCTCCCACAACGTCGTCATCGAGGCCGGCTCCGACGGCCAGATCACGGGGGTCGCCGAAAAGCCAGCACGACCCACGACCGGCGTGGTGGCCACCGAGGTGATCCTCTACGAGACCGCACCGCTGCTCGAGCAGCTCTTCGTGCTCCGGGCGAAGCTGGCGGGGCGCAGCGACGACGCGGACAGCGGCATCGGCGACTTCGGCGAGCATCTCCTGCCGGCGCTGGTGGCGGCCGGAGCGGCGCGCGCCGCTCCCCTGCCGGGCTACTGGCGGGATCTGGGGCGCCCCGATGCCTACCTCCAGGGGCACCGGGACCTGCTGGCCGGCGAGGTCGACGTCTTCGACCACCCGGACCGCCCGGTGCTGACCCACTGGCCCGACAGGTGGGCCTCCCGGATCCGCCCGGGCGCCCGGGTCGAGGACAGCCTGCTCGCCCCCGGAGTCGACGTCGCCGGCACGGTACGCCGCAGCGTGCTCGGGCCCGGCGTGCTCGTGGAGGCCGGGGCGGTCGTGGAGGACTGCGTGCTGTTCGCCGACACCGTCGTACGCCGCGGCGCCACGGTCAGCACCTCGATCGTGGACGAACGGGCGGAGATCGAGTCCGACGCCCGCGTCGGCGAGCTGCCGTCCGCCCGCCTGGCGCGCGACGAGGACCTGGTCCTGCTCGGCGTCGACACCCGCGTCGGCCAGGGCGTCCGGGTCGACCCCGGGGCCCGGCTGGAGCCCGGCGGGACCGCCTGAGGGGGGCTGATTTGTCGCCCCTGAGGGCCGCTGGTAGTGTTGCTCTCGCTTCACCGGCATGCGCCATTAGCTCAATTGGCAGAGCAGCTGACTCTTAATCAGCGGGTTCGGGGTTCAAGTCCCTGATGGCGTACATCCAGCAAAACCGCAGGTCACACCACGTGACCTGCGGTTTTGTGTTTTCTCCAGCAGGCCACGGTTCATCCGCGGGACGGCGTCCGCGCCCGGTGACCACAACTTCCGACCACAACTGGACCCCGATCACGTGGTCACACCCCCTCCTCGAAGAGCTTCCCGACACGCTGCGCGCCAACGAGGGACAAAACTCAATTCGGGTTTGGTACCGCCTCCAAGTTTCGCTGCATGTGTCGGTCCGTGGGTCTACGGTGCTGAGCGTTCCGGAGAATCCAGGTGAAGGGGGCAATCATGGCGAAGCGCGGCTTTTTCGCGGAGCTGAACTATCAGGCGCAGCAGGCGGAGAAACGCCGACGGCAGCAGGAGGCGCAGGCTGTTCGCGCGCGTAGCTCTGCGGTTCGCGAGCACGAGCGTTCCCTAAAGGCCGCCGAAAGGGCCCGGGCCACTGCTGCCCGAGCATCCGACGCGCAGCGCAAGGCCGCGGAGAAGGAAGCGGCTCGCCTTCATGTCGAGGCACGAACCGCAGAGGTCGAAGCCATGAACAACGACCTCGCCTCGTCGTACGAAGACATCGATGGGCTGCTCGCCTGGACCCTCGGCACCGACGACTACGTCGACCTGGAGTCGTTGAAGGTCACTGCCGAGCACCCGCCTTTTGACCCCGGGACGCTCGGCACTCCAATTCCGCCCGTTTCTGAACTTGTGGACCCGCCGGAACCGACCTACGAAGAGCCCCCGGCGCCTAAGGGTCTCGCTGGAGCATTCGGCGGGAAGAAGAAGCACGATGCGGCCCTCGCTGCCGCCCAGGCCGAGCACCAGCGGCAGATCGAGCATTGGACCATCACCAAGGCCAAGAAGCACGCCGACCTGGTAGCAGCAAGGGTGGTTCGCGAGAAGAACGAAGTGAACCGACTCATGAAGTTCGCAGAGTCACAGGCCGCCTACGAGGCCGAATGCGCCCAGCGCGATGCAGAAGCCATGGCTCAGAACGAACAGCTGACCAAGTTCATCAACGACCTCGCGTTCGACGTCGAGTACGCCATTGAGGACTACGTCGGCATCGTTCTCTCGAACTCCGTCTACCCCGACGTGTTCCCGGTCGAGCACGATCACAGTTTTGACCTCGCCTCCCGCGAACTCACGCTTCAGGTAGCCATCCCCGAGCCGTCCACGGTGCCTTCGGTTAAGGAGTATCGCTACGTAAAGGCCAAGGACGAGATCACAGCCAGCCCGCTCACCGCGAAGGCTCAAAAGGACCGGTACACCGCAGCCGTACACCAGGTAGCTGTCCGCACACTCCACGAGGTCTTTGAAGCAGACCGCGCCGGCAAGATCCACTCCGTCGCACTCACCGTCGGCGTTAACCGCGTCGCTCCTGCGACTGGACAGCCCGAGTACGTGCCGCTCGTGATGGTCGCCGCAGATCGAGAGACATTCAATTCCTTCGACCTTGCAAACGTCGTACCGTCTGCCACCCTTGACCACCTCGGTGCCGCGGTGTCGAAGTCCCCGTTCGACCTCACTCCGGCGAATACCAGCCGCGGCGTCCGGCAGCGTGGCCAGTAATGCGGTTCAACCCGCCACCCGGCTGGCCAAAGCCGCCTGCCAGCTGGATCCCGCCGGCCGACTGGAAGCCAGACCCCTCTTGGCCGCCAATGCCGGATGGGTGGCAATTGTGGTTGCCAGACGACGACGCCTCTACGCAACCGGCTTCGTCAGCCTCTCAGGTGCCCCCGCTGACTTCCGAGGTGCTGGTGCAACCGAGCGTCGGCCCAGCCCCGACCGAGCCGCCGAGGCCGTCGCCTGTGACGCAACCCCACCTCCCCTCGACCGCAGCTACGAACCAGACCACTGCGCTCCTGCGTCGCATCGCGGATCTCGAGAATGCGCTCACCCAGGCCGGCGGCAGCGAGGTCATCGAGTTGAACGACCAGCGAGTGCTCCAGGACGTCGGCATCTACCGCTACCACCACCCGCTTGAGGACGCAGCGGCATACAGAGACCGACTGGCGCAGATCGATAGCCGTATCGACGAACTGGTGAAGGGAAACTTGGCAGTCCTTGCTGCGGATCTGTTTACTTTCGACGGGTCGCTCGCAAAGGGACGCAAAATGGTAGGAGACTTCGCCAAGCTCATGCTTCGTGCATACAACGCCGAAGCTGACAACTGTGTTCGATCACTGCGCAACGGCAACATCTCCACCGCCAAGAAGCGGCTGGAGAACGCAATGAAGGCCATTGAGAAACTCGGCGTCCTTATGGAGATGCGAGTCAACCCCGACTACCACCAACTGCGGATTGCAGAGCTCGAGCTCACCGCGGACTACCAGATGAAGGTCCAAGCGGAGAAAGAGCAGGCTCGCGAGGAACGTGAACTGCTTCGGGAGCAGCGCAAGGCCGAACAGGAGTTGGCTGCGGAGCGCGAACGACTCGAGAAGGAGAAGTCACACTACGAGACAGCGCTCGCGCAACTCCGTGCGAATGGCGACCACCAAGCCGCAGATGAACTCGCAGGCCGCCTCGCCCAGATCGAGGACGCCATCGAAGCTAATGACTACCGCACCGCCAACATCCGCGCTGGATACATTTACGTCATTTCCAACCTTGGCGCCCTTGGGCCCAACATCGTGAAGATTGGCATGACCCGTCGCCTCGAACCCAGGGATCGTGTACGAGAGCTTGGCGATGCGTCCGTGCCGTTTCTCTACGACACCCACGCACTGTTCTTCTCAGATGACGCTGTCACGCTTGAGAACGAACTGCACAAGGCGTTCGCTGATCGAAGAGTCAACTTCGTCAACGAACGCCGGGAGTTCTTCTTCGCCACACCGTCGGAGGTTCGAGATGTCCTCCTCCAGAAGGTCGGCGGGCTCTTAGAGTTCAACGAGACCCCGGAAGCACCTGAGTACTACCAATCCAGGAGCCGCTGGCCCGCCCTTTCGTAGGCTCGCACATGCGGGTGCAGGACGTAGGCATCGTTGTCGGTCGCCTCGTACCGCAAATGGTTCAGGCCCCAGGCCGGTGAGCGACCGCACCGGTTCCCCTGATGCCGATGGAGGTCGCACTCGAAAATCTGACGTCCAGATGCTGCAGCCACCTACGCCACCAGCAGGGGGCCTGGTGCCAGCGCGCAGTGGCTTCCCTGAGCTCGAGGCCGAGGTGGGCGTTCGCCTGCGCACGGACATGAATTGTGACAGCCCCCAGGAGGCGATCCCAGGTAGCAACGGGCGACCATCTCGATCACCAAGAGCCGATTCGCCCGAAGCGCGGCGCTGCTGAGCAGCGTCCTCGTCGCCGTGGCGAGCGCCCTGGGTCGGACCTCGGGGGTGAAGTCGTGGACTAGATCTTCCCCGCCGGTCTCGGCTCGCTTTCTATCCAAGCGCGTCGCCCTGCGAGTGGCAGAGTCGACGACGCGCGACAAAGCCTGAGGGCTGCTGACAACTGTCATGAGTTGGTGGTGACAACCAGACTGCGAACGCTTCCCCTTAGCCTTCGCGGCTACGGTCGACGCATATCACGCATGAAAGGAGCACTCCTGTTCACGTTGCTGCGCCAACCGGCGGTCCACCAGGCGGTGGAGCGGTGGCGATCCGTCGGTCCCGAGGAGCTGGATGGCTGCCAGATGGGCGCCCATAGTGGGTGGAGTGCCGCAGTCCGATTACCGGTTGCCGAATTGATCTCTACTAAGTCAAGGGCGCCGGCTTCGCCGGCGCTCCCCGCGCGCTGCGGGCATGCGGCCTGGCGGCCGGTCCCTCCGCGCTGCGGGGCGGGTATGGGGAGCGGACGAATCCGATCCCAGGGAGGCTACTGCGACTCTCCGGCTGGAGCGACGATTCCTTTCTGTTCCTTCTCTGGCTCAGCACTTACCAGTCCCCAAGCCTCACGCAGCTTCTCGCGACGCTGTCTACCCTCGTCAAGGTCCTGCAAACTCAGATACGTCGCTTGATTCGTGTATGTGATTTAACTCGAAGGGTGGATTAGGTTGCCCAACTCGAGGTTGAAGTGGCACAGCTTGGACCACTGAGAACGCCCCGCGATCAAGCCCTCAAGGACAACCCGATGACTCGTTCCCACAGGCACGAGACCAGGGTTGTCGGCAACGCTCGGATCTGGGGCCGATCCGACGGTGGAAAACGAGGCCACCGGTTGTGGGTTCTAGTCTGCCGTGTCTTGGGTTCTGATGCTGGGCAGGGTGTCGATGCCGCGGTTGCGTAGTCGGTAGCTGGCGCCCTTCAGGGTCAGGACGTCGGCGTGGTGCACGACGCGGTCGATCATCGCGGCGGCGACGGCTTGGTCGCCGAAGACGCCGCCCCAGCCGCTGAAGGGCAGGTTGGATGTGAGGATCAGCGAGGCGTGCTCGTAGCGACTGGACACGAGCTGGAAGAACAGGTTCGCGGCGTCTTGTTCGAAGGGCAGGTAGCCGACCTCGTCGACGATGATCAGCCCGTAGCGGCGTAGCCGGGTGAGCTCTTGGGGTAGCCGGCCGGCGCGGTGGGCGTCGGTGAGTCGGGTGATCCACTCGGTGGCGGTGGCGAACAGGACCCGGTGGCCGTGGTGCGCGGCGGCGATGCCCAGGCCGGTGGCTAGGTGGGTCTTTCCGGTGCCGGGCGGTCCGAGCAGCACGATGTTGCGGGCCTCGGTCAGGAACCCGCCGGACGCCAGGGCGGCGATCTGCTGCCGGACTCCTGGTTGGGCGTCCCAGTCGAACTCCTCGAGCGTCTTCCGGGCACCGAACCCGGCAGCACGGATCCGCAGCTGGGCCCCGGATGCGTTGCGGGCGGCGACCTCGCGGTCCAGGACTGCGGCCAGGTACTCCTCATGGGTCCACCCGGAGTCGCGGGCGTGGTCGGCCAACCGGGCAGCGGACTCGGTGATCCGGGGCGCCTTCAACGCACTGGCCAGGTAGGTGAGCTGCTTGAGCGCCTCACCAGTGGCCGGCTTCTTCGCCGCGCCCATCAGGCCACATCCTCATCGCTGCCGTGGGTGAGTCCGAAGGCGCGGTCGTAGTCGGCCAGGTCCCGCACCAGCGGGTCGTCTGGTTCGGCGGTGGCAGGGACGGGTGTCAGGTACTGCTCGCGCAGGACCTTTGCGGCCGCGACATGGGCCGGGTCGGTGATCGTCTGCCCGCGTGCCCAGACCCGGTCGTGCCGTGCCACGACCCGCCCATCGTGGCTGACCTGGACCTGGCGCAGGTCAGCGGTGACGTCGACGAACCGGCCGATCAGTGCCGGGTCGACGGAGTAGTCCGATGAGTCCAGGCGCACGTAGTAGTCGCGTCCCAACCGGACCCGGTTGGTCCAGCCCACCACCGGTGCCACCGGCGGCAGGGGCAGCATCGCGGCCTTGTCGACCTCGACCAGATCGACCGGGCGGGCCTTGATCGTGCGGACCGTCCGGGCGTTCGCGATCGTCAGCCACTCAGCCAACTGGGTGTTGAAGTCCGCTGGCGACGCGAACGTCCGACCGGGCATGAAGGAGGTCTCGAAGAACTGGTTGCGTCGCTCCACGATCCCCTTGGACTCCGGATCCCGGGGCCGCAGCCGGTGCAGGCTGGTGGCCAGCGTGCCGGTGAACGCCGCGACCCCTTCGGCGTGACGCTTGCCGCGGCCGATGCCGGGCTCGTTGTCCCAGATCAACCGTCGCGGCACCCGCCCCAACTCCTGCACCAGTTCCCAGGTCGCGGTCAGCAGGTCCTCGGTCCGACGGGTAGGGATCATCCGACCCAGGACGAACCGGGAGTGCGCGGCGGTGATCACCAGCACCGGCAACAACACCTTCGTGCCGTCCTCGAGCGGGATCTTCCTCGGCGGGAACCACAAGTCGCACTGCGCCGCATCCCCGGCCGCCCAGACCAACCGGTCCGCAGGGTCGACCGGCCGATGCTCGGGACGAAGCCGCCGAACGTGGTCACGGAACCAGGTGATCGACCCGGTCCATCCCACCCGTTCGGCCAGCACGGTGGCCGGCATGTCCGGGGTGTCCTTCAACAGCTGACGCACCCGAGCCTCGTAGGGATCGAACGACGTCGGGACCGCCGGCCGCTCGTACTTCGGTGGCCCATCCGAGGCCACCGCCCGCGCCACCGTCGACCGTCCGACCCCCAAATCCCGCGCGACCTGCCGCTGCGGAACCCCGTCCGCGACCAGCCGCCGAATCAGAGCCCAATCCTCCACTGAGATCACCCACCCAATCTGTCGGGGTGGCCTCGTTTTCGCCCGTCGCTATGGCCTCATTTTCGAGCGTCGTCGACAAGGGTAATTTCCCATGAAGACCGCCACGGTTTCGTGCGCAGATCGACCGGCGACGACGAACGCTTTGCGCGCGTCTCGTTCATCACCATGTGGCTCGACTTTCGAAGCAGTCCATTCCCACTCAAGACTGTGCCCAGACGCCAGGAAACGGAGTTGAAGCCGAACCACAATGAGCGGCATGGCACCCGTGTTGTACACCACAAGTGGTAGCCGCAGGACGGAGCGTTTGTCACGTTTGATATGCGCAGCCCAGGTCGTTGGCTCGATACCCATCAACCTTCCTCGCCGGGCATTGAGCCACCAGAAAGAAGCAACAGTAAAGGCTAAGGCCATAACGGAGATGGCCAAGGCTGCATAGGTCACTCAGGCAGTGTGACACCGTCGCCCATCGTCCGGGCGACCATTAGTGGCTCATCACAGATGAGGGTGTAGTGGTCGTGTCGGAGGTCGGGACTGGGTAGAAAGCGAGGCAACCCCGGTGCGCAGCACGCCAACTTCCGCCAGATTGGTCTCACGTCAATCGGATGCGAACAGCGGCTCACCGTCAAAATCCATATCAACGAGACCACCCATCGGCTTGATGTTGACCACGTCCGGCTCGGGCAGATTGACAGGGACGTACCGCTCGTCCTCGGGGTGGTGAAAGACGTACTCCCTAGCCGATTCCGCCGTGTGCAGGTTGAACAGTTTCTCCATTGCTGTGGTCCCTGACTGGATCCGGTCGATCCGTCCGGCAAGCACCATCTCGCGGAGCTGCTGGACACGCGGATCTTCCGCTCCGGCACCCTCCAACATCGCCATGGGATCACTCATGAGCAGCCCCAACTTGCGAGTGAGCGGGAAGGTGACGCCCCGTGCCGTCGCGAAGCCGACTCCTTCCCATGGCTCGTCATCCGGTCGGCGCACCAGACTGACTGGGGCATCCGATGTGATGAGGGAGCGTCGGTCGAAGCGAACGAGTCCCCAGGGACGGATGGCAAGGTAGGGCGTCAGTTCGATTGCGGTCGCGACCGTGTTCTGAATGTGAGCCAGGTTTGAGAATCCGATCGGCGGTCCACCGGGCTGGGTGGCTTCGTCCCAAATTCGATCCTCTTGCTCCGGCGACGGATCGAACCCAAGGTTCTCACGGATCCAAGTACCGACGTTCTTGCGACCACCGACACCTACCTCGAGCCGAACCATGGTCGCGCGGAGGTGCTCGGTTGTCCTCCGGGTATCCGGCCCGCGCACGCTTTGCAAGGCCATGTAGTGGGCGAAGGCCCACCTGTTCTCCTCGGAGGGAGGAAACTCGCCCTTGGCAAAGCCCCTGATGATACCGAGGGCCTGGCCCTCGACTTCGCTGAGCGCCTTCTCGAACGCATCCGGCTCCTCGAACTCGCCGACCGTGTGGAAGTGGTTCTGCGCAGCCACGTTCTTCACGCTCGGCGTGTATGGCGGCCGGGTGCGGTCAAGGGGCACGACCCTGATGCGCTCTTGGCTCGTCGCGAATCCCCGAAGGTACCCCTGCGGCACATAGTGATGGAGCTTCGCAGCGCTCTTCTTGCCGGTCATGCGCGCATCATCTCTGCGCTCGCACCTGATTCGCGCTCACCCGTGCAACCCCCCATACCTCGTGCATCTGCGCACCTCTTCGATTTTGACTGGAGACCCCTCGTCACGACGACAGTCTTCCCGACGGGACCGACAGGCTGAGCGACAAGCGGAAGGAACCGCTCTTCGCGCAGGGGCGACAGAGCGACCACCAGAGTCAGTCTGCGGCAACAGGGATACGTTCCCTGTCAGAACTGGCAAGGACATCTAGGAATCTCCAACGATGCGGAGTGCATATTCGAAGGAAGACTCGTTAACTTCTACGATTCGCCCTTCCGATAATCCTTAACCTCCGGGTGGACTCTAGCCCAACTAGGGTGCAAAGCCGCGACCCTCGCACCGTCCCCGTCCCCGTCCCCGTCCCCGACGGTCAGGTCTCACGATCAGGACGAATCGACCTTTGCCCTGCAGCCGAGATTGTTGATCGCCCGTAGGGCACCCCGTTCTACTGAGATAGTGCGGGAGTGACGAACGATGAGAGCGGTCCAATCCTCAGCCCCGACGGTATGCAGAAGTGGAATGGACAGGAGTGGGCCGCCGTTGAACCGGACGACCACCGCATCGTCAGCCCCGATGGGACCCAGTTCTGGGATGGACAGGGATGGGTCCCCGCAACCCCCCAAGCGCCCCGACCCGGCGATCCAGTTGGACCGTTCCACTCCAACGTTGCTGCCCCCTACCCAGACCACGGCGTAGCGAACAGTTGGGCCTGGCTACTCGCTCTATCCCCGATCCCGATCTTGGGGGTGAGTGTGTTCTGGGAAAGCGATTGGACGATTCCTCTTTCGGCGTTGCTGGTGCTGGCCGCCGCGCAGTGTGCATATCGCGATCACGAGGTCCTCCATTCTGCTGGCCACACGAGTCGCGCGTTCTGGTTGCTCACCCTCCTCCTATATGTAGTCGGAGCGCCAGCGCACCTCATCAACCGCACACGTCTTACTAGGACAACCGTCGCGCTCCCCATCGTCTGGTTCGTACTAATGGTGAGCGGAGTTGGAATTGCGATCTGGTCTTGGTCGCAAACGGAGGTTGAGATCCCTGCGATGGAGCGGGCAATCGAGCAGGAGTTGGACGAGGCAGGAATCGTCGACACCAGCGTTTCCTGCCCAGTTGACCGAAATTACGGCGATGGCGACTTCGTAATCTGCGCCGTTGAGGACGTCGACGGCGGTCAGACCGAGGTCTACTTGAAGATGCTGAACGACGGCTACTATGAATGGGAGTACCATCCCTAAGCGGCAGAACGTGATGTGACCTGCGGTCTACTGCTTGCACCCATCTGGACTTGAACCCAAACAAGGGGCCAGTTCAAGATGTCACCTATCCGTACATCACCCCCGATCATCCAATAGCAGGTATTAGGTGCAGCTGTCACTGGGCCACGTTCGGGGCGTACGTCCGGCATCACTGTGTCCTGATCAAGAAGCTGCTCCTGGGGCCGCTACCCGGTGCGCACGGTGTTGCGTCCTGACAGCGGATGACGCCTTCACACGGATGGTCGAACGGGCCTGCTGGGTGAACGGCCCTTCGAAGCCGCTGCGCCTGACTAGCCTCAGTTCGTGCCCGACGCAGAGAGGACTTCAAGTGGCTCAGTATCACCGACGCGGACACTGGCGTAAAAGCACGAGCGGAACGATTCACTGGGTCTCCGGCCACACTGTGAACCGCCTCCCGGTGCCTTGGCTGAAGTCCTCTCGTTCCCCGCTCTTCCGCGTCTCCAGCCCGCCCAGAGGCTCTGGCGACACTCCACCGTCGTCTCACTCGACCGGGTCATATCCCCCAGGCGCATGGGAAACCATGCCACGCACCCCCAACGCCATCTGTCCCCTTTGCAAAGCGCCGGTCTGGTTTTTTCGAGACGAATTCGGCGGGTGCGCATACTTCAACCTGATCGGACCACCGTGGCCCAAACACCCCTGCATGGACATTCCGCATTCAGCCCAGGACCGACGCGCTGAGGCGTCGGTGAAAACGGCTTACACCAAAACGGTCATAGGGATCACCGAAGCAGCGCGTCGACTGGACGCGGCGTCAAGAATCCACAGCGCCAGGACCCATTCCCAAGTCTCGTCGACCTCCTCCAACATCGAGACGCGACAACGCCCCGCCGAACAGAGCGGCTCGGAGAACTAGGGGGCAGGCGCGGCACCCGCCCCCGGAGCAGATGCACGCGGCTTTCGGCTAGGCGGCCCAGTGGTGCCGGGCCGCCAAGTCCCAACGCTGCATGCGAAGCGATTACCCGATCGATCACCTAACCAGTCTCTCGCAGCGCACCGCTGCTTCATGACTGCAGTTCAGACGGCAGCCGAGGCGCACTATCCAGCACGAGCCAACTGCCGAACGGCCTCACCTGACCATGCGGATGGCCGTTAAACACCAACGCGCACATCCATGCCGAGGCTCTTAATCAACGGGTTCGGGGTTCAAGTCCCTGATGGCGTACATCCAGCAAAACCGCAGGTCAAACCACGTGACCTGCGGTTTTGTGTTTCTTGGGCGCGCCACGTTATCCGCGCGGCCGCGTCGGCGCCCGGCGACCACCACGGGGACCGAGCGGGGCTGATGCACGATCAACGACAACGCAATTAAATGTCGTTCCCGACCTCCAGCCCAAGGCCGCAAGCATCGTCGACCCGAGGGCTGCCGTCGCGGCAATTTGCCGAGCAGGCGCCTGGCACACCAGCGTCAAGCACCTGGCAGGACACGACATCCATCAACGCGCCGGGTTGTCGAATTCACCCTTACTTAGTCAAGGCGCGGCTGCGCCGCGCCGCCAGGTCTGCGCTCCGGGCATGCGGCCTGACAGCCGGTCTCTGCGCGCAACCGGACTAGTCGGGTCCCACGCCCCGGGTCGACCCGACGACTCCGCCCCGCCTGAGGCTGGTGACCCTTCCTCGCACTTATGGGGGACTGCACGCCCCCGAAGCGCAGGGATCCCCGCCTAAGCGGGGATCCCGGCACCGCAGCCCCTCAGCGCTGGAAGCCCGCGGCCCTGCCAGCAGCCAGCCCGGGCACCGGCCCGTAGGGCCACCCCTCGGGCAGGTAGTCGATCACGGTGATCGACTCGCACGTGCCCGGGCCGTAGTCGGCTTTCAGCTTGTCGAGCGGGTCGATCCGGCCCACGTAGATGACCTTGTCGTTCTTCCCCTCAGCGCTGGTGCCGCGGTCGTCCACGTCGTCGCAGAGGATCTCGTCGTAGTCTCCGTCGTCGTACAGGTAGACGGTGTCGTTGCCCTGCTCGCCGAAGATCTTGTCCTTGCCGGCGCCGACGAAGAACGTGTCGTCGCCCGGGTCGCCCTTGACCAGCGGGTCGTCGCCGTCGCCGTCGATGAGCACGTCGTTGCCGTCACCGGCGTTCATCGCGTAGTCGTCGCCGGGTCCGGCATCGAGGACGTCGTCACCACCGAGGCCGAGCAGCTTGTCGCGCCCCTCCCCGCCCAGGATGGTGTCGTTGCCCGGTCCGCCGTTGAGCTCGGGCTTGCCGTCGGTGCCGTTGTCGAACCCCGCCTGCACCGACCCGGCGACCGGGGGACGCCGTCGTCGCCGGGCCCGCCCTCGATGTGGTCGTCGCCGTCGCCGCCGTTGATCCGGTCCGAGCCCTCCGCGCCGTACAGCGTGTCGTTGCCGCTGGCACCGGCGAGGAAGTCGTCGCCGAGCTCGCCGTAGATGACGTCGTCGCCGGTATCCCCGCCGAGGGAGTCGTTGCCGTCGCCGCCGTAGATGAGGTCGTTGTCGTCGCCACCGGAGACTTTGTCGTTGCCGCCGTCGCCGTACACCGTGTCCGCACCCTCGGCCGCGATCAGGCTGTCGTTGCCGGCTCCGCCGCGGAGCACGTCGACCCCGCCCTGGCCCTTGAGCGTGTCCCGGCCACCGCCGCCGGCCAGGTCATCGTTGCCCGGGCCGCCCACGACGGTGTCCTTGCCGGACCCACCGTCCAGCAGGTCGTTGCCGTTGCCGCCCATCAGCAGGTCGTTGCCGGACTCGCCGTACAGGGAGTCGCGGTGGTCCTGACCCCACAGCTGGTCGTTGCCGCCGCCGCCGTAGACGGTGTCCTCGCCGGTGCCGGCCTTCACGACGTCCTTGCCGGCCTTGGCCTTGACCGTGTCCTTGCCACCCAGCGAGCTGATCCGGTCGGGCTTGTTGGTCCCGCTGATCTTGTCGTTGCCCCGCGACCCACTCATCGCCTGACCCTGAGCTGGGGCGGTCGCCAGGGTCATGGCGAGGCCTACGGTCAGGGCGGCGACGGAGATCGACGCGGTACGGCGGAGTGGGCTGCGCGAGGACATGCGGGCCTCCAGAGGCTGCGTGTTCGGACGTCGCCGGGGAGGGGCAACTCAGGCTTCGCGAGCCTAAAGGTCCGGCCCGGCGCCTCGCCGGGTTATCCCTCGATTGTGCCGCGCGCACCCAACCAGGCCGCCGCGCGTGCCGCCCGCGAGGTCGGCCGGCTGAACGCCCCGTCATCGGCATTTTCTGCGATTCTCACCCCGAAGGTGTCCCGGTACGTGGTCTTATGTCGTCAACCATGCAGCGCTGGGGGGCGCGCCGACGTGGCACGACGTCGAGGGGAGCAGCGTGCCCAAGTCCGGGATGACCAGGGCGCTGCTCCTGCTGACCCTCTGCACCGCCCTCGGGCTGGGTGCCGACGTGCGCGCCCCGAGGCCGCCGAAGGATTCGGTGCCTATCCCCTGGGCCTGCTCGCCGTGGTTCTGCTCCAGGTCAGACCCGCCCAGCTGCGGTGGGTCGCCCCGTTCGCTGCCCTCGTCACCGGGCTCGCCCTGTGGTGGACGGGCCAGTCGGTGGTCGAGTCGATCGCCTACTCCCTCGGCGCCGTCGTCGCCGCCGTCCTGGCACTCGCCATCCTCCGCGCGCACGCCGGTCCGCTCAAGCTGAGGTCGGAGAGCGACCTGCTGAGGATCATCGTGGCCGCCGTCGCCGGCGCGCTGGTCGTGGGTCTGGCCACGTTCGTCGCCGGGTCCGTCACCGAGGTGGAGGACCTGCGCTCCCTCACCGGCGGCTCGCTGATCAACGAGGCGGCGTCCCTGCTGCTGTGGCTGCCGCTGGCGATGGACCGCCTCAGGGTCCCGAGCCTCGCGGGCAACCTCGAGCGCTGGGTGCAGTGGATCCTGGTGCTGACCGTGACGGTCGTGGTCTTCGGGGCCATCTACACACCGTCCTTCGCCTACCTCGTGCTCGCCGTCATGGGCTGGGCCGGACTCCGGTTCGCGCTGCTGGAGACCCTGCTCCAGCTGATCGTGGTGCGCCTGATCGCCATGACGTTCACCGCCCACGGGATGGGACCGTTCTCCGAGACCGGTCACCGCACCAACCTGCCGCCGGACCTGGAGATCGCCTTCGTCCAGCTCTTCCTCATCACCTGCTCCATCGCCGTGGTGGCGCTGAGCCTGAGCAGCACCAGGGCCCGGGTCGACAGCCGCAAGCAGGCCCTGGCGCGCGCCGACGCCGTCGCCGACAGCAAGCTCAGCGTGGTGGTCGAGGAGCTGGAGGCCGAGCGCTCGGCCCTGGAGGAGCTCCGCGAGGTCGACCGGGTCAAGGACGCGTTCGTCTCCAACGTCAGCCACGAGCTCCGCACCCCGATCACCAACATCATCGGCTACACCGAGCTGCTCGACGACGGGGACTACGGCCAGCTCACTCCCCTGCAGAACGGCGCGATGGAGCGGATCGGCGAGAACGGCCGACGACTGCTCTCCCTCATCGACGACCTGCTGACGCTGTCGCGGCTCCGCTCCGTGGACATGGAGCTCTCCACCACGCCGGTGGACCTGGTCGCCATGGTCCGGAGCGCGGAACGGATCATCGCTCCTCGGGTCCACGCTGCCGGTCTGAGCCTGGAGATGGACCTGGGCGACCGGCCGGTCGTCGTCCGGGGCGACGGCGAGAAGCTGGAGCGAGTGATGCTCAACCTGATGTCCAACGCCGTGAAGTTCACGCCCCAGCCCGGGCAGGTCACCGTCGGGCTGCGCCAGGTCGACTCCCGGGCCGTGCTCAGCGTCTCCGACACCGGACACGGCATCCCCGCCGAGGACCTCGGCAAGCTGTTCTCCCAGTTCTTCCGCACCAGCCTGGCGCAGGAACGCCAGATCCAGGGCACCGGACTGGGCCTCTCGATCGTGCGGGCCATCGTGGAGAGTCACGGCGGGCACATCGAGGTCGAGTCCGAGGTGGACGCCGGCACCACGTTCAGCGTCCACCTGCCCCTGTGAGGAAGACTGCTCGACGATGAGCACGACACCGACGCCGACCCACATGACCACCGCCGAGCAGTGGTTCCTCGGCCACGGGCTCCCCTACTTCGTCGACGACGTACGCGCCCGGGTCTCGCACGGTCTGGGCCGCGGGCGGCTGCGGGCCGTCCTGGCGGCCTCGGTCCTGGTGGCCGGTACGGCGTTCATCGTCGGCGCGCTGGTCTCCGATCGCTACACCGGGGCGGCCGCGGCGCTGACGTCGGCCGGAGTCGTCCTCGGCCTCTATGCCCTGGCCACGCTGCAGGTCCGGCTCTGGCTGCGGTGGGCGGTCCGCAAGACCCTCTCCTCGCTGGAGCTGATGATTCCGCTGGTAGCGCGGGCCCTGCCGATGCTGATGCTCTTCATCACCTTCCTCTTCATCAACGCCGAGGTCTGGGAGGTCGCGGCCCGGCTCTCCGGAGGAGTCATGTGGACCGCGGTGCTGGGCTTCGCCGCGGCGGCCGTGGGCTTCCTGGCCTCCCGGCTGCCCGAGGAGCTCGACGCCTTCACCGCGGAGCTCGACCCCTCCCGCATCGAGGAGGCCTGCGCCGGCACCCCGTTCGCCGCCTGGTCCCGCGGAGTCGGCATCGGCACGGCCGTGGCGTCACCGTCGCGGCTGGAGCGAGCCAACCTGATCCTGGTGCTGCTGGCCGCGCAGGCCATCCAGGTGCTGCTGCTGAGCGTGGCGGTCTTCGTCTTCTTCATCGGCTTCGGGATCGTCGCCATCCCCGACGAGGTCGCGGCCAACTGGGTGGGCACCGACCCCACGCCCGCGCTCGGCGCGATCTCCTGGGAGCTGGTCCGGGTCGCGGTGTTCCTCGCCGCGTTCTCCGGCCTCTACTTCGCCGTGTACGCCGTCACCGACGAGGCCTACCGGCGCCAGTTCTTCACCGACGTCACCGACGAGCTGCGCACCGCCGTCTCGACCCGGGCCGTCTACCGCGCGATGCGGGACGGCGCTCAGAGGTAGAGGCCGGTCGCCTCTGCCTGCAGCCGCTCCGCGGCCACCGCATGCACGTCGCGCTCACGCATCACGACGTACACCTCGCCGCTGACCTCGACCTCGGCCTTGTCCTCGGGTCGTAGAGCACCCGGTCACCGGGCTCCACCGCACGCGCCTGGGGACCGACGGCGACCACCCGTGCCCACGCGAGCCGCCGCGCACCCATCGCCGCGGTCGCCGGGATGACGATGCCGCCGGAGGAACGCCGCTCCCCCGCCTCACTGTCCTGTTCCACCAGCAGCCGGTCGTGGAGCATCTTGATGGGAGCCTTGACGTCGAGCCCCTCAGTCACGGGCGATCTTGCGGATCACCGCGAAGACCAGCACGAACCCGGCGATGCCGGCGACCGTCTTGAGGATGTTGTCCGTGCGGGGCGCACCGGTGTCGAGGTCGACGTAGTGCGCCTTGATGGAGGTGACCTCGCGGTTGACGATGGTCTTGGGGTGTGCCCGGTAGAGGAGCTGGTCGATGGTGCCGGCCAAGCGGTCCCGGGTCATCTCGATCTCGCGCTCGAGCGCGGAGGCGTCGTTGGTCACCTGGGAAGGCTACCAATGGTGCGGGGGTCGAAGCCGAACGGGAGCTCCAGCCGGTGGGCAGCCATGAGCTGGTCGTCGGTCAGCACGTCGTACGTCGACCCGTCGGCGACCACCACGCCGTCGCTGAGCACCACCGACCGCGGGCACAGCTCCAGGGCGTAGGGCAGGTCGTGGGTGACCATCAGCACCGTCACCTCCAGCGAGCGCAGGATGTCGGCCAGCTCTCGACGGCTCGCCGGGTCCAGGTTGGAGCTCGGCTCGTCCAGCACCAGGATCTCCGGCTCCATCACCAGCACGGTCGCCAGGGCGACCCGTCGACGCTGGCCGAAGGAGAGGTGGTGCGGTGGACGGTCGGCGAAGTCGGCCATCCCGACCTGGTCCAGGGCTGCCATCACCCGGGTGTCCAGGGCTGACCCACGGACCCCCATGTTGCGCAGCCCGAACTCCACGTCGGCGCGCACACTGCCCAGGAACAGCTGGTCGTCGGGGTCCTGGAACACGATGCCCACCCGCCGCCGGATCTCGGCGAGGTGCGGCTTGGAGACCTCCAGGCCGCTGACCGCGACTCGGCCCGCCCCAGCGGTGAGGATGCCGTTGAGGTGCAGCACCAGGGTGGTCTTGCCCGCACCGTTGGGGCCCAGCAGCGCCACCCGCTCGCCGGAGTGCACGTGCAGGTCGACCCCGAAGAGCGCCTGGTGGCCGTCGGGGTAGGCGTAGGCGAGTCCCTGCACGTCCAGGACGGGGGCGCTCATCGGGGCAGCCTCCCGTCGTACCCGCGCGAGAGCATCGCGAGGTGGACCCGCTCGCCGCGCTCGTAGGAGCGGATGAACAGCGCTCCCAGGGAGCGCGCCAGCATCGGCCAGTGCCGCGGCCACCGCGGGTCCGCGCCGCGGGAGCGCATCGAGGTCATCATCCGTCCCAGCTCGCCGATGACCACGCTGAGGTAACGGATCATGAACCCCATGATCTGCACGATCAGGTCGGGCATCCGCAGCCGGGTCAGGCCACGCAGCAGCTCCTCGGGCTCCGTGGTGGCAGCCAGGGTGAGCGAGGCGAGCACGCCCAGGGTGCCCTTGACCAGCAGCCCCCAGGCGGCGACGAGGCCGGTCTCGGAGACGCTGAGCCCCAGCAGCTCGGTGCGCGGCCCGGTCGCGACGAACGGCACCAGCAGCGCGAAGACCGCGAACGGCACCTCGACCACCATCCGCTTCGCGAGGTAGCCGGCAGGGACCCGGGACAGCGCCACCACGCCCAGCAGCACCGCGGCCTCGACGCCGAAGGCCCAGAGCCACTCCCGCGGGGTGGCGACCACCAGCAGCATGAAGGCCACCAGCGCCACGACCTTGACGTGCCCCGGAGCCCGGTGCACCACGCTGTGGCCGTGGTAGTGCAGCAGGTGGCCGTGCCCGGCGCCCACCGCGCTCAGCTCGGCTCGGTGTGCTGGGGCTCGGTGTGCTGGGACTCGTCGTCGCCGCGGCGGCGCAGCGCGAGGAAGAGGCCGCCGGAGACCACCAGGACCAGCAGCACGCCGGCCACCCCGGCGATACCGCCGGAGAGGCGCTCGTTGTCGATCCCGGTGGTCTGGTAGTCCGCGAGCGGACTGTCCGAGGCGGCGTGCTCCTCCTCGGCGGTGTCCAGGAAGCCGGTCTGCTCCGCGACGTACTCCAGGCCGTCGGGGTGGGCGCTGGCGTAGTAGCTGGCGAACCCGGCGACCAGGAGCGCGACCAGCAGGGAGACGACGTAGAAGGACCGGCGGCTCATGAGCGCGCCTCCGCGTCCCGGATCTCCAGGGTGCGGCCGGCGACCAGTGGGCGAGCGCCGTACACCAGGTCGGGCCGCACCGCCACGACGCTGCCGACGACCAGGCCGGTGATCACCGCCTCGCCGATGCCGATCACGACGTGCCAGCCCACCATCGCCTTCAGCACCGTCGCGCCCTCCACGGGCGCGGTGCCGCCGATGACGAAGAGCAGGGTGAAGACCGCCGCCGCCACCGGGACGCTGAGGAACGCGGCCACCGCGGCGGCGGGTGCGACCAGCGCGGGACGCTTGGGCAGCACCCGGCGCAGCGCGACGAAGACGAACCAACCGACCACGACGGTGACCAGTCCGATCAGGGTGATGTTGGTGCCCAGGGCGGTGATGCCGCCATCGGCCATCAGCAGGCCCTGCACCAGCAGCACCACGCTCAGGCAGAGCACCGCGGTCCACGGACCGACCAGCACGGCGGCCAGAGCGCCACCCATCAGGTGGCCGCTGGTCCCGGCACCGACGGGGAAGTTGATCATCTGGGCCGCGAAGACGAAGGCCGCGACGAGTCCGGCCATGGGGGCGGTACGGTCGTCGAGTTCGCGGCGGGCGCCCCTGAGAGCGATCGCCACACCGCCGGCGGCCACGACGCCGGTGGCCACCGACGTGGGGGCGTCGAGGAATCCGTCGGGAACATGCATGCCATCCACCCTACGTTATTGCGACTTATTCGCAACAAGGAGCCCCGTTGAGCCCGCGCCTCTCCCCCGGTGACCCCGCCCCCGACTTCACCCTGACCTCCGACACCGGTGAGCAGGTCTCGCTGGCGGACCTGCGCGGCCGCACGGTCATCGTGTACTTCTACCCCGCGGCCATGACGCCGGGCTGCACCAAGCAGGCCTGCGACTTCACCGACTCCCTGGACTCCCTGCAGGCGGCCGGCTACGAGGTCGTGGGCATCTCGCCGGACAAGCCGGAGAAGCTGGCCAAGTTCCGCGAGCGCGACGGCCTCACGATCACCCTGCTCTCGGACCCGGAGAAGCAGACCCTCACCGAGTACGGCGCCTTCGGCGAGAAGAAGCTCTACGGCAAGGTCGTCCAGGGCGTCATCCGCTCCACCATCGTCGTCGACCCCGAGGGCAAGGTCGCCCTCGCGCAGTACAACGTCAAGGCCACCGGCCACGTCGCCAAGCTGCGCCGCGACCTCGCGCTGGACTGAGCCGTGGCGTCCCGTGCCCACCTGGGCACGGGACGCACTGACGGTCATCCCTAGACTCAGCGGCACAGCCGAAGTGGTGGAACTGGCAGACACGCAGGTTTTAGGTACCTGTGCTCTAGGGCGTGCGGGTTCGAGTCCCGCCTTCGGCACCCGACCCCGACGCGGGCAGACCTGAGCGCACGCGAGACACCGGGCCGGACCCCTATCGCCGGTGTGAGCCATGCCACTACGTTCCGGTCATGGATTCTGCGCTCACCACCATCGGCCTGCCGATCGCCCTCGGCATCATCATGTTCGGCCTGGGCCTCGCCCTGACGCCCGGCGACTTCCGCAGGGTGGTGCGCAACCCCCGGGTGGTCACCATCGCCCTGGCGTGCCAGCTGGTGCTGCTGCCGCTGATCTGCTTCGGCCTGGTGGTGCTGCTGGACCTGCCCGCCCTGCTCGGGATCGGGATGCTGCTGCTGGCTGCCTCCCCCGGCGGCACCACGGCCGCCCTGTTCAGCCACCTCTTCCGCGGTGACGTAGCGCTGAACATCTCGCTCACCGCCATCAACACGGTCGTCGCGATCATCACCCTGCCGCTGATCACCGGCGCCGCGATCGCCTACTACGACCGCCAGGACGACGTGCAGATGCCGCTGGTGGAGATCGTGAAGGTCTTCGCACTGATCCTGCTCCCCGTGGGCCTGGGCATGCTGGTGCACGTCCGCAGCCCCGAGTTCGCCGCCGCCATGGACCGCCCGGTCCGCATCGGCTCCGCCGTCATCCTGGCGGTGCTGGTGGTCGGCATCCTGGTCAACCAGCGCTCCGAGGTCACCGGCTACGTGGCTGACATCGGACTGGCCGCCGCACTCTTCTGCGCGATCAGCCTCGGCGTCGGGTACGCCGTGCCGCGCGCCCTGGGTGTCAACGGCGCCCAGTCCATCTCATCGTCCATGGAGATCGGGGTGCACAACTCCACGCTGGCGATCTTCATGGCCGTGGAGGTGCTCGACGCCACCGAGGCCTCGGTGCCGGCGGCCGTCTACTCGATCATCATGTTCGTGTTCGCCGCGCTCTGGGGAGCCTGGATCTCCCGCCGGATCCGCGCGGAGGAGCCGACGCCGGCGCCCGTCTGAGCGACTCCGACGGCGAGATCAGCCGAGAGTCTTGGCCACCAGGGGCGCCAGCGCCCGCAGCGCCTTGCCCCGGTGGGAGATGCGGTCCTTCTCGGCCGGGTCGAGCTCGGCGCTGGTGAGACCGGCGTCCGCGTGCTCGTCGGCGACGAAGAGCACGTCGTAGCCGAAGCCGCCCGCTCCCCGGACCTCGCGGATGATCCGACCGTCCATCCGGCCGCGCACCACGTGCTCGGGGCCACCGGGCAGGCAGAACGCCACCGCGCACTCGAAGTGGGCGCCCCGGCGCTCGTCGGGCACGTCCTCGAGCTGGGCGAGCAGCAGCTCGTTGTTGCGCTCGTCGCTCTTGGGCGGCCCGGACCAGCGTGCGGAGAGCACCCCGGGCATCCCGTTGAGCGCGTCCACGCACAGCCCGCTGTCATCGGCGATCGAGGGACGACCGGTGACCGCGACCGCGGTGAGCGCCTTGAGCAGGGCGTTGCCCTCGAAGGTCGGCTCGTCCTCCACCGGCTCGTCGTACGCCGGGACGTCGTCGAGACCGAGCACCACGATGTCCGGCACGTGCTCGCGCAGGATCCGCTGCATCTCCTGCAGCTTCTTGGCGTTGCGGGTGGCCAGGAAGACCTCAGGCACTGCGACCCCCGGGCAGCGGCAGGGCCAGCGCCTCGCGCTGCATGCGGGTGAGGTCGGCGCACCCCTTCTCCCCCAGGCCCAGCAGCGCGTCGAGCTCGGCGCGGTCGAACGCCGCCCCTTCGGCGGTGCCCTGCACCTCGACGAACTTGCCCTCGCCGGTCATCACGATGTTCATGTCGGTCTCGGCGCGGACGTCCTCCTCGTAGGGGAGGTCGAGGCGCGGGACGCCGTCGATGATGCCCACGCTGACCGCGGCCACCGAGCCGGTCAGCGGCTCGCCGGTCAGCGCACCGGTCGAGCGCAGGTGGGCCACGGCGTCGGCCAGCGCGACGTACGCCCCGGTGATGGCGGCGGTGCGGGTGCCGCCGTCGGCCTGGAGCACGTCGCAGTCCAGCTGGATCGTGTTCTCCCCGAGCGCCTGGTAGTCGATGACTGCCCGCAGGGAGCGGCCGATGAGCCGGGAGATCTCGTGGGTGCGGCCGCCGATCCGCCCCTTGACCGACTCGCGGTCCGAGCGGGTGTTGGTGGCGGCGGGGAGCATCGCGTACTCAGCGGTGACCCAGCCCAGTCCGGAGCCCTTGCGCCAGCGCGGCACCCCCACCGACGCCGACGCCGCGCACAGCACGCGAGTACGGCCGAACTCCACCAGGACCGACCCCGCGGGGTGGTCCAGCCAGTTGCGGGTGAAGGTGATCTGGCGGAGCTCGTCGTCGGCGCGGCCGTCGGCGCGAGCAGCGGCACTCTCGGTGGGGGTGCTGTTCGAAGTCATGCCCACGACCCTATGGGCCCGGGCCGACAGCCGCAGCCCTGGGCTACTTCATCTCCGAGCGCAGCACCCGCCACAGGCCGACCGCGAACGGGAGCACCACCCAGAGCAGGGTGACCGACCCCAGCTGGGCCCACTCCTCGCCGGTCATGCCACCGTCGTTGAACAGCGGCACCTGGGCGGTTCCGAGGTCCACCCAGGCGGCGATCTCGTTGAGGGTGCCCCAGAACTGGGCGACCACGGTGAACGCGATGGGCAGCACGAAGTAGGCCACGATCGCCGCCGCGGAGTTGAGGAACAGCACGCCGAAGGCCACCCCCTGGAGCACCGCGAGCAGCTGCAGGATGGCGAACTTGCCGAAGTCGTCGGCGGCGATGTCGCGGAAGGCGTCGTTCGCTCCCCCCACCAGGGCGGCCACCAGCGCGATCAGGCACGCCACCACGATGGCCCCGAGGCCGAAGATCGTCGCCGCGACCGTCTTGGCCGCGATGACGCGCACCCGGGACGGCTCCAGGGTGAACGTGGTCAGCGTGGTGCGCTGGTTCCACTCGCTGGTGACCAGCAGGATCCCCAGCACCGGGAGCAGGAACCCCTGCGGGGTGGAGGTGGCACCCATGAAGTTGAAGAAGGTGCGGTCGGACGGGTCGGTGTTGAAGAAGACGATCAGGATGATCGCGACCGTGATCAGCGCGATCGCGGCCAGCAGCCAGATGCCGGCCCGGGTGTCGGCCATCTTGCGCAGCTCCACCGAGACCAGCCTGGTGAACGGGGTCCGGCGCGTGCCCGAGACGTCGAGGGTGTGGGAGGCGGTGGTGGCGCTCATGCCTTGGTTCCTTCCGAGAACTGGTCGCGCTGGGTGTCGGAGGTGAGCTCCAGGAAGAGCTTCTCCAGTCCGCCGTCGACCGCGCGGAGGTCGGTCAGGACGATCTTCTGGTCTGCTGCCAGCCGGCCCACAACCACCGGCTCCACGTCGACCCGGAAGCCGTCGCCGGCGGCGACGTGGGCCAGACCCGCGCCCTGCAGGGCGGCGCCGAGGTGCTGGTTGTCCAGCCCGGTCACGAAGGTGCCACCGCCGCCCGCCGAGGCGAGCAGCGTCCGCTTGTCGCCCTGGGCCACGATCTTGCCGTGCCCGATCAGGATCATCTCGTCGGCGATCAGCTCCACCTCGTTGAGCAGGTGGCTGGAGAGCAGCACGGTGCCGCCGCGCTCGGCATAGCTGCGCAGCAGGCCGCGCATCCAGTGGATGCCCGCCGGGTCCAGTCCGTTGGCCGGCTCGTCCAGGATCAGCACCGAGGGGTTGCCGAGCAGCGCGCTGGCGATGCCGAGGCGCTGGCGCATGCCCAGGGAGTAGTTGCGCACCCGGCGCTTGGACTCCGACTCCGTCAGGCTCACCAGCGCCAGCATCTCCTCGACGCGGGACTGCGGCAGGCCCATGGTGCGGGCCGCCACGGTGAGCACCTCGCGCCCCGTGCGCCCGGCGTGCTGCGCCGAGGCGTCCAGCAGGACGCCGACGTGGCGGCCGGGGTTGGGGATGTCGGCGTAGCGCATGCCGCCGATGGAGGTCGTGCCCTTCGACGGGTTGGTCAGCCCGACCATCATTCGCATCGTGGTGGTCTTGCCGGCACCGTTGGGACCGAGGAAGCCCGTGACCCGACCGGGCTCACAGGTGAAGGACACGTCGTCGACGGCGGTGAAGTCGCCGTACGACTTGGAGAGGCCTTGGACAGAGATCATGCGCGACATCCTGCCGTATCAGCGCGTGGCGCCGGTCACCCTGCCCCAGGGCGGCGTGCCGTCCTCCGGTCCTGCGAGCCGCCGGGGAGCCTCAGTCGGCGGTGATCTCGTAGACGTCGCCGGCCAGGGCCAGCTGGGACGGACCGGCGTAGGTCTGCTTGGCCTCGTTGAGCGCGACCTGCGGGTCGTGCCAGGGCGGCACGTGGGTCAGCACCAGTCGGCGCACCCCGGCCCGGGTCGCCACCTCACCGCACTCCCGGCCGGTCAGGTGCAGGTCGGGCGGGTTGTCGGCCCCCTCCTGGAAGGATGCCTCCCCCAGGAACAGGTCGGCGCCGGACGCTGCCCGGTCCAGGCCCGCGCAGACTCCGGTGTCGCCGCTGTAGGCCAGCACCGCACCGTCGGCGCTGACCCGCAGGGCGAAGGCCTCCACCGGGTGCTTGACCGCGATCGCCTCCACCTCGAAGGGCCCGAAGCGCATCGACTCCCCCAGGTGCGGAAGTCGAACTCGTCCGACATGCCCGGGACCAGCGGCAGGTCGTAGGCGCGAGCCATTCGCTCCGCGGTGCCGCTGGGACCCCAGACCGGGATCCGGGGCTGGGCGCCCAGCGGGTGGTACTTGCGCATCACGTGGTAGCCGCACAGGTCCATGCAGTGGTCGGCGTGCAGGTGGGTCAGCATCACCGCGTCGATGGTGAGCGGGTCGGCGTAGCGGTGCAGCACGCCCAGCGACCCGTTGCCCAGGTCGAGCAGGATCCGCCAGGTGCGGCCGTCGTGCTCGGCCTCCACCAGGTAGCAGCTGGCCGGGGAGTACGGCCCCGGATAGGACCCCGAGCACCCGACGACTGTGAGCCTCATGCCATCCCTCCGACGAACTGTTGTGCCGCGCGCAGCTCCGGGCCGAGGAACCGCCGTCCGATGGTCTCGAACTCACTGGCAGTACCCGTGGTGAGGAAGGTGTACGCAGCCTCGCCACTGTCGCGCATCAGGCCGTGAGTGACCAGCATCTTGTAGACGTCCTTGGCGCACTCCTCCGCCGAGCTGACCAGGGTGACCTGCCCGCCCATCAGGTAGGAGATCACGCCGGTGAGCAGCGGGTAGTGGGTGCAGCCCAGGATCAGGGTGTCCACGCCCTCGGAGACCAGCGGGTCGAGGTAGCCGTGCGCGACCCGCAGCAGCTCGTCGCCGCCGGTGATCCCGGACTCCACGAAGTCCACGAACCGCGGACAGGACTGGGTGAAGAGCGAGACGTGCGGCGCGGCGGCGAACGCGTCGTCGTAGGCCATGGAGTCGGCGGTGGCCTGGGTGCAGATGACCCCGATCCGTCCGGTGCGGCTGGCTGCGACCGCCCGCCGCGTGGCCGGGTAGATCACCTCGACCACGGGTACGTCGTAGCGCTCGCGGGCGTCGCGGAGCATCGCGGCCGAGGCAGAGTTGCAGGCGATGACCAGTGCCTTGACCCCGAGCGAGACCAGGTGGTCCAGGCACTCCAGGGCGTACTCGCGCACCTCGCCGATCGGCTTGGGACCATAGGGCTGCCGGGCGGTGTCACCGACGTAGATGATCGACTCGTGCGGCAGCTGGTCGATCACCGACCGCGCGACGGTCAGTCCTCCGAAGCCGGAGTCGAAGATGCCGATGGGCGCGTCGACGGAGGGTTCGGTAGGCACAAGGAGCAAGGCTAGGGCGTCCCCGTCGCCGAATCACCCACTCGGGACCCACATCACAGTCGTCCCCGTCACAGCGCGACCGGGACCCGACTACCCTGCTCGAGTGACCCTCCTCACCGTCTCCCGCTCCGCCGCCGATCGCCGCCCGCGCACCGCCCGCCTGACCGCCCTGGGCGCCGCGCTGCTCCTGACCGCCGGCCTCGGCAGCACCGCGGGCGCGACCCCGACCAGGTCGCACCTGCCCGACCGGGGCACGGCCGCGCGCACCGTCGAGTCCGACGCCGAGGCCACGACGGTCCTGGCCGTCTCGATCGACGGACTGAACCCCAACGCGCTCACCCGGCTGGGCCGGGCCGGGACCCCGAACCTGCACCGCATCATGGACGAGGGCGCGTCCACGCTGAACGCGCGCACCGAGGTCGAGCTCACGGTCACCCTGCCCAACCACACCGGCATGGTCACCGGCCGCCGGATCACGGCCCGGACCGGCGGCCACGGCGTCATCTGGAACGACGACCGCAAGCGGCCCGCCACGGTGCAGGCGGCCTCGGGCCGTCCGGTGGAGTCGGTGTTCACCGTGGTGAACCGCGCCGGGGGCCGGCCTGCCCTCTTCGCCAGCAAGACCAAGTTCCTGCTCTGGAAGCGGTCCTGGCCCCTCGCCCTGAAGGACACCGTCATCGAGGAGGGCAACGGCGTCCTGGTCACGGAGCTGATCGCCGACCTCGCCCAGGAGCGCTCCTTCCGGATGCTGCACCTCTCGCTGCCCGACGTCGCCGGCCACAAGCACGGGTTCATGGGCCCGCGCTACCTCGCCGCCGTACGTCGGGTGGACCGCCTGGTGGGCCGGGTGCTGCGCGCCGTGGACCGCTCGCCGGCGCTGAGCCAGGACCTGGCGCTGCTGGTCACCGCCGACCACGGGGGCAAGGGCGCGCGCCACAGCGTGGCCACCAGCGTGGCCAACTACCGGATCCCGTTCCTGGTCCGCGGACCCGGCGTGCCCGCCGGGTCCGACCTCTACGAGCTCAACCCGACGTACGCCGACCCGGGCCGCCGCCAGCCCTCCTACGCAGCGGCGCGCCAGCCGGTGCGCAACGGCATGCTGGCCAACCTGTCGTTGGACCTGCTGGGCCTGCCCCCGGTCCCCGGCAGCGAGCACGACGCGGGCCAGGACCTCGAGGTCACCCCGCCCGTCGCGCCCTAGCGGAGCCGAGCCCGCCGGACGACCTCACAGCTCCGAGGGGGTGGGCCACGGGTTGAAGGTGCACCCCTGGGTCCCCTTGGACTGCTGCATCATCACCGGGGCCCGCTGGCCCCGCCCCGGACAACCCCGGTGGCCGCGACCCAGCCAGTGACCGGTCTCGTGGTTGACCACCAGGTGCCGGTAGTCGCGCAGGCTCAGCCCGGCCGCGTTCCACGCCGGCGACGCGTGCTGCCAGCGGTCCTGGTTGATCACCACGTAGCGCCCCACCCGGCAGCTCCAGGTGCTGCTGCACACCGGCGAGAACGCGGCCACCTGAGCTGCCTCGGCGAGCACCAGGGTGAACTGGCCGCCGTGGGCGACCCGGCGGAACGCCACCCCGCCGTTGCGCCACCCGCGCGGGTCGTCGTACGTCGCCTGGGCCAGGCCCTGGAAGGCCCTGAGGTCCGCGACCACCCGTCCGCGGGTCTGGACGTCGTAGGTGACCACCCGACGTACGCCGACGCGGTGGCGCACCCGGTCGGTGGGCGCCGAGACGGCCTCGGTCCAGGCCAGCCCGGGCGCCTTGACGCGGACCCGGACGCTGAGCCGTGAGCCGACGTCCTCGGGCCGGATCCGGTAGCGCCGGGCCCGCGCCCCGCGGACCGGCTCCCCCTCGCGCAGCCACTGGAAGCGGGTCCGGGTGCGCCGCGGGTTCCAGTCACCGGGGACGGCGCGCAAGGTGCGGGTCCACCGCGCCTCACCCCGCACCCGGGGCGCACGGACGTTGACCAGCTCGGTGAGCGGCACCGGGGTGACGCTCTGGGTGGGCACCGGGGTCGGCACCTCCGTGGGCACCAGGGTCGGGGTGGGCTCCGGGGTGGGCAGCGCACCCGGTGTCGCGGCCCCGGAGGCGGGCATCCCCGAACCCGCGACGACCACCGCGACCAGCAGGGAGAGCAGAGCGGCAACCGGCAGCATCAGGACGCGGGACCTCATGGGTTCCGACTCTAGACGCGGCGGCCGGCGTCCGCAGGGCGATCAGGCCCAGAGCTGGCCCTCGAGCCGGTCCTCGGCGTCGCCCACGGTGCCCTCGTAGGCCCCGGTGGACAGGTACTTCCAGCCGCCGTCGCACACCACGAAGGCGATGTCGGCCGACTCCCCGGCCTTGACCGCCTTGGCGGCCTGACCCAGTGCGGCGTGCAGGATCGCCCCGGTGGAGACCCCGGCGAAGATGCCCTCGAGCTCCAGCAGGTCCCGGACCCGGCGTACCGCGTCGCGGGGCCCCACGCTGAACCGGGAGTCGATCAGCGAGGCGTCGTACAGCTCGGGGACGAAGCCCTCGTCGAGGTTGCGCAGCCCGTAGACGAGCTCGCCGTAGCGCGGCTCGGCAGCCACGATCTTGACCTCGGGCTTGGCGGCGCGGAAGAACCGCGAGACCCCCATCAGGGTGCCGGTGGTGCCCAGGCCCGCCACGAAGTGGGTGATCTCGGGCAGGTCCGCGAGCAGCTCGGGACCGGTCCCCTCCTCGTGCGCCAGGGCGTTGGCGGGGTTGCCGTACTGGTAGAGCATCACCCAGTCGGGGTGCTCGGCCGCCAGGCCCTTGGCGACCCGGACCGCCTCGTTGGAGCCGCCGGCCGCGGGCGAGGAGACGATCTCGGCCCCCCACATCTGCAGCAGCTGACGCCGCTCGACGGAGGTGTTCTCCGGCATCACGCACACGATGCGGTAGCCCTTGAGCTTGGCCGCCATGGCCAGTGAGATGCCGGTGTTGCCGCTGGTGGGCTCCAGGATGGTGCAGCCGGGACGCAGGGTGCCGTCGCGCTCGGCCACCTCGATCATCTTCAGCGCCGGACGGTCCTTGATGGAGCCGGTCGGGTTGCGGTCCTCCATCTTGGCCCACAGCCGCACCGAGGGGCTGGGCGAGAGCCGCGGCAGCCCGATCAGCGGGGTGTTGCCGACCGAGGACAGCAGGTTGTCGTAACGCATGTGGAGAGAAGGCCTTTCGTCAGGCGTCGTCGCTCAGCGCAGGAAGAGGTTCGGGTCGAAGTCGGCGAGCTGGATGACGCGCACGCGAGGCAGCGGGACGTTGAACGCGGCGACGTCGTCCTCGAGGTCGTGGAAGGACAGGTCGAGCTCGTCGAAGCGGTTGCTGGCGTACTCGCGCAGGGCGACCACGCCGACCCGCCGGTCGCCGTCGATCAGCGGGGCCAGGTGGTCGGCGAAGTCCGCGTCGTGGCTGACCAGCAGCACGTCGTCGTCCCGGCCGAGCAGCGCGTCCAGCGTGCGCTGGATGCCGATGTCGACGACCTTCTCGTCCGGTCCCCCGGAGAGCGGGATGGGACGGTAGCGCATCGCCAGCAGCGCCTGGATGAACGTCTGCGGCAGTCCCCCGCCGCTGGCGTTGAGGAAGAAGAGCCCGGTGACCGGCTGGTCCCACAGGTTCTCGGCGTAGTCGGTCACCCGCTCCCAGCGGGGGCGCTCCTCGGGGAGGGGACGGCGTCCGAGCAGGGAGTTGCCGAGCGTCGCGTCGATGTTCTCCCCGTCGACGAGGACGAACGTGCGACGGTCGGACACGCCGGTCAGCCCCCGGCGACTGCGGGCAGCACGACGACCTGGTCGCCGTCGCTCAGCTTGGCCTCGAGCCCGCCGATGAAGCGGACGTCCTCGTCGTTGATGTAGACGTTGACGAAGCGACGCAGCTCACCGTTGTCGAGCAGCCGGTCGGCGATGCCGGGGTGGCTGGCCTCGAGGTTCTCGATGAGCGCCGACAGCGTCTCGCCCTCGCCGGTGACCGCCTTCGCTCCATCGGTGTAGGTGCGCAGGATGGTGGGGATCCGGACCTCGATGGCCATCAGTCGTTGCTCCTCGGCGTTGCTGGGTTTTGGTCGGTGTTGGTGGGGTCGAGGACGCGCACCTCTTCCTCGGTGACGGCGCCGTCCACGATCCTGTAAGACCTGAACTCCACAGGGCCGTCGTTATTCCCGTGCTCCGCCGTGCTGACGAGCACGTAGTGGGCACCGGGCTCGCTGGCCAGCCCGATGTCGGTCCGGCTGGGGTAGGCCTCGGTGGCGGTGTGGGAGTGGTAGACGATCACCGGCTCCTCGTCGGCGTCCCACATCTGCTTGTAGAGCGCGAGCAGCTCGGTGGAGTCGAACTCGTAGAACGTGGGGCTCCCCGCGGCGTTGACCATCTCGACCAGCCGCACCGGGGTGTCGCTGCCCTCGGGGCCGGCCACGATGCCGCAGGCCTCGTCGGGATGGTCCCGCTTGGCGTGCGCGACGATGGCGTCGCGGATGGCCCGGTCGATGGTCAGCACGCTGGGGATCCTATCGGTCGCACGACCCTGTGCGGGACTCACCTGCGCCCGTACGCTGCTGGGGAGCAGTGACTCGGGAGGCGGTATGGCCAGCGAAGCCAGGTCTGCTCCTCGAGCGCGGATCACCGCCGCCGACCTGGGACGGCTGCTGTTCGGCTGGCTGGTCTCCACCCTGACCCTGGCGCTGGCGGACGCGCTGGAGTCTGACTTCGCGGCCGATTCGGTGTGGAGCCTGCTCGCGGTCAGTGCCATCAGCGGGGTCATCGGCCTGGTGGTGCGGCCGATCCTGGTGGAGGTGACCGTCCGCGTCGGCTGGCTGCTGGTGGTGCCGGTCGCCTTCGTGAGCCAGGCAGTGGTCATGCACGCCGCGATGATGACGGTGCCGGGGATCACCGCGACCTTCCAGGCCGCCTTCGTGGCGAGCTGGATCAGCGCCGCCGGTGGGACGCTGGTCGCCTACGCGGTGAGCGCCGGCACCGACGAGTCGTTGACCACCGCGCTGGCGCGGCGCAGTCGTGCCGTGGCGATACCGGACCCCGAGGTCGACGGTGTCGTCATCGTCCAGCTGGACGGCGTGCCGTTCCCGGTGCTGCGCTGGGCGGTGCAGGCCGGTGGCCTGCCCACGATCCGCCGTTGGGTGACCTCGGGCGACTACCGGTTGCGCGAGTGGACCGCCCAGCTGCCCTGCACCACCCCCGCCAGCCAGCTCGGCATCCTGCACGGCACCGTCGCCGGCGTCCCCGGATTCCGGTGGTACGACCGGGAGCTGGGCCGGGTCCTGGTCGCCAACCACCCCGCGGACGCGCGGATCATCGAGGAGCGCGCGAGCAACGGAGAAGGACTCCTGTGCGAGGACGGCGTCTCCATCTCCAACCTGTTCTCGGGGGACGCACCCAACGCACTGCTCACCATGAGCACGGCGAGCCAGAGCCGGGGGTCCAGGCAGACCAAGCGGGCCCTGGCGTGGTTCATGCTCACACCGACCGGGTTCGCCCGGAGCCTCACCCGCACGGTCGGCGAGGTGGTCAAGGAGCGCTGGCAGGCTCGCCGGCAGAAGCGCCTGCGGCTGGAGCCCCGGGTGCCGCGGAGCTGGACCTTCGCGCTGCTGCGTGCAGTGACGAACGCCCTGCTCCGCGACCTCAACACCGCTCTGATCGCTGAGGAGATGCTCCGGGGCACGAAGGTCATCTACGCCGACTACGTCGACTACGACGAGATCGCCCACCACGCAGGGATCTTCCGGCACGAGTCGCTGGCCTCGCTCGAGGGCCTGGACCGGATGCTGGCGCAGCTGGAGCTGCTCGCCGCCCAGGCCTCCCGGGGCTACCGGATCGTCGTCCTCTCCGACCACGGCCAGTCACAGGGGCAGCCGTTCGCCGACCGGTACGGCACCGACCTGTCGGCGGTCTGCGCGCAGCTGATCGTCGAGGACGTCCACGCCTACCAGTCCGACGAGGAGGGCTGGGGCAGGGCGCGGACGCTGGTGCAGGACATGGGCGACGAGGGAGTCTCCGGGCGTCTCGCGGCGCCGGCCCAGGAACGTCTGGACCGCGAGCTCCAGGACACCGCGGGGTCACCGGACCACCTGGTCGTCCTGGGATCGGGCAACCTGGGGCTCCTCTACGTGCCAGGCGACGTCCGGGTCAGCACCGATGGCCTCGCGCGGCGCTGGCCGGGCCTGCTGCCCGGGCTCTGCCAGCACCCGGGAGTGGGCTTCGTCGCGGGGATCGACGACGAAGGCGTGGCGTGGGCCTACGGCAGGCACGGGCGGTGCAACCTCGTCACCGGCGCAGTCGCCGGCGACGATCCCTTGCAGGGCTTCGGCGAGCACGCTCGTCGGGTGCTGGCCCGCACGGTGCTCCGCCCAGAAGCCCCGGACCTGTACGTCAACAGCTCGCTCGACCCCGACACCCTCGAGGTCGCGGCCTTCGAGGAGCTCGTGGGCGCGCACGGCGGTCTGGGCGGCTGGCAGGATCGCGGCGTCCTGCTCGCGCCGTGCGACCTGGTGGAGTCCGCTCCCGAGCGCATCGAGGGTGCCGACGAGCTGCACCAGGTGCTGCTGGGCTTCCTGCGGCTGTCGGGGCAGCGCCGGGGTTCAGGCGCGGCGGTCGGTGTCCAGCGACCAGGTCCCGCCGGGCACCAGCCGGACCACCCGGCACTGGGGGCCAGGTCGGCGACCGCTGACTCGAACGCGCCGAGGGGACGCTCGAACCAGTCGCCCCACGAGCCCAGCAACGGAGGATGGAGCGTGCCCCAGTGCACGGGCAGCGCATGCCGGGCCCGGACCGTCGCGCACGCCCGGGCCGCCTGCGCCGGATCCATGTGGTTGCTGGACAGGCGCGGCCCCCAACCACCGATCGGCACGATCGCGACGTCCAACCGGTCGACGCCCGCGATCTCCGGCAGCTGCGCCATCTCGTCGTACAGGGCGGTGTCGCCGGCGAACCACAGCGTGGTGCGCTCCGAGCGCACGAGGTGCCCGTTGGCATCGTTGGGGCGGTGCGGCAGGGGCCTGCCCTGGTGCACCGCCGGGACCAGGCGCACCTGCACCGGCCCCACGTCGGTCCAGTCCTCGGCACCCACGCCGCGCAGCCCTTGCCCGCAGACCCAGCGGGCATTGCGGCTGCCGGTGAGCACGGGCACGCCCGGGAGCTTGCGCAGCGACCTCACCTCGGCGTGGTCCAGGTGCAGGTGCGAGAGCAGTACGGCGTCGGTCCCGGCCCACTGGCGAGGCTGCGGCTGGGGGCCCCGCCGGCGCAGGACGCCGTTGTGCCGACGCAGCAGGGGGTCGGTGACCAGGCGTACGCCGGCCAGGTCGATCACCACGGTGGAGTGACCCAGCCAGGTCAGGCGCAGCAGGCCGTCGTCCTGTCGCATCCTCCCCAGACTAGCCCCGCGTGCGGCCCGCCACCGGGCGCTCTTCCCGGCGGAGCGGGTGATATATCTTGACGTCGAGATACCTTCGAGATCGGCAGGACAGTGACGACCACCCCCTCCACCTCCCAGCCGCTGACCCGCCGCGGCGTGCCGGTCGACCCGGACCTGCGGATCCTGGCCCTGAGCAGCTTCGCGAACCGGTTCGGCGCCGGCGCCGTCATCACCACCAGCGCCCTCTACTTCACCCGTCAGGTCGGCTTCTCGGCCGCCGAGGTCGCGTTCGCCATGTCCGCGGCCGGGATCGTCGGCATGCTCGTCCAGGTCCCGGCCGGTCATCTCGGTGACACCCGCGGTCCCCGGCGGATGCTGCTGCTCACCCTCACCGGCTCCGCCCTGTTCTCCGCTCCCCCGGTGCTGGCGCGCAGCCCGCTCGCCCTCGCGGTGCTGCTCGGGGTGCTGGCCCTCTTCGAGCGCTCCGCGAGCGCCATCCAGCAGGGGGTGATCGCCCAGATCGCCCGCGGCAGCAAGGGCGTGCTGTTCAAGGCCTACCTGCGTGCGGTCACCAACACCGCCATCGGGCTGGGCGCCGTGTGCGGGGGCCTGGCCCTGACGGTCGACCGCACCGAGGCCTACGTGGCCGTCTTCGTGCTCAACGCCGTGTTCACCGGGTTCGCGGCCTGGAACACCACCCGCCTCCCCACATCCCGGCCCGCCCCCACGTGAAGGGCGAACCGCGGCTGGCCGTCATCCGGGACCTGCCCTACGTCGTGATCGTCACCATCACCGGGATCTTCTCGCTGCACTTCATCATCGTGGAGCTGGGGCTCGCCCTCTACATCTCCCAGCGCACCGAGGCGCCCGCGGTGATGGTGTCCCTGCTGCTCATCCTCAACACCGCGCTGGTCGCGGTGTTCCAGGTGCGCCTGTCCCGGCGCGCCGACTCGGTGGAGGCCGGCGCGCGGGCCCTGGTCCGCGGCTCGATGTTCATCGCCGGCGGCTTCGCGCTCTTCGGCCTCGCCGACCGTGGCGGTCCGGCGTTCGCCATCACCGTCCTGGTCGCCGGCTCCCTGGTCCACGTCGTGGGCGAGATGATCGGCTCCGGCGGCCAGTGGGGACTGCAGATGGGGCTGGCCCCGCACGAGCGCCAGGGGCAGTACCAGGGCTTCGCCGGCTTGGGGTTCAGCATCATGAACGTCGTCGGGCCACCGCTGGTGGCCTTCTTCTGCGTCGACCAGGGCGAGCGCGGCTGGCTGATGCTGGCGGGCCTGATGGTGGGGGTCTCGCTGGTCTCGGTCCCGGCCGCCCGCTGGGCACTGGCCTCCCGCGCGCGGTACGGCGTCACCACGCACAGCGGCTGATCAGCGGCGGATCAGCGCAGGAACCGCGCCTCGCGCTCGGTCGACAGCCCGGCCGCGACCCGGGCGCTCATGTGCGCGCTCATCGCCGGCATCGCGGTGACCGGCCACCATCGCACGTCGGTGGACTCCTCGTCGGCCACGTGCGCCTCGCCGCTGACCCAGGTGCAGGCGAACGTGAGGTCGAGGTACGCCGCCCGGTCGCCGTTGGCGTACCGGACCTCCGGGAGCACCGAGACGCTGGCGAGCCGGTCGACCGAGATCACCACCCCGGTCTCCTCCAGGGCCTCGCGGGCCGCGCAGACCGCGGGCTCCTCCTCGGGGTCCACCACCCCGGTGACCGGGGTCCAGGTGCCGTCGTCGCTACGCCGTACCAGCAGGATCTCCCGACCGTCCGGGGTCTCGCGGGTGATCACCGCGGTGACGCCGGGCAGCCAGAGCGGGTGATGACCGATCATCGTGCGGACCTCGAGGACGAACTCCGGCACCGGGGTCACGGCAGCTCCACCCGAGCGCTCATGAGGTGAGCGCTTCCACCAGGGTCTCCTGGAGGTAGCCCAGCCACTCGTAGATGTCGTGCGCCTGGCCCCGGGGGTCTTCCTCGGGCAGCGTGTGCCAGAACTCCTCGTCACCCTCCTGGATCTCGAGCCGGGTGGCGATGGCCAGCCGCATGTCGGTCAGGCTGCGCAGCCACGTCTCGGCCTGGGGCTCGGCGAGCTCCACGTCGATCATCAGCCCGTCCTCGTCCAGCTCGGCCGGCAGCCCGGCCTCCTCGAGGGCCTCGATGACGCTGATCGCGGCAGCGGCCTTGCCGTCACGCAGGGCTCCCTCGGTGAAGCGCCGGAACTCCCCGGCCGCCTCCTCGTCGTCCGCGTAGGCGGTGGGGAACAGACGCTTGAGCACCGGGTCCTCGGGCTCCGTGGTGGGACCGGAGAAGTCCAGCATCGCCTCCAGCGGGTCGGCGCCCTCGACCGGCACCGCGCGCTCGTTGCGCAGCAGCTCGACCAGCTGGGCGGCCAGCGAGCGCAGCAGGTCGGCCTCGAAGCCGGTGAAGTTGGCGATCGCGGCGCCGCTTCGCCGGTGCCTGGTGAAGCCGCTCATGTCGCCCGCTCCATCGTGGCCCACAGGCCGTACTCGTGCATGGCCTGGACGTCGCGCTCCATCTCCTCGCGGGAGCCGGTGCTGACCGCGGACCGGCCGTCCTCGTGCACCTCCATCATCAGCCGCTCGGCCTTGGCCTTGTCGTAGCCGAAGTACTTGCGGAAGACGTAGGTGACGTAGGACATCAGGTTGACCGGGTCGTTCCACACGATGGTCACCCAGGGCTTGTCCAGGAGGACGTTCTCGTCGGTCGAGAGGTCGGGTTCGACCTCGACCGGGCTGGCAGCAGACACGGCTTCATCGTGGCACAGGCCCTGACTGGGTACGTTGGCGCCGTGACGTCCTACGCGCCAGGGCCCTCGACGGCCCTCCTCACCGACCACTACGAGCTGACCATGGTGCAGGCCGCTCTGGCGGCCGGGACCGCCGAGCGACGCTCGGTCTTCGAGCTCTTCGGCCGCAGACTCCCCGAGGGCCGCCGCTACGGCGTGGTCGCGGGCGTGGGGCGCGCCCTGGACGCCTTCGAGCGCTTCCGCTTCGACGACGAGGCGCTCGCGGTGCTGCGGGAGGACGACGTGGTCAACCAGCAGACGCTGGACTGGCTCGCCGACTTCCGCTTCAACGGCGACGTCTGGGGCTATCCCGAGGGCGAGACCTACTTCGCCTACTCCCCGCTGGTGGTCGTGGAGTCCACCTTCGCCGAGGCCGTGCTGCTGGAGACGCTGTTCCTCTCCATCTACAACCACGACTCCGCCATCGCCTCGGCGGCGTCCCGGATGACCTGGGCGGCGCAGGGACGTCCCTGCATCGAGATGGGCTCCCGACGCACCCACGAGGAGGCCGCCGTGGCCGCCGCCCGGGCGGCGTACGTCGCGGGCTTCGAGTCCACCTCCAACCTGGCCGCGCGCCAGCGCTACGGCATCCCCACCACCGGCACCTCGGCGCACAGCTTCACCCTGCTCCACGACACCGAGGAGGAGGCCTTCCGCGCCCAGGTGGCCTCCCTCGGCGAGGGCACGACGCTGCTGGTGGACACCTACGACGTCGCCGAGGCGGTGCGGCTGGGCGTCGAGGTCGCGGGCCCCTCGCTGGGGGCGGTGCGCATCGACTCCGGCGACCTCGGCGTGCTGGCCCACCAGGTCCGCCGCCAGCTGGACTCCCTGGGCGCCACGGGCACCCGGGTGGTGGTGACCAGCGACCTCGACGAGTACGCGATCGCCGGTCTGGCCGCGGCGCCCGTCGACGGGTACGGCGTGGGGACCCAGCTGGTGACGGGCTCAGGGCACCCCACCTCGGGCTTCGTCTACAAGCTCGTCAGCCGGGCCGACGACGCCGGGCGGATGGTGTCGGTGGCGAAGAAGAGCAAGGACAAGATCTCGGTCGGCGGGCGCAAGTTCGCCCTGCGCCGCCGCAACGCCCGGGGCACCGCCGAGGCAGAGGTCATCGGCATCGGCCAGGCCCCGGTGAACGACGGCGACGACCGCGCGCTGCTCGTCCCGCTGATCCGCGACGGCAAGGTCGTCGGCCGGGAGCCGCTGGCCGCGGCTCGGGCCCGGCACCTGGCGAGCCGGGAGGAGCTGCCGCTCCCGGCGCGTCAGCTGAGCAAGGGTGAGCCGGCCATCCAGACCCTCCACCTCGACGCCTGACGCCGCGGCCGACTGGGAACTGGCGACTTGATGTCGGACTGAGGCCGCTAGCCGTCACCAAGTCGCCAGTTCCGCCCGCAGTGCACAGGATCAGGCACCGACTCGGCGCGCCGTACCTCATCCCCACGAGGCTGCCGGGATGGACGAGATCCGGCGCACCTCCAGCGGCCAGCGGGCCGGGGTCGGGTGGGTCCCGGTGACCCGGGGCGTGCACCGGCGTACGACCGCAGACCCGTTCCCCGCCGACCTGCGGGCCTGGGCGTGCGTGCTTCCCGGCTCGGCCCGCTTCACGCACCTGACCGCCGCCCGGCTGCACGGCCTGTGGCTGCCCCCGCTCCCAGACGGCCTGCCGGTGCTGGTCGCGGAGTCGCCGGACGAGTCCCGCCCGCAGCGACCCGGCCTCCGGGTGTTGCGCCCCTCGACGCTCGCGCCACCGTGCTCCTGGCGCGACCTGCCGGTCGACCCGCCGGCGGAGACGATCCTGGCGGCCAGCCGTGACCTCGCCGAGCTCGACGTGCTGGTGCTGGTCGACTCCGCCCTGCACCGGGGCGCGGCGAGCCTCGACCAGCTCCGCGCGGTGGCCTCCGCTCGTCGCCGGGGCGCGCCCCTGCTCCGCCGCGTGCTGGATCGGGCGGACGACCGCTCGGAATCGCCGTGGGAGACGTTGCTCCGAGCCCTCCACACGACCCTGGATGTGGAGGTCGAGCCGCAGCACGTGATCCACGACGCCGACGGGACATTCGTGGCCCGTGGGGACCTGCGGCTGCGCGGGACCAGGACGCTCCACGAGTACGACGGCGGCGACCACCTGGCGCCCGACCAGCAGCGTCGCGACCTGCGCCGGGCCCGTCACTTGGAGCGGGCCGGCTGGGTGCGTCGCGGCTACACCGCCGACGACGTGCTGCACCGGGCGATCACCGTGCTACGGGACGCGGACGCCTCCCTCGGACGGCGCCACGACCCCGGTCGGGTCCGGGCCTGGCACGCGCTGCTCCGCGAGTCCTGCTTCGCCCCCTCGGGCCGGGCGCGGCTATCGGTCCGGCTCGCCCCGAGGCAACTGGGGACTTGATGCTGCTCCGGGGCATCGTCAGGCGCATCAGCTCACCACTTCCGCGGCAACCGCCCGGGCACCGACTAGCCTGCCTGCCATGACACGCGCACTCATCGTCGTGGACGTCCAGAACGACTTCTGCGAGGGCGGATCGCTCGCCGTGGCCGGCGGGGTCCAGGTCGCCACCGAGGTGTCGGCCCTGCTCCAGCGCTGGCAGCAGCGGCTGCCGGACGCACCGGACTACTCCCACGCGGTAGCCACCAAGGACCACCACATCGACCCCGGAGCCCACTGGTCGAGCGAGCCGGACTTCGTCGACTCCTGGCCAGTGCACTGCGAGGTGGGCACCGTCGGCGAGGAGTTCCACCCCAACCTGGATCCCGGTCCGTTCGACGCGATCTTCCGCAAGGGCGAGCACGCCGCCGCGTACTCGGGCTTCGAGGGCGTCGACGTGGACGGCGTACCGCTGGCGCAGTGGTTGCGCGAGCGCCAGGTGAGCGCCGTCGACATCTGCGGCATCGCCACCGACTACTGCGTGCGGGCCACCGCGCTGGACGCGGTCGCCCAGGGGTTCACGACCCGGGTGCTGCCCCAGCTCTGCGCCGGGGTGGCGCCCGCGACGACGGCGGCCGCGCTGGAGGAGATGACGGGCGCCGGGGTGCTCCTTGGGTGACCTGGAGGTGGACCTCCAGGGCTCGGTGCTCCGGGTGGTGCTCAACCGCCCGCGGGTGCTCAACGCCCTGACGGCGCCGATGGTCGACGACCTCACCGCGACCCTGGAGGGCCTGTCCAGCCGGGACGACGTCCGGACGGTGCTGATCAGCGGCGCCGGCGGGGCCTTCAGCACCGGCGCCGACCTGTCGGGGACCGACGCCCACGAGAGCTTGGACGTCTCCGCCCTGGACCGGGCCAACCGGCTGGTCCGTGCCGTGGTGCGTTGCGACCAGCCCGTGGTGGCAGCCGTCGACGGTGTGGCGGCCGGTGTCGGGTGCTCCCTGGCGCTGGCCTGCGACCTGGTCGTCGCTGCTGAGTCGGCCTCCTTCCTGCTCGCCTTCGCCCGGGTCGGGCTGATGCCCGACGGCGGTGCCACCGCGACGGTGACCGCCGCCGTGGGCCGGCCCCGCGCGATGCGGATGGCGCTGCTCGCCGAGCCGCTGTCCGGCCCCGAGGCGTACGCCGCCGGCCTGGTCTCCCACCTGTGCGAGGACGCCGCCTTCGCCGAGACCGTGGACGCTCTGGTACGTCGGCTGGCCGCGGGCGCGCCCCTGGCCCAGGCGGCCACCAAGCGCGCGGTCAACGCCGCCGCCCTGCACCACCTCGAGGCGGCGCTGGAGTCCGAGCGCCGGGGTCAGTCGCTGCTGCTGCGCACCGACGACGCGGCAGAGGGGATGGCGGCGTTCAGCGAGAGGCGGCCGCCCCGCTTCTCCGGGGAGTGAGCGGCACCCGGGCGATCACCGGCACCAGCGCTCGGCCAGCGTCCGCACCACGTTGACGTTGCGCGCGGTCCCCACGCCCAGCTTGCCCATCGCGGCGCTCCCGGCGAGCTTGGACTCGTGGTAGCCGTGCTGCAGCACCAGGTGCGCGGCTCGTCCGGCCACGACGAGCTGCTCCCCGGCCACCGACCTGTCCCGCAGCGCCTCGACCGCCTCGCGCGGCGCGGGCGCCTTGAGCAGGGTGACGTAGTGCGCGGCCGGCTCCCCCAGCTCGGTCCACAGCCGGTCGGCGTGCTCGGCGACCGCGACCAGCTCGTCGGGCTCGAAGACGATCGTCGGCACCTCGAAGCCCCGGTCCGCGAGGAAGGCGGCCTCCAGTGCCTGCTCCACCTCCGCGCCCGAGCCGAGTCCACTGGTGAGCAGCACGTTGCCGGTGTTGATGTAGGTCTGCACCCCGGTCCCACCCGCGGACTCGACGGCGGCACGGATCGCGTCCTTGGGGAACTTCCGTCTGGCGCCCAGGTTGATCGCGCGCAGGAAGGCGAGGTAGGTGGCCACCGGAGCATCGTCTCCGAACCGCGGCAACATCGTCGAGCGCCACGCGTGGACACGCCTGGACAGGTGGCGGAGTGGGTTTATCGTTCGGGGATGAACTTCACTTCGATCACTTCCGGGCTGGGCGTCGCGGTCCTGGCCCTGGCCCTGGCCGGCTGCGCGACCGACACCGAGACCACGACGACCGAGTCCGGCATCAACCTGGTCGACGACGGGGTGCTGACGGTCTGCACCCACCTGCCCTACAAGCCGTTCCAGTACACCGAGGGCGGCAAGATCGTCGGCTTCGACGTCGACGTCGTGGACCTGGTCGCCAAGGCCCAGGACCCGGCTCTGGAGACCAAGGTGATCGACGTGCCGTGGGAGACCATCACCTCCGCGGAGGCGCTCAACACCGGTCGCTGCGACATCGCCCAGGGCGGCATGACGATCACCGACGAGCGCGCCGCGGTCATGGACTTCACCGACCCCTACTTCGACGCCACCCAGGCGCTGCTGACCAAGACCGGCTCCGGCTTCGACTCCCTGGAGAGCCTGGCCGGCGAGAAGATCGGCGTCCAGGAGGGCACCACCGGCGAGATCTACGTCAAGGAGAACAGCCCCAAGGACGCCAAGATCGTCTCCTACGAGGACCTCGCCCTGCTCTCCGCAGCCGTGAAGACCGGCCAGGTCGCCGCGGGCGTCAACGACAACGGCGTGCTCTACGACTACGCCAAGGCCAACCCTGACGTCGAGGTGACCGCCGAGTTCGACACCGGCGAGCAGTACGGCATGTCGGTGAAGCAGGACGGCAACGCCGAGCTGCTGGCCGCCTTCAACGAGGCACTCGCCACCGCGAAGACGGACGGCACCTACGACGAGATCTACGCCACGTGGTTCGGGGACGCGCCCGCCGGCTGACCCGCCCAGCGGGGACGTGACGTTTCTCCAGTGACCCGCCCCGGCTCCCGCCGGGGCTCGACCGAGCAGAGGTAGACATGGCCAGCCCACGTCAGCGCGCGCGGCGCAGCCGTTTGATCCAGTACGTCGTCCTGGTGCTGGCGCTGGTGCTGGTGGCCTCGGCGGTGGACGTCGACGAGATGAAGCGGGCCTTCTTCAACACCGAGGTCATCCGCTCGATGTTCCCCGACGTGCTGCTGATCGCACTGAAGAACACCGTCATCTACACCGCCTGCGCCTTCGCCTTCGGCCTCGCGCTGGGGTTGGTGCTGGCGCTGATGCGGCTCTCCCCCGTCGGCCCGTACCGATGGCTGGCCACCGGCTTCATCGAGTTCTTCCGCGGTGTGCCGGCACTGGTGGTCTTCCTGGCCATCGGCACCGGCGTCCCGCTCGCCTTCCCGGGACGCGACATCCCCGGCGGCGTGCTGGGCAAGGTGACGCTGGCCCTGGGAATGGTCGGGGCGGCGTACATGGCCGAGACCATCCGGGCGGGCATCCAGGCTGTGCCGAAGGGGCAGCTGGAGGCGGCGAGGTCCCTGGGCATGTCGCACACCCGGGCGATGATCAGCGTGGTGATCCCCCAGGCGTTCCGGATCATCCTGCCGCCGCTGACCAACGAGCTGATCCTGCTGACCAAGGACTCCTCGCTGGTCTACGTGCTGGGGGTCTACCTGGAGACCCAGGAGCTGACGAAGTTCGGGCGGGAGACCATGAACACCTCCAACAGCCTGACCGCGCTCGTGGTGGTCGGCTTCTGCTACCTGTTGATCACCATCCCGCTCTCCATCGTGGTGCGCCAGATGGAGAACCGATCCGAGAGGGCACGTTGATGACTGCGGAGGGATCGGCCGACCGGAGACGGGGCGCCGCGGCGATCGACGTCCAGGACCTGCACAAGAGCTTCGGCGACAACGAGGTGCTCAAGGGCATCGACTTCCACGTGGGCCAGGGACAGGTGGTCTGCGTGATCGGGCCCAGCGGCTCGGGCAAGTCGACCCTGCTGCGCTGCGTCAACCTGCTGGAGGTCCCGACCAAGGGACGGATCCTCATCGAGGGCGACGAGATCACCGACCCCGACGCGGACGTCGACGCCCTGCGCGCCCGGATCGGCATGGTCTTCCAGTCCTTCAACCTCTTCCCCCACATGACGGTGCTGCGCAACCTCTGCATCGCCCAGGAGAAGGTGAAGGGCCGCAAGCGTGCCGAGGCGGTCGAGGTCGCGCGCCGCAACCTGGCCAAGGTCGGTCTGGCCGGCAAGGAGGACGCCTACCCCGCGCACCTCTCCGGGGGACAGCAGCAGCGGGTCGCCATCGCCCGGGCCCTGTCGATGGACCCGGACATGATGCTCTTCGACGAGCCGACGTCCGCGCTGGACCCCGAGCTGGTGGGCGACGTGCTGGCCGTCATGAAGGACCTCGCCTCCGAGGGCATGACGATGATGGTCGTCACCCACGAGATGGGCTTCGCCCGGGAGGTCGGCGACCGAGTGGTCTTCATGGACGACGGGGTCATCGTCGAGGAGGGGAAGCCGGCGCTCGTGCTCGGCGACCCCCAGCACGAGCGCACCAGGGCCTTCCTCTCCAAGGTGCTCTGACCCGGGGCCTCAGCCCAGCCAGGCGCGAGCGGCCGCGGTGACCTCGCGGGTCAGGTCCGCGACCACCTGGGACTCCAGCCGCCAGTGCTGCCAGTAGAGCGGCACGTCGACGTGCCGCCCCGGGACCAGCTCGACCAGGCTCCCCTGCTCCAGGGCATCGGCTGCCTGGAAGTCCAGGAGCATGCCCCAGCCCATCCCCCGGCGTACGGCGTTCTCGAACTGCGCCACGGACGGGATGAAGGTGGCCGGTGGTGCCAGCCGCCGCCGGGTGACCTTGCGCAGGAAGTCGTGCTGCAGGGTGTCGTTGTGGTCGAAGGCGATCATCGGTGCGCGGGCCAGTGCGGCCGGCGGCGAGCCGTCGGGCAGGTGGGTGCGCTGCCACTCCGGGGTCGCCACCGCCTGGTAACGCATGCGGCCGAGCTGCACCACCCGGCAGCCTGGAACGGGCCTCGGGTCCGAGGTCAGGGCCGCCATCACGTCTCCACGGCGCAGGTGCTCCGCGGTGCGCGACTGGTCGGCGCGGAGCAGCTCGAAGGTCACCCGGTGCTCGACCTGCACGGCGACCAGGGCGTCGATCAGCCAGGTGTAGAGGGCGTCGGAGTTCACCGCCAGCGGCACCGCCGCGTACGGCGTACCTTCCTCGGCGTCCTCGTCCTCGAGCAGCTGGGCGACGGCCTCCCGCTCCAGCAGCTCCTGCTGGGCGGCGAGCCGGACCAGGACCTGACCGGCCTCGCTGGCCTCCAGCGGCTTCACCCGGTGCACCAGCACCCGGCCGACCCGGGTCTCCAGGGCCTTGATCCGCTGGCTCACCGCGGACGGGGTCACGTGCAGCTCTCGGGCTGCCGCTTCGAAGGTGCCGAGGCCGACGGCGGTGGCCAGGGTGCGCAGGGCGACGGGGTCCAGCTGGGTGAGGTCTTTCACAACAAGAGATTCTAATGATTGTTCAAAATACTTCGCTGGAGTTAAGGCAACGTGGCTCCTACGGTTGCCCCTATGTGGAACGTCCTTCTTGCCGGCCTGCTCACCGGGCTCGCCCTCATCGTCGCGATCGGCGCGCAGAACGCCTTCGTGCTCCGCCAGGGCATCAAGGGCGAGACCATGCTGCCGATCGTGCTCACCTGCCTGCTCTCGGACGCCGTGGCGATCACCGCGGGCATCTTCGGCCTCGGCGCGGTGCTGGAGCGTTGGCCCGGCGTGCTCCCGGTGGCCCAGGTGCTCGGCGGGGTCTACCTGCTCGCGTTCGGGCTGCACGCCGCGATGCGCGCGTGGCGGCCCAAGGGCCTGGACGCCGGTGACGGCAGCCGAATGAGCATGAAGCGCGCCGTGCTCACCACGCTCGCGCTGACCTGGCTCAACCCGCACTTCTACCTCGACGCCGTGCTGATGCTCGGCACCGTGGCCAACAGCTTCGGCGACGACCGGTGGTGGTTCCTGGCCGGCGCGCTGATCGCCAGCACCTCCTGGTTCTTCGGCCTGGGGTACGGCGCCCGGCTGCTGCGCGGCTTCTTCGCCCGCCCCTCGGCCTGGCGCGTGCTCGACTCCGGGATCGCGGTCGTGATGGGCGCGCTCGGCGTCGGCCTGCTGCTGCACTGAGTCGCGGTACGCGACGACGTCCCGCGCCTCACAGGTTGCCGCGGGCGTCCTGCTCGCGCTCGATCGCCTCGAAGAGCGCCTTGAAGTTCCCCTTGCCGAACCCCAATGAGCCGTGGCGCTCGATCACCTCGTAGAAGACCGTGGGCCGGTCCCCCATCGGGCGGGTGAAGATCTGGAGCAGGTAGCCGTCCTCGTCGCGGTCCACCAGGATCCCGCGCTTCTTCAGGTCCTCGATCGGCACCCGCACCTCACCGATCCGCGCCCGCAGCTCGGGGTCGTCGTAGTAGGAGTCGGGGGTGTCGAGGAACTCGATCCCGTTGCCCCGCATGATGTCGACCGAGCGCAGGATGTCGCCGGTGGCCAGCGCGATGTGCTGGCAGCCGGCGCCGTCGTAGAACTCCAGGTACTCGTCGATCTGCGACTTCTTCGCAGCCACCGCCGGCTCGTTGAGCGGGAACTTCACCCGGTGGTTGCCGCTCGCCACCACCTTGGACATGAGCGCGGAGTAGTCGGTGGCGATGTCGTCGCCGATGAACTCCGCCATGTTGGTGAAGCCCAGTACCCGGTTGTAGAACTGCACCCACTCGTCCATCCGGCCCAGCTCCACGTTGCCGACGCAGTGGTCGACGGCCTGGAAGAGCCGCCGCGGGTGCCCCTCGCGGCGCGCGACCGTGGTGGTGCGGGCGACGTACCCGGGCAGGTAGGGCCCGGCGTAGCGGGAGCGGTCGACGAGGGTGTGCCTGGTCTCGCCGTACGTCGCGATGGCGGCGGTACGGACGGTGCCGTGCTCGTCGGCGACGTCGTGCGGCTCGTCGAGGATGCGCGCCCCCATCGTCCGGGCGTGCTCGATGCACCGGTCCACGTCGGGCACCTCGAGCGCGAGGTCGACGACGCCGTCGCCGTGCCTGCGGTGGTGGTCCAGCACCGGACTGTCCGGCGTGACGCCGCCGGTGAAGACGAACCGGGCGGAGCCGGAGCGCAGCACGAAGGACTTGGAGTCGCGCGTGCCGGTCTCGGGGCCGCGGTAGGCCTCCAGCTCCATGCCCAGCGCCAGCTGGTAGAAGGTCGCGGCCTGGGTCGCGTTGCCGACCACGAAGCAGACCGCGTCCATCCCGGTGACCGGGAAGGGGTCCCTGCTGGCGTCGTACTCCACCAGCCCCACGAGCTGCTTGAGCTGCTCCAGGGTCAGGTCGGCCTTGAGCTCCTCGGCAGTGAGCGCGGCCCCGGTCGAGGCCACCTCGCGGGTGGGGCCCGAGGCCCCGGGAAAGGTCTGAGTCATGGCACGAGAGTGACGAGCCTCACGCAAACTGTGCAACAGTACGTCGATCAGCTAGACAGATTGTCCACTCCAGGAGCACGCATGGACGCCCTCGACGGCACATTGATCGAGCTCTTCTCCCGCGAGCCCAAGCTGGGGGTGCTCGAGGCCTCGCGGCGCCTGGGCGTGGCCCGGGGAACCGTGCAGGCCCGACTCGACCGACTGGCGAGCACGGGCGTCATCACCGGCTGGGCTCCCCAGCTCTCCCCAGCGGCCCTCGGCTTCCCGGTCACGGCGTTCCTCACCCTGGAGATCCGGCAGGGGTCCGGCCACGACAGCGTCGCGGCCCATCTCGCGCAGATCCCCGAGGTGCTGGAGGCGCACACCATCATCGGGGCCGGCGACATGTGGGCCCGAGCCGTGGCGCGCTCGAACGCGGACCTGCAGCGGGTCATCGACCGGGTGCTGACCAGCCCGGCGATCGTGCGCAGCTCCACCGTGATCACGCTCGCCGAGCAGGTGCCGCACCGAGTGCTTCCCCTGGCGAAGGCGGCCGTCCAGCACTCGGTCACCCCGCCGCGCGCTTGATACTGGGTTAGGTTAGCCTTACCAACACCACGCCGGGGTCGCGACCACGGACGTGGCCTCAAGCGCCTGGGCACGCGACGTGCCCCTTCCCGAAAGGTCTCACGTGCGATCACTGCGCCTGCTGGTCGGCTCCCTGGGAGCCGCCTCCCTCCTGCTCACCGGTTGCGGCGGCTCCACCGACGACTCCGACGCGGCTGAGCCCACGTCGGACTCCTCCACCTCGGCAGCCTTCCCGCTCACCATCGAGCACGCCCTCGGCACCACCACGGTCCCGGAGAAGCCCGAGCGCGTCGCGACGGTCAACTGGGCCAACCACGAGGTGCCGCTGGCCCTGGGCGTGGTCCCCGTCGGCATGGCCGCCGCCAACTTCGGCGACGACGACGGCGACGGCCTGCTGCCGTGGGTCACCGAGAAGCTCGACGAGCTCGACGCCGAGACCCCGGTCCTCTTCGACGAGACCGACGGCATCGACTTCGAAGCGGTCGCCGACACCGATCCCGACGTGATCCTGGCCGCCTACTCGGGCCTGACCCAGGAGGACTACGACACGCTCACCGAGATCGCGCCGGTGGTCGCCTACCCGGAGGCGCCCTGGTCGACCGAGTGGCGCGACATGATCACCGTCAGCAGCGAGGCGATGGGGATGGCCGCCGAGGGCGAGCAGCTGGTGGCCGACCTCGAGGCGGAGATCGAGGAGACGGTCGCCGCCGCGCCCGGGCTGGCGGGCAAGTCCGCGATGTTCCTGACCCACGTGGACACCACCGACCTCAGCGAGGTCAGCTACTACACGACCCACGACACCCGGGCGAAGTTCTTCTCCGACCTCGGCCTGGCCACCCCGAAGAGCATCGAGAACGCCTCCGCGGCGAGCGAGGAGTTCTCCGGCACCCTGAGCGCGGAGCAGATCGACCAGCTCGAGGACGTCGAGATCATCGTGACCTACGGCGACGAGGAGCTGGTCAAGGCCCTGAAGGGCGACCCGCTGCTGTCGAAGATGCCGGCGGTGGCGAACGACGCCATCGTGCTGCTGCCCAACACCCCGCTGGGCACCGCCGCCAACCCGACGCCGCTCTCCATCTCCTTCGTCCTGGAGGACTACGTCACCATGCTCTCGGACGCCGCCGGCGCCTGAGCAGGAGCTGATCAGGCCGTGAGCACCACCCCGACCGTGTCCCGCGACGCGGTCACCACGCAGCCCGCCGGGGCGCCGCCATCGTGCGGCGCCCCCGGCGGCTGCGCGCCGTCTGGTTCCTGGCGAGCCTGGCCGCGCTGGCCGCGCTGGGGCGTGGTCGGTCGCGGTGGGCTCGCGCGAGGTCTCCCTCGACGACATCCTCGCCGCCCTCGGCGGGTCGAGCGAGACCCTCAGCGAGGCCGCGGTCACCAAGCGGATCCCGCGTACCCTGCTGGCCTTCACCGTGGGAGGGGCCCTCGGCCTGGCCGGGGCGGTCATGCAGGGCGTCACCCGCAACCCGCTGGCCGACCCCGGCATCCTGGGGGTCAACATGGGCGCCTCGCTCGCCGTGATCACCGGCATCGCCTGGTTCGGGCTCTCGGCCCCCTCCAGCTATGTGTGGCTCGCCATCGCCGGCGCCGCCCTGTCGGCCGCCTTCGTGTACGGCGTCGGGTCGCTCGGCCGCGGCGGCGCCACCCCGCTGAAGCTGGCACTGGCCGGCACCGCGACCTCGGCGGCGTTCTCCTCCTTCATCACCGCGGTGGTCCTGCCGCGCAACGACATCGCCGGCGGCGTGCGCTCCTGGCAGATCGGCGGAGTCGGCGGCGCCTCGTTCGACTCCATCACCCTGGTGCTGCCGTTCCTGGCGGTCGGCGCGCTGCTCAGCCTGGGTGCCGCGCGCGGCCTCAACTCCCTCGCGCTGGGGGACGACCTCGCCGCCGGCCTGGGCGAGCGAGTGGCGCTGACCCGGGCCACCGCCGCCCTCGGCGCGGTCCTGCTGTGCGGCGCCGCCACCGCGGTCGCCGGCCCCATCGGCTTCGTCGGCCTGGTGGTGCCGCACCTGTGCCGGCTGCTGGTGGGCGTGGACCACCGGTGGCTGCTGCCCTTCTCGGCCGTGGGCGGAGCCGCGCTGCTGGCCGCCGCCGACGTGGTCGGCCGGATCGTCGCGCGCCCCAGCGAGGTCGACGTCGGCATCATCACCGCCCTGGTCGGCGCCCCCTTCTTCATCTACGTGGTACGTCGGCACAAGGTGCACGCGCTGTGACCGCCTCGACCATCGAGCGGGTCAGCCGCGGACGCACCCGGCGTGGGGCTCGGCGCCGCGCCGTGCTCGGACTCCTGCTCGCCCTGGTGGTCGTCGCCTTCGTCACCAGCCTGATGGTGGGCCGTACCTTCTACCCGGCCTCCGACGTGGCCCGCGTCGTGCTCGGCCAGGACGTCCCCGGGGCTTCCTTCACCGTGGGCCGGCTCCGGCTGCCGCGCGCCGTGCTGGCCCTGCTGGTCGGCCTCTGCTTCGGGCTCGGCGGCGTCACCTTCCAGACGATGCTGCGCAACCCGCTGGCCAGCCCCGACATCATCGGCATCAGCGCCGGATCCAGCGCGGCCGCGGCCTTCGCGATCGTGACGCTGGGCCTGGCGGGAACGGCGGTCTCGGTCTTCGCGATCGTGATGGGCCTGGGGGTCGCGCTGCTGATCTACCTGCTGTCCTTCCGCGACGGGGTCGCCGGCACCCGGCTGATCCTCATCGGCATCGGCGTCGCCGCCATGCTGGAGAGCGTCACCGCCTACATCCTCAGCCGCGCCGCTGCGTGGGACCTGCAGGAGGCCACTAGGTGGCTCACCGGCAGCCTCAACAGCACCTCCTGGGACGACGTACTGCCCACGGTGGCCGCACTCGCCGTGCTGGGCCCGGTGCTGCTGCTGCGCGGCCGCGACCTGGACACGCTCCAGCTGGGCGACGACGCGGCGTCCTCGGTCGGCGTCCGGGTGGAGCGCACCCGACTGGTGGCCATCGTGGCCGCCGTGGGCCTGGTCGCCTTCGCCACCGCAGCCGCGGGTCCGGTCGCGTTCGTGGCCTTCCTCTCCGGCCCCATCGCCGCCCGGATCGTGGGACCCGGCACGTCCCTCCTGCTGCCCTCCGCCCTGGTCGGCGCCCTGCTCGTCCTGGTGGCCGACCTCGCCGGCCAGTACGCCTTCGGTCACCGCTACCCGGTGGGCGTGGTGACCGGCGTGCTGGGGGCGCCGTACCTGGTCTACCTCATCGTCCGCACCAACCGCGCCGGAGGCTCGTTGTGACCACTCGCCACACGCTCGACGTCGAAGACCTCACCCTCGGGTACGGCGACCGCACCGTCGTCGAGGACCTCGACCTGGTGGTGCCGCCAGGACGGGTGACCGCCATCGTCGGCGCCAACGCGTGCGGCAAGTCCACGCTGCTGCGCTCGATGTCGCGGCTGCTGCGCCCACGCACCGGGCAGGTCCTGCTCGACGGCCGTCAGGTGCACCGGCTGCCGGCCAAGGAGCTGGCGCGCACCTTGGGGCTGCTCCCCCAGGCACCGCTCGCCCCGGAGGGCATCACCGTCAGCGACCTGGTGGGTCGCGGCCGGAACCCGCACCAGCGCCTGCTGTCGCGCTGGAGCCCCGCGGACGACGCTGCGGTGGCGGCGGCGCTCGAGGCCACCGACACCGTGGAGCTGTGCGACCGCCCCGTCGACGAGCTCTCCGGCGGGCAGCGGCAGCGGGTGTGGATCGCGATGGCGCTCGCGCAGCAGACCGACCTGCTGCTGCTGGACGAGCCGACGACGTTCCTCGACGTCAGCCACCAGGTGGAGGTCCTCGACCTGCTGACCGACCTGAACCGCAGCCGCGGCACCACGATCGTGATGGTGCTGCACGACCTCAACCTCGCCGCCCGGTACGCCGACCACCTGATCGCGCTGGCCGGCGGCCGGCTGCACGCGGCCGGAACCCCGCACGAGGTGCTCACCGAGGAGACCGTCCGCGCCGTGTTCGGGCTGGAGTGCAGCGTCATCGTCGACCCGCTGTCGGGCCGGCCGCTGATGCTGCCCATCGGCCGGCACCACGTCGGAGCCGCCAGCACCCAGCCGGCCTGAGGGGAGCCGAGCGCACCGGTCGAACGGTCCTGATGGTGCGTTGACGTCCCCCCACGGGGCCCGGTCAGCCCAGTCGGGCCGTGACCTCCTCGGCGGCCGCCAGCACCCGGGGCGCGATCACCGACTCGTCGATGGGGGTGCCGAGGGTCACGATGCCCACCGAGGCGTCCAGCCCCTGGATCCCACGGACCGGCGCCGCCAGGCCGTGCGCCCCGGACTGGAGCTCGCCGTGGGTCACCGCGTACCGGGTGGCGGTGCTGCCGGCGCGGCTGAGCAGGATCGCCTTGCCCGCGGCGCCCTGGCCCAGCGGGTGGCGCGAGCCCACCCGGTAGGCCACGTGGAAGTCGGTCCACGACGGCTCGACCACCGCCAGGGCCAGGGCCTCGTCCCCGTCGGCCACGCTCAGGTGGGCGGTCGCGCCAACCGTCTCGGCGAGCTGGCGCAGCACCGGGACCGCGAGGTCGCGCAGCACCGGCTGCACCGCGGCCGCGAGGTGCAGGACGGCGAGACCGACGTAGAGCCGCCCCTGCGCGTCGCGGCGCACCAGGGCGTGCTGCTCGAGCGTGGAGACCAGGCGGTAGACCACGGTGCGGTTGACGCCCAGCCGGTTGGCCAGCGCGGTGATGGTGAGCCCGTCGGGCGACGCCGCCAGCACCGAGAGCACCCGGAGGCCACGGTCGAGCGTCTGCGAAGTCTCAGCAGCCATGTTTGTGAGTCTAGGGGCGATCCGCCCGGTTGGACCCTCAGGAGGTCTTGCGGATCGCCCAGTCCCGCAGCGCGTTGATCCTGGCATTCAGCTGCTCGGCGGTGGCCACGGCAGCAGCGGGGCCCCCGCACTGCTTGCGCAGCGCCGCATGGGTGACCCCGTGCGGCTGGCCGGTGCGGTGGAACCAGGCGGCGACCAGCCCGTTGAGCTCGCGGCGCAGCACTGCGAGCTGCTCGTGGGTGGAGACCTCGACCACGACCTCGTCCTTGGGCTTGGCCGCCTTCTGGATGGCGGCGCGCTCGCTCTGGCGCGAGTGCAGCAGCTCGCGCACCTGGTCGGGCTCCAGGAGCCCGGGGATCCCCAGGAAGTCCATCTCCTCCTCCGAGCCCACGTGCACCTCCCCGGAGTGGCCGAACTCGCCGCCGTCGTAGAGCACCCGGTCGAAGGAGGCAGTGGACCCCAGCGCCTCGAAAGGCAGGCCGTCCAGCTCGTCCGAGGCGCCCTCACCGGCCTGGGCGGCGGCGAGCAGGTCGTTCTCGGCGGCGAAGATGTCGCCCTCGTCGTTGACCTTGCGCTTGAGCACGTGGTCGCGCTGCATCTCCATCTCGGAGGCGAAGGCGAGCAGGTTGGGGGCCGAGGGCAGGAAGACCGAGGCGGTCTCGCCGCGCCGCCGGGCGCGCACGAACCGGCCCACGGCCTGGGCGAAGTAGAGGGGGGTGGCGGTGCGGGTCGCCCACACCCCGACCGCGAGCCGCGGTACGTCGACCCCCTCGGAGACCATCCGTACCGCGACCATCCAGCGGTCCTCGGAGTCGGTGAACTTGCCGATCTTCTTCGACGCCGCCTTCTCGTCCGAGAGCACCACCACGGGCGAGGCGCCGGTGATCTTCTTCAGCAGCCCCGCGTAGGCACGGGCGGAGTCCTGGTCCGAGGCGATGACCAGGCCACCGGCGTCGGGAACGTGCCGGCGGACCTCGGAGAGCCGCTTGTCCGCGGCCTCCAGGACTGCAGGCATCCAGGAGCCCGACGGGTCCAGCGCGGTGCGGAGCGCCTGGGCGTTCAGGTCCTTGGTCAGCGGCTCACCCAGGCGCGCGGCGACCTCGTCGCCGGCTCGGGTGCGCCACGTCATCTCCCCCGAGTAGGCCATGAAGAGCACCGGCCGCACCACGTGGTCGGCCAGCGCCTGGGCGTAGCCGTAGGTGTAGTCGGCCACCGAGCGCGGCACCCCGTCGGGACCGGGGGCATAGCTGACGAACGGGATCGGGTTGATGTCGGACCGGAACGGGGTGCCGGTCAGGGCAACCCGGCGGGCGGCAGGCTCGAACGCCTCGCGGATCCCCTCGCCCCACGACATCGCGTCGCCGGCGTGGTGCACCTCGTCGAGGATCACCAGGGTCTTGAAGTTCTCGGTGCGGATCCGCATCGCCAGCGGGTTGACCGCCACTCCGGCGTAGGTGACCGCGATGCCCAGGTAGTCCTTGGAGGTACGCCCCTTGCCCGCGGAGTACGTCGGGTCGATGGGGATGCCGGCGCGACCGGCGGCCTCGGCCCACTGCACCTTGAGGTGCTCGGTGGGCGCTACGATGGTGACCCGGGCGACGACGCGCCGAGCCAGCAGGTCAGCGGCCAGGGTCAGGGCGAAGGTGGTCTTGCCGGCCCCCGGCGTCGCCACCGCGAGGAAGTCACGCGGGCTCTCGTCCAGGTACTTGGCCAGCGCCGCGGTCTGCCAGGCGCGCAGGGAGGGAGCCGTCCCCCACGCGGCGCGCTCGGGCCAGGCCGGGGAGAGCGCGGGTGTGACTAGGGCGGCCTCGTGCCGTTCCGTCACGCGCCACTGCCTCCACCATTGCCGCCACCACTGCCGTTACCACTGCCGCCACCACTGCCGCCGGGGCCCTTGCCCTCGCCGCCGGGCTGGAGCGACTCCCAGATCTCCTTGCACTCCGGGCACACCGGGAACTTCTCCCCGGACCGGCTGGGCACCCACACCTTGCCGCACAGGGCGATGACGGGCGTGCCCATGACCATCGCCTCGGTGAGCTTGTCCTTGGGCACGTAGTGCGAGAACCGCTCGTGGTCCCCCTCGTCGGTGGGGACGGTGCGCGTGTCCTCGATGGTGGAGGAGCCTGGCGAGAATCCGATCTGGGTCATGGTCGGGCCAGTCTAGGTCAGTTGAGGTCGGGATCGGCAGGACGTGTGGAGTGCCACGCCAGCTCGCCGGGCTGTCGCCTCAGCACGTCGCGCCACAGGTCCACCGGGTCGGCGCGGAACAGGTCCACCAGCTCGGAGGGGACGACGTACCAGTCGCCGCGGGCCACTTCCTGCTCGAGCTGCTGGGCCCCCCAGCCCGCGTAGCCGGCGAAGATCCGCAGCCGCGAGAGGGACCCGTCGACGAGCTCCACGGGGGTGTCGAGGTCGACCATGCCCACCGGCCCGTAGAGCTCGCGGAAGCCGACCGGAGGGTCGCGGGGGTCCGCGAGCAGGCCCAGTGCCAGCGCACCCTCGGTGCTCACGGGGCCGCCGAAGAAGAGCACCCCGGGCTCCGCCACCGTGTCCCGCCAGTCGTGCAGCACCTCGGCGACAGTCACCGCGGACGGCCGGTTGAGCACGATGCCCAGGGCTCCCCGTCGTCGACGTCGAGCATCAGCACCACGGTCTCGGCGAAGTTGGGATCGGTCATCTCCGGACTCGCCACGAGCAGCGACCCACGCCGTACGGCGGTCTCGCGGTGCGCGTCCCGCCCGATCGATCCGTCCATGTCTCCATGATGACCCAGGTTCGGCGCGGAAGGTACCGGCGCAACGGAAAGGGCAGACCGGAGAAATGAGGAAAGGCAGCCCCTCCCAGCGCATCGGGGGAGGGAGGGTGCGATCGGGAGGGACCGCGTGAGCGCCGGAAGGGACTGCCTGGAATGGGGGGCGGCACCACTGGTGCCGCTGACTTCGTGCTCCTTCAACGTACGTTGACATACCCGTGGTATGCAAACGAACCCCACGTGACCCTGAGCACACGTAACTGGTGCCAGGGCCTCGGCGCGGTCCTAGACTGCCCGGATGACTTCGCTGCGGACCCCGGGCGCCACCCGACGTCAGGAGTACTCCGCCGCCACCAAGCGTGCCCTCATCGACGCGGCGGAGGAGCTCTTCACCGCCCACGGCTACGCGGCCACCTCACTCGACGCGGTGGTGGCCGGCGCCCAGGTGACCAAGGGCGCCCTGTACCACCACTTCACGGGCAAGCAGGACCTGTTCGGGGCAGTGTTCGTGCGGGTGGAGGACCAGTCGGCGCTGGCGGTGGCGCAGGCGATCTCGGGCGTGGCGGATCCCTGGGAGCAGGCCCTGGTGGGGGTGCGCACCTTCCTGTCCATCGTCCGCGAGCCCCGCTACCGGCGGATCGTGGTGCAGGAGAGTCCCTCGGTGCTGGGCTACGAGGCGCTGCGGCAGCAGGAGGACCGGTCCACCTACGGCACGGTGGTCGAGATCGTCCGCAGCACCCTGTTCACCGGGTCCTGGACGATCGACGAGCCGATGCTGCACACCTTCGGCCGGATCTTCTTCGGCGCGCTGAACTCCGCCGGCGCCTCGGTCTCGGTGAGCGACGACCCCGACGCCGACAGCCTCCGCGTGGAGGCGGTGATCGGGCTGATGCTCGCCGGCATCAGAGAGATCATGGAGTCCGGCGCCGACCTGGAGTCGCTGACCAGCTCGGAGCTCTGGCGCGCCGACCCGGCCTGAGTCGCCAGGCGGCGCGCCGGCGCGACTACTTGACGACCGACACCGAGCCGGAGTCCTGGGGCACCAGCTCCACCCAGGTGCGCCCGGGCGGCATCGTGAGCTCCTTGCCCTTCGCCTCCAGGTGCAGGCCTGAGGTGAGGGAGTCCTTGCTCCAGGTCCCGTTCACCACCCGGCCCCGGTGGAACAGCTGCGCCGGTCCCGAGCCCTCGAAGATCGTCTCGGGCACGAAGCTGCCCGCCGGATCCTTGTAGCCGGCGTCCCCGACCCGGACCCGGAGCACCAGCACGCTGTCGGCCGGGAACTCGTCGCCCTGGCCGGCGTACGTCGTCTGGTTGACGTACTTGCCGTCCGCGAACGCCCAGGTGGTGGTGTGCCGGCCGAAGTTGGCCGACAGCGAGGTCGCCTTCTTGCCCTTGGGCAGGTCGCCGGGGTCCCCGAAGACGAAGTAGTCCTCAGGACGCGAGGAGTCGACCTTGGCCAGGGTCGCGACCTCCTTGGTCCGCGCCATCAGGTTGTACGGCGCGGAGCGGGAGGGCTCCCGGAAGAAGCCCTTGGCCCCTTCCTCGAAGAACTGGATGCCCGCCGCGTTGATGCGGTTCTTGGTGATCTGGGCGGCACCACTGGTGATCACGGTCGCGTCGACGGGCTTGACGATGCCGACGTCGCTGGCCCGCATGGAGCGCACCGGACCCACCACGTCCGGCAGCTGGCTGTAGAAGAACGCCGCCAGCCGGGTGGTCCCGCCCTCGACGAGCTCCTCGACCACCATGTCGGCCTTGCTCAGGCCCAGCTGGGGCGCCGCGCTGGAGGTGTTGTCGATCTTGGTGACCAGCACCGGCAGGTTCTTGGCCGTGGACTTGCCCTCGGCCGCCGTCAGCCCGGTGAGCGGCCAGGTCTGCGGCGCCGCGGGCGACTCGGTGGAGTCAGCCGCCGGGGGGCTGCCCTCCGGCGTCTCCTCGTCGCCCCCTCCCCCGCAACCGGCGAGGAGCAGGGCTGCGCTGAGGAAGGCGGTGGCCAGCGGGAGGGTGCGACGCACGGTGGGCTCCGATCGGGAGGAACGAGTGACTCGGGAGAAAGTGTGCGGGCGCACCGACCCCTTCGGGGTCAGGCGCGCCCGCACAATTGTCCATCTCTTCTGTTCGGATTGCGCCGAGGGGTGAGACTCAGGCGGCGCGCACCGTGCCGGCGAACCAGCTGCTGGTCCACGGCACCGAGACACCCACCGGGGTGCCCGGACGGGAGGAGTGCACCATCAGCGGGACACCGCCACGGCCGCGGCCGATGAAGATGCCGACGTGGTAGACGCGGCCGCCGTTGGCGAAGAACATCAGGTCGCCAGGACGCATCGCACCCTTGGCGATACGGCGGGTGTGGCCGGCCTGGGCACCGGAGGTGCGGGGCATCCGCGGGAAGCCGGCGCGCTTGTAGGCGAACTGGACCAGCCCAGAGCAGTCGAACGCGTTCGGGCCGGTGGCGCCGTAGACGTAGCGGTCGCCGCGCTGGGCCAGGGCGATGCCCTTGGCCCGGCCGACCTTGCTGAGCACGGCCCTGCGGGCCCGGACCCGGGCCTTGCGGGCCTGGATGCGCTTGGTGGCCCTGGCGGCCTTGCGGGCCTGGATGCGCTTGGTCGCCTTCGCGGCCTTGCGGGCCTGGATGCGCTTGGTGGCCTTCGCGGCCTTGCGGGCCTGAACGGTCTTGGCCGAGTCGGTGTGATCGGAGACCAGACGGATGTCGGACGCGGGAGCGGCCTGGGCCGTGGTGGTCGTGCTGGTGCCGGTGAGTCCGAGGCCGAGAACCAGACCGACGGAGAGGGTGCCGAGCATGAGTGAGCGGACGATCGTGTGAAGCGTGCGAGGGGTCGCAGACATGGAGATGTGTTCCTTTCCCACGCCTGTGAGGTGAGCTGTCGGGTTGGAGCTGGAAAGTGCTCCGCCACCCATTGGGTGACTTCACCCCGAGCCGAGCGCGCGCAGCGCTCGGCGTGGAACCTGTGGGTCCCCCACTCCTGCCCGACTTCTGATGAGTCTGGAGCTGCTCCCGGACGGGCAGGACTCGGCGTACCCGGGGCAGTGTCTATTTTTTGAGGTCGGTAGTCCGACTGAAAAAAGGTACACACGCGGTGGGTGCAAAAGTAAAGACGGGGAGACCACGCCACGCTCAGGGCGTGACTGAGGTCTCCCCGTCCGGGAGGTTTAACGGGGTCAGCTGACGAGCTTGGCGCCCCCATCGACGTACAGCGTCTGACCGGTGATGTACGACGCCTCGTCGCTGCACAGGAACGCGACGGCGGCTGCGATGTCCTCGGGGAAGCCGACCCTCTTGACCGGGTTGTTCTCGGCGTTGAGACGTCGGAACTCCTCGACGTCCAGACCCAGCCGCGCGGCGGTGGCGTCGGTCATCTCGGTGGCGATGAAGCCGGGGGCGACCGCGTTGGCGTTGATGCCGAAGGGGCCGAGCTCGATGCCCAGGGTGCGGGTGAAGCCCTGCACGCCCATCTTCGCGGCGGAGTAGTTGGCCTGCCCCCGGTTGCCCAGTGCGGATACGCTGGAGAGGTTCACGATCTTGCCGTACTTCTGGGCGACGAAGTGCTTCTGCGCGGCCTTGGTCATCAGGAACGCACCCTTGAGGTGGACGTTCATCACCAGGTCCCAGTCCTGCTCGGTCATCTTGAACAGCAGGTTGTCGCGGGTGATCCCGGCGTTGTTGACCAGGATGTGCACTCCGCCCAGGTCGGCCACGATGCGCTCGAAGGCGGCCTCGACCGAGGCGGCGTCGGTGACGTCGCAGCCGATGCCGATGGCCCGGACCTCGCCGGTCGAGGAGGTGAGTCGGGCGGCGGCCTCGGACGCCGCGGCCTCGTCGAGGTCGATGATCGCGACGCTGGCCCCCTCCTCGGCGAAGCGCTGGGCGGTGCCGAAGCCGATGCCGCGCGCGGCTCCGGTGATGACTGCGACTCGACCGTCGAAACGACCCATGTCAGGGATCCTCCTCTGCTGCCTGCACAGGGTCGGTCCCTGCGCCGAGGTCACTCTAGGTGCTGAGCCGCGCTCTGGCTCCGGGCGGCTCGCACAACGCCCGTTCAGCCCAGGGCTGACCTGATCCGCTCGCCGTACGCCGCCCGCTCGGCGTCGTCGGCGTACGTCGTACGGGGCCAGAAGAAGCCGCGCAGCCCGTCACCCTTGGTGCGCGGCACCACGTGCAGGTGCAGGTGCGGCACCGACTGGCTCACGGTGTTGTTCATCGCCACGAACGAGCCCTGGGCGCCGAGCCCGGAGACCATGGCGCTCGCCAGCCGCTGCGCGACCTCCAGGAAACCGTCCCGCAGGGGGCGGGCAGGTCGGGCAGCGTGACCACGTGCTGGCGGGGCACCAGGAGGACGTGGCCCTTGAAGACCGGCCGGGTGTCGAGGAAGGCGACGAGCTCCGCGTCGGAGTGCACCACCTCCGCCGGTGCGGCCCCCGAGGCGATGGTGCAGAACAGGCAGTCCATGGCGGCACCCTAGCCAGGAGTGACATTGACGTGCTGCGGGCCGCCCGGGCGGGCTCGACGGGCGGGGCGTCAGCCGGGCAGCCGCAGCTCCAGCTCCAGCCACCGGGCCAGGTCCGCCAGCTCCTCGCGCACCCCGTCGGCGACCTCGGGCGTGAGCGGCTCGTCCTGGTGGATCGCTCGGACCCGCAGCTCGCCCGCCTTGCGCTCGGCCCGGGCGTCGACCTTGCCGACCAGCCGGTCGCCGTACAGGACCGGGAGGGCGAAGTAGCCCCATCGGCGCTTGGCCTCGGGCTTGTACATCTCCAGCTGGTAGTCGAACTCGAAGATCTGCGCCAGGCGCTCCCGGTCGTGCACCAACCGGTCGAACGGCGACAGCAGCGCGGCGCGTCCCGAGAAGGGCCGGTCCAGCAGCGCCGGGTCGACCCGCCACTCCCCCGCGACTCCCTCGACCAGCGCCGGCTCCCCGGCGTCCTGGACGTCGGAGGCCTCCACCCCGCTGAAGGGGCCCTTCGGGCGGGCGATGCCCAGGGCGCCCAGGCGTAGGGCGTTGCGCGCCCGTCGCGCCTCGAGCGGCGGCAGCACTGGGACGTCGGCGTGCACCCGGTGCGCCAGGTCCCAGACCCGTTCCTTGCCCAGACGCCCCGCCACGGCGACCTCGCCGCGGGCCTCCATGCAGTCCAGCAACCGGGTGACGTTGCGGTTGTTGGTCCAGCCGCTGGAGCGCCAGGGCACGGCACAGGTATCGGGCAGGGCGCGCGAGGGCAACGGACCCTCGACCTCGAGCCGGGCCAGGACCTCGCGCCGACAGCCGTCGTTGGCCCTCACCCAGTCGAACAGGCGGTGCTGCCAGTCCCGCAGCTCGCCGCGGCCCGGCCAGTCGGCCATGTCGGCCTTGAGCAGGCCGACGTACTCGCTGGCGCGCAGCGTCGCTGCGTGCTCCAGCAGAAGACCCTCGGCCTGCGCGGCGCGCAGCGCCTCCGGGCGGTACGCCGAACCCAGCCGGCTCCAGGCCACCAGGTCGGCGTTGGGTGCCACCGCGGCCGTCGGGTCCAGCTGCAGCAGCGTCAGGTGGCGCACCACCTCGACCAGGTCGTTGGGGCGCGGCTGGTCCAGCAGCTGGGCCTGTACCGCCACCCGCCGGGCATCGGCTCGGGTCAGGAGATGCGCCCGCTCAGACATCGACGCTCAGCCTGAGTCGGACCACGTCTCCCACGGCCACGCCCTCGGCTCGACGCACCAGGTCCTTGACCGGGACGACGTACCCCCCGTCCTTGGGGAACAGCGACGTCGTCCAGCTGGTGCCGCCGAGCCGCGCCGCGACCGGGACCATCCCCCAGCCGTAGGTGACGGCGCCGGCGGCCGCCGCCAACAGGTCGCTGTCCTCCTCGGGCACCGTCACGAAGTGGAACGGCGACGGACCACGCCAGTGCCACACCACACCGCTGAACTCGAGCTCCATCATCGCGCCATCATGGCCTTCGGGCTCGGAGCGCGGAAGACCTCACCTCAGCACCCCCAGCTTGCGGGCTCCGGCGCGTCCGTTCCCGGTGGGCGCGGGTCAGCGCCACCGACGACTCGGCGGGTCGCAGGAACCCCCGCCTGAGCGGGGATCCCTACGGTTCGAGGGGCATGCATGCCCCTCGAAGGTCCAGGACACCCGCCTAAGCGGGTATCCCTGGGGCTGGTGGGGTCAGACCCCGGTGGCCGCGGCGATCACCCGGGCACACTGCTCGGGGTCGTCGATCATCGGCACGTGGCCCGCACCCGGCATGGAGACGTGCCGGGCCCCCGGGACGAGGCGACTCGCGGTGACCCCGTGCACGGCTGCGGAGAAGATCCGGTCCTGCTCGGGCCAGGCCAGGGTGACCGGGCAGGGCAGCGGGTCCAGGGGTGCGATGGCCTCGGTGGTGGACAGCAGGTCGAGACCGGCCGGGCAGCCCAGCAGGTCCGAGGCGGACTTCCTCGCCTCCGCCGGGGTCAGCCGGTCGCCGTGGCTGGCGATGTCGCGCATGCTCAGCCGGCGTACGGTGGCCGACCTCAGCGCCAGGGGCTGCACGGGCGCGCTGATCCGGGTCAGCTGCCTGACCCGGCGCAGCTTGCCGGCCCGCTTCGTCTGGTCCGGGGCTCCCGGGGTCCAGAACCCCGCCGGCGAGAGGGCACACACCGACAGCGCGCGGCCGCGCCGGGCCAGCTCGATCGCCATCCAGCCGCCGAGGCTGTTGCCGGCCACGTGCACGGAGTCCAGGCCGAGGTCGTCGAGGAACCGCTCGGTGTGGTCCGTCAGCTCCGCCACCGTCGCGCTCCCGGTCAGGGCGGGGCCACCGGCATGGCCGGCGGCTGTCGGTGCGTGTACGTCGTACCGCGGCGCGAGCAGCGGAGCCACCCGCGACCAGGCGGAGCCGGACATCATGACGCCGTGCAGCAGGAGCAGGGGCGGGAGCTGGGTCACAGGGGCATCATGCCGCACCGAACAGGCCCGTTCGGCCAGAACCGATGTGGCCGGCTACCGCTCAGGGGACGTCCGCCGCCTGGGCGGCCGCCACCGCCGCGTCGCGGTCGGCCCGCGTCATGAACCCGGCCTTGAGCGCGGCATCGGCCTTCGCCGTGTACGCCGCGACGTAGGCCTCGTGCGTGGGGTAGAGCTCGGCCAGCCGGGCGTCGGAGAAGGGGACGGTGGTGCCGAACAGGACGCAGAAGAAGCCACCGGTCAGCCCGGTGTTGCCCTGCCCGCTGTGGGCGGCCACGGGCACGTCGATGTCGGGCAGCCGCAGCCCGCCCTTGGCGTTGCCGTCGGCGTCACGCTGGATCCAGTCGTCGACGATCTCCAGCGGCGGCGCCGAGGCGGGACGGATGCCTCGACGCACCCATCTCTCCAGTGCGGCGTACGCCGCGTTGGCGGCGTAGTGGAACGGGAAGTCGTTGACCGGCCGGGCACAGCCGAGCAGCTCGGCCACCGCCGTCGAGTTGGTCTCCCACCCGAAGGAGGCCTCCACGGTGTAGACGTCGGCGTGCGCGGCTCCCGCCACCTCCCAGGTGTGCACGTTGCCGCGATCGGGCTGGCGCACGGCCTCCCAGCCGCCGAGGTCGCTCTCGGTCTGCAGCTGGAAGACGGGCACGTCGATGTCCTGGCGGATGCGCGGGGCCAGGTCGGACATGAAGCCGTCGGCGGCCAGGGGCGCGGCCCTGGCGAAGCGGGAGTGGATCAGGTAGCCGTCGTAGACCCCGGTGGTCGGGGCGAAGGCGTTGACGTAGGTCGTCATCCGGAACGCGGACTGCGACTCCCCACCGCGATCACCCGCCGGGGTCGAAGCCCGCCCAGCAGCTGCGGGCGGGTACGCACCGCCTTGCCGGCCTGGGAGTAGATGTCGTAGCTGAGGGCGTCGCGGGCGATGTCGAGGGAGCCGTAGCGCTCCGGGTTGAGCCGCTTGGCTGCCTCCACCCCCGCCCGTTGCGCGGAGACGCCGACCCACGCGGCGCCACTGTCCAGGATCCGGTCGCGGGCCTGGGCGAAGCTGGGCGCGACGTCCGCGCCCGTGCTGACGTTGAGCCACTCCACCCACACGGTCCCGTTGAACTTCCTCGGGTCTGCCGGGCGGTTCACGATGAGGCGGGTCTTGTAGGGGAGCCCACGCTCCACCACCTCCTTGCGCCACCTGCCGTCGGCGGTCCAGGTGCCGGTCGGAGCGTAGACGTTGGCCTTGCCCGAGATGAAGTGCTCGGTCTCGAGGTAGCCGGCCGGCTCGGTGAGCACGGAGTTCGAGGGCTGAGGCGGCCCCTCGGGCGCGACGCTGACCTGCGGAGTGGGCACGAACAGCGCCCAGATGCTCCACACGGTGGTGAGTACGCCGGCGATACGGCGTGCGCGGACGATCGACATGGTGACCCCTCCCAAGATCCATGTCACGCGCGAGGCGCAACCCTCCAGTTGTATCGGGACGGCGACGTGGACCGCAACGGCTCCGGCGCACAGCTGGACACCGCGGCGCACACGAACGCGAACGAGCCCGGCCCCCGCTGATGCGGGTGCCGGGCTCGTCGTGGAGCGTCTGGCGTCAGACCAGGTCGAACCGGTCGAGCTCCATCACCTTGGTCCAGGCGGCGACGAAGTCAGACACGAACTTCTCCCGGGCGTCGTCGCTGGCGTAGACCTCGGAGAGGGCGCGCAGCTGCGAGTTCGAGCCGAAGATCAGGTCGACGGGAGTCGCGGTCCACTTCAGGTCCCCGGTGGTGAGGTCGCGGATCTCGTAGACACCCTCCTCCGCCTCCGACGCCTTCCACTGGGTGCCGGGGGCCAGCAGGTTGGCGAAGAAGTCGCCGGTCAGCACACCCGGCCGGTCGGTGAGCACACCGTTCTGGGTGCCGCCGACGTTGTTGCCGAGCACCCGCAGGCCACCGAGCAGCACCGTCATCTCGGGCGCGGTCAGGTCGAGCATGTACGCCCGGTCCACCAGCAGCATCTCGGGCTGGAGCTTCACCCCGGGGCGCAGGTAGTTGCGGAAGCCGTCGGCACGAGGCTCGAGCACCTTGAAGGACTCGGTGTCGGTCTCCTCCTGCGTGGCGTCGGTGCGCCCGGCGTGGAACGGCACCGTCACCTCGACACCCGCGTCGCGGGCGGCCTTCTCGACCGCTGCCGAGCCGGCCAGCACGATCAGGTCGGCCAGGGAGATCTGCGCACCACCGGCGGCGTTGAACTCCGCCTGGATGCCCTCGAGCTTGTCCAGCACGCTCGCGAGCTGCTCGGGCTGGTTGGCCGCCCAGCTGCGCTGCGGCTCGAGGCGGATGCGAGCGCCGTTGGCGCCGCCCCGCATGTCGGTGGAGCGGAAGCTCGCCGCCGAGGCCCACGCTGTGGAGACGAGCTCGGAGACGGACAGACCGGAGTCCAGGACCTTGGCCTTGAGCGCGGCGACGTCGGCGTCGCTGACCAGGTCGCCCTGGACTGCCGGCACCGGGTCCTGCCACAGCTGCGGCTCCGGCACCCAGGGACCGAGGAAGCGCGAGACCGGACCCATGTCGCGGTGCAGCAGCTTGTACCAGGCCTTGGCGAAGGCCAGGCGGAACTCCTCGGGGTTCTCCTTGAAGCGACGCGAGATCTTGTCGTACTCCGGGTCGAAGCGCAGGGCCAGGTCGGAGGTCAGCATCCGCGGCTCGCGACGGGGGTCGCCCTCGTGGGCGCCGGGCACCATGTCGTTGCCGGCACCGTTCTTCGGGCGCCACTGGTTCGCTCCGGCCGGGGACTTGAACAGCTCCCAGTCGTAGGCGTAGAGGATGTGGAAGAACTCGTTGTCCCAGCGGGTGGGGTGGTAGGTCCAGGTGACCTCGAGGCCGGAGGTGATGGTGTCACCGCCCTTGCCCGAGCCGAACTCGCTCTTCCAGCCCAGGCCCTGCTGCTCCAGCGGAGCACCCTCGGGCTCCGGGCCCACCAGGTCGGCGTCGCCGGCACCGTGGGTCTTGCCGAAGGTGTGGCCGCCGGCGATCAGGGCGACGGTCTCCTCGTCGTTCATCGCCATCCGCGCGAAGGTGGCGCGGATGTCGCGGGCCGAGGCCACCGGGTCCGGGTTCCCGTTGGGGCCCTCGGGGTTGACGTAGATCAGACCCATCTGGACCGCGCCGAGAACCTCGTCGAGCTCCCGGTCGCCGGAGTAGCGCTCGTCGCCGAGCCAGGTGTCCTCCGGGCCCCAGAAGATCTCCTCGGGCTCCCAGACGTCCTCGCGACCGAAGGCGAACCCGAAGTGCTCGAAGCCCATGTCCTCCATGGCCACGGTTCCGGCCAGGACGAGCAGGTCGGCCCAGGAGATCTTCTGTCCGTACTTCTGCTTCACCGGCCACAGCAGGCGGCGGGCCTTGTCGAGGTTGGCGTTGTCGGGCCAGCTGTTGAGCGGGGCGAAGCGCTGCCCGCCGTCACCGGCGCCGCCGCGGCCGTCGTAGATGCGGTAGGTGCCGGCGGCGTGCCAGCTCATCCGGATGAACAGGCCGCCGTAGTGGCCGAAGTCGGCGGGCCACCAGTCCTGCGAGGAGTGCATGAGCTCGACCAGGTCAGCCTTGAGGGCCTCCACGTCGAGCTTCTCGAACTCGCGTCGGTAGTCGAAGTCCTCGCCCAGCGGGTTGCCCTTGGCGGAGTGGGCGTGCAGGACCGAGAGGTCCAGCATGTTGGGCCACCAGTCCTGGAGGCTGTGCGGACGACCGCCGGTCTTGGGCGTCGGGGAGTCGATCGCCGGGTTCTCGCTCTCGCTGCCCTCGGCGGTCGCCGAGTCGTGCATGACCGGGCAACCCGCCGCGGCCTTGCGATCCACCCCCTGGGGGCTGGTGGGGGTGTCGTTGTCCTGGCTGTCGGTCATCAGGGCTTCCTTCCGGACGTGCTGGTTGCTGGGGATTGCAGGTGGAGGGTCATGCGGTGCGGGCGGCCGCGCACTCGGGGCAGGTGCCCCAGTACACGACCTCCGCCTCGTCGACCACGAAGCCGTGGTCGTCGGAGGCGGTCAGACAGGGGGTGTGGCCGACCGCGCAGTCCACGTCGGCGATGGCGCCGCAGGAGCGGCAGACCACGTGGTGGTGGTTGTCCCCCACGCGGGCCTCGTAGCGCGCCGTGGCACCGGCCGGCTGGATCCGGCGCAGCAGCCCGGCCTCGGTGAGCGCACGCAGCACGTCGTACACGGCTTGGTGCGAGACGGTCCCGAGGCTGGACCGGACCTGGCCGATCAGCGCCTCGGTGTCGGCGTGCGGGTGCTCGTGCACGGCGTTCAGCACAGCCAGCCGCGGCTGGGTGACCCGCAGCGACGCCTCGCGCAGGGCGGTGGTGAAGTCGGGTGCGGCCATGGGGAACAGCATGGCCTCTTCTCTGGAACGAGTCAAGATTGACAAATTCGTCGTCCAAGGCATCGCCAAACGCACGCCCACCATGTGAACTCCGTTACCTACCCAAAAAAAGGCGTGTTTCACTCACCAAGACCAAACAACTTCTTTCCCTCGGAGTCACACATGACCCATGCGTCCCGCAGACGCCCCCTCGTCAAGGGGTTGATCTGCTCCTCCATCGCGGCGGCGCTCGGAGTGGGCGGCCTCGTGCTGTTCACCTCCCCTGCCGCCACGGCCAGCCCCGAGCCGGGCGACTACTGGTCGTCCTCGATTGCCAAGCCGGGCACCACCCGTCAGGGCGACGCTCCGCGCGTCAACCCTTCTGACTACGCGGCCTTCACCCTCGACGGCAGCGCGCTGCGCGGCGAGCTCCGCGACGCGCCGCTCGAGCAGAGCGCCGCGGACGCCGAGACGGTCTGGGTCCCCTCCCCGGACGGCGACCTCGTCGCCTTCGCCGTCAAGGAGTCCCCGGTCATGGAGGCCGAGCTCGCGGCCAAGCACCCCGAGCTCCGCACCTACGCCGGTCGCGGCGTCGAGGACCCCACCGCCACCATCCGGTTCGACGTCACCCCCAACGGCTTCCACGCCTCCGTGCGCGGCTCGCGAGACCAGGCCGCCTGGTACGTCGACCCGGCCTGGAACGGCGACGACAGCCTCTACCTCTCCTACCTCGGCAGCAGCCTGCCGGCTCCCGAGAAGGGTCTGATCGAGCCCGAACTCGACGACCACACCGTGGAGAAGGTCGAGCGGGACACCGCGCGGGCCGCGGGCACCGAGGTGCAGCTGCGCACCTACCGCCTGGCACTGGTGACCGACCCGTCGTACGCGGCGTACTTCGGCACCGAGAACGTGCTGGCCGAGAAGGTCACCCTGATGAACCGGGTCAACCAGATCTACAACGACGACCTGGCCATCCGGATGCTCCTCATCAACGACACCGACAAGCTGAACCTCGACACGGCGGCCAAGGCCAGCGAGCCCGGCGGGCCCTGCGGTGACGCGGCCTGCTTCACGGTCGACCAGCTGAACAGCTGCGGCAGCCCGACCCTGAACCGCAACCGCATCGTCCTCGGCCAGCTCGTCGGCGCCAGCAACTACGACGTCGGCCACATCGCCCTGGGCACCCCCGGCGGCGGCGTCGCCGGCCTCGGCGTGGTCGGTCTCGGTGGCAAGGCTCGTGGCTGCACCGGTCTTCCCCAGCCCGAGGGCGACTACTTCGCCGTCGACTACGTGGCCCACGAGATCGGCCACCAGTTCGGCGGGCCGCACACCTTCAACGGCACCGAGTACAACTGTGGCTCCAACATCGGCGGATCGCCGTGGGAGCCCGGCTCCGGCAGCTCGATCATGGCGTACGCCGGCATCTGCCAGCAGGACAACCTGCAGCCGCACAGCGACCCGTACTTCTCGCAGCGGAGCATCTTCGACATCACCTCCACGGTGGAGCGCGTGCGTCCCGACGAGGACGAGGTGCAGACCGTCTCGCTCCGCGGCTTCGACACCGACGGCGAGTCGTTCACCCTCTCCTTCGAGGGCCAGACCACTGAGCCGATCGTGCGCGGCACCGGCTACACCACCGCGGCTATCGACGCGGCGCTCGAGGCGATCCTCGGCGCCAGCACCGTCTCCGTGGCGGCCTTCGGCGGGAGCGGCACCCTCAACGACACCGGCTTCCAGGTGACGTTCAACGGTGGCGCCGTCGACAACGTCGACGTCGAGTCGCTGACTCTCACCACGGTCTCCGGCGACGTCACCGGCTTCGTCGGCGAGACCCAGGCCGGCGGCCCGGTGGAGAACGGCGGTCACACCGTCACGGGCACCGGCAACACCGCCCCGGTGGCCACCGCTCCGGCCGACAAGACCATCCCGCTGCGTACGCCGTTCGCCCTCACCGGCTCGGCCACCGACGCCGACGGGGACGCGCTCATCCACATCTGGGAGCAGAACGACCGTGGCGGCTCCACCGGCACCACGCTGGGCAACCGGGTCAAGACCAACGGCCCGCTCTTCCGGATCTTCGGCACCCACGCGCCGGTGACCCCGGCCGGGACGCTGACGATCAACTCCCCCGGTGAGAACATCGCCACCTCCGAGCCCACCCGGGTCTTCCCGGACATGGGCCAGATCCTGTCCAACAACACCAACGCCAACACCGGCACCTGCCCGGAGATGCCGGCCAAGCCGGCCACCGGCGGAGCGACCAACGTGTCCGTCCCGGTCGTGGAGTGCTTCGCGGAGTGGCTGCCCACCGTCGACTACGTCGGGGCCAGCCAGGCCGGCAACACCGAGCCGTCGCTGAACTTCCGGTTCACCGCGCGCGACCTCAACCCCGCGGGCGGCGGCTACGCCTACGACGACGTCAAGCTCACGCTCGACAAGACCGCAGTTCCGTTCAAGGTCACCGCGAAGAACACCGCGGGCGCGACCGCCATCTCCGGGCGCAACGAGGCCATTACCTGGGACTTCAAGGGGACCAACACCCCCGAGATGGCCGAGAACGTGCGGATCACCCTGTCCACCGACGGTGGCCAGACCTTCCCGCACGTGCTGGCCGAGAGCACTCCGAACGACGGCAACGAGCGCTTCACGTGGCCCAACCTGGTCACGACCAAGGCCCGGATCAAGATCGAAGCGGTGGACAACTACTTCTTCGACGTCAACGACTACGACTTCGCGATCACCGCGTCGCTCGAGGTGACCGACCCGACCCAGGGTGCGGTCAGCGTCCGTACCGGCGACTCGGTGCCCGCGGTCGAACTGTCGGCCACCACCACGAACGGGGCCGGTGACGTCCTCACCGCCACGGCGTCCGGCCTGCCCTCCGGGGTCTCGCTGGAGCGGGCTTCCGTCTCCGACGTGAACACCCGGCCGGGCACCGCCACCTGGCGGCTGACCGGGACCGTGACCGCGGCGCCGGGCAGCTACCCGGTCAGCGTCGCCGTCTCCGACGGCAACGACACGGTCACCAAGGAGCTCACCGTCACGGTGACTCCGGCGGCCCAGACCCCCGGCACGCCGCAGACCCCCGGAACCCCCGGGACGTCGAAGGCACCCGAGACGACGATCACCAGCGGCCCCTCCGAGGGCTCGATCGTCATGGACCGCAAGCAGACGCTCGAGTACTCCTCGGACGTGGCCGGCTCCACCTTCGTCTGCACGGTCGACGGTGACCCCGTCGACTGCGCGGCTGGTGGCCTGACCAAGCGCTTCAGCGGCGGCACGCACCAGGTCACCGTGGCCGCCGTCGGTCCCGACGGCTCCGCGGACGCCACCCCGGCGACGCGGTCCTTCACCGTGCCGCTGAACGACGCCCAGCTGACCCGCAAGGGCACGTGGAAGCGCGTGAAGAACAAGCACGCCTTCGGTGGTGGCTTCCTGGTCTCCAACGACAAGGGCGCCAAGCTGGTGACCCGGATCCGCAACGCGACCAGCATCTCGCTGGTCGTCGCGCCGACCCCCAAGGCCGGCACCGTCAAGGTGCTGGTGGGCGGCAAGAAGGTGCGCACCTTCAACCTGAAGGGCGCCAACGCCTTCAACAAGCTGCGCACCATCACGTTCAAGAAGGCGCGTACCGGCAACGTCAAGATCGTGGTGGGCAAGCGCAAGCCCGTCAGGATCGAGGGCTTCGCCGTGGGCACCGACGTGAGCTGATCACCACCGCACCAACGCACCACAGCACGCGAGAGGGCCCCGACCACGGATGTGGTCGGGGCCCTCTTCGTCGTTCTCGCTCAGGAGGAGCGGACCTCCTCACGCCCCGAGGCTGGGACGGGCGGCGGTGCCAGCTCGTCCGTGTCGCGACTCCTGGTCTCGTCGCGGAAGATCCGCAGCGCCTGACCCGTGCCGCGTGCCAGGTCGGGGAGCTTGCGGGCCCCGAACATCAGCAGGAAGACCGCGAACAGGATGGTGAGCTCGGTGGCTCCCAGGTTCGGCATCAGTGCCACCCCCACTTCTTCTTCTCCGGGAAGGCGGCGTCGACCTCCACCTCGACCAGCCAGCCGTTGACCGGCAGGTTCTCGATCTCCAGGGCGAAGCGCGACGGCCGGGCCGGGTTGGCCACCATCGGGGGCGCGGGCGGCGCCGTGCCCAGCGGCACGGCGACCGGCTGGCCGGTCGACAGGCTGGTGTTGGCGAAGAACTGCCGGTAGGCACGGTTCCAGCCGGCGAAGTCCATCTTCTCCTCCCCCGCCGGGTTCTGGAGGAAGACCCGCATCGTGATCACGTCGTCGTAGCTCAGGCCGACCCGGGCCAGGTTCTCCCCGATCCGGCGCAGCACGTTGAGGCCCTGGGCCTCGGTGATCGTCACGCCGGGCGGCAGCACGCCGCCGACGAGGTCGACCGGGTCGACGTAGCGCTGCTCCGTGCCGGCCGGCGCAGCGGTGTTCAGCGCCCCCGGCCCCAGCCCGCTGGTCTTGTAGATCGCGGTGTCCTTGCCGATGGCGACCCCGTCGGCGATGGAGGGGTTGTCCTGCCCGGTCGGCAGCGCCGACACGGTGGTCCCGGGCCGGGGCTCCCGCAGCATCGTGCCGCCGGCGACCGCGGCCGCCGGGGCCACCACCGCAGCCGTCACCGCGACCACCACGGCGGTCCTCGTGCGGTGTCGGGCCCGGCTCGTCCTGCTCGTCTGGATCCTGTCGGTCATCAGACCATCACCCTCTCGTGGATCTGCGCGACGGTTGCCCGTGCCGAGGTCATCGCACCGTGCTGCCAGGCGATGGCGTGGCTGAGGTGGTCGCCGGCGAAGTAGATGTTGCCGGTAGGTCCGAGCAGGCTCTGGTAGCCGGCACCGGTCTGTCCGCCCGCGGCGGAGGGCCAGCCGACCCAGGCGGCCTCGGAGAACTTCGCCGACGCCCAGTCCTGGCTGAAGTGGCTGTTCACCTTCTCGCCGTACACGTCGCCGAAGATCTTCTTGCCCTGGGTCACCGCCTCGCGGAAGCGCTGCTCGGGGGTGAGGGCGCCGTAGAAGTTCGCGTTGGCGCCGGTGTTGTAGTACCCGATCATGGTGCCGCGAGCCCCCTGGTAGCCGTAGGAGGGGTGCCAGACGTTGGCGATGTTGGTGTTGGCGTTGGTGATCCCGCCGTAGATGCGGAAGTCCTCCTCCCACCACCGCCGGCCGTACTCGATGCCGAGCTTTCCGGCGTTCGTCTTGCTGACCGAGCCCAGCGCGGTGACGATCTCGGTCGGCAGGTTGCTGGCGACCCGAGCGGCGATGTGGGGCGGCATGGTGTTGACCGCGAAGTCGCCACTGACCTTGCGGACCCCTTCGGGGGCCCGGTAGAGGACCTCGACCCCGTCGGTGGTGTTGCGGTACTCCACGATCTCGGAGTTGTAGCGGACGTTGCGTGCCCCCACCGCCCCGGCGAGCGCGTAGGCGATGCGGTCCATGCCGCCCACCGGCTGGTACATCATCATCGCCTGGTCGAAGCCCATCTCGAAGGAGAAGTAGTTCCCCAGCGTGGAGCGGAACAGGTCGGAGATGTCGTACTGCGGGAGCGGGGTTCCGGCCTCCAGGTGCGCGCCCGGCTCCGGGTCGTAGCCGCGGCGTCCGCCACCGACGTACTCGTTGGCGGAGTTGATCGCCCCGAAGCTGCGCAGGTAGGAGATCAGTGCCTCCTTGTCCTCGGCCGTCAGCTCGGCGTCGAGGGCGCCCTGGTCGGTGGCCTTGGCCAGCAGCTCGGCGGTGTAGCCGTAGGCGTCCGCCTTGACCGCCCGTTGCCGCACCGGCACCCCGTTGAGCGCGCCGGGCACGTTCTCCCGGTAGAGGAAGGCGTCGGCGTTCTGGTTGGTGAACACCTCGATCGGGACGCGCAGCTCCCGGCAGTAGTCGAGCGTGACGTGCATCTGCGGGATGCGTCCCGGGCCCGCGTTCATGTACTGGTCGCGGGAGAACCTGGCCCGCTGGGTACGGCCGTTCAGGTCGGTGTGGGTGTCCCCACCGCGCACCGTCCAGTTGCGGCCGCCGGGCCGGTTCCGGCCCTCCAGGACGGTGACCGAGTAGCCGCCCTTGAGCAGCTCGTAGGCGGTGGTCAGGCCGGCGATCCCGCCGCCCATGACGATGACCTTCTTCCTGCCGTGCCGATGCAGCCCGCTCCTGTCCAGAGGGGTGAACGGCGGCGTCTCCGCGCTCGCCGCAGGACTGAGCCCGAGGGCTCCCATGGTGTTGAACATGACGCCTGCGCCGCCGGCAATGCCGACGTTGCGCAGGAATCCACGCCGTGTCTGTGTCAATTGAACCTCCGAGATCGCCCGCTGCGGAGCAGCGTGTGTTCGGGGAGGCTAGAAGTCCACGGTTACCGCCGCGCACCATGAACGGTCACGAGGATGTTTCCGAGCGGACGCCGGGCGAACAGTCATGTGACGCCGATCTCACCGGCCCGGTCAGGCCACGGTGAGGGTGACCTCGATGTTGCCCCTGGTGGCGTTGGAGTAGGGGCAGACCTGGTGCGCCTGCTCGACCAGCTTCTCGGCCTCCTCGCGCGAGACCTGGGGCAGCGTCACCTCGAGCCCGACGGCGAGCTGGAAGCCGCCGTTGCCGTTGTCACCGATGGAGACGTCGGCGACGACCTCGGACTCGGACACGTCGGCGCCCGCCTTCTGGCCGACCAGCCGCAGCGCGGAGTGGAAGCACGCGGCATAGCCGGCGGCGAAGAGCTGCTCGGGGTTGGTGGCGCCGCCCGCCCCGCCCATCTCCTTGGGAGTGCGTACGTCGGCGACGAGAATGCCGTCGGTGGACTCGATGTGACCGTTTCGGCCGTCTCCGGTGGCGACGGCGCTGGCAGTGTAGAGAGTCTTCATGCCAGAAACTGTATTGTGCGCAATTGATTAGGGCAAGAGGTATTCTCGGGCTGTGGACCCCGACTACCCCCAGCTGGAGCTGGACCGCCAGCTCTGCCTCCCCCTGTACGCCGCGTCGCGAGCGGTGACCCGGCGCTACACCGAGCTGTTGGCCGAGGTAGGGCTGACCTACCCGCAGTACCTCTGCCTGCTCGGCCTCTGGGACGCCGACGGCCCGCTGACGGTGGGAGACCTGGGGGCGCGACTCCACCTCGACTCCGGCACCCTCACTCCCCTGCTCAAGCGGATGGAGACGATGGGGTTGGTGACCCGGACCCGCGACGTGGTCGACGAGCGTCGGGTGCTGGTCTCGGTGACCGCTGCGGGCCGGGCGCTGCGGGACCGGGTGGCCGACGTACCGACCCGACTGGTGGCCGGGATGGGGATGAGCGAGGCCGACGGCCACGCTCTGCGCCGGCTGCTCGACCAGCTGCTGGAGCAGCTGGAGCCGGGGCGCACGCGGAGCTGAGACGTCACCGCGAGGACGCGTCGTCCTCGTCTGACACCGGAGTCGGGGCCTCGTCGGGTCGGGAGCGCTCCTCCCACCAGACGGCCACGTGCTCGAATCCCTTGTGCCGCTGCATCCTGGCGTAGGAGGCGTAGGCGCGACGGTCGGCGTCGGTGAGCTGCACGTTGTCGGTGAAGGGCGTGAGCAGGGCGCGTGGCCACAGGTGCCGGGCGAGCACCACGTTGATCTCCATCGCCAGCACGGCCATCACCGCCCCGATCCACAGGAACCCGATGAGTCCCAGGACCAGGCCGAAGGTCTTGGCCATGGAGCTGGCGTCGACCAGCACGTTCTCCACGTACCGGGCTCCCACGATCTGCAGCCCCTGCCACATGATCGCCAGGGCGAAGCCTCCCGGAGCGGCGCGCGTGTAGGAGTGCTGGCCGGTGGCCGCGAACCTGAACAGCACGGTGAGGAAGGCGCCCACCACCACGATCGTGACCAGCGGCAGGGAGAGCCTGATCCAGCTGTGCAGCGTCTCGCTCAGCACGTCGGTCGTGCTGGCCACTGTCGCCAGGACCGACACGGTGATCAGCGAGAGCCCTGCGGTGAGGAGCAGGAACAGCGTCTTGACCCGGGCGTAGATCGGGTTCGGCCGGCTGTTGCGGGGCACTCCCCACACCACGTGCTGGGCGTTCTGCAGCGCCTGCCCCAGGCCGAGACTGCCGTAGAGGGCCGTGAGCGCGCCGATCGCGACTCCGGTGAAGGAGCCCTGCAACCCCTCCGGCCGGCCCAGCTCGTCGCCGATGATCGGGAACTGCGCCAGCGCCGAGTCCAGGATCGCTTCCTGCCACTGCGGCTCCCCGCGCAGCACCAGGCCCAGGATCGAGGAGCCCAGCAGCATCAGGGGGAAGATCGCGACGAAGGCGTAGTAGGTCAGCGCGGCCGCCAGGTAGGGGCACTGGTCGTCGAAGTACTTGTAGACGACAGCGAGCGGGAAACCCACCACTCGGTGTCGCCGCTGGAAGTCGTCCATCGCTGACACCGCGCCCACGCTCTGGAGGCTACCTGCACTCCCCCGCCATCCGGCGCTCCGCGAGCCTGGGGGCCGCGCGGCGCGGATCTCCCCCACACTGAGGCCATGACCAGACACCCGCGCCTGTCCGGGGCCGTGCTCGCGCTCACCGCGCTCGCGGCCATGCTGCCCGTCTCCTCAGCCACCTCGGCTCCCCCGCCAGCCGCCTCCCGGGGCGAGGCCGTGCCGCGCGCGGTGAGCCTGGTCGGCACCGAGCTCCGCCTGGAGGACGACGCGCGGGTGGAGCTCCCGGCCACCGCGGGCCGGTGGCCGGTGCTGCTGGGAACCGCTGCCCGAGGCTGGGTCGTGGCCTCTGACTACACCTTCCGGTTGGTCCGTCCCGACGGGCGCGTGCGGGTGATCGGCAAGCGGAACAACTCCGAGCTCTACGTCACCGAGCTGCTCTCCGACGACGGGCGCCGGGTCATCTCCGCGTCGACCGACCAGGGCGACGAGTTCCGCATCAAGATCTTCGACCTGCAGGGGCGGGTGGTGCTCAACACCTTCTACTCCTACATCCGCGGGACCGTCATGGACGCCGGCGACGGAGTCGTCTACGTCGGCGGCCGCGGGGGGCTGCGCACCATCGCCGAGTCGACCGGTGCGGTGACCCGCCTGCTGCGCATCCCGGTGGGCATGGTCGACCTCGGACACGACACCGTCTTCGTGGGCAGCGTGAAGCACCCGTGGAAGGTGGGCCCGACCAGCCTCTCCACCCCGGGCAAGCCGGATTGGCGAGCGAGGTTCGAGCCGGTCGCACTCTCTGCCGACGGCGAGTACGTCGTGGGGCGCGAGGGCACGGTCCGCGCCATGGCCGACGGCAAGGTGGTGCGCCGGGTCCCTGCCCCGGCCCGCCGCAGCGACGAGGCGTACCGGTTCCTGGGCTGGGGCGCCGGTCACGAGGTGCTGATCCAGACCACCGCCGGCAAGCAGGAGGTGCTGACCTCGTGCCCCGTGCCGCGCGGCGCCTGTCGCCGGGTCGGCACCACCACGGGCCGGGTCTCCCTGCCCACGAGCAGCTCCGGGCCGTTCCTCCAGCCCTGAGCCCCTCGTGAGCGGGTCAGTCCTGGGCGACCGTGAGCTTCTTGGTCAGGTCGGACTGCTTGGACGAGTTCGCCTTGCCCGAGCCCAAGGACGTCTTGATCTTGAGCGTCCCTACCTCGGGCACGCACGCCCGGGAGATCGTGGTACGGATGGTTCCGCGCTTGAGGTTCCAGGTCGTCGCCGGGGTGCAGGCCGCGGGCACCACCATGCCGTTGCTCCGGCGCTCGTACCACTGGTCCTTGACGCCGCCCTTGGCCGCGCGACGGCTGGTGCCGGCGAACGAGGTCGTCGCGCCGTAGACGTTGTAGGCGAGGAACTGGGTGTCCCGCTTGCCCAGCGACCGGACCTTGACGGTGATGACCACCTCCGTCGAGGTGTGCGAGACCTTGAGCCGGGTCACGTCGAACCTCGCCGGCGCGTCGCCTGACTTGTCCTTGATGCTGCCGCTCGCGGCGTGGGCGGAGGACCCGAGCGACACCGTGGCGAGGGCGAGCAGGGCTGCGACGAAGCTGGCGGACTTCTTCATGGGACCTCCGGGTCCAGGGCGGTTGGGAGCCGACACGCTAGCGCAGCGGCCGTGGGGTCAGCCTGAGCGCTGCACGCGCTCGCGGTGGTCGGAGACGTTGTCGCCCGGGATCTTGGTCCGGGTGGTCCCGCGCACCGTGTCCACCTTGCGTTCGTCCCCGGTCACGGGCTGCGCCTCGATGAGGGTCTCCTTCTCGAAGCCATGCGACTTGTCGGTGTTTCGGTAGTAGCGGAACAGGCCCCAGTAGACCCCGGCGGCCCCGGCGGGCCCGAGGAGCAGCAGCGCCATCAAGCCTCCGGAGTCAGACGATGTCTCCAGGGTCCTGATGACGGGGTACGCCAGCTCCAGCACGAGGGCGTTCACGACGCCGCCAGGATCGCGACGGCGACGGACTCGAGCACCGTGCCGGTGGTCAGGGCCGCCACGCTGAGTCGCCAGTGCGAGACCGGAACGCTGCCCATGGTCTCGCCGGTACGTCCGTTGACGGCGATGTAGTGGACCATCGAGCGTTCCCCTGCCTCGTGGTAGTAGGAGTAGAGCCACACCGGGAGGTACATCGAGAGCCACCTCGTCCCGTGCACCACGACGTTCTCCGTCTCCCAGCGCACCCCACGGTCGTACCTGCTCACCGAGTCGCGCACCTCGGACCGGGCGATCGAGAGCAGCTGTTGCTCCAGCACGGGCACCAGCTCCGACACGTCGGTGTCTCGGCGCTCGGAGGTGTAGCCGACCAGGTAGCTGGCGTTCCACTGCACAGCGTTCTTGGTGTCGAACGGGAGGATCGTGTTGATCACGTTGTTGGTGTTGACGAACGCGCTCATGTTGGCGCGCTCGCTCGAGGACTCCAGGGTCAGGTCGTCGGCCGTGAAGTCGACGTGCCGGTCGACGCGGTAGACGTCCGCGTCGTAGACGGTCTTCTTGTTGTCGCCGGTGCCACGGGTGTACCGCCGGGTCTGCACCTCGCCGACACCTTGCACGTCAGCGCTGGCGTTGCTGTCGACCACCATGTAGGGCAGGTAGACGCCGACCACGTTCTCGGGGGTGAACTCCCGGGTGAACCGGCGAAGCGCGAACATCCTCCGCTTGCCGGCGAACTCCTTGATGCGCTCCACCGCCTGGTCGCGAGTGATGCTGAACGGCAGCACGGCGTCCGGCACCGCCCCGTTGGGCAGCTGCTCGTTGACGCTGAGCACGTGCCGGCACCAGTGGCACCGCGACGACGTGGACTCGGAGGTGTTCACGACAACCTCGGCCCCACAGCCGGAGCACTTCATGGTGAGCATGTCGGCGTCCGCGGTGATGTCGGAGGCACCCGTGGCCACCGTCGTGCCGGTGAGGTCGCGCAGCGCCTGATCGGCGGAGACCAGCGGCTCGACCTTCTCCTCCGCCCACTCGTGACGGCAGAACAGACAGATCAGCATCGACGTCGAGACCCGCAGCTGGATCTCGGTGGACCCGCACGCGGGACAGCGGTTGACGCCGTCCTCCAGCTGCTCGTTGGCGGTCTCGATCACCGGGTCAGCAGGGACCACCGGCTCCTCCGGGTCCGCACCCACAGACGCCTCGGTGCTCACAGGCCGAGTGCCTTCGCCTTCGCGGCGTCGTAGTCAGCCTGGGTGATCAGACCGGCGTCGAGCATCTGCTTGGCCTTGGTCAGCGTCGCCATCGGGTCCTCGGCGGAGGCGGCGGGCTGGGCCGCGGGAGCCGCCGGGGCGGGCTGGGCAGGCTGGGCAGGCGTTGACTGGGCGCCCACGCCGGGCACCGGCTGCTGCAGGCCGCCGATACCGGCACCGCTGGCCGCCATGCCCATCCCGATCAGGCCGCCGGGGCCGGAGTTCTCGCCGGCCGACTCGAAGCCGGCAGCGACGGAGGCCTGCAGGTTGGAGTTGCCACGGGCACCGGAGAGCGCGTCGGCACGCTGCACGTTGCGCAGCAGCTCACGGGTGGACTCGTCGTACTCGATGGAGACGATCGCGACCGAGACGATCTCCAGCCCGCGGCCGGTGCTCCACCCGTAGTTCTGTTCGACAGCGGCCGACAGGCTCTGGGCGAACCCGACGGAGTCCTGCTGGATCTTGGTGATCCGGTTGCCCTTGGACGGGTCGTTCGTGTACATCGAGAACGCCGGCGCCAAGGAGCCGACGACCTCGTTGAAGAGCTGGGAGGCGGCGTCGTTCTCCACGTCGGTGAAGTCGAAGACCCGGCCGGGCTCCAGGTAGGTGGCCGGCACGAACGCCTTGATGAAGAGGATCGGGTCGGTGATGCGCATCGTGTAGGTGCCGCGGGTGACCGCGCCGACCTGGGCGTTCATGTAGGCGTCGTCCCAGTAGATCTCCGACTGGGTGCCGAACCGGTTGTTCGGCAGCTCCTTGAGCGCGACGAAGTAGGCGCGCTGCTGGGAGCTGGGGCGGCCACCGAACTTGAAGCGCTCCCACGAGGTGGTGACCAGCGGACCCAGGCCGTCGCCGGCGAAGATCGACTGGGAGTCCTGGGCCTCGGAGTCCCATTCGTAGGCCCCGGGCTCGGCGGCGAAGCCGGTGATCGCGCCGTCCTGCATCAGGACCAGGCCGTAACCCTCGGGCACGAGGATCTTGCTGCCGTTGGTGATGACGCCGTCGGAGCCCTTGGTGTTCGAGCCGCGTCCGGCATTGGTCCCGCTGGCCGCGGCCGCGAAGAGCGCGGCGGTGGGGGCCAGGCCAGCGGGGACCGTGTAGAAGTCCTTCCACTGGTCAGCCAGGGTTCCCCCGAGTGCGCCGGTCGCTGCCTGAATGAGTCCCATGGATCGCCTTCCGCCTGCATCTGGTCAGAACGGCTCACCCTAGCCGCGCGCGAGCGACGCGGACGCGCGATTTCCGGAGAAGAGACGCGACTGGGCCTCGGGGATCGAAGGCTCGCCGAGTCAGGCGCTCATGAGCAGCTCCGGACGCCGTCCACGACCGGCGATGAGCAGGGTGAGCACGATGCCGACCACGGCGTACGCCGCCAGCACCAGCAGCGGCTGGGTCAGTGAGTCGGACCCGAAGTAGACGATCTGGCGCACCCCGTCCACCCCGGCACCGGTGGGGATCCAGTCTCCGACGACCCGCCAGAAGGTGGGCAGCACGCCGACCTGGAACGCCCCGCCTGCGCTCGGGTTGCCGATGATCACGATCAGCAGCAGCGTCAGCCCGATCCCGATCACCCCGAAGAGCGCCTCGAGCGCGATCGCCACGGAGGCGATCGAGAACGACACCGCGGCCCCGAGCAGGCCCAGCTGCCAGAAGTGCCCGGTCTGGGCGTCCAGCAGCGGGCCGACGATCAGGGCGCCGCCGAATCCCGATGCCAGGGCGTACGGGACCAGTGCGGCGAGCCGGAGCGCCGCGGTGCGCAGCGACCGCGGTCGGTCACCGCGCGCCAGGGCCACCACGGTCGGGAACAGGTAGGAGCCGACCGCCCAGCCGACCACGAGGTAGAAGCCGGTGAGGCCGCGGGCGTCACCGCTCTGCAACGGGACCAGGTCGTCCTTCTCCACGGTCCGCTGCTGCTCGGCCACCACCTTGGTGAGCACCTGGCTGGCCGCCTCCTCGTCCGAGACTCCGCCTCCGGAGGCAACGAGCAGCAGGTCGCTGCTCTGCTCCGGGCGCAGCACCAGGGCCGCGACGTCATCCCCCTTGCGGACGCCCGCGCGAGCCTCGTCCTCCGACTCGGCCAGCGAGGCGTCCAGGGGGTCGTCGTCGAGCCGGTTGAGCTGGTCGACGAGCTGCTCCCCCTGGGCCTCGGCGCCCTGGGGCACCACCACCTGCACCTTGAGCACGTGCGGCTTCGGGTCGTGGAAGGCCGCGACATAGCTGAAGATGAACGCGAACTGGAGGAACAGCACCCCGAGGACCCAGGCGACCGCCCGGGTCATGGAGCGCTTGGGATCGATCGCCAACGAGTCCTGCGGCTGGGGATCCTGGGGGGTCCGTTCGGCTGTCATGGCCTCTCCTTTGCCGGTGCGCCGGTTCCGCGCCAACGTGGCGCGGACGCCGTACGGCGAAGCAGACGCCCTGGCCCGAGCCTCATTGCCCTCTTCACTGTAGGGGCGGTGCCGGGGCACTGACACGGGCCAGAATGCCCGGGTACTGCGGGGTGCCCTGGGCACAGCACGAGAGCCGTCCCGACGGGCGTCGGGACGGCTCTCGTTCAAGAGGGCTGGCTCTCGGCGGCTGCGCCGCCGGGACCGGTGATGCTGCGAAGATCTCCGCTGATTTCTGCGAAGACCTCTTGGTCGTGGTGAGGGCTTCCCCGAAATCGCCGTTCAGGAGCGACTCAGGACATCCAGTGCAACTAGTCCTAGGCGCTGCACACGGCACCTGCGGAGTTTGCACACGATCTCGGGTCACTTGGATGCTGACGCCTCATCCGCAGCCGAGGGGAGCGGGCCAAAGGCCGAACGGGTGGAGCGGACCGCCATACGAGCTAGCGCCACGTTGCCACCAGCCCCAATGGCAGCGCCGAAGCCGAACGGCGCCATCTTGCCGATCACCAGGATGCCTTGCTTGGTCCCGTACTTGGTGACGACGTTGCGTCCAAGGACTCGATTGATCTGGCGGATTGTCGTAAGCGGAACGGCTTGTGTAACTCGGCGACCCCAATGGGCGCCTGTGCGTCCGGCAATTCTCTCAACGACACCCACACCGCCGGGCCCAACCAACACCGTCAGGATCAATGCCTTCCTACGCTCGATCTCCTCGACGGCAATGCCATGGACAGAAGCGACCCCGAGTACGTACACAGCTGTCGCTGTTGTGAACGCACTGGCGTCCGCAGCCGCGGCGAGCGCTCCACTAGCGAGGCCGACCCCCGGGGCAGCAGCAACACCGCCAGCGGCAGCGCCAGTCGTAGCAACGAGACCTGTGTAGGAACGTTCCAAAGCGATGATCAGGTCGCTGTCAGGCATGTCCGGAAGGCGGCGCCGCGCGGCCTCCACGAACTTCTCGACCTCGCTGGCTGATACCGCCACGGCCGCGTCGATAGTCGCGATGAGTTTGTTACTGGCCAATGCCACGGGCGACTCCCTTGTTGTGTCTTTCACGAAACGTCTTCGGGGCGCATCCGGAACTCACTTCCACGCTCACTTCACAACTGGTCGCTTGAACTGTCGCGGTTCTCGGGCACGCTGCTTCACGACCTCACGCTGACGCGATAGATCGTTTGCGGCGAGTAGGACGTCCTGCATCATGACAAGCCGTCCGTACTTGACGATGATGAGCAAGAGCGCCGCCTCGGCAACCCACGCAGCGCCGCGCGTGCGCCCAGGGTGGGCGGCTTGCATCGGATCCAAGGCGATGCAGACCAGAGACACAACAGCAACTAGCCACAACCAGATCCCGTTGCTTCTAAGACTCTTGCGCATCGACCTGCCGTGACTGATTCTGATGTCTTTCATGACATCGCCCGCCGAGGAAACATACGAGCCCACAGCCGTGTTGTTGCTACCAGCCACGAGAGCGGCCACGGTAGCTAGACCGACATAGATGAAGCGCCGCTGTTCGGTTGGTATGTCTCGGATGGCCCAGTCAACCCACGGGCCCCATCTATACAGCGCAAGATGCACGAGAACGACAAGTGCGACGATTGCCCAATCCGGCCAAACCCGACCCAGCCACCAGTCGATGATCTTGGCTACCACCGTGCGCTCGTCGGGTGTAGGTGCGCTGCTGTTCATAACTGCCCCCTCATGTCAGGACGGAGAGGCTAGACGCGAGCACCGACACCCGCACTATCCGCTGATCTGGAGACGGCTGGCCGCGCGGCTGATCGCGTTGATAGCAGACGGTATGCGGACCTGACGACCTTCGCCCTCGGCATCCATGACCGAGACGTCCTCCTTGGTCGCCATACGGTGCTTGACGAGGTCCACCATCTCCCGTTCCATCAACGAATCCGGGTCGAAGTCGACGACCTCCGCCTGCGCTCCCCGAACACGTCGGCCTAGGAGGCCACGACCCAGATCTGCCAAAGTGCGTCGGGTGGTCTCCGTGGCACCGTCCGAGCGTCCGCGAATCCGCAAGATGACCTCTACGTCGACTTCGGGTCCGAGATCCAGTTCTCGGCCAATTTGCTGCGTTGCAGAAAAAAGACCTGCGCCCTCGACCTGCTCACCGTAGATCTGACCCGCATCAAGCTGGACACTCACCATCCGGGCCTCAGAGGATCCATCTTGAAGGAAGTTGACGAGCGCTTCTGACGTATACGGGCGCACCGAGACAGGCTCGCCGAACATTCGCCCGTCCACGTTGATCCACTGCGCGACAGCCCCTGCGCGGGGAGCGGACATACCCCCAAGGACGTATCCGAAGATGTTGGTACCTGCAACGAACGAGGCGACCCCGATCTCTACCCACGGTCGATTGACCTGCGTGGACTCATCGATTATCTCGCCCGATGCCTCATCCAACGAGGAAGGCGGCTCATCCCTCTCGCGCGCGATGACCAGGCTGAGCTCACTCTCATGCGCGTATGCCTGGCCATAGTGCCGGAGCCCTTCGATCGCATGCCGCACAGAGGCGACGCCCTCGATGTGCTGGCGACGCAGTAGGTCTTGAAGATGCCGCTGCCAGTCCTCCCCCGCCATTGGCTGGTCATTCTCGTCGCGGACTTCGTAAAAGGCGACTGTCTTCTTCATCTTCTTCATGGCCACAGCGGCAGCTCCCATCCCCGTTTCCTCGAATCCTAGGGAAACATGGCCGAGTCACAGGGCCATTCGGTGCATCGAGAGCTCAGTGTCGAGAGGTGGGACGGCTTCACGGTGCGAATCTTCGATCGAGTGAGCCGTCTGACAGCCAGCCTGTGGACCCGAAAGCGTTGGCTACGACCGGACCGTCACACGCTCACGGCGTGTAGTTCAGCCTGCTCGAGGACGAGCTCTATTGCCCTTTCCTCTAGGTCGGGCGGGTAACCGTTGATCGCGAGGAGGCGGCGAATCTTCGACCTCATGCTTGCCTTGACGGAATCCTTGTGCTGCCAGTCGATGGTGGCCGAGTTGCGCACTGACCAGACGAGGTCTACGGAGATCTTCTTGAGCTTGTCGTCGCCCAGCTCGAGGACGGCCGCCTGGTTCTGAACGATCGCGTCGTAGAAGGCGGCTTCCGCGACGGACAGGCCGAGCTCATCGTGGCGGCTGGCCTGGTCACGCATCTCTTTGGCGAGCTTGACAAGTTCGGCGATGATCTCCGCGGTCGAGAGAGACCGGTTGGTGTACTTGTTGATTGCTTCTTCGAGCTGTTCAGAGAACTTCCGTGACTGCACCAGGTTCGATCGGGAGACGGTCTTGATCCGATCGTTGAGGATCCGACGTAGGAGACCGAGCTGGAGGTTGGGTTTGTCCTTGTGCGCCAGAGAGTCCAGGAACTCGTCGGAAAGGATTGAGATCTCCGGGGTCTCCACTCCGGCGAGCTTGTAGATGTCGATGACCTCGTCGGCGGTGACCGCCTCGTTGACCAGTTGTCCGATGGCGGTGTCGATTTCCACGGCGCCGGAACCGCCGCGTCCGGAGTCGGGGTTGAGGATCTTGAGGATCGCAGCGCGGACGTCGGTGAAGAGGCGTACGTCATTGCGGATGACCGCGGCTTCTTCCCGTGCTCCGGCGAGGGCGTAGGTCTTGGCGAGCGCCAGGACCTGATCTAGGAAGCGCTTTTGCCGGTCCGGGTCGGCCATGACGAAGTCGAGCACCATGGCGTGTTCAGCAAGCCGCTGTCCGGCCGTGAGGTCCGGCGAGGAGTCGTACGGACATCCGTGGAGCAGTCCTCGGACGACGTCGTGCTTCTCGAGCATGGCATCGACGATCTCTTCGATCGGGACGCCAGCCTGATCCCGGTCGGAGGGCGAGTACTCGACCAGTGCCTTCTGGAGGTTTGAGAAGACGCCGATGTAGTCGACGACCAAGCCGCCCTCCTTGTCACGGAAGGTGCGGTTGACGCGGGCGATGGCCTGCATCAGGCCGGCTCCCTGCATGGTCTTGTCCACATACATCGTGTGCATCGAAGGGGCGTCGAAGCCGGTGAGCCACATGTCGCGGACGATGACCAGTTCTAGCGCGTCGTCCGGGTTCTTCGCCCGAGACTTGAGGTCTCGTCGGACGTCCTTGGAGTGGATGTGGGGCTGGAACGCGGGCGGATCTGCCGCGGACCCGGTCATCACGACCTTGATGCGTCCGGCTGCTGGGTCGTCGGAGTGCCAGTCGGGGCGGAGAGCGACGATCTTTTCGTAGAGCCGCACGGCGATGCGGCGCGACATCGCCACGATCATCGCCTTGCCCAGCATCGCTTCCCGACGCTTCTCCCAGTGCTGGACTACGTCGGCTGCGATCAGGTCCAGGCGTTCATCGGCGCCCACGACGGCCTCGAGGCGGGCCCACTTCGACTTCGTCTTGAGGGCCTGGTCTTCGTCGACCTCGCTGGTGATCTCCTCGGCGAGCTCATCAAGCGCCGTCATGTCGGCCTCTGAGAGGGCGACCTTGGCCAGACGGGACTCGTAGTAGATCTTCACTGTGGCGCCGTCCTCGACCGCGCGGGTCAGGTCGTACACGTCGATGTAGTTCCCGAACACCGAGCGAGTCGACTTGTCCCCGGACTCGATCGGGGTGCCAGTGAACCCCAAGAATGTGGCGCCGGGGAGTGCGTCTCTCATGTGCTTGGCGAGACCGGCCTTCAAGTTTCCATCGGAGGCGAGGGTCTCGTTGAAGCCGTACTGCGACCGGTGCGCCTCATCGGCAATAACGACGACATTGCGACGGTCGGTGAGGACCGGGTTGACATCCTCGCCGGCGAGGGGTGCGAACTTGTGGAGCGTCGTGAAGACGATGCCGCCCGAGACACGTTGCAGCAGCGTGCGGAGGTGGGCGCGGGAGTCGGCCTGGACAGGCTTCTCGGGAAGGATCGTTGCGGGCGCGAAGACTTCACCGAAGAGCTGGTCATCCAGGTCGTTGCGGTCGGTAAGAAGGACCAGGGTCGGATTGCCCATCCGGGGGTCTCGCATCACCTTGGCGGCGTACAGGAGCATCTCGATGCTCTTGCCCGAGCCCTGCGTGTGCCAGACGACGCCGCCGCGGCGATCGCCGGCTGGGCCGGCCGCCTCGACTGTCGACTCGACGGCTGCGTTGACTGCCCAGTACTGGTGGTACTTCGCGACGCGCTTCACCATGCCGTGGGCCTCGTCGGAGAAGACGACGAAGTTCTTCAGCAGATCGAGGAACCGCGTCGGGTTGAAGACGCCTTTGAGGAGGACTTCAAGGGCGGGCTTGTTCGTGACGACGTCACGGCCGTCGATGGTCTTCCACGGTGCGTAGTGCTCGAAGGCGCCGGTGAACGAGCTCATCGCCGCGGACGTGCCGTCTGAGATGACGGTGACGGCGTTGGCCGTGAAAACCGTCGGGATGTCGGTTCGGTAGGTCTGCACCTGGTTCCAGGCAGTGCGCAACGTCGCGTGCTCGTCGGCGGAGTTCTTCAGCTCGAGTAGCGCGACCGGTATGCCGTTCAGGTAGATAAGCACGTCGGGGCGACGATTGCGGTTCCCCGTGATCGCGGCTTGGTTGACGGCCAGCCAGTCGTTGTTGTCAGGGGCGTCGAAGTCGATGAGCCGGACGTAGGCCGTTCGCACCTGGCCGTCAGAGCCTCGGTGCTCAACTGGCACCCCATCTATGAGGAGCTGGTGGACGCGAAGGTTCTCGGTGAGCTCGGACTGGGACTCCGCGCGACGCAGGCGTTTGATCGCCTCGTCAACCAGGTCGGCGCGATCAGGGTTGAGTCGTTGGCCCGCCGCTTGAAGCCGGTCGAACAGATACACCTCGTCCCACGAGGCGCGCTCCTCCGCGGGCCCCCCGGGGCCAATGTTCGGGCCGAACTCGATCGCGTAGCCGATCTCGCGGAGGTAGTCGAGCGCGGCTTGCTCGATCACAGACTCGTCTAGACCGATCACTGGCTCTCCGCAACGTCAAGGTACTCGTTGAGGCGCGCAGCGATCAGCTCGCGGCGCTGAATGACGAACTTCTCGAATGCCTCAGGCACCGCGTTGGTGTCGTCAAAGACGACCAACTGCTTCGCGAGAAGCTCCTTGGAGTAGTGAGGCGCGTAGTCGGCCGGTGCTTTGGCGCTGATGTCCTTGTTGGTCCTGGAGCTGATAAAGGCGAGATTGGCGATGTCGTCGACCTCGCGGCCGTCGATGTCGGGCCGCGCCTTCTTCATGAATGCTTTCGGGAAGACGTGGTGGAACTCAATCTTGTCGGCTTGTCCAGCAAGCTTCGGACTGATGAGTAGATTCGTCGCCCAGTCCTTCGCGCTGTCGGCGCGGAATGCAAGGAACATCGTCTTGAAGGCGCCGCTGCGGGATGTACGGCCAGCCAAGTCGGCAGCGGTGAAGTCGAGTCGTCCGACCTGCTGGATCAGTCGTTGGTTGAGTCCACCCACCTTGTCATCCGATCGAAGCGCAGCAAGGTCCTGATCAAGCAACGTCTCAGTGGAACCTCGGGAGTAGCGACCCTTAGCGTTGGCCAGGAGGAACCACTTCCTGAACGCGGCGGCGTCTGCGTCCGAGATCTTGTAGTCCATCTGCGCGCCCCAGTAAGCGGTGGCGATCATGAGGAACGGCGACGACAGCAGGGTGGGACTGTCAACGCCGATGTTCTGTTGGGCGAAGTTGACCGCGAAGTCCATGGCCCGCTTGGTTCGCTTCCATCCGACCTCGAGGGTCTGTTGGGTCATCGACGAGACTGTGAGAAAACGGGACTGTCCGGTGATGATCGCGATGAGGTTCTTCAGGTGGACGCCGAGGTCGAGGTCGAAGCCGCGCTTAGTGACGTCCGCTTGGTAAGCGTTGAACAGTGCGAGGGACCCGTTCCACTTGGCGGTGATCTGGGCCAGCGCAAGGTCAGAGCTGCGCAACTTGGCTCCGAGCGAGTTGACGCGCACAAAGATCTCAGTGACCTCCTCGTAAGACTTCGATGGCTCTAGGATGTCGACGCGGTAGGAGTAGTCAGCGATTGACCGCAACTGCTGGAGGCGTGCCGAGTAGCGCTCGTAGTTGGGATCGTCGAAGCCCGTGACTCCAGCCGCTTTGAGCAGCTCGGAGTCAGACTTCTTGAACACGTCTGTCACCTTGACCCAATTGGGCAAGGCGGCAACTTGGTTGCTGGCTACGACGAACGCCCGGCGGTTCACCCGTGTGATCAGATCGGAGTCCGCGTCGTCCGCGTCGTCGGCGTCCTCGTGGCTGTCGTTGTCCTCGGCCACCTCGGTGATGAAGGTGAGCTCATCAGGGTGGTCGAGGTTGAACAGGATCTCGACAGGGCGCTTGCGGTTCTTCACCGTGACCGGCTCACCGCGTAGTACCGCGGACAGCGAGGTGAGGCGCTGCTGTCCGTCGAGCAGCAGGAGGGGCGCGGCAACGGCATCGGTGCTGGTGTCCACCGCGAACGCCCGGGTCTCGACCTTCGCCGCCGGCTGCCAAGTGAGGATTACCCCGGACGGATACTCTCGATACAGCGAGTCCAGCAGGTCACGCACCTTGGTGGCCGTCCACACGTACTTGCGCTGCATCTCCGGCAGCTGCAGTTCCCCGCGCTCGATCTTGGCAACGAGCTCCCTGACCGGATAGTCCGACTTGCCCACGACTGCCTCCCTTTACCCGGTGCCATCTTGTACGACGGCGGCGGCCTCTGGCACGCGAATGCGACCAGAGAGCAACTCGGGCGACAGTGCGTCGCGTGTTGTGGTGAGCGCGGCTGACTCGCTCGCGAGTTGCCAGGAATGCTCAATCAGTCCACGCGCCGCGGCCAGCGCTGGCTCTGGATCGGAGGGGACTGAGAAGTCGAAGTCCAGCAGTGCTTCTCCGGGCAGTGCGGTCACGGTCGTTCCGGTCGCAAACCCCTTCGCACGGTCGCGGAACTCGGGTGATTGCAGCTCGGCCCACAGAAAGGGCGCGAGTTCCGAACGCTCACGGAACCGAAGAACCGAAGTGTGGTGCGTGTGCAGAGCCCCTTGCAGTGTCGTTGGGACGAGGAAACCTCGCCCGAGGATCTCCCGACTCTGGGTGAGGTCCGTATTGGCCACGACGAGGTCCCACGCCGCGAGGCGATGCTTCGGCTTGAAGTCGCCGGTGTAGTACTTCAGGCCGTCTGGCTTGAGCGCTCCCGACGTGGTGAAGTTCGCAAGGTTGACCATCGGGATTGCATCCGTCGCTGAGCCGTCATCGAGGCCCGAGCCCTTGTACGAAAGACCCTTATCGACGCCGGCGATGTCGCCGACGCGGATCGCTTCGGTTCCGCTGGCAAGCACCGTCGCAGCGAGCGCGAGTTCAAGGGTTGCCGCGCGGCGGTTGGACTCGATCTTGTCGTCGAGGGCGCCGAGGGTGGCGGCGATCGCACGTTGCTCCTCGACGGGAGGAAGGTCCAGTTCGATCTTGACCAACTCGGACTGTCTGATCCCGGCGACCGTGGTCCCAGTGGCTCGCGACAGCATCTGATGACGGGCGTCTCCGCCCCTCAGCGCGTAGAACAGGTAACGCCCGTGAAGGAGATCGGGTTTGCCGCGGAGACCGAAGAGTCGCTGACCGATCGCCCAATCCTGCTGCTCTGACAGGTATGCGACTTCCCCCGTTGGTGCTTCCGAGGTCAAGAGCACGTCCCCCGCCGCTAACGGCACCTTCATCCACCGTTCGTACATCTCGTTCGAGATGTAGTGGTGGTCGTTGTCGTCGACGCGGCTTCCCTTGATGTTGAGTGCGGACACCACGCGATGGCCGTCAGTCGTCCAATCGCCACCGAGTTTCTTCGGGGTCTTCCCACGGTGGTCAATGAGCGCAGCCAAAGCGTCGGCGAGCACGATGCGGCGGCGCGTCAAATTCGACCGTCCAGGCGACGATTTAGACCGTCCAGGCGACGACGCACCTCAACCTCGAGCTGACTTCCGCGGTCGAACTCCGCGTACAACTCCTCGGTCAGCCTCGTGATCTTGTCGACGATCAGCTCTTCATCGACCGCGGCTGCCTCGGCGCCCACATACCGCCCCGGAGTAAGCACAAAGCCGTGCGCCTTGATCTCGTCAAGGTCGGCTGCCATGGAGAAGCCGGGAACGTCCTCGTAAGGACCGTCATGGTTGCGCCAGGCGTGGTAGGCATCCGCGATTCGGGCGACGTCCTCGTTCGCCAGGACCCGCAAACGTCGCGTCTCCATCCGGCCGAGCTTGCGCGCGTCGATGAAGAGGACCTCGCCGTGGCGGTCGCGATGACCATTGCCACGGCGCTCCTTCGATACGAACCAGAGGCTGACCGGGATGCCGGTGTTGAAGAAGAGCCGGTCCGGCATGGCCACGATGCAGTCGACGAGGTCTGCCTCCACCAACTTGCGTCGGATCTCGCCTTCACCGCCCGACTTCGATGAGAGGGAGCCGTTGGCGAGGACGAACCCGGCCGTGCCCTTCGGGGAAAGGTGGTGGATGAAGTGCTGCACCCATGCGAAGTTGGCGTTGCCGGCGGGTGGAGTGCCGTACGTCCAGCGGGGATCGTCAGCAAGCTTGGCGTCCCACCAGTTGGAGACGTTGAAGGGCGGGTTGGCGAGGATGAAGTCGGCCCGCAGATCGGGGTGCAGGTCAGCAGTGAAGGTGTCGGCGGAGCGCTCGCCAAGGTCCGCTTCGATGCCACGAAGGGCGAGGTTCATCTTGGCCAGACGCCAGGTCGCATCGGTGTACTCCTGGCCATAGACCGAGATCTTGTCCGTGCTCCCACCGTGGGCCTTCACGAACTCCGCGGACTGAACGAACATGCCCCCGGAGCCGCATGCGGGGTCATACACGCGGCCTTCGAACGGTTCGAGCATCTCGACGAGGGTCTTGACCACGCTGCGGGGCGTGTAGAAGGCGCCGGCATCCTTGCCGGTCTCCTTGCCAGCGAACTGACCGAGAAAGTACTCGTACACCCGGCCGAGGACGTCGTCGGAGCCGTGGTCGTCGGTCTCGGTGAACCCGATTGAGCCGATCAGATCGACCAACTGCCCCAGGCGGCCCTTGTCGAGGCCTTCTCGTCCGTAGTTCCGCGGTAGGACACCGCGGATGACTGGGTTCTCCTTCTCGATCAGGTCCATCGCGGTGTCAATGTCGGTCCCGATGGTGGGGAGCTTCGCTCGTGCCTGGATCGACTCCCAGCGGGCGTCCTCCGGCACCCAGAAGACGTTCTCGGCGGTGTACTCGTCGCGCGCCTCGAGGAACTCGCCGATCCGGTTCTCGGGCATCCCGTCCGCGACAAGCTCGGCCTCGAGTTCTCGGCGTCGCGCCTCGAACCGGTCGGAGATGTACTTCAGGAAGACCAAACCGAGGACGACGTGCTTGTACTCGCTGGGTTCCTGGTTGCCGCGCAGCGCGTCAGCTGCCTCCCACAGCCGCTGCTCAAGAGTCTTGCTGTCCTTCACAGGCTTGGTTGCCCTGGGCTTTCCAGCGCGAGCGGCGGGAGAGCCCTGTGCCAGAGCGGGGGTCGGCGCCGATCCGCCAGGCTCGCCCCGCTGATCGCTGATGCGCCGGACCGAGCCGCCGCGGCCGCGGCCAACGGCAATCTCGCCGGTGGCGAGCAGCAGGGCCTTCGACGTGTCGTAGCGCCGTTCGCTCTTCCAGCCGAGCTGCTCACGGGCGCGCTGGTTTCCAATGGTCGAACCGTCCTCGGGGATGACGGCCCAGAGAGCTTCAGCGTCAACCGACGCCTTGGTCCGGCCGACCCTCCCCCCCTCGGCGACCAAGTGACCCGCGTCCAGCAACTCAAGGGTCGCTTCGGCGCCCCAACGGGTCTCGAGAGGTCCCCTGTTCTTCAGGGTCCCGGGTTCCAAGTCGATGAGGTCGTTCCACACGTCTTCCCGGATTGGCATGGGTTCATCTTGGCCCATCATCCTTGTGTCGACAGCCGAAGCCACGACCAAGCGGACAGACGACGTAATATCACCTCCTCATGGTCGCCTGGCCAGCTCGCTCGTGGCTTCACGCGGCTGCGTGCTCTGTTGAGTTCTCAAGGTGCCTGCCGAACCGGATCTGACTGCGTGCCCGGCGGCGAGCATCACCGTCCGTCAATGGCCTCGGAAGCGCAGTCACTCCCACTCGGGGCCAGCCGCACGCGTCGAGGGGTCGGAGAACCAGTCTGGTTCTCCGACCCCTCGCGTCTATCTCAGGCTGCTTCGTCGATCACCCGCATGGCCCACGCGTACTCGGCGGGCATGGAGTCGGGAATCGCCTTGGCGCGTTGGCAGATCAGGCAGTCAGAAGGCGGGACATGTCCGGCGGCGTGCAACAAGCTGGCTTCCCAGCCCGCCAGCCTGTCGAGCAGGGCGGCTCCGTCAGGGATGTCGGAGAGGATGGCTGCCTCATTGGCCTCGAGGAGCTCCAAGAGCTCCTCGCACTCGGGGAGTTGACCTCCGAGCGTGCCGTGGGCGGTGACGGTCGCGCAGCGGCGGATCGTCTCCACCCAGTTGCGGATCAGCACCACCTCGGCGGCGAACGTCCGGACGCCGGCCCTGTCAGTGCCGGTGTTGGTCACGCTCGCGGGGACGAGCTGTGACGGCTGGTTCTTCATCATGTGGCTCCAGCTGGCTCACCGCAGCGTCGGGCCGTTTGCCCCGACGTCTGCGGGGGTCTGAATCGTTTGTGACCCGGGGTCACCAGTTGGGGCTGCCTTGCAGCTCACAGCGGCAGCCGAATCTGTCTTCTCCCCCACGAGAGAACGCGGGCGGCAGTGATTGGCACCCTCGGGGCAACTCGGGACGGTCCGCCGCATGAGCAAGCCGAAGAAGACCCAGAACATCGTCCCTACTACCGGCACCACCACACAGGATTGGCATGGCCGCGCCGCCGGCGACCTCAGCACCTGGGCAGATGACTACAACCCCCGAAGCGAGCGTGCGGCGGCTGTCTGGAATGGGCACCGCGCCGAGCTCGAGCCCTGGATCTCAGCTGCACCAGCTGCCGGCGTCACCGAGGCACGTCGCATCGCAAGCGCCGTCCTTGAGCTCCTCGCTTGGGCTATGCCCCTGGTCAACGACCTGGACGAGGGGCTGTCCGAGGACTCCCTCCAACGGTTCCTGCGCGCCAACCCCACCAGCCTGGGGGACGGCGCTCTGGGCAACGTCCGGGCTCGGGTACGGCGGGTACTGAAGACCCGGGCCAGCCTGAACGCCGGATCCTCCTCGGCCGAAGCAGCGAGCAGCGTCCAGGTCTTAGGCACCGAAGACCGTCAGTCGCGCACCTCGGACAAGCCCACGTCGCCCGATGCCGCCGTGCTGGTGTACTCCGACGAGACGTGGTCGCTCCTCCTCTCCGCCGCCAAGCAGGACGCAGTTCTCGCTGCGTCCCTGTGTAGCCCGGAGGACGTCAGCGCCTCCGAGTGGGCGCACGCGCGCGCCGTCGCCACGGGACTGGCTGTCGATCTGAGCAAGTCCCAGGTACGGCGGACGCAGCACGTGCACGCCCTGAGCCACCCCATGCGGGAGTCCCTGGCCGAGACGCTCCGCGGCATCGGCGCGACTCGTCGCACCGCCACCGAAGCAGCGCCGTTGTTGCCGACGGTCGACGACGCGCTCTACCGCGAGATCTTGCGTGAAGGGACGGGACCCATGGCTGGGCCTCGTAGCGACGAAGCAGTCCTTCTCGGCGACTGCACCACGGCGTCACGCAGGCACGGTGACGACGACCTCGAGGCGACAACCGAGGCCGACGCACTCGTCCACCCAGCACCCGGAGGTCCGTCCAACGTGTCCATCAGCCCACAGTCCCCGGCACGAGAGAACCACCACCCCGAGACCCTCAACGAGCCCGCTGCTCCTGCTCCCCGCCGCCGGAAGCCGTCAGCGCGCCAGATGCGGCTCGCACTGGCCGCAGCCAACGCTGACCGTCAAGCCAGGGCAGCATCCCTGCCGGAGTCCATGCAGACATTCATCCGCGAGGAGTACATCCCGCTCGAGCCGGTCCGGTCGCAGTGGGACCACCTCAAGAGCGCAGTCGAGACCACGCTGGCCGCTTCCTCGGTGCGTGGTGACGACAGCATGCGAAAGCACGTGACGCACCTGGCGTACTTCTTCCACTGGGTCCGCACCGTCGAACTCCCGCTTCAGCCCTCGGTACTCACCCGGACGAACGTAAGCCGCTACGACACCGAGGTGCTCGTCGACGCCGGCCGGGCCACCCGTCAGACCCGTCGCTCGCGGCTGATGGCCATGGCCGACCAGATCCATCCCGACGAGGCTCCGGTCAAGGGGCCTCCGCTGGCTCACCGCACTGTCGCCCCGCCGTACTCCCTGGCGGAGATGGCGGTGATCCGGCGGGTGGCCCGCGTCCAGCCCAGCGACCTCCTGGTGCGCCAGATGTGTCTGCTCGTCGGACTCGGGGCCGGCGCTGGCATCGACTCGACCGACCTCAAGCGGCTCGAAGGCGACGACGTGATCGACCACGGCCCCGACACGGGCATCGAGGTCCACGTGACCAACCTCCGCAGGACGAAGGACAACACCGAGAACCGGCATCACCGAAAGGTCTGGGTCCTGCGCGAGTACGAGGACCTGGTACGCATCGGCATCAAAGGCGCCAAGCGTGGGCGCCTGCTGCTCGGTCGCGATGCCGAGCGCGCCAACGTCGCCGCCGCCGTCTTCTCCCGAGCCGTCCTGAGCAAGGAGGTCCCGGACCTGGCTCAGGCACGGCTGCGCTCCACGTGGCTGGCCACCCACCTGCAGCGCACCACTCCCCTGCACGTGCTGCTGCAGGCAGCCGGCCTGACCACGGCTCGCTCTCTCGTCGAACTCATGGAGCACCTGCCTGCCGAAGGGGACGTGCGAGGTATGCGCTGACACCGGGGGCCGCCGGCGTGACGGACCTCACCCGTCTCGCCGGCGGCCCAGCCGGTGTCGCGATTGCCCCGGTTCAACGGGTCCTCACGGTCCCGGTCGTCATTCAACCCACGACGACAGGACCCACTCCCATGTCCAGCTCCACGCCCACGAAGAACTCGAACACCGCAGAGGGAATCGACCCGGACTTCGCGTCTCTCCTCACGACGCATGACATCAAGGAGCCCAATATCTCCGCCATCGTTCGTCTCCACCCGAACCTCCTGGCCCAGCTCGACGCCGCCTTCCGACGCCACCACTGGCTCGTGAAAACGACCGGAGTCGGAGAGGTCCTGGACCGCCACTGCCGCAGCTCCAACCGCGGCCGCAAGAAGGCGGGACTGGACGGCGCCCTCTACTACGCCCTCCAACTCACCGCCGTCTTCACCACCGGACAGGCCACCATCGAGCAGATGTACGTCGTCGCCCAGTCGCTCCCTCTCCCCACCCGAATCGAGTTCGGGATCGTCGTCTACAAGGACAAGAAGAAGGTCCGAGAGCTCACCCGCAAGCAGCTCTACACAATGACCGAAGGCCTCGGGAGGAACCTCTCCTACACGACCGACTGCCTCACCGACGCCGAGCGGCAACTCCCCCACGCAGACCAGCGGGCGATTCTGCAGACCCGGCAGGCCGAACGCCACGCAGTGGTCACCGATTTCGTCACCCGCCTGCTCAAGGGGACGCACCTCATCAACATCGAGCACGGCACCTACGCCATCGACGACACCAGCATCTGGGCATGGTCCAAGGCTCCTCACAGCTCTCGACACCTGGGAGGCGGCCAAGACCGGCCCCTCGCCGACGAAGACACCGCTGACGTGCCGCCGCACGACTCTTCCCGCGCCGCGGAAGCACAGGACAACGCGACCCCGGGCGACGTGGAGGACCCGGACCCCGATGGAACACCGGACGCAACCGAGGTCAAGGGAGAGCACAAGGAGCGGCAGGATCCTGCACCGTGGCTCTGTCCCGACGCCGCATGGGGTGGGAAGACGGCCAAGAGCGGCGCGCAGGTCGGCATCTACGGTTACAAGGCCCACGTCATCGTCAACACCAACGACCCGGCAGGCAAGCAGGCGCTCCCCGTCCTGATCCAGGCGCTCGAGCTCACCCCGGCGAACGAGGACGTCGTCGACGTCTCCCTGCGCCTCATCGACCAGATCCGGGCACGCGCACCCTTCGTCCGGCTCATCGGCGACCGACACTACGGCTACAAGCGATTCGACCGATGGGCCATGGAGCTGTGGCGACGGCGGATCCACCAGGTTCTCGATCTGCGTGCCGACAAGCCCGGCGTCATGGACCAGTACGGGTCCAAGGTGATCGACGGCCGCCCCCACTGCCCCAGGATGGGCGCTCACCTGGAGACGCTGGTGCCGTCTGACGAACCCGAGAAGCAGACCGAGTTCAGGCAGCAGATCGCGGAACGAGAGAAGTTCGCGTTGCGCATGGTCAAGGGCCCCTTGGCTTCGCCGGGCAAGACGGCAGCAGGTGAGCACGATCCCAAGTTGGGAATCACCCGGTGGCAGTGTCCTGCCGTCGCCGGCACCGTCGGATGCCCTCTCCGCCCGGGCACCGTGGGATTGGCCCGACAGGCGGGGGCACCCGTCGTACCGCACCCCCCTGAGGCCGAGGTCGACCAGGATCTTCCGCGGTGCTGCACCCAGCAGACTATCCAGATCGAGTCCGGCACGCCCATGAAGTACCTGCAGGAGGAGTACTGGGGCAGCAAGGAGTGGGGACTCATCTACGCCCTGCGCTCCGCCGTCGAGGCCGTCTTCGGCAACATCAAGAACCGCGGCACCGAGGACGTCCGACGAGGGTTCGTCCAGGTCGTCGGCCTGCCACTCGTGACGCTTGCCGTCGCTGCAGCAGCCGCCTGCCACAACATCCGCATCCTGGAGAAGCACGGCCGCGAATCAGGCGAGCAGTTCGCCAGTCCGCTGATGAACCACCCCGTCGACGGAGAACTCATCGAGAGCCTCGTGCTCCGCGGCGACGAGGTCTTCGAGCACCTCGAGCGAACCGCCGCATGAGAACACCCGCCTGAGGAGCCAAAAGGGCCCCCACCACGAACGTGGTGGGGCCCTTCTGTAGCTAGAGGGGGCTGGTGAGGGCCTCCCGAACCGTGTCCCATTTCGGGAAACGGTTCGGGTCCATTTCGGGAAAGCCCTCGTGGTGGAGCTGCGGGGAATCGAACCCCGGTCCTCGAGCGCCGATCCAGGTCTTCTCCGGGTGCAGTCAGTGTTGTCGCTTTTCTCGGCCCCGGCGCTCGCACAGACACGTCGCCGACAGGCCCAGTCAGGAAAAAGTCCCGATCACCCCTCCTGACAGGAAGCGATCAGCAAGTCCCCTAGATGAGGCCTGGATCCGGGACGGAGACGGATGCCCGGTCAGACCCTTCGATCACTGCTCAGGCAGCGAGAGCGAAGTCGTTGCGATTAGAGTTGGCAACTGTGTTTTCCAGCGATCGTTTACGAGATGGCGCTGGCTTCTCGACCCGCTTCTCCTGGAACTAACGTCCCAAGTCGAAACCGATCAGCCCCTCTTGAGTTGTGTCGTGCAGTCTACGGTGCCCAACCGGCAAAGCACGACCGGTATTCCACCGCGGGCGTGCCACGGGAACCCTTGCGCATCTATTCGAACAGATGTACGATCGAATCAGTGCACCGGGCTGCCGGTGCCGGACGGGGTGACCACGGTCTCCTGGCATGGATAGGCCCTCGATGATGCGCGGCTCCTCGCCGTTGCTGTCGACGGATTCACTGTCGTCCTCATGCCAGGAGCCGGTCCATGGACCCTTCGTCCTCAACTGAACACCCCGTGCTGGCGTGCACCAACGCGATCGTGGCGGCGCTGCGGGAGGTCGCCGGTGTGGACCCGCTCTTCATGACCGTGGCCCAGAAACGACAGGCACTCCTCGCCCTGGATCAGGCGACGACCCGGCTGCACGCCCTCCAGCTCCGGGTCACCGCTGCGTCTGCCGACGTCGCCGACTCCGAGGGACACCGCGACATCGCAGCCTGGCTCACCGCGCGCACCCGCGGCCATCGAGCCACCCATCGGCGCACCCAGTGCCTGGCCAACGCCATCGAGCACCGGTGGCACGCCCTCGGCGGAGCGCTGGACGAGGGCCGGGTCAACCCGGACCAGGGGCACGCCATCGCTCGCGCCCTGGACGACCTCCCCACCGACCCCGCCAGCGGCGTCACCCCGGCGATCCGGCAGCAGGCCGAATCCCACCTGATCGCCGAGGCACGCCACTTCGGCCCCACGGAGCTACGGCGTCTGGGCGCCAAGATCCTCGAGGTCGTGGCGCCGGACCTCTTCGAGGACACCGAGCGCAAGAAGCTCCTGGACCAGGAGCGCAGAGCCCGCACCGGATGCACGATGTCGATCCGCGACCTCGGCGACGGCACTGCCCTGGTCAAGGCTCGCGTCCCGGTGTCCGTCGCCACCCGACTCCAGAGCACGCTCGAGGCCTTCACCTCCCCGCGCCAGCGAGGCACGGGGTCGTCCAACACCGGAGCATCCGGCACAGGCGCGTCCAGCCTGCTCGGCGAGAAGGTGCCGTACCCCACGAGGCTCGGCCGGGCGTTCTGCGCGCTGCTGGAGGGGCTCGACCCGAGCCGGCTCCCGCTGCACGGTGGCGACGCCACCACGCTGGTCCTCACCATGGACCTGACCGCCCTGCTGGAGGGCCTCGGGACCGCCACCCTGCAGAACGGCGAGCGGATCAGCGCCGGAGAGGCCCGGCGGCTCGCCTGCACCGCGAAGCTGGTGCCCGCCGTCCTGGGCACCGCCTCGGAGCCACTCGACCTCGGCCGTAGTGCGCGACTCTTCAGCCCCGCGCAACGCCGGGCCCTGGCGGTGCGCGACCAGACCTGCCGAGCGGCGGACTGCGACATCCCCGCCACCTGGTGCGAGGCCCACCACCTCACGCCCTGGAGCGCCGGTGGTGCCACCGACCTGGCCGACGGCGTGCTGCTGTGCAGCCACCATCATCACCGCATCCACGATGACCGGTACCTGCACGAACGCCTCCCCAACGGGGATATCCGCTATGCCCGGCGCCGATAGGAGCCGGCCTGGCCTTAGTCAGCGCTGGAACAGTGCTGCGCCGTTCTCCCAGCAGACCGCACGCAACCAGTCGTGCCCGAGGTCGAGCCGCTCCAGCGACTCGAGCTGGTGCAGGTAGGGGTAGGGGATGTTCGGGAAGTCGGAGCCGAGCAGCACCTTGTCCCCCAGGTCCGCCAGCCGCGGCAGCAGGTCTGGCGGATACACCCCGCCCATGCCGGCGAAGAAGTCGGTGAACGCCATGGTGGTGTCGAGTCGGACCCGCTCGTACGACTCCGCGAGCGCCAGGAACTCGGCGTACTCCGGGGCGCCCATGTGAGCGATGACCAGCGCCAGGCGTGGGTGCCGCCCCAGCAGCTCGGCCACCGGCCCCGGTCCCGTGTACGGCGTGGCGATGGGACCGGAGCCCGCGTGCAGGACCACCGGCGTCCCAGCCTCGGCCAGCACGCCCCACGCCCGGTCCAGCAGCGGGTCCGTGACATGGAAGGCGCCCACCTGCACGTGGACCTTGAAGACCTCCGCGCCGGACTCGAGGCGCCTGCGCACGTAGTCGGCCGCTTCCGGCTCGGGGAAGAACGTGGCGCAGTGCAGTGCTTCCGGGGTGCGGCTGGCGAAGCCCGCTGCCCAGTCGTTGAGGAACTCCGCCATGTCGGGCTTGTGGGCGTAGGGCAGCGCGGTGAAGTGCCGCAGCCCGAAGGAGCGCAGCACCTCGACCAGCGCCTCCTCGGTGTCCCGGTAGCGCAGCGGCCACGGCCGCCCGATCAGCGGACCGGCACTGTCGAACTGCGCCCGGACCTTCTCGATCACCCGCGGCGGCAGGAAGTGCGTGTGGACGTCGAACAGCCCCGGCAGCCCTTGACGGCGGCTCCAGTCCCGCACCTGCGCGGCCTCGGCGACGAGCACCGCGCCCGTGGCCGGCGGGGTGGGAGCAGCTGGAGCCTCGTGCGCCACGTCAGTCCTTGAACCCCTTGAGCCGACGCTGGACTGCCTGCTCCTTCTCACGGTTCGCCTGGCGCTCCGCGAGGGAGTGCCGCTTGTCGTAGGCCTTCTTGCCCTTGGCCAGGGCGATCTCGACCTTGGCGCGCCCGTCCTTGAAGTACAGCTGCAGCGGGACCAGCGTGTAGCCGGAGTCGGAGACCTTGCGCTCGATCTTGGCGATCTCGGCGCGATTCAGCAGCAGCTTGCGCTTGCGGCGCGAGGCGTGGTTGGTCCAGGTGCCCTGGGTGTACTCGGGGATGTGGACCTGGTGGAGCCACACCTCTCCCCCGTCGACCTCGGCGAAGCCGTCGACCAGGGAGGCTCGACCCTGCCGCAGGGACTTGACCTCGGTGCCGACCAGGACGATGCCCGCCTCCCACGTGTCGTCGATGTGGTAGTCGTGACGCGCCTTCTTGTTCTGCGCGATCGGCTTGGTGCCCTGCTCCTTGGCCATGGGGACATCCTCTCAAGCGCGTCCAGGGGATTGGCGGCGGGCGGCTACCGCGGCCCAGGAGCAACAGCCGCGGACCTCACAGCCAGTTGCGCGGGTCGACGGTGCTGCCGTTCGCCATCACCGTGAAGTGCAGGTGGCAGCCGGTGGACCAGCCGGAGTCACCGACGTACCCGATGACCTGGCCGCGGGTCACCCTGGCACCGACCCCGACGGTGTAGCTGGTGGCGTGGTTGTAGATCGTGGCTAAACCGACCCCGGAGACCGCTCCGTGGTCGATCACCAGGCGGCGGCCGTAGACGGTGCTGGAGTAGGAGGAGACCACGCGGCCGTCGGCTCCGGCGTACAGCGGCTGCCCGCAGCCGGCTGCCCAGTCCTGGCCGTCATGCAGTCCCCAGTAGCCGTAGATCGGGTGGGTCCGGTAGCCGTACGGCGAGGAGAGGGTCCCGCCGACCGGGGAATCGAGGAAGCCGCCGGAGTTGCCCGGCGACGCCGGGCCCTGGTCGCGCTGCTTGGCACGCTGAGCCCGGAGCGCAGCGAGAGCACGACGACGCAGCATGTCGCTGATCTTCGCCTCCTCCTGCTCCAGGTCCGCCAAGGCAGCCTCGTCGGCCCGCTTGGCGCGCACCGCCGCACGCTGAGCGGTGGCACGCGCCCCCACGAGGGAGACGACGGACGCCTTCGCCGCTGCGGCCTCTGCCTCCAGGCTCTGCATCACGACGAGGTGGTCGGCCGCTGCCTGGCGCTTGAGCGCCACCGCCTCCTTCGCGTCCTCGACCTGCTGCTCGCGCATCTTCAGCAGCACCTTCGCCGCCTGCAGCTCCTGGTAGACCCGGGCCTCACGGTCCACGATGCCGTCGCGCAGCTCGTTCTGCCTGGTGAGGTCGGCCGGTGTCTGGGAGTCCAGCAGCGAGGCGAACGCCAGGAGCTGGGGGTCTCCCTGCTGGTAGAAGTCGGTGACCGTGGCGGTGACCTGCTCCTGCTGCTCGTTCATCAGGCCACGGCCCAGCGCGAGGTCCGTCTGCGCCTGCTCCAGGGCAGCCGTGGCCTCGTCGAGCTCGACCTGCATCTGCGCGTCGCGCACCGCGGCGTCCGCCGCCTTGCCCTCAGCGGCCGCGAGCGCCACCTGGGCACCAGCCAGCTGGTCCCGTGCCGCCGCGAGCTTGGCAGTGGCGCGCTGCATGCTGCGGCTGGAGGCGTGCAGGTCGGACTGGGCGGACTTGATGTCCTTCTGGACCTTGCGCTGCTTGTCCTTGAGGTCGTCGGCGTACGCCGAGGGGATGGTGGACACACCGACGGCCATGGTGGCGGCCAACGCGGCTGACACCATCCGTCGGCGCGCGGTACGGGGGAAGTGACGCACCAGGCTGCCTTAGGTGTTCGGGGAAGTGAACCCGTCGACCGTATCGGAGCGAGGTCAGACTTTGAGGTATTTGCGGGTCAGCACGAGTGTCGGCAGCACGGTGAGGATCGGTCCGAGGACCGCGACGGCCAGCACGGCGATGCCGTACTCGCCCGTGCCGATCCAGGGCATGAACTTCAGGTCGTCGCCCGCGCGCTCGTGGATGCCGAACCACATGAACGCCGCCAGAGCGCCGGAGGCGAGCACCACCCCCGCGAGCGCGGTCACCAGGGCCTCCAGCAGGAACGGCAGCGCGATGTAGAGCGTGGAGGCTCCGACCAGCCGCATGATCCCGATCTCCTTGCGGCGGGCGAAGGCTGCGAGCCGGATCGTGTTGCCCACCAGCAGCAGCGCGGCCAGCACCAGGAATGCGGCGGTGCCCAGCGCGCCCCACTTCAGGGCGTTGATCGAGCCGTAGATCGGCGCGAGGGTCTCGCGCATGTCCCGGATGCCGGAGACCCCGTCCAGCCCGCGCACCGCGGACATGATGCCGTCGTACTGCTCGGGGTCGTTGAGCTCGATCCAGACCGACTCGGGCATGTCGTCGGCCGTCGCGGCCGGGTTGGGACCCTCGAAGCGCTCAGGACCGAGGAGCTCCTTGACCTTGCCGAACGCCTCCTCCTTGGACTCCAGGTGGTAGTCGGCCACCTCGGGGTTCTCCTCGACGACCTTGACGATGGCGTCGCGCTGCGCGCCGGTCACCTCGCCGGTGCAGGCGGCGTTGGAGTCCTTGGCCTTGCACAGCCACACGGTGATCTGCAGCTGGCTGCCCCAGTGGTCGGCGGCCTTGTTGGCCTGCTGGTTCAACAGCACGCCGAGACCGACCAGGGTGAGGGAGACGAACAGGGTCAGGATGACGGCGAGGTGCATGGACAGGTTGCGTCGCAGCCCCTGTCCGAGCTCGGAGAAGACGTACCGCAGCTGCATGGTGTGGGAGTACCTCTCGTCAGTTCTGGGCGCCGTAGACGCCCTGGGCCTGGTCGCGGATCACGCGGCCGTGCTCGAGCTCGATGACACGCTTGCGCATCTGGTCCACGATGCCGGCATCGTGGGTCGCCATCACCACGGTGGTACCGGTCCGGTTGATCCGGTCCAGCAGCTTCATGATGCCCACCGACGTGGTGGGGTCCAGGTTGCCGGTGGGCTCGTCGGCGATGAGGATCATCGGCCGGTTGACGAACGCGCGGGCCACGGCGACGCGCTGCTGCTCGCCGCCGGAGAGCTCATCAGGCATCCGGTCGCCCTTGCCGTCGAGGCCGACCAGCTCGAGCGTCTCCGGCACCAGGTCCTTGATGTCGGCACGCGAGCGGCCGATCACCTGCAGGGCGAAGGCGACGTTCTCGGTCACGGTCTTGTTGGGCAGCAGCCGGAAGTCCTGGAACACGGTGCCGATGTCCCGGCGCAGCCGCGGCACCTTCCAGCTCGCGAGGCGGTTGATCTCCTTGCCAGCCACGTAGACGCGACCCGAGCTCGGCCGGTACTCGCGGAGCACCAGGCGCAGGAACGTCGACTTGCCGGAGCCCGACGATCCCACCAGGAAGACGAACTCGCCCTTCTCGATATCGACCGAGACCTGGTCGAGAGCGGGATGGGCGTGTCCGGGATAGGCCTTGGTGACCTTCTCGAATCGAATCACGTGGACCGAGGGTACGCGAGGGGACCAGTCCCTGCCGCCGCCCCGCCGAAAGGGTCCCGCTGGGTGTTGCGAGGCCCACATCGCCGCCGTTGATGCCGGCTCTGCGCGGACCCCGCAGGGCACCGCGGTCCGCCCAGCGGATGGCAGGAGCCAGCGTAGTCAAATCTCAAGGCGGACCGGGGCTACGGCCCGCCGGCCCTGGTCGAGCCCGACCTGCGCAGGCGCTAGCTGACTGCGCCGGACGTCGTGCGGAGCACACGGGGATGGCTCCGTACCACGTCCTGGTGCGGACTAGCTGGTGCGGACTAGCTGGCCTCGTCCTGGTCGGTGCCGCGGCGCCAGCGGATGCCGGCCTCGAGGAAGCCGTCGAGGTCGCCGTCGAAGACCGCGCTCGGGTTGCCGACCTCGTAGCCGGTCCGCAGGTCCTTGACGATCTGGTAGGGGTTGAGCACGTAGTTGCGCATCTGGTCGCCCCAGCTGGCCTGCACGTCGCCGCGCATCTCGTCCAGGTGCGCCTTCTCCTCGGCCTTCTTGCGGGCCAGCAGCTTGGCCTTGAGCACCACCATGGCGCTGGCCTTGTTCTGCAGCTGGCTCTTCTCGTTCTGGCAGGAGACGACGGTGCCCGTGGGCAGGTGGGTCAGTCGCACCGCGGAGTCGGTGGTGTTGACTGACTGGCCGCCCGGGCCGCCGGAACGGTAGACGTCGACGCGGATCTCCTCGTCGGGGATCTCGATCTCGTCGGTCTGCTCCAGCACCGGGACCACCTCGACGGCGGCGAAGCTGGTCTGGCGGCGGCCCTGGTTGTCGAAGGGGCTGATCCGCACCAGGCGGTGGGTGCCGGCCTCGACGGAGAGGTTGCCGTAGGCGTACGGCGCGTGGATGGCGAAGGTGGCGGACTTGAGCCCGGCCTCCTCGGCGTAGGAGGTCTCGAAGACCTCCACGGGGTAGTTGTGCTGCTCGGCCCAGCGGGTGTACATCCGCATCAGCATCTCGGCGAAGTCCGCGGCGTCCACTCCCCCGGCACCGGAGCGGATGGAGACCAGGGCCTCTCGCTCGTCGTACTCACCGGAGAGCAGGGTGCGGATCTCCAGCGACTCCACGGCCTTCTGGATCCTGCCCAGCTCCTTCTCGGCGTCGGCGAGCGACTCCGCGTCGCCCTCCTCCTGGCTGAGCTCGAGCATGATCTCCAGGTCGTCGATGCGGTCCGAGAGTGCCATGAACCGGTCCACGGTGCCCTGGAGCGTCGACAGACGGCCGGTCACCCGGGTGGCGTTCGCCTGGTCGTCCCACAGGTCGGGGGCCGCCACCTGGTCCCCGAGGTCGGCGATCTCCCGACGCATCTTGTCCAGGTCGAGCACCTGCTCGATGGTGTGCATGGTCGCCTGGAGCTGCTTGATCTGCGCGTCGAAATCTGGGCCTGCCACGGCGGCAACACTACGGCGCCCCCGGTGACCCTGTCGAAGCCTGGGTCATCGGGGTGTGGCGTCCGGTATCAGCGGCCGAAGACCTGGGCGACGTACCAGGACCCGTCCGGGCCCTTTGCGGCCCCCACGGCCATCAGCCGGAACTCGGGTCGCAGGATGTTCTCCCGGTGCCCGGCTGAGTTCATCCAGCCCTGGTTGACCACTGCCCGGCCCGAGGCATAGCCGTAGGCGACGTTCTCCCCGGCGCCCCGCAGGTCGCACGTGCCCATGATGGGGGCGAGCTCCTGGTGGTACATCCGCTTCTGCGCGGCCATCCTGTTGGCGTGCCGGTTGGCGAAGCCCGTCAGGCACTTGTTGCGCCGCAGGGTCCGCAGGTCCCGCGACGATCGCTGGCGGTTGGTCGCCCCGTGGGCCGCGCGCGAGTAGGCGCCCCCCTTGGCCGTGCGCGCACCCAGGAGCGCCGCGGCGCGGGCCGCCGGGTTCGGGGTCGTGCCGGTACTGCTGCCGGTACTACTGCCGGTACTACTGCCGGTACTACTGCCGGCGGTGCTGACTCCGGCCGGCGTAGCGACCGCAGGGGTCGCGCCCGCGACAGTCGCGGCGCCGAGTGGCAGCACGAGCGTGAGGAGCACGGTGGCGAGAGAGCGCATGAGATGTCCCAGCGTGAGGTCGGGTGGAGAGTGTCCGATCGGGGGCGGCTGCTGTGTCGTACGCCACAATACTGCCCTGAAGCGCACGTCCCGAGCGCTGTGAACCCTCAGCGCTGCACCCTCACCGCTGCACCGTCACTGCGGCGCTTCCGGTGGCACCGATGGTGGCGTGCTTGTCGACCCCCGGCACGCGCAGCGGCAGCTCCAGCGGGGCGCGCAAGGTCACCCGGACCACGCCTGCGTCGCGGTCCACCAGCACCTCGTGCCGCAGTCCGGGATAGCGCTGGTCCGCCCCCACCGCGACGAGGTAGGCGCTGACGGCCTCGTGGACCTGGCTGCCGACCTGCTCGAGCCGCTCCTCGGGTACGCCGCCCTGGTAGGTCCCGACCGACCCGAGGTCGGCCCCGCGGAGCGCGGCACCGTCAGCCAGCGAGTCCAGGGACTGGCGTTGCAGGAACGCCGCCGAGGCGTCCACGACGGTGGCCACCGCCAGCAGCAGCACCAGGAAGAACCCGATGATGAGCAGCGAGACCTGTCCGGTCTCCCCTCTCGGGCGCGGCATCCACAACGTCCACGACGTCCTGGTCATCAGGGGCCGGCCTGGATGTACTGCCCGACCGGGACCGTGTGCCGGGCGTCCAGCGCGAAGCTCGTCTGGCCGTCCTTGAGCGCCTCGGGGAACAGCGGCAGGTCGATCCCCGAGGAGATCTCGACGGTGATCAGGGAGGTCCCGTCGTGGCAGTGGCCCCTGCCGGTGGTGCAGGTGACGCGCACCCGCAGCGGCATGTCGTCGGCTCCCTGGTCGTCCAGGGTCTGTCGCGCCACGGTCCTGGCACGGGCCATCCCCGCCTCGTCGTCCGGGGCGAGGGCATAGGCCCGTCCCGCGGCACGCGCCGCGGCGCTGACCGCGAAGGCCCCCCTCTGGACCTCGAAGACCGACACGATGATCCACACCAGCGGCACGAGCAGCAGGATCCCCAGCCACACGAACTCCACCAGGGCGCTTCCCGACTCGTCCCGGCGCCGCGGCGTCACCCCGCACCCGCCAGCTCGGCTGTGCCGACGGCTCGGGCGCCGCCGTCGGGGTCGGGCTCGATGATCGCGTTCCCGCTCACCTGGAACGACACCCCGGGTCCGCCCAGGCCCAAGGTCGGCACGGTGACGTCGATCGTCATCCGGTATGCCGGGGCACCGTCGATGTCCACCACCTCGATGGTGGGGTCGGCCGCGAAGTCCTGCGAGACGACCCCCTCGATCTGCGCCCTGGCCTTCGCGATCCCGTCCTCCGGGCTCGACTGCCAGGTCGCGGCGTACCGTGCGCCCTCCGCGGCCGCCGACGCCATGGTGTTGCGCACGTGGAGCACTAGGGCGAGCTGGAGGATGCCGAGGAACAGCGGGAGCAGGATCACCAGGACCAGCACGAAGTCGACGACCGCCGCACCCTGCTCACCCCGGTGGCCCGGCGTCCGGGCAGGCACGTCAGCCCTTGACACTCGTCAGTGCGGTACGCAGCATCTCCTGCAGCTCGGTCTTGGCGAGGGAGCCGATGACGGTGACGATCCCGGCGGTCATCACCACGATGAGCACCCAGCCGGGCACATCGCCACGCTCGTCACGGACTCGGTCGCGCAGGGACGCCGTCAGGCGCAGCATCAGCAGGGTCATCTGGTCCATGTGTCTTCTCCCGTTGGTCGTGCTGTCGTGGTCTGTGTGCGAGTCGGTCCGGCATCAGGGGTCTGCAGTCGTGGGTCGTCACGGACCGCCTCTTCACGGGGTGGTCAGCCGCAGCCCGACCAGGCCCGGGTAGAAGGCGAAGAGCACGGTCACCGGGAGCACCAGGAAGACCACCGGCACGAGCATGAAGACCTCACGGCGCGCCGCGCTCTCGATCAGCTCGCGGCGCCCCGCTTCGCGTACGTCGGCCGCCTGGGCATGCAGCACGTCGGCCAGCGGGGTGCCCCGGTCGATCGCGACCGCCACACCGTCGGCGAACCGGGCGACGATCGGCAGGCCGGTGCGCACCGACAGGCCGTGGAACGCCAGCGCCACCGGCTCCCCGGTCCGGATCCCCGCGAGCACCCGGGCCAGGTCGCCGGAGAGCGCACCGGTGCTGCGCTTCACGACCCGGTCCAGCGCGGACACCGGGCTCTCCCCCGAGGCCACGGCGAGGGCCAGCAGCTCGGCGATGATCGGGAACTCCGCGAGGATCTCCCGCTCCCGGGACGTGGCCTGGTGGCTCAGCCACTGATCCCGCGCCAGCACGCCTGCGGCACCGGCGAGCAGACAGGTGAGCAGGGCGAGCACCGGGCTCGACGGGCCGGAGAGCGCCCGCAGCACCTGCCACGCCGCGACGGCCGCGAAGGCCATCACGCCCCACATGACCTGGGAGATCCGGAACTCGTGCACCGTCTTGTCCAGGTCGGCCCGCTCCAGCCGCCGCCGTACGGACGGGGCGCCGCCCAGCACGCGCTCGACCAGCGTCGCCGCCCGTCGCAGGCTCGGACCGAAGACCCCGCCAGCCACCGACATCGGCGAGGACGGGGCGGGGCGCAGGGTCGCAGCAGGTCCCGCCTGCGGCAGGTCGCGGACGTAGGGCAAGACCCGCACGGAGAGCTGGGCACGACGGATAGAGGTGATCCGGGAGGCCGCGAGCAGCAGGCCACCGGCGGCCAGCAGGCCCAGGAGGGCACCCGTGAAGGTCGGGCTCATGACAGGATCCGCCGCTCCACGGGCAGCCGACCGATCCGCATCATCACGGCGTAGGCGCCGCAGCAGAGCCCGGCGCCGATGGCCAGCACCAGCGCACCGGACGGAGTCGCATAACGGCCGATCAGCTCGGTCTGGGCGGACATCATCAGCAGGACCACCCAGGGGGCCGCGACCGCGAGACGGGCACCGTTGACGGTCCAGGCCTGCCGGGCCTCTAGCTCGGAACGGGTCCGGGCCTCCTCGCGGAGGTAGGTGGAGAGGTTGCGCAGCAGACGCCCGAGGTCTCCCCCACCGACCTCGCGCGCGATGCGCAACCCCTCCACCATCCGGTCCCCCACCGGGTCTGCCAGGCGCTCCTTGAGCCGGTCCAGGGACTCGCCGAACCGTCCCGTCACCTGGTAGTCCAGGGCGAACTGCGCGAAGGTCTCGCGCAGCGGCTCGGGCCCCGACGTCGCCAGGGCTGCCAGCCCGTCGGGGAGGGAGAGCCCAGCCCGCACCGCCGAGGCCAGGTTGTCCACCGCCTCCGGCCAGACCTCGGCGAACTCGCGCTGGCGACGGCGGCCACGGCCGGCGAGCACGGCCAGCGGCAGGTACGCCGCCATCGCGGCGAAGGCCACCGCGACGGGCAGCGCACGGGAGAGGATCTGGACGAGCACCAGCACGCAGAAGGAAAGGACCAGGCACAGGGTCAGCAGGCTCGCGACCGAGGTCTGACCCATCCCGGCTCGGGCGAGCAGCTGCTCCAGCCGGCCGGCACCCCGGACTCGGGCCCGGGGGCGGCGAGGCAGGAAGAACGCGGACCAGATCAGCATCGCCCCGACCCCGAACCCGAGTCCCAGCAACGCGCCCATCACAGGGCTCCGGACGGGCTGGCGACCCGGGACGACCGGGTCGTTCGGGTGGCGCCCTGCAGGATCTCGTGGACGTCGACGCCGATGCGCTCGAACCGCTCGATCCGGTGCGGCATCCCACCGGTCCACCGCAGCTCGCCGCCCCGGCGCTCGAAGACCGGCTCGATCTCGATGACGTCGTTCTCCACCCGGCCGGGCACGGCCACGATCTCGTTGACCCGGCGCACCCCACGCACGTCGATTCCCAGGTGCACCACGAGGTCGACAGAGCTGGCCACCGTCGGTACGACGAACCGTCCCGAGATGTTCTCCCCGGCCAGCAGCGGCAAGGTGCACATCTTGACCAGCGCCTCGCGAGCAGAGTTGGCGTGCAGCGTGCACATCCCGGGCAGGCCGGAGTTGAGGGCGAGCAGCAGGTCCAGGCACTCGGCCGCCCGCACCTCCCCCACGATCACCCGCGAGGGCCGCATCCGCAGCGCCTCCTTGACCAGGTCCCGGAGCCGGATCTCACCGGTGCCCTCCAGCCCGGCCTGCCGGGTCTGCATCGGCACCCAGTCCGGGTGGGGGAACCTGAGCTCGAAGACCTCCTCGGCCGTGATCACCCGCTCCCCACCTGGGATGGCGGCGGCCAGGCAGTTGAGCAGGGTGGTCTTGCCTGCCTGGGTCCCGCCTGCCACCAGCACGTTGAGACCCGCGCGCACCGAGGCCTCGAGGAACGCTGCGGCCGACGGGGTCAGGCTGCCCAGCTCGACGAGCTCCCCCAGCCGTGCCGCCTCCAGCCGGAACTTGCGGATGTTGACCGCGGTGAACCCTCGGCTGATGCCCTCCAGCACCACGTGCAACCGATGCCCCTGCGGCAGCATGGCGTCCACGAACGGCATGCTGAGGTCGATCCGGCGCCCGCTCGACTTGAGCATGCGCTCGACCAGCTCGGTGACCTGGGTCCGCGTCAGCACGAGGTTGGTGAGCTCGTGTCGCCCGTGCCTGGCCACGAACACCCGGCTCGGGTCGTTGATCCAGATCTCCTCCACGTCCGGGTCGTCGAGGAACTGCTGCAGCGGACCGAACCCGGCCACCCGCGCCACCAGCTCGCCCACCAGGGCGTCGGGCTCGGCGACCGGCGCCACCACTCCCGTCAGGGACCGCTCGTCGTGCTCACGGACCAGCCGTTCCGCGAGCCCACGCACCACCTCGACGTCCCGCTGGGGATCGACTCCCTCCTGCCGGACCGCGAGCCGGAGCTGACCGTCGAGCAGCTCGATGACGTCGTGCGGGGCCACCAGAGCGCCCGGCACGTGGCCCCGCTTCGATGCCGCAGACGTCCCCACCATGAGCGGTCCTCCCGAGTCGGCACTTCGACGCCGAAACGCTAGTGGGACGCGAGCACCGCCATCGGGGGCGTCCACCTCGCCTGTGGACAACGGCGGCGGCCTCCGGCTGGTTCACGCTTGGAACGGCGGGTCAACGGCTGCGAACGCCGGAAAGAACCCCGATATTGATGAGCCGTCCGGCGGCATCGATGAGCCGTCCGGCGGCCCCGTCGAGCCGGTCGTCCCCTGCTCGACGGTGATCGACCCGGGACCGGGACCGGACGGCGTGAGTCCGCGACCGGCTGCGGGGGGCCGCGATGTGGCCTACCTTGGTCGCACACGGGCTCGTCCCGCCACCTGCAGCGAAGGAGCCCGGCGATGTCGTCCCGCTCGCCGGCCCGGACCGGGCGGACCGCCCCGTTCCTGGTGACCGCGCTGGCTCTCGTCCTCGCGGCGACGGGCGCCACCCTGGGCTCCGCACCGGACCAGCCGGCCCACCCCCGCGGCTCCCGGGGCGAGGTCGAGCTGGTCTCCGACGGCATGCGGGTCCCATCCCCTCGGGCCGGTCCCGGCATCGAGCTCCGCGCGCCAGCGCAGGTGGGCACCGGCGGGACCATCGTCATCTCCGGGCAGATCCGCAGCGCCCCCCGGTCGCGCACGGTCCGGCTCGCCCTGCGCGGACCCGGCGGCTGGCAGGAGCTCGCCCGCAAGCGGTCGACCCGGGCCGGGCTTTTCCGGCTGCGGGCCTTCGCGGGCGACGTGGGCACCACCCTCCTGCTCCGGGTCCAGGTCTCCGCCCCACGGCTGCGGGTCGCCACCCGCAGACTGCGGGTCAGCGTCGTGGCAGCCTCCGGCACAGGCGAGACCCCGGTGGTCGAGACCCCCACCGTGGACCCCCAGACCGGCTACGACCCCACGGACCCGACCCAGCCGGCGCCGGGCTCATCCAGCGACTGGAGCTACCTGCTGGGCGCCTCGAGCGCGAGGTGGGACCCGTGCACACCCATCGGCTGGGGGTACGACGAGACGGGTGCCTATCCCGGTGCCCTGCTGGACGTGACGACCGCTCTCGCGGGCGTGGCGAGTCGCACCGGACTGACCTTCGCCTACCAGGGCACTGTGGGCGAGCAGCTCGACATCAGCTGGTCCACCGAGGCGCAGGACGTGCGCCTGGCCGGCAACGTCGCCGGCTACGGAGGCGCCAGCGCGGTGCCGTTGCCTCCGGGCAGCGCGGACGTGGACCACCAGCTGGTGCGCGGTCGCATGGTGCTGGACTCCGAGGCACGCCTGCGTCCGGGGTTCCGCCTGACCGGGACCCCGACCTGGGGGCAGGTGATGCTGCACGAGCTGCTGCACGTCGTGGGGCTCGGGCACGCGACCGGGCCGAACCAGCTCATGCACAGCGTCGCCACCTCGGAGAACCACCGGCTGGGAGCGGGCGATCTCGCCGGCCTGCGTGCCGTGGGATCGGGCCGCGGGTGCCTGCCCGACCCGCCCAGCTAGCCCGTGTGCGTCAGGTTGAGCTCCGTGGCCTGCTGGTACGCCGCCACGGCAGCCAGCTGGGACTTGACGTTGAGCTTCTGGCGGATGGCCCGGACCTGGCTGCGCACCGTGCCCTCGCTGACCCCGCCGCTCTCGGCGATGGTCTTGATGGAGAGCCCTTCCTTGAGCTTCTCCAGCACCTCCCACTCCCGCGGTGAGAGCGCCGAGATCCGCAGGATCAGCGAGCGCTTGGAGCTGCCCAGCCGCTCCCACTCGGCCAGCACCTGCTCCCGGGCCGTCGGGGACATGCCGAGGCCTCCTCGGGAGACCGCGAGCAGCGCCTGGGTCAGCACGTCGAGCCCGGCCGACATCGGCACGATGCCCTGGCACCCGGCGGCGATCAGCGCCCCCCACCGGGCGGGATCGCGCGAGCCGGTGACGATCAGCCAGCGCATCCGGATGGACTCCACCAGCGCCAGGGCGTCCCGCCACTGAGCCAGGTCGTCGATCTCTGCGACCACCAGACCGACCCCGGCACGGAAGCGCGAGATCTCCCGGCGCACCTCCATCAGCTCCTGGCGGCTGCGGGGGCAATGGATGCTCTCGATCTCGAAGGAGCGAGCGGACAGCGCCACCTCGATGGCCTCGCCCACGAGGTGTCCCTCGGCGATGACGATGACCTTGGGGGCCGCCCGCTCCGCGTTCATCTCGCGCCTGGTCCGCGGTCGGTGTTCACGAGACGTCCCAGAAGATGTTGTCCAGCGCGCCGTTGAACTGGTCGCTCTGGGCGGCCTCGATCCGACCCCGCCCGTCGACCTTGGCAGCGATACCCACCGGCACCGACCTGCGGAACGACACCGTGCCGACGGGCGCGGCGGTGTGCCAGGACTCCGGTCGTGCCTGCCCGGGTGCGCTCATCGAGAGGGTGAGCCGGCCGTGCCGCAGCTGGCAGTGCACGCGCGTCCACACTCCCGGGACGAGCGGCCGACCGGCCCGGACCACGGCCGCGCCCTCGCTGCCCTTCACCCGGCAGGAGGGAACGCCCTGGTCCAGCTGGAGCTTGACCTGTGAGGCGTCGCGGTACAGGCCGCGCTGGATCACGTTCGCCCCGTCGTCGGTCGCCGAGGTCCCGCCCTTGGCGTCCAGCTGCACGTCGGCGCCCCACCGGAGGGCACGGTCTCCCGGTGCCAGGGTGTCCTCGCTGCGCGGTCGGACCATGATCGCCGCGGCCGCCACCGGGCCCTTGGGCGAGAAGGCCGGGGTACGGGCGGCGTACCCGGAACGACCCGCCACCTTCTCCAGTCGGCCCTTGCCCACGGTCCTCACCTTGACTCTGAGCTTGGCGGTGCCCGAGTTCTGCGGAGCGGTCAGGGTGGCGCCCTCAGGTGAGAGGCCCTCGTCGAACTCCAGCACGAGCTCCCCGCGAGGGCCGGGCAGGGCACCCGCCGATGCGGTCTCACCGGCTGCGGTGCAGCCGCTCAGCACGGGGCTCAGGACGAGCAGAATGAAGGCGCCGACGGTTGTGGCCGCCCTGCTCGACAGTCGCCCCGATGCGTCTGCCATCCGTCTCCTCCCTCGACTCACTCCAGACCGATGACAGTCGAGAACATGATCGACCGTGCCAGCTCGACGGTCGTCGAGCCGGTCAGCCCACCCGCCGGACCTGCCGAGACCGGACCGCCGGAGTCAGACACCGTAGCGACTACTCGCCCACCCCCGCCACCGGAAGAGCTCGCCCTGGCCACCTGACCGCCGATGCCGCTCCAGGAGGCCTCCACGGAGGTCTTCAGCGCCCAGTAGGTCGACACCCAGCCGCCACCGGTCGGCACGGTCACCCGGGGCGAGACGTGCTGGTCGCCGCGGGTGGTGTCGATGACGCCCTTGTGGTCGGCCACGACGGCCCTGCGTCCGCCCGTACCGCGATAGGCGACGACCGACAGGTCGCCCTTGGCGGCCGCGCCGAGCGCGACCAGGACCGTGCTGTCCGCATCGCTCGCCGCCGCCCGCTTGGAGTACGAGCGTGCGACCAGGCCCCCGTCGGTGTGGCTCTCCAGCAGGCTCCAGCCGGCCGGGTCGGTGATCGGGACGTCGGTGTTCAGCGCCAGGTGGAGCACCAGCAGGTCGCCCTCGCGCACCGCGGCCGGGACGGTCACGCGGTGCTTCCCGGCGTTCGCGTTCGCGGCAGCTGCGCCCACGAAGTCCACCCGCTGCAGCGTCGCCGTCACGTCGTGGGTCACCGACACGGCGACCCCGTCGGTGTCCGTCACGGTCAAGGTGACGGGCCGGGTGCCCTCGCTGGCATACACGTGGGTGGGCGTGGCGCCGGAGCCGTAGGCGCCGTCACCGAAGTTCCACGCGTGGGTGAGAGCCCCGTCGGGGTCGCTCGAGCCGCCGCCGTCGAAGCTGCAGGCCATCCCCTGGCAGGACACGGTGAACACTGCCGTCGGCCGCTGGTTGACCCGGGTCACCTGGATGCTCTTGGTGGTGGTCGAGGTGTCGCCGCGACTGCTGGTGACCGTCAGCCGGACGGTGTAGGAGCCGGCTGCGGCGTAGGCGTGGGACGGCGTCGCCCCGGTGCCGGTGCTGCCGTCGCCGAAGTCCCAGGCCCACGAGGTCACCGACCCACCGGGGGTGACGGTGGAGGTGCCGTCGAAGTCGCACCGCAGGCTGGTGCACGCGTTGGTGAACGAGGCCTCCGGGGCCATCGCGGCACCTCGACCCTGGCTGTCCTGGAAGAGGAACAGCTCGCGACCGCTCCAGCTCACCCGGTCCACCGTCGGGCCGGAGACCAGCGCGGCCGTGCCGGCCACCGGGGCGCCGGCGGGACCGTTGTCCCGCCAGTCGATGCTGCGCAGCGCGCCCGCGGTGTCCGACCAGTAGAGCTTGCCGTCGGCGAAGAACATCCCCCGGACGGAGGAGAAGCTGAGGCCCGTGACGTTGCCCGAGGCCACCATCCGCTTGCCCCCCACGACGCCGCTCTCCGGAGTGAAGTAGCGGTACCGGAGCTCGTTGGTGCCGCTGCGGGTGAAGTAGATGCGGCCGTTCTCGTAGAACATCCCCGTGGTGTTGCGGATGTCGTCGCTCCAGGTCGTGTCGGCCCGGATCTGGTCACCGGTGTTGACCTGCACCGCCGGCCCGAAGGTGGTGCCGTCGAAGGTGCGGCGGGTCAGCTTGCCGTCGGACTGGGCGACGTAGAGCCAGCCGTTGATCATGAAGGCGCCGTTGACGGTGCTGGCCGAGAGCCCGGGGACCGCCCGCGCTGCTCCTGCCACACCGCCGCGATAGCTGCGCGCGGTGACCGCGGTGCTCCCCACCGTGTAGACGTCGTTCGGCAGCTCGCCGGAGCGGATCGCCGGGAACGTCGTGCCGCCGGCGGGCAGGCGGGCCACCCGGCCCTTGTACTGGGTGGCACCGGAGCCGATCCGGTCGGTGTCCGAGGTCACCCACAGGCCCGTGGGGGTCACCAGGAAGTCGAAGACCCCGATCCCCCGGGTGCGCCCCGGGTTCCAGGAGTAGGGCAGGCCGTTCGAGGGGTCGAGGGCCGCGATCCCGGCCCGAGCCACGGACCCTGCGGCGCCGGCGTCCTTGCCGTTGGGGTTGTTCTGCCAGCGGAAGTGGCCGCCGACGTACACCACCGAGTCGGTGATCTCCACCCCGTACGTCGTGTCCCCGCCGGTGTAGTTGACCCAGGAGGGCGGGGCCGTGGGGCCGGTCGCGTAGGTCTCGAAGCGGGCGGTCATGTCGCACGCCGACTCCGGTCCGCCGTAGCCGCCGGTGGTGCTGACCACGAAGAAGCGCCCGTCCGGGGAGTAGTCGACGTCGCGCATGTAGGTGTCGAAGCCGGTCGCGCACGCGGAGTTGAAGAACCGCGTGTTGAAGGTGGTCTCGCGGGCCGCGTCACCGCTGATGTCGAGCTGGAAGAGCTGGTGCCGGACGACGCCCTGGAGGGTGTCGAAGTTGCCCACGGCCACCAGCCGGTCCCCCGCCGAGGTGACGTCGATCTTGATCACCTGGGTGTTGCCCCCGCTGTGGATCCCGCCCACGGTCAGGTTCATGAACGGCAGGAACGCGCCGCTGCGGGCGTCCACCGTGGCCAGCGCCACCTGGTTGTGGCCCGCCACGTGGGTGAACTGTCCCGCCAGCCAGAGCCGCCCGTTGGCGAGCCGCAGGTCCTTGACCTGACCGGAGATCTTGCCCGCGTCGAAGGGCAGCACCGCGCCGTCGGAGATCCGCACCTGCGCCAGGTTCTTGCGCGCCTGGCCACCGATGGAGGTGAACTTGCCGCCGACGAAGACCGACTCCCCGTCGGGCGCGGGGATGACCACGTTGACGACCCCGTCGGGCTGCGGCACGAACGAGGTGCTGAGCTGTCCGGTGGTCGCGTCGAAGGCGAGCAGGTTCTGCCGTGCCAGCTCGGCGGTGGCACCGTCGTTGCGGGCCTTGGTGAAGTTGCCGCCGAGCACCATCCGGCCAGCGACCTGGGCGACGGAGAAGACCTCGCCGTCCAGCACGTGCGGCGTCCGGGAGGCGGCGACGTCACCGACCAGCTGTCCGCCGGGCTGGACCACCGCTGTCGCCGGCGGAAGCCCGATGAGACCGGTCACTGCGGCGATGCCGAGGATCGCGAGACGTCGGCCAACTCTGATGTTCAATTTCCCGCCCAAGGTCTGACATGCAACAGCAACGACACGATCCGTCGCAGCACGCGACGCATCCACGACCGTCCCCCCGAGTCGGTGGTCAGAGGGGAATCTAGGGCCGAAATGACCGTCCTCAGCAGCCCGCACCCCTTATTTCCCCTCAATTGATGACGCTTGTCCGCCACCTCAGGACATCATTGGGGGCATGGCGCAGCTGGGGGGAGTCGCGTCGCCTCCCGGAGCGCCTCCCGGAGCGCCTCCCGCCGCGGCCCCGACGGGGCACTCAGCGGCCGCCCCGACGGCGTACGACCGGCCCGGGCAGCCCGGGCAGCCCGGCCCGGCGACCCCGCGGTCGCGCCACCGCGACCGGTTCGGGCCCGGCTGGCCGCTGGTCGCGATGCTGGTCGGCTGGCCGCTGTGGTGGGTGCTGGGCCTGGGCGAGGCGGTGCCCCTGCTGGTGGCCCTCGTGATGGTCGTCCAGCTCTCCCGGCGACCGGAGGTCCACCTGCCCCGCGGGTTCGGGTGGTGGCTGCTCTTCCTGGCCTGGGTCGTCCTGGGCGTGACCATGCTCTGGGTCGACGCCCCGGGCGCCGTGCCCGGAGGAGGCGCCTCGCGCCTGGTCATCTTCGGCTTCCGCCTGTCCTGGTACGTCGCGTGCACCGTCTTCGTGGTGTGGATCACCACGATGCCGCGCCGGGAGGTCCCCGACCGGCTGGTCCACGCGTGCGTGGCCTGGATGTTCGCGGTCAGCACGGTGGGTGGCCTGGTGGCGCTGGCGATGCCCACCCTGGAGCTGCGCACCCCCTTCGAGATGGTGCTGCCGGCAGGGCTGCGGAGCAACGGCTTCGTGCAGTCCCTGGTCCACGTCCAGGTCGCAGACCTGCAGGCGGTGCTGGGAAGCACCGGCGCCCGGCCCAAGGCGCCGTTCGCCTACACCAACACCTGGGGCAGCGTGATGGCGCTGTCCCTGGTCTTCGTGGGGGCCTGGCTGGCGGGCAAGCGCGGCCTGTCCCGGGTCCGCGGCGACCTGGTCGCCCTGCTGGTGCTGGTCGCCGCCGTGCCGCCCATCCTCTACTCGCTCAACCGCGGGCTGTGGGGGTCCCTGGCGCTGGGGGCGCTCGGCCTGGCCGTCCTCGCGGCCACCAAGGGGCGACCGGCGCTGCTCGCCGGCTTCCTCGGGCTCGGGTCGCTGGCGGCCGTGGTCGTGCTGGCCACCCCCCTGGGCGCCCTGGTCGGCGACCGGCTCGACCACCAGCACAGCAACGACCGTCGCGGCGAGCTCCTGGTGCTCACCACCGAGTCGGTCACCGAGGGATCCCCCGTGCTGGGATTCGGCAGCACCCGCGACGTCCAGGGCAGCTTCGCCTCCATCGCCGGTGCCGCCACCCCGGACTGCCCCGGCTGCGGCGTGCCGCCGCTCGGCACCCAGGGACAGCTGTGGACGGTGCTGTTCTCCCAGGGGTGGCCCGGTCTGGTCTTCTTCGTCTCGTTCGTGGTGCTCGCGCTCGCCCGGTCCGCACGCTGCCGCTCCATCAACGAGGCCGTCTGCACCTTCGTGGGCGCCTTCTTCCTCCTCCAGCTACCCATCTACGACACGCTCGGGCTGCCGATGGTGATCCTGATGATCGCGATCGGACTGGTCGCGCGGGAGCAGCGCGAGCAGTCCGGACGCGGCCTGCCGCGGGCGCTGACCACCGGCCGCCGACTGACGCAGGAGCTGCGACGCGGGATGGCTGCGATCCTGGTGGGCACCATCGTGGGCGCCGCGCTCGGGCTGACCGTCGCCGTGCTGGCGGCGACGCCCCGGCACGTGTCCAAGGTCTTCATGGCCATCACCCCCGCCCCGGTCTACCTCGACGCCGAGGTCGACCAGGAGGAGGACGCCGAGCTCGCCCGCGAGACCGAGACGAAGGAGATCACCGTCGACACCGAGGCGGCACTGCTGATGTCGGAGACCACCTTGGAGAGCGCAGCCGTCGTGGTGGACACCACCCCGTCCAAGCTCCGCGAGGGACTGGCAGTCACCGCCGAGCCGAACTCCAGCGTCCTGGTGCTCCACCTGACCTGGCCGGACGTCGATGAGATCCCGGCGCTGGTGCCCGCGATCACCGAGGCCTACTTCCAGGCCCGCCGCGACTACCTCGACCAGCGTCGCGAGGACCTGGTCGCCAAGCTGCGCGAGCAGCTGCGGACCCTTGAGGACACCAGTGCGTCCGCGTCCGGGACCCGCGTCAGGCTGCTCGGCGCCATCACCGACCTGGGCCGCGACCGCGGCGAGGTGGGTGAGGTCGTCCGCCAGAGCCCACCGACCTCGGCCCCGCGCGGCTTCGAGGTGCCGACGATGTCCGGAGCCGCGCTGGGGCTGCTGGTCGGCGCGGTGCTGACCACCCTGGTGCCGCCACGTCCTCGGAGGAAGCGGTGAGTCCGCTGCACCCGGGGCACGAGGCGACCCTGCCCGACGTCGACGTCGTGGTGGCGACCCGCAACCGGCCCGACCTCCTGGCCCGTGCCCTGGCGGCCATCGCGGCCCAGGACTACGCCGGGGTGGTGCGCACCTGGGTGGTCTTCGACCAGTGCCCCGTCGACCCCTCGGTGACCCGCGACGACGTACGGCGTCCGGTCACCGCGCTGGACAACCCGCGCGCACCCGGGCTGGCAGGCGCCCGCAACAGCGGCGTGCTGGCCGGCAGCGCCCCGCTGGTCAGCTTCTGCGACGACGACGACGAGTGGCTCCCCACCAAGATCACCGCGCAGGTGCACGAGCTGGAGCGGACGGGCGCCCCGACCTCGGTGACCGGCATCGTGGTCGTCTATCGCGACTCCCAGACCTCCCGGGTCGCGACCCGCGACGAGCTCACCCTGGCCAACCTGGTGCGGCACCGGGTGATGGCGGCACACCCCTCCACGGTGGTGGTGCGCCGCGAGGCGCTGCTGGGCGCGATCGGCCTGGTCGACGAGGAGATCCCCGGCAGCCACGGGGAGGACTACGACTGGATCATCCGGGCGGCCCGCCACGGCTCGTTCGCCGTCGTGGAGCAGCCCCTGGTGCGGGTGCAGTGGGGGCAGTCGATGTTCTCCCAACGGTGGCCCACGATCGTCGCGGCCACGGACTACTGGCTGGCCAAGCACCCGGAGTTCCACGCCGACCCCCAGGCCCTGGGGCGTCTCCAGGGCCAGCGCGCGTTCGCCCTCGCCGCGATGCGCAGCCCGGGGGCGCGCGCCGCCATCATGCAGACCATGCGCACCCGGCCCCGGGAGCTGCGGGCCTGGCTGGCGGCCGCCGTGGCGCTGCGGGTCGTCTCCGCCGAGCGGCTGATGGACCTCGCGCACCGGAACGGCCGAGGCATCTGACGCCTCGGACTTGACAGCGACCGAAGACGACTGATCGACGGACCGCGTGGGCTCGGTCCTCCGGTCTGCCATTTAGCACGGCGCTGACCTGCGTGGACACGTTTTTCGGCTGTCCTGAGGGGCAGTTGCGGGCCATTTCAATAGCCCTAAGTACGTACCCCAATTAGGGGACATTCGCCGGACGCGGTACCGCATATTGGGGTACTTTTCCTTCAGGCCGAGGTGTCTCTCTTCTCACACCCTCGGCTCGTCGGCGGTGGCCTCTCACCAACGCCGCCCCGCCCTCGACGAAGGTTCGGATCCCAGTGACGAAACCACATTCGGTGTACGAGCGCGCCCTTTTCACGGGCCTGATGCTCGTCCTGCCCACCGGTCTGCTGCTCGCGTCGCCGTCACTGGCCAGCTCCGAGACCGCGGCGGCTCCCCTCGTCAGCGCCGCCGCGCCGGCCGAGGGCGCGGACACGGTCTACAACCAGACCTTCGAGTTCGGGACCAAGGGCTGGAGCACCAGCCGCCGGACGAGGCTGACCCAGGTCAAGAACGGACGCGGCTCCTCCGCCGCGGTGCGACTGCACGCCCGCCGCCCGGGGAGCGTGATGGCTCGCGCCACCGCCTCCGCCCGCCGCCTGGTCGGCAGCGAGCACGTCGTGAGCGCCTGGCTGCGCTCCCCCCGCGGGGTGGTTCCGGCCCGTCTCGTCGTGAAGGAGGTGGAGCCGGCCACCGGCCGCACCCTGAGCACCGAGGGCGACCGGATCAAGGTGGGCCCGGTCTGGAAGCGCGCCTCGGTCGACATCGTGCGCAGCTCCGAGACCTCCGTGCTCACCGTCGAGGTCCGCGCCCGGCAGTCCCGCAAGGACCGCATCCTGCTGGACGACGTCAAGATCCGGCGCCGGGCCGGGTCCGTCCCGACGCCCAAGCCGACCCCGAAGCCGACCCCGACCGCGACCCCCACGGCCGTTCCCGATGACACGGCCGGGATCTTGAGCAACGGCTGCACCTTCAGCACCCGGGGCCTGCCCTCCTGCGGCTCCTACATGGGAGCTGCCTACGGCTCCAACACCGACCCTGCACCGATGGAGGCCGCCACCGGCGCCCGGCTCGGCGTCCGCCGCACCTACTTCCAAGGCAGCCAGGTCGACAAGGCGGTGGCGGTCTCCAAGAGCGACATCGCCGCGGGCCGGCTGCCGTGGATCAGCTTCAAGATGCCGATGTCTTGGGAGGACATGGCCGCCGGCAAGGGCGACGCCTGGGCCCTGGACCTGGCGCACAAGCTCGCAGCGCTCGACGGCCCGGTGTGGGTCGCTTTCCACCACGAGCCGGAGAAGGACGGCAACATCCTCGCCTGGCGTGCCATGCAGGAGCGTCTGGCACCGCTGGTACGCAGTGCCGCGCCGAACGTCGCCTACACGGTGATCACCACCGGGTGGAACCAGCTCTACGGTCCGGCGGAGTACCAGCTGGACAACATCTGGCCCCGCAACGTGAAGATCGACGTGGCCGGCTTCGACGTCTACAACTTCCACCTGACCACCCGCAGCGACGGCAGCAAGCTGACCAAGCCCGACCGGATCAAGAGCGACTACTTCGACAAGCTCGGCAGCTGGGCCAAGGCCAACAACACCACCTGGGCGCTGGCCGAGACGGGCCAGACCGATGAGTCCTTCGCCCTCGACCCGGACTGGATCCCGCGGACGCACGCCGAGATGACGGCGACCGGGGGCGTGGCGATGGCCTACTTCAACACCGCGCTCAACAGCGGTGGCAACAGCTTCCCGGTGGCCAGCCAGGCCAAGATCGCGGCCTTCGCCGCCGCCCAGCAGCAGGCGCCCGTCCTCCCCAGGCGGTGATTGGCCCCGGCAGCCGCTCCGGGCCGACACAATGACCCGGTGACCCCACACGACCCGACCGCTCCGACCGCTGCGACCGCTCAGTCGGGCGCCCCCCGGGAGGGAGCCGGTGAGCACGAGTCGATGACCGCGTTGCTGCGCACCGTCGAGCTGCTGTGGCCCGGCGCCGAGGTCTCGCGGGTCAGGGCCCGGCAGCCCGACCCCCGAGCCGTGGCCGAGCTGGCGGTGCTGGGAGGCGCGCACGGTCCGCGTCTGCTGCTTCCGGTCGCGGCAGCACCGGCCTCGCGCTCGGTGCTGCGCTTCAGCAGCGCCGCGCGCTCCACCGAGATCGCGGCCCGGATCTCCGGGGCGACCGCGCTGCGGCTGGGAGGCGCCGGGCTGCTGATGGACCGGATCCGCGTCCACCCGACCGCTTCGGCCGCGACGCCGTCGCTGGCAGACCACCTCGGCGAGGTGCTCGGGGTGGGGCGGGTCAGCTTCAGCCTCGGCATCGGTCCCGCGCGGGTCAACCGCAAGCCGGTGCTCCAGCTCTTCGGGCCGGACGGTCGATCGGTGGGGTTCGCCAAGCTCGGGGTCTCCCCCACCTCCCGCTCCGACGTCTGTGCCGAGGCCGCCGCCCTGGCGACGCTGGGCGGCAAGGGCTTCCGGAGCCTGAGGGTGCCCGCGCTGCTGCACGTCGGCGAGTGGCGCGACCTGGTGGTGCTGGTCCAGGAGCACCTCGCCGTCGGTCCCGCCGCCGCGCTTCGAGCCCGGGGCGGCGCTCCGGTGGAGGCGATGGCCGAGCTCGCCGACGCGTTCGAGGAGCCGGCCACCGAGATGCCGCAGCTGCCCTGGTGGGACACCTGCCGCCGCCGCGCGGCGCGGTCGTCGGACGCGCGAGCCGTGCAGCGTTTCGAGTCGGCGCTGGACTCGCTCGCCGACGGCTTCGGGGCTCCGGTCCCGGTGGGCGCCTGGCACGGCGACTGGACGCCGTGGAACATGGCCCCCGGCCCGCGCGGCACCAGCCTGGTGTGGGACTGGGAGCGCTTCGAGACCGGCGTACCGCGCGGGATGGACCGGCTGCACCACGCGGTCAACGCCGCGACGCTGGCCCGGGGCGGCACCCCGGAGGTGATGCGGGCCGCCCTGGTCGGGGCAGGCGGCGAGCCCGCCCCGCGGACCCCGCAGTACGCCGTCGCCGCGGCGTACCTGGTGGGTGTCACCGCCCGCTACCTGGAGATGTCCGGGGCGGCCGGCGGCGAGCTGATCCTGGAGCGGACCGAGGCGTCCCTCACCACCCTCGAGCGCTGGGTGGGCTGACCGCGCCCTAGGAGCTCTCCTGGTCCTGCCGGCGCCAGGCCGGCGGACCCCCGAGGAACGCCTCGAGCTCGGCGTCGGAGTCCTCGAAGCGCTGGAGCAGGGACTCGCGCCGCTGCCGGGGCAGACGCGGTCCCCCGGGACGGGCGTTCCAGCGCTCGACCCGCTCCGGCAGGTAGACCGGGATGCCCAGGCCGCGCTGGAGCTTGGCGTACTCCCGGGCGGGGTCGTCGAAGAACGCGTCGGCGTCCACCACGTGCACCCGCTCGGCTCCCATCGTCTCCACGAACCGGCTGATCTGGCGGCCGTACTCGCCCCGGGCGAGGTAGGCGTGGTGCCGGTGGGTGTAGCTGCGGTAGCCGGGATCGCCCACCAGACGGTCGACCTCGCCGTCGAGACGCTCGCCCTCCACGGAGAGCGCCTCGTCCAGCGGGAGCTCCTCGAAGCCACGGGCCAGCTCGTGGCGGTGCGCCGACATGGCCCGCTCCACGGGGTCGCGCACCAGCACGACCACCTGGGCCCGGGGCAGGGCTGCGGCCAGCCGCTCGGCGGCCAGCGGGTGGAAGAGGTAGTAGCCGCTGCACTCGAACGCCATGGCCTCGGGACCGGCGAGCAGTCGCCCGGTCAGCTTCAGCGGGAAGTGCGCGCGGTACCACCGCGACCCCTTGGCGAAGTTGTCGTCGAAGTAGCCCGTGCCCTTGTCCTGGGTGGGACGCACCAGGTGCGGGTGCGACTCCAGCATCCGGAACAGCGTGGTGGTGCCGCAGCGCTGGGCGCCGACCACGACGATGTCGGGCTGCATCCTGAAGTCGGCGGTGAGCCATCCCCAGGCGAACGCGACGCACCGCAGCGTGCGCACCAGCCAGTCCGGGGCACTGCGGCGCAGTGTCGAGGTGTACTTCCTGACCCCCATGAGTTCGTCTCCTTGCTTGCGTGCCACGGTGCGGCCCAGGACGTCGAGCTGGAGCTGGCGACGCAGCAGCGCGACGCCGACCGAGTAGCTGAGGACTGCCACCGCGGCGGACGCCGGCCAGGGCACCCCGAGCGGGGTGAGCAGCAGGACCGGGAAGGCCACGGTGAGCAGGCACAGACCACAGGCCAGGAAGACCACCGGGGCGCCGCTCGCCACGCCCAGGTCGCGACGGACGTAGAACAGGGCCAGCGCAGCCTTGACGAGCACGGCGCTCCCCCAGGCCACCGCGGCGCCGGTGATCCCCCAGGCCGGGATCAGCGCGAAGCAGAGCGTCAGGTCGACGACCAGCGCCACCACGGTGTTGATCATGCTGGTCGCGCTGCGACCGCCCATCACCAGCAGCGTGTCGACCGGCCCGGTCACGACCGAGACGAGCATCACCGCCGTCATCACCACCACCACCCAGCGCGCCTGCGACGCGTCGTAGTCGGCGCCGAAGAGCGCCAGGTACGCCGACGGTGCGCAGCCGACCACCAGGTAGAGCGGCCAGGACAGCAGCACGTTCCAGGCCGTGGCGGTCTGGTGGACCACGGTGAGGTTGCGGTGGGAGCCCTCCAGCAGCAGCGTGGTGAACCGTGGCTGCAGGACCTGGGTGATCGCCGTGGTGGCGATCTGCCCCAGTGCCACGAAACGGGTCGCGGCGGCGTACAGCGCGGCGTCGACCGGGCTCAGCAGCGCCGCCACCAGCACGATGTCGATCTTCTGGATGCCCAGCCGGGCGAAGACCGAGAGCGCGCGGGGCCAGGTGAACGACCAGAACTGCGCCGTCGGTGCCGGCAGCGGCGCCAGGTCGGCCGGGAGCCGGTCGGCGACGAACCGGCGCAGGGCGACCAGCGACCACACCGCCGAGACGGGGTACCAGGCGAGCCACGCCGCCAGCAGCCCGACCGCGTCGGCGTCGGCCAGCCCCGCCAGCAGGACCGCCAGCACCTGGGCCAGCGAGCGGCCGATGCGATCCACCACGACGGTCTCGTGCATCCGCCCGAAGGCGCGGGTCCCGGCCTGGGCGTACTCGGCCAGGACCGCGCACGGCAGCGCCACGGCGACCAGCAGCAGCAGGTCGGGACCGGCCGCCCCCCAGCCGAAGAGCCGGCCCAGGGGGTCCGCCGCCAGAGCGAGGACGACGGCGGTGCCGATCGAGGTCCCGATGACCGCGTTGCGCGCGCTGCGCATCAGTGCCGGGAGCGCGCCGGCCTCACCGTCGTGCTCGAGCCGCTGGGCGAAGCGGGCCAGTCCGGCCTCCACCCCGAGACCGGTCAGGCCGGCCAGGATGAGGAAGACCGCGCTCGCTGCGAAGAAGACGCCCGACACGTGGCTGTCGAAGACGCGGGCGACGATCAGCACCAGGCCGAACGTGGTCACCGCCGAGACGACCGAGCCCACCAGGCTCAGCCCCGCGCCGCGCGCCACCTGGCGCAGGTGGCGCGCGGCAGAGTCCCCGCTGCCGGGACCGCTGCCGGCACCGATCTCGGCGTCCACCTCAGCCGGGGTCTCAGTCATGGGAGCGCTTGCCCGATCCGTGGACCAGCACCAGGCCGATGACCTGGCCCCCGGCGCCCCAGACCACGGAGCGGGCCGCGCTGATGTCGTCCAGGGTGGTCTGGCCCGCCAGGACCTCGAGCAGCACCCCGTGGGTGTGGCGCACCACCGCGTGGGAGACCGCCTCGGAGGAGGATCCGGCGTCGAGCAGCACCACGTCGCACCGCTTGCCCAGGTCCTCCATGGTCACCGACATGTCGGGCGAGCCGAGCAGGTCGGCCAGCCGCTCGGGCGAGCGGCCGGGGGCGACCTTGGACAGGTGCGCGGTGACCGGCAGGGTCACGTCGTCGACGGCGGCGCGGTCCAGCACCAGGTCGGAGAGCCCTTCCCGGTCGCCGTGCCGGCCGACCAGGTCGACCAGCAGCACCTCGTGCCGAGCCCGGGCGATGCTGCGGCCCAGTCCCTCGGCCACGCGCACCTCCTCGTCGGCTCCGACCACCGCCAGGGTGAGGGGGCGCTGCGGCAGGGCGGCCAGGATCGCCGCCCGCAGTCCGGCGGTGGCCAGGTCGTCCCCGTCGCCGTCGGCGACCACCTCGCCCAGCACCGGGACGCCGACGTCGACCAGGTCGGTGACCGCCCGGACCCGGGGGTCACGGCGGGCCCGCACCGCGGCATAGGCCAGGCAGCCGGCGATCCCCAGCAGCAGCCCGAGTCCTGCCATCAGCTCGCGCGTGCCCAGCGGCCCCGGCTTGGGCAGGGCGGCCGGCGTGACCACCTCGCCCGGGTCGGCGCGGGTCGCCTGCAGGGCAGCCAGCTGGGCGCGCAGCTCGCCCAGCTGCGTGGTCCCGTCGATGACCTGCTGGCGCAGCAGCACTGCGTTGGCGGAGGCGGGGTCCTGGCCCCCGAGCTGCCTGGTCTTCTTCGTCAGGTCGGCCTGTCCCTCGGCCACCTGCTCGGCGACCTGGTCGGCGAGGATGCTGGAGGCGGCCCGGGCACGCGACTGGCGGAACTCCAGGTAGGACTCGGCGACGGCCTGGGACCGAGCCAGGGCGTCGTCCGCGGACTCCGAGGCGGCGGTGATGCGCAGGATCTGGGTGTTGGGCGGCACCTCGACGGTGATGCCGTCCAGCAGCTCGGCGGGCGTCAGGTCCAGACCCAGGTCGGTGATGACGTCGTCGGCCACCGTGTCGGAGCGGACGAGCTGTGCCTCGGTCTCCAGGTTGACCAGGTCGCTCCCGGCGCCGTCGGGGCTGAAGGGGTTGCCGGCCAGCGGGCTGATCAGCACCACCGACGTGGCCTCGTCGACGGCCCCCTGGCGGGCGCCGTACCAGCCGCCGGCCACCGTGGTGCCCAGGCAGACCAGCAGGGAGACCGCGAGTCCCGACCGCAGCCGCGCCCGCAGCGAGCGCGCCCACGGCTGGTCGCGAGTCGGGGGCACCTCGAAGAGCGCACTCACTCGTCGCAACCCCTATCAGTGCCGTGTGCGGGCCGTGCTGTCCGGGCCTCTGGGTGGTTCGTGCCCGGTGGACTCAGTGGCGATGGACTCAGTGCGGTGGATGGTGTCATGTCAGCGTGGGGGCGACGCCGCTCAGCCTGCGGCGTCGCCCTGCCGGGTCCGCCGTCCTCCCCAGGATCCCGGCGAACCTGAGGGACATGGTGCGTCGTTTCCCACCAAGCCAAAAGGGCCACAGGGTGTTAATCCCCACAATTGATGACTCAACCACGCTGAGGGACCTCTGGCGGACCTCGATTTCCTGGGACCTGGTGACGGGGCTCGCCCCTAGCAACTACTCTCCCAGCATCGGGTTGTGGCGAGTAGTTGTGCTCAGCACCAAGGCACAGCTCGGCTCGAGGTCCTGGGGGTGACCACACCCCCATGTTTCGAGCACACCGACGCAGTGGAGGTCAGGGGCATGAGGGGTTCGTCGCGGGTGTGCGTCATCGAGGACCACACCCTCTTCGCGGAGTCGCTGCAGATCGCGCTGGAGCTGAAGGGGCACGAAGTCCGCCGCGTCCCGCTGCCCGCCGACCTGCACTCCGCGACCACTCTGCTGCCGGCCGTCATGCGGCACCAGCCGCACGTCCTGCTGCTCGACCTGGACCTGGGCAACGCGGACGGCAGTCGCCTCATCGAGCCGGTGGCTCGCGCCGGCACCGCCGTCGTGGTGCTCACCGGCAGCAGCGACCGCGCCCGCTGGGGCCAGTGCCTGCGTCTGGGCGCACGCAAGGTCATGGTCAAGACCTCCCCGCTCAACGAGATCCTCTCCACCATCCGCCTGATCGGCGAGGGCCGACCGGTGATGACGGTCGAGGCCCGGGAAGAGCTGGTCCGGCACTGGCAGGAGGAGCGGGCCCAGGTCAGCGAGCTGCTGGACCGGCTCAACCGCCTGACCGCCCGGGAGGCGGAGGTCCTGGGCCAGCTGATGGACGGCCGCCAGGTGCGGCAGATCGCCGAGACCAGCGTCGTCTCCGAGGCCACCGTCCGCACCCAGGTGAAGTCGATCCTCTCCAAGCTCGAAGTCACCTCGCAGATCGGCGCCGTCGGTCTGGCGCACCACGCCGGCTGGGTCGCACCCGTCGCGCACTGACCCCACGAACTGGGCAAGTTTTACTACCCTTCGGTAGGAATGCCCAGTATTGGGGATGAACGAGTTCCCACCGCTACCTACCGTGAGCGAGCCGTCCGATCGACGGCAGCCTGCTCGGCGGGCTCCGGTATCGGTGCGGGAGACATGTGAAGATCCTGATGGTCTGCTCATCTGGCGGGCATCTGGCACAGCTGATGTGCCTCGAGCCCTGGTGGACCGAGCACGAGCGTCAGTGGGTGACCTTCGACACCGAGGACGCGCTGACCAAGCTGTCCAGCGAGGACGTGGTGCACGCCTACCACCCCACGACCCGCAACCTGCGCAACCTGGTGCGCAACGCCAGGCTGGCGTGGCGGGTGCTGCGCGACTACCGCCCCGACATGGTGATCAGCACGGGAGCCGGTGTGGCGGTGCCGTTCTTCTGGATGCGCAGGCTCGTCGGCGCCCAGACCGTCTATCTCGAGGTCTTCGACCGCATCGACTCCCCCACCCTCACGGCTCGACTCTGCCGCCCGGTCACCGACCTGTTCCTGGTGCAGTGGCCCGAGCAGCAGCGCCTCTACAAGGGCTCGGTCCTGCTCGGTCAGGTGTGGTGAGCATGCGCTTCTCCCGCTCCTCCAACGTCGACACCCGCCTTGTCCCCTGGGTCCCCCGCGCCCTGGGCGGCCCCTGCGTGGCCGTGCTGCTGGGCACCGACCACCACCCCTTCGACCGGCTGGTGCGCTGGTCCGAGGCGCTGGCCGCCGAGAGCGCCGAGCCCTGGTTCGTCCAGCACGGCTCCACCCGGCTGCCCCGCACGCTGTCCGGCCGGCGGATGCTCGGCGGACGGGAGGTCGCCTCCCTGATGGAGACCGTCGACGTGGTCATCACCCACGGCGGTCCCGGCCTGATCATGGAGGCCCGCAGCGCACGGCACACGCCCATCGTGGTCCCCCGCGACCCGTCCCACGGCGAGCACGTCGACGGGCACCAGATGACCTTCGCGCGGCACCTCGAGGCGGAGGGCAAGATCCACCTGGTCGACTCCCTCGACACCCTGCGCGAGGCCGTCGAGCTGGTCAGGCTGATGGGCCGGACCAACCAGGACGTCTCGGACGCGCGGACCCGCACCACCACCCGGTTCGGCGCCCTCGTCGACGAGCTGCACCGCCAGGGCCCGCGGCCGCCGCGCCCCCCGCGTCTGCCCCGCCAGCGCTGAGCGGCGAGGCGCCGCGACCTGCTCAGTCGTCGGCCCCGAAGAGGTCGCCCAGGTCGGCGACCCGGGCCAGCACCTCCTCGTGACTGAACTGGTCCAGCGCCAGGGCGTCCTGGGCACCCGCCTCCACCTCGGCCCAGGTCAGCGGTGTGGCGACGGTGGGTCGCTGTCGGCCCCGCAGGGAGTAGGGCGAGACGGTGGTCTTGGAGCCGGAGTTCTGCGACCAGTCGAGGAAGACCTTGCCGCCGCGTCGCGACTTGGTCATGGTCGCGGTGACGAGGTCACCCTGCTCCTTCTGCAGCTCCTCGGCCACCTCCCGCGCCAGCGCCGACGTGCCGTCGCTGTCCAGCCGGCCGGGCAGGGCGGCGTACAGGTGGAGGCCCTTGCTGCCGCTGGTCACCGGACGGCACTCGAGGCCGCGGGCGGCGAGCCGCTCCCGCACCATCAGTGCCACCTGGGCGCACTCGTGCAGCCCGGCCGGCTCGCCGGGGTCCAGGTCGATCACCAGCCGGTCGGGGTTGCGGGGCCGTCCGCGGGAGTCGACCGTCCACTGGTGCACGTGCAGCTCCAGGGCGGCCAGGTTGACCAGCCAGGTGAGGGTGGCGAGGTCGTCCACGATCGGGAAGACCAGTCGGTCGGAGTCGCCGGTCCCGGACCGGGAACCCGTGGTGGGCACCGTGGCGGTCCGGACCCAGCTCGGGGTCCCGCCCGGGGCGTTCTTCTCGAAGAAGCTCGCGCCGCCCACCCCGTGCGGCCACCGGATCCTCGTCACGCACCGGTCCGCCAGGTGCGGCAGCAGCACCGGGGCGACCTGGGCGTAGTAGTTGAGCACCTCACCCTTGGTGGTCCCGGTGCCCGGATAGAGCACCTTGTCCAGGTTGGTGATCCGCAGGGTTCGCCCCTCGACCTCGACGTGGACCTCGCTCATCGGTGCTCCTCCTGCCCCCGGTCTGCCTGCCCCTGGTCTCCCTCAGCGTCGGCGAGCAGGTCGGCGACGCTGAGGTCGCTGCGCACCCCCTGGTACGACGGCTGGCGCAGCCGGTCGTGGTGGGAGAAGCCCAGCGACTCCACGTCCACCACCACCTCGGGCCTGACCCACCTGGTGCCGACCGAGTCCACCCGCGGCACCTCGTCGACGAACGGCGAGGAGTCGAGCGCCAAGGGCCCGAGCAGGGTGGCGAGCAGCGGGCCGGCACTCCCGGCGATGCCGCTGCCGACCCGGCCGCGGTAGACCAGCCCGGCCGGCGTGGGCTCGCCGACGAGCAGCGCACCCAGGCGATCGGCCGAGCCCGTCTCCGGGCGCCAGCCACCCACCACCCACGAGGTCCGGTCCCGGTGCGGGAGCTTGCGCCAGTCGGGGCTCCGCACCCCCGGGTGATAGCGGGAGGCGAGCCGCTTACTGACCACGCCCTCGAGCCGCTGCTCCCGGGTCGCGGTCATCAGCATCGGGCCGTCGTCGTACACCGGCGGCACCTGGCACCGGTCGTCGCCCAGTCCCAGGCCCTCCAGCAGCTCGCGGCGCCGGGACAGGGGCTCGCCGGTGAGGTCTCGCGACCCCACGCGCAGCACGTCGAAGACCAGGAACGTCACCGGACGGCTGTCCGCGAGCGCGGCGGCCCGACGGGCGTTGCGCTGGTGCATCCTCGTCGCCAGGGCGCCGAAGCTGGGCCGTCCCTCGTCGAACGCCACGACCTCGCCGTCCAGCAGCACACCAGGACCGGTCATCCCGGCGAGCTCGGGGAACGAGACCGTCACGTCGTTCTCGTTGCGGCTCCACAGCCGGGCGCCGGTCTCGGAGACCTCCGCCAGCACCCGCATGCCGTCCCACTTCACCTCGTGGATCCAGCCCTCGCCGGTGGGCACACGGTCGGTCTTGGTGGCAAGCATCGGACGCACGGCGTCCATCCTCGCGGATGGGAGCTCTCTCGGGCGATACTGGACGCCGGTATCGGCCAACGGAGGAGAACAAGGTGCGTGCGATCTGGAAGGGCTCGGTCTCGTTCGGTCTGGTGAACGTGCCGGTCAAGCTGTACTCGGCGACGGAGTCCCACGACGTCTCCTTCCGTCAGGTGCACGCCAAGGACGGGGGCCGCATCAAGTACCAGCGGGTCTGCTCCATCGACGGCGAGGAGGTGCCGTACGCCGACATCGCCAAGGGGTACGAGACCGAGGACGGCGAGATGGTGATCCTCTCCGACGACGACCTGGCCGAGCTGCCCTCCACCTCCTCGCGGGAGATCGCGGTGGAGAAGTTCGTGCCCAGCGACCAGATCGACCCCATGCTGTTCGAGAAGAGCTACTACCTCGAGCCGGAGAAGTCCGGGGCCAAGCCCTATGCGCTGCTGCGCCAGGCCCTGGTGGACGCCGACCGGATGGCCGTGGTCACCGTCGCACTGCGCCAGCGCACCTCCGTGGCGGTGCTCCGCGTGCGAGACGACGTGATCGTGCTGCAGACCATGATGTGGCCCGACGAGATCCGCACCCCCGACTTCTCCATCGACGCCGGAGAGGTGAAGGCCAACGAGGTCAAGATGGCCCAGATGCTGGTGGAGACGCTCGCCGGGGACTTCGACCCCGAGGACTTCGAGGACGACTACGCCGCCGCGGTGGAGACCCTGGTGACGACCAAGATCGAGGGCGGCGAGGTCAAGCGCACCGCCACCGCCACCAAGAGCTCCGGTGAGGTGGTCGACCTGCTGGCCGCGCTCCAGAAGTCCGTGAACGCCGCCAAGAAGGCCCGTGGCGAGGACGTGCCGACCGCCGACGAACCAGCCGACGAGCCCGCCGACGAGGCCCCTGCCAAGGGGGCGGCGGAGGGGGCCGCGAAGGGGGCCGCGGCGAAGAAGGCCACGGCCAAGAAGGCCCCCGCCAAGAAGGCGGCCGCGAGGAAGACCACAGCCAAGAAGACGGCCGCCAAGAAGGTAGCGGCGAAGAAGGCGAGCTGAGGCCGTCCGCTCCGCACTGTCGCGCTCGCCGCCCGGGCCACACTTGGCTATGGTCCTGAAGTGAGGCACCTCACCAATTATGGACAAGAACTGACCAATCCGATTGGCGCCGGGGTCCGAACAACGTGCACCGGGGCAGTTTCTTGGTCTGCGCCGGACCACCGCGTGGCAGCACGCACGAGACGTTGGGAGCGTGGCAGTCGTGAGTCTGGCCCCCGACCTCGTCGTCCTCCTGGACGACGACGGCGCACCGTGCGGGACCGCGCCGCGGACAGAGGTGCACACCACCCGGACGCCGCTGCACCTGGCCTTCTCCTGCCACGTGCGCGACGCGGACGGACGGGTGCTGCTGACTCGGCGGGCCGTCGGCAAGCGAACCTGGCCCGGGGTGTGGACGAACTCCTTCTGCGGCCACCCGCGTCCCGGCGAGGAGCCGGAGGCAGCGGTGCACCGCTACGCGGCTCACGAGCTGGGCCTGGTCCTGCGCGACCTGGAGCTGGTGCTCCCGGACTTCCGCTACCGGGCGGTCGACGCCTCCGGCACCGTGGAGAACGAGATCTGCCCGGTCTGGGTCGCCGAGACCGAGCAGGCGCCCGCCCCCAACCCCGACGAGGCGGAGGAGTTCCGCTGGGTCACCCGTGAGGAGCTGCGGGCCGCGGTGGCCGCAGCACCCTGGGCGCTGAGCCCGTGGCTGGTCGAGCAGCACCCCCGGCTCGAGGCGCGCGACTGGTCGCCGACCCTCGCCGGAGGCCGGCGATGAGCACTCCGCTGGACTCCGATGATGCGGCACTGGAGACGGCCCTGTCCCGGGCCGGGACCGGGGGCAAGCAGTTCCGACCCCGCCTGGTCCACTCCATCCACGACCTGCTGGGCGGGCGGGCCGGCGAGGCCGTGACGCAGGTGGCCGAGGCCGTCGAGCTGCTGCACACCGCCTTCCTGGTGCACGACGACGTCATCGACGGGGACGACGTACGACGGGGGCGGCCAAGCGCCTCCGGCGCCTTCCGGTCCGCGGCGACCCGGGCGGGCGCCTCCCCCTCGGGCGCCGACTCCTACGCCCTGACCGGTGCCGTGCTGACCGGCGACCTCGCGCTCGCCGACGCGCTCCGTGCCGTCGCCACCGCCCCGGTCCCACCCTCGACCGTGCGCCGGCTGCTGGACCTCTTCGACCACGCGCTGCGGGTCTCGGCCGCCGGCGAGCTCGCGGACGTGCGTCTCTCCCTCGGCCTGGAGGAGCCCACGATGGAGGAGGTCCTGACGATGGCCGAGCACAAGACGGCCGTCTACTCCTTCCAGCTGCCGCTGCAGTGCGGTGCGGTGCTGGCCGACGCGTCACCGGAGGTGGTCGCCGGTCTGGGCGAGATCGGCCGCCGGGTCGGGGTCGCGTTCCAGCTCATCGACGACCTGGTCGGCATGTTCGGCACTCCCGAGCAGACCGGCAAGGCCGCGGTGAGCGATCTCCGCGAGGGCAAGCGCACTCCCCTGATCGTGCACGCGCGCACCACCCCGGCCTGGACCACGGTGCGACGCCACCTGGGCGACCCCCGGCTCACCGAGCAGGACGCGGAGCGGGTCCGGGCCGCGCTGCGCGCCGGTGGCTCGCACGCGTTCGTCAGCGACCTGGCAGCCGAGCACCTCGCGGCGGCGGCGCGCCACACGGTGGCCCTGGGTCTGCCGGCCGGGCTGGTCGAGCGGGTGGGCGACGTGTCCGGCATGCTGCGCGAGGGCGCGGCATGAGCGCGGCCGACCCGCAGGGCGGGCCCGAGTCCCGACCGGCACCGCACCCCTTCGAGCTCTACGACGCGGTCGCCGAGGCCGCCTCCGCGCTGGTGATCCGGCGCTACTCCAGCTCCTTCGGCATGGCCAGCCGGCTGCTCGCCGAGCCCGTCCGCACCCGGGTGCGCAACATCTACGCCCTGGTGCGGGTGGCCGACGAGGTCGTCGACGCGCCGCGGCCGGACGGCTCACGTGCACACCAGGCCGCGGCGCTGGACGACCTGGAACGCGAGCTGCGCGCGGCCCTGGTGCGCGGCATGAGCCCCAACCTGGTGGTGCACGCCTTCGCCCGCACGGCGCGGGTCGCCGGCATCGGCCCCGAGCTGATCGACCCGTTCTTCTCCTCGATGCGCACCGACCTGTTCCGCAGCGAGCACGACGCGGAGAGCTTCGAGCGCTACGTCTACGGCTCGGCCGAGGTGGTGGGCCTGATGTGCCTGCGGGCCTTCCTGGTCGACGAGCCCGACCCCGCCACGGCGTACGACGCCCTCGCCCCCGGCGCCCGGCGCCTGGGTGCGGCCTTCCAGAAGGTGAACTTCCTGCGGGACCTGGCCGCCGACGAGCAGGACCTGGGACGTCACTACTTCCCCGGGCTCGACCCCGAGCACCTCGACGACCGGACGCGCGACGCGCTCCTGGACGACATCGACCTCGACCTGGCCGCCGCGGCCGCGGTGATCCCCGACCTGCCGCCGAGCAGCCGTCGGGCGGTGCGGGTGGCCCACGACCTCTTCGCCGAGCTGTCCGCCCGGCTGCGCGCCACCCCGGCCGTCGAGATCCGCCGGCGCCGGGTGCGGGTGCCCGGTCCGCACAAGGCGCGCCTGGTCGTCGGCAGCCTGCTGCGGAGCGCCCGATGAGCGCGGGCCGCGTGGTGGTCATCGGCGGCGGCATCAGCGGCCTCGCCACCGCTGCCCTGCTCGCGACCGACGGCTGGAGCGTCGACCTGCTCGAGCAGCACGACGAGCTGGGGGGCCGCGCCGGGCTCTGGGAGACCGACGGCTACCGGTTCGACACCGGACCCTCGTGGTACCTGATGCCCGAGGTCTTCGAGCACTTCTTCGCGATGCTCGGCACCTCGGCCGCCGCCGAGCTGGACCTGGTGCGCCTGGACCCCGGCTACCGCGTCTTCTTCGAGGGCGATGCCGAGCCGGTCGACATCGCCGGCACCCGGGCGGAGAACGAGCGGCTCTTCGAGTCCCTGGAACCCGGTGCCGGGTCGGCGCTGTCGAGCTACCTCGACTCCGCGCGGCATGTCTACGACCTCGCGGTCGATCGTTTCCTCTACACCAGCTTCGACTCCGGCTCCTCCCTGCTCAACGCCGACGTGCTGCGCAACGGGCCACGGCTCGGCGCCCTGCTGACCCGGTCCCTGGAGTCCCACGTGGCGGCCCGCTTCGACGACGTGCGCCTGCGCCAGGTGCTCGGCTACCCCGCGGTCTTCCTGGGCACCTCCCCGGACCGGGCGCCCAGCATGTACCACCTGATGAGCTGGATGGACCTGGCCGACGGGGTGCTCTACCCGCGCGGCGGCTTCACCACCCTCATCGACGCGATCACCCGCCTGGCGGCCCAGGCCGGGGCCCACCTGCACACCGGGTGCACGGTGCAGGAGATCCGCACCACCGCACCCTCCCCTGGCCGCGGCCGCCGCGCCGCCGTTCGCGGGGTCACCTACGTCGACGGCGACGGGGCCCGCCACGAGCTCGACGCCGACATCGTGGTCGGCGCCGCCGACCTGCACCACGTCGAGACCGCACTCCTGCCCAGGCACCTGCAGACCTATCCCGAGTCCTGGTGGGCCAAGCGGGACGCCGGCCCGGGCGGAGTGCTGGCGATGCTGGGCGTCGACGGTGCCCTGCCCCAGCTGGCTCACCACTCGCTGTTCTTCACCCGCGACTGGCACCAGAACTTCGACGACATCTTCGGCCACCCCTCCCGGGTGCCGGATCCCGCCTCGCTCTACGTGTGCCGCCCCTCGGCCACCGACGACCGGGTGGCCCCGGCCGGCAAGGAGAACCTCTTCGTGCTGGTGCCCGTCCCCGCGGACCCGGGCATCGGACGGGGCGGGACCGACGGCCGGGGCGATCCGAACGTGGAGAAGATCGTGGACGCGGCCATCGCCCAGGTCGCCGGCTGGGCCGGAGTGCCCGACCTCGCCGAGCGCGTGGAGGTACGCCGCACCTTCGGCCCCGGCGACTTCGCCGGCGAGCTGAACTCCTACCGTGGCAGCATGCTCGGACCAGGTCACGTGCTGAGGCAGAGCGCCTTCCTGCGCGCCGACAACGTCTCGAAGAAGGTGGACGGGTTGCACTACGCCGGCTACGGCACCCGCCCGGGCATCGGGCTGCCGATGTGCCTGATCAGCGCGGAGCTCGCCCTGAAGCGGCTGCGGGGCGACCGCACCAGCGGACCGTCCCCGGTGCCCCCGGCGGTGGATGCGTGAGCCTGCTCTACCTGGGCTTCGTCGTGCTGTCCACGCTGTGCATGGGTCTGGTCGACCGGCGGTGGTCGCTCTTCCTGTTCGCCCGCCCCCGCCTGGCGGCCGTCGTGGTGGGCCTCGGGGTGGCGTTCTTCATCGCCTGGGACCTGGTCGCGATCGAGCTCGGCATGTACGTGCGCGGCGACTCCCCCGCGATGACCGGGCTGGAGGTGCTGCCCGAGCTTCCGGTGGAGGAGATCTTCTTCATCATCTTCCTGTGCTATATCACGATGGTGCTGCACTCCCTGCTCCTGCGAGCGCCGTGGCGGGCGGAGGTGCGCCGGTGACCTACGCCGGACTCGCCGGGCTCTTCCTGCTCAGCGCCGCGGCGCTGCTGGTGGTCGCTGCGGTGCTGCGGCGCCCCGACCGGTCCTGGTGGGCCGCCACGGGGGCGACCGCGGCCGCGATGATGGGCCTGACCGCCGTCTTCGACAACGTGATGATCGCCGCGGACCTGTTCCGCTTCGAGGACAGCCAGCTCTCGGGAGTCATGATCGGCCTGGCTCCGATCGAGGACTTCGCCTGGCCGCTGGCCGCCGTGGCCGCTCTGCCCGCGCTGCGGCTCCTGCTCCAGGGGCCGGCACGCCGTACCGAGCCGGGGACCAGGTGAGCACCGTGGCCGCCGAGGCCGGGAGCGGCGCCCGACTGCTGGGTCAGGTCGTCGGGTCCTCGCGACCGCTGAGCTGGGTCAACACCGCCTACCCCTTCGCGGCGGCCTACCTGCTGGCCGGCGGCGGGGTCGACCTGGTGCTGGTGCTGGGCACCATCTGGTTCCTGGTCCCGTACAACCTGCTGATGTACGGCGTGAACGACGTCTTCGACTACGAGTCCGACATCCGCAACCCGCGCAAGGGCGGCGTGGAGGGCATGGTCCTGGACCGCCGGGTGCACAGCCTGACGATCTGGTCCGCGGTGCTCCTCAACGTGCCGTTCGTGGCCGCGCTGGTGGCGCTGGGGGACCTGCGCTCCACGCTGGTGCTGGCCGTCAGCGTCTTCGCGGTGGTCGCCTACTCAGCGCCCCTCCTGCGGTTCAAGGAGCGGCCCTTCCTGGACTCGCTCACCTCCAGCACGCACTTCGTCAGCCCCGCCGTGCTGGGCCTGGCGCTGGCCGACGCACCGGTCACCGGCACGGCGGCAGCGGCACTGGGCGGCTTCTTCGCGTGGGGTGTCGCCTCGCACGCGTTCGGGGCTGTGCAGGACATCGAGGCCGACCGGGCCGGCGGGATCGGCTCGGTGGGCACCGTGCTGGGGGCACGGCGCACCACGTGGTTCGCCCTGGGCGCCTACCTCCTGGCGGGCCTGCTGCTGCTGACCCTGCCGTGGCCCGCCACGCTGGCCGCGGCCCTGGTGCTGCCCTACCTGGCCAACGTGGCGCCGTACCTGCGGCTGCGTGACACCGAGTGCGAGCGGGCGCACGACGGCTGGCGCCGCTTCCTGTGGTTGAACTACCTCACCGGGTTCCTCGTCACCCAGCTGCTCATCCTGCTGACCCTCTCCGGCTGAGCGCCCGCTCCAGTCTCTCGGTCCAGCGCAGCCAGGGGGGTTGCACCGCCCAGTTCACCCTCAGGGTGCGCAGCGCCCGCACCAGCCGGCGGCGCAGCTGTGCCCCACCGCGCAGCGAGCGGGCCGAGACTCCCACCCCGAGGGTGGGGTCCAGGACGATCCGGCGTGTCGGCCCCAGCACGAAGGCCAGGTCCAGGTCGTCGTGCAGCTCGGGGTCCTCGCGGTGCACCTGGGCACTCACCGCCTGCCAGGTGGTGCGCCGCACCGCCATGCTGGAGCCCCACACCGCGGTGTGCCCCAGGGCCAGGTGGCACAGCGCGTAGTAGGCCCCGAGGTAGATCCAGGCCACCGGCCCGCGCAGCGGCCAGGGCAGGTCGTAGAACCAGCCGGTGCCCGTGACCGCGTCCCGGCTCTCCTCCGACATCGCCCGGGCGACCCGCGCCACCCAGTGCCGCGGCGGGCGGGAGTCGGCGTCCAGCCGGGCGATGACCTCCCCGCTCGCGGCGTCGTACCCGACGGCGGCGGCCATCGGGATGCCGCGACGAGGCTCGTGGACCACCACCGCACCGAAGTCCCTGGCCACCTGCGCGCTGTCGTCGCTCGAGCCGTTGTCGACGACCACGACCTCCAGCGGCGCCAGGCTCTGGCGGCTGAGCAGCTCCAGGCAGTGGCGCAGCGCCACCGCGTCGTCCAGCACCGGGATCACCACCGAGACGGTGACCGCTGCCTGCGGCCCGCGGGCCGACCGGTGCCCGGTCACCGGCGGCGCGCCGGGAGCCGGGAGGCGAGCAGCAGGGCAGCGACGACCGAGCCGGCCAGGCCGGCGACCAGGTCGCCCATGGTGTCGTCGTACCCGACCTGGATGTGCTCGTCTAGGAAGGCGTGACCCAGCCACTCGCCGAACTCCCACAGCACCGCCAGGGTCATCCCCAGGCACACGGTGACCAGCCAGACACCGCCCCGGGGCTGGTCGGTGGAGAACAGTCGCAGCCGGCGCGCCGCGACGTACCCGATGGCAGCCACCAGTCCGGTGGCGCAGGCGTGGACCACCACGTCCAGCCAACCCACGCGCCGGTACCAGTCGAGCTGGGCCGCCCAGGCGCCGAAGAGCAGCATCGCGCAGTAGGCCACGTCCAGCACGGCCGGCGCACCCAGCGCCCGGGGCACCATGACGCCTCCCAGCACCAGCATGAAGAGGGCGAACCCGATGAAGCCGTCGGTGAAGGTGCTGACCACGACGCTGAGCAGGGCCGCCGCCCGCAGCAGGTCGCCGGGCACCAGGGGCCATCGGCGCCGCTCCCCCGCGGTCATCTGGTTCACGAGCGTCAGCGTAGACGCCTGCGTCGCCGCCCCTGCCCCGCGGCGGATCCGCACCCGCGGTCAGCCGATGGTGAGCAGTCCGCGCACCACCCGCAGTCCCACCGACATCCGCGCCAGGTCCGCCTCGTCGTCGAGGCAGATCTCCTCCAGGGTCTCCGCCGAACGGGCCACCAGCTGCGGGTGGGCGTCCTCCCAGGCGGCGACCCGGGCTGCGGCCGACTCCTCGTCCGGCGTCCCGGAGAGCACCTGCGCGGTCAGCTGGGCGTGCACCGAGTAGAGGTCGTCCCGCAGCGCGGCCCGCGCCATCGCCTGCCACCGGTCGGCCCGGGGCAGGCTGAGGATGCGCTGCACCAGCGCCGGCAGTCCCAGCCGCTCGCCGAGGGTGAAGTGCAGGCGGGCCACGTCCGCGGTCGCCTCGCCCGCACGATCGGCGGTCTCGATGATCGAGAGCAACGAGTACGCCGCGGGCAGCACCGCCACCCGGGTGGCGAGGCCCTCGGGCACACCCTGCTGGATCAGGGAGTCACGCCTGCCCTCGAAGGCGAGCTGCTCGCGACCACCGATGAGGTTCGGCAGCTCGAGCATCGCCTTCTGCACCGGCACGCTGAGCGCGTCGACGATGGCGTCGCTGTCCAGGGGCGCGCGCCGGTTGGCCACCAGCCAGCGTGAGGCCCGCTCGACCAGGGTGCGCATCTCCAGCCGCATCCGGGTCTGTACCGCGGCCGGCAGCCGGTTGTCGGCCTGCCGGATCTCGTCGCGCAGGGCCAGGGAGCCGAAGAGCTCCCGGGCCACGAAGTTGGCACGCGTCAGCTCGGCCGCCCCGGCCCCGGTCTCCCGGGCCAGGCGCGGCCAGTAGGTGATGCCCGCGCCGTTGACCAGGTCGTTGACCACCTGGGTGGTGATGATCTCGCGCCGCAGCGGATGGGCGAGCATCTGCGCCCGGTAGTCCTGGCGCATGTTGGAGGGGAAGTAGGTGATCAGGTCCAGGCGCAGGTAAGGGTCGTCCGGCAGCTCGGTGGCCAGCAGCTCATCGGCCAGCACGATCTTGGTCCAGGCCAGGAGCACGCACAGCTCCGGCGTCGTCAACCCCTCGCCGCGCTCGATCCGGCGGCGTACCTCCTTGCCCGAGGGCAGGCCCTCGAGCTCCCGGTTCAGCACTCCGCGCCGCTCCAGGGTCTTCATCCAGTCCTCGTGCACGTGCAGGAGCGCCGGCGCCTGGGCCTCCGCGTTGGCCAGGGCGAGGTTCTGCTCGTAGTTGTCGCGCAGCACCAGGCCGGCGACCTCGTCGGTCATGGCCGCGAGCAGGGTGTTGCGGCCCTCGGTGTCCATCCCGCCGTCCTTGACCACCTGGTCCAGCAGGATCTTGATGTTGACCTCGTGGTCGGAGGTGTCGACCCCGGCCGAGTTGTCGATGAAGTCGGCGTTGATCCGGCCGCCGTCCCCGTCCGCACCGACCGAGGCGTACTCGATCCGCCCCAGCTGGGTGAAGCCGAGGTTGCCGCCCTCCCCCACGCACCGCGCCCGCAGCTGGGCACCGTCGACCCGGATCGGGTCGTTCGCCTTGTCGCCGGCGTCCGCGTGCGTCTCGGTGCTCGCCTTGACGTAGGTGCCGATGCCGCCGTTCCACAGCAGGTCCACCGGGGCCAGCAGGATCGCCTGCATCAGCTCGGCGGGCGTCATCGACTCCACCGCATCGTCGATGCCGAGGGCCCGCCGGACCTTCTCGTCCAGCGGGATGGACTTGAGGCGACGGCTGAACACCCCTCCCCCCGGCGAGATCAGGGAGGTGTCGTAGCTGGCCCAGCTGGAGCGCGGCAGCTCGAAGAGACGCTTGCGCTCGGCGTACGACACGGCGGCGTCCGGGTCTGGATCCAGGAAGATGTCGCGGTGGTCGAAGGCCGCCACCAGTCGGATGTGCTCGGAGCAGAGCATGCCGTTGCCGAACACGTCTCCGGACATGTCGCCGATGCCGACGCAGGTGAAGTCCTCGCGCTGGCAGTCGATGCCCCGCTCGCGGAAGTGCCGCTGCACCGAGACCCACGCACCGCGGGCGGTGATGCCCATGGCCTTGTGGTCGTATCCCACGGAGCCGCCGGAGGCGAAGGCGTCCCCCAGCCAGAACCCGTACTCCCCTGCCAGCGCGTTGGCGATGTCGGAGAAGGTCGCGGTGCCCTTGTCCGCGGCCACCACCAGGTAGGCGTCGTCGCCGTCGTGCCGTACGACGTCCGGCGGCGGCACGCAGGCTCCGTCCACGAGGTTGTCGGTGATGTCGAGCAGGCCCGAGATGAAGGTCCGGTAGCAGGCGACCCCCTCGGCCAGCCAGGCCTCCCGGTCACCGGGATCGGGCAGCCTCTTGGCGTAGAAGCCGCCCTTGGCACCCACCGGCACGATCACCGTGTTCTTGACCATCTGCGCCTTGACCAGGCCCAGCACCTCGGTGCGGAAGTCGTCTCGCCGGTCCGACCACCGCAGGCCGCCACGGGCGACCGCGCCGAAGCGCAGGTGCACGCCCTCCACGCGCGGGGAGTAGACGAAGATCTCGAACTGCGGTCGCGGCTCGGGCAGCTCCGGGATCGAGGACGGGTCCAGCTTGAAGGAGATGTAGGACCGCGGCCCGCCGTCGCCGGCCGGCCGGAAGTAGTTGGTGCGCAGCGTCGCCCCGAGCAGGGTCAGGTAGGAGCGCAGGATGCGGTCGTGGTCCAGGCTGACGACCTCGTCCAGGGCGGCCCGGATCTGGCCCTGCAGCTCCTCCACCCGCGCGACCCGGGCCTCGTCGTCGCCCGGGGCGCCGTCCTCCCCGGGGTCGAAGCGCGCCTCGAACAGACGCACCAGGAGCCGGGTGATGTCGACGTTGACCCGCAGCGCGGACTCGATCGAGCCCATGGAGAACAGGGAACGGCCCTGCCGCATGTACTTGGCGTAGGCGCGCAGCACGGTGGCCTGGCGCCAGGTCAGGCCCGCGCTCAGGACCAGGGCGTTGAAGCCGTCGATCTCGTTCAGCCCGTCCCAGACGGCGCGGATGGTGTCTGAGAACAGCGTGCGCGCGCGCTCCGGCAGCGGCCCCTGGTGGCGCAGACCGAACTCGTAGATGTGCGTCCTGCGGGACAGGCCCTCGAGCTCGTAGGGGCGTTCGTCGACGACCTCGACGCCCATCGAGGAGAGGATCGGCAGCACCTCCGACAGCGACAGCGGCGCCCCGGCCCGGAACACCTTGAGCCGGGCCTGGTCACGCTCGCCGGACGGCGCCGGGGCGAGCTGCAGGTCCACGCCCTCCTCGCCCTCGATGGCCTCCAGCCGGGCCAGGTCCGCGGCGCCGGTCTGGGGGCTGAAGTCCTCCTTGTAGGCCTCGGGGAAGGAGTGTGCGTAGGCCTGTGCCAGTTGGGACCCGCGGTCCTCACCGTGCTCGGCCACCAGGGCAGCGAGCAGGTCCTCGCGCCAGGAGCGCGAGGCCTCGGAGAGCAGGTGCTCGATCCTCGCGGTGTCGAACTCTCCGATGCTCTCCCCCGCGCCGGGTGGACCACGAAGTGGACCCGGGCGGTGTTGGACTCGTCCACCCGGGCCGTGAACTCCACCGTCTCCCCACCCAGCTGGTCCCGCAGGATCTCGGCGAAGCGCTCCCGCACCACGGTGCTGTAGCGGTCCCGGGGCAGGTAGACCAGGGCGGAGACGTAGCGCGCGTAGGTGTCGCGACGCACGAAGGCGCGCAGCTGCCGGCGTTGACCGACGTACATCACGCTCTGCGCGATGGGCGTCAGCTCGGACGCGGGGGTGTGGAAGAACTCGTCCCGCGGATAGTTCTCCAGCGTGTCCATCAGCGCCTTGCCGGCGTGGCTGCGGTCGTCGAACCCGACCGCGGCGAGCACCGCCGCCGCCTTCTCCCGCAGCAGCGGGATCCGGGTGATGGACTCGGTGTAGGCGCGACTGGCCAGCAGCCCCAGGAAGCGGCGCTCGCCGGCCACGTTGCCGTGCTCGTCGAAGGTCTTCACCCCGACGTAGTCCAGGTAGGCCGAGCGGTGCACGGTGGCTCGGGAGTTGGCCTTGGTCAGGACCAGCAGGGTGCGCTCGGTCGCCTTCTCCCGCACCACCGGCCCCAGCCGGCCCGAGGAGCCGGACATGTCCGGGTCCGCGCGCAGGATGCCCAGCCCGGTGCCGGGCACCGCCCGCAGCGCGAGGTCGTCCCCGGAGGACTCGAGCGCGTACTCGCGGTAGCCGAGGAAGGTGAAGTGGTCGTCGGCAAGCCATTCCAGAAGCTCGCCGCCCTGGCGGACCTCCGCTGCGGGCAGGTCCGGGGGTGCGGTGCGCAGCTGCGCCACGATCGCGGAGACCTGGGCGCGCATCTTCTCCCAGTCCTCGACCGCCTCGCGCACGTCGCGAAGCACCCCTTCGAGGGCCTCGGCCAGCCGCGCCGGCTCCTCGGGATCGGTGACCCGGTCGATCTCCACGTGCATCCAGGACTCCGCCGGAGCCTGCTCGAAGTGCTCGTGGGCGGCGGTCTCGTCCAGCGGCGCGAGCGTCACCATCTCCCCGCCGAGGTCCCGGCCCACGGAGAACCGCGGGTGGATGACCCCGCGCACCTCGCGACCTTGCCGGGCCAGCTCCATGGTGACCGAGTCGACCAGGAAGGGCATGTCGTCGGTGACGATCTCGACCACCGAGTGACCGCTCGCGGACCAGCCGTCGCCCTCGGCTCCGGGAGTGAGGACCCGGACCACCGCCCGGCCCTGGGGCCGGACCCGCGCGGCCCGGTAGTGGCTGAGGAAGGCGCCGAAGAGGTCAACGGGCGTGCGCTCGAGCAGGTCCTCCGGCGGCGCGTGCCGGTAGTAGGCAGGGAGCAGGACCTCCACGTCGCCTGCGGAGAGGACGCCGTCGACGTCCTCGCTGCCGCGGCAGGCCACGGCCTGCCTCAGGAGGTCGAGCTTCTCTTCATCAGCGGGTGTGGCCACGGACTCGACCCTAGGACGCGAGGTGTGACACATACAACACGGGCGGCTACCGGCGCGTCACAGCGAGCGGTCATGATGTCTCCATGACCAAGCGAATCCACCACGTCCTCACCTACGACGCCCCTCTGGGGGCGGTCGCCGCGATGTTGCGGGACCCCGAGTTCCGCGACCAGGTGTGCCAGCGCCAGCACGTGGTCAGCCACGAGGCGCAGGTGGAGGAGACCACCGACGGCACCCGGGTGACGGTGCAGCGGGTGCAGGCGGTGGAGGGCATCCCCGCGTTCGCGGCCAAGTTCGTCGGCGAGCGGATCGACATCGTGCAGACCGAGACGTGGCAGGACGCCAGGGCCGACTACACCGTCGAGATCCCCGGCAAGCCGGGTCAGATCACCGGTGTCGCCGAGCTGGCGGAGTCAGCGGGAGTGACCACCGAGACCGTCACCCTCGACGTCAAGGTGTCCATCCCGCTGGTCGGCGGCAAGATCGAGGGGCTGGTCCACGACCTCCTCGTCAAGGCCCTGCGCACCGAGAACGCGGTCGGCACCGACTACCTCGCCTCCCGCCCGGTCTGAGTCGCCTCCCGCCCGGTCTGGGTAGGAGGCCTCCCGGTCCTCCCGGCGCCGCAGCCACACGAGCACCCCGAGCACCAGGAACGGACCGAAGGCCAGCACGAGCGTGAGGGCCTGCTCGTAGCCGTGCAGCGCGCCCATGTGCATCGGCGGGATCTGCGGCGGCAGGTACGGCGTCATGACCTCATTGTCCCCCGTGCTGGTTCCCGGTGGTGGTTCCCCCCGTGGTGCCGGCCCGGCACCCGCCCGGCCCGGGATCGCACCTCAGCCCATGTGCGGGTAGCGGTGGTCCTTGGGCGGCAGGAACGTCTCCTTGATCGACCTCGGGCTCGTCCAGCGCAGCAGGTTGACCGCCGCCCCCGCCTTGTCGTTGGTCCCCGAGGCGCGCCCCCCGCCGAAGGGCTGCTGTCCGACCACGGCCCCGGTCGGCTTGTCGTTGACGTAGAAGTTGCCGGCCGCGAAACGCAGCGCGTCCTGGGCCCACGCGATCGCGGCGCGGTCCTGCGCGATGACCGCCCCGGTGAGGGCGTACGGCGCGAACGACTCCAGCTGGGTCACGACCTGCTCGAACTGCGCGTCCTCGTAGACGTGCACCGCGAGGATCGGGCCGAAGTACTCCTCGGAGAACATCTGGTCGGTCGGGTCGGTCGACTCCACCACGGTCGGCCTGACGAACCATCCCACGGAGCCGTCGGTCTGGCCCCCCGCCAGCAGGGTCAGGTGGTCGGTGCCGGCGACCCGGGCGAGGGCCTTCTGGTGCTTGGCGAACGCACGCTCGTCGATGACCGCGCCCATGAAGTTGGAGAAGTCGCTGACATCACCCATCGGCAGCGCCTCCACGTCGGCGAGCAGCTGGTCGCGGATCGCGTCCCACACCGACCGGGCGACGTAGGCCCGCGACGCGGCCGAGCACTTCTGGCCCTGGTACTCGAAGGCCCCCCGGATCATCGCCACCCGGACCACGTCCGGGTCGGCCGAGGGGTGGGCGACGATGAAGTCCTTGCCCCCGGTCTCCCCCACGATCCGCGGGTAGGACCGGTAGCCGGAGATGTTCTCCCCCACCGTGCGCCACAGGTGCTGGAAGGTGGGCGTGGAGCCGGTGAAGTGGATGCCCGCCAGGTCGGGATGCGCCAGGGCCACCTTCGAGACCTCCAGACCGTCCCCGGGCAGCATGTTGATCACCCCCGGCGGCATGCCGGCCTCCTCCAGCAGCTCCATGGTCAGGCTCGCGGCCAGCTGCTGGGTCGGTGAGGGCTTCCAGATGACGGTGTTGCCCATCAGCGCCGGAGCCGTGGGCAGGTTCCCGGCGATGGCGGTGAAGTTGAACGGGGTGATCGCGTAGACGAACCCCTCCAGCGGCCGGTGGTCGGTCCGGTTCCACACCCCGGGCGAGTTGGCGATCGGCTGGTCGGTGAGGATCTGCTTGGCGTAGTGGACGTTGAACCGCCAGAAGTCGATCAGCTCGCAGGCGGCGTCGATCTCGGCCTGGTACGCCGTCTTGGACTGCCCCAGCATGGTGGCGGCGTTGAGCCGCTGCCGCCACGGTCCGGCCAGCAGGTCCGCGGCCTTGAGCAGGATCGCGGACCGCTCGTCCAGCCCCAGGTCCCGCCACGGGGCCGCGGCGCGGGCGGCTGCCGCGACGGCGTCCTGGGCGTCCTGGGCGGTGGAGCCGTGGAACCTCGCCAGCACGTGCTGGTGGTCGTGCGGCTGCACCACTGTCAGCTCCGCGCCGCGACCAGGACGACGTTCCCCGTCCACGTGCGCGGGCAGCAGCGGCTGGAGGCCCTTCAGCCGGGCCAGCTCCTGCTCCAGGGAGGCTCGCTCCGGCGAGCCGGGGGCATAGGTCAGGTTCGTCTCGTTGGTGGGAGCCGGGGGAAACGCGATGCCGTCCATGTCCCGATCGTGTCAGAGCCGGGCAACCGGCGTGAGCGACGGGGTCAGCCTCGCCGGGCGAGCGCTCAGCGCAGGCGCATGACCTCGTCGACCTCGGTGGCCGCGAACCAGGCCAGCTCGTGGTCCAGGCACCGCTCGGCGGCCTCCTCGAAGGCGTCCGAGTCGCCGCGGTCGAGCGCCTCCACGGCCGCGGCGACGTCCTCGCCGGCCTCCTCGGTGTCCACCAGCCAGGCGACCACGTCGCCGGGAATCGAGACCTCGGCACGGACCTGGGCGACGTCGTCGACCTGCTCCACCTCCGTGGCCTCCACCACCAGCACCAGGCGGCGGCGCGGACCGTCGTCGGTGACGAAGTGGTGCAGCGACTCCTGGGCCGCCTGGGTCATGGCGACGTGCTCCAGCTCCTCGTCGTCGCAGTCGGGCAGCTCAGCGCGCAGCGCGGGAGTGACGGCGTACCCGGTGCGCTCGGCGTACGACGGCTCGTCCCCCATGGCCTCGACCATGCGGTGCACCTCGACGCGCTCGACGACGCCCTGCCAGTCACCCGGGAGGTAGATCCGGGTGCTCATCGCGGCTTCCGCCGGTCCGGGCTCTGCTTCTTGCGCCCGCGCGGCGCCCGCGGGCGGGTGTCGCTGGCCGAGTCGCTCAGCTCCTCCAGCGCCTCGACCAGGCACTGGCCCAGCACGTCGGCATCGGGGATCAGGTCCCGGTCGACGGTGATGCCGTAGAAGACCTGGCCGTCGTAGGAGGTCACCCCGATCGCCACCGCGTGTCCGGGCAGCAGCGGGTGCACCGGATAGCTCTCGAGCATCCGGGCCCCGGCGGCGTAGAGCGGGAACTGGGGTCCCGGCACGTTGGTGACCGAGAGGTGGAAGCCGCGCCGCAGCTCCGCACCCGCCACCCGGGACCCGAGTGCGTGGAACGTGGTGGGCGCGAACCCGGCGATGCCCGCGAGCCGTTCCGCACCCACCGCCCGGCCCGTCTCCTTGTGGCCGTGGAAGCTGTGGCTGACCTGGAGCAGGCGCACCACCGCGCTGGGCTCACCGACCGGGAGGTTGACCTCGTGGCCGGTCACCTGGGTGCCCAGGGAGGTGGGCTCCAGCTCGTCGTCGATGACCGACATGGGGACGATCGCGCGCAGCCGGCGGATCCCGTACAGCGCCTCGTCCCGGGTCATCAGCCAGCCGCGGAGGCCGCCGGTGACGGTGGCCAGCACCACGTCGTTGACCGTGGTGCCGTGGACCCGGCGGATCCGGCGGTAGTCGGCCAGGTCGGTGGCCACCGTGACCAGTCGTCGCTGCTGGGACAGCGGACCGTTGACCGGGGACTCCGGCGTCGGACGGCGGTTGGACAGCGCGCTGGCCACCTGGCCCACGCGGTTGACCGCGGAGTCTGCGGTGCGCAGGAAGGACCCCAGGTTGCTGCGGGTCGTGCTCAGCACCGTGGCGGGCGAGTCGAGACTGTCGGCGATGGCCCCCAGCACCAGCGACGCCGAGGTCGGGGTGCGCTCGGGGCGCCACTCGTCCCGGCCCAGCGGCTCCTGGTCGGGGCTGACGTCCAGCATCACCTGGCCCAGGTCGACGGTCTGGATGCCGTCGACGAGGATCTGGTGCGACTTGGCCAGCACCGCCACCCTGCCCTCGGCCAGGCCCTCGATGACGTAGACCTCCCACAGCGGGCGGTGCCGGTCCAGCGGCCGGGACACGATCCGCGCCGCGAGCTCCAGCAGCTGGTCCATGGTGCCCGGACGGGGCAGCGCGGAGCGCCGCACGTGGTAGCTGAGGTCGAACTCCTGGTCGTCGACCCAGACCGGGTTAGCCAGTCGGCCCGGGACCGCCTGGAGCCGTTGGCGGTAGCGGGGCACGTAGGCGATCCGCTCCGCGATGAGGTCGACCACGCTCGCGTAGTCGAAGCCGCGCTTGCCGGGCTCGAAGACCTCGAGGGTGGCGTTGTGCATCGGGGTGGAGGGCGAATCCGTGGCCAGGAAGGCCAGGTCCCGCGGCCGGAGCCGCTCGCTCATGTGTCCCCTTCCGTCGAGGTGGTTGGCTGCGCATGGGAGTCTGACAGAAACCAACACATCCGAGGAGTGAAGACCACGATGCCTCTCCCGTCCCGATCTCGCCTGCGCCTCGCCACCGGGCTCGCGCTGTCCTGCCTGGTGCTGGGAACCCTCGCATCCTGCGGTGACGACGTCGACACCACCCCGGGTTCGGAGGGCGGGTCCACCTCGACCCCCACCTCGTCCCAGACCCAGGAGCAGGAGCCGGCCCCCATCGAGATCACCCTCGAGCAGGACTCGTTCGAGCCCAAGGGCGAGCGGATCGAGGTCGCGGCAGGCGAGCCGGTGAAGATCGTCATCACCGCGGACCGCGCCGGCGAGCTGCACGTGCACTCCACCCCGGAGCAGGAGATCGAGTTCACCGCCGGCGTCACCGAGCACGAGGTCACCATCGACCAGCCCGGCGTGGTCGAGGTTGAGTCCCACGACCCGGCGCTGGTGGTGCTCCAGCTCGAAGTGCGCTGACATGGGGCCCGACCTCTGGGCACACGGCCTGGGAGGGGCCAAGGACCTCCCGATCTCCCGCGAGCTGGCGGTGGCGGGCGCGGTCGCCGCGCTCGTCATCTCCTTCACCGTCCTGGCGGTGGCGTGGCGTTCCCCGCGCTACGACGCGGCGAGCTCGGGCCGGCCGGCACCCGCCTGGTTGCAGTCCCTCGTGGCCGCGCCGGCGTACCGGTGGGCCGCCAAGGTCCTCGGCCTGCTGCTGCTCGGCTACGCGGCCGTAGCCGCGGTCCTCGGGCAGGACCTGGTGATCAACCCGATCTTCGGCATGTTCTACGTGCTGGTCTGGGTGGGCCTGGTGCCGCTGAGCCTGCTGCTGGGTCCGGTGTGGCGTGCGGTGAGCCCCCTGCGCACCATCGTGGAGCTCATCGCCCGGGCCACCGGCTCGGACCCTGCGCGGGGCATCTACGACTACCCCGCGCGGCTGGGCTACTGGCCCGCGGCGCTGGGCCTGTACGCCTTCGTCTGGCTCGAGCTGGTGAATCCGCACTCCACCGAGCTCGGCACCCTGAGGCTGTGGCTGGCGGTCTACCTGGCGGTGATGGTGGCCGGGGGCACGCTCTTCGGCACCCGCTTCCTGGCCCGTGCCGATCCGTTCGAGGTCTACTCCACCCTGGTGGCGCACCTGTCGGTGTGGGGTCGCCGCGGCGACGTCCTGGTGCTGCGCTCGCCGTTGGCCAACCTGGACTCGGTGGTGGCGCGGCCCGGGCTGGTCGGGGTGGTCGGGGTGCTCTTCGGCTCCACCGCCTTCGACTCCTTCCGCGAGTCCCCGATGTGGCTGCGCCACGTGCAGGGGTCGGAGATCAGCGGCACGGTGTGGAACAACCTGGCCCTGCTGGCCTTCTGCGCCGGGGTGACGGCGGTCCTGGTGGTGGCGACCATGGCCACCGGCGTGGGCTCCGGCACCGCACGATCCGCGCTCCCGGACCTCTTCGCACACTCGATGGTGCCGATCATCGTGGGCTACATCGTGGCGCACTACCTGTCCTACCTGGTGGAGTACGGCCAGACGACGCTGATCCAGATGAGCGACCCGCTGTCGCGGGGGGACAACTGGCTGGGGACGGCCGACTGGTCGGTGAACTACTGGCTCTCCTACCACCCGACCCTGCTGGCCAACATCAAGGTGGCAGGCGTGGTGATCGGCCACATCCTGGGCGTGGTGGCCGCTCACGACCGCGCCATCCGGCTGCTGCCGGCGCGGCACCAGCTCACCGGCCAGCTGCCGCTCCTGTTCGCCATGGTGGCGTTCACCGCGGGCGGGCTGTACCTGCTCTTCGCTTCCTGACCCGGCCCGGGAGGCGCCCCCGCGGACCTTTCGGACGGGCCCCGTAGCTGGCCGGGTGGACTGCGTCCACCACGGAGGCGATGCCGCGGGAGAGCGGGGAGTCCCCGTCCTCGCCGACCGCGCGGCCCGCCACCAGGGCACGGTCGGCAGCGGCCTGGTCCTCGGGCAGGAAGTGCAGGCCGGCGACCAGGGCGAAGCCCTCCACCATCGCGGCGACGTCCGGCTGCGACCACCCCAGCGACGAACGCATCCGGTTGACCACCACCCGCACCGGCACCTCCCCGAGCACCTCGCGCAGGTCGACCAGGCCGCGGGCCAGCCGCGCCAGGCCGACCGGGTCCGCGGAGCCGACCACCACGATGTCGTCGGCGGCCTCCAGCGCCTCCAGGGTCAAGGCGTGCGGGGCGCCCGTGCCTCGGTCCCAGGTGTCGTCACCGAGGTCGGACCCGGCATCGACGACGACCTCCCAGCTCGCCCGGGCCTCCTCGAGCACCTCGCCGAGGGCTCCGGGTCGGACCTCGACCCACCGGTCGGCGCGAGGCAGGCCGGTCAGCACGCCCAGCTTCGGGGTCACCGCACGGCACGCCGAGGGGAGCCGCTCGGGCAGGGAGCCGGACGCGGCGAGCCTCGAGGCGGCCAGCACCCCGGAGACCTGGTCCAGCACTCCGAGGTGCTGCGCCACCGCGGCAGCGCGCGGGTCGGCGTCCACCAGGAGGGTCATGGTGTCGCGGCGAGCCAGCTCGGCGGCGAAGGCGGTGGCCAGGGTGGTCCGGCCCGGAGACCCGGCCGGCCCCCACACCGTCACCACCTTGTGCGGGTCACCGCTCTGGGCGGGCCGCTCGTGGAGGCCGGTCCCGGGGTCGGAGCGCGGTCGGGTGTCGGCGACTCCCTCCACCGTGCTCACCACGTCCGGCAGGGACTCCAGCTGGTCGCTGGTCACCACGGTCCGCACGTCGAGCCGCGCCAGGCGCACCGCGAGGTCCTCCCCGCCGCCGCTCGCGGCGACGGCGACGGGCCGTACGTCGTGGCGCCGCAGATGGGCGACGGCCTCCGCGTCCAGGCCCGGGGCCCGCAGCGAGACCACGGCCACGTCGGCCTGCCCACTGGCCGCGGTGGCCATCAGGTCGTCGACGTCGACGCAGCGCTTGAGCACCACGATGCCGGGCCGGGTCCCCAGCTGTGCCAGCGCCGGGGACTCCCAGGCGGCGCCGGAGGCCAGCAGCAGGACGCAGATCATCTCAGCCGCGCCCGACGAGCATCAGGCGGTCGGTGCCGCTGGCGGTGAGCACCCGGGCCAGGTCCACGCCCTCGTCGGTCACGCCGAGGACCAGCTGCCGCTGGCCCTCGGCACCGAACCCGCTGCTGGCCCGGGGCGCCTCCACCACCGTCACCTCGCTCACCGCGAGCCGGGCCCGGGCGTTCTCCGCCCCCGGACGCGGGGCGAGCCAGACGTCGACCACCGAGCCGCTGCGCACCGACGGGGGCACCTGGGCCGACGGCACGGAGACCGACACGTGGGCCATGTCCGAGCTGGGGGCTCCGAGCACGGCGCGCGGCACCATCTCCCCCACCCCGATGCCGCGCAGCAGGTAGCGGTCGGCGGGCAGCTCGTCGTCGACGCCGAAGTAGGCGCGGGCGTCCGCCGGCTGGGCGAACCTGACCCGGGTGACCTCCAGGTCCGAGGGCTCCAGGACGTCGCCGGGCGCCAGCTCGCGGGAGACCGACCACATCGCCACCGACTCGTCCGCACCCCCGACCACCCTGGCCCCGACCACCACCGAGACCGCCACCAGCGCCACCCCGATCCAGAGTCGGGGGTCACGCCAGCCGGGCGTGGTCGCGCGCAGCGCGGGCGGAGCGTCGAGGTTCCCCGAAGAGTTCAGCACGGCCCTCATCCTCGCGGTTGCCGCGCGGGGCTCCCCCAGTTGTCCACAGGAAGACCACGGGGGGTCGGCACCGGTGTGGACGCGGCTGGCACCATGGGGCAATGCCCGGCACCCCACGCTTCCTCACCCTTGCCGACGTCGCGGAGGTGCTCAACACCTCCAGCGCCCAGGTCTACGCCCTGGTCCGACGAGGCGAGCTCCCCGCGATCAAGATCGGCGGCCGGGGGCAGTGGCGGGTGGAGTCGGAGCAGCTCGAGGCCTTCATCGCCCAGATGTACACCGAGACGCGTCAGTTCGTCGACGAGCACCCGTTCGTGGAGGCCGACGCCCGCGGCTCTGAGGACTGAGCCGGCTCAGCCGACCTCGGAGTCCAGGGTGATCTTGACCTTGCTCTCCTTGCCGCCGCGGACCACGGTGAACTCCAGGGTCTCGCCCGGCTGGTGGGTGCGGATCGAGACGATCAGCGAGATCCCGTCCGTGACCCGCTGACCGTTGACCGCGACCACCAGGTCGTCGCTGCGCAGCCCTGCGTCCTCGGCCGGGGTGTCCTCGCGCACCTCGTCGATGCGAGCGCCCTGGAACTCCCTGGACTCGCCGGTCTGGACGGTGGCTCCGATCACCGGGTAGCGCGCCTCGCCGGTGCTGAGGATCTGCTGGGCGGTGGTCTCGACCTGCTCGATCGGGATGGCGAAGCCGACCCCGATGTTGCCGGCCTCCTGCATGAACCCACCGGTGGTGGCGATGGCGGAGTTCACGCCCACGACCTGGCCGGCGAGGTTGACCAGAGGTCCGCCGGAGTTGCCCGGGTTGATGGCCGCGTCGGTCTGCACCGCGTTGATGAACGACGAGGTGTCATCGGTCTCACCGGTGGTGACGGGACGGTTCAGGGCACTGACGATCCCCGACGTCACGGTCTGGCTGAGCCCCAGCGGTGCGCCGAACGCGACCACCGGCTCCCCCACCCTCAGCCCGGCGGAGGACCCCAGGCTGGCGGGCCGCAGCGACGAGCTCGCCTCGACCTTGAGGACGGCGAGGTCGTAGACGCTGCTGCGTCCGACCACGGTGGCGGTGTGCGTGGTGCCCTCGGAGTCGACCACGTCGATGGTGCCGTCGTCGGCGGCGTCGGCCACCACGTGGTTGTTGGTGATCACGTGACCCTCGGTGTCCAGCACGAAGCCGGACCCGGTGGCTCCGCTGTCCGACCCGTCGAACCCGGCGAGGATCTGCACGGTGCTGGGCAGGAGCTCCTCGGCGACCGCGGAGACCGACTGGTTCGAAGCGGAGATCGGCGGAGCGGTCCGGGTGGTCGAGGGACTCAGTCCGCGGGAGACGGCGGGGTCCTCGCTCGACTCGTAGAGCGCCGCACCCATCGCACCGCCCACCAGCCCGACCACCAGCGCCAGCGCAGCGATCGCGGGCCACGTCCACGCGGGCAGTCGCCGGCCCGGCTGGACCGGCGCCGGGTCCCAGGCCGAGGGTTCGGCCGGCCCGGCGCCGAACGGCACCGGGCCGAAGGGCAGCGGGCGGGTCGCCTCCCGCTCGGGCCCAGAATCACCGGTCCAGGCCGGCGCCGACTGCTGGCCGGCAGCACCGGGGGCGGCAGACCCGGACTGCTCGAAGACCGGCGCGGGGTCCTGAGCAGCGCCGTACGGCTGGGTGTCAGCCAGCGGATCCACCCGCGACTCTGCTTGCGGATCTGCTTGCGACTCTGCTCGCGTGTCTGCTTGCGGATCTGCCGGGTGCCCGGGCTGCGGGTACGGCGGCAGCGCCCCGTCGGCCCCGTGGTCGGCCTCGGTCGGCCCCGGGGGCTCCTGATCGTTCACGGACCCATCTTCTCCCGCCGCAGCCCCAGACGGTTCGTCGGGCTCTCCCGCGACGCCTGGTCCACGCTGGGGGTCGGCCGGACCAGGCTGGTGGCCGGCGCGCGACGCTCCGCCGGCGGGGTGTTGGCCGGGGCAGCACCCAGAGCGAGCACGCCCACCACCGAGACGCCGACCGCGCCGGCGCCCAGGGCCACCAGCGAGCGGGTGCGGGACCTGGCGTCAGCGGAGCCCGCGGCACCGGCCGCGCCGAACGCCTCCGGGGACAGCGTCAGCAGGTGCTGGGTCAGGTTCTGCTTGAGCGAGAGGGGCGCGGTGGCGGCGTCGTGGCCCAGCTCTGCGAGCCGGGTCTTCACCCAGCCCTCGCGCTCCACCAGGTCACGGCAGGGGTGGCACACGTGCACGTGCTCCCAGGCCCGCTCCTCCTCCGCAGCCGGCAGACGGCCGTCCAGCAGTGCGCTCACCCGGGCTCCGAGGTGGCCGATCACTGGTGGCCCCCCAGAGCGGGGAGCGCCTCGCTGGTCGGCCCGGCGTAGCGCTCACGTCCGTCGCTCGGGGCGCGGTGTGCCAGCGCGGTGCGCAGCATGCCCCGGCCCCGGTGGATCCGGGAGCGCACGGTGCCCAGCTTGGCGTCGAGGATCTCCGCGATCTCCTCGTAGCTGAGGCCCTCCACGTCGCAGAGCACCACCGCGGCCCGGAAGTCGGGGGGCAGCGTGGCCAAGGCCCGCTCCACGTCGTCGTCGAACGTCTGGTCGGCGTACGCCGCGTCCGGGGTCGCCTCGGAGCTGGTCAGCCGGCTCGCCCGCTCGTCGGAGAGGGCGTCGAACCGGATCCGCTGCCGGCGTCGGGCGGAGTCGAGGAACAGGTTGGTGGTGATCCGGTGCAGCCAGCCCTCGAACGTGCCGGGGGTGTAGGAGTCCAGGGAGCGGAAGACCCGGACGAAGACCTCCTGGGTGAGGTCCTCGGCGTCGTGCCGGTTGCCGGTCAGCCGGTAGGCCAGGCGGAAGACCCGGTCGGAGTGACGGGTGACCACCTCGTCCCAGGTGGGGACCTCCGACGTCTGCTGCGTCGTGTCCGTCACGGGGGCCTCCTGATGGGTGCGGAACGGTGCGCCGAACACATGCTCTCCAACGTGTCGTGCACCGGGGGGAGGCCCGACGCTATCGAGTGGGACTGAGAGAAGGCTGTGAGCGAGCCGTGAAGTCCGCTCGAGACGAGAACGATCCGGACCCCCACGGTGTTCCCGGAGCCCCGAACTCTCATTCGCGGTAGAGTCCGCAGACATCTCGCGCCTGCCGCGAGGGAGTTCCCGACACCCCTCAGGACCGACCCAGGAGGTCACCATCACCACCCCGATCAAGCCTGCGAGCTGGACCTACGCCGAGCAGTTCGTCGCCGAGGACGACGTCCTCGCCGCTGCCCGGTCCCGCGCCGAGGAGGTCGGGGTGACCTCGATCGGCGCCGGCGGCGGAGCCGCCCTGCGCTTCCTGGCCGCCGTGCTGGAGGCCCGCACCGTGGTCGAGATCGGCACCGGCACCGGCGTCTCAGGCCTGTGGCTGCTGCGCGGGATGCGCCCGGACGGCGTGCTGACCACCGTCGACATCGAGGCGGAGCACCAGCGCCTGGCCAAGGAGACCTTCGCCGAGGCCGGCATCCCCCGCAGCGCGCCCGCACCATCAGCGGCGCCGCCCTCGACGTGCTGCCGCGCCTCACCGACGGCCACTACGACCTGGTGTTCTGCGACGGGGACAAGCACGAGTACTCCGCCTACCTCAAGGAGGCCCTGCGCCTGCTGCGGCCCGGCGGCGTGGTGGCGTTCGACAACGCCCTGTGGCACGACAAGGTCGCGGATCCGGCCCAGCGCGACGAGCAGACCGTGGCGATCCGCGAGCTGCTGCGCCAGATCAGCGAGCACGAGTCGCTGGTCCCGGCCCTGCTGCCCGTGGGTGACGGCCTGCTGGTCGCCAAGAAGGAGTGGGCCGGGGAGTCCTGAGCCCCTCTCAGTTCTCCACGGTGGCTCGTGGCGCGGCCTGGAAGCCTTCCCAGCCCTCGGCCACGGCGACGACGTCGCACGGCTCGATGAGCACCGGGGGCGAGCCGACGATCCGGGACACCGGCGATGCTGCGGCACCGGCGCGAAAGCTCGCCTCGAACTCTTCGCGGTCCTCCGGGCTCGCGAACACGTAGCTGCCCTCGAACCACTCGCCGGGCCGCTGCCGCCAGGTCTTGAACCGCAGCCCGGCCATCCCCGAGAACTTGGGGTACGACGTCTCCGCGACGTAGTCGGCCAGCTGGTCCTCGACCCCGGGCGCTGCGTCCACCAGCGACCAGCGGACGCTGAGTCCCCTCACCGGACTCCCTCGAGCGGCGCCTGGGAGCCGAGCCAGGTCAGCAGCAGCCGAGCCCCGAAGCCGGTGGGGCCGGTCGTCCACTCGTAGCGCTCGGCCGGAGCGTCCCCGACCGAGGCGACGTCCAGGTGGGCCCAGGGCACGTCCTGGGCGAAGTGCTGGAGGAACAGTGCGGCGGTGATCGCGCCCGGGCCGCCCGCGGCGTTGTCGGCGTCGGCGACCTTGGAGGAGAGCTTCTCCTCGTAGTCGGCCACCAGCGGCATCCGCCACACCTGCTCCCCGGAGAGCCGACCGGCCTCGGCCACCGCGGAGGCCAGGGCCTCGTTGTTGGCGAAGAACCCTCCGGTCTGCTGACCGAGGGCGACCTTCATCGCACCGGTCAAGGTGGCGACGTCGACCAGGGCGTCAGGCGCGAGCTCCGCCACGGCGTACGCCATGGCGTCGGCCAGCACCAGTCGACCCTCGGCGTCGGTGTTGTTCACCTCCGAGGTGCGGCCGCCGTAGTGCACGATCACGTCGCCGGGGCGCATCGCGTTGCCGCTGATCGCATTCTCCGCGCAGGCCACTAGGCCGGTGACCCGCACGGGGCATCCGACGTCGGCGAGCGCGGCCATGGTGGCGAGCACGACGGCGCCTCCGGTCATGTCCCGCTTCATGCTCACCATGCCCTCGGCGGGCTTGATGTCCAGGCCGCCGGAGTCGAAGGTGATGCCCTTGCCGACCAGGACCACGTGCGGCACCGCGGGCGAGCGCTTCCCGCTGCCCCTGCTCTTGCTCTTGCCCGAGGTCGAGTCGGCGGAGGAGTCGGGGTGGTAGTCCAGCCGGATCAGGCGGGGCGGCGTCGCCGAGGCCTTGCCGACGGCGACGATGCCCCCGAAGCCCTGCGCCTCGAGCTGCTTCTCGTCCCAGATCGTCACCTCGAGGTCGGCGGACTCGGCCAGGGACGAGGCCTGGTCGGCCAGCCACGCCGGGTTCTTCAGGTTCGAGGGCACCGTGGCCAGGGTCCGGGCGCGCCAGCCGGCACCGCCCAGCGCCAGCGCCCGGTCCAGCTGGGCCCGGGCACCCCCGGCGTCGCGGTGCCCGGCCAGCACGACCTGGCGCACCGGACGCTGCCGAGGCCCGTCGGAGCGCCAGTGGAAGGTGAACGAGCCCAGCATGGCCCCGACCACGAACGCCTCCACGGCAGCGTCGCCGGCGATGGAGGCGATGGTGGTGGCCACGCTCTCGCGGTCCTTGACCGCTCGCGCCAAGCAGGCGCCGGCGCGGCGGAAGTCGGTGGGCGACTGCTCCCCGACCCCGACCAGCAGCACCAGGCTCACGTCGCCCGAGGCCACCGGCACGGGCGTCACCTCTCCGGTGTGACCGTCGGCCTTGACCGACTCCAGCAGGGCGAGGAGGTCCAGGCCCAGGGCCTCGCCCGCCTCGTCGGCACCGGGACCCAGGCTCAGCTCACCGTCGCCGTCCGCGGGCAGCACCGGGAACGCCCAGCACTCCACTCCCCCGATCTCGTGGGGCGAGTGCTCGCTGAGGGCGAACTCGGGCGGGGATGCCTGGGTCGGCAGCACGGGAGTCTCGAGTGAGGTCACGATCAGCCGACGACGTCCTTGAGCGCGTCACCCAGAGCTCGTGCCTCGTCGGCGTTGAGCTCAACCACGAGCCGGCCGCCGCCCTCGAGGGGAACGCGCATCACGATGCCGCGACCCTCCTTGGTGACCTCCAGCGGTCCGTCGCCCGTCCTCGGCTTCATGGCCGCCATGAGCACACCTCTGCTTCCCTGTTGTTGCGCGGCTCGGTGTGGCCGCAGCGATGCCTTGGCACCTATTATCCCCCATAGCCGTCGTGACCGGCACCACAGGGCCAAGACGGTTGGTGGGACAGGTCGGCTATCAGGCTGCCACACTCAGCCGCATGCATGCACGCTCCGCCCTCTTCGACGTGTACGGCGATCTCCTGCCCGGCCGCGACAACCGGGCCTGCGTCGCTGGTCTGGTCCGGCTGCTCGAGCCCCTGGGGATCAGCGCCCCCGCGGTCCGCACCGCGATCTCACGGATGGTCGCCCAGGGCTGGCTGGAGCCGGTGTCGCTGCCCGGCGGCCGCGGCTACGCGGCCACCGCCCAAGCCGTGCGCCGTCTCGACCAGGCCGCGAGCCGCGTCTACCGACGGCAGGGCGGCGAGTGGGACGGGCGCTGGCAGCTGCTGGTCCTGGAGGCCGCGATGGGCCGCGCACTGCGGTCCCGGGTGCAGCGCGAGCTGGTCTACCTCGGCTACGCCGAGCTGCGACCCGCGGTGTGGGTGAGCCCGTTCGCCCGTCCCGAGCTCGCCGAGGTGCTCCAGCGTTGCGACATCACCGCGGTGGTCGCCGCGGTCGACGACTTCGATCCCCCGTCCGCGCCTCTGGCCGCCTGGGACCTCGCGGGACTCGGCGCGGCGTACGAGAGCTGGCTCGCCCAGGTCGCCGACCAGGTCGCCGAGCACCTGGCGGCGCACGAAGACCCCGACGAGGCGGCGTTCGCGGCGCGCTTCCACCTGGTCCACGAGTGGCGCAAGTTCCTCTTCGCCGACCCGGGGCTCCCGGAGTCGCTGCTCCCCCCGGACTGGCCCGGTCGGGGGGCGTCGGCCTACTTCGCCGAGGAGGCGGCACGGCTTCGCACCGCCGCCGACCGGTTCGTCACCCGCACCCTGGCCCGCGACTGACCCACGGCGGGCTGTGGCCGGGACGATCGAGCGGGCCGGCCACCGCGGTTTCCGGCACACTGGGTGCGCATGACCGCACCTGTGCTGCTCGAGACCTCCGACGGCGTCGCCACCATCACCCTGAACCGACCTGAGGCGATGAACAGCCTCGACGTCGCCACGAAGGAGCTGCTGCTCGAGGTGGTGCTCGACGTCGCCGCCGACGAGCGGGTCCGGTCGGTGCTGCTCACCGGGACCGGCCGGGCCTTCTGCGTGGGCCAGGACCTCAAGGAGCACGTGGAGATCCTGCGCAGCGACGCTCCCGACGCGCTGTTCCGCACCGTGGCCGAGCACTACAACCCGATCGTCACCGCGCTGGCCACGATGCCGAAGCCCGTGCTGGCCGCGGTCAACGGCGTCGCGGCCGGCGCCGGCGCCAGCCTCGCGCTCGCCTGCGACCTGAGGATCCTGGCGGAGCCGGCCGGCTTCAACTTCGCCTTCGCCGGCATCGGGCTCTCCTGCGACACCGGGACGAGCTGGACCCTGCCTCGGCTCGTGGGCCGGGAGAAGGCCCTGGAGCTGCTCTACCTCCCCAGCACCGTGGGGGCGCAGGAGGCCGTCGCGATCGGACTTGCGGGACGAGTGGTGCCGGCGGAGGAGCTGATGGGGCTCTCGTACCAGGTGGCCCTGCGACTGGCCCAAGGCCCGACGGTGGCGCTCGCGGCCATCCGGTCCGCGGTGAGCTACGCGGCCGAGCACTCGTTTGCCGAGTCCTTGGCGCACGAGTCGACGTTGATGACCCGCACGGGCCTCACCACCGACCACCGGCAGGCGGTCGAGGCGTTCCTGGCCAAGACCTGGCCCGTCTTCGAGGGCCGCTGATCACGACCCGCGGCGCTGCCTCAGACGACCCCGGTGGCGAACGCGTAGGTGAAGACCAGCACGCCGATGGCGAGACCGCCCTGGGCCAGGATGGAGAGACCGGGGCCCTCGCTCCAGGTGTCCTCCTCGACGTTGGTCGCGTGACGACCGTGCGAGGGGAGCCACCGCAGGAGCAGCACCAGACCGGCGATGGCTGCGCACCACCACAGGGCGAGCGCGGCGATGCCGACGGTGTCCTCGTGGAGGCGGGAGTCCTCGGGGGAGAACACGAAGGCGCACCAGCCGATGAAGGCCAGCAGCCCCGCGGCCGTGTGCACGTTGAGCGCGGGCTTGTTGACCTTCATGGGGCCTTCGGTCTCGTCCTTGCCCAGGCGCACGCGCGTGAGGAGGATGACTACGAGGGCGAGGGCCGTCAGGACCCAGACGATGATTTCAGTCGACACGCAGGGAAGTGTGCCCCAGCGTCTGTGGTGCCCGCCACGTTATGGCGAGATTCAGGCCGAGTCGTTGTCTGATTGTGCCGAAACCGGATGCTGCGACTGCTCCAGCTGGCCGGCCAGGCGGTCCAGCAGCGCGTCGACGTCGCGCATCCGGTAGCCGCGCACCGCCAGCGGGAAGCGCACCTGACGCAGCTCGGCGGCGCCGAGCGGGCCCTCGGGCAGGTCCTCCAGGCCGCTGACCCGCTCCACCGCAGGCAGCGTGCCCGCGCCGCCGGCGGCGGCGGCGGCCACCCCACCGAGCACCAGCACCACCAGGATCGCGAACAACCACATCATCGTCTGGCCCCGTTCCTCGAGCACGTCGTCGTTCCGGTCATCGTCGTTCCGGTCATCGTCATTCCGGTCGTCGTCATTCCGGTAGCTCCGGATCGGGCGTCCGGTAGCGGCCCTCGCGAGCCTGCACCATCAAGGACACGGCCTCGTCGACGTCGTCGGTCAGCGTGATCATGTCCAGGTCCGCGGCGTTGATCTTGCCTTCGGCGAGCACCGTGTCCCGCATCCAGTCAAGCAGCCCCGACCAGTAGTCCACACCCATCAGGACCACGGGGAAGGAGGTCACCTTCTGCGTCTGCACCAGGGTCAACGCCTCGAAGAGCTCGTCGAAGGTGCCCATCCCCCCGGGCAGCACCACGAAGCCCTGGGAGTACTTGACGAACATCATCTTGCGGGCGAAGAAGTAGCGGAAGTTGATCCCCATGTCGACCCAGCGGTTCAGCCCGGCCTCGAAGGGCAGCTCGATGCCCAGTCCCACGCTGACGCCGCCACCCTCGCTGGCGCCCTTGTTCGCCCCCTCCATGGCACCCGGCCCGCCCCCGGTGATCACCGCGAAGCCGGCATCCACCAGCGCGCCCCCGACCCGCTCGGCCAGTGCGTAGAAGCGGTGGTCGACCTGGGTCCTGGCCGAGCCGAAGACCGCGATCGCCGGGCCCAGCTCCGCCAGGGCGTTGAAGCCCTCCACGAACTCGGCCTGGATCTTCATCACCCGCCACGGGTCGGTGTGCACCCAGTCCGAGGGGCCGCGGGAGTCCAGTAGCCGCTGGTCGGTGGTGCTGGTGTCCACCTGTCCCCGGCGGACCACCACCGGGCCCTTGACCTGGTCCTTCATGACTCGTCCGTCAGCCACACCCGCAGCTGCTGCTCACAGCGCACAATGTCGGCCACCGGCACCTGCTCGTCCTGCTTGTGCGCGAACAGCGGGTCGCCGGGTCCGTAGTTGACCGCCGGGATGCCCAGCTTGGAGAACTGCGCGACGTCGGTCCAGCCGAACTTGGGCGCGGCCTGGCCACCCACCACGTCCAGGAACGCCTTCGCGGCCGGGAGCTGCAGGCCGGGCATGGCTCCGGGAGCCAGGTCGGTGATCTGCAGGTCGAACCCGTCGAAGAACTCCCGCACGAACGCCTCGGCCTGCTCGGTGGAGCGGTCGGGGGCGAAGCGGAAGTTCACCTCCACCACGCACTCGTCCGGGACCACGTTGCCCGCGACGCCGCCGCGGATGCCCACGGCGTTGAGGCCCTCGTGGTAGGTCAGCCCGTCGATCTCCGGGGTGCGGGCCTGGTAGCCGCGCAGCCGGTTGAGGATCTCTCCCGCGCCGTGGATGGCGTTGACCCCCTTCCAGCTGCGCGCGGAGTGGGCGCGCTCCCCGGTGGTGCGGACCTCCGCCCGCAGGGTGCCCTGGCAGCCGGCCTCGACACCGGCGTTGGAGGGCTCCATCAGGATCGCGAAGTCCCCGGTCACCAGCTCCGGGTCGCTCTCGGTGAGCAGGCGCAGGCCGTTGTAGGCCGAGTCGACCTCCTCGGCCTCGTAGAAGATGAAGGTGAGGTCGCGGTTGGGCGCGGGCAGTGTGGCCGCGAGCCGCAGCATCACCGCGTCCCCGCCCTTCATGTCGCAGGTGCCGAGCCCGTGCAGCACGTCGCCCTCGCGGCGGGCCGGGAGGTTGTCGTTGAGCGGAACCGTGTCCAGGTGCCCGGCGATGACCACCCGCTCGGCCCGCCCGAAGTCCGTGCGGGCCACCACCGTGTTGCCGCGGCGTACGACGTCCAGGTGCGGCAGCGGGCGCAGCGCGGCCTCGACCGCGTCGGCGATCTCCTGCTCGTGGTGGCTCACCGACTCGATGTTGACCAGCTGCTCGGTGAGCGTCACCACGTCCGCGCTCAGGTCCAGGATCGGGTCCAGTCTCGACATGGGCCCATCCAACCAGAACCCGCCACGCCCTCAGCCCCGGTCCGGCGCCACCTGGACCGAGACGTCGTCGGCCGTGCCGGCGTAGACGATCTCGGTGGTCAGGGTCTCGGCCAGCACCAGCTCCTGGTGGGCGCGGGCGGCGTCCAGCACCGGTTGCGGGGCGGCGAGGGTCAGCGTGATCCGGTCCGAGACGTCCAGTCCGGCGTCCCGACGCGCCTGCTGCACCGAGCGCACCAGGTCGCGCGCCAGCCCCTCGGCCTCGAGCTCGGGGGTGAGGGTGGTGTCGAGCACCACGAAGCCGCCGCGCGGCAGCATGCCGGTGGCGGTGCCGCCGTCGCCGTCCCCGGCCACGGTCTCCAGGGTGTACTCCCCCTCGACCAGCGCGAGGCCGCCCGAGGTGACCGTGCCGTCCTCTGCCACCGACCAGTCGCCGGACTTGGAGCCCTTGATCGCCAGCTGCACGTCCCGGCCCAGGCGGGGACCGGCGGCGCGCGCGTTGACCGTCAGCTTGCGCTGCACGGCGTACGCCGCCGCGGCGGGGTCGTCACCGGCCACCACGCGGACCGCCTTCAGGTTGAGCTCGTCGGCGATCAGCGACTCGAAGCCGGCCACCGACGGGCCGTCGGAGACGACCGTGAGCGAGGACAGCGGGAGCCGGTTGCGCAGGCTGTTGGCCTTGCGCAGCGCCGAGCCCGCCGAGCAGACGTCGCGGACCGCGTCCATGGACTCGACCAGCGCGTCGTCGGCCGGCAGCTCCTCGGGCGTGGGCCAGTCGGTCAGGTGCACCGAGCGGCCGCCGGTCAGGCCCCGCCAGATCTCCTCGGTCACCAGGGGCAGCAGCGGCGCGGCCGTCCGGCAGACCACCTCCAGCACCGTGTAGAGGGTGTCGAACGCGGACTGCGTGGACTCGTCCACGACGCCCTCGCTGGCCCAGAAGCGCTCACGGGACCGGCGGATGTACCAGTTGGTGAGCACGTCGAGGAAGGTGCGCATCGAGTCGCAGGCGCCGGCGATGTCCATCGCCTCGTGCTGCCGGGTGCTGTCGGAGACGAACCGCGCGGCCTTGGCGAGCAGGTAGCGGTCCAGCGGGTCGGCGGAGTCGGTGGAACGACGCGCCTGCACCCCGGCAGCGTTGGCGTAGAGGGTGAAGAAGTACCAGCTGTTCCACAGCGGGATCATCACCTGGCGCACCGAGTCCCGGATGCCCTGCTCGGTGACGACCAGGTTGCCCCCGCGCAGGATCGGCGAGCTCATCAGGAACCAGCGCATCGCGTCCGCGCCGTCGCGGTCGAAGACCTCCGAGACGTCGGGGTAGTTGCGCAGCGACTTGCTCATCTTGTTGCCGTCCGAGCCCAGCACGATGCCGTGGCTGATGGCGGCCTTGAACGCCGGCCGGTCGAAGAGCGCGGTGGCCAGCACGTGCAGGGTGTAGAACCACCCGCGGGTCTGGCCGATGTACTCGACGATGAAGTCGCCCGGGAAGTGGTGCTCGAACCAGTCGGTGTTCTCGAACGGGTAGTGCACCTGGGCGAACGACATCGAGCCGGAGTCGAACCACACGTCCAGCACGTCCTCGACGCGGCGCATCGTGGACTTCCCCGTCGGGTCGTCGGGGTTGGGCCGGGTCAGCTGGTCGACGTAGGGGCGGTGCAGGTCGGTGACCTCGACGCCGAAGTCGCGCTCGAGCTCGGCGAAGCTGCCGTAGACGTCCAGGCGCGGGTACTCCTCGGAGTCGGACTTCCACACCGGCACCGGGGAGCCCCAGAACCGGTTGCGGGTGATCGACCAGTCGCGGGCGTTCTCCAGCCACTTGCCGAACTGGCCGTCCTTGATGTGGCCCGGCACCCAGTCGATCTCCTGGTTGAGCTCGAGCATCCGCTCCTTGATCCGCGTCACCTCCACGAACCAGGAGGAGACGCCCTTGTAGATCAGCGGCTGCCGGCAGCGCCAGCAGTGCGGGTAGCTGTGGTCGTAGGTCTCGCGGCGCAGCAGCACCGTGCCGGGCGTGACCGAGCCGGCCGGCTCGCCCCGGGTGGCGGCCTTGAGGTCGTCGATGATGTGGGGATTGGCGTCGAAGACCTGCATGCCCTCGTACTCGGTCACCGGGAAGGTGAACCGGCCGTCCTTGCCGACCGGCATGACCGCCTCGATGTCCTCGCGGTCTGTGACCACCTTGTCGTCCTCACCGAAGGCGCCGGCGGTGTGCACCAGCCCGGTGCCGTCGGTGGTCGTGACGAACTCGGCGTCCACGACCCGGAAGGCGTTCTCGTGGCCGGCGTAGTAGGAGAACGGCGGCGTGTAGGTGCGGCCCACCAGGTCGGCGCCCTTGAGACGCCGCAGCACCTGGGACTCGATGTCGCCCTCGGGGTCGTCCAGCAGCTCGCGGGAGTACGCCGCCAGCCGCTCGGCGCCGATCACGTAGCGCTCGGGGGTGCCGGTGAAGGAGGAGGTGACGAGCACGTAGTCCAGGTCGGCACCGACCATCACCGCGAGGTTGGCCGGCAGCGTCCAGGGCGTGGTCGTCCACACCAGGGCCAGTGCGCCGGTGAGGTCGTCGCCGGGCTCGCCGTCGAGGCGGTAGCCGACGGTGACCGCCGGGTCCTGGCGGTTCTGGTAGACGTCGTCGTCCATCCGCAGCTCGTGGTTGGACAGCGGGGTCTCGTCGTTCCAGCAGTAGGGCAGCACCCGGAAGCCCTCGTAGACCAGGCCCTTGTCGTGCAGCTGCTTGAACGCCCAGATCACCGACTCCATGTACTCGGGGTTCAGGGTCTTGTAGTCGTTGTCGAAGTCGACCCAGCGCGCCTGGCGGGTCACGTAGGAGCGCCACTCGCCGGTGTACTTCAGCACCGACTCGCGGCAGGCGGCGTTGAACTTCTCCACCCCGAGCTCGTGGATCTCGTCCGTCGTCTTCAGGCCCAGCTGGCGCATCGCCTCGAGCTCGGCGGGCAGTCCGTGGGTGTCCCAGCCGAACCGGCGCTCCACCCGCTTGCCGCGCATGGTCTGGAAGCGCGGGACGACGTCCTTGACGTAGCCGGTGAGCAGATGACCGTAGTGCGGGAGGCCGTTGGCGAACGGCGGGCCGTCGTAGAAGACGAACTCGTTGGCGCCGTCGGTGCCGGGGTCGCGCTGCTGCACCGAGGCGGCGAAGGTGTCGTCGGCGTCCCAGTAGGCCAGCACCCGCTCCTCGATGGTCGGGAACGACGGGGCGCTGGGCACCCGGTCGGTGCCGGAGGTTGAGACCTGGGGGTAGCGGGGGCCGGTCATCGGCATGTCTCCTGCGTCGTTGGCTCGTGGGCTGGTTCACCACGAGGACGACAGGGCTGCCGCGGTACCACCTCGCTTGCCCGTCTCACGACGGACCGCTCCGTTGAGGCTGTGACGGGCCCACCCGTCCGGTTCTACTGGGGTGCCGACCGGGATGTCGGACCTGTTCTTCCAGAAGGCTCGCCGCTGATGACGGCTCAGACGCCTCCCTAGATCGTACGGCGTGGCATCGCGGGCCCGCCAATCGCTTTCAGGCGAGGGGATGCGAGGGCACCGTGCCGGCGCGTCGAACGGTGTCCTGGGTTCCCGCCAGGCGTCGCTCAGGGGCGGGTCTCCGGCTCCACGTGCCGCAGCCAGGCCAGCCCGACGAACGGCAGCACCAGCGGCACGAAGCCGTAGCCCTGGCCGTAGTGGGACCAGACCGTGTCGTCGGCGAACAGGCCAGGATCGAGCACCGTGGCGGTGCCGACCGCGAGCACGCCGACGAGCTCGAAGACGCAGGCCGCCAGCGCCACGTGGAAGGCGCGGCGCCCCGGCCGCCGGAAGGCCAGCGTCGCCACCAGATACACCACCGCGGCGACCGCGGAGAGCAGGTAGGCCACCGGGGCCTGGTCCAGCTTGGTGGCGATCTGGGCGCCGGCGCGGGCGCCCGCGGCGACGGCGAAGACGGCGTACGCGGCGATCAGGACCTGTCCCACCGCCCGCCGGCGGGCGGGGACCGGACGTGGGTCGGGGGTGCTCACCATGTCTGCTGCAGCCGTACGACCAGGACGCACAGGGCGACCGCGGTGACCGCCAGGACGGCCAGGTGCGGGTCCGCGTGCTGGGGCACGTCCTCGACGGGGACTGCCCCGTCCTCCGCCGGGTCCTCCGCCGGGTCCTCCGCCGGGTCCTCCGGCCGACGGCTCAGCAGCACCGCCGGCAGGCCCAGCGCCGCGACGGCGTAGCCGACGTGGGTGACCAGGGAGCCCACCTCGTGCCCCTGCAGCAGGGTGATCAGGTCCAGCACCACCACCACGACGGTCGCGAGCTGACCGACCCGCATCGCGGTGCGGGCCACCGGGGCGAGGGGATCGACGACGATCCCCACCAGGGAGACCACGGCGACGAGGCCGAGATAGGCGGCGACGGCGTAGGTGAGGGCGGGATACACGTACTTGAGGGTATCGACCGTCCCCGTAGAGTTGCTCAGGTGATCCAGTCTGCCGCCTGGGGCTACGGCCTCGTGTCCCGTGATGCCTCCGACAACGTCCTCGACGTCTGGTTCCCCGCCCCCGCGCTCGGCTCCGCCGGCGACGCCGGCGCCCAGGGCGCGCCCGCCGAGCTGACGGCCCTGGAGGGCAAGGACGAGGCACGCCGGGTGCGCACCTCCGTGGAGCTGGTGGAGATCGCCGACCTGTCCGCGGCTCCGGTCAGCACCCAGGACGTCTGGCTGCGGCTGCACCTGCTCTCGACCCGCCTGGTGGTGCCGCACTCCATCTCCCTGGAGGGCCTCTTCGGCCTCCTCTCCAACGTGGTGTGGACCTCCGCCGGTCCTTGCGCGGTCGAGGGCTTCGAGGCGACGCGTGCCCGGCTGCGCGCCAGCGGTCAGCACGTCACCGTCTTCGGCGTCGACAAGTTCCCCCGGCTGGTGGACTACGTGATGCCCGCCGGGGTCCGCATCGCCGACGCGGACCGGGTCCGGCTCGGCGCCCACCTGGCCAGCGGCACCACCGTGATGCACGAGGGCTTCGTCAACTTCAACGCCGGCACGCTGGGCACCTCCATGGTCGAGGGCCGCATCTCGGCCGGCGTCGTGGTCGGCGACGGCTCCGACGTGGGAGGCGGCGCCTCGATCATGGGCACCCTCTCGGGCGGCGGCACCCAGGTGATCTCGGTCGGCGAGCGGTGCCTGCTCGGCGCCAACTCCGGGATCGGGATCTCGCTCGGCAACGACTGCGTCGTGGAGGCCGGCTGCTACGTCACCGCTGGCACCAAGGTCAGCGTCCGCGACGACGACGGCGAGCGGGTCGTCAAGGCTGTCGAGCTCTCCGGCGCCGACAACGTGCTGTTCCGCCGCAACTCGGTCACCGGAGCCATCGAGGCCGTCGCGTGGAAGGCCCAGGGCATCACCCTGAACGCTGCCCTCCACGCCAACGACTAGTCGTGACCGCACGGCGGGCCGGGGTCGGGCGCTGGGCGCTGGCGATCCTTGTCGCCGGTGCCTTGTTCGTGGGGGTGGGCCTCGTCTTCGACCGAGGGGTGGGCCCGCTCCTGGCGCGCGAGGAGTGCGTCGCCGAGGTCGACGGGCACACGGTGCGGCTCTCCCCGGAGCAGGCCGAGAACGCCGCGCTGATCGTGGCCATCTCGGTGCAGCGCGGCATGCCCGCCCGCGCGGCCTCCATCGCCCTGGCCACGGCGTACCAGGAGTCGAAGATCCTCAACATCAGCTACGGCGACCGAGACTCCCTGGGGCTGTTCCAGCAGCGTCCCTCCCAGGGCTGGGGCACGCGCGAGCAGGTGACCAACCCCTACTTCGCGACCAACGCCTTCTACGACGCGCTGGACAAGATCGGCGACTACACGGCACTGCCGATCACCGTCGCCGCCCAAGAGGTGCAGCGCTCGGCGTACCCCGACGCGTACGCCGACCACGAGAAGGACGCCCGCACCCTCGCCTCGGCCCTGACCGGGCACTCCCCCCAGGCGTTCACCTGCGTGGTCGACCAGGACGCCTCTGCGGCATCGCTCGAGCTGACCGAGACCGGCCTGACGGCGCGGGCCGACCTGGTGCGCCGTGACGTGGAGGCGGCGTTCGGCCCGCGCTCGTTCGGCGGCTTCGCCCCGGGCGGGGTGCGCGAGGGCCACATGAAGGGCTCGGCGCACTACGAGGGACGGGCGGTCGACGTGTTCGTGCGCCCCGTCAGCCCCGACAACCGACGGCTCGGCTGGGCGATGGCCCACTACTTCGTGGCGCAGGCGGCCCGGCTGGACATCCAGACCGTGATCTTCGACGACCGGATCTGGCAGGCCCGGCGCTCCGACGACGGCTGGCGCGACTACCGGGTGCCGCGCTCATCCTCCGGGGACCGGGCAATCCTGGAGCACCGGGACCACGTGCACGTGGACGTGCCTGCCTGATCGTCGGCTCAGGCGCGCAGCCGAGCGGCGGCAGCAGCCACCCGCTCGTCGGTCGCGGTGAAGGCGACGCGCACGTGGCGCTCTCCCGCCGCACCGTAGAAGGCGCCGGGGGCGACCAGGATCCCGCGGTCCGCGAACCACTGCACCGAGTCCCAGCAGGGCTCGTCGCGGGTCGCCCACAGGTAGAGGCTGGCCTCGCTGTGGTCGATCCGGAAGCCCGCGCCCTCCAGGGCCTCGCGCAGCACGGCCCGGCGGGCGGCGTACCGCGCGTGCTGGGCCACCACGTGCTCGTCGTCGGCCAGCGTCGCGGCCATCACCCGCTGCTGCGGCTCGGGCATCTGCAGCCCGAGGTTCTTGCGAACCGCCAGGAGCTCCGCGACGACGGCCGCGTCGCCGGCGACGAACGCGCACCGGTAGCCGGCGAGGTTGGACCGCTTGGAGAGCGAGTGGACCGCGAGGATGCCCTCGTGGCTGCCGCCGCTGATGTCGGGATGGAGCACGCTGGTCGGCGGCCGCTCGGCGTCCCAGGCGCACTCCAGGTAGCACTCGTCGGAGACCAGCAGCGTGCCCCGGTCCCGGCACCACTCCACGACCTTGCGCAGGTGCTCGGGCGTCAGCACCTGCCCGGTCGGGTTGGAGGGGCTGTTGAGCCACAGCAGCCGGGGCGTCCGTGGACCGATCGCGGTGAGGCTGTCCGCGGCGAGCACCTCCGCGCCCACCAGCGTCGCACCCACCTCGTACGTCGGGTAGGCCAGCTCCGGCTGCACCACCAGGTCGCCGGGGCCGATGCCCAGGTGCAGCGGCAGCGCGCCGATCAGCTCCTTGGAGCCGATCACCGGCAGCACCGCGCCCTCGCCGGACCCGGGCTCGGGGTCCAGACGCAGACCGGTCACACCGAACCGGCGCGCCAGCCAGTCGATCGCCGCCTGCCGGGTCTCGACGTTCCCGATGGTGACCGGGTAGCCCGGAGCGTCCGCAGCCTCGCGGAGCGCCTGCTGGGCCACCTGCGGAGTGGAGTCGACCGGGGTGCCGACCGAGAGGTCGACGATCCCGTCCGGGTGTGAGCGAGCACGCGCCGCGTGCTCGGTCAGCTGGTCCCAAGGGAAGTCCGGGAGCCGTGCGGAGACCGGGGTCGCCGCACGGCTACGCAGGTCTGCCACCGAGGAGCTCAGTGGTCCTGGTTCTGCGGGGGCAGAGCGGCGATCATCGGGTGGTCCTTGTCGATCTCGCCCATCTTCGCCGCGCCACCGGGCGAGCCGAGGTCGTCGAAGAACTTGACGTTGGCGTCGTAGTAGTCCTTCCACTCCTCCGGGGTGTCGTCCTCGTAGAAGATCGCCTCGACGGGGCAGACGGGCTCGCAGGCACCACAGTCGACGCACTCATCGGGGTGGATGTAGAGCATCCGCTTGCCCTCGTAGATGCAGTCGACGGGACACTCGTCGACGCACGCGCGGTCCTTGAGGTCGACACACGGCTGGGCGATGACGTAGGTCACCGGAACCTCCTGGGTTGGCGCGGATGGGCTGGGGTCAGCCTAGTATCCCCGCGTGCCTGCATCGTCGGAACCCCACCATCCGGGCGCCGCCCCCGGCGCCCACACGCTCGGACCCCACGTGGTGGGGCAACGCGTCGTGGTCCGGCGGATCCTGCCCGGCCAGACCGGCCCCTCGGGCGGACCCGCCATGACCGACGTGCTGGGCATCTGCCGCAGCTGGACCCAGCACAGCTGCGTGATCGAGCGCGCCGACGGGGAGACCGTCGAGATCCGGGTCCGCGACATCGTCTCGGGCAAGCCGGTCCCGCCGCGTGCCTCGGTCCGGCAGCGGGTCAGCGCGCGGGAGGCCGAGCTGCACACGCTCTCGATGTGGCCCGACCTGGACCGCTCCGACCTCGGCGACTGGGTGCTGCGCGCCGGCGGGCTGCTGGAGCCGGAGCCGGAGCATCCCCGGGGACGTCTGGTCGCCCGGGCCAACTCCGTGCTCGCCATGGGCGACCCCGGGGTGCCGCTCCCGGTGGCTGCCTCCGCCGTGGCCCAGTTCTACTCCGCCCACGCCCAACCAGCGTTGGCCCAGGTCGAGGTGGACGGTGAGAACGACCAGGAGCTGACGCGGCTGGGCTGGACCGCCGCGCGGCCGGACGAGGGGGACGCGCTGTTCCAGGTGGCGTCGCTGGCACGGGTGCTGCGCACCGTGGGCCGGCCCCCGGACACGGGCGTGGTCCTCACCGAGGAAGGGGACCGCGCCACGGTCAGCGTCGGCACGCACGCCCGGACCCGGGTGGCCCTGGACGGCGACTGGGCCGGCCTGCACGCGACCTGGGTCGCCCCGACGCACCGCAGGCAGGGCCTCGCGGTCGCGGTGATCGCGGAGGCCCTGGACTGGGCCGCCTCCCGCGGGGCCACCACGGCGTACCTGCAGGTGGTCGAGGACAACTATCCCGCGGTCGGCCTCTACCGGAGGCTGGGGTTCACCACCCACCACGCCTACCGGTTCCTGGCCGGGCCGGCTCGCTAGCTCCGGCGCCGAGCGGGGCGGCCCCTCCGGCGTGCCTAGCCGGCGGGGGGCGTGCAGACCACCGAGTCCGAGGGCGTGTAGGTGGTGCTGAACGTCTCGGTGCGCACCACCTTCTTGGAGCCCGGGGTGTGGAAGATCCGCTTGACGTCGACGTCGAAGCCGCCGTAGCCGGAGTTCGGGTAGCAGTCCTCGGTGTCCAGCGTCCGGGTCTGGGCGGGGGTGAAGTTGTAGCGATCGCTGGTGCTGGAGGTGATGTCCCAGACCTTGGTGGACCACATGCTCACGGTCACCGAACCCTGGCTGGACGGCGAGCTGGGGCTCACCTTGGCGTCGATGAGGACCCCGTGGTCGGTGTTGTTGCGGAACCGCAGGTCGACCGCCCCCCACGCGACCGTGGCCTCCCGACCCACCGGGTAGCGGTCGATGTAGAAGGAGTGGGGCTTGTGCTCCACGTCCTCCAGGCCCGCGAAGAACATCGCGTTGAACACCGTGGTGGCCATCTGCGACACCCCGCCGCCGAGGTCCTCCTTGAAGATCCCGTCGCTGATGACGAAGCCCTCGGTGAAGCCGTTCTCCCGGGTGCGCTCCCCCACGGTGTCGTTGAGCGAGAAGGTCTCCCCCGGCTTGAGCACGGTGCCGTCGATCAGCTCGGCCGCCCGGCCCAGGTTGACGTTGCGGTACTCGGCGTAGGGGAAGTAGGTGGTGAAGCTGGAGACCTTCTCCTTGATCTGCAGCGCCTCGGCGTCCGCGGTCTTGAACTCGGCCTCGGCGACCGTGGAGTCGACCGCGAGGGTGCGCTGGCCCGTGGGGGCTGCCACCAGGTCGAGGAACGCGGCGTCGATCTGCCCCTGGTCGAAGCTGGCGCCCGGCTTGTCCGGGATCACCGTGGGCTGCCCGTTGACCAGCTCCACGGTGGCGTCGACCGGTCCGCCCTCGTCGGCCACCGCGCCGTCCACGACGTCGGCCAGCGCCTCGGCGTCCAGCTGCGGGACCAGGGCACCGTCCTGGGGCACCAGCGAGAGCGCGGGGGTGTAGTCCGCGGGCGCCAGGCGCACGCTGCGGCCCTCGAACGTCAGGGTCACCGGCTCGCTCACGGCCTGGTTGGCGAACGAGGTGAGCGCCTGCTGCACGTCGGCCTCGTCGATCTCGGGCTCGGTCTCGACCAGGTCGGCGCTGGCCTGTGCGGGCTCGCCGAGGTACGCCGTCTCCAGCGCCTCGCGGGCCGCGTCGCGGTCCAGCGACAGTCCGGTGCGCGCGTTGCGGGTCTTGACCTCGCCACCCTTGAACATGACCGCGCCCTCCTTGGCGGGTCGCCCGGCCTCGGAGTCGACCTGGTCCAGCAGCGCCGACATCGCTCCTTCGTCCACGACGACGACGGCGTCGCGGTCGTCACCGCCGGTGAAGTAGTCCCACAGCCGGCCCGGGGACCAGGAGTCCTCGCCGCCCGCGTCGGCCACCGACGACTGGTAATCCACCGAGAGACCGGCCTGCTCCGGGGTCACCGAGCGGGGCTTCCCGTCCACGACCAGCTCGATGGGGGCAGCCGCTCGCTCTGCCAGCCCGCGCTCGAGCACCTTGGCCGCCTTCTCCGGGCTGTGGCCGCCGATCTTGATCCCCGAGACGGTTGCGCCGCGGGGCACCTTGTCCCCGGCGAGCTGGTGGGCGACGGCATAGCCACCCAGCACCAGCACCAGCAGGCCCAGCAGGAGCAGGGCGACGACGCGACCGCCCGCCTTCTCCTGATCGTCGTCGACGGGCCCGCGAGCGGGCTGAGGGGCTGCTGACTTGGTTCCGAGCACGCGGCGAGTCTAGGAGGAAGGACCTACATCTGGCAGATCCCGGACCCGACGTCCGCTTGACAGGCTCACCACTCCCCACCCGCCGACCACCAGACCGAGGAGGAGCAGCACGTACCCCTTGGGCCCGTCGGCGATCAGGAAGTCCCCCTCCGGCCGGGGTGTCATGCAGTAGGCCAGCGCCAGCACCCAGCCCGCCGCGAACGGCAGTCGGGCCCACCAGCCGGGCGGCAGCGCGACCAGGACGCAGCAGGCGGCCGCGTAGGCCAGCAGCAGCGCCCACCACCCGTTGCCGTGCAGCAGCACCGCGGCCGCACCCGACACCGCACCGACGACCGCGAGCAGCACCGCGGCCAGCACGTGCAGCAGCCAGGGCGCCCGGCTCACAGCCCCGCGAAGAGGTCGGTCTCGAGCCCGTCGGGGCCCACCGGGCCCAGCGAGCCCTTGGCGATCCGGTAGTACTCCACGCCCCAGGCGGTGGCCCCGACGTTGTTGGACAGTGCGAAGAACGGGCCGTCGGTGGTGATCTGCGTGGCGTGCGCGGCCAGGGCCGCCATCTTGGTGTCCACGTAGTCGCGGGCGTCGACCGCGGCGGCGAGGTCCGCGTCGGGGGTCACGAAGTGCGGCAGCGGGCCGTCGGGGTCCATCCCCTCGAAGGAGGTGGTGTCTCCCGCCTCGCGCATCATGCGCAGCCCCTCGCGCATCTTGGACTCCGACATCGCCCCCCAGTAGACCTTCGACACCTCGTGGTGCTCGCCGAGGTCGCGACGGTAGGAGGGCACCGCCGCCAGGGAGACGGCGTACGTCGCGACGCGGTGCGCCTGGATGTGGTCGGGGTGGCCGTAGCCGCCGAACTGGTCGTAGGTCACCAGCACCTGGGGGCGCACCTCGCGGATCACCTCCACCAGGTGGTCGGCCGCCTCGGTGAGGTCGGCGCGCCAGAAGGCGTTGTCGTTGATGTCGTCCGCGGCGACGGCGTGGCCGTCGGGGTGCCACTTCATCCCCGAGTCGCGGTAGCGGCCGAAGCCGCCCAGCCAGCGGTGGTCGGTGACGCCCAGCGCCTTCATCGCCGCCGCGAGCTCGCCCTTGCGGTGCTCGCCCAGGCGGTCGTCGGCGTCAGCGCCGAGGTGCTCCAGCTCGGGGACCAGGATCTCCCCCATCTCGCCCGCGGTGCAGGTCACCAGGGTGACGCCGCGACCCTCGGCCACGTACTTCGCCATCGTGGCGCCCTGACCGATGGACTCGTCGTCGGGGTGGGCGTGCACGAGCAGGAGTCGCTGGTCAGTCATGGAGCGAGCCTAGTCGGCCCCACCAGCGGCACCGGACCGGCCGTCGGGGCGCTTGATCCGCCGGGGCGCGTCGGGCAGGGGCGGCGGCAGTGGTGCGCCGGCGCCGCCGGCCCCGGAGTCGGCCCCGGAGTCGCCGACCTCGTCGAGCCACCCGTCGTACTCGTCGACCAGGAGCTCGAGCAGGAACCCGGGCGCGTCGCTGAGCACCGCCCAGGGGTGGTCGTCGTCGTCGTCCTCGCCCGCCAGACGCTCGCGCTCCACCTGGGCGGCGTACCCGTCGCGGACCAGCCGGGAGGCGACCGCGCGGGCGTCGTCCTCGTCGAAGAAGACCGCTCGGGGGACGGCGCTCATGCCGAGAGCACCTCCGCCAGCTCGGCCAGGAACGGCCGGTCCGCCTCCAGCCAGTCCACCGAGTCGAGCTCGGCCGCGCTCAGCCAGCGCAGCTCGTCGTGCTCCAGCGGCACCGGGACGCCGCGCACCAGCCATGCCACGGCGACGCTCAGCTCGTGTCCCCCGGGCAGGGGCACGACGGGGTCCAGCCAGGTGCTGACCTCGATGCCGCACTCGAGCTCCTCGGCGATCTCGCGGACCAGCGCCTCGTCGGGCGCCTCGCCGTCCTCGACCTTGCCGCCCGGGAACTCCCAGCGCCCCGCGGCCGCAGCCGGCTGGGTGCGCCGGGCCGCGAGGACCCGACCCCGGTCCACGATCGCGGCACCCACCACCAGAGCCATCGCCGTCAGCCCTTCCTGCTCAGGCCGACGTCGGGTCGGCGCCGACCCGGACGACGGTCTTGCCGAAGTTGCGGCCCGAGAGCATGCCCCGGAACGCCTCGGGCGCGTTGTCCAGGCCGTCGACCACGTGCTCGCGGTAGCGCACCGACCCGTCGGCGACCCACGCCGACATCTCGCGGACGAAGTCGGCCTCGTGCTCGGCGACGAACTCGTCCTGGATGAACCCGCGGATGGTCAGGCTCAGGCTGAGCACCCGGCCCATGAAGCCGGGCAGCTGGTCGGGGCCCTGCGGCGCGGAGGTCGCGTTGTAGTTGGCCACCAGCCCGCAGACAGGGATCCGGGCGAACTTGTTGAGCCGGCGGGAGACGGCGTCGAAGACCGGTCCGCCGACGTTCTCGAAGTAGACGTCGATCCCGTCGGGGGTGGCCGCCTCGAGGTCCTCGCGGAACGTGGGCGAGCGGTGGTCGACCGCGGCGTCGAAGCCGAACTCCTCGATCAGGGCGCGGCACTTCTCCTCGCCGCCGGCGATGCCGACGGCGCGGGCCCCCTTGAGCTTGGCGATCTGGCCGACCGCGGACCCGACCGGGCCGGTGGCAGCGGCCACCGCGACGGTCTCGCCCGGCTGGGGCGGCCGATCTGCAGCAGTCCGGCGTACGCCGTGAAGCCGGGCATGCCGAGCACGCCCAGGGCGGTGGAGACCGGCGCGGCGGCGGGGTCCAGCGAGCGCATGTGGCGGGCGTCGGCCACCGCGTAGGTCTGCCAGCCGCTGTAGGCGAGCACCAGGTCGCCGACCTTGCGACGGTCCGAGCGGGACTCCACCACCTCGCAGACGGTCGCGCCCTGCATCACCTGTCCCACCTCCCAGGGGGCGGCGTACGACTTGGCCGCGCTCATCCGGCCCCGCATGTAGGGGTCCAGGGACAGGTAGACCGTGCGCAGCAGCACCTGACCCTCCGCGAGCTCCGGGAGGTCGGTGGTGACCGTGCCGAAGGTCGAGTCGTCGGGCTCGCCCACGGGGCGGGCGGCCAACGTGATCTGGGTCGTCTTGGCGGAGGTCGTCATGGCTCGAGACTACGGTGGCCTGCATGGTTGAGCGCAACGACGCCGGGGTCGGCGTACACCTGCGACGGACCCAGGAGAACGACGCCGAGATCGATGCCCTGGCCGACGTGCTGGGCGGGCGCGCCGGCTTGGAGGACCTGCTGTCCGACCTGAAGTTCCAGGCACGGAAGTCGCTCGCCGGGCGACTGATGGGGCGCGCGGTGAACCGGGCGATCACCTGGGACGCCCACGACCGGCGCGACCCGGTGTGGTGGCCCCAGGGCATCACCTCCTCGGCCGATGCCAGCGAGACCGGCGAGGTCCACGGCCGCCGGCTGCTGGTCACCACCTGGTACTCCAAGCCCGTCGACGGGGTGGCGCGCGGATCCCGGCTCACGTTCCTGGACCTCGACACGCTCCGGTACCGGCACGTGCTGCTGGTCGTGCCGGAGCTCGACGACCAGGGACGGCTGCGGCTGGGCGGCCTGCGCATCCACGCCGGGGGCATCGTGTGGGCCGGGCCCTACCTGCACATCGCGGCCACCGCCCGCGGCTTCGTGACCTGCCGGGTGGAGGACCTGATGCGGGTGCCGGGGGACAACGAGCGCCCGGACCAGATCGGCATCGTCGACGGCCGGGTGGCCTCCTTCGGGCACCACTACATCCTGCCGGTGCGCTTGACCCACAAGGCGTACGCCGACGACGGGGTCACCAAGCTCCGCTACTCCTTCCTCTCCCTGGACCGCCGGTCCGACCCGCCGGGGCTGCTGGCCGGGGAGTACGGCCGGGGCGCCCAGACCACCCGGATCGCCCACTTCGACCTCGACCCCGACACCTGGCTGCCGGCCACCGACGAGGACGGCTGGTCCCGGCCCCTGCTCGAGGACCGCGGCCTGGCACGGATGCAGGGGGCCGTGGTGGCTCGGGGCCGGCACCACATCACGGTCTCCAACGGGCCGACCACGCCGGGCTCGGTCTTCACCGGGTCGCCCGGCGCCCTGCGGCGCCGGCGGTGGGCCGTCCCGGTGGGGCCGGAGGACCTCACCTACTGGCCCTCGGAGGACGCCTTGTGGACCGTGACCGAGTACCCCCGGCTGCGATACGTGGCCAGGATGTCCCGCAGCTGGTTCGACTGACCGGCGGCGGCGCCTCGAACCGCGCCGCCTCCACGGTGGAGGGCTGGGTCAGCGGGGAGTCATGGCCAGCTGACGCGACTGCGCCACCAGCCGCCCGGCGGAGTCCCAGACCTCGCAGTCCTCCTCGAACATGCCCCGGCCAGGTTGCTGGTGTGCGTGCGCACCCGCAGCCAGCCCGGCGCCGGGACCGCCCGCACGTGGACGCTCAGCTCCAGGGTCGGCGCCCAGCCCATCATGCCCAGGTCGAAGGCGACCGGGGGCAGCGCGTCGACGGCGAGCAGCAGCGCCAGCACGTCGGGCTCCCGCCCGTCCTTGAGCCGGAGCCACGCCCGCAGGTCGCCGCGCCCGCTGGGCTGGCCCGTCGCCCAGCCGACGCACTCGGGGTCGAAGAGGGTGTCGAAGCGGTCCACGATCGGAGCCATCTTCCGGAACTCCTCCGGCGCCAGGTCGCCCGAGACGCACTCCTCGCGGTCCGGCAGCTCGAAGGGCACCGCCGTGGTGCGTACGTCGGCCGGCAGTCGCGCGTGGTCGCCGTACGTCGCCAGCACCGCGATCCGCTGGGCACCGTCCTGGCTGAGGTCCGCCGCCACGGTGGCCACGGTGCGGCCCTCGCGGAGCACCCGGGTGCTGATCGTGGCGGGACCGGGGACCGCGGCAGCGATGTAGTGGGCACTGATCGCGAGCGGGTCCGGCTTGTCCGCCAGGGTGTGGCGGATGGCGTTGCCGATCGTGGCCAGCGTGATGCCGCCGTTGATGCCACCGCCGATGTGCCAGCCGTCGCCGAGCTCGGCGGCGTACTGCCCGTCGCCGGTGGGGGTGATGCCGATCGCCTCGTCGAACTCAGTCGCCATGCGCGGAAGGGTACGCACCGAGGGCGGCGCCTCGTCGCAGGAGACACTGGAACGTGCCTCTTTCCCCCGGACTCCTCTCCCAGGCCCTGCGCGTGGGGCCGCACGCCGGATCCCACCGCGTCGCCCTGCGGGCGAGCATCTCGGTGCTGGTGCCGCTGCTCCTGCTGTGGGCAGTCGGGCGTCAGGAGTGGTCGATCTACGCCGCCTTCGGGGCCTTCACCTCGCTCTACGGACGCAGCCACGTGCACCTCTCGCGCCTGACGATGCAGGTGACGCTGGCGGTCCTGCTCACCGCTGCGGTCGTGCTCGGGGTGGCGGTGGGTCTCTCCGAGCACCGGGAGTGGCTGGCCGTGCCGGTGGCGGCCCTGGTGGCCTCGGGCGCCTCGCTGGTCTCCGACGCCCAGGACTGGCACCCACCCGGCCCGCTCTTCCTCGTCTTCGCCTTCGCGGCCTGCGCCTCGGTGCCGTCCGAGCCCTCCGACCTCCTCACGGCGGCGCTGGTGGCCGGCGGGGCGTCCGCCTTCGCGGTGGCCGTCGGCGGGATCGGCTCGCTCTGGCGCACCACTCGCCGGCCGGAGAGCGCCGAACGGACCGCGTTCCTCCGCCCGTCGTACGCCGCGGTGGCGCTGCGGCACGTCCTGCTCAACGGGGCCGGCTGCCTGGTCGCCGGCTCGCTGGCCACCGCGGCCGGCATCGGCCACCCCTACTGGGCGATGGTCTCGGCCGTCGTCCCGCTGGCCTCCCGCGACCCCCGCACCCAGGCGGTCCGGGGACTGCACCGGGTGGTGGGCACGCTGGCCGGGCTGCTGCTCGCCGCCGCACTGCTGGGCCTGGACCTGAGCGGTCTGGCGCTGATCGCCGTGGTGGTGGTGCTCCAGGCAGCGGCCGAGCTGTGGGTGGGCCGCAACTACGCGATCGCACTGGTCGCGGTCACCCCGCTGGCTCTGTTGATGGTGCACCTGGTGGCGCCGGTCCCGGCCGGCACGCTGCTGCTGGACCGCGGCGTGGAGACCGTGATCGGGGTGGCTGTCGGACTGGCGCTCGGGTGGCTGGCCCGCGCCGCGGACCGACGGCCGATCCTCGGAAAATGACCTCTGCTGTGACCTTCCCCGATCACGCGCTACGATCGTGCTCGCACGGCCCCGGAGTGTGGCTCGTCTGCACCACTCCTCCGAGAGGCTCGCTCTCCCCGTGAGAGTCGTTCCGCCGCGATCGTCGGCCGCGCCCCACCGAGAACCACTGTTCAGGGCCCAGAACCGGCGCCCCACCACGCACTGGCGAGGAGGACCTTGTCCGGCCAGACCAAGTCCGCGACCCGCGGCAACCGCGCGAACCGGCGACCCAAGAGGGCTCGGCGACTCGACAACGAGGGGATCATCCCGGTCCTCGCACGCGCCGTCCGCGAGATCGAGAGCGAGGCCCAGCGCGGCCGCGTCTCCCCCTCGGCGCGCACCCGCTTCCAGGTGGTCGCCCTGCTCGTGCGCGAGGAGCGGGCCCGGGTCAAGGCCGACGCCGAGGCGACTGAGGCCCAGCGCGCCGAGCAGCTCAAGCGGCTCGACGGCGTGGCCACCATCCTGGCCAAGACCGCTGCGCGGGACACCAGCCTGCTGATGCTGCTCGCCGAGGACGCGGAGGTCAGCGACGCCGCGCGTGCGCTGCGGCGCAAGATGATCGCCCAGGCCGGACTGGAGGCCCCCGAGGAGGAGACCCCCGAGGCTCCCGAGGGCGAGGCCCCCGCGGTGACCGAGCGCCGGGTGGTGCCGCAGACGGTGCTGGCCCGCCAGCTCGCCAACCCGTTCCAGGCCCCTGACTTCGACGCCGTCGCCAAGCGGATCGAGCCCAAGACCCATCGGCTCGCGAACTGGGAGCTGATCGGCCCCCTGCTGCGCTCCTTCGAGCTGGCGAACGGCGCCCCCGCCTGCCTGGAGATGCCCGACCCGAAGCTGCGGCGCACCCGCGACGGCCTGGAGATGATGCGTCACCAGGCCCAGCTGGTCGCCTCGGTCCAGGAGGGTCACCGGACCTTCCTGCTGGCCGACGAGCCCGGACTCGGCAAGACCGCGCAGGCGCTGCTCGCCGCGCAGGCCGCCGACGCCTACCCGCTGCTCGTCGTGGTGCCCAACGTGGTGAAGACCAACTGGGCGCGCGAGGCCAAGATGTGGACCCCGAGGCACAAGGCGACCGTGATCCACGGCGACGGCAACGACATCGACGGCTTCGCCGACATCGTCATCGTCAACTACGAGGTGCTGGACCGCCACGTGGGTTGGATCGGGGACCTGGGGTTCAAGGGGATGGTCGTCGACGAGGCGCACTTCATCAAGAACCGGAAGTCCCAGCGCTCCCAGCACGTGCTGCAGCTGGCCGACCGGATCCGGGCCCGGCACGTGCGCCCGCTGATGATGGCCCTGACCGGCACCCCGCTGATCAACGACATCGAGGACTTCACCTCGATCTGGCAGTTCCTGGGCTGGATCGACGAGCAGAAGCCCATGCCGGAGCTGATGGCCCGTCTCGAGGAGACCGGACTCACTCCCGAGGACAAGGCCTTCTATCCCGCCGCCCGTCGCGCCGTGGTCGACATGGGCATCGTGCGGCGTCGCAAGGTCGACGTCGCCGCCGACATCCCCGCGCGCCGCATCGCCGACATCCCCGTCGAGCTCGACGACGAGGCAGGACGCTCCATCCGCGAGGCCGAGCGCGAGCTGGCCCGCCGCCTGGTGGAGCGCTACGACCGGGTGATCGCGGCCCGCAAGCCCGAGCACCGCGCGGCGAGCCTCGTCGACGGCATCGACGAGGAGCTGGTGCGCCGGGTCGCGGAGTGGGAGCGCGACGAGACCGACGACAACGCCGCCGGGGAGAACGTCTTCTCGATGATCCGTCGCATCGGCACCGCCAAGGCTCCGCTGGCTGCCGACTACGCCACCCAGCTGGCCCGCAGCGTCGGCAAGGTGGTGCTGTTCGCCAAGCACGTGGACGTGATGGACACCTGCGAGGAGATCTTCCAGCGGCGCGGCATCCGCTACGCCTCCATCCGCGGCAACCAGACGCCCAAGGTGCGCGAGAAGAACATCGACGCCTTCGTGAACGACCCCGACGTCGCCGTGGTCGTCTGCTCGCTGACCGCCGCCGGGGTCGGCCTCAACCTGCAGGTCGCCTCCAACGTGGTGCTGGCAGAGCTGTCGTGGACCGACGCCGAGCAGACCCAGGCGATCGACCGGGTGCACCGGATCGGCCAGGAGGAGCCGGTCACGGCCTGGCGGATCATCGCCGCCCAGACGATCGACACCAGGATCGCCGAGCTCATCGACAGCAAGGCCGGCCTCGCGGCCCGGGCGCTCGACGGCTCGGACGAGGAGGTGACCGCCTCGGCCGACATCCAGGTGGAGGCGATGGTGGCACTGCTCACCAACGCACTGCGGGCCCGGGGTCGCTGACCCCGGGCGGGATGAGTCCGCGTCGTACGGCGCGGGCTCAGTCCTCGGACACGCGCCCGGGCGTGGTGGCGATGAAGTCGCGCAGCAGGTCGGCGAACCGGTCCGGGTCGTCGAGGTGCGGGAAGTGGCCCGCGCCCTCGAAGAGCTCCACGCGGGCCTGGGGAACCGACTTCTGCGCGCTGATCGCGTGCCAGGCGGGGATCATCCGGTCCTTGGAACCCCAGACCAGCATGATCGGGATCGGCAGCGGCACCACGTCGGCGAGGTGGTCGTGGGCACTCACGGTCTGCCCGCCCGGGTCCACCACGGCGCGGGTGGTGGCCAGGAACGCCTTCCGGCTCTCCCGGTCCCCCAGCGAGGTGAAACCCCGCCAGATCGCCCCGACGTCGGCTCCGGGCTTCCAGCCGACCTTCGCAGCCGCCCGGCCGATCGCCTCCACCTGGGTGAGCACCCACCGCGAGGCGATGACGCCGAGCACCTGCTCGGCGCCGGGCAGCGTGGCGGAGCGCAGCAGCGGGCTGACCTCGCGACCCAGTCCCCCGCTCGCCACCAGCACCAGCCGCTCGACCCGCTCGGGGAAGAGGTAGAAGAACTGCATGGCGATCCCCCCGCCGAGCGAGTGGCCCACCAGGGTGACCGTGTCGATGCCGAGACGGTCGAGCAGGTCGCGCAGGGTCGCGGCGTGCGAGCTGAGCGAGTAGTCCCCCATCGGCTTCGCGGAGGCTCCGTGGCCGAAGAGGTCGGGCACGATCACCCGCTCGGTGTCGTCCATCCGGTCCACCAGGTGCTTCCAGTTGTGCTGGGAGCCGAGGATGCCGTGGATGAAGAGCACCACGGAGCCCTCTCCGGCGTCGACGTAGGAGAGCTCGTGGCCGTGCAGGACGATCGTCTGCGGGGACATCTGCTGCACCGGGTCCTCCTGAGCCTGCGCGTGGGTGGGTCTGGTCCCAACGTAGTCCTGCGCGGGCCGCCCGAGCGCGCCTAGTGACGCACGTCGCGGCACCGCGACCAGCAGACGGACAGCACCACTGGTTGGGCACTCCGCGTGCTGACATGGAGGCATGACACTCAAGGGCGAGTACGTACCGAGTCCCGAGCAATGGGTCCGCGACCAGGTCGCGGCCTACGAGGCCTCGAACGGGGCCGAGGCCAACACCATCACGGACCGGCCGATCGTGGTGATCACCTCCCAGGGTGCTCGCTCGGGCAACCTCCGCAAGAACCCGGTGATGCGCGTGGAGCACGACGGAGTCTACGCCGCCGTCGCCTCCAAGGGCGGGGCACCGGAGCACCCGGTGTGGTTCCACAACTTCGTCGCCAACCCGCGCGTGGAGCTCCAGGACGGTGCGGAGAAGCACGAGTACCTCGCCCGGATCGCCACCGGCGCCGAGCGCCAGGAGTGGTGGGAGCGCGCCGTCGCCGCGTACCCGCCGTACGCGGAGTACCAGCAGAAGACGGACCGCGAGATCCCGGTCTTCCTGCTCGAGCGCGCCTGACTCAGCGGTCCCCGGCGATCAGCGGCTCCAGCGTGAGCTCAGGGTGGTCGCGCTCGATCACGGTGACCCGCCACTTGTCCGGGAGGAGCGCGAGCAGGGTCCCGTCGTTGCGCTCCATCACCTCGACGCCGCGCACGCGGGCGAGCTCGGGCGCGGACGCGGCGTCGGTGCGCCGGGCCTGGGTGTAGCTCAGCGGCTCCAGCCGGACGGGGGCGCCGAACTCGCTCTCCATCCGGGCCTGCGCCACCTCGAACTGCATCGGCCCGACGGCGGCGAGCACCGGTGACTGCTGGCCGCGCAGGTCCGAGCGCAGCACCTGCACCACGCCCTCGCTGTCGAGCTGGTCGATGCCCCGGCGGAACTGCTTGAACCGGCCGCTGTCCTTGGCCGTCGCCACCGCGAAGTGCTCGGGCGCGAACGTCGCGATCGGCGGGAAGGTGACCGGCTCCTCGACGTAGATGGTGTCGCCGATCTTCAGCGCCATCGCGTTGACCAGGCCGATGATGTCGCCCGGGTAGGCGGTGTCGATGACCGCGCGCTCCCGACCGAAGATCGCCTGGGCGTACTTCGTCGCGAAGGGCCGCCCGGTCTGGGCGTGGGTGGCGATCATCCCGCGCTCGAAGACGCCCGAGCAGACCCGGGCGAAGGCGACGCGGTCGCGGTGGTTGGTGTCCATCCCCGCCTGCACCTTGAACACGAAGGCGCTGAACGGGGCGGTCACGTCGCGGACCTCCACGGGCCGGCCCTCGGAGTCCTCGGGACCGTGCCGGAACGGGACCGCCGGCGGGGCCAGCTCGACCAGCGTCTCCAGCACCGCCGAGACCCCGAAGTTGGAGATCGCAGAGGCGAACAGCACCGGGGTGGTGAAGCCTGAGAGGAACAGGTCCTGATCGTGGTCGGCGCCGTCGGAGGAGAGCAGCTCGGACTCCTCCACAGCGGCCTGCCACACGTCGCCGACCTGGGCGGCCGCCGCGTCTCCGCCCATCCGGGCCTCGGGTGCCCGGGTCGCACCGCCGGCGGTCCGCGTGTACGCGATGTAGTCGCCGCTGCGTCGGTCGAGCACCCCGCGGAAGTCGCCCGCGATCCCGACCGGCCAGGTCAGCGGCGTGGGGACCAGCTTGATCTTCTCCTGGATCTCCTCCATCAGCGTGAGGGCGTCGAGCCCCGGCCGGTCCCACTTGTTGATCACCGTGATCACCGGGATCCCCCGCGCCTTGCAGACCCGGAACAGCTTCAGCGTCTGCGGCTCCAGGCCCTTGGCGGCGTCGACCAGCATCACCGCCGCGTCCACCGCGGAGAGCACCCGGTAGGTGTCCTCGGAGAAGTCGGAGTGGCCGGGGGTGTCCACCAGGTTGACCACGTGTCCGTCGTAGGAGAACTGCAGGGCGGCGGAGGTGATCGAGATGCCGCGCTCCTTCTCCATCTCCATCCAGTCCGAGACCGTGGAACGCCGACCGGCCTTGCCGTGGACGGCCCCGGCCTCGGTGATCACCTGGGCGTGCAGTGCCAGCGCCTCGGTCAGCGTCGACTTCCCCGCGTCGGGGTGGCTGATCACCGCGAAGGTACGGCGTCGTGCCGCCTCGCGCACCACGTCCTTGTGCCGCGCAGCAGCGCCGGGGGTCGAGCCGGAGGTGGAGTGGTCGGTGGTGGGCGTGGAAGTCACAGGGTCCTGAATCGTCGAGAGGTCGCCCGGCGAGAGCGGCACGGGCCTGCCCATTCTACGAGGCCGTTCCACCTCGCCCGCGCCGAAGACGCCTCAGCGTCCCGGGCGGCCCAGCCAGCGCGGCACGCGGGCGCGGTAGTCGGCGTACTCGGCGCCGAACTTGGCGCTCAGCACCTGCTCCTCGGCCGCGATCTGGGTGCGCTCCATGACCTGCACGAAGCCCACGGGGACCAGCAACGCCGGCAGGGAGCGCAGCCGCACCGCGTTGGCGACCAGCAGACCGGTCATGCCGAGGTACATCGGGTTGCGGGAGAGCTGGTTCGGACCGCTGGTCACCAGGCTCGTGGTTCGGTCGGGGTGCAGCGGGTGGGCCGTGGTGTGCTGCTTGGCGAAGCGCGCTCCGGTGGTCGCCGCGAGAGCGACCGACAGCGCGCCCAGGGCAACAGCCGCTGCGGTCGTGCTCGAGCGCGGCGTCCCCCTCCCGGGCAGGACCTGCTGGCGGAGCAGCCCGGCGGCCACCAGCACGGGCGGTGGCAGGCGACGTTCTCCCATGCCGCAACGGTAGCGGCTGCGCGCCGCGAGGTCACCGGTCCCGCGCGCGCGATCAGCCTCGGCCCCTAGGCTCCTGGCGTGACCGACGTACTGCTTGCCACCTTCAGCCTGCTTCCTGACGGCGAGCCCGGTGGGGACCTGCTGCTCAGCGCTCTGGCCGATCGCGGCATCACCGCCCGCTGGGCCGTCTGGGACGACAGGTCCGTCGACTGGGCGGCTGTCGACCTCGTCGCGGTCCGCGCCACCTGGGACTACCACCGACGTTGCCCGGAGTTCCTGGCCTGGGCCCGAGCCACGGCCGCCAGCACCCGGCTGCTGAACGGCCCCGAGGTCTTCGCCTGGAACGCCGACAAGTCCTACTTGATCGAAATCGCGGACCACGTCCCGGTGGTGCCGACGCGACTGCTCGACGATGCCACCCTCGCAGCCGGACTCGAGGCCGAGACCACCCGGTGGGGCACCGTCGTGGTCAAGCCGCGTACCGGCGCCGGCGGCGTCGGGGTGGTGCTGGCCACCAGCTCCAGCGACCAGCGCCTCGAGGGCCTCGTCGCGGGACCGTGGATCGTGCAACCGCTGGTGGAGAGCGTCCGGACCGTGGGAGAGGCCTCGGTCTTCGTCTTCGACCAGGCTGCGGCCGCCCAGGTGGACAAGGTGGCCGCGGGCGAGGAGGTCCGGGTCCACGAGTCGTACGGCGGCACCTCGCGTGTGGTGCCGCTGGGTTCTGAGCAGCGCGAGCTCGCCGAGCGCGCGGTCCGAGCCGCCGCCGGGATCCTGGGCACAGAGCTCCCCTACGCCCGGGTCGACCTCATGCTCTGGGACGGCTCGTGGGCGGTAAGCGAGCTGGAGCTCATCGAGCCCGGGCTCTACCTGGAACTGGAACCGGCCAACGCCGAGCGGTTCGCCCAGATGGTGGGCAAGTCGCTCGGTCGTTGACCGGCGGGTCCTAGGCGGCGAGCTGAGAATCAGCCAGCCGCGAGCGTGTCGACGATGCCGTCACCGAGGCTCTCGGCGACCTTGGCGTCGCTCGTGCTGATGGTGATGCTGGTCAGACCCACCTCGGTCTCCACGACCAGCGCCTGCGCGTGCACGACGCCGTCCTGCACGGGCAGGTCGTAGGTGACGCGGGCGGCGTCGCCCGCCTCGGTCTCGAGGCGCTCGATGCCCTGGACCGTGGCGCCCAGGGTCAGGAACTCCGCCTCGATCTGGGTGTCGTTGGGCAGCTTGTCCCCTGCTTCAGAGACGTTGATGTTGTCCAGGAAGCCGTTCTTCGCGCCGTCGCCGGAGGCGAGGTAGAGCTGGATGCCGCCCATCATCTCCTCGAACTGCTCGGGCGTGACGTTCAACCGGCCGGCGAGCTCCTTGACCGCGTCGTTGTCGGCGCTGCCCTCTGCCATCTCGCTGGCGTCGAGGACGGTCCATCCCTCGGGAGCCTTGAAGCTCACGCCGAGGGCGTTCACCCGGCCCTCGGCCGAGGCGCTCTCGCTAGCCTTGGCGGGCTCCTTGTCCTCGGAGTCGCCTGAGCAACCGGTGAGCAGGAGAAGGGCGGTGGCAAAAGAAGCGAGCACGGTTCGGGTCATGGCACCAACGTTAGGCGGCATTCATGATCCTATTTACCGCCCTATGAGCGCCGTGTGATGCCCCCCACAGACCATTTCGCAAAGTGCATAGAATTCCCAATTAAAGGCTGGCAACTGTTGGGCATTGACCCGAATGAAGCGCGATTACCTGGTGAAATGCGAAAGAGGGGCCGCCCTCAGGCGACCCCTCTTCCAAATTATTGTCCGGCGGCGTCCTACTCTCCCACAGCCTCTCGGTTGCAGTACCATCGGCGCTGAAAGGCTTAACTTCCGGGTTCGGGATGGGACCGGGTGTTTCCCTTTCGCTATGGCCGCCGTAACTCTTGTGGTCGACACACCCGAGGTGTTGCAGGGGTGTGGACCAAGTCTTGGTTGGTGTTCGTTGTTCAGTTGTCACAACCTGTTCAAACCCTTGGATGGGTTTGTTGGTTGGGAACTGGTTAGTGGACGCGGGCATTACGTGTGCGCATGAATGGTCTTGTCGGTTTCAACTCGTAGTGTGAGTGGTTATGTACGATGTTGGGACAAGCCCTCGGCCTATTAGTACCGGTCGGCTAGGCATTACTGCTGTACACCTCCGGCCTATCAACCCAGTGTTCTGCTGGGGGCCTTACCCACTTACGTGGTGGGAAACCTCATCTTGAAACGTGCTTCCCGCTTAGATGCATTCAGCGGTTATCACTTCCGAACGTAGCTAACCAGCCGTGCCCCTGGCGGGACAACTGGCACACCAGAGGTTCGTCCATCCCGGTCCTCTCGTACTAGGGACAGCCTTTCTCAAGTTTCCTGCGCGCGCGGCGGATAGGGACCGAACTGTCTCACGACGTTCTAAACCCAGCTCGCGTGCCGCTTTAATGGGCGAACAGCCCAACCCTTGGGACCTACTCCAGCCCCAGGATGCGACGAGCCGACATCGAGGTGCCAAACCATCCCGTCGATATGGACTCTTGGGGAAGATCAGCCTGTTATCCCCGGGGTACCTTTTATCCGTTGAGCGACGCCGCTTCCACATGCTGGCGCCGGATCACTAGTTCCGACTTTCGTCCCTGCTCGACATGTCTGTCTCACAGTCAAGCTCCCTTGTGCACTTACACTCGCCACCTGATTGCCAACCAGGCTGAGGGAACCTTTGAGCGCCTCCGTTACTCTTTAGGAGGCAACCGCCCCAGTTAAACTACCCATCAGGCACTGTCCCTGATCCGGATTACGGACCTAGGTTAGACATCTAGTACGACCAGAGTGGTATTTCAACGATGACTCCCCAACCACTGGCGTGATCGGTTCACAGTCTCCCACCTATCCTACACAAGCCGAACCAAACACCAATACCAAACTATAGTAAAGGTCCCGGGGTCTTTCCGTCCTGCCGCGCGTAACGAGCATCTTTACTCGTAGTGCAATTTCGCCGAGTCCACGGTTGAGACAGCGCCCAAGTCGTTACTCCATTCGTGCAGGTCGGAACTTACCCGACAAGGAATTTCGCTACCTTAGGATGGTTATAGTTACCACCGCCGTTTACTGGGGCTTAAGTTCTCAGCTTCGAGGAACAAGTTCCTCTAACCGGTCCCCTTAACCTTCCAGCACCGGGCAGGAGTCAGTCCGTATACATCGTCTTACAACTTCGCACGGACCTGTGTTTTTAGTAAACAGTCGCTTGGGCCTGGTCTCTGCGGCCATCACCGCTTCATCACGCAAGGTGAATCACGGATCCGGCCCCCTTCTCCCGAAGTTACGGGGGCATTTTGCCGAGTTCCTTAACCATGGTTATCTCGATCGCCTTAGTATTCTCTACCTGATCACCTGAGTCGGTTTGGGGTACGGGCGGCGCATAGCTCGCTAGAGGTTTTTCTCGACAGCATAGGATCATCCACTTCCCCCATACGGGGTCCCCATCAGGTCTCAGACATACAGGTGGCGGATTTGCCTACCACCAGTCCTACACCCTTAGCCGTGGACTACCATCGCCACGGTTGGACTGCCTTCCTGCGTCACCCCATCGCTTGACTACTACCAGTTCGGGTCCCACGCTCTGCCACATCGCCTCGCCCCGAAGGGTCCGGTCAACATGGTTTCGGATGGTTAGCATCACCGGGTTCGTCATGGGCGCTATTTTGCCGGTACGGGAATATCAACCCGTTGTCCATCGACTACGCCTGTCGGCCTCGCCTTAGGTCCCGACTTACCCAGGGCAGATTAGCTTGACCCTGGAACCCTTGATCATTCGGCGGAAGAGTTTCTCGCTCTTCATTCGCTACTCATGCCTGCATTCTCACTCGTGTCGCGTCCACAACTGGATCACTCCGCTGCTTCACTCGCGACACGACGCTCCCCTACCCATCCACACACCTGAACCACGAAGGCTGAGTTATATATGTGAATGCCATAGCTTCGGCGGATGACTTGAGCCCCGCTACATTGTCGGCGCGGAATCACTTGACCAGTGAGCTATTACGCACTCTTTCAAGGGTGGCTGCTTCCAAGCCAACCTCCTGGTTGTCAATGCGACTCCACATCCTTTTCCACTTAGTCACCGCTTAGGGGCCTTAGCTGATGGTCTGGGCTGTTTCCCTCTCGACTACGGAGCTTATCCCCCGCAGTCTCACTGCCGCGCTCTCACTTACCGGCATTCGGAGTTTGGCTAACGTCAGTAACCTTGTAGGGCCCATTAGCTATCCAGTGCTCTACCTCCGGCAAGAAACACGCGACGCTGCACCTAAATGCATTTCGGGGAGAACCAGCTATCACGGAGTTTGATTGGCCTTTCACCCCTATCCACAGGTCATCCCCTCAGTTTTCAACCTAAGTGGGTTCGGTCCTCCACGCGGTCTTACCCGCGCTTCAACCTGCCCATGGATAGATCACTCCGCTTCGGGTCTTGATCGTGCTACTAAGTAGCCCTATTCGGACTCGCTTTCGCTACGGCTACCCCACACGGGTTAACCTCGCAACACAACGCAAACTCGCAGGCTCATTCTTCAAAAGGCACGCCGTCACAACCCACAAGGGATCGCTCCGACGGATTGTAGGCACACGGTTTCAGGTACTATTTCACTCCCCGCCAGGGGTACTTTTCACCTTTCCCTCACGGTACTTGTCCGCTATCGGTCACCAAGGAGTATTTAGGCTTAACGGGTGGTCCCGCCAGATTCACACGGAATTTCAGGGGTTCCGTGTTACTTGGGGTCACGCTCCAGAGCTCATCGCTTACGTCTACGGGGCTATCACCCTCTACGGCCCCACTTTCCAATGGGCTTCGACTTCACCATGAGTTTCTTACTCTGTACCTCACCGGCAGATAAGGTTGAACGGCCCCACAACCCCATGACTGCAACCCCTGCCGGGTATCACACAGCCATGGTTTGGCCTCATCCGATTTCGCTCGCCACTACTCTCGGAATCACTGTTGTTTTCTCTTCCTGTGGGTACTGAGATGTTTCACTTCCCCACGTTCCCTCCACTCACCCTATGTGTTCAGGTGAGGGTAACTGGACATGACTCCAGCTGGGTTTCCCCATTCGGACACCCCCGGATCACAGCTCGGTTGCCAACTCCCCGGGGCTTATCGCAGGCTCCTACGTCCTTCATCGGCTCTTGGTGCCAAGGCATCCACCGTGTGCCCTTCATAGCTTGTCTCAACAACGTCAAAACAACTCAACTACAAAGACCACAACCACCCGCGCACCCAATCAAAGCGCACGAGCAGTCATTCTCATAAAAATCACACAAGACACCCACCAATAAGTTCTCAAAAGAACCAGGCGGGCATCAGATGCTCGCGTCCACTATCCAGATCTCAAACAACAACCCCACCAACCCCCACACCCCGACTCACGTCCGGGCACGGGCAAAGGGAGGAACACCAAGGAAACCAGACTCTCATCTGATCCCTCAGGACCCAACAGTGTGTCAAACCCACCCACCAACACCAGCCACCCACGTTCCACGCCCCCACCAAGCACCCCGAAAGGCACCCAGCAGGAACAGTACTGAGGACGACCAGCCCCAACGGGCAGACCTTCATCGACGATTCCACTAGTGAACACCACCATGCGCCCCACACGAACGGTGAGGGTCGGGGCGTGTGCTCCTTAGAAAGGAGGTGATCCAGCCGCACCTTCCGGTACGGCTACCTTGTTACGACTTCGTCCCAATCGCCAGCCCCACCTTCGACGGCTCCCTCCACAAGGGTTGGGCCACCGGCTTCGGGTGTTGCCGACTTTCGTGACGTGACGGGCGGTGTGTACAAGGCCCGGGAACGTATTCACCGCAGCGTTGCTGATCTGCGATTACTAGCGACTCCGACTTCATGGGGTCGAGTTGCAGACCCCAATCCGAACTGAGACCGGCTTTTTGGGATTCGCTCCGCCTTACAGCATCGCAGCCCTTTGTACCGGCCATTGTAGCATGCGTGAAGCCCTGGACATAAGGGGCATGATGACTTGACGTCATCCCCACCTTCCTCCGAGTTGACCCCGGCAGTCTCCTATGAGTCCCCACCATTACGTGCTGGCAACATAGAACGAGGGTTGCGCTCGTTGCGGGACTTAACCCAACATCTCACGACACGAGCTGACGACAGCCATGCACCACCTGTATACCGACTAAAAGGGGCTCTATCTCTAGAGCTTTCCGGCATATGTCAAACCCAGGTAAGGTTCTTCGCGTTGCATCGAATTAATCCGCATGCTCCGCCGCTTGTGCGGGCCCCCGTCAATTCCTTTGAGTTTTAGCCTTGCGGCCGTACTCCCCAGGCGGGGCGCTTAATGCGTTAGCTGCGGCACGGAACCCATGGAATAGGCCCCACACCTAGCGCCCAACGTTTACGGTGTGGACTACCAGGGTATCTAATCCTGTTCGCTCCCCACACTTTCGCTCCTCAGCGTCAGGTAATGCCCAGAGAACCGCCTTCGCCACCGGTGTTCCTCCTGATATCTGCGCATTTCACCGCTACACCAGGAATTCCGTTCTCCCCTGCATACCTCTAGTCTGCCCGTATCGGAAGCCAGCTCAGAGTTAAGCCCTGAGTTTTCACTCCCGACGCGACAAACCGCCTACGAGCCCTTTACGCCCAATAATTCCGGACAACGCTCGCACCCTACGTATTACCGCGGCTGCTGGCACGTAGTTGGCCGGTGCTTCTTCTGTACCTACCGTCACTCTCGCTTCGTCGGTACTGAAAGAGGTTTACAACCCGAAGGCAGTCATCCCTCACGCGGCGTTGCTGGATCAGGCTTTCGCCCATTGTCCAATATTCCCCACTGCTGCCTCCCGTAGGAGTCTGGGCCGTGTCTCAGTCCCAGTGTGGCCGGTCACCCTCTCAGGCCGGCTACCCGTCGAAGCCTTGGTGAGCCATTACCTCACCAACAAGCTGATAGGCCGCGAGCACATCCTTCACCGCCAGAACTTTCCACCGAACCACATGCATGATCCGGTCATATCCGGTATTAGCCACCGTTTCCGGTAGTTATCCCAAAGTGAAGGGCAGATTACTCACGTGTTACTCACCCGTTCGCCGCTCGTGTACCCCGAAAGGGCCTTACCGCTCGACTTGCATGTGTTAAGCACGCCGCCAGCGTTCGTCCTGAGCCAGGATCAAACTCTCCATTGAAAAACAAACCCCACAACCACACAAGTGCAGCCACGGGAAAAGAAGAGCCAAATCTCTGACAACAACAAACCCTGACAAAAATGTCAGAAATTATCGTCATACAAAGAAACCACCAACAAAACATCCCGAAAGATCCATGTTGACGGGGCATAACAAACTAATTCGTCGACTATGACACACTGTTGAGTTCTCAAGGATCAAACGCGTCCCGGGCCCACCCAGAAGGATGAAAGCTGCGGGGCAACCCGACCAAACTTACGCGGTGAGCGTTCCACCGTCAAGTTGATCCGGATCAAGCTGCGGCCATCCGCGGCGCTCCTGGCTTCGGCCTTCTGGCCATTGGCGGGAGCCGCTCGCGGCGACAAGAGGAACACTAGCACCACATCACCGCAGCCCCCCAAATCGGGGGTACCTAACCACGTTTGCCCAGGTCAGAGGCTCGCCCGGTGCCACGTGCGCACCGGAGGGGGCTCTGGACCTCGTCGGCCCCGTACGACTGAGTGGGAGCACGGCCGTCCCGGCGTCGCACGCTCCCCCGTCGTTCGGCCCGGGGACTCGGGCACAAAGGCACGTTCCTCAATCCACTACCGGCTTGAAAACTGTTGGTGCCCCGTCTCGAAGGAGGCGCCCCTTTGTCCGCCACCACCGCCACGCCGGCGCCTGCGCCGGTCGCAGCCCGGGCACTCACCGGCCGGCGCCGGATCGCAGCGTTCGCGACCATCGGCCTGGGCATGCTCCTGGCCGCGCTTGACGGCACGATCGTGTCCACGGCGCTGCCGACCATCGTCGGCGACCTCGGCGGCGGCACCCACGTGTCCTGGGTGGTCACCTCCTACCTGCTCGCCCAGACCACGGTCACCGTGCTGGTCGGCAAGCTCGGCGACCAGTTCGGCCGCAAGCTCGTCTTCCAGCTCAGCGTCGTCGTCTTCATCGTGGGTTCGGCACTGTGCGGCCTGGCCGACGGGATGCTCTGGCTGATCGGCTCCCGGGCGCTGCAAGGGATCGGCGCCGGCGGTCTCACCGTCACGGCCACCGCCCTGATCGCCGACATCATCCCGCTTCGCGAGCGCGGGAAGTTCCAGGGTGCGCTCGGCGCCGTCTTCGGCCTCGCCACCGTGATCGGACCGCTGGTCGGCGGGCTGCTGACCGACAACGCCAGCTGGCGCTGGTGCTTCTACGTCAACGTCCCGCTCGCCGCCATCGTGGTCGTCGCCGCGGCCTGGACCATCCCCCGCGTAGCCGGCGGGGCCAAGCCACGCATCGACTACCTCGGCATGGTCGCGGTCGCAGTGGGCGCCTCGATGCTGGTGCTGGCGACCAGCTTCGGAGGCACGACGTACGCCTGGGGCTCGTGGCAGATCATCAGCCTCCTCGTGGGCGGCGTCGCGGTCCTCGGGATCTTCGTGCTCATCGAGCGGAGGGCGGCGGAACCGATCCTGCCCCCGCGCCTGTTCGGTGCCAGGGTCTTCACCGTCTGCTGCGCGCTGAGCTTCGTCGTCGGCTTCACGATGCTCGGCGCGATGACCTTCCTGCCCACGTTCTTCCAGTACGTCGAGGGCGTCTCCGCGACCGAGTCAGGGTTCCGCCTGCTGCCGCTGGTGGTGGGGCTGCTGATCACCTCGGTCACCGCCGGCAACATCGTCAGCAAGACCGGGCGCTACAAGGTCTTCCCGGTCCTCGGCACCCTGGTGATGGCTCTCGGGCTCTTCCTGCTCTCCCGGATGGATCCGTCGACCCCCCTCGCAGTCTCCTCGCTGTACCTGTTCGTCCTGGGCCTCGGCATCGGCATGAGCATGCAGGTGCTCACGATCGTCGTGCAGGGCTCGGCCCAGTACAGCGACCTCGGGGTCGCAACGTCCGGGGTCACCTTCTTCCGCACCATGGGCAGTGCGTTCGGCGCGGCCATCTTCGGGACCCTCTATGCCAACTTCCTCCAGGACCGGCTGCCCGCCGCGATCGCCAGAGCACGCGGCGTCACACCCGCCGACCTAGCGACGCCGGAATCGCTGCATGCGCTCCCCGACCGGGTGATCGCGCCGATCGTCGGCGCCTACTCGGAGGCGCTGACCCAGGTGTTCCTCTGGGCGGTCCCGGTGGCCTTGGTCGCCTTCGTCCTGGCGCTCGTGCTGCCGCAGGTCAAGCTCGCCGACAACGTGGCCGACGCTGCCCAGGACCTCGGTGCCGGCTTCGGTGCCCCTGACTCGCCGCCCAACGAGGAGGTGCTGTCTCGCCGGATCACGAACCTGCTCTATGGCCGGCGCCGCGACCGGGTGCTGGACCTCCTGCAGTCCTCCGAGGAGGATCTCGACGCGGCCGGGGTCTGGGCGGTCGTCCAGGTCTACGGGCTCACCGCCGCCGGTCATCGCGCCGACGTCGGTCAGATCGCGTGGTCGCGGCAGCTGCCGACCGCGGTGATCGAGCCGATCTTCCGCCAGGTCATCTCCGCGGGGTACGTCGAGGGCGACCTCGACAACTTGACCGTGACCGCCCGAGGCTCGGGCGCGGTCGACCGACTCCGGGACGACCTAACGGCGTGGATCGCGGCCCATCTCGAGGGGGTGAGCGACACCTCGCCGAAGGTCATCAGCACCGCGATCGCCTCCGTCGTACGGCGCGTCGTGGTGGAGCGGGCGGAGGCGGACTACTCCCCGGCCGAGGAGCCCGTGGTCGGCGCCGGCCGGTGACCGGGCTGCTGCCGATTACCTACACCCGCCCTGCCCTGAGCAGGCGGTCGTCCATCAGACGTTGAAGCGGAACTCCACCACGTCGCCGTCGGCCATCACGTAGTCCTTGCCCTCCATGCGGACCTTGCCGGCCTCCTTGGCCTTGGCCATGGTGCCCGCGGCCACCAGGTCGTCGAAGGAGACGATCTCGGCCTTGATGAAGCCCTTCTGGAAGTCGGTGTGGATGACACCGGCCGCCTCGGGCGCTGTGGCCCCCTTGGGGATGGTCCAGGCCCGAGTCTCCTTCGGGCCGGCCGTCAGGTACGTCTGCAGCCCCAGGGTGTCGAAGCCGACCCGGGCCAGCACCTCGAGACCGGGCTCCGTGACGCCGGCCTCGGCGAGGAACTCCGCTGCCTCCTCGTCGTCGAGCTCGATCAGCTCGGACTCGAACTTCGCGTCGAGGAAGATCGCCTCGGCGGGTGCGACCAGCTCACGCATCTTGGCCTTGAGCTCCTCGTCGTTCAGCTCGTCGGCGTCACAGTTGAAGACGTAGATGAACGGCTTCGCGGTGAGCAGCGACAGCTCGCGCAGCAGGCTGCGGTCGATCTTGGTGGCGATGATCGGAGTGCCGGACTCGAGCGCCTCCTTGGCCTCCCTCGCCGCCTCCAGGTTCGCGACGAGGTCCTTGACCTTGCGCGACTCCTTCTCCAGGCGGGTGATCGCCTTGTCGACCGTCTCCAGGTCGGCCAGGATCAGCTCGGTCTGGATCGTGGAGATGTCGCTGCCGGGATTCACCTCGCCGTCCACGTGGGTGACGTCGTCGTCGCGGAAGACCCGGGTCACCTGGCAGATGGCCGAGGACTCCCGGATGTGGGCCAGGAACTTGTTGCCCAGGCCCTCGCCCTGGGAGGCGCCGCGCACGATGCCCGCGATGTCGACGAACTCCACGGTCGCGGGCAGGATCTTCTCGGACCCGAAGATCTGGGCCAGCGTGGCCAGCCGCGAGTCGGGGACACCGACCACGCCGACGTTGGGCTCGATCGTCGCGAACGGATAGTTCGCCGCGAGCACGTCGTTCTTGGTCAGGGCGTTGAAGAGGGTGGACTTGCCAGCGTTGGGCAGTCCGACGATTCCGATGGTGAGGGCCACGGGCGCCGAGTCTAGGTCCGGCGGGCGCGGCGCTCCCAATCAGTGGTGCCGCCCCCGGCGGCAGGTCGCGACGAGGCCCCGCGACCCGTCGGCACGCTGTGCAAGGCTCTGCGTCGTGACGCTCCCCCACGCCGACGCGGCTGCCCCGGATCCCGAGCCCGCACGGGACGACCTGGCGCCCGTCGCGCTTCGCGAACCCGCCAACCAGGTCTGTCGCCGGGCCGTCGCCTACTGGCTGACCATCGCTTTGCTCACCACCGCGGTGGAGGTCGCCGTTGCCGTCACCATCTATGTCCTGGTCCCCTCCCGGCCGTGGTGGGCGACCACGCTGCTGGTGCTCCTCGTCGTGGGCAACCTGGCCTACAGCGCACTGATGCCCCGGGTCAGGTACGGCGTCCACCGCTGGGAGGTGAGCCCGGAGGCGATCCACACCCGCACGGGGTGGGTCACCACGGAGACCCGGATCGCTCCGCTCAACCGGGTGCAGACCGTCGACTCCCAGCAGGGTCCGGTGATGCGTCTGTTCCGGCTCTTCTCCATCACCGTCACCACGGCCTCGGCTGCCGGACCGATCACGATCGAGGGTCTGGACCAGCAGGAGGCCCGGGAGCTGGTGGCCCGGCTGACTGCGATCACGGCCGCCAGCGAGGGTGACGCCACGTGAGCCCGGACGAACCGTCGGCGGCAGCACCTGAAGGAGACGTCGCCGTACCGTGGCACCGGCTGGATCCGCGCAAGCTCCTGCTGGACCCGGTCAAGGCGCTCGGGCAGCTGATCGTGCCGATCCTGGCCATCGTCGTGGGCGTGGGCAGCCGTGACCCCCGTTTCTTCCTGGCGACCCCGGTGATGATCCTCGCAGCGCTGGCCCTCGGCGCCATCCCCTGGCTTACGACGTACTACCGGATCACCGACGGCCAGCTGCAGCTGCGCCGCGGGCTCCTGAACAAGAAGAGCTCCACGGTGCGCCTGGAACGGGTCCGCAGCGTCGACCTCGAGGCCTCGCTGCTGCACCGGGTCCTGGGCCTGCGCAAGGTGGAGATCGGCACCGGGGTCGATGACGAGCGGATCGTCCTCGATGCCGTCTCGGTCCAGCACGCGGCCTCCCTGCGCGCGCTGCTGCTCACCGCACGTGCCTCCGCGGGCGAGCCAGCGCAGCCCGGAGCGGCGGCCGGGTCCGGCACGGCTCAGGCGCCCGGGGAGCAAGGGCTGGCACCTCCATCGCCAGCAGACGCCGGACCGACCGGGATACCGACGCCGGTCGCGTGGCAGGCCCACCCCGAGGAGGAGCTCGCCCGCATCGACTGGACCTGGCTGCGGTTCGCCCCGTTCAGCCTGGCTCGCCTGGTGATCGTGGTGGGCGCCGTCGGTTTCGTGTCCCAGTTCGCCGACGACCTCCCGTTCCTGGACGGCGAGCACATCCGCGACGCGTGGCGCTGGATCACGGGGTTCGCGCTGGCCTCGGTGGTCACCGGACTGCTGGTGGCCGGTCTGCTGGGCTGGCTGCTGCTCTCGGTCGCCGGGTACGTCGCCCAGTGGTGGGGGCTGAGACTCACCCGGGGCGACGGCTCCCTGCACCTGACCTCGGGCCTGTTCACCACCCGCTCGATCAGCGTCGAGGAACAGCGGGTGCGTGGGGTGCTGCTCACCGAGAAGGCGCTGCTGCGCCTGGTTGGCGGTGCCGAGCTCGCGACTCTCGCCACCGGAGTGGCGGGCGGCGTCACCACGATCCTGCCCCGAGCCCGGTCCGAGTGGCCGCCGGCGTGGCCGGCACCATCGTCGAGGACGAGCAGGCAGTGCGCACGCCGTTGCTCTCCCACGGGCCGGCAGCGCGGCGGCGGACCCACGTGCGCGCCCAGTTCACCACCGCAGGCCTGGCGATGCTGCTCGTCGCCCTGACGGTCCTCGACCGACCGTGGGAGTTCCGCGACCTGGTCCCGGGCTGGGTGCCGCTGGCTCTGGTCCTGGGTTGCGTCGCGGTCGCCGCCGCCTGCGCGGAGGCGTCGTACGCCCACCTGGGCAATGCGCTGACCGAACGTCATCTGGTCGCGGGCAGCGGGATCACCGCTCGCAACCGCACCGTCCTGGAGACCGACGGGATCATCGGCTGGGTGGCGCGGCAGTCGCTGTTCCAGCGCCGGGCCGGTCTCGTCACGCTGATCGCGACCACGGCCGCCGGCAACGAGAGGGTCGTGCTCCGCGACGTGCCGCATGACCGCGCCATGGCGCTGGTCCACGGGTGCACTCCGGCCCCCCTCGCGCCGTTCCTCGTCGCCGCCCACGACTAGGCTCCCCTGGTGCGCATCGCGACCTGGAACGTGAACTCAATCCGCTCCCGCATCGACCGCGTCGAGGCCTTCCTGCAGCGTCACGACGTCGACGTCCTGGCCGTGCAGGAGACCAAGGCGAAGGTCGACCAGCTGCCCCTGATGGGTCTGCAGTCCCTGGGCTACGAGGTCGCCGCGGCGGGGACCAGCCAGTGGAACGGGGTCGCGCTGATCAGCCGGGTCGGCCTCGAGGACGTGCAGGTCGGCTTCGAGGGCATGCCCGGGTACGGCGACCCCGTGGTCCCCGAGGCCCGCGCGATCGGCGCCGTGTGCGGCGGCGTACGCATCTGGTCGTTGTACGTCCCCAACGGGCGCAAGCCCGACGACCCCCACTACCGCTACAAGCTCGCCTGGCTGGCCCAGCTCCGCGCCCAAGCCGTCGACTGGCTCGGCGAGGACTGCGCCCTGGTCGGGGACTGGAACGTCTGTCCCACCGACGAGGACGTCTTCGACCCCGCCCAGTTCAAGAACTCCACCCACGTCACCCCCGCGGAGCGCGCGGCCTTCCATGCCTTCCTCGACGACGGGTACGTCGACGTGGTGCGCCCCTACACCCCCGGGCCGGACGTCTACACCTACTGGGACTACTACCGGCAGCGCTTCGAGCGCAACCGAGGGCTGCGCATCGACTTCATCCTGGGCTCACCCTCGCTGGCCGCCCGGGTGAGCAACGCCTTCATCGACCGCGAGGAGCGCGCCGGTACGGGCGCCTCCGACCACGCACCGGTGATCGCCGACCTCGACTGAGCCCGGGCGAACCCGCCCTGCGCAGAACTGTCGGCGGCACGCGCCAAGATCCTCGCCATGGACATCTCCACACTGCTCACGCTGGTCATCGGACTGCTGCTGGGCCTGGCACTCGGGGCCCTGATCGGGTCGCTCTGGTCCCGTGCCCGCGGACCGGAGCAGGAGGTGCTCGCCTCGGCGCAGGTCCGCGCAGCCGATCAGGCGGTGGTGAAGGAAGGGCTGGACCGGCTCGCCGACCAGCTGCGCGACCTCCACCACGACCGCGCCACCTGGCAGGGCGAGTTCAACGCGCAGGTCCAAGGCATGCGGCTCACCACCGAGTCGCTGCGCCGTGAGACGGCGTCGCTGTCCACGGCACTGCGCAAGCCGCAGGTCCGTGGACGCTGGGGCGAGATGCACCTGCGCCGCGCGGTGGAGCTCGCGGGTCTTGTGGACCGGTGCGACTTCACCGAGCAGGCCAGCATGGCCGACGGTGCGCTGCGTCCGGACCTCGTCGTCCACCTGTCGGGCGGGCGGCAGATCGTCGTGGACGCCAAGGTCCCTCTCGACGCCTTCCTGGACGCGACGGCCGCCACCGACGACGAGGCCCGCGAGGCCCACCAGACCCGGCACGCGCGGCAGCTGCGCACGCACGTGAACATGCTCAGCGAGAAGGCCTACTGGAAGTCGCTGCCCGAGACCCCGGAGTTCGTGGTGATGTTCGTCCCGGCCGAGGCGTTCCTCTCGGCCGCGCTCGACACCCAGCACGACCTCCTGGAGTACGCCGCTGAGCGGCGCGTCATCCTGGCCACGCCGACCACGTTGATCGCCCTGCTGCGCACCGTCGCGCACGGGTGGAGCCACGAGACGCTGGCCTCGCAGGTCGAGGAGGTGCGCCGACTCGGCCGGGAGCTGTACGACCGCCTGGGCACCATGAGCGACCACTTCTCCCAGGTGGGCCGCGGGCTCACCAACGCGGTGAAGGCCTACAACCAGGCGGTCGGCTCCCTGGAGGGGCGGGTGCTGGTCACCGCGCGCCGGTTCGAGTCCCTGGGCGTGACTGACAGCAGCCTCCCCGAGGTCTCGCAGGTCGAGCTGACCGCACGGGAGATGGCAGCTCCGGAGCTCGCGGTGCTGGACCAGCCGGACCCGTTCCCCGGGCTGGAGCGGCTGAGCGACCCCAGCGGGACCGCACGCCGGCAACCGGACCCGGCGCGCCGCGCCGAAGGCGCATGACTCATCTCGGTAGGTTGACGCTCGTGACCCAGGTCCGGGTGCCGTGGCTGCACCGAACCGAGTCCGAGCGCCAGGTGGTGGCCCTCGGCGTCGCCGTCACGCTCAGCGCCGTCGCCCTGGACGTGGCCATGGGTGAGCGACTGAGCCTGTTCTTCGACCTCTGCTTCATCACCCTGTGCCTGGTGCTGGCGTCCCGGATCGCGCCGGGCGACTTCTTCACGGTGGCCCTGCTCCCGCCCCCGCTGATGATCGGGGCGTTCGCACTGGTCGGGGCGACCATGCCAGGTGCGATCGCCGACCCCCGCGACGGGATCGTCCAGGCCGTGGTCAGCGGGCTCGCGCACCACAGCACTGCACTGTTCGTCGGCTACGTCCTGTGCCTGCTCACCCTGGAGTACCGGCGCCGTCTGCTGGCCGTCGTACCGGGGCGTTCGCTGCCTGCCGACACCGCGTCCACCGCGGTGCCGACGGCTCAGGACTCGAACCTGGACGGGTCTCCGGCGCCCACCCGAAGCACCTCGGGATAGCCCTGGGACCAGTCCACCACCGTGGTCGGCTCGGCGCTGGTCTCCCCCGCCTCCACCACGATGTCGATCTGGTGGTCGAGCTCTTCCTTGATCTCCCAGCCCTGGGTGCGGGCGGTGTCCTCACCGGGCAGCATCAACGTGCTCGTCAGCATCGGCTCTCCGAGCTCGTGCAGGATGGCGCAGACCACGGGATGGTCGGTGATCCGGACTCCCACCGTCTTCTTCTTGGCGTGCATCAGCCGACGCGGCACCTCGCTGGTGGCCGGAAGGATGAACGTGTAGGGCCCCGGGGTGGCTGCCTTGATGGCGCGGAACGCGGCGTTGTCCAGCTTGACGAACTGCCCCAGCTGCGCGAAGTCCTTGCACATCAGCGTGAAGTCGTGGCGCTCGTCCAGCTCGCGCAGTCGCAGGATCCGGTCGCGGCCCTCGCGGTTGCCCAGCTGGCATCCCAACGCGTAGCCGGAGTCGGTGGGGTAGGCGATCAGCGCGTCGTCGCGCAGCGCAGCCACGATCTGCCCGATCGTCCGAGCCTGCGGGTTCTCCGGATGTACGTCGAGGAAGCGTGCCATCAGGACCCCTGCTGCGCCTTCCGCAGGTCCCGACGCAGCTCCGGCGGCAGGGCGAAGATGAGCGACTCCTCCGCAGAGTGCACGGCCTTCGCGTCCGGGAAGCCCCGCTCTGCCAGGAAGGCCAGCACTCCGTCGACCAGGTCCTCGGGCACGGAGGCACCCGAGGTCACCGAGACCTTCTGGACACCCACGAGCCAGGCCTCGTCGATCTCGGAGGCGTCGTCCACCCGGTACGACGTCTTCGCGCCCGCTTCCAGGGCCACCTCGACCAGACGCACCGAGTTGGAGGAGTTGCCCGAGCCGACCACGATCACCAGGTCGGCGTCGGTCGCGATCTCCTTGACCGCCAGCTGGCGGTTCTGGGTCGCGTAGCAGATGTCGTCGGAGGGCGGATCGAGCAGCAGCGGGAAGCGATCCCGGATCGCGGCCACCGTCTCCAGGGTCTCGTCGACCGAGAGCGTGGTCTGGGACAGCCACGCAACGCGGGCGGGGTCACGCACCACGATGCCGGGCACGTCGGCGGGCGACTGCACGAGCTGGATGTGCTCGGGAGCCTCGCCCGCGGTGCCCTCGACCTCCTCGTGCCCCTCGTGCCCGATCAGCAGGATGTCGTAGTCGTCCGCGGCGAACCGCTTCGCCTCGTGGTGCACCTTGGTCACCAGAGGGCAGGTCGCGTCGATCGTCTTCAGCGCCCGCTCCTCCGCCTGCCGGTGCACCTCCGGGGAGACGCCGTGCGCGGAGAAGACAACCGTCTCGCCCTGCGGCACCTCGTCGAGCTCCTCCACGAAGATCGCGCCCCGGGACTCCAGGTTGGCCACCACGTGCTTGTTGTGCACGATCTGCTTGCGGACGTACACCGGGGCGCCGTACAGGTCCAGGGCCTTCTCCACCGTGATGACCGCGCGGTCGACGCCGGCGCAGTAGCCGCGCGGCGCAGCGAGAAGGACCGCCTTCTCCGCCTCCGTCGGGGTGAGGAAGGACGGAGTGCCCAGGTCGGTGCTCATGGCCCCGAGTGTAGGGGGCGCCGCATGAATCCCCGCTCAGGCGGGGTTCCTGCGGGTTAGGGGGGCATGCAACCCCCACTAACCGTAGGGAACCCCGCTTAGGCGGGGTTTCCGCAGGCCGTCGGTGGCGTGACCTAGGCTCACCGCCGTGGCCCTCGAGACCTCCTCCGACTCCCCGGCGCCGGTCCGGCAGATCGCCAACGCCATCTCCGGATGGATCGACCGGCTGGGCGCGATCTGGGTGGAGGGGCAGATTGCGCAGGTCAGCCGCCGGCCCGGGGTGCAGACGGTCTTCATGACCCTGCGCGACTCCGTCGCCGACATCTCGGTGCCGCTGACCTGCTCCCGCACGCTGTTCGACTCCCTCAATCCCCCGCTGGTCGAGGGCGCGAGCGTGGTGGTGCACGCCAAGCCGAGCTACTACGCCAACCGCGGGTCGCTGTCGCTGTCCGTGCGCAGCATCCGGATGGTCGGTCTCGGCGAGCTGCTCGCCCGGCTGGAGCGACGCCGTCAGCTGCTCGCCGCGGAAGGTCTGTTCGCACCGGAGCTCAAGCGCTCCCTGCCCTTCCTGCCGGGCCTGGTCGGGCTGGTGACCGCCCCCAACTCCGCGGCGGAGCGGGACGTGCTGGAGAACGCCCGCCGCCGGTGGCCGGCGGTGCGCTTCAAGGTGGTGTACGCCGCGATGCAGGGCCAGCGCTCGGCGACCGAGGTGCTGGAGGCGCTGGACCGGCTGGAGCGCGACCCCGAGGTCGAGGTCGTCGTGGTGGCGCGCGGCGGGGGCTCGGTGGAGGACCTGCTCCCGTTCAGTGACGAGGCGGTGATCCGTGCGGTGCACAAGATGCGCACCCCGGTGGTCTCGGCGATCGGGCACGAGCCCGACCAGCCGCTGCTCGACCTGGTCGCCGACGTCCGCGCCTCCACCCCCACCGATGCCGCCAAGCTGGTGGTGCCGGACATGGCCGAGGAGCGCAACGGGGTGATCTGGGCCCAGCAGCGGATCCGCGCCCTGGTGCTCGGCCGGATCGAGCGTGAGCAGTCCGGGCTCGACGGGCTCCGGTCCCGGCCGGTGCTGGCCGACCCCCGCACCCTGCTCGATACCCGGGCCGAGGAGGTGCACGGCCTGCTCGAGCGTGCCCGCCGTACGTTCTCCCACCGCCTCGACCGCGCCGCCGACGACATCGACCACCGCCGGGCACGCGCCCGGGCGCTCTCCCCGCTGGCCACCCTGCAGCGCGGGTACGCCGTGGTGCAGGACGCTCACGGACACGTGCTCACCTCGGTCGCCTCGCTGTCGGCCGGCGACCCGCTCGCCGTGCGCCTCGCGGACGGCCGGGTCCACGCCGTCACCACCACGACCGAGGCCACGAACAACGACACCACGAACCACACCGCCGGCGGCACCGCAGGCGCCGGCGACACCCCTCAACCAGGAGCACCCGATGCCTGACGCCCCCGAACCGACCCAGGACCTCAGCTACGAGGAGGCCCGCGAAGAGCTGATCGAGGTGGTGCGCACCCTGGAGCAGGGCGGCACGACCCTGGAGGAGTCCCTCGCCCTGTGGGAGCGCGGCGAGCTGCTGGCCAAGATGTGCCAGCAGTGGCTGGACGGGGCTCGCACTCGCCTCGACGCCGCGATCGGCGCCGACGACCAGGACTGACCGGGACTCAGTCCCGCGGAGCCTCGGTGAGCTGCTCGGCGAAGTCGATGATGACCTCGCGCGGCGCGGAGCCGTAGACCAGCAGCACGTCGTCGCCACGCTCCAGCACGAAGGCGGTGTCCCCGCCCTCGTCGGTGTACGTCGACCAGGTGCCGCCGAGGTCCCCGCCGACCTGAACCGGGTCACCCTCCTCCGCGTCGTCGTCGACGTAGGTCTCGACCAGGTCCCGGACGGACTCGTCCTGCTGCCGAAGCCCGACGAAGGCGCCGGTGTCGGTGAGCATGCCCATCCCCCACGTCGGAGGATCGGTGGGCTCCAGCTCGACGCTGGTGACCTTCCACCCCGCAGGCAGCCTGGCGGGGTAGGCCACCTCGAGGCCGGTGTCCTGGGCGCCGGCGACCGCCGACTCCCACTCCAGCGCGTCCGGGCTGGTCTCCGCGCTCTCGCGTCCCAGGTCGCGCAGCAGCACGACGGCGAGGACCGCCGCCACGAGCACGATCATCGCGCCGATCATCCCCGCCATGGAGGTCTGGTGACGCGCCGGCTTCCCACTCACCCCGGAATCCTCTCAGGCCCGTCCCAGCCGGGAGGATGCGGCCCGAGCGGCCACCGGCCGGATTCCGCCACAGGTCTGGAAGCAGTTCCGCATCTGCGTCACACTGTCGGCGTGACGACGTACCGAATTGCGGAGGCGGCAGCGCTGCTGGGTGTCAGCAACGACACCCTGCGTCGCTGGATCGACGGCGGGCGGGTGACGACCCTGGCGACCAGCGGCCCCCAGGTCATCGAGGGCACCGACCTCGCCGCCCTGGCCGAGTCCCTGGCCGACTCCCCGGACCGGGAGCAGACCCGGGCCGCCTCGGTGAGCGCGCGCAACCGCCTGCCCGGCATCGTCACGCGGGTCAAGCGGGACACCGTGATGGCCCAGGTCGAGATGATCTGCGGTCCCTACCGCCTGGTCTCCCTGATGAGCAGCGAGGCGGCCGACGACCTCGGTCTCGAGCCGGGCGTGCGGGCCATCGCCTCGGTCAAGTCGACCAACGTCGTCGTCGAGGTCCCGTGAGACCACGACTCCTGCTCCCCGCGCTCGCGGCCCTCCTGCTGACGCTCAGCGGGTGCGGCCTCGGGCCGGGGGGCGAGCCCGACGAGCGCAGCCTCACGGTGCTCGCGGCCGCCTCGCTCACCGAGACCTTCACCCGGCTGGGCGACACCTTCGAGGCGGCGCACCCGGACGTGGAGGTCAGGCTCGCCTTCGACTCCTCCGCGACCCTGGCGCAGCAGGTGACCGAGGGCGCCCCGGCCGACGTGCTGGCCACCGCCGACCAGCGCTCCATGAGCCTGGCGCAGGACGCGGGCGGGGTCGCGGACAGCCCCCGACTGCTGGCACGCAACACCCTGGTGCTGATCACCCCGGCCGGCGATCCGGCCGTCGACGACGTCACCGACCTCGAGGACCCGGACGTCGACTTCGTGACCTGCGTGCCGACCGCACCGTGCGGGGCGCTCGCCGCGGAGGTGCTGAGTCGCAACGACGTAGCCGCGGCCCCGGCCAGCCAGGAGGTCGACGTCAAGGCCGTGCTCGCCCGGGTGACCAGCGGCGAGGCGGACGCCGGGCTGGTCTACCGCAGCGACGCCGTCGCTGCCGGGGATGGCATCGAGGTCGTCCAGCTGCCAGGAGGCGCGAGCCGGCCCACCGACTACCTCGTCGCCGTGCTGGCCGGCGCCCAGGAGCCCGACCTGGCGCGGGAGTTCCTGGAGCTGGCGCTGGGCCCTGAGGGCCGCCGCGTGCTCACCGAGGCAGGGTTCACCGACCCGGGCAGCGAGCCGGACAGATGAGCACCTCGCGCACGTCGAGCCTGGGCCGTCCGCCGGTGGTGCTGCTGGCCCCGGCCGCGTTCGCGGTGGCGCTGCTCGTCGTACCGCTGGTGGCGTTGGTGGCGTCCACCGACGCGGACGCCCTCGGCGCGCACCTGCGCGACGAGCGGGTGCTGCGCGCCCTCTGGCTGACCACCGTGGCCAGCGGCGCCACCGTGGTCGCCTGCCTGGTGCTGGGCACTCCCCTGGCCTGGGTGCTGGCCCGGGTGGAGTTCCCCGGGCGATCGGTCCTGCGCGCCCTGGTGACCGTGCCGCTGGTGCTCCCGCCCGTGGTCGCGGGGGTCGCCCTGCTCAGCGCGCTGGGCCGCACCGGCCTGGTCGGGGCACCGCTGCGCGACCTGGGGGTCACCATCCCCTACACGACCTGGGCCGTGGTCATCGCCCACACCTTCGTGGCGATGCCGTTCTACGTCCTCTCGGTCGAGGGCAGCCTGCGCACCGGCGGGGACCAGCTCGACCGGGTGGCCGCCACCCTGGGGGCGACCCGCCTGCTCACCTTCCGACGAGTCACCCTGCCCCTGGTGCTGCCCGGCATCGCGGCGGGCTCCGCACTGGCCTGGGCCCGTTCCCTGGGCGAGTTCGGAGCGACGATCACCTTCGCCGGCAACTATCCGGGCACCACCCAGACGATGCCGTCCCTGATCTACGCCGAGCTCCAGGCCGACGTCGAGGTGGCCCGCACCCTGAGCCTGGTGCTGCTCGCGGCCTCCCTTGCGGTGCTGGCCCTGCTCCGCAACCGCTGGCTGGTGCGACCGTGACCACTCCCTCACCTGCGGGGTCGCCAGCGGGGTCGCCAGCGGGCGGTGCGTTCGGGTTGCTGGCCGAGGTCGTGGTGCCGGGGCGCGTCACGGCGCACCTGCAGGCCGGGCCCGGCGAGGTGGTGGCGGTGATCGGGCCCAACGGGGCCGGCAAGTCGACCCTGCTGCACGCGCTCGCCGGGCTGGTTCCGATGACCGGCCAGGTCCTGGTGGACGGGACCGACTGGGCGTCGCTGCCGGTGCCGGCGCGCGAGCTCGGCGTGGTGTTCCAGGACCGCTCCCTGTTCCCCCACCTCAGCGCGTGCGACAACGTCGCCTTCGGGCTGCGCGCCCGGGGGGTTCCGCGCCGGGTCGCCGACGCCACGGCACTCGAGTGGCTGGAACGCTTCGGCGTGACCGAGCTGGCCCGCCGGCGGCCCGGGCAGCTCTCCGGCGGCCAGGCCCAACGCGTCGCGATCGCCCGGGCGCTGGCCTGCCGGCCGCGGCTGCTGCTGCTCGACGAGCCGTTCGCCGGGCTCGACGTCACGGTGGCCGCCGCGCTGCGGCTCGAGCTGGCCGAGCACCTGGCCGGCTTCAGCGGGGTGACGCTGCTGGTCACCCACGACGCCCTGGACGCCCTGACCCTGGCGTCGCGGGTCGTGGTCGTCGACGGCGGCACCGTCGCCCAGACGGGTACGCCGCGACAGGTCGCCGCCCAGCCGCGTACCGAGCACGTCGCCCGGCTGGTGGGGATCAACGTGGTGCGCGACGGGACAGAGCTGGTGGCCTTCAGCCCGACAGCGGTCACCGTCTCCCTGGCCCGCCCCGAGGGCTCGGCGCGCCTGAGCTGGCACGGTGCGGTCAGCACCCTGACCCCGCACGGGGACGCGCTGCGGGTCCAGGTCGCCAGCTCGCCGCCACTGCTGGCCGACGTCACCCCGGAGTCCGCCCGGGAGCTGGCCCTCGCCCCGGGGCGCCCGGTCTGGCTCAGCGCCAAGGCCACCGCCGTACGCCGGTATCCCGCCGGGAACCCGTCCCACGAGCGCCAGTCGCGTCACGGCAGCCCCACTGGCGACCGTTAACATACGCGGCATGACGCCCGCGGATCTGACCGTCGCCCCCGAGGCCCCCGATCGCAACCTCGCCCTCGAGCTGGTCCGCGTGACCGAGGCCGCCGCCCTGGCCGCCGGACGCTGGGTGGGCCGAGGCGACAAGAACGGCGCCGACGGGGTGGCCGTCAACGCGATGCGCGTGATGATCGGCTCGATCGGGATGAACGGCACCGTGGTCATCGGCGAGGGCGAGAAGGACAACGCCCCGATGCTCTACAACGGCGAGCAGGTCGGCGACGGCACCGGACCCGAGTGCGACGTCGCGGTCGACCCCATCGACGGGACCACCCTGGCCGCCAAGGGGATGGCCAACGCGATCGCCGTGCTGGCCGTCGCGCCGCGCGGCACCATGTTCGACCCGTCCGCGGTCTTCTACATGGAGAAGCTGGTCACCGGTCCCGAGGCCGCCGGCTCCGTCGACATCCGGCTCCCCGTCGCGGAGAACATCCGCCTGGTCGCCAAGGCCAAGGGCAGCCGCGCCGAGGACGTCACCGTGGTGCTGCTCGACCGCCCGCGTCACGAGAGGCTGGTGGAGGAGATCCGGGCCACCGGTGCGCGTATCAAGTTCATCAGCGACGGGGACGTCGCCGGCGCGATCATGGCCGCCCGCCCCGGCACCGGCATCGACCTGATGCTGGGCATCGGCGGCACCCCGGAGGGGATCATCGCGGCGTGCGCGATGAAGTCCCTGGGCGGTGTCATCCAGGCCCGGCTCTGGCCCACCGACGACGCCGAGCGCCAGAAGGCGCTGGACGCCGGCCACGACCTGGACCCCGACCACGTGCTGGCCACTGACGACCTGGTCACCGGCGAGGACTCGTTCTTCGTCGCCACCGGCATCACCGACGGCGAGCTCATGCAGGGTGTGCGCTACAAGGCCAACGGCGCCGCCACCACGCACTCGCTGGTGATGCGCTCGCGCAGCGGCACGATCCGCAACATCATCTCCGAGCACCAGCTCGGCAAGCTAGGCGATTACTCCGCTATCGACTTCGGCAAGTGACCCCAGGGCAGGTCGCGCGAGCGCCTGCTTGACGACGTCGATGACCCGTGGGTCCACCACCATGCCCAGGTGCGAGGCGGTGACCTCGACGCAGGTGGCCTGAGGGTCCGTGCAGGCGCGGTGGTCCACGATGCCGTCACGCCGCGACCAGACGGCGGTGAACGCGACGCCGGGACCCAGCAGGGTGCGGCACTGGTCGAAGGCCGAGCGGGCGCACTCCCCCGCCACGCAGTCCTCCGACATCAGTCCGTGCAGGCCGGCCCGGCTCAGGCGCACCAGCACCTCGATGCTGGCGGTGATCGAGGGGTGCTGCGCGCCGGGGGCCAACATCGGGCTGCCGAGGGTCACGATGCCCGAGACGAGGTCGGGCCGGCGCGCGGCCACGGTGCGCGCCAGCAGGCCGCCCAGGCTGTGACCGACGATGCGGGCCCGGGTGCCGCGTCGGGCCACCACCGACTCCAGGGTCGCCTCCAACTGGTGGGCCGCCTCCAGCGTGCAGCCCACGTTGGCGTGGATGTGGGAGCGGTAGGTGCGGATCCCGTCGCGGCGCAGCGAGCGGGCCATCCAGGAGAGGGTGCCGTCGCCGGCCAGGAAGCCCGGCACCAGCACCACCGGCTCCGCGGTCCGGACCGGGGCGCCTCCAACCCAGGGCCGGCGGTGCCACAGCTGCTCGTCGGCCCGTCGTACGGCGTAGCGACCCGCCTCGCCCAGCACGCTCGCCTCGCGGAGCACCGACGCGGGGTGCAGGGCGGCGAACCCGTCTGGTCGCAGGAAGCAGGCCAGTGTGGGGGGTGTCACATTCGCACCTTAGGACAGCGTCTTGCGAAGCCGTGGCAAAAGTGCCCAACGGGCCTCGGGCCCTGCCCCGATCGTGTTGACTGAATCCATGCCGTCCCGCAAGAAGGAGCCCGTTGTCCCGGTCTCCGCGGAGCTTCTCGCCCCGGTCAGCCCGGACGTGGAGATCTGTTACCAGACCTTCGGCTCCGCCGAGGCCGACCCGCTGCTGCTGGTGATGGGACTGGGCGGGCCGATGACGTGGTGGGACGCCGAGCTGTGCCGCCAGCTCGCACGCGCCGGCTTCTACGTGATCCGCTACGACAACCGGGACACCGGTCGCTCCACCCACTCCGAGGCCAGGGTCAGCCGAGCCATGCTGGTGCGCGCCTTCGCCGGCCGCCGGGTGCGGGCGCCGTACTCGATCAGCGACCTGGCCCAGGACGCCTTCGGCCTGCTCGACCACCTGGGGCTGCCCTCGGCACACGTGGCGGGGATCTCGATGGGCGGGATGATCGCCCAGAGCATGGCCATCGAGCAGCCCCGCCGGGTGCGGTCGCTGACCAGCATCATGTCGACCACCGGGCGGCGTACCGTCGGCTGGCAGAGCCCGAAGCTGCTGCCCGCCCTCATCGCCCCGCGGTCGGGGCGCGAGGCCTACGTGCGGACCAGCGCGATGCTGTGGAAGATGATCGGGTCCCCGGGCTACCCGATCGACCACGACGAGCTGGCGGTGCGCGCGGGCGAGACCTACGACCGCGGGTTCGACGCGCGCGGAGTGCTGCGCCAGATGCTGGCCGTGCTCACCCAGCCCGACCGCACCCTGCGGCTGCGGTCGCTGCGGATGCCGACCCTGGTGATCCACGGACTGAGCGACAAGATGGTCCACGTCTCGGGCGGTCGCGCTACTTCGGCGGCAGTGCCGGGTGCCGAGCTGCTGCTGATCGACGGCATGGGCCACGACCTGCCGGCGCCGCTCTTTCGCACCGTGGTCGACGCGGTACGACGGACCGCGGACCGCGCGGCCTGACCGACGCGCCGCGGCACCTGCAGGAGGAAAATTCCACCCCTCAGATGCGGCATTGCGCACCCCTAAATCGGGTACCCGGGATCTCACGCCGGTGATTACTCGTGGGGCCGATGGGGTTGCCAAGCACCGTCCCGTGCACTAGATGTGATCTATACCACAACAGGGAGGGAGCTCATGGCATCGCTCCACAAGAGCTCAGGACGACGACGTGCAGGGATCGCGCTCGCGTCCCTGGCCCTGTCCTCGAGCATGCTCGCGGCCTGCGGAGGAGACGACTCCGGCAAGGCGACACTCAACTGGTACATCAACCCCGACGGCCAGGACACGATCAACGGGCTCGCGGCCGACTGCAGCACCGCCGACTACGACATCGAGGTGCAGCTGCTCCCCTCCTCCGCGACCGACCAGCGCACCCAGCTCGCTCGCCGGCTCGCCGCCGAGGACAGCTCGACCGACCTGATGAGCCTGGACCCCGTCTTCATCCCCGAGTTCGCCAACGCTGGCTGGCTCTCTGAGTTCGACGGCGAGCAGGCCTCGAAGGTGGTGGACGACGACGTGCTCCAGGGCGCGGCCGACACCGTCACCTGGGAGGACAAGGTGATGGCCGCACCGCAGTGGGCCAACACCCAGGTCCTGTGGTACCGCAAGTCCCTGGCCCAGGCCGCCGGCCTGAACCCGGACGAGCCCTGGACCTGGGACCAGGTGATCGACGCGGCCGCCGACAACGACGGCACCGTCGGCATCCAGGCGAACCGCTACGAGGGTTACGTGGTGTGGATCAACGCGCTCATCCTCGGCGCGGGCGGAGACATCATCACCGACACCGAGGCGGGACGCGACGCGAAGGTCGCCATCGACTCCGAGGCGGGGCTCGACGCGGCCCGGATCATCGAGAAGCTCGTCAGCTCCGGCGCTGCCCAGGCCGACCTCTCGGTGTCCAACGAGGGCACCTCGCTGGGACAGATGTATCCCGAGGACGGCGCCGGGGAGTTCCTGACGAACTGGACGTTCGTCTACAAGAACTATGAGGGCCTGGTCGACAGCGGTGGCCTGACCCAGGAGCAGTTCGACGACCTGGGCTGGAAGCGGTTCCCCGAGACCGTGGCGGGTGAGGAGTCCCGCCCCCGATCGGCGGTATCTCCATCGGGGTCGGCGCCTACTCCAAGCACGTGGACTGGGCCAAGGAGGCCGCGATGTGCGTGTCCAGCGCGGACGCGCAGAGCAAGCTCGCCGTCAACAACGGCCTGATGCCCTCGCGAGGCTCGGTCTACGACTCCGACGAGCTGAAGGAGGCCTACCCCGCCGACCTGCTGGACCTGTTCCGCGAGAGCGTCGACGGCGGCGGGCCCCGACCCAAGAGCGCCTACTACAGCCAGATCTCCAGCGCCATCCAGTCGATCTGGCACTCGCCCACCGGCGTGAACGACGACACCCCCAAGAAGTCGGCGGAGTTCCTGGCGGACATCCTGGCCGGAAGGAGACTGCTGTGACGAACACCGTCGTCGCACCCGACTCGCGGGAGGACCGCGCCAAGACAGCTCAGATGAGCGACCGGAGCAGGGCAGAGCAGCGGCTGGGCCAGAAGCTGGTGCTCCCTGCGGTGATCATGATGCTGGTGGTCACGGCGTTCCCGATGCTGCGGGCGATCTACCTCAGCGTCTTCGACTACAGCCTCACGGCCCCCGACGACCGCTCGTTCGTGGGACTCCAGAACTACACCACCGCGCTCACCGACTCGCTGTTCTGGAAGACCACCCTGAACACGGTCTTCATCATGGTCGTCACCGTCGCGGTGGAGCTGGTGATCGGCTTCATCTTCGCGATGGTGATGCACCGGGTGATCTTCGCCCGCGGCATCATCCGGACCTCGATCCTGATCCCCTACGGCATCATCACCGTGGTCTCCGGCTTCGCCTGGCAGTTCGCCTTCAGCAACAGCAACGGCTTCATCAACGAGTGGTTGCCGTGGGTCGCTGACAGCTTCAACTGGTTCGGCCAGTACGGCTCGGCGATCGCGGCGATCATGGTCTCGGAGATCTGGAAGACCACACCGTTCATGTCGCTGCTCCTGCTGGCCGGACTCGCCCAGGTCAGTGAGGACATGATCGAGGCGGCCAAGGTCGACGGGGCGACGTGGTGGCAGCGTCTGTGGAAGGTGATCCTGCCCAACATGCGCTCGGCCATCATGGTCGCGGTGCTCTTCCGGGCCCTGGACGCCTACCGGATCTTCGACAACATCTTCGTGATGACCGCGGGCGCGCAGGGCACCGGTTCCGTCTCGTTCCTGACCTACCGGCAGGTGATCGAACAGTTCCAGCTCGGGATCGGGTCGGCGCTCTCGGTGCTCCTGTTCCTCTCGGTCCTCATCATCGCCGCCCTGATCGTGAAGATCTTCCGAGTCGACCTGGCCGCCGCCCGGCAGGAGAGCTGACATGAGCGCCAAGAACAAGGTCCTCACCGTGGTGGGAGCGCTGCTGATCCTCGTGTGGTGCCTGCTGCCGGTGGCCTGGATCATCTCGCTGTCCTTCAAGTCCCAGGAGGCCATCACCACCGGCAGCCCCGGCTTCCTGCCCGCCGAGGGGGGCCGAGCCGGCTGGCAGAACTACGTCGACGTGCTGAACGACGAGCAGTTCCGCCGGGCGATCCTCAACTCGATCGGGATCTCGCTCATCGCGACCACCCTCTCGGTCGTCCTCGCCACCTTGGCGGCGTACGCCATCGCGCGACTGGAGTTCAAGGGCAAGAAGTTCGTGCTGAGCACCGCTCTGGTGATCGCGATGTTCCCGGTCGTCGCCCTGGTCGGGCCGCTGTTCGACATGTGGCGCACGTTCGGGATCTACGACACCTGGCTCGGCCTGATCATCCCCTACCTGTCGTTCACCCTGCCGCTGGCGATCTGGACCCTGTCGGCCTTCTTCCGCGAGATCCCGTGGGAGATGGAGCAGGCCGCCCAGGTCGACGGCGCCACGTCGTGGCAGGCGTTCCGCAAGGTGATCGTCCCGCTCGCCGCACCGGGCGTCTTCACGGCGGCGATCCTGACGTTCTTCTTCGCCTGGAACGACTTCGTCTTCGGGATCTCGCTGACCTCCACCGAGAGGGCACGACCGATCCCAGCGGCCCTGTCGTTCTTCGTGGGCCAGGACCCGTTCAACCGGCCGGCCTCGCTGCTCGCCGCGGGAGCTGTGGTCTCCACGATTCCGATCATCATCATCGTCCTGCTGTTCCAGCGCAAGATCGTCGCCGGCCTCACCTCCGGCGCAGTGAAGGGTTGATCCCATGGCCGCCATCACCATGAAGAACATCGTCAAGAAGTACGGCGACGGGTTCCCCGCCGTGAACGACGTGAGCATCGACGTCGCGGACGGGGAGTTCATGATCCTTGTGGGCCCGTCCGGCTGCGGGAAGTCGACCCTGCTGCGGATGATCGTGGGCCTGGAGGACATCACCTCCGGCGACATGATCATCGGGGACCGCAAGGTCAACGACCTGGCTCCGCGCGACCGCAACCTCGCGATGGTGTTCCAGAACTACGCCCTGTACCCGCACCTGACGGTCTACGAGAACATCGCGTTCCCGCTCCGGCTCGCCGGCGCCAACGACGACGAGGTCGACCGCAAGGTGCGTGAGGCGTCCAAGACCCTCGAGCTCGACGAGCACCTGGAGCGCAAGCCGGGCAACCTCTCGGGTGGGCAGCGCCAGCGGGTCGCCATGGGCCGCGCGATCGTCCGCGACGCCGACGCGTTCCTCTTCGACGAGCCGCTGTCCAACCTCGACGCCAAGCTGCGCGGGCAGATGCGCACCGAGATCTCGCGCCTGCAGAAGCGTCTGGGCATCACCACCGTCTACGTCACCCACGACCAGACCGAGGCGATGACGCTCGGCGACCGGGTGGCGGTGCTCAAGCGGGGCATCCTCCAGCAGCTGGCCACTCCGCGCGAGCTCTACGAGAACCCGGGCAACCTGTTCGTCGCCGGCTTCATCGGCTCGCCGCCGATGAACTTCCTGCCCGCGGAGGTGGACGGCACGACGGTCAAGCTGCCCTTCGGCGAGGTCCAGATCCCGGCCGACAAGGCCGAGAAGGCCCGCGGCAGGGGGCTGCTGATGGCCGGGATCCGGCCCGAGCACTTCGAGGACGCCTCGGTCGTCGACCCCGGCAAGGAGGGATCGACGTTCCACGCCAAGGTCGACGTGGTGGAGTGGCTGGGCAACGAGGCCTACGCCTACATCCCGTTCGAGGCCCCGCCGGAGGTGCAGAAGCAGCTGAACCAGCTGGAGCAGGACCTGGACGGTGAGTCCCTGCGCACCCAGCTGGTCATCTCGCTCGACGGCGCGAGCCGCATCGCCGAGGGCGACGAGGCGGAGATCTGGGTCAACACCTCCAAGATGCACCTCTTCGACCCCAGCACCGGGGAGAACCTCACCGTGGACACCTCGCGCGCGGGGCGCATCCCGGAGCTGGACGACCCGCAGGAGCAGGAGAGGGCCGAGCAGATGGCCGCGAAGGCGGAGGAGATCCACTCCGCTCCGGAGGCCTGAGACCACCGACGACGGGTTACGCACCACCGTCGGCTGGAAGGAAGCCCCACGACCGCCAGCTGGGTCGTGGGGCTTTCCCGTGCTGGGCGCCCGGGCTCAGTGGCCCAGCATCTTGCGGCGCAGCGGCCCCGGCTCCCCCGGCATCGCCTTGCGGATGACGGAGACCGCGCCCATCAGGGCGAACCCCTTGACCCGCACCACCGGGGAGTCGGGCCCGACGTCCGGCGCCACCCTGTCGCGCCCCTGCTCGAAGGCCCCCATGATGCCCACGCCGTCCACGATCACCCGGGTGCCGGCATTGACCACCACGTCGATCCCTCCCCAGACCGCGTAGGCGTTGACGACCGTCTCGTGACTGGTGAAGCGCGCCTGCCTCAAGTCGATGCAGATGCCACCCATCACCGCCACGGCGGTGTGGCTCTCCCCCACCTGCCACACGCCCTTGCGGTCGACGCCGCCCATCACCGCGATCGAGGTGGGGTACTCCGCGGCCGGCAGCCCGTCGGGCACGGCCATCGGCCGTGGCTGTGGCTGTGGCTGTGCGGGCACCGGCAGCCGGCTGTCGCCGGGCAGGTCGATGGTGATCGGCACCAGGTCGGCGTACACCTTGGCGGCGTACGCCGTCTCCAGCCGCTCGTCGAGCTCCTCCAGGTCGATCCTGCCCTCGGCGGCCGCCTCGCGCAGCACCTCCGCTACCCGGTGTCGGTCCGCGTCGGAGATCCGCAGCTGGGAGGGGTCGTGCTCGCTCATGCGTCCCAGCCTAGCCACAGCCCTGGGCCGCCACCTACCCCGTCACCGCTCGGATTCCGGTCCCGGAGCGTCGTGGCAGATGCCGCGGCGAGGTTGCCCGGCCACCGGCTGCGCCGCCTCGGCGGTGTGGGCCACGGGCCCCCGACCTCGGCCCAGCTCCCACTGCCGGCTGCGGCGCAGCGCGGAGGTGGTGAACTCGGCGGCCTGCGCCACCGCCTGCACCAGGTCGACGCCGGAGGCCAAGCGGGTGGCCAGCGCACTGCTGTGGGTGCAGCCGGTGCCGTGGTCGTTCGTCGTCGCAACCGCTGGGTGACGCAGCGACAACGGCTCGCCGCCGGGTCTGGCGAGCCAGTCCCTGCCCTCGGGTCCACCGGTCACCACCACCGAGCACCCGAGCCTGGTCAGCGCCCGGGCAAGGTCGGGGGCGGACGCCCGGAGCCCGGCCAGGGCGGCTGCCTCGTCACCGTTGGGGGTGGCCACGGTGGCGACCGGCAGCAGGTGCTCCCGGTAGGCGGCCACCACCTCCGTGTCGCCGAGCACCGCCCCGCTGGTGGCCACCAGCACCGGGTCCACCACCAGGGGCAGCCCGAGGTCCCGCACGCGGGTGGCCACCAGCGCGACCACGTCGGCCGAGCCGAGCATCCCGGTCTTCACGCACGCCACCGGGAGGTCCTCCAGGACCGCGTCCAGCTGCGCCGAGACCACCTCCAGCGGCACCGGGTGGACCGCCCGTACGCCGGTGGTGTCCTGGGCGGTGACCGCAGTGACCACGCAGGCCCCGTGGGCGCCGAGCTGACCGATCGTGGCCAGGTCCGCAGCGACGCCGGCCGCGCCGCCGGAGTCCGTGCCGGCGATGGTCAGCACCACCGGCGGAGTGCCGCGCCCGCTCCTCGGCGTCACCGGGTGACCTCCAGCAGCCGGGCCACGACCCCGGCAGGATCGGCTGCCCGCATCACCTCGCCCATCACGGCCACCCCGTGGGCCCCGGCCTCCAGCGCTTGGCGGGCGTTGTCGACCCCGACCCCGCCGAGCGCCAGCACGGGCAGCGGGAGCCCGCGGTACGCGGTCCGCGGCACCGCAGGCCCGTACCCGGGCTTGCTCGCCGAGCAGGCGAACGGCGACAGGGTGGCCCAGCGCCCCCCGGCGCGCCGCACCGCGACGACCTCGGAGCGGGAGTGGCAGGAGCGGCCCCAGGGACCGGCCGGCTCCCCCAGCTGCTCCGGCTCCTGATGGGCGGCGAGGTGGAGGCCGTGCGCGGCGGGATCCGCGACGCGGGAGGAGACCACGACCAGGCCCGCCAGCTCGGCCAGCGTGGCGACCAGCGCCCGGCGCGTCGCCGGCCGGAGGTCGTGCTCGCGCACGATGACGGCCCCCAGTCCGGCACTCGCACACGCGGCGATCGTGCCGACCAGGTCGCGTCCCGGTGGCAGCTGGCTGCGGTCGGTGACCAGGAACAGTCTGGGCGGCACTGCGAGACCCGCGGGACCGGGCCCCGGGGCGCGACGGGTGCGGGGGCTCATCCGATCCGCCCATCGCGGGGGCTCGAGGCCCGGGCCGTGGCGCGGCGCGGGATGCGCCCGGCCTCCCGGGCGGCGTACCCCGCCTCCACCGCCAGGCGCAGCGCCCGCGCCATCACCGGCGGGGCGGCGGCCCGGGTCACCGCGGAGGCCGCGAGGACTCCGGCGCAGCCGAGCTCCATCGCCAGGGCCGCGTCGCTGGCGGTGCCGATGCCGGCGTCCAGCACGACCGGTACCTGGACCGCGGCCACCACCGACTCCACCGCGAACGGGTCCATCACTCCCAGGCCCGACCCGATGGGCGACCCGAGGGGCATCACCGCGACGCAGCCGAGGTCGGCGAGCCGTCGGGCGAGCACGGGGTCGGCGCCCATGTAGGGCAGCACCGCGAACCCGTCGGACACCAGCTGCTCCGCGGCCTCCAACAGCTCCACGGCGTCGGGCAGCAGGGACTCCTCGTCGCCGATCACCTCGAGCTTGACCCAGTCTGTCCCCAGGGCCTCCCGCGCCAGCCGAGCCGTCAGCACCGCCTCCCGGGCCGAGCGGCAACCGGCCGTGTTGGGCAGCACCCGGACCCCGTGCCGACCCAGGAGGCCCAGCAGGCCGTTCTGCCCACCGCCCCCGGCGCGCCGCATGCTCACCGTGACCAGACCGGGACGAGCCGCCTCCAGCACGGGCTCGAGCAGCGAGAGCCGGGGCAGTCCCCCGGTGCCGAGCAGCAGTCGGGAGGTGAGCTCCACCCCTGCGACGCGCAGGCCGGTCATCCGCCCTGCACCGCCGTCACGACCTCGACCACGTCACCGGGGACCAGCTCGCGACCGCCGACGGCCGCTCGCGGCACCACCTCGCCGTTGACGGCCACCGCGACTCCGGGACGAAGGCCCCCCAGCAGCTCGGCCACGGTGCCCGGCGGCACCTCGGCGGGCGAGCCGTTCAGCACGATCCTCATTGCGGCACGCTCCTGCTCGGCGCCGTCTGCCACGCCCCGGTCGGCGGGTGGACGGCGTCGAATCGACGTGGGTCCCAGGCCGGCTCGCTCGCACCGCCGTCCAGCTGGTCGGCGATCAGCACCGCGGTGAGCGGGGCCAGCAGCACCCCGTGCCGGTGGTGCCCCGCGGCCAGCAGCACCTCCGGCAGGTGGGTGGCACCCACCAGCGGACGGTGGTCGACGGAGGCCGGGCGGTCCCGGGCGACCGCCTCGGCGAAGGTGGCGCGGTCCAGTCCGGGCAGCAGGGTCCGCGCCGCCGCCAGCAGGGTCGCCAGGCCCTCCAGCGTCACCACCGGCGGTGCGGCGTGCTCGCTCTGGGTGGCACCGATGACCACCTCGCCGTCCGGGCGGGGCACGACGTAGACCGGAGTGCCCCGCACCCAGCCGCGCAGGGTGCGCCGGGGCGGGTCGGGGCAGTGCGCGCGCACCACCTCCCCGCGGACCCCGCGCACCAGGTGGGCGAACGGCGGGGGCAGGGTGGTCCCGGTCGCCACGACAGTGACGTCGGCCGGCCCGGTGGCGGCCGGGACCACCCGGCACCGGCGTCGCAGCGCCCGCACCACGACCCGGGGGTCGACGCTGTGGTCGCGGGGCAGCAGAGCGGCTCCCGCGCAGCCTCGGGCCAGGGCAGGCTCCAGGACCCGGGCGTCGCGAGGGTCGAGCCGCTCCAGGGGCTCGCCGTGGTCGGTGAGGAGCGACAGCAGTCGGCCCAGGTCGTCGGCGTCCCCGGCGTCGTGGGCCACCAGCATGGTGCCGACCGGCCGCAGCGGCACCCCCAGGTCCTGGGCCAGCCCCGGCCACAGGTCGGCACTGCGCCGACCGGTCCGGAGCAGGTCGGCCTCACCGTGCCAGGCCTCGCCGGCCGGGCTCAGCATCCCGGCCGCGGCCCAGGAGGCGCCGCTGCCGGGCGCGGGGTCGACCACCTCGACGCGGTGCCCGCGACGCCCCAGCTCCAGGGCGCAGGTGAGCCCGATGATCCCCGCGCCCAGCACCCGGACGCGGAGCGTGCTGTCCTCGACGGTCATGTCAGGCTCCTCAGGCCGACGCCGTCACGAGCTCCTTGGCCGCGGCCACCGGATCTCGCGCGCCCCAGATCCCCGCGATGACCGCGACACCGTGCGCCCCGGTGGCGCGCGCCTGGACCGCGCGTGCCGCGGTCACCCCGCCGATGGCGAAGAGAGGCAGCACCCCCTGAGCGGACTCGATCGCCCCCGGTCCCAGGGGCGTGGGCAGTCCCGACTTGCTGCGCGTGCCCCAAACCGGCCCGAACCCGGCGTACGTCGCCCCGTCGGCGCGCGCCTGCGCCACCGCCTGTGGGTCCCGGCACGTCGCCCCCACCAGCAGGTCGGGCGCCAGTCGTCGCGCCACCGCGACCGGGAGGTCGTCGGCTCCCAGGTGCACGCCGTCCGCCCCGGTCGCCAGGGCGATGTCGACCCGGTCGTTGACCACCACGGTGGCGCCGTGGGAGCGGACGGCCGCGATGACCAGGGTGACCAGCGCCAGCAGCTCGCGGTCGCCGGCCCCCTTGGCCCGGACCTGGAAGCCGTCGACCCCGGCCTCGGCGAGGGCGGTGAGCAGGGTCAGGTCGTCGGTGGCCGAGACGAGGCAGAACAGACGGGGCAGGATGGTGGGGTACACGTGAGCTCCTCGACGCTTCCTTCGCCGGCATGACCCGGATCAGGTTCGACGGTCGGAGCGGAACAGCTCCCTCTCAGCCCGCTGCCGCAGGCTCCCGTGGTGGACGCCTCCGACGCTAGCAGCGCCAGGCAACCACGTCGAGACGTCTCAGCGACCCGCGACGAGCACCGGTGCCGGGGAGACGGTCAGCGCCACCCGGTCGCCGGGGCGCAGCTGCGTCGCGGCCGAGCTGGCCAGCTGCACGAGGACGTCCGTGCCGTCCTCCAGCGCACAGTGCACCCGCGAGACCGGACCCAGGAAGCCGACGGAGGTGACCGTGGTGGTGGCTCCGGGATCCGCGACGAGCCCGATCGACTCGGGGCGGACCAGCGCCAGCCCCTCGCCGGTGGCGGAGCCGGCCAGCACGGGCACCCGCTGGCCGAGCACGACGGCCTCGGCGCCCTCCACGTGCGCCGGCAGCCGGTTGGAGAGTCCCACGAAGGCCCCCACGAACGGGGTGGCCGGCGCGGAGTAGAGCTCGGTCGGAGGTGCCAGCTGCTCCAGCCGTCCCGCGTTCATCACACCCACCCGGTCGGCGACGGCGAGCGCCTCCTCCTGGTCGTGGGTGACGAACAACGTGGTGGTCCCGACCTCGAGCTGCACCCGTCTGATCTCGTCACGCAGCTGGACCCGCACCTTGGCGTCCAGCGCGGACAGCGGCTCGTCGAGCAGCAGCACGGACGGCTCGAAGGCCAGCGCGCGAGCCAGTGCCACCCGCTGCTGCTGACCTCCGGAGAGCTCGTGGGCGTAGCGGTCGGCCTGGGTGTGGAGCCCGACGAGGTCGAGCATCGCACCGGCACGCTCGCGGCGCGCCGCGCGGCCGGTGCCGCGCAGCCGGAGCCCGAAGGCCACGTTGTCGATCACGGTCATGTGCGGGAAGAGGCTGTAGGCCTGGAACACCATCCCCATGTCCCGCTTGTTGGCCGGCACCCTGGTGACGTCCCGTCCGCCCACGCTCACGGTCCCCGAGGTGGCCCGGTCGAGGCCGGCCAGGATGCGCAGGGCGGTGGTCTTGCCGCAGCCCGAGGGACCCAGCAGCACGATCATCTCGCCGGGGTCGATCTCCAGGTCGAAGCCGTCCAGGGCGCGCACCGAGCCGTAGACGCGGGTCAGGTCCTTGAGCTGGACAGCGAGACCGCGTCCTGTCATCGGTGGGGCGGTCATCGTCCGGCTCCTTGCTGGTGGCGGTTCCGGCTGAGGAAGGTGAACCCCAGCAGCAGGAACGTGGTCAGGGCCATGGTCGCGAGGGCGCCTGCCATCGCGGCCGGGCCGTTGCTCTTGTAGATGGAGGCCATCGCGACCGGCATGGTGTCGAAGTGCAGCAGCGAGGCGAAGGTGAACTCTCCCAGCACCAGGGCCACCGAGATGAAGGCGGCGCCGAGGACCCCACCGGTGATGTTGGGCACGATCACCCGCAGGATCACGGTGGCCCAGCCCGCGCCCAGGGAGCGCGCCGCCTCAGCCAGGGTGGTGACGTCGATGGCCGACAGCGCTGCGTCGATCGACCGGTAGGCGTACGGCAGCACCAGCACCACGTAGGCGAAGGTCAGGGTCAGCGCGGAGTCACCGAGCAGGAGGGTGACCCAGGAGAAGACGTTGCTGAACCCGACCACGATGACCAGGGCCGGGATGGTGAGCGGCAGCAGGCACAGGAACTCGATGAGCCGGCGCGCCTGTGGCACCCGCAACCGGGTCCAGACCATCGTGGGCACGAGCAGCACCACCATCAGCACCACCGTGAACAACGCCAGCAGCAGCGAGGTGACGATCGCGGAGCGGAAGTCCTCGTCGCTGACCATGAAGCGCCAGTTGTCCCAGGTGCGACCCGGGGCGCTGCCCCGCACCTGGGTGGAGAAGTCGAACATCGCCAGCATCGGCACGAAGAAGTACGCCGCGAAGGCGATCAGGGCCAGGGCACGCAGCACCCGGAATCCACCGGTGACCCTCACGGCATCCACCTCGAGGTCCGTCGCAGCAGCAGGTTGTAGGCGAGCATGACCACCGAGACCACCACGATCATCTCCAGGGCCAGCGCGAAGCCGACGTTCGCCTGACCCAGCAGCACCTCGCTGGTGATGGCCTGGCGGATCAGCAGCGGCACGATCGGCTGGCCCTGGCTGACCAGCACCGCTGCGGTCGCGTAGGCGGCGAAGGCGTTGGCGAAGAGCAGCAGCGCGGAGCCGAGGAACGCGGGGAACAGCAGGGGGACCCCGACGTGGCGCCAGTACTGGGCCCGGGTGGCTCCGAGGTTGACCGCGGCCTCACGCCACTCCTGCCGCAGCCCGTCGAGGGCGGGCGCGAAGACGATGACCATCAACGGGACCTGGAAGTAGGTGTAGACGACGACGAGGCCGGGGAGTCCGAAGAGCCACCCGCTGCCGTAGAGGTCGGCACTGAACCAGTCGCTCATCGCGTTCGTCACGATCCCGACCGGGCCGATGGTCGCGATCCAGGCGAAGGCCAGGGTGATGCCGCCGAACTGGGCCAGCACGCCACTCACCGAGAGCGTGGCGCGACGGATGAGGCTGCTCGGCCCCACGGAGACCACGAGGAAGGCGAGCACCGCCCCGAGCGCCGCCCCGAGCACCGCGGTGGCGCCCGAGAGGACCAACGACCCGCGCAGCGCCGTGAGGGCGGCGTCGCTGGTCAGCGCGTCGAGGTTGCCCAGGGTGAATGCCCCGGACTCGTCCTGGAAGGCGCCCACGACCACCGTGAGCGTGGGGACCACCAGGAAGACGAGCAGGAACCCCAGGAAGGGCAGCAGCGGGAGGAAGGGGCCGACGGCTGGCCGACGGCCCCGCCCTCCCTCTGCTCGATCGGACATCGTCAGCGGATCGCCTTCGACCAGTTCTTGGCCAGGTAGGCGCCCGCGGTCTCGGTCTGCTCGTTGCTCGGGATCACCGGGTCACCGGTGACCTCCGGCAGGGCGTCCCAGAGCTTGGCGTCGATGGTGCCGGCCTCGGCCATGGCCTCGCCGCGCACCGGTCGGGCACCGCCCTTGAGCCACAGGTTCTGGCCCTCGTCGCTGTAGAGGAACTCCTGCCACAGCCGCGCCGCGGCCGGGTGCGGGGCGTCGGCGTTGATCGCCTGGTAGTAGTAGCCCGCGACCACGGCCTCGGAGGGCACGACGGTCTTCCAGGTGTCGACGTTGGCAGCAGCCGCGGCACCGAGGTAGTCCCAGTCGATGACGACCGGGGTGGTGCCCTGCTCGATGGTGGTCGAGTCGGGGTCGACGGTGAGGAAGTTGCCGGCCTTCTTGAGGTCGGCGAAGAAGTCCACCCCGGGGGCGATGTCGTCCGGCGAGCCGCCCTGGGCGATCGCGGCCATCATCACGCCGCTGAACGCCGCGCCGGCCTGGGTCGGGTCGCCGTTGAGCGCGACCTTGCCCTTGAACTCGGGCTTGAGCAGGTCCGCGACCTCGGTGACGTCGGGGACGACGGCGGAGTCGTAGCCGATCGCCATGTAGCCGCCGTAGTCGTTGACCCACTCGCCGTCGGGAGCCTTGAACTCCTCGGGGATGGTGTCCCAGGTCTCGACCTGGTAGGGCGCGAACATGTCGGTGTTGGCCAGCGCGACGGACTGCCCGAGGTCGAACACGTCGGGAGCGCGCTTGGTGCCCTTGAGCTCCTTGGCGGCGTTGATCTCCTCCTGGCTGGCCGCGGTGGGCTGGTCGGAGTTGACCTTGATGTCGTACTTGTCCTCGAAGGTGGAGATCACCTCGCCGTAGTTGGCCCAGTCGGGCGGGAGGGCGATGACGTTGAGCTCGCCCTCTTCCTCGGCGGCCTCGACCAGGGCGTCGAGACCACCCAGGTCCTTGGCACTCGTGGCGCTGGCGGCATCGCTGTCGCCGCCCCCCGAGCCGTTGTCGGACTCGGGTGCGGCGCAGGCGGCCAGCGAGGCCACCGTGGCCATGGCCGTGAGCGAGACGAGCGTGCGACGGATCTTCACAGAACCTCCAGGCAGGGATCAGGGTCTTTGTGCAAGATAGCGTGCGAAGACTCGACTGCCTCGACGCCCATCACTCTACGCGTCGGTGTACGCCCGGTGAGCGCTGGTGGAACAGCAGGTGCGCCCGGACCGCGACCGCGGCCGCGCGACCGGCCCGGTTGGCGCCGATGGTGCTGGCCGAAGGGCCGTAGCCCACGAGCTGGACCCGGGGATCAGCCACGGCTGTGGTGCCGTCCAGCTGGATCCCCCCGTGGGCCGAGCGAAGCCCGAGACCCGCCAGGTGGCCGACCGCCGGGCGGAAGCCGGTGGCCCACAGGATCACCTCGACGGGCTCGAAGGTGCCGTCGGCCCAGCGCACCCCGTCCGGCTCCACGCGGGCGAACATCGGCCGTCGGGCGTAGGCACCCAACCGGGCCGCCTCCGCCTCCTGCGGGCGCAGGTGCAGCCCGGTGACGCTCACGACGCTGAGCGGCGGCAGCCCGCGCCGCACCCGCTCCTGCACCGCGGCCACCGCCGCGACACCCTGCTCGGAGGTGAAGTCGTCCACCCACACCGGCTCGCGCCGGGTCACCCACGTGGTCCGGGCCACCGGCGCCAGCTCGCCGAGGAACTGCACCGCCGAGGCGCCGCCACCGACGACCAGCACCCGCTTGCCACGGAAGTGCTCAGCCCCCGGGAAGTCCCGGGTGTGCAGCTGGACCCCCTGGAATCGGTCCACCCCCGGGTAGTGGGGCACGAACGGCCGCGCCCAGGTCCCCGTGGCGTTCACCAGGGTGCGCGTGGTCCAGCGCCTCTCCCCGGCCGCCACCACCAGCAGCTCCCCGTCGCTGCTGACCCGGTCCACCCGCACCGGCCGCAGCACCGGGAGGGCGTGGGTCCTCTCGTAGTCGGCGAACCAGGCCGGCACCACCACGTTGGCCGGTTCCGGTCCGGCTCCCGGCGCGGGCGCGTCGGGCAGGTCGGCGACGCCGTGCACGTCGCCCATCGTCAAGGAGTCCCACCGGTGCTGCCAGGCCCCACCAGGGGCGGCGTCGGCGTCCAGGACCACGTGGTCGATCCCGAGGCGCCGGAGGTGGTGGGAGGTGGAGAGCCCCGCCTGGCCGGCGCCGATCACCAAGGAGTCGAGGACGGGCACGCGGGGGCAACACCGGGCCGGATCACGATATGCCCGGACGTCGGTCCCCGCGCCGCCCTACGATGCGGCGACCGCACGCCACGCTGGGGGACACATGGGCCGGATCATCATCTTCTACCTCGTGCCGCTGGTGCTGGGCATCTACTGCCTGGTCGAGGCGATCAGCAGCCGGGACGACGAGGTCCGCAACCTGCCCAAGATCGGGTGGATCCTGCTGATCCTGTTCTTCCCGTTCGTGGGCTCGATCGCCTGGCTCGCCGCGGGTCGCCCGGCCGGCGTGCGCACCGGCCGGTCGCCGTACGAGCGGGAGGTCCCGCAGTTCCCCGAGTACGACCGCCCGGGGCGAGCGGCCGCCCTCGACCCGGAGGCCGACGAGGCGTTCCTGCGCAAGATCCGGGAGCGGGCCGAGGAGCAGCGCCGCAAGGCGGCTGCGGACCAGGCCGAGGCGCAGGCCGAGGAGCAGCGCCGCAAGGCGGCCGCGGACCAGGAGCCGGACGACACTGCCAAGTGACGTAATCTCACCGGTCGTGAGCACTGCACCCACCGGCCCCGAGTTCCGCTACTCCGACCTCCTGCCCCTGGGCCGGGACGAGACGCCGTACCGGCTGATCACCACCGAGGGGGTGTCCACCTTCGAGGCGGCCACCCAGGACGGGGAGGTGCAGACCTTCCTGAAGGTCTCCCCCGAGGCGATCCAGCGCCTCACCTCCGAGGCGATGCACGACATCAGCCACTACCTGCGGCCCGCGCACCTCGCGCAGCTGCGCAAGATCATCGACGACCCGGAGGCGTCGGGCAACGACCGCTTCGTCGCGCTCGACCTGCTCAAGAACGTCAACATCTCCGCGGGCGGCGTGCTGCCGATGTGCCAGGACACCGGCACCGCGATCGTGATGGGGAAGAAGACCGAGGGCGTGCTCACCGGCATCGACGACGGCGAGGCGATCAGCCGCGGCGTGTACGACGCCTACACCAAGCTCAACCTGCGCTACTCCCAGCTCGCTCCCCTGACGACGTACGAGGAGAAGAACACCGGCACCAACCTGCCGGCGCAGATCGAGATCTACTCCACCCCGCAGACCAGCGGCCGTCCGGAGTACAAGTTCCTCTTCATGGCCAAGGGCGGCGGCTCGGCCAACAAGTCGTTCCTGTTCCAGGAGACCAAGGCCGTCCTGAACCCGAAGCGGATGCTGGAGTTCCTCGACGAGAAGATCCGCTCGCTCGGCACCGCGGCCTGCCCGCCGTACCACCTCGCGATCGTGATCGGCGGCACCAGCGCCGAGTTCGCGATGAAGACCGCCAAGTACGCCTCCGCGCACTACCTGGACAACCTGCCCACCGAAGGCTCGATGAGCGCCCACGGGTTCCGCGACACCGAGCTGGAGGAGCAGGTCTTCAAGCTCACCCAGGAGTTCGGCATCGGCGCTCAGTTCGGCGGCAAGTACTTCTGCCACGACGTCCGCGTGGTGCGGCTGCCGCGGCACGGCGCGTCCTGCCCGGTCGCGATCGCGGTCTCCTGCTCCGCGGACCGCCAGGCACTGGGCAAGATCACCCCGGACGGCGTCTTCCTCGAGCAGCTCGAGATGGACCCCGCCCAGTACATGCCCGAGGCCGGCCTGGCCCACGACATCGCCGGCGGCGAGGTCGTGAAGATCGACCTCAACCAGCCGATGGCCGACATCCTCGCCGAGCTGTCGAGGCACCCCGTGAAGACCCGCCTCTCCCTGACCGGACCTCTGGTGGTGGCCCGCGACATCGCGCACGCCAAGATCAAGGAGCGCCTGGACGCCGGGGAGCCGATGCCGGCCTACCTCAAGGACCACCCGGTCTACTACGCCGGTCCCGCCAAGACGCCCGAGGGCATGGCCTCGGGCTCGTTCGGCCCCACCACGGCCGGCCGGATGGACTCCTACGTCGAGCAGTTCCAGGCCGCCGGCGGCTCGATGGTGATGCTGGCCAAGGGCAACCGGTCCAAGCAGGTCACCGACGCGTGCGGCAGCCACGGCGGCTTCTACCTGGGATCGATCGGCGGCCCCGCCGCCCGGCTGGCCCAGGACTGCATCAAGGACGTCTCGGTGCTCGAGTACCCCGAGCTCGGCATGGAGGCGATCTGGAAGATCGAGGTCGAGGACTTCCCCGCCTTCATCGTCGTCGACGACAAGGGCAACGACTTCTTCACCGACCCCTCCGGCGCGGTGACGGTGCCGCTGACCGGGATCCGGGTCCGCTCCGCCCAGTAGCGCGGGGTCAGGGTCAGATCTTGGCGAGCAGCGCGTCGGTCATCCGGCGCGCTGCCGGGGCGATCTCGTGGCCGAGCCGGATCACGTCCCGCTCGATCTCGTCCTGGTGACTGCCCCCCACCATGATCGGCAGGTCCTGGTCGTGGCCGGTGACCGCCTCCACGACCTCCCGGGTGGCCAGCACGTCGTCGGGTGACGGCACCGCCAGCACCACGGCCGCAGGCCTGCGGGAGCCGACGGCGGAGAGCCACGCCTCGGTGGGGACGTCACCGCCCAGGTAGACCACGTCCACCCCGGTGCGACGCAGGGCGATGGCGAAGGCGAGCACCCCGAGCTCGTGCCGGGAGCCGCGAGCCAGACCCAGCAGCACCCGCGGCCCGCCGGGCTGACGGGGTGTCTGGTCGAAGAGCACCGCGAGGTGTCGCTGCACGCTGGCGCTGACGAAGTGCTCCTCCGCGACGCTCACCCGCCCGTCGCGCCAGGCCGCACCGAGACGTGCCAGGGCAGGCATCAGCCAGCCGTCGACGACGTCCTCGAACTCGCCCAGGGCGAATCCGGACTCGATGGCGTGGTGCAGTCCCGGGACGTCGAAGTGGACGGCGACGCGGGCCAGCGACTCCGGGTCACCCATGGTCGCCGGTCGGGGCTCAGGCACCCCGGCCGGGTCGTCGCTCCTGCTGTGCACCCGCACCGCAGCCTGGCCGGGGCTCCAGCCGGAGCTGACCATGTCGGCCACCGCCCTGAGGCGCTGCAGCGCCTCGTCGTCGTACAGCTGCGCCGGAGTAGGTTCCGTCATCGTGCACCGCCTCCAGGTCGGGCCCCGGCGGACGCCGTCAGGTCCATTGCTCAGGGACCCCGATCGTATACGCCGCCCGGCTGCGACCATGGGGCCATGGAAGACGAGACGATCTCCGAAGTCGCACGGGCCGAGACGCCTCGCGGCGAGCTGGTGCTGCGACGCCGCTCCCGCGAGGGCGCGCCCGCGGTCCTGGAGCTGCGGGCCAACGGCGTCTTCGTGATGGACACCCTGGAGACCGGCTCGGAGATCGAGATGGCCGCGCTGGCGCTGGACCTGGTGCCGGACCCGCGCGCCGTGGTCGTGGGCGGCCTGGGCCTGGGCTTCACCGCCCAGCGGGTGCTGGCGGACCCTCGGGTGGAACGGGTCCGGGTGGTGGAGATCGACGAGCCGCTGATCGGCTGGATGCGCGACGGCACGATCCCGCACGGACCGGCCCTGCTCGCTGACCGCCGTCTGGAGGTGCTCAACGCCGACATCTCGATGGCCGTCGCGGAGGCCCGGTCGACGTACGACCTGATGCTGCTCGACGTGGACAACGGCCCCGGCTACCTGGTCCACGAGTCCAACGCCGAGCTCTACCAGCCGGAGTTCCTCCAGCGCTGCCGGGCCCTGCTGAACCCCGACGGCGTCCTGGTGGTCTGGTCGGCGGCCCGGGCGCCGGTCCTGCTGCAGCACATCGAGCAGGTCTTCGGGGAGGCCGCCGAGATCCGCTACGACGTGCTGCTCCAGGACCGGCCGGAGCAGTACTTCCTCTACAGCGCCCGCGCCGGCCGGACCGGGCCCGATCAGCACGCCTAGCCCGGGCACCGCCGGCACGGGTGAGCCCGAGGGCATCTGGGTACCGTCGCTGGCATGAGCGACTTCCGTATCGAGCACGACTCCATGGGTGAGGTCCGGGTGCCCGCCGACGCCCTGTGGCGGGCCCAGACCCAGCGAGCCGTGGAGAACTTCCCGATCAGCGGCACCCCGATCGAGCCGGCCCTGGTGCACGCCCTGGCCCTGGTGAAGAAGGCTGCGGCCCGGGTCAACGTCGAGCTGGGCGTGCTGCCCGAGGCCCGGGGAGCGGCCATCGAGCGTGCCGCCGCGGCAGTGGCGGCCGGGAAGCACGACGAGCACTTCCCGATCGACGTCTTCCAGACCGGGTCCGGCACCAGCACCAACATGAACGTCAACGAGGTGCTGGCCGGACTCGCCGGGGACGACGTCCACCCCAACGACCACGTCAACGCCAGCCAGTCCTCCAACGACACCTTCCCCACCGCCATCCACGTGGCCGCGACGCTGGCGGTCACCCGCGAGCTGGTCCCGGCGGTGCGGGTGCTGCAGGCCTCGCTGGGCGCCAAGGCCGAGGAGTTCGCGGGCCTGGTGAAGTCCGGCCGCACCCACCTGATGGACGCCACCCCGGTGATGCTCGGCCAGGAGTTCGGCGGGTACGCCGCGACCGCCGGCTACGCGGTGGAGCGCCTGGAGGCGGTGCTCCCCCGGGTCCGCGAGCTGCCGCTGGGCGGCACGGCGGTCGGGACCGGCATCAACACCCCGCCCGGCTTCGCCGCCCGCGTCATCGAGGTCCTGGGCGAGGAGACCGACGAGCAGTTCACCGAGGCCCGCAACCACTTCGAGGCCCAGGGCAGCCGCGACTCCCTGGTCGAGCTCAGCGGGGTGCTGCGCACCTACGCGGTGGGCCTGACCAAGATCTGCAACGACCTGCGCTGGATGTCCTCCGGTCCCACCACGGGCCTGGCCGAGATCCACCTCCCCGACCTGCAGCCGGGCTCCAGCATCATGCCGGGCAAGGTCAACCCGGTCCTGCCGGAGGCGACGCTGATGGTGTGCGCCCAGGTCGTCGGCAACGACGCTTGCGTCGCCTGGGCCGGAGCCTCCGGAAGCTTCGAGCTCAACGTGATGATGCCCGTCATCGCCCGCAACCTGCTGGAGTCGATCCGCATCCTCGGCACCGCCAGCCGACTGCTGGCCGAGCGCTGCGTGGACGGCATCACCGCCGACGCCGAGCGGATGCGCCGGTACGCCGAGTCCTCGCCGTCGGTGGTCACCCCGTTGAACAAGTACCTGGGGTACGAGGCTGCGGCGAAGATCGCCAAGAAGGCGCTGGCCGACGGGGCCACCATCCGGGAGACGGTGATCGCCCAGGGCTACGTGGAGCGCGGCGACCTCACCGAGGCCCAGCTCGACGAGGCCCTCGACCTGGAGTCGATGACCCACCCCTGAGGATGCCCCCGACGACGCGCCGTACGCCGGCGGCGATCATTGACCCATGCTCACCGGACTCATCCAGGGCCACGGACGCCACCCGGTCACTGTCGCCGGCACCACGCTGACCCATCCCGAGCTGCTCGGCGCCGCCGCCCGGGTGGCCACCGACCTGGCCGGGACCAGCCGGGTCGCGGTGCTGGCCACGCCGACCATGGAGACCGTGGTCGCGGTGGTCGGCGCCCTGCTGGCCGGCGTCGAGGTGGTGCCCGTGCCGCCGGACTCCGGCCACGCGGAGCTGGCGCACGTGCTGAGCGACTCCGCACCCCAGGCGTGGCTGGGCCCTGCTCCGCCCGGCAGCAGCGTGCCCCGGCTGCCGGTCGACCTGGCCGGGCGGACCACGTACTCCCCGGTCGAGGTGCCGCCGGAGCGGACGGCGTTCGTCCTGTACACCTCCGGCACCACCGGGCTGCCCAAGGGCGTGCTGCTGTCCCGCCGAGCCGTCGCCGCCGGCCTGGACGCGCTGGCCGAGGCCTGGGCCTGGACCTCGGACGACGTGCTGGCCCACGGGCTGCCGCTGTTCCACGTGCACGGGCTCATCCTGGGGGTGCTGGGGCCGCTGCGGGTGGGTGGCGGGCTGGTGCACGTGGGACGGGGCACGCCGCAGGCCTACGCCTCGGCGGCAGCCAGCATGTACTTCGCGGTGCCCACGGTCTGGTCGCGGATCGCTGCGTCTCCCGAGGACGCGGCGGCACTGCGCCCGGCCCGGCTGCTCGTCTCCGGCAGCGCGGGGCTCCCGGTGCCGGTCTTCGACCGGCTGCGCGAGCTCACCGGCCACGAGGTGGCCGAGCGCTACGGGATGAGCGAGACGCTGATCACCGTGGCCACCCGTGCCGACGGGACCAGGCGGGCAGGCTGGGTCGGGGTGCCGGTGGCCGGTGTGGAGACCCGGCTGCGCACCGAGTCCGGGGAGCCGGTGCCGCACGACGGCGAGTCCGTGGGTCGCCTGGAGGTGCGGGGGGCGACGCTGTTCGACGGTTACCTCAACCGGCCCGAGGCCACCGCCGAGGCCTGGACTCCCGACGGCTGGTTCCGCACCGGCGACGTCGCGGTCCTCGACGCCCACGGCCGGCACCGGATCGTCGGCCGGGAGTCGGTGGACCTGATCAAGTCGGCCGGCTACCGGATCGGCGCCGGCGAGATCGAGTCGACCCTGCTGGGCCATCCGGACGTGGCCGAGTGCGCGGTCGTCGGGGAGCCCGACCCCGACCTGGGCCAGCGGATCGTGGCCCACGTCGTGCCGCGGGACGCGGCCGAGCGCGACCCGGAGCCAGACCTGGCCCAGCGGCTGGTCGAGCACGTGGCGGCCGAGCTGTCGGCGCACAAGCGTCCGCACGAGGTCCGCTTCGCCACCAGCCTGCCCCGCAACGAGATGGGCAAGGTGCAGAAGTCCCGGCTGCTGGCTCAGGCGCCTGGGGGCACCGGAGCCCGGGTCAGTACCAGCCCCGGGCGGCCTTGAAGCTCCAGGCCGAGCACGGGCTGCCGTAGCGGGACTTGATGTAGTCCAGGCCCCAGCGGATCTGCACCTCCGCCGAGGTCATGTAGCCCTCGGGGAGGTCGTGGGTCTGGGTGAGTGCCTGCGGGATCCCGTACGCCGAGGAGCTGGGGTTGTCGGCGTCGATGCGCCAGTTGCTCTCGCTGACGTAGAGGCTGTTGAGACAGTCGAACTGCCCCGAGCCGTAGCCGTACTGGGGCAGCAGGGCCCGGGCGATGTCGCGCGGGTCGCCCTGCGAGACCTGCTGAGTACGGGTGGTGCCGAGACCGGCAGCCGTGGAGAGCACGGTCGCCTTGACCGGGTCCTTGGCCTGACGCCGGTCGGCGCGGGTGACGGGCGCGTCGCCCCGGTCGGCCAGCACCTCGCCGGCCATCGCTTGGCCGGCGCCCTGCGAGCCCCCGGAGTCCGGGGCGTCGGAGGCCGTCAGCTCAGTCCCGGTCGCCGCCATCCCACCCGCGACGGCAGCGCCGGTGGCAACCACGGCCAGTCCGCTCAGCAACAGCGGTCGCAGCGCCCGCGCAGGCTCACGCTTGCGTCGGCGTGCTCCGGGCGCACGGTGCTTGGGGACAGGGTTCTCAGGCGTTGACAAACAGCTCTCACAGGAATTCGATCGGCAGCAGCCGGCAGGGCCACTCGGGGGACCACGCGGAGTCACCCGGGGCCACGGCAACCATGCAGCGCGGTCCGGGCCCACGCAAACGAAACACCCTAATTGCGGGACGAATCACGTCGCAGCACCGTCACAAGAGCGACTACAGCCCCACCAGGCTCAGGAGTCACATCGGCCCGTACGTCCACGCAGGACGCACGGGCCGACGTACCAGGGACGAAGGTCCCGACTACTCGGTGACGTTCTCCAGCATCTCGGTGACCAGGGCCGCGATCGGGGAGCGCTCGGAGCGGGTCAGGGTGACGTGGGCGAAGAGCGGGTGCCCCTTGAGCTTCTCCACCACCGCGACCACCCCGTCGTGCCGACCGACCCGCAGGTTGTCGCGCTGGGCCACGTCGTGGGTCAGCACCACCTTGGAGTTGGCCCCGATCCGCGACAGCACGGTCAGCAGCACGTTGCGCTCCAGGGACTGCGCCTCGTCCACGATGACGAACGCGTCGTGCAGCGAGCGGCCCCGGATGTGGGTCAGGGGCAGCACCTCGAGCATGCCCCGGTGCAGGACCTCGTCCACCACGTCCGGGGAGACCAGCGCACCCAGGGTGTCGAAGACCGCCTGGCCCCAGGGCGACATCTTCTCGCTCTCCGAGCCGGGCAGGTAGCCGAGCTCCTGTCCGCCCACGGCGAACAGCGGCCGGAACACCACGATCTTCTTGTGCTGCTGACGCTCCAGGACCGCCTCCATGCCGGCGCACAGCGCCATGGCCGACTTGCCGGTCCCGGCCCGCCCCCCGAGCGAGACGATCCCCACGTTCGGGTCCAGCAGCATCTCCAGCGCGATTCGCTGCTCGGCCGAGCGTCCGTGCACGCCGAACACCTCCCGGTCCCCGCGCACCAGGTGCACCCGCTTGTCCGCGCCGACCCGCCCCAGCGCCGTGCCGCGGTCCGAGAGCAGCACCAGGCCGGTGTGGCAGGGCAGGTCCCGGGCCACGTCGTGGTCCAGCACGCCCTCGTCGTACAGCGTGTCCAGGTCGGCGGCCGCGACGTCGACCTCCGACATCCCGGTGTAGCCGGTCGCGGAGTCGCTGATCCCCTCAGCCCGGTACTCCTCGGCGTCGAGCCCGACCGCGGACGCCTTGATCCGCAGCGGCAGGTCCTTGGAGACCAGCGTGACGGCGTACCCCTCGTCGGCCAGGTTGCGTGCCACCGCGAGGATCCGGGTGTCGTTGTCGCCGAGCCGGAACCCCGAGGGCAGCAGCTGGGGATCGGTGTGGTTGAGCTCGACGCGGATCGTCCCGCCCTGCTCCCCCACCGGCACCGGCTCGTCGAGACGGCCGTGCACCACCCGGAGCTCGTCGAGCATCCGCAGCGCGGTGCGTGCGAAGTAGCCCAGCTCAGGATGGTGCCGTTTGCCCTCGAGCTCGGTGATCACCACCACCGGGAGCACGACCTCGTGCTCGGCGAAGCGTCGCGCCGCCCCTGGGTCGGCCAGCAGCACGCTGGTGTCGATGACGAACGTACGACGGCCCTGCGGAGCTGGTGGCCCCTCGGTGCGCGGCGCTGAGGTGGTGCGGGACTGCTTGATGGCGGCCACTTCGATCTCACCCTCGCGAGCCGGTGCGCGCACTCCTCGCCCGGCCCTAGTTCGTGCTGACGGACCGGGAAGGGACCCGAGGACCGGAGTGCCGGCCCCCCTCGCAGCCACCCGGCGCGGGCTGGCCCGCGCGGTGTGCTGTGAAGTCGTGACTGTCCACGAACGGCCTCCCGGTTCAGCGAGCTTCCCCACTCGCCGATGCATCAGGAAATTACGCCCCGGGGACCCCCCGCCGTCAACGACACGCGGCAACTCCTGCGTGAACTCCAGGTGACCGACCGGGTGCCTGGTCGGGGTCAGGCCCCGGAGTCAGGCTCGGAGTCAGGCCCGGAGTCAGGCCCGGAGTCAGGCCCGGAGTCAGGCCCGGAGTCAGGCCCGGAGTCAGGCGGCTCCAGTCCCAGGTAGCCGTGCAGGAGTCGACCCAGCAGGTTCAGGGCGTCGGCGCGGACGGTGGCGGCGGCCTCGGCGGTGCTGGCCGCCAGGGACCGCGACACCTGCATCACCATCGAGTCGATGAGCTCGGCGACCTGCTGCGGTCGCGCCTCGCCCAGCTCGGTGAGCGCCGCGAGGAGCGGCTCCTGGAGCTGGCGGTGGAAGGCCTCCATGGGCGCCTTGAGCAGCCGAGGCTCGACCACGGCGGCCAACGCCCGCGCCACGGCCTGCTCGGAGCTGGCGAAGAGGTGGACATTGGCCTGGACGTAGGCCCAGACCCGGGCGCCGGGCGTCTCAGCAGCGTCCACCTGCTCCCGGACCTGGCGCGCCCAGTCGGGAAAGACGTCGGCGACCACGGCCGCCAACAGGTCCTCCCGCGAGTCGAAGTACTGGTAGACGCTGGACCGGGCCAGCCCGGCCCTCGCGCCCACCGCACCGAGTGCCGGAGCCTGTCCGGTCTCGGCCAGCAGAGCACGGGCGGCGTCCAGCAGGGCACGCACCTGGCGCCCTCGGTGCTCCGCCACCGTGGCTGCCTGGATCTTCGGCACCGCCGCACCTCCTGCCTGACTGGACACTCCCGGCGGCCCGGGGGGCCGCACGGCCTCACACCGGTGAGGGGCTCACCGGCGCCAGCCGCCCGTCGATCATCTCGTAGACCTCGTCGCAGTGGTGCAGCACCTCGTGGTCGTGGGTCACCATGACCGTGGCGACACCGTGCCGGTGGCTCTCGTCGGCGAGCAGGGCGACGACCTCCTGGCTGCGCTGACGGTCCAGGGCCGCGGTGGGCTCGTCGACCAGCAGCAGGGCCGGCCGGGTCATCAGTGCCCGGGCGATGCCGACTCGCTGGCGCTCGCCACCGGAGAGCTGGTGCGGACGCCGGTCCACCTTGTGCGACATCCCGACCTCCGCCAGCAGCTCGGCCGGGTCGCGCGGGTCCGCCACCCGACCGAAGGTCAGCGGCAGTCGCAGCTGGTCCCGTGCGGTCAGCGCCGGCACCAGGTTGCCGCTCTGGAAGACGTAGCCGATCCGGGTCCGGCGCACCTCGGCGACCTCCCGCTTGCTCGCGGTCCCCAGGTCGGTGCCGCCGACGAGGGCGGTTCCCGAGGTGGGCTTGGCCAGCCCGCCGGCCACCGCCAGCAGGCTGGACTTGCCGGACCCCGAAGGGCCGACGATGGCGACGAGCTTGCCCGGCTCCACCCGCAGGTTCACCGAGTCGAGGGCGGTCACCGTCTCGTCCCCGTCACCGAGGAGCAGGGAGACGTCGCGCAGCTCCAGGGCGGGGGTTGCGGCTGAGGTGGACGGTACGGCGGTCATCGGTTGCCTCCGAGTGCAGTGAGGGGGTCGACCTTGGTGATGCGCAGCACGGCGATTCCCGCGCCCAGCATTCCCAGGAGCACCAGCAGCACGCTGGCCAGCGCGATCGGTGCGGCTTCGAGGGCGAATGGCATGGCCGTGCCCGAGAGTCCGGCGCCGGCAGCCAGACCGAGCCCGACGCCGACTGCGACGGAGACCACCAGCAGGAGCATCGACTGGAACAGGCTGTCGCGCAGCAGGTAGCCCGTACCGGCACCCATGGCTCGCATCACCGCGATCTCCTGCTTGCGCTGGATGGTCAGCACCGTGAAGAAGGCGCCGACGACCAAGGCGGAGATGGCGTAGAGGAAGCCCTGGATCAGGCTCAGGGTCGAGGTCTCCGCGGAGTAGCCCGGCGAGGCGCCGAAGGACTCCTCCAGCGTCATCGACGTGGTTCCGGCCGCCTTGTCGCCGGCCGTCAGGTCGAGGTCGTCGCCTCCCTTGACGGCGACCGCGGTGATCTCGTCGTAGACCCGCTCGGGCACCTCTTCGCCGATGCCCGCGCCGCTGCTGATCTCCTGCCAGCTGGCCAGGGGTAGGTAACCCACGTCGACGTGGCCGAAGGTGTTCTGCTCCTCCATGATCCCGACCACGGTGAGCTCGGCGCCCATCGGCTCGATCACCAGCACGTCGCCCACCGAGACGCCTTCGTCGGCGGCGGTGGAGCTGAGCACGACCTCGTCGGGCTCCCCGGTCAGCCCGTGACCCTCCGCGACCTCGGGAGCCAGGAACGAGTCGACCTCGATGCCGAAGAGGGCCAGGTCGATCTCGGCCCCGTTGGTGGACTCGGCGTTGACCAGGGTGTTGCCGAAGGGAGCCGCCTCCTGCACGCCGGGCTGGTCCTTCCAGTCCTCGACCGCGGTGGTGTCCACCACGCTGCGGGAGAACGCGGAGTCCTTGGAGACGTCGTCCTGGAAGGCGAAGGACGTCACGGGCATGCGCTGCAGGCCCGAGACCCCGTCATTGACCAGCCCCACGGACAAGCCGGAGAGCAGGACCATGAGCAAGGCGATCAAGGACACCACGGAGCCCATGAGCACGAAGCGGCCCTTGGCGAACACGAGTTCGCGGATAGCGAGGAACATGCGACCTCACCTGACCTGGAGAGTTGACATTGACATGCCGTCAACTTTACCGACACTGTGTCGGGAACCCAAATGTCTCAGGAGCCGAAGCGTCGCTCCCGCTCGGCGTAGGCCCGCAGGGCGCGGAGGAAGTCGACGCGGCGGAAGTCGGGCCACAGGGCCTCGCAGAAGTAGAACTCGCTGTTCGCGCTCTGCCACAGCAGGAACCCGCTGAGCCGCTGCTCCCCCGACGTGCGGATCACCAGGTCGGGGTCCGGCTGCCCCTTGGTGTAGAGGTGCTCGGCGATGTGCTCCACGTCGATGGTCTCGGCCAGCTCCTCCAGGGTGACCCCGGCGGCGGCCTGCTCCTGGAGCAGGGAGCGCACGGCGTCCGCGATCTCCCGGCGGCCGCCGTACCCGACGGCGACGTTGACCAGCAGGCCCTTGACCTCCCGGGTGGCGTCCTCGGCGGCCTTCAGCTTGGCCGCGGTGGTGGCCGGCAGCAGGTCCAGGGCGCCGACCGGATGGATCCGCCAGCGACCGGTGGCGGCCAGGGACTCCACCGCACCCTCGATCACCGTAAGCAGCTCCTCGAGCTGGTCGGTGGGACGGTTGAGGTTGTCGGTGGAGAGCAGCCAGAGGGTGACGACCTCGACGCCGAGCTCCTCGCACCACCCGAGGAAGGGGTCGATGTTGTCGGCGCCCGCCTGGTGCCCCTGGGCGATCTCGGCCCCCACGGCGCGCGCCCAGCGCCGGTTGCCGTCGAGGAGCACCCCCACGTGCTTGGGGACCCGGTCCGGCGGGAGGAACTTCGCGACCCGCGACTCGTACGCCGGGTACAGCACCCGGCGCACGGCGTCCTTCCACTTTCCCACGGCCCCGATGCTACCGACCTTCGCGGACGCGGCGGCCCGGGTCCGCGCAAGCACCTGACGGGCCGACCCCGGCACAGGTCAGCAGCGCCGGTTCGAGACCTGCGCAAGGAGGTGAGGATCATCTCCCCGGACAGACTCGTCTCCCGACCCTACGTACCGGTAATTTTGACGACATGACCGATTCGGTGCGCACCCGCATGGACCATCTGCACGACCGGGTGGAAGGCGCGATCGACGAGGTCAAGCCCAAGCTGAGGGGCTGGCTGCACGCGGCCAGCGCTCCCCTCACCCTGGCTGCCGGCGTCGTGCTCGTCGCCCTCTCCCCCGACACCCCCACCAGGGTCGGGTCCGCGGTCTTCGCGGCCTCGGCGCTGCTGCTCTTCACCGTCTCCGCGCTGTACCACCGGGGCCACTGGTCACCGGGGGTGCACGCGCACCTGCGCCGCTTCGACCACTCCAACATCTTCCTGCTCATCGCCGGCTCCTGCACCCCCTTCGCAGTGCTGCTGCTCGACGGCACCGAACGCTGGCTGATGCTCTCCATCATGTGGGGCGGCGCGCTGGCGGGAGTGGTCATGAAGGTCTGGTGGCTCGACCACCCCCGGTGGCTCTCGGCGCCGATCTACATCGCCCTCGGCTGGGCGCCGGTATTCTTCTTCGGGTCCTTCATCGAGGGCGCGCAGGTCTACGGCGAGACGGTGGGACGCGCCGTGCTGGTGATGGTGCTGCTCGGCGGGGCGTTCTACACCTTGGGCGGCATCGTCTACGGCACCAAGCGACCCAACCCGTGGCCGAAGTGGTTCGGGTTCCACGAGGTCTTCCACACGTTCACGATCCTGGCGTTCATGGTGCACTACGTCGGCGTCTCGCTGGCGACCTACTCCCTGCGCTGACGACCGCGCCGACGCGCGCACTAGGGTGCCCGCGTGACCGGCTCCGACTCCACCACCGCCGACCTCCCCGACCGGCCTCGTGGCAGGGCGGGACGGTGGGCCCACCGCGGCGGCGTAGCCCTGCTCGTCGTACTGGTGGCGGCGGGAGCATCGGGCGCCCTGGGTCCGCGCGCGGGTCACACCGCGGCCACGGGCGGCGGGTACCACCTGCGGGTCACCTACCCCGAGATCACCCGGGCCGGCCAGCCGGCACCGCTGCACCTGGTCATCACCCGTGAGGGCGGGTTCGAGAAGCCGGTGCAGGTGGCGCTGTGCGACGACTTCTTCGACAACCTCGACTTCCAGGGCTGGTTCCCCGCACCGGCCGCGGAGGCGGGCGACCCCGACGCGGTCGTCTACGAGTTCGACCCTCCGCGCGCCGAGGAGCTGGAGATCAGCCTGGACGCGCGCAGCGCCCCGGGACAGTTCGCCGGGGCCGAGAAGTGCTCGGTCGAGGTGCTCGAGGACGACGAGCCCGTGGCCGCCGTCTCGTTCACCAGCTGGAGGATGCCCTGATGGACATCGTGATCCGCGCCGTCGTCGTCTTCGCCTTCCTCTGGGTGGCGATCCGGATCAGTGGCAAGCGGGAGGTCGCCCAGCTCTCGGCCTTCGACATGATCCTGCTGGTCACCGTGGGCGACCTGATCAGCCAGGGCATCCTGCAGGAGGACTACTCGCTCACCGCCGCGATGCTTGCCGTGTCCACGTTCGCCCTGGCGGCGATGGCCCTGGCCTTCCTCACCCGCCGCTTCCCCAGGGCGAGGCCGGTTCTGGAAGGGCTGCCCCGGATCGTGATCCGCGACGGCGAGCCCCTGCTCAACGTGCTCGCCAGCGAGCAGCTCACGTTCGACGACCTCGCCGAGGGAGCCCGGCAGAACGGCATCCGCCGGTTCAGCGACGTCGAGCTGGCGGTGCTGGAGACCGACGGGGTCTTCTCGTTCTTCACCCGGCCCGCCGAGGAGAGCGACCCTCGCGACGGCGCGGCCACCGACGACCGCCCGCTGTAGCTCCCCTGCCGATGGCTCCCGTCTCCGCACCGGGCTGCGGTGGGGGTCGTACCGTGGACGTTGTGACCACCTCTCCAGTCTCCGTCGCACTCACCACCTCGTTCGCCGACACGCTGCCCGAGCTGGCCCTGGCCTGGCAGGCCGAGGAGGCCCCCGACCCGACCCTCCTGACGCTGAACGAGCCGCTCGCCGCCGAGCTGGGCCTGGACCCCGATCAGCTCCGCACTCCCGAGGGGGTGGCCTTCCTCCTGGGCCGCTCGGTGCCGTCGGGTGCCCGTCCCGTGGCCCAGGCGTACGCGGGCCATCAGTTCGGCGGCTACTCCCCCCGTCTGGGGGACGGCCGGGCCCTGCTGCTGGGCGAGCTCACCGACACCGAGGGCAGGCTGCGCGACCTCCACCTCAAGGGCTCCGGACGCACGCCGTTCGCCCGCGGCGGTGACGGGCTCGCCGCCGTCGGTCCGATGCTGCGCGAGTACGTGGTGAGCGAGGCGATGCACGCGCTCGGCATCCCGACCACCCGCTCCCTGGCGGTGGTCGCCACCGGCAGGGACGTACGACGCGAGACGCTGCTACCCGGTGCTGTGCTGACCCGGGTCGCGGCCAGCCACCTGCGGGTCGGCACCTTCCAGTACGCCCGGGGCCTTGACGACCTCGACCTGCTGCGCCGTCTCAGCGACGCCGCGATCCAGCGCCACCACCCCTCCGCCCGCGACGCCGAGCACCCGCCCCGGGCGCTCTACGAGGCGGTGGTGGCCGCCCAGGCGCAGCTGGTGGCGAAGTGGATGCTCGTGGGGTTCGTGCACGGGGTGATGAACACCGACAACATGACGATCTCCGGCGAGACCATCGACTACGGTCCGTGCGCCTTCATGGAGGCCTACGACCCGGCCTGCGTGCACAGCTCGATCGACGAAGGTGGCCGCTACGCCTACGGCAACCAGCCGGCGGCCGCGGAGTGGAACCTGGCACGTCTCGCCGAGGCCATGCTGCCGCTGCTGCACGAGGACCAGGAGATCGCGATCTCCATGGCGGTGGAGTCCCTGGGCACCTTCCGGCCGCTGTACGTGGAGGCCCTGCTGTCCGGCATGCGGCGCAAGATCGGGCTCCCCCGAGCGCCGACGGCGCCGAGAGCACTGCGCTGGTCGAGGAGCTGCTGGGGCTGATGGAGGCCGACCACGTCGACCACACCTCGTTCTTCCGCGCCCTGGGGCAGGCCGCCCGCGGCGAGGTGGAGGCCGCCCGGAGCCTGGTCGTCGACCTGGCCCGGGTGGACGCGTGGCTGGCACGGTGGCGGGCCCTGGGTCCGGACGCGGCAGCGATGGACCGGGTGAACCCGGTGCGCATCCCGCGCAACCACCTCGTGGAGGAGGCCCTCGACGCGGCCACTGCGGGCGACCTGGCGCCGGTCGAGCGGCTGCTGGAGGCGGTCACCTCGCCCTATGACGAACGTGCCGGCCTCGAGCGGTACGCCGAGCCGGCACCGGACCAGTTCGGCCCCTACGTCACCTTCTGTGGCACCTGAGGCGCCCGACCTGTCATCATCGCGGGCATGTCGCCCCCCGTCCGCGCCGGTCTTGGTCTCGGTCTGAGCGTGGCGGCGGTCCTGCTGGTGGCCCCTCCCGCCGCGGCCCACGTCAGCGTCACCCCTTCGACCGCCCAGGCCGGTACGACGCTGCTGCTCCAGCTCGGGGTGAACCACGGCTGCGGCGACTCCGCGACCACCGCGCTGGAGGTCAAGGTGCCCGAGGGGGTCAACTCCGTCACCGCGACCCGCACGCCGTTCTGGGACGTCTCGCGCACGGTGGTCCGGCTGGACGAGCCGGTCACCGACGCGCACGGCAACGAGCTGACCGAGCGCGTGGACACCGTGCTGTTCACCGCCACCGAGCCGCTGGCCTCGGACCTGCGCGACACGGTCGAGCTCACGTTCCAGGTGCCGGACCAGGTCGGTGAGGCACTGGCCTTCCCGACCGTGCAGACCTGCGAGCAGGGAGAGAACGCCTGGATCCAGGTGGCCCAGGACGGGCAGGACCCCGAGGAGCTGGAGAGCCCGGCACCGGTGGTGCAGGTCCTCGCACCGGACGCCGCTGCCACCGGGTCGGCCACCGGGTCGGCCACCGCCTCGACCTCGGCCCCCTCCGAGGTCGTCGCCTGGATCGGCTTCGCCGCCGGCATGCTCGGGCTGCTCCTGGGGGGACTCGCCTTCGCCCAGGCCCGCAGGCAGCCGGGCGCCGTCCCCGAGTGAGCACCCACGGCCTCACGCCACGCCGGCGGCCGGCCCTGCTGACCGCCGCGGCCGCGCTGCTCCTCTGTCTGCTGGGCGCCGCGCCGGCCTGGGCGCACGCCCAGCTGGTCGGCACCGACCCGGTCTCCGGCACGGTGCTGCCCGAGGCCCCGAGCAGGTGACCCTCTCGTTCAGCGAACCCGTGCTGCTCACCAGCAGGCTCGTCACGACGTACGACGCCCAGGGCAGCGTCGTCGCCTCGTCCGCCTCCACCGCCGACGGGCAGGTGAGGGTGGTCTTCGACGACCGGTTGGCGCGTGGCACCTACGTGGTGGCCTGGTTCGTGGTCTCCTCCGACGGCCACCCGATCTCGGGCTCCCTGACCTTCTCCGTGGGCGCGCGCAGCGCCACGGTGAGTCCTCCACCCCCGCCGGCGGAGTCCTCGGTGGCCGTCACCAGCACCCAGGCGGTCGCCTCCTGGGCCACGTACCTGGGCCTGCTGAGCAGCGCGGGACTGGTCGTCTTCGTGGTCCTCGTGCTCCCCCGTCGGTACGCCGGCCGGCTGCTGGTGGCGCGCGTCCGCCGGTTGCTCCGGCTGGCCGTGGCACTGGCGCTGGTCGGCGCCGCGGTGGGCGTGGCGGTCGCGGGCCTGTACGCCCAGGGACTGGAGCTGGGCGCCGTCCTGACCTCGTTCGACGCCTCGCTGGTGCGCAAGGAGCTCGGCTCGGCCTTCGTGCTGACTGCCGCCCTGGTCACGACGGCGGCGGTGTTCGGCCCGACCCCGCCCGGCCCGCGCCGCTCGGCCCTGCTGCTGACCTGCGCGGCGCTCGCGGTGTGCGCCCCGGCCCTGGTCGGGCACACCCAGTCCTACGGCCCGGCCCCGCTGGTGCTGGGCGCCGACGTGCTGCACCTGGCCGCCGGCGCAGTCTGGCTGGGCGGCCTCGCCGGGCTCACGCTGACGCTCCGCTCGGGCACCTCGGACGTCTCGTCGCGGCGCGACGCGGAGGTGCTCGCCCGGTTCTCCGCGGTCGCCGGCCCCCTGGTGCTGGCCGTGGCCGTGGCGGGTGTGCTGCTGGGCTGGCGCATCCTCGGGTCGTGGTCGGCGCTGGTGGAGACCACCTACGGCACCCTGCTGCTGGTCAAGGTGGTCCTGGGGCTCGCGGTGGTCGCGGTGGCCGCCTTCAACCGGTTCCGGCTGCTGCCCCGGGTGCGTCGCTCCCCCTTCGGGATCCGAGCGCGGGGGTCCTGGTACGACGTACCGTGCTCGCGGAGCTGGGCCTCCTGGTCGCGCTCCTCGTGGTCACGGGGTTCCTGGTAGGTCGGGCGCCGTCCGAGCCCCCGGGAGCCCCGGCCGCTCCGGTGCCGATCTCCCGCACGCTCCAGCTCGGCGGCGTGCAGGTGGAGGTGCTGCTCACCCCCGGCACCTCGGGCGGCAACACGCTGGTCGTCTCGACCATCCCCGCGGAGGGCCGCTCGGCGGGCGAGGTGGGGCGCCCCGACGTGGAGCTGCGCTCCCCGGAGTTCGACCTCGGCGCCGTGCCGTTGCGCAGCGGCCGACCGGGCGAGTGGGAGGCGCTGGTGCTGCTGCCGCGGGGCGGCGACTGGGAGCTGCAGCTGGGGCTGCGGGTGGGGCAGTTCGAGAACCCGGTCACCACCGTGGAGCTCGACGTCCCCGATGCTCCCGGGGCCGGCTGAACCAGGGCGCGACCTGCCGGAGGTCGCAGCACTAGGGTTCTCGCATGCTGAACGCCGCCGACGAGGTCCTCGCATGATCCGCCGAACCCTGGCCCGCACCCTGCTGCGCCTCGCCCGCTGGCGCGTCGTGGGCCAGGTCCCGCGCACCGGGATCATGGTCGGTGCTCCGCACACCTCCAACTGGGACTGGGTGGCCACCCTGGTGATGCTCTGGTCCCAGGACGTGACGCCCAGGATCCTCATCAAGCGGGAGCTGTTCCGGGGCCCCCTGGGGTGGCTGCTGAAGGCCACCGGGGGCATCCCGGTGGATCGGGACAACGCCTCGCAGGTGGTGGGCGACCTCGCCGCCCACGCGGCCCGGGACGAGTCCTTCCTCATCGCCATCGCCGCCGAGGGCACCCGGGAGCGCAGCGCCTACTGGAAGAGCGGCTTCTACCGCTTGGCCCAGGACACCGGTCTCCCGGTGTCACTGGGCTACATCGACGGACCCAGCCGCACGGTCGGCTTCGGGCCGACGTTCACCCTGACCGGCGACGTGCGAGCCGACATGGACCGGATCCGGGAGTTCTACTCCGACAAGCGGGGGATCCACCCGGAGCTGCGCACCGAGCCCCGGCTGCGCGAGGAGCTCGCGGCCGGGCAGAGCTGAGGCCCCAGGGCGGCGGGGATGACCGATGAATCCCGGCCGACTCCCCCGAAATGCCGTATGGCCGCGCACCCCGGAAGGGTTGCGCGGCCAGCGACGTCAGATCGACCCCGGGGTTGACCCGGAGTCAACGGCTCAGACGGAGTGCTTGTTCTTGCCCAGGACGGCCTCCGCGACGCCGACCAGCAGCACGGCTGCGATCACGGCGAAGATGAAGCCGAGGAAGTTGAGCTCGAAGGGGTTGGTGCTGTCGTTGAAGAGGCCGCCGATCAGGCCACCGATGATGGCGCCGACCACACCGAGGATCATGGTGCCGACCAAGCTGAGGGTCTGCTTGCCCGGCTTCAGCAGCCGAGCGAGCGCGCCGATGATGAGACCGACCACGAGAAGACCAAGAATTTGAAAGATCATGGACCTCCTTTACCCGCAGCGGTGCTGGACCAAACGTGCCCGCACGCGTCGCGGCTAGCGTGGCCCCATGGACCGTCACCACTGGGACGAGCGGTACGCCGAGCACGGGCTGGTCTGGCGTGCCGGACCCAACGAGTTCGTCGCCGCTGAGCTCGGCGACCTCCAGGCGGGCCGCGCGGTCGACCTGGGTGCTGGTGAGGGCCGCAATGCGCTGTGGCTGGCCGAGCGCGGGTGGCGGGTGACCGCGGTGGACTTCTCGCTCGTCGGGCTCGAGAAGGGGCGACAGCTGGCAGGCGACCTCCCGGTCTCCTGGGTCTGCGCCGACGCGACCACGTGGGTCTCGTCCGTGCCGGTGGACCTGGTGGTCCTGGCCTACCTCCAGCTGCCGGCCGAGCCCCGGCGCGCCGCGATCCGCAACGCCTTCTCGTCCCTGGTGACAGGCGGCACGCTGCTGGCGGTCGCCCACGACGCCACCAACCTCACCGAGGGCACGGGCGGGCCGCAGGACGCCTCGGTGCTGATGACGGCCGAGGACCTGCTGGCCGACCTGGACGGGTTCGACCTCGAGGTGCTGCGCGCCGACCGGGTGGCGCGCCGGGTCGCCGCTCCCGAGGGCGACGAGCCGCACCGTGGCCAGCACGACCGCACCGCGTGGGACGCCCTGCTCAGGGTCACCCGGCGCTGAGCTCGCAGGTCAGCGACCCTCGGGCCGCTCGTCCTCGCGCTGCTGGTCGTCCTTCGATCGCGACACCGGCTCGTCGCCGAAGACACCGGCGTCCCGGTTGGCGTTGGTCCGGCGCAGCTGGCGGATGAGGCTCCAGGCGAGCAGTGCCACCGCGACCGCCATCAGCAGCCACACGATGAGGGCGGTCCAGCCGGCCTTGACCTCGGTGTCCTCGGGCATCGGGTCGTCGATGAGACGGACGACGTCGATGACGTGGGAGACCAGGGCGGGGTCGAAGAGGTCAAGCATGGTGTCAGTCTCTCAGGCCCACCCAGAGATGCCGGCGAAGAGGTCGTCCTCGGGGAGCTGGGTGGGGACGTGGCTCACCACCAGCTCGTAGTCCTCGGTGGGCCAGACCTCCTCCTGGATGCTCCGCGGGACCGCGAACCAGGCGCCGTCGGGGTCGATCTGCGTGGCGTGGGCCAGCAGAGCCTGATCCCGGACGCCGAAGTAGTCGGCGCACGGGACGCGGGTGGTGATCCGCTCGTCCCACTCCGGGTTCGCCTCCCACTTCTCCAGCCGCTCGGCGTACGGCGACTCCAGGCCGTGCGCCAGCATCGCCTCGTGCAGGGCGACGCTCTTGGGTCGGTTGAACCCGTGGTGGTAGTAGAGCTTCAGCGGCTGCCAGGGCTCGCCGGCCTCGGGGTAGCGCTCCGGGTCCCCCGCGGCGTGGAACGCCTCGACGGAGACCTCGTGGCACTTGATGTGGTCCGGGTGCGGGTAGCCGCCGTTCTCGTCGTACGTGGTCATCACGTGCGGACGGAACTGGCGGATCAGCCGCACCAGGGGCGCCGCGCCCTCCTCCGGGGTCACCAGCCCGAAGCATCCCTCGGGGAGCGGCGGCTTGGGGTCGCCCTCGGGCCAGCCGGAGTCGACGAAGCCGAGCCAGTCCTGGCGGACGCCGAGGATGTCGCGGGCGCGCTCCATCTCCTGGCGACGGATCTCGGTCATGTTGGCGAGGATGTCGGGGCGGTCCATCTTGGGATTCAGGATGGAGCCGCGCTCACCGCCGGTGCAGGTCACCACGTGGACGTCGACACCTTCGGCGACGTACTTGGCGGTGGAGGCGGCGCCCTTGCTCGACTCGTCGTCGGGGTGGGCGTGCACGTGCATCAGGCGGAGGCCGGCGCGGGGGTGGTCGGGCATGGCGGAAGTCTAGGTGGCACGCTTGATGACGTGACATCACCGGCAGAGCTCGCAGAGCGCTACGGCGCCCCGTCGCCGCGACGACGTCTCGTGGCCATCATCGCGACCGTGGTGCTGGCCGTGGTGTTCGGCGTCTGGCTCGCCTGGGCCGCGCTGTTCCACGGCAACCCCTCGGTGCGGTCCGGGATCGTCGGGTTCGACGTGGTCGACGACCACACGATGGAGGTCAGCGTCGAAGTCGACCTCGACGACGTCGAGGAGGCCGACTGCCTGCTCCGCGCACTGTCCGAGGACAAGGCGACCGTCGGGGAGCTGTCGTTCGCGCCTGTCGACGGGGTCCAGACGGTGACGGTCCGGACCGAGCGACGGGCCACCAGCGTGGAGAACGTAGGCTGTCGTACCGAGGGTCAGTCGCGCCGGCGCTGAGCCTTTCTCGTCGTCGCTGAGCCTTTCTGCGCCAAGGTTGCTACAGTCGTTAGTCAATCTGACACCCGCAGGGCTCCAAAGGCACCGGTCGCGAACCAAGCGCGACGAGCCCGGCGGGTTTTGCTTTTGCCCAAACAGGAGTGGAGCCATGACCCAGTCGACCGACCAGTCCACCATCTGGTTGACCCAGGACGCCTACGACAAGCTGCAGACTGAGCTCGATGACCTCAAGGGGCCGAAGCGCCAGGAGATCATCGAGAAGATCAGCGCTGCCCGAGACGAGGGCGACCTGAAGGAGAACGGCGGCTATCACGCCGCCAAGGACGAGCAGGGCAAGCAGGAGGCCCGGATCCGTCAGCTCGAGGACATGCTCCGCCGCGCCGAGGTGGGCGAGACCCCCGCCGACGACGGCGTGGTCGAGCAGGGCATGAAGGTCACCGTGAAGTTCGTGGACTTCGGCGAGGACGAGACCTTCCTGTTCGGCGCCCGCGAGATGGAGGAGGACGGCCTGACCGTCTACTCCCCGCAGTCGGCCCTCGGCGCCGCCATCAACGGCAAGAAGAAGGGTGACACCGTCACCTACGAGGCGCCCAACGGCAAGGACGTCAGCGTCGAGATCATCGACGCCAAGCCCTACACCGGCTGAGTCCTGCTCTTCGCACCACCGAACGGCGCCGGGTCATCCCGGCGCCGTTCGTCCATTTCAGGCGGAGGCGCCGCCCCGGCGCCACCCCACCGGGCATGTGCGCAGTCACGGCGGCGGCGTACGACGTACGCCGGGGGTCACTCCTCGACCCGGTAGCCCCGCCCGCGGAGGCGGGCGAGCAGCTGCTCGGTGTGCGGTCCCCCGCGCGTCTCGAGCTGGAGCCGCACCTCGACCTCGTCGAGCGCCAGCCGGGGAGAGGTCCGTTCGTGAGCAACCTCGAGCACGTTGCCGCCGGCGGCGCTGACCTCGGCGAGCAGGCGGGCCAGGTCGCCGGGGCGGTCGGCGACCACCACCCGCAGGTAGAGGAAGCGACCGGCGGCGGCGAGGCCGTGGCGGATCACCTTGCCCAGCAGCAGCGGGTCGATGTTGCCACCGGAGAGCACCGCGACGACCGGCGTCTCGAAGGCCCCCGGGGCGTCCAGGAGCGCCGCGACCGCCGCGGCACCGGCGGGCTCGACCACCATCTTGGCCCGCTCCACCAGGGCCAGCAGCGCCCGGGACAACGACTCCTCCGAGACCGTGACCACGTCGTCGACCAGGTCGCGGATCGCGGCGAAGGTGATGGCCCCCGGCCGGCCGACCGCGATGCCGTCGGCCATGGTCCGCATCTCCCCCAGCGCCACCGGGGCCCCGCGGCGAGCGAGCCGGGGAAGGCGGCGGCGTGCTCGGCCTGCACGCCGACCACCCGGACATCGGGGTGCCTGGCCTTGATGGCGATAGCGATCCCCGCCAGCAGCCCGCCGCCGCCGGTCGGCACCAGCACCGTCCTGGCCTCGGGGGCCTGCTCCATGATCTCGAGCCCGCACGTGCCCTGCCCGGCCACCACGTCGACGTGGTCGAAGGGGTGGATGAGCACCGCCCCGGTCTCCTCGGCGAAGCGTCCGGCGGCGACGAGCGCGTCCTCGAGGTACTGGCCGGCGAAGACCACCTCGGCGCCGTACCCGCGGGTCGCGTTCTCCTTGGGGATCGGCGCCCCCTCCGGCATGAAGACGGTCGCCCTGATGCCCAGGGTCTGGGCGGCGAGGGCCACCCCCTGGGCGTGGTTGCCCGCGGACGCGGCGACCACGCCCCGGGCGCGCTCGGCGTCGGTGAGCCGGGCCATCCGCACGTAGGCGCCGCGGGCCTTGAACGAGCCGGTACGCTGGAGGTTCTCGCACTTGAGGCTGACCGGCCCGCCGACCAGCCCGGAGAGCCAGCGGGACTCCTCCATCGGGGTCCGCACCGCGACGCCGGCCAGGGTGAGCGCGGCCTCCTCGACGTCCTCGAGGCTCACCTGGCCCGGGCCACCGGGAGTCCGGCCCTCAGCCATCCGCACCGTCCCTGTCACCGTCGTCGCCCACCGGCGCGTTGACCGCGGGGACCGGCTCCGCGGCGTGCCCCTCGGCCCTTGCCTCGCCTATGTCCTGCGTCAACGCGTCCTCGGGATCCGGCTCCCCCAGGTCGGTGTCGTTGGCCAGGTACTGGACCACGGCGTTCACCGCCGCGGCCAGCGGCACCGCGACCAGCGCGCCGGCGATGCCGGCCACGATGATTCCGCAGGCCAGCGCGATGATGACCCCGAGCGGGTGCAGGGAGACGAAGCGTCCCATCAGGAACGGCTGCAGCACGTGGCCCTCGATCTGCTGCACCAGCACCACCCCGCCCAGCATCAGCAGCGCGGTGACCGGCCCCTGGTCCACCAGGGCCACCAGGACGGCGACGGTCCCCGCGACCGTCGCGCCGATCATCGGCACGAACGCCCCCAGGAAGACCAGCACGCCGATGGCCAGGATGAACGGCACCCCGAGCACGGCGGCCACGATCATCACGCCCACCGCGTCGGCCAGGGCCACGAGCACCGTGGCCCGCACGAACATGGTCAGCGAGACCCAGGCCACGCGCCCGGAGTTGTCCACGTGCTCCCGCGCGGCGCGCGGCGCCAGACGCACCAGCCACGCCCAGATCCGCTCGCCGTCGGCGAGGAAGAAGTAGGTCCCGAAGAGCACGATGAAGAGCCCGGCCGCGACGTGGCTCAGGGCGGACCCGACCGAGCCGACGCGCCCGAGCGCGCCGTCCTTGCTCTGGTTGGTGATCGCGTTCTGGGTCTCTTCGATGTAGTCGTTGATCTGGCTGTCGCTGGCGTGCAGCGGCCCGTCCCGCAGCCAGGCGCGGATCTCGTCCAGGCCCTTGACCACCTGGTCGGCCAGGTCCGAGGCGCCGGTGGCGACCTGCTGCCCGGCGAAGGTGATCAGCAGTCCGAGGAAGCCCAGGGTGAAGATGACCGTGACCAGGGTGGACAGGGATCGTGGGATCCCGCTCTTGCACAGCGCCCGCACCATGGGGCTGACCAGGGCCGCCAGCAGCAGCGCGATCGCGATCGGCACCGTGACGACCGCGAAGTCGGCGATGGTGCGCGCGATCAGGTAGCCGGCCAGGGCGATGACGACGAAGCGCCACGACCAGGCGGCGGCCAGGTCGATGCCCCACGGCACCTGGGCCCGACTGAAGTTGGAGGGCCCGGTGGCGATCTGCGGCGGCGGCTCGGCGCGCCGCTCGGCGCGGATCAGCGCCCACTGGCTCGCCAGCTGCTGGGTGATCCGCTCGCCCAGGGACTCGTGCGCTTCGGGGTTCTCCGAGGTCGTCCCGGGCTCGGTGGGACCGAGGTCCGGGCGCACCTCGTGAGGGGCCGGGTCCAGTCCTGTCCCGTCGGACTCGTCCCGCCGCAGCCTGAAGGTCTTGCGACCGGAAATGTTGCTCACCGCGTCAGGCTACCCATCGCGGGCGAGCAACATGCCACGCGCCAACCGGTACGCCGTACCCGGATGGTCCGCGGCCAGCAGCCCGGTCCAGGCCAGCACGCAGTCGGTGTCCACCACCACCCGAGGCGCACCGGGCAGCTGCCAGCCGCCGTCCACCTCGGTCCCCGTGCTGCCGGCGAGCACCCGCTGCGCGACGCCGGGTCGCCCGTGCCTGAGCACCCCGCCGGAGGCGACCAGCAGCGCGACCTCCCGCAGGTCGGCCCCGGTCCGCTCCACCACGCGTCCCTGTGGGCCGAGCACCACCCGGGAGCGGCCGGCGTGGCGGCGCAGCGCCAGTCCGACGGCCGCCCGGGCGATCGCCTCGTCGACGGCCGCGCCCTGCTCGTCACCCGGCAGGGCCCCGGGGTCGTCCCGTCGGCGGGCGGCGGGCTCGACCAGGTCGACCAGGCCGGCTGCCGCGACGGTGCTGGGCGCGGACCAGCGCATGCCCAGGTCGCCCTCGACGGTGCGGGCCACCCCGGTGGTGGCCACCACCTCGCGTGAGAGGCCGGCGCTGCCGCTGTGCGCTGAGTCGGGGTCGACCTCCAGGACGCTGTAGACGTCGGTGGTCGCGCCGCCGACGTCGACCACCGCCACGTCGCCGGCACCGGGGTGCTCCTCGTCGAGGCCTCGGGCCAGCAGCTCCACCCCGGTCAGCACCACGTCGGGGGTGGCCCCGCGCACCATGGCGGTGAACTCCGCACGCGCGGACAGGTGCTTGCCTCCGATCACGTGGCTCAGGAACATCGACCTGATCGCGGCCCGCGCCGACTCCGGGGTGAGCACCCCGATCCGGGGCACCACGTTGGCCGCCCGCACCGACGGCACTCCGGCCGCGCCCAGGATCTCCGCGACCTCGGGCTGAGCCTCGACGTTGCCGGCGACCACCACCGGCCCCCGCCAGCCGGCGGCCACCAGCGCCCGGGCACAGCCCAGCAGGGCCTCCGCGTTCCCGCCGTCGGTGCCGCCGGTCAGCAGCACCACGTCCGGGGCCGCCGCGGACAGCGCGGCGGCCTCCGGCAGGGCCCGCGAGGCCGCCAGCACGGCGACGACGGAGCCTCCGCTGGACAGCGCGACACGTCGTCCGGCCTCGGCTGTCACCAGCTCCTCGTTGCCGACCACGGCGATCCGCAGTCCGCCGCCGGCCGAGGAGCAGGCCAGCACCTGTGCCCGGGCGGCATCCGCGTCGACCCGGGACAGCTGCGCGAGGCAGTCGTCGTACCCGTCGAGGACGTCGGTGCCCAGCGTCGTGGGGTGGCTGGCCGAGGCCAGCACCCGGGCCTCGACCAGGTCGATCAGGGCCGCCTTGGTGAAGGTCGAGCCGAAGTCGACGCAGACGGCCAGCCTCCCAGCCAACGTCTCAGCCCAGGGCGCGGTCGAGGTCGGCGAGCAGGTCCTCGCAGGTCTCGATGCCGACGCTGAGCCGCACCAGGTCGGCGGGCACCTCCAGGTCGGTGCCGGCGACGCTCGCGTGCGTCATCCGTCCCGGGTGCTCGATGAGCGACTCCACGCCGCCCAGCGACTCCCCCAGGGTGAAGACCTCCGCCTTGGCGCACGCGTCCAGCGCGGCCTGCTCGCCGGCGGCGACCCGGAAGCTGATCATCCCGCCGAACCGCTTCATCTGGCGGGCCGCGACCTGGTGCCCGGGGTGCTCGGGCAGACCGGGGTAGATCACCTCGGAGACGGCCGGGTGCGAGGCCAGGAACTCCACGATCCGCTCGGCGTTGTCGCAGTGCTTGTCCATCCGCACCGCCAGCGTCTTCAGTCCGCGGTGGGTCAGGAAGCAGTCGAAGGGGCCGGCCACCGCGCCGATCGCGTTCTGGTGGAAGGCGATCGCCTCGGCGACCTCGAGGTCGCGCACCACCAGCGCGCCGCCGACCACGTCGGAGTGCCCGCCGACGTACTTGGTGGTCGAGTGGACCACCACGTCGGCACCCAGGGTCAGCGGCTGCTGGAGGTACGGCGAGGCGAAGGTGTTGTCGACCACCAGCCGCGCCCCGGCCTCGTGGGCGACGGCCGCCAGCGCCTCGATGTCGGCGATGTTGAGCATCGGGTTGGTGGGGGTCTCCACCCACACCAGCTTGGTGCGGCCGGGCTGGATCGCCGCGCGGACCGCGTCCAGGTCGGAGACCGGAGCCGGACTCAGGTCCAGGCCCCAGACCTTCTCGACCTTGTCGAAGAGCCGGAAGGTGCCGCCGTAGGCGTCGTCGGGCAGCACCACGTGGTCCCCGGGACGGCACAGCGCCCGGACCAGGGTGTCCTCGGCCGCCAGGCCGGAGGCGAACGCGAACCCGCGCTCCCCCTCCTCCACGGCCGCCAGCGCGCCCTCGAGCGCGGTGCGGGTCGGGTTGGCGGAGCGGCTGTACTCGTACCCGCCGCGCAGGCCGCCGACGCCGTCCTGCTTGTAGGTGCTGGTGGCGTAGATCGGTGGGATCACCGCCCCGGTCATCTCGTCGGGCTCGTAGCCGGCGTGGATGGCACGCGTGGCGAACCCGGACTTGGCGGTGTGCTCGCTGCTGCTGGACTGGGTCACGCCCCGAGCCTAGACGCCGCCGGGAACGGATGGTGGCTCGCCGGTGTTAGGAGGGTTGGATACCCCCGACCCCTTGGAGTCCAGATGCTGTTCGGCCGCACCAAGAACGATCTGCCCACCCCCGACGACGCGCTGCCCGGGCGTCCCAGCCAGCCGTGGACGCTGCGCGAGCACGTGGTGCTCGGCACCCCGGTGATGAGCGAGGAGGTGCCCGAGGGGATGGAGGTGGCGATCTTCGGCCTCGGCTGCTTCTGGGGCGCGGAGGAGATCTACTGGCAGGTGCCCGGCGTCTGGTCGACCTCGGTCGGCTACGCCGGCGGCTACACCCCGCACCCGACGTACGAGGAGGTGTGCTCGGGCCGCACCGGCCACACCGAGGCCGTGCGCATCGTCTTCGACCCCGCCGTCGTGAGCTACGCGGACCTGGTGAAGCGGTTCTTCGAGATCCACGACCCGACCCAGGGCATGCGGCAGGGCAACGACGTCGGCACGCAGTACCGCTCGGCGATCTACTTCACCTCCGCGGAGCAGGAGCAGGTCGCCCGTGACCTGACCAAGGCGTACGCCGACGAGCTGGCGCGCCGCCAGCTGGGCACGGTCACCACCGAGATCCGGCCGGCGCAGGAGGCGGGCTGGTACTACGCCGAGGACCCGCACCAGCAGTACCTCGCCAAGAACCCCATGGGCTACCGCTGCCACGCCAACACGGGCGTGAAGTTCCCCGGCTGAGCCTCGCCTAGCCACCCATCGGCAACACTGGAGCCATGGTCGACCTCCCTCGCAGGGCTGTCATCCGCAGCGCCCGGCTCGCCGCGCTGCCGCTGGGGTACGCCGGTCGCTCCGCCATCGGGATCGGCAAGCGGATGGGTGGCAAGTCGGCCGAGGCGGTGCTCAGCGACGTGCAGCAGCGCACCGCCGAGCAGCTCTTCCGCACGCTCGGGGAGCTCAAGGGCGGGGCGATGAAGTTCGGCCAGGCGCTCTCGGTGCTGGAGGCGGCACTGCCCGAGGAGGCGTCGGCGCCGTACCGCGAGCACCTCACCGCCCTCCAGGACAACGCGCCGACGATGTCGACCCAGGACGTGCGGGACGCGATCGAGGCCGGCATGGGGCCGGACTGGCGCGAGCGGATCGTCTGGCTCGACGGGGCCGCCGCCGCGGCGGCCTCCATCGGCCAGGTGCACCGCGCCCGGTGGCACGACGGCCGGGAGGTGGCGGTCAAGGTGCAGTACCCGGGTGCCGACGAGGCGCTGCTGGGCGACCTGCGCCGCATCTCGATGGTGGCGCGCGGGATGTCGCCGGTCTTCCCCGGTCTCGACCTGGTCCCGCTCATCAACGAGCTGCAGGCCCGCGCCGCCGAGGAGCTCGACTACGCCCTGGAGGCCCAGGCCCAGGAGGTCTTCGCCGAGGCCTTCGACGGCGACCCCGAGATCGTGGTGCCGCACGTGGTGCACGCCGAGCACACGGTCCTGGTGACCGAGTGGATGGAGAGCGAGGGATCCTTGGCCCGGATCATCGCCGAGGGCACCCAGGCCGAGCGCGACCACTACGGCGAGCTGCTGGTCCGGTTCACCTTCGCGGGGCCGGCGCGCACCGGGATGCTGCACGCCGACCCGCACCCCGGCAACTTCCGCACCATCCCCGAGCCCGACGGCACGCCCGGTCGGCTCGGGGTGCTGGACTTCGGGGCGGTGGCCCGGCTGCCCGGGGGCACGTTCCCGCCGGCGATCGGCCGCCTGCTGCGAGCCGCGCTGGAGGACGACGCCGACCTGCTGCTGGCCGGGCTGCGCGAGGAGGGCTTCGTCAAGGACGGCATGCGGGTGGACGCAAGGGTGCTGCTGGACTTCCTGCGCCCCTTCGTGGAGCCGATGCGCGAGGACCGGTTCCGCTTCACCCGGGCCTGGATGCGGGACCAGTTCGAGCGGCTCAACGACCCGCGCTCCCCGGGGTTCACGCTGGCCACCAAGATCAACCTGCCGCCGTCTTACCTGTTGATCCACCGCACCTGGCTGGGCGGGATCGGCCTGCTCTGCCAGCTCGAGGCCGAGGCCCCCTTCCGGGCGCTGCTGGAGGAGAGCCTCCCCGGCTTCGCGCCCGAGGAGGCCTGAGACCCACCCAGACGCCGCTGAGGCAGCTCAGCCGGCCATCCGGCGTACCGCCTCGCGGATCACCTCGGCCGAGGTGCCGAAGTTGAACCGGACCCAGCTGGTGGCACGCGGGTCGTAGCGGGTGCCGGGCACCACGGCGACGCCGCGCTCCAGGAAGGTCGCGGCCGGGTCGTCGAGGCCGAGGGCGGAGCAGTCCAGCCAGGCCAGGTACGTCGCCTCGGACGGCGCCACCGCCACCTCGGGCAGGTGCTCGCCCAGCAGGTCGAGCAGCAGCGCCCGCCGCTCGGCGAGCTCGCCCACCAGCTGGTCCAGCCACGCCTCCCCGTGGTCGTAGGCGGCGGTCTGGGCGATCACCGCCAGGTGCTGGGCACCGTGGGTGACGACCTCGTGCAGCCCGTGGCTGGTCTGGTGCCCGGCGACCAGCAGGGCGGTCTTGAGGCCCGCGAGGTTCCAGGTCTTGGAGCCGCTCACCACGGCCAGCCCGCGACCCGCCTCCGGCAGCGAGAGGTACGGCGTGAAGGTGCTGCCCGCCTGCACCAGCGGGGCGTGGATCTCGTCGGAGACCACGAGGATCCCGTGCTCCTGAGCCAGGGCCGCGACCATCCGCAGCTCGTCCGCGGTGTGCACGGTGCCGGTGGGGTTCTGCGGGTTGCACAGCAGGTAGGCCGAGCCCATGCCCGCCTCCTCGAAGGCCAGGGCCAGCGCCTCGGGATCGAGTCGGTGCTCGGCAGTGAGCGGGGCTTCGAGCAGCCGGCGCCTGGTGGAGGCGACGAAGCCGAAGAACGAGTCGTAGACCGGTGGGCTGACCACCACCGAGCCGCCGACCGGGACCCGGGCCTGGATGACCTGCTCGATCCCGAGCATCACGTCGGGGACCTGCATCACCCGGGCAGGGTCGACCTCCCAGCCCCAGCGCCGTGCCGCGAACCCGGCGAACGCCTCGACCAGCGGGGGCCCCCAGGCATAGCCGGTGTCCCCCCGGCTCACGGCCGCGGTGACCGCGTCGACGACGGGCTGGCAGGGCTGGGTGTCCATCTCGGCCACCCAGACCGGGATCACGTCCTCGGGGTAGAGGCGCCACTTCACGCTGCTGCGGGTGGCACGGAGCTCGTCCAGGCTGGCGCTGAGGATCTGCATGCCTCAGGCTCCCATCCTCGGGCGTGCACGGCGAGGGCGGGCCGCACGGTGGTCAGTCAGGCTCAGCCCGCCCAGAAGCCCCTCTCGCCCCAACCGCCGAACTGGTCGGTGTAGGAGGAGCTCGGGGCGCGCGAGCCCAGGTAGCTGCCGACCACGGCCGCCCCCAGGTCGTCGAGCTCCGGGGAGACCATGCGGCCCTCCACCCGGCGGGCCATCGACTCGATGAACCGGGCCAGGCCGGGGTCCTCCCCCAGCCGGAAGAACGTGGTCTGGGCGCCGAGCCGACGGGAGTTGTCCAGCTCGCGCACCGAGTGGGCGATGGTCAGCGGGTGCGGCGGATAGCTGAACCACACCTCGCCGTTCGACTCCAGGTGCGCGGTGGGCTCGCCGTCGGTGACGATCAGCAGCACCGGCTGGGCGTTCGGGTGCTTGCGGAAGTGCCGGTTGGCCAAGAGCAGGCCGTGATGGAGGTTGGTGCCCTTGGCCCACTTGGCGTCGAGCCCCGTCAGCTCCTCGATCTCCATCACCTGGGCGTGCCGCCCGAAGCCGATGAGCTGCAGGTGGTCCCCGCGGAACCGGGTGCGGATCAGCTGGTGCAGGGCCAGCGCGGTCCGCTTCATCGGCACCCAGCGGCCGTCCATCGCCATCGAGAAGCTGGTGTCGACCAGCAGCGCCACGCACGCCTGGGTGCGGGCCTCGGTCTCGGCGATCTCGATGTCCTCGATCCGCAGCCGCACCCCGGACGCGGGTGTCCCGCCCTCGGCGACGGTGCGCCGTACGGCGTTGGTCAGGGTCCGGGTCACGTCCCAGGGCTCGGTGTCCCCGAACTCCCACTCCCGGGAGGCACCGTTGAGCTCGCCGGCGGCGCCGGAGCGCCGTACGTCGCGCTGGCCCTGGCGACCCGAGAGCCGGGTGGCGACGTCGCGGAGCAGGGCCTTGCCGAGCTGGCGCATCGCCTTGGGGCTCAGGCGCAGGTCCCCGTCGGAGCCGCGCTTGAGGTAGCCGGAGTCGCGCAGCGCCCGCTCGAGCTCGGCCAGGGTGCGCGCGTCGACGGCTGCCTGCTCGCCCAGCTGGCGCGAGAGCTTGTCCAGGTCCACGTCGTCCAGCCGCGCGCCGCTGTGGGACTGGGCCAGCTGCTCGGCGAGCTGGTCGAGGTCAGCGAGGTCCTGGAGCACCCCGGTGCCGTCCCCCAGGCCCAGGCCCTCCTCGCCGTCGAACCGCTCGGAGCCGGACCAGTCCTCGCCGGGCCGCAGCGACTGCAGGTTGGCGTCCATCCGGGCCAGCTGCTCCATCAGCTCGGGGCTGCCGAAGGCCTGGCCGGAGAGCTGCATCAGCTCGGCCCGCTGCTCGGGCGTCATCGAGTTGAGCATCCGCTGGGCCGCGGCGCTGCGCTGTGCCAGCGCGTCCAGCAGCTGGTCGATGTTCTCGGGCCCCTCGGGGAAGAAGTCGCCGTGCTTGTCCATGAACTCGGCGAAGTCGGCGTCGGTGTCCTCCCCGCGCTGGTGCTTCTCCAGCAGCTCGTTGAGGTCGCCGAGCATCTCGTTGATGGCGGCGCGGTCCTGCTCGGTGGCGCCCTCGAGCGCCTCCTTCATGCCGGCGAACCGCTGGTCGAGCATCTCGCGGCCGAGCAGGTCCTTGATCTCCTCGTAGGCCTGCCGGGCCTCGCTGCTGCTCCAGTCGTACGACGACAGCTCGGTCACCGCGGCCGAGGGCGAGGCGGGGAGGTTGTCCAGGCGCAGCTCCCGGAAGGCGCGGTCCCCGTCGTCCATGCTGACGTCGCGAGCCAGCTGCTTGCGCTCCTCGAGCACCGCGCGCTCCAGCAGCTCCCGGACCTGCTCCAGCGTCCCGTCCAGGTTGTGCCGCTGCAGCAGCTCACGCCGCTTCGCCGCCACCCTGGCGCCCAGCTCGTCGAGACCGGGCTGCTGCTCACCGCCGCGCCGCAGGAACTCCCGCATCGCGTGCTCCGGGGAGTAGCCGGCCATCACGTCCTCGCCGATCGCGTCCAGCGCCTCGGCCAGGTCGACCGGCGGCGCCAACGGGTCGCCGCCCTCGTAGCGCCTGAACCGGCTGGTGTGTCGCTCAGCCATAGACGGTCTCGGTGCCGTCGGTGTCCTTGCCGATGCGCCGCGCCAGGTAGAGGCCCTCCAGCGCGAGCTCGACCGCACAGGCGATCTCGCCGTCGGTGCTGGCGTCGATGCGCGCGGCGATGTCGTCGTACAGCTCGGACTCGCCCAGCACCGGGAGCCCGGCGAGGAAGTCCCGGGCGGTCACCTGCTCACCGGTGGAGATGGTCGCGCCCTCCTCGACGGCCTCGACGAGCAGGCCGAGATCCAGGCCGCGGAAGTGCTCGCGCACGGTGGCCGCCAGGGCGGTGCGCAGCAGGTGGGTGAGGATCTCGACCTCGCGGCCCTCCTCACCGGTCTCGAACTCGATCTTGCCGCGCAGCACCTCCACCGCCGTCTCGAGGTCGACCACGCGGGCCACCGCCTCGTCCTCACCCTGCCGGGAGGCCCGGTGCAGCGCGGAGGCCGCGATGGTCTCGGCGCCGGCGATCGCGAAGCGGGCACTGACGCCGGAGCGCTGGTCGACCGCGGCGGACTCGCGCAGGTTGCCGGTGAAGCGGGCCAGCACCTCCAGCAGGGCGTCCGGCACCTCGGCGACCAGCTGCGCCTCCTGGCGGATCACGGCGATCTCGTCGGCCAGCGCGACCGGGTAGTGGGTGCGGATCTCGGCGCCGAAGCGGTCCTTGAGCGGGGTGATGATCCGACCGCGGTTGGTGTAGTCCTCCGGGTTGGCGCTGGCCACCACGAGCACGTCCAGAGGCAGCCGCAGCACGTAGCCGCGGATCTGGATGTCGCGCTCCTCCATCACGTTGAGCATGGCCACCTGGATGCGCTCGGCCAGGTCGGGCAGCTCGTTGATCGCCACGATTCCGCGGTGGCTGCGCGGGATCAGGCCGAAGTGGATCGTCTCCGGGTCGCCGAGGTGTCGACCCTCGGCGACCTTCATCGGGTCGACGTCGCCGATCAGGTCCGCCACCGAGGTGTCCGGGGTGGCGAGCTTCTCGGCGTACCGCTCGCTGCGGTGCACCCACTCCACGGCCAGCTCGTCGCCCTGCTCGGCGGCGATCCGCCGCCACTGCGGGGTGATCGGGTCGTAGGGGTGCTCGCCGAGCTCGGAGCCGGCGATCACCGGCGACCACTCGTCGAGCAGCCCGACCAGGGTGCGCAGCAGCCGGGTCTTGCCCTGCCCACGCTCCCCCAGCAGCACCACGTCGTGGCCGGCGATCAGGGCCCGCTCGAGCTGCGGCACCACGGTGTCGGAGAACCCGTGCAGCCCGGGCCACGGGTCCTCGCCCGCGCGCAGCTTGGCGAGCAGGTTCTCCCGCAGCTCGGTGCGCAGGCTGCGCAGCTGGTGCCCGGACTCCCGGAGCTGGCCCAGGGTGCGCGCTGCTGGTGCTTCGGTCTGGCCTTCGGCGGCGTACGTCGTCACGGGCCCCACGCTAGACCTGGGTCACAAAGCCGGGCCCTGGCCGCGCAGCTTGTCCACCTCGGACATGGCGTCGCGGAGCTGTCCGAGCCACTCGTCGGCGTGCTCGCCCACCAGCCGCACCGACCAGGCCAGGGCGTCGGAGCGGGAGCGTGCCACCCCGGCGTCGACCAGGGTGTCGAGCACCTGGCGCTCGGGCTGACGCAGGCGCGTCATCACCGGGGCCGCCACGTGGGTGAAGAGCGCCTCGACGTCGCCGAGCCGCACCCCCAGGAGACCTTGCGCTGGTAGCGCTCCTCCGCCTCACGGGCGATCTCGATCCGCTCGTCCCGGGTGTCGGCACGGAACCTGCTGATCCGTCCCTCCACCGCGGCTCCGCTGAGCTCGCCGCCGGCGGCCTCCGGGGTCAGCGTGCCCACCACCAGGATCTCCTCCCGGTCGCTGGTCACCGTGACCTCGTCGAACCAGCCGTCGGGCAGCCTGCCGGCGAACCACTGCGCGGCGTCGTCGGCCGCCGGCAGGTCCGCGACCTGCCAGCCACCCCGGCGTCCCCCGCGACCTTCACGGCCGCCACGGGGGCCACGGGGGCCTTCGTGGTGCGGACCGCCGCGTCCGCGACGCTCGCCCCTGGGTCCGCGGCCTCGGGTCTCTTCTTCTTCGTTGTCCTGGGTGTTCATCATGTGTCCCTTCGTTTCGTTACATGATTACACCGTTACAACGCTTCAGATGCAAGAGTATTCCCGGGCCTCCCGGCGACCCGGGCGAACCTGTCGCCCCGGTCACGACGCGTCCTTCTGGGGCCGCCCGTCGGTCGTCGGGTTCGCAGTACCCGGCGTGCGACCGGTGATGCAGTACGGCGATCCCGCCGGGTCGGTCATCACGCTCCACTGGAGGTGCTCGGCGCTGACCCGAGCGCCCAGCGCCAGGTGTCGACGTACCTCGGCGTGCCGGTCCCCGGCAGCGAGGTCGAGGTGGGCGCGTACCCCTCCCTCGGCCTCGGCCAACCGCTGGAGCAGCACGCCCAGCGGCAGCCCGGGCAGCACGATCCGCCGGAACTCAGCGTGGGTGGGAGAGGGCCGCCAGGGCGCGCCCAGCACGGCCGCCCAGAAGTCGCACTCGGCGTCGTAGTCGAGCGCGGGGATGTCTAGGGTGACCTGGTCGACCATGCTGGTGCCCTCGGACCACTCCGCCGGCGACGCCCTCAGGGAGGCCGGATGGCTGACCAGGCAGAAGTCGAGACCCCCGGGAGAGCGCATCACCACGTGGCCGGCCTCGGCCACCCGAGTGGCCCCGGCCTGCTCCGCGGACCGGGCCGCCGCCGCGGGGTCGGCCACGTGCAGGTCGAGGTGGATCCGCGGCTCGCCGTCGCCGACGCGCTGCACCCGCAGGTGCTCGTCCCCGACGGGCGGCAGCAGCGAGGCGAACTCGCCGTCGGCACCCCGCACCGGTGACACCTCGTAGCCGGTGACGTCGGCCCAGAAGCGGACGGTCCGCCCGAAGTACGGCGTGGGCAGGTCCAGGAAGGCGGTCAGCCAGAAGGGGGTCACGACCCAGACGCTAGCCTCAGAACGTGCTGGATCGGGAGTGTCCTTGTGGCGCGGCGCGCAGCTATGACGCGTGCTGCGGTCGGTTGCACCGTGGCGCCGCCAGGGCGGTGACCGCCGAGGAGCTGATGCGCGCCCGCTACAGCGCCTTCGCCCTCGGCCAGGAGAACTTCCTGTTCGCCAGCTGGCACCCCGCGACCCGGCCCGAGGAGGTCTCCGTGGACCCGGCCACGCGGTGGACCGGGCTGGAGGTCGTGGAGTGCCTCGACGGCGGTGCGGACGACGCGGTCGGGGTGGTGGAGTTCGTGGCGCACTTCGCCGGCGGCAGCCTGCGGGAACGGAGCCGGTTCGAGCGCCGCGCGGGCCGCTGGGTGTACCTCGACGGAGCCGACCCGGCGACCTCGGAAGCACCCACGGGCGTCCGCTCCGCCTGACCAGTGACCTGACCAGCGACCCGACCACCGACCCGCCCTCCACCGACAGGCCCCCATGTTCGAGCTCCTCTGGGTCCGCGCACTGCTTGCCGCGGTCACCACGCTCACCTCCTCGCTGGGAGCCGGCGCCCTGCAGGTGCCGAGCACCCCGCTGGTGGCCAGCGCGGTGCAGCTCGGTCCGCAGGAGATCTTCACCGACTCCTTCGACGCGGCAGCCGGACCGGTCACCGACCGGTGGGAGCACCAGGCCAGCTCCACCCCCGACCGCACCGAGCTGATGACCCACGACGGGCGGAGCGCGCTGCGCGTCCGCCCGGAGGGCAACCTGATCTCGCTGCAGGCGGTCCCGTTCTCCGTCGGTACCACCTACCGGGTCTCCGCGGTGATCAGCATGCCCCGCCGGGCCGGGACGCATCCCGCCTTCTGGCTGCGCACCAAGGACGCCGCCCAGGTCGCCGAGATCGACGTCGTGGAGAGCTGGGGCGGCGAGAACCGGTGCGGACGGGTGCACCTGGCGTTCTACTGGCAGTACTTCCCCCGGCTGGGCAACATGAGGTGCATGGGCCAGGCGTATCCCGCCGACATGGTCGCCTGGCACGAGTACGCCACGGAGTTCACCTACATGGGTCCCGGCCGGGACCCCGCCAACGGCTTCGCCGCCCCGACCCGGTTCTTCGTCGACGGCGTGGAGACCTGGTCGGTGGACCGCTCTCCGATGGCACCGGAGTTCCTGCGCCTCCAGCACAAGCGCAACTGCCCCGACGCCGAGCAGCCCACCTGCGGCGAGACCGGCACAGGTCCGTCCATGTACGTCGACCAGGTCTCGGTGCAGGTCGTGGGGCGGCCACCCACCGGTGGCCCGGCGGCCGGCGTGCACGCGGTGACCACCACCCCGTCCGGGGTCCTGGAGCTGCACGCCCTGGACCCGGCCACGTCCTACTCCTCCTTCGCCACCCAGACGAGCCTGCCGTTGGGCGGCCAAGGCTGGCGCACTGCGAAGGGGGACTACAACGGCGACCTGGTGACCGACCTGTTCGCGGTGGACCCGGCCGGCACGGTGCACGTGCTCGACGGCGCGACCGGCTTCCAGACCTTCCTCGCCCAGACCGACGTGGCCGGGATCGTCGACCTCTCGCTCGCCTCGGGGACCGAGATCACCGTCGGTGACGACAACGGCGACGGCCGCGCCGACCTCTACGCCATCAGCAGGGACGCGGAGAACCGAACGGCGGTGACGGTGCTCGACGCGGCCAACACCTTCCAGGCGGTGCTGGTCCAGGGCAGCACGGCGTTCCCCGCCCTGGACCCGCTGGTCTGGACGATCGCGGCGGGCGACCACGACAACGACGGTCGCGCCGACCTCTACGCGATCAGCTCCGGCCAGGACGGCGGCAGTGCCGCGGTGCACGTGCTCGACGCCCGCACCGGGTTCCAGACCTTCCTCACCCAGACCTCCACCGCGCTGACCGCCCCGGACCTGGCCTCGTGGAAGTTCACCGTCGGGGACTACAACGACGACGGACGGGCGGACCTCTACGCCCTGGACCGCGACGACAACGGGCTCACCGCGGTGCACGTGCTGGATGCCGCGACCGGGTTCGGGACCTTCCTCACCCAGACCACGACCGCGCTGCACCAGACCACGGACCCGGCCTGGGACCTGTCCTGAGCGCGGCTCAGGCCCGGTCCACCCACCGCTCCCCCGTCCTGGCCGGGGCCGCCCGACCGGCGGTCGACTCCGCCAGCAGATGCTCCAGCCCTGCGCCGTCCTCGGTGCCCAGCAGCAACCGCACCCGGGCGCCGTACTCCACGCCGAGCACCTCCACCCCGCGACTGCGCAGGTCGCTCTCGACCCGCCCCGCCTCGGCATGGTCGAGCTCCACGGCGTACTCGGCGAGCAGCCGGCGCTGCACCAGACCGACCTCGTCCAGCCCGGCGCGCACCGCGTCGCCGTAGGCCCGCACCAGTCCGCCGGCACCCAGCAGCACGCCGCCGAACCACCTGGTCACCACCGCCACCACGTCGCTGACCTCCCGGCCGCGGAGCACCTCCAGCATCGGGGCGCCCGCGGTGCCGGCCGGCTCCCCGTCGTCGCTGGAGCGCTCCAGGGCGCGGTCGGGGCCGAGCACGAACGCCGAGCAGTGGTGGCGCGCCTCCCAGTGACGCCGCCGCAGCTCCTCCACGACCGCCCTCGCCGACTCCTCCTCGGACACCCGGCGCAGGGTGCAGAGGAAGCGGGAGCGCTTCACCTCGATCTCGGCCTCGCCGTCCCGGGCCAGGGTGAGGTACGACGTGGGGGTCACCGGCTCAGCTCCACAGGCCGAGCAGCCCGCCGCCGATGCGCACCACGAAGCCGCCCACCACGACGATGAAGAAGACCCGCACGAACGCCGCCCCGCGGCCGATCGCGGTGCGGGCGCCCAGGTAGCCACCGAGCATGTTGGCCGCCCCCATCAGCAGCCCGATCCCCCACAGCACCGCACCCTGGGGCACGAAGACCACCAGCGCGGCCAGGTTGGTGGCCCAGTTGGCGAGCTTCGCCTTGGCCGAGGCCTCCAGGAAGCTGTAGCCCAGCAGGCTGACCAGGCTGATCACGAAGAACGAGCCGGTGCCGGGACCGAGCGCGCCGTCGTAGAACCCCACCACCAGGCCGGTGCCCACCGCGGCCAGCGTGTGGTGTCCCCCGGTGAACCGCAGCTCGGTGACCCCGCCCAGCGTCGGCTTGAGCACGACGTAGCCGCCGACGGCCACCAGGGCCACCAGCACGATCGGGTCGAAGGCCTCCCGCGGCAGGTGGCTGGCCAGCACGGCGCCGCCCGCCGAGCCGGCGAAGGCGGCGAGCATCAACGGGCCGAACGTCCGCGGGTCGGGACGGATCCGCCGCCCGTAGGTGACCGAGCTGACCGTCGTCCCGCAGATGGAGGCGAGCTTGTTGGTGGCCAGGACCTGGACCGGGGAGGCACCCGGCAGCGCCAGCAGCAGCGCCGGGAGCTGGATCAGGCCGCCTCCTCCCACCACGGCGTCCACGAAGCCCGCCGCGAAGGCCGCCAGGGCGAGCAGCACGACGACGTCGGTGGCGATCTCCACGCAGGCCTCCTTGACCCAGTCGGTGTCGCGGATCTGCACCGAGGTGCCACGACCCGCTGGGCTCTAGGGGCAGCCCGGCGACCCGGCGTCAGCCCTTGGCGAGCACGCCCAGCAGGTCGTGCCGGGTGAGCACTCCGATGGGCTTGCCGTCCTCGTGCACCAGCACCGCGTCGGCCTTCTCCACCAGCAGGACCGCGTCCCGGGCCGCCTCGGTGGAGCCGATCGTGGGCAGGGGCTCGGACATGTGGTCCTCCACGGCGTCGGTGAGCTTGGCCTGACCGCTGAACAGCGCGTCGAGCAGCGCCCGCTCGGAGACCGAGCCGGCCACCTCGGCCGCCACCAGCGGCGGCTCGGCCCGAACCACCGGCATCTGGGAGACGCCGTACTCGGCCAGGATGTGCACCGCCTCGGCGATGGTCTCGCCGGGGTGGGTGTGCACCAGGTCGGGCAGCTGCCCGGACTTGCCGCGCAGCACCGCGCCCACGGTGAGGGTGTCGGCGTCGGCGGCCTCGGTGGCGAAGCCGTACTGCCCCAGCCAGGAGTCGTTGAACACCTTGGTCAGGTAGCCGCGCCCGGAGTCGGGCAGCAGCACCACGATCACCGCGTCCTCGCGTCCCTGCGCCGCCAGCTCGGTCGCGAGCTGCTTGGCCGCGTACGCCGCCATCCCCGAGGAGCCGCCCACCAGCAGCGCCTCCTCGCGGGCGAGCCGACGGGTGAAGGCGAAGGAGTCGGCGTCGGAGACCTCGATGATCCGGTCGGCGATGTCGCGGTCGTAGGTGTCGGGCCAGAAGTCCTCTCCCACGCCCTCGACCAGGTAGGGCCGTCCGGTGCCGCCGGAGTAGACCGAGCCGGCCGGGTCGGCGCCGATGACCTGCACCTCGGGGTTCTGCTCCTTGAGGTAGCGCCCGATGCCGCTGATGGTGCCGCCGGTGCCGACCCCGGCCACGAAGTGGGTGATCCGCCCCTCGGTCTGCTCCCAGATCTCAGGGCCCGTGGTCTCGTAGTGGGACCGCGGGTTGTGCGGGTTGGAGTACTGGTCGGGCTTCCAGGCGCCGGGCTGCAAGGCGAGCCGGTCGCTGACGTTGTAGTAGGAGTCGGGGTGCTCGGGGGCCACCGCGGTGGGGCAGACCACCACCTCGGCGCCGTACGCCTTGAGCACGTTGCGCTTGTCCTCGCTCACCTTGTCGGGGCACACGAAGACGCACTTGTAGCCGCGCTCCTGGGCCACCATCGCCAGACCGACGCCGGTGTTGCCCGAGGTCGGCTCCACGATCGTGCCGCCCGGCTGCAGCGCCCCGGAGGCCTCCGCCGCGTCGATCATCCGGGTGGCGATGCGGTCCTTCACCGACCCACCGGGGTTGAGGTACTCCACCTTGGCCAGCACCAGCGGCCCCGGGCTGTCCTCACCTCGTCGGACGGTGAGCTCGGGGCCCAGGGAGCCGGAGAGCCGCAGCAGGGGCGTGTTGCCGATGAGGTCGAGGAGCGAGTTGACGAAGCGCATACCGGCAAATGTAGTTGCAACCCCCCTCACTACAGTGAGGCCGTGGGTAAAGCAGCAGCCGCACGCAAGCTCGCCTCCGCCGCCGCGTTCGGGGCGGAGGTCTCTCGGTGCTGGGCGCCGGCCTGTACGGCGTACTGATCGCCGAGGCGAAGCTGGCCAGGCGGGTCATCGGCAACGCCAGCAAGACCCCGCCGGACGCCACCGGTTGGTACGGTCGCGGGCGCCCGGGTCCGGCGATCAAGATCGCGATCCTCGGGGACTCCAGCGCCGCCGGCTACGGCGTGGACCGAGTGGAGCTCACCCCCGGAGCGCACCTGGGCTCGGGGGTGGCCGCCGAGGCCGGACGCAGGGTGCACCTGCGCTCGGTGGCGAAGGTCGGCGCCAAGTCCTCCGACCTCGCCGCGCAGGTCGACCGGGCGCTGCCCGGCCAGCCCGACGTCGCGGTGATCCTGGTCGGCGCCAACGACGTCACCCACACCGTGCTCCCCTCCGCGTCGGTCCGCTCCCTCGCCGAGGCGGTACGCCGGCTCCGCGCCGAGGGCGCCGCGGTCGTGGTCGGCACCTGCCCCGACCTCGGCACCATCCGGCCCATCCCGCCGCCGCTGAGGCAGGTGGCGCGGGAGTGGTCGCGCCGCATCGCCGCGGCGCAGGCGATCGCGGTGGTCGACGAGGGCGGACGGACCGTCTCGATGGGCACCATCCTGGGTCCTGAGTTCGACACCGCCCCGGCGCTCTTCTTCGGCCCCGACCAGTTCCACCCCTCCGCCGACGGCTACAAGGCGATGGCCGCGGTCCTCCTCCCCTCGACCCTGGCCGCGCTCGGCCTGGCGCCCGAGGAGGAGTCCGCCCCGGAGTCCGTGCGCGGCGAACGGGTGATGCCGGTGGCCGCGGCCGCGGTCGAGGCCGCCCGCAACACCGGGACCGAGCTCGACGGGACCGAGGTCGGCGGCGAGCAGCGTGGCCTGCGCGGGCGCTGGGTGGAGCTGCGGCACCGTCGCCGCAAGCCCGCCACCGAGGCCGAGCCGCCCGAGCAGAACGAGGGCGACGACCCGGGCCCCGACGGCGGGCTCGCCACGCAGTAGGCGCGCGCACGCCCCGGAAACGACGAAGGGCCCCGGATCGCTCCGGGGCCCTTGCGACGTTCTCGCGCTGTGTCAGTCCGAGCTGAAGATCGCCAGGATGCGCAGCAGGTTGGTGTAGATCCAGACCAGGCTCACGGTCAGGCCGAAGGCAGCACGCCACGACTCCCGCTCGTCCAGACCGGCGGCGACGCCCTTCTCCACGAAGTCGAAGTCGAGCATCAGCATGAAGACACCGAGCACCAGGCCGACGACGGCGAAGAGGAGGCCGAGGGCCCCGGTGCCGAAGAAGCCGAGGTCGATGCCGGCGAAGCTGAGCACCAGCGAGAGCAGGCCGAGGCCCACCATGCCGAACATCCCGGCGATGACGCCCCTGCGGAACTTGTCACCGACCTGGATGTCGAAGAACTTGTACGCCGCCAGGGTGCCGGCGAAGGCAGCGAAGGTGCCGAACACGGCGTTGGTGACGATGCCGTCGCCGAAGCTGGCGTCGAAGTACTTGCTCAGGGCGCCGAGCGCCACGCCCTCGAGCGCCGCGAAGGCGACGACGAGCGCCGGGCTGATGACCCGCTTGAACGAGTTGACCATCGACAGCGCGAAAGCGCCGAGCGAGCCGATCATCAGGGCCGAGTACAGGCGGCTGGCGGTGACCTCGTTGACGTCACCGATGTACCACCAGGTGGCGAACGCGGTCGCCATCACCACGGCGAGGCTGATCGCGGTCTTCTGCACGACCGAGTCGATCGTCATCCGCCGCTCGGGCGCCGCCACGTCGGGCATGTTGGAGACGCCGGTGCCCCAGGTGGAGCGGTCGCCGTACGCCGGCTGGCCGCCCTGCGGGGCCTGGCCGTATCCCGGGTAGGTCTGGTTGCCGTAGGCGTTCGACTGGCCGTTGAACTCTTCGGACCGGGCGAACACCGGGTTTGTGCTCTTCATGTGTGGTCTCTCCTTGGAGGCCGGTGGGCGCGGTCTCCCTGACCACGCTCCGCAATGACGTCTACTCTACGCAGCCGTCACGGTTCTAAACGTCCGGGGAACTCCCCATGTTCCCGAATTCGCGTGCGGCGTGAGAGTGCCCCCGCTGGGACTCGAACCCAGACTGAGCCGCTTTTAAGGCGGTTTCCTCTGCCGATTGGGATACGGGGGCCGAGCCGAGGTCGCCGGCTCTAGAGATACGTCTGGCGAGCGTAGACGGCATGGGCGCCGGCCACGCGGTCCAGGAAGAGGAACCCGTCGCAGTGGTCGATCTCGTGCTGCAGGCACCGGGCCTCGAACGCCTCGGCGCGCACCTCGATCTCCTCGCCGGTGCCGGGCAGCTGCCCGCGCACCAGCACCCGGGAGGGACGCTTCACATCGCCGGTGAAGTCGGGCACGCTCATGCAGCCCTCGCGCGCCTTCTCGTTGCGCGAGGACTCCACCACCTCGGCGTTGCACAGCACGAAGGTGCCGTGGTGGCCGCGGGTCTTGGGGTGCTCGGAGACGTCGACGCAGAACACCTTCGCCCCCACCCCGACCTGCGGCGCGGCCAGGCCGACGCACCCGGGCGAGACCCGCATGGTGGCGACCAGGTCCGCGGCCAGCTGCACCACCTCGGGGTCCGTCGGATCGACCTTGTCGCCGTCCGCGGACAGCACCGGCGCCGGCGCGCGCACCACCTCGCGGACGCGCCCGGCCACCCCCAGCTCGGCCTCGGTCCAGGCGGCGAGCCGGTCGTTGCTGGCACTCACAGCTCGTCGGCCTCCGCGGGCCGCAGGGTGGCGCCCACGCCCAGGTCGGTGGCGGCCTGGTTGATCGCCGCGGCCAGCACCGCGGTGTCGGCGTCGCCGGGCAGTGCCACCTCGGCGACGAGCAGGTAGAGGTCGCCGGCCAGCCGAGTGGTCAGGTCGGTGATGTTGCCGCCCACGGCCGCGACCTCGCCGACGATCCGGGACACGATGCCCGGACGGTCACCCCCGTGCACGGTCAGCACCCACGGGGTCGCCGGTGCCCGAGTGCTCCCGTCCTCGTGCGGCACCTCGCGCACGGTGACGGTGAGGCTGCCGTCCGCGGCCAGCGGCGCCAGGGCCGTCTCGACCTCGGCATCACCGGCCGGGCCGGCGCAGATCAGCGTCATCGCGAAGTGGCCGCGCAGCAGCGTCATCGAGGTGTCCTCGATGTTGAGCCCCAGCGCCGCCAGCTTCGCGGTGGCCTCGGCGATGATCCCGGGCCGGTCGTGGCCCAGGACGGTGATGGCATGGAGGGTCCCGCCCCCGGTGCTCTGCGCGCTGATCATGGGCTCATTGTCCACCGAGGCCGCCGAGCTCCCGGGCGCGCCCCAGCACCTCGTCGAGCATCACCGGCGTCAGGCGCCCGGTGAAGGTGTTGTGCTGGGAGGGGTGGTAGCAGCCGAGCAGGGTGATCCCGTCGAGCTCCACCTCCACCCCGTGCCCGAACTTGGGCTTCGGGGTCGGTACGGCGACCCCCGCGCCGCGCAGCGCCCGCAGCGCCCCGTCCCAGCCGTAGGCGCCCAGCGCGACCACCGCGCGCAGGTGGGGACGGAGCAGCTCGACCTCCCGGTTGATCCACGGGGCGCAGGTGTCCCGCTCCTGCGGTGTCGGCTTGTTCGCCGGAGGCGCGCAGCGCACGGTGGCCACCATCCGGGCCCCCAGCAGCCGCTGCCCGTCCCCGGCGTGCGCGGAGGTGGCCTGCGTGGCGAGCCCGACCCGGTGCAGGCTGGCGAAGAGCCAGTCGCCGCTGCTGTCGCCGGTGAAGACCCGGCCGGTGCGGTTGCCACCGTTGGCGGCCGGGGCGAGCCCGACGATCAGCACGCTGGGCTCCGGATCCCCCCAGCCGGCGATGGGCCGGCCCCAGTAGGGCTGGTCGGCGAACGAGGCGCGCTTGTCCCGGGCCACGTCCTCGCGCCACCGCACCAGGCGGGGGCAGGCCGAGCAGACACTGACCCGCGCGTCGAGCTCGGCCAGGTCGTCGGTCGCGGCGAGCCGTCGTACGCCCGCGGGGGTGCGCGCCGTCGGGGTCTCCGGCTGCGCGGGGTCCTCAGGCCAGCCGGTGCCCGGCGGCACGGGCGAGTCGAAGTCCTGGCCCGTCAGCGGGTGCCTCACCCGGGCACGCGCACGGTCTCGTCCGGCTGCTCCACGGTCTCAATGTACGACGACCCGTCGCCCTTCCGGCGGCGTCCGGGGAGGCCGAGGGCGGCGGTGGCGACCCCGAGCAGCAGCACCGCACCTCCCACCGCCTCGGCCACGTTCGGGGTCTCCCCCAGCACCAGCCAGGCCGCAGTCATCCCGACCAGGGGCACGAGCAGGGTGAACGGCACCACCGCGGAGGTGCGGTGCCGGGCCAGCAGCGAGTTCCAGATGCCGTAGCCCACCCAGGAGGCCAGCACCGCGGTGTAGACCGTGGACAGCACCGCGGCCAGCGAGAGCGACGTCAGCGCGTGGCCCACCGCGTCGGGACCGTCCACGACCAGGCTCAGCGCCAGCAGCGGCAGGGGTACGACGGTGGCCGACCACACCGTCAGGGAGAGGCCCGAGGCGGTGCCGACCCGGCGGGCCACCACGTTGCCGCAGGCCCAGGAGGCCGCGGCGGCCACGGTGACCAGCAGGGCCAGCAGCGGGGTGGCCGCGCTGCGCCCGAGCGCGACGACCCCGAGGCCGACGGCGCCCAGCACCACGCCGGCGAGCTGTCCTGCGGTGGGCAGCTCGGAGAGCCGGACCGCGGCGAAGACCACCGTCAGCACCACCTGCGCCTGCAGCACCAGCGAGGCCAGCCCGGGCGGCATGCCCATCGCCAGCGCGGAGTAGAGCAGCCCGAACTGGCCCACGCTCATGAACGCCCCCACCAGCGCCACCTGCCGGAAGGGGACCTGCGGACGGGCCACCACCACCACCGCCAGGGCGACCAGCGTGAACCGGAGCGCCACGAAGAGCAGGGCCGGCATGTCCTCGTCCAGCCCGGCGTCGATGACGACGAAGTTGACGCCCCAGATCACGGCGACGAGCGTGGCGAGCAGACTGTCCTTCAGGGGCATGACCCCATCCTCCGCAACGATGACCGTTCACGTCCAGTGGATAGTCGTGGGCCTCAATCGGTAATGTTGCTACATGATTGACATGGTCGCCCTCCAGTCGCTGATCGCCCTGGCCGCCCACGGCACGGTCGGCGCCGCGGCCGCCAGCCTCGGCTACACCCCGTCCGCGGTCTCCCAGCAGATCAAGCGGCTGGAGTCCCAGTCCGGAGTACCGCTGCTGGAGCGGATCGGCCGGGGCGTGGTGCTCACCGAGGCAGGCCGGCTGCTGGTCGCCGAGGGGCGCGAGGTGCTGGCCCGCATGGAGTCGCTTGAGTCCTCGTTGCGGGCCGAGGCCGCAGGACTCGGGGGGACGCTCCGGCTGGCTGCCTTCTCCACCGGCGTGCGCGGCATCGTCGCCCCGCTGGCCGGCGACCTGGCCCGCACCGCGCCCGACCTCGCCCTGGTCGTGACCGAGAAGGACCCGGCGGAAGCGGTCGAGCTCGTGGCCACGGGACAGGTCGACGTCGCCCTGGTGCACAGCTGGACCGGCGTGGCGCTGCCGCTGCCGGCCCACCTGTGCGCCGAGCACGTCGGGCACGACGTGGCCGACCTGCTGGTGCACCGCGAGCACCGGCTGGCGGCACGCGAGCAGGTCACCCCCGGCGACCTGCTCGAGGAGCTGTGGGCCTCCACCGCGCCCGGCACCATCTGCCACGAGTGGTTCACCCACATGTTCTCCGCGCACCGCCGGCCGCCGCAGGTCCGGTTCTGGTCCTGGGAGTTCGCCTCCCAGGTGCGGCTGGTCGAGGAGGGCGTGGCGGTGGCCCTGGTGCCGCGCCTGGGGCGTGGCCCGCTGCCGGCCGGCGTGGTGCCGGTCCCGGTCGTGGACCCGATCCCCCGGCGCGAGGTGCGGCTGCTGTGGCGCGAGACGATGGAGGCGAGCCCCGCCGTCCGGCACCTGCGAGCGCGGCTGGCCGCGGTGGTCGCTCGGAGCCAGTCGCTGGATCAGTCGCTGCGGTTGGCCACCGACCAGGCGATCCCGTCGAGGATGTCGGCCTCGGAGACGATCCAGGAGTAGACCGAGGTACGCCGCAGCACCCGGTCCAGGATCAGCGCGCCGGCGTCGATCACGTCGGCGCGGCCCGGGTGCATGAACCCCAGCGCGCGGCGCTGTGCCACGGTGGCGGCGACGATCCGGTCGATGAAGGCGTGGGAGTCGCTGACCGAGATCACCGACTGGTCGATCGCGTCGGGGTCGTAGGCACTCAGCCCCAGGCACCCGGCGGCGACCGTGGTGCAGGTGCCGGCGACCCCGACCACGGTGGCCGCGGAGCCGATCTCCACGCCGAGGCCCTCGGCCTCGTCGAGCGCCGTCTCGATGTCGGCGACGCAGGCGGCGACCTCGGCGGCGGTGGGCGGGTCGGAGCGCAGGTGCCGCTCGTGCAGCCGCACCGACCCGATGTTCAGCGAGCAGGTCGCCAGCGGCGCCTCGTCCCCCAGGATCAGCTCGGTGGAGCCGCCCCCGATGTCGATGACCAGCACCGGCGCCTCCGCCGAGGCCTGGAGGTTGCGGACCGCACCGTCGAAGGCGAGCTCGGCCTCCTCGTCGCCGGCGATCACCTCGGGCCGCACGCCGAGGCGCTGCTCCACCCCGGCCGCGAACTCCTCGGCGTTCTCGGCGTCCCGGGTGGCGGAGGTGGCGCAGAACCGGATCCGCTCCGGGGGCACGCCGTGCTCGGCGATCAGCGCGGCGTACTCATCGAGGGCGGCGAAGGCCCGCGCCAGCGCGTCGTCGGCCAGCCGGCCGGTGGTGTCCACGCCCTGGCCGAGGCGGACCATGCGCATCTCGCGGACGGCGACGTCGGGCAGCGCGCCGATCAGCAGCTTGATGGTGTTGGTGCCGCAGTCGATGGCGGCGATGGTGACGGGCGCGTTCGGCTCAGCCATCCGAGGGCTCCGCACAGGGCTGCACGCAGGGCCCGGCCGACCACCACTCGCCCAGCAGCTCGAGCACCTCGTCGCCGAGCGGGTTGACCCCGGGCCCCTGGGCCAGGGACTGACCGGCCAGCACGTGCAGGCACTTGACGCGGTCGGGCATGCCGCCCGCGGAGATCCCCTCGATCTCGGGCACCTCCAGGTGCGCCTCCGCGCCGATCCGGTCCCGGGCCTGGAGGTAGCGCTCGTGCGCGGCCCGGTACGCCGCGGCCAGCTCCGGGTCCTCGGCGAGCCGGTCCTGCATCTGCTTCATCAGCCCTCCGCCCTCCAGGGTGCCGATGCGGGAGGCAGCCCGGGGGCAGGTCAGGTAGAAGGTGGTCGGGAACGGGGTGCCGTTGGGCAGCCGCGGCTCGGTGGTGACCACGTCGGGGTTGCCGCAGGGGCAGCGGTGCCCGACCTCGTGGATGCCGCGGGGAGTGCGCCCCAGCTGCTGGGCGATGGCCTGCTCGTCGCGTGCCTCGATCACTGCTTCGACTCCTGGTTGGACTTCTTCACGCCGTTGATCGACTTCGGGGCACGGGGTTGGGCGGGCGGCGGGTTGCCGGCCAGCTCGACGGAGTCCCAGGCGTCGCTCCACCACGGCGTGGGCGTCGTGGTCAGCACGTCGTCGGGGTCGTCGAGCCCGTCGCGCCCGTCCAGCGGCTTGCCGTCTGCGTCAAGCACCTGGAAGCCGGTCTGCCCGGGCATCACGTAGCCGAAGCGCTCCCGGGCCTGGGCCCGGACGAACGCCGGGTCGTCCCAGCGCCCCTTCTCCCGCTCCAGCTCGGCGATGCTCACCTCGCGGCGGGCGATGGACTCCTGCAGGTCGCCGATGAGGGCCCGCTGGTCCAGGTAGGCGCGCAGCGAGGAGGCGTAGGACACGGTCAGCACCGCCAGCACCAGCAGCAGCACGCCGGCGCGGCCGGTGAACCGGGGCCGGCGCCGTGGGGAGGCCCCGGGTCCTGATCCGGGCCCTGTGCCCAGCCCTGTGCCCAGCCCTGAGCCCCGCCCTGCGCCGAGTGCTGTGCCGGGAGTCGCCGCGGCGACCCGGGCCCGCGGGGTCGTGCCCCGCTGGCCGGGTCGCCGGGTGCCCCCGGGCGTGGTCCGGGGGGTACGTCGTTGCGCCATCAGGCGTCCAGTGTCTCCCGCTCAGGCGCGGAAACGCGGGAACGCGCCCGCACCGGCGTAGCGCGCCGCGTCGTCGAGGGTGTCCTCGATGCGAAGCAGCTGGTTGTACTTGGCCACGCGCTCCGACCGCGCCGGGGCGCCGGTCTTGATCTGGCCGCAGTTGGTCGCGACCGCGAGGTCGGCGATCGTGGTGTCCTCGGTCTCGCCCGAGCGGTGGCTCATCATGCAGCGCATGCCGCTGCGGTGGGCCAGGTCGACCGAGTCCAGGGTCTCGGTCAGCGAGCCGATCTGGTTGACCTTGACCAGCAGGGCGTTGGCCTGTCCGCCGGTGATGCCGCGCTGCAGCCGCTCGACGTTGGTGACGAACAGGTCGTCGCCCACCAGCTGGACCTTGCTGCCCAGGGCGTCGGTGATCGCCTTCCAGCCGTCCCAGTCCTCCTCGTCGAGGGGGTCCTCGATGGAGACGATCGGGTAGTTGGCCACCAGGTCGGCGTAGTAGGCGATCATCTCGTCCGAGGACTTCTGCTGGCCCTCGAAGGCGTACTTCTTCTTCTCGTGGAACTCGGTGGCCGCGACGTCCAGGGCGAGCACGATGTCGCGACCGAGGGTGAGCCCGGTCAGCTTGACCGCGTCCGCGATCAGGTCCAGCGCGTCGCGGTTGGACGGCAGCTCGGGGGCGAACCCGCCCTCGTCGCCCACGCCGGTGGCCAGGCCCTTCTTCTTCAGCACCGACTTGAGCGCGTGGTAGACCTCGGTGCCCTGCTGGAGCGCCTCGCCGAAGGTGGGTGCGCCGATCGGGGCGACCATGAACTCCTGGATGTCCACGTTGGTGTCGGCGTGCGCGCCGCCGTTGAGGATGTTCATCATCGGCACCGGGAGCACGTGGGCGTTGGGGCCGCCGACGTAGCGGAAGAGCGGCAGCCCGGCGGACTCGGCGCCGGCTCGCGCCACCGCCAGGGAGACGCCCAGGATCGCGTTGGCGCCCAGCTTGGACTTGTTGGGCGTGCCGTCCAGGTCGAGCATCGCCTGGTCGACCAGGCGCTGGTCGTCGGCCTCCAGGCCGGTGATGGCGGGCGCGATGGTCTCGATCACGACGTTGACCGCCTTGGCGACGCCCTTGCCGCCGTACCGCTTGGTGCCGTCGCGCAGCTCCATGGCCTCGAAGGCGCCGGTGGAGGCGCCCGAGGGCACGGCCGCCCGCGCGAACGAGCCGTCCTCGAGGAGGACCTCGACCTCGACGGTGGGGTTGCCTCGCGAGTCGAGGATCTCGCGTGCGCCGACAGCTTCGATCGATGCCAAGGTGACTCCTGGGTCTTGGTGCGGAATAGGCCCGTCAGCCTAACGCCGCCCGCGGCCCCGCGCCGGACGAGGTCAGTGGCTGACCCCTCGGACCGGACCCCTGCCTGCTGCTCGGCGGCGACCACCGGACAGGATGCGTGGGATAGTTGTTGGTCCCCAGGAAGGCGCCCCGATGATCGAGATCCTCAGCCCGACCCGACTGCCGCAGGCCCGGAGGACCGGCGCCCTGGTGGCCGACGTCCTGGCGACGCTGAAGGGCCGCAGCACGCCTGGCACCAACCTGCTCGACATCGACCGGTGGGCCAAGGCGATGATCCTCGAGGCGGGCGCGGTCTCCTGCTACGTCGACTACGCGCCGTCCTTCGGGCGCGGCCCGTTCGGCCACTACATCTGCACCTCGGTCAACGACGCCGTGCTGCACGGGCTCCCCCACGACTACGCCCTGGTCGAGGGGGACCTGCTCTCCCTGGACCTGGCGGTCTCCCTGGGCGGGGTCGTGGCCGACTCCGCCATCAGCTTCGTGGTGGGCGACACCCGGCCCGCCGCGGACCTGGCGATGATCGAGGCGACCGAGCGGGCGCTGGCGGCCGGGATCGCCGTGGCCGGCCCGGGTGCCCGCGTCGGGGACCTCTCGCACGCCATCGGCACGGTGCTGAGCGAGGCGGGCTACCAGGTGAACACCGAGTTCGGCGGCCACGGAGTCGGCTCCACGATGCACCAGGACCCGCACATCGCGAACACCGGACGGCCCGGCCGCGGCTACAAGCTGCGTCCCGGCCTGCTGCTGGCGCTGGAGCCGTGGGTGATGGCCGACACCGCCGAGCTGGTCACCGACGCCGACGGGTGGACGCTGCGCAGCGCGACGGGCGCCCGCACCGCGCACAGCGAGCACACCATCGCCGTCACCGAGGACGGGGTGGAGATCCTCACGCTGCCGGAGCACAGCCGGCCCTGAGGCCGGTGCCGCTCAGGGCAGCCGACGACGTACGGCGTCGCGCAGCGCCTGCTCGGGGTCCACGCCCTCGGCCCGGGCCCGGGCCACCACCGCCAGCAGCGCCTCGCCGATCCCGGCGTCGGGCTCCGGCGGCGCCACGGGCGTCCCGGCCCGCTCGAGCCGGTCGAGCACCTTGTCGGCGTACAGCAGCGCCGGCAGGGCGGCGGGGATGCCGTCGGTGACGGCGCCGCGGCGCTTCTCCGTCGCCTTGGCGGCCTCCCAGAGCTCGTTGACCGCGGCCGGGTCCAGGTCGTCGGTCCCGGCATCGGCCCCGGCGTCGGCGAAGACGTGCGGGTTGCGCCGCACCATCTTGGCCGCGATGTCGCCGGCCACGTCGCCGAGCGTGAACGCCCCGCTCTGCTCGGCCACCACGGCGTGGAAGTAGACCTGGAGCAGCAGGTCCCCCAGCTCCTCGCGCAGGTGAGTCCAGTCGCCGCTCTCGTCGCCGGAGTCGATGGCCTCCAGCGTCTCGTAGGCCTCCTCCAGCAGGTGGCGCGACAGCGACCGGTGCGTCTGGGCCGCCTTCCACGGGCACTCGACCCGCAGTCGGCGCATCAGCCCGGCGAACTCCAGCAGGGCCTCGTCACCACGCACCGGGTCGTCCACCTCAGCCGCAGCGCTGGCTCTCGGGCAGCGACTTGGGGTGCTCGGTGTCGGCGTCGTCGGCAGCGGCGGTGGCCAGGTCCGAGACCGGGACCGAGAGGTCGGTGTCGGCGATCTGGAACTGGCCGTCGGTCACCGCCAGCCCGAAGCGCGGGTCCAGGTCGACGTCGTGCTCCGCCGACCAGGCCGCGAAGATCTCGGCGCCACGCGCGGCCGCCTCCTCCGGCGTGGGGTCGGTGACCCCCTCCTCCGCCAGCGCCGCCTCGCCGGCGACCGAGGCGACCGACTGCTTGAGCAGCTGGGCGGTCGCGGCGTCGACGAAGTCCTGACGCTGCTCATCGGTCAGGTCCTGGGTGGTCGACTCCACCCGTGCTGCCTCGCTCTCGACCTCGGGGCCGGGCGTGACGTCGTACTCCTCGGCCACCTGGCGTGCCGTGGCCGCGTCCACCAGCAGCGAGGCCACCAGGCGTCGCACCTGGCGCATGGGCACCACCTGGCCGTTGTCGCGCAGCGTCTGCTCCTCCGCCTGGCAAAGCGCGTCGGCGGCGCCGTCGACCTGCGACATGGAGATCTGCTCGTCGCCCACCTGGGCGGCGACGCCTCCGAAGGTGGTGTCGGCGCATCCCGAGAGCAGGACGGCGGCTGCCGCCGCGAGGATCGCTGGACGGCCGAAGCGGGACGGGCTCACAAGTTCTCCTTGGCTGGCGGTGCTGGCGATGCGGAGGGTGGGTCGATGATCTGGTCGATCACTCCGCGGGCCCATTCAAGCAGGGCGATCCCGGAGCCCGTCGCCGACCCGAGCGGTCGCGGCACCAGCATGGAGTCGGCCTGGCTGTGGACCTTGGCCTTGGGGTAGAGACGGTTGAGGCGCACCACGCGCGAGTCGGGCAGGCTCACCGGCGCGAAACGCACGTTCTTGCCCATCACCCCGATCTCGGTGAGCTTGGCGGCGCGGGCCCGCGCCCGGAACCGGGCCACCGCCAGCAGGGTCTCGGCGACCTCCGGCGGCGGGCCGTAGCGGTCCACCAGCTCCTCGCGGATCTCGTCCACGTCGGCGTCGTTGCGCACCTCCGAGAGCCGCTTGTACATCTCCAGCCGGAGCCGCTCGCTGGGCACGTAGTCGTGCGGCAGGTGGGCGTCGACGGGGAGCTCGATGCGGACCTCGTCGGTCTCTTCGCTCTCCTCGCCGCGGAACTCGGCGACCGCCTCGCCGACCAGGCGCACGTAGAGGTCGAAGCCGACGTCGGCGATGTGCCCGGACTGCTCGCCACCGAGCAGGTTGCCGGCGCCGCGGATCTCCAGGTCCTTCATCGCGATCGCCATGCCGCCGCCCAGGTCGGAGTGCTGCGCCAGGGTGGCCAGCCGCTCGTGGGCGGTCTCGGTCAGCGGCTTCTCCGAGGGGTAGAGGAAGTAGGCGTAGGCCCGCTCCCGGGAGCGGCCGACGCGGCCGCGCAGCTGGTGCAGCTGGCTGAGCCCGAGGGTGTCGGCGCGCTCGATGATCATGGTGTTGGCGTTGGAGACGTCCAGGCCGGACTCCACGATCGTGGTGCACACCAGCACGTCGAAGCGCTTCTCCCAGAAGTCGAGCATCACCTGCTCGAGCTGGTGCTCCCCCATCTGGCCGTGCGCGGTGGCGACCCGGGCCTCCGGCACGAGCTCGCGGATCCGGGCCGCCTGCTTCTCGATGGACTGCACCCGGTTGTGGATGAAGAAGACCTGGCCCTCGCGCAGCAGCTCCCGGCGTACCGCCGCGATCACCTGGCGGTCCTCGTAGGCCCCGACGTAGGTCAGCACCGGGTGGCGCTCCTCGGGCGGCGTGGTGATGGTGGACATCTCCCGGATCCCGGTGACGGCCATCTCCAGGGTGCGCGGGATCGGCGTCGCGCTCATCGACAGCACGTCGACGCTGGTGCGCATCTGCTTCATCTTCTCCTTGTGCTCGACACCGAAGCGCTGCTCCTCGTCGACCACGATCAGCCCCAGGTCCTTGAACCTGATCTCGGGGCTGAGCAGGCGGTGGGTGCCGACGACGATGTCGACGGTGCCGTCCGCCAGGCCGGCGATGACCTCGCGGGCCTCCTTGTCGGTCTGGAACCGGCTCAGCCCCTTGAGCACCACCGGGAAGTTGCTCATCCGCTCGGTGAAGGTGCTCAGGTGCTGGGTGACCAGCAGCGTGGTCGGCACCAGGACCGCGACCTGCTTGCCGTCCTGGACGGCCTTGAACGCCGCCCGCACCGCGATCTCGGTCTTGCCGTAGCCGACGTCACCGCACACCAGCCGGTCCATCGGGACCACCCGGCGCATGTCGGCCTTGACCTCCTCCACGGTGGTCAGCTGGTCGGGGGTCTCGTGGAAGGGGAAGGCGTCCTCGAGCTCGCGCTGCCAGGGGGTGTCGGGCCCGTAGGCGTAGCCCTTGGTCGCCTGCCGGGCGGCGTACAGCTTGATCAGCTCGCCGGCGATCTCGCGCACCGCCTTGCGGGCCTTGTTCTTGCGCTTGGTCCAGTCGGCCCCGCCGAGCCGGTCCAGGCTCGGCTGCTCGCCACCGACGTACCGGGTGACCTGGTCCAGGGTGTCGGCCGGCACGTAGAGCCGGTCCGGCGGCGCGCCGCGCTTGGTCGCGCCGTACTCGACGACCAGGTACTCCCGGGTGGCGCCTTGGACCACCCGCTGCTTCATCTCCACGAAGCGCCCCACGCCGTGCTTCTCGTGCACCACGTAGTCCCCGGCCTTGAGCTCGAGGGGGTCGATCTGCTTCTTGCGGCGCACCGGCATCTTGCGCATGTCGCGGGTGGAGGACTTCTGGCCCGTGAGGTCCTCGCCGGTGACGACCGCGACCTTGCGGTCGGCGTCGACGAAGCCGTGCTCCAGGGTGCCGCAGGTGACGCTGACGACGCCGGTCCCCGCGGGCCCCTCGTCCCGGTCCACCAGGCGGGCCGCGACGTCGTGCTCGGCGAGCACCTCGACCAGGCGCTGCGCCGGGCCGTGCCCGGCGTGCACGGTGACCACCTGGTAGCCCTGGTCCAGCCAGTTCTTGAGGTCGCGCAGGAAGTGCTCGAAGTCCCCGCGGTAGGTCTCCGTCGGCGCCGCCGACAGGGTCCGGGACTCCACCGCGCCGATGCGCACGTCGAGGTCCAGCTCGGCCAGCTCCGCGCTGTCGCCGAGGCCGAAGGGGCTCATCGACCACCAGGGGCGGCCCTGGCTCAGGGTGTGCTCGCGGACGTCGGCGACCGAGTGGTACGACGCCACGCTGAGGTCGATGGGGGCCGAGCCGCCGCTCGCGGCCGCCGCCCAGCTGGCGCTCAGGAACTCCTCGCTGGTGGCGACCAGGTCGTGGGCCCGGGAACGGACCCGCTCGGGGTCCAGCACCAGCACGTGGGTCTGGGCCGGCATCAGGTCGACGAGCAGCTCCATGTCGTCGACCAGGACCGGCGCCAGGGACTCCATCCCCTCGACCGCGATGCCAGCGGCCATCTTGTCGGTGAGCTCGAGCAGCTGGGGGTGAGCCCGGCCGAGCTCCGCGGCGCGGGCGCGCACCTCCTCGGTCAGCAGCAGCTCGCGGCACGGGGGTGCCCACAGCCGGGGCACCTCCTCCAGGGTGCGCTGGTCGGCGACGGAGAAGCTGCGCAGCTGCTCGACCTCGTCACCCCACAGCTCCACCCGCAGCGGGTGCTCCTCGGTGGGTGGGAAGACGTCGACGATGCCGCCCCGGACAGCGAACTCGCCGCGCCGCTCCACCAGGTCCACCCGGGAGTACGCCGCGTCGGAGAGACCGCGGACGATCTCCTCCAGCGGCGCCTCCTGCCCCTTGACCAGCTCGACCGGCACCAGGTCGGCCAGCCCCTTGACCTGGGGCTGGAGCACGGAGCGCACGGGGGCCACCACGACCGAGAGCGGGCCGTTGGTGGCGTCGTCACCGGGGTGCGTCAATCGCCTGAGCACGGCCAGCCGGCGACCGACGGTGTCGCTGCGGGGGCTGAGCCGCTCGTGCGGCAGCGTCTCCCACGAGGGGTAGTAGGCGACCCGGGCGGGGTCGACCAGGTCACCGAGCGCCGCCACCAGGTCCTCGGCCTCGCGGGCGGTGGCGGTGACCGCCAGGACCACGCGGCCGGCATCGACCAGGCCCTTGACCACGACGGGGCGCAGCGCCGCCGGGCCGGTCAGGTCCAGGGTGCTCAGGGCGCCGTCCCGGGCGTCGGCCATGGACTCGGCGAGGGCGGGGTCGGCCAGCACGGCCTGGGCCACCTTGGTCAGGGTGAGGCTGGGGCTCACGTTCTCAACGCTTCTTTCGACGAACAACACGACAGCCCCCGGTCGGGGACGACGGGGGGTGGTGAGACCAGTCTACGAGGGGCCTGGAGGGCCGTCAGGTCACGGCGCAGCGGTCGCGGCCAGCTCCCCCTCCGAGCGCAGGATGCAGAACTGGTTTCCTTCCGGGTCGGCGAAGATGACCCAGCCGCTGCCGGGGCCGTACTTGCCACGGTGGTCGGCGACCTGGGTAGCGCCGTAGGTCAGCAGCCACTCGACCTCCTCGTCGCGGCCGCGCTCACGCGGACGCAGGTCGAAGTGGATGCGCTTCGCGGGCAGCTCCTGGTCCGGGACCTCGATGAACAGCAGCTGGTGACCGGTCTCCGGGTCGCGGATCATGCACTCCCCGTCTCCCGGCTCGTTGGGGTCCCCCTCGACGTCCACGTAACCCAGGACCGGCTTCCACCACTGGGAGAGCTCGTAGGCGTTGTGGCAGTCGATCGTCGTGTGGGAGATGGTCGAGGTCATGGGCGTCAACGGTGCCACAGACGGGGCGAACCGGCAGCGGGTGGTCCGTCTGGTTTGCCCGCCTCCGAGGTGGGGTAGGAATGGCCCGCGCGAACCCTCGGGGGCGGCGCACCGGACGCCCTGTCCCCCTCATCACTTCGAAACGGAAGACGCTGCTCATCATGAAGACATCCCGCCTCATCACCGGCCTCCTCAGCACCGCGCTCCTCGGCGTTGCTCCGCTGGCCGTGGCCCAGCCCGCTCAGGCGGCCACCGAGAACCTCACCACCACCACCACCTTGGAGGTCTCCTACGGGGAGCCCACCGTCGTGCACGGCGAGAAGGTGAGCATCACCGGCCGCGTGACCGCCTCGGACGGCAACAGCGCCTACAAGGGCACCGTGACGCTCTACGCGCAGAGCACCAAGGACGCGGCCCCGGTTGCGCTGGCCACGGTCCCCGCCGGCGGGTACGTGTCCTTCCCGGACATCAAGCCCAAGAGCAACACCATCTACCAGGCGGCCTACTCCGGCTACGCCGCCACCACGGCCTACGAGGACAACTACGCGGCCAGCACCTCCAACGGCCTGGCCGTCGGAGTGCAGCGCAAGGTCAAGTTCACCACCCCGGCCTCTGGCTCAAGGGCAAGGTCAGCCCCGACTACAAGCGCAAGAAGGTCGTCCTCAAGCGCCTCAAGGGCAAGAAGTACGTCGCCTGGCGCAAGGTGAAGACGAACAAGAAGGGCACCTTCAAGGTGAAGGCCCCCAACAAGTCCGGCTTCAAGTTCAGCGCCTCGGTCCCCGGCGACAAGCACTACACGGCCTGGACCGACTTCTTCCAGGTCTACTGAGCCGCATCGCACCACCGCACCTCACCGGCAGCCGCGGTCCCGCACCAGCGGGGCTGCGGCTGCTGCCGTCCGGCCACTGGCACAGTCGTCAGTCGGTGCCGTGCTCCCGCACGAAGGCGATGATCGACTCGGCCAGCTCGGGGCGGCACACGATGAGGTCAGGCAGCGACACGTCGTCCTTGTTGTAGACCAGCTCGGAGCCGTCCACCCGTGAGCAGAACAGGCCCGCCGCGCGGGCCACGGCGACCGGGGCGGCGTTGTCCCACTCGTACTGCCCGCCCGCGTGCACGTAGGCGTCGGCGACGTCGCGCACCACGCTCATCACCTTGACCCCCGCGGAGCCCATCGGCACCAGCTCGGCGTCGAGCTCGGCGGCCAGCGCCTCGACGAACGCCGGCGGACGGGACCGGGAGACCGCGATGCGGGTACGCACCGAGGACCGGGGCGGCACCACCGCGGGACGGCCGGTGTTGAAGGTCTCCCCAGCGCCGGCTGGGCCACGGCCCCGGCGGTCAGCTCACCGGACTCCCACAGGGCCACGTGCACGGCCCAGTCGTCGCGGGGCGGCTCGGAGAACTCCCGGGTCCCGTCGAGGGGGTCGATGATCCACACCCGGGGCGCGTCGAGGCGGGACTTGTCGTCGGCCGCCTCCTCCGACAGCACCGCGTCGTCGGGACGGTGCTCGGCGAGCAGCGCCGCCAGCAGCGACTGCGCCGCGGCGTCCCCGGCATCCTTGAGCGCCCGGCCCTCCAGGCCCTCGGCACGGACCTGGAGCAGGCGCTCGCCGGCCTGCTCGGCGGCCCACACCGCGAACGCGTGGTCGTCGGAGATGGCGGCGGGAGGGATCTGGTTCGGCGTCTCGGTGGTCACCGCCCGAGCCTCTCATGGTCCGGCGGCGCAGGCGCGCGGAGGCCACGGCCGGGACGGAGAGCAGTCGAGTACCCCAATTTGGGCGACCCGGAGGGGCCGTTCGGCGAGTGATACTCACGGTGGCGGCACCCGGTCCGGTGCCGCCGGCACGAGGGGGACTCATGCGGCACGGCAGTTCACCGGTGCTCGGGCTGGTCATCACACTCGCACTCTGCACCGGCTGCTCCGGCTCCGGGGCCCAACAGCCGACGGCCCAGCAGACGGCCCAGCAGAGCGCCACCCGCACCGGCGCCAGCTCCGCCACCCCGGCCCCCACCACTCCGGCCCCCACCACCCCGGCCCCCACCGGTACGGCGTCCGCCGCCCCCGGCGGCCAGCGGCCAGCCACCTCGGGAGGGGCCGAGGTCTCAGGGGTCGGGACCTCGGCTCCCACCTCGCTTCCCGGGCTCCGGGAGTCGCGCCCGACCCCCGCCCTGCTACGCCGGCCACTCCCCGCTGCCGCCAGCGTCACCGGAGGGCTGACACCGGGCTTCCCGGGCTACCTGCGCCCGGTGCGCGGCTCACGGGTCACCAGCAGCAGCCTCTCGCCGGCGGGCTCGCGCCTCCAGGTGGCGCTGGAGGCCTCGACCACCCTGCCGGCCGCGGAGGTCCTGCTCGCCTACCGGGGGCGACTCGCCGCGCGCGGCATGGCGGAGGAGCCGGTCGCCGCGGTGGCCGGGTCCGAGGCGGCGGGCCTCAGCCGGGGCCGCAGCTCGGTGGTGGTGACCGTGCGGCGAGAGGGCTCCCGGACGACGTACACCGTCTACGGCGTGCTGCACGCCGGGCCGGAGTGAGGTCCCATGTACCTCACCCTGCGCGACCGACCAGCGTCCGCACCGCCGGACCAGCCGGACCAGCCGGACTCCAGCGTGGCAGCACCGCCTCGGCGGGTCGGCCGGGTGGTCCTGACCCTCGGCCTGGTGAGCCTGCTGACCGACATCTCCTCGGAGTCGGTCAGTGCCATCCTGCCGCTCTACCTCACCGCGGTGGTGGGGCTCTCGACGGTGGCCTACGGGTTCGTCGACGGCCTCAACCAGGGGGTCAGCGCCCTGGTCCGCCTGGGCGGCGGCTGGCTGGCCGACCGCACCGACCGGCCCAAGTGGGTCGCCTTCGCCGGCTACGCCCTCTCGGCGGTGGCGCGGGTCTTCCTGCTGTTCGCCGGGGGCGCCGCCAGCGTCTCGGCCGTGGTGGCCGCTGACCGCGTCGGCAAGGGCATCCGCACCGCGCCGCGGGACTCGATGATCTCCTCGGCCACGCCCACCGAGCACCTGGGACGCGCCTTCGGGGTGCACCGGATGCTGGACACCATCGGCGCGGCGCTCGGTCCGCTGATCGCCTTCGGCATCCTGGTGCTGATCCCCGACGGCTTCTCGGTGGTGCTCGCGGTCTCCCTGGCGTTCGCCGTGATCGGGGTCGCGCTGCTCGGGCTGCTGGCCTCCGACCAGCGCGCGCGGCCCCGGCCCGAGGACGGCCCCGCGCCCGAGCCGCTGCGCTGGTCCGACCTGGCGGAGCCCCGGCTGCGTCCGCTGCTGCTCGTGTCCGGCGGCCTGGCGCTGCTCACGGTCGGGGACGGCTTCCTCTACCTCGCGCTGCTGGACCGCGGCGGCTTCGCCGCGAGCTGGTTCCCCATGCTCTTCGTGGGGACCAACATCGCCTACCTGGCGCTGGCGGTGCCGGTGGGCCGGCTCGCCGACCGGGTGGGTCGCGCCCGGGTGCTGGTGGCCGGTCACCTGGTGCTGGCCGCGGCGTACCTGTGTGCCTGCCTGCCGGGCTCCACCTGGACCTCCACCCTCGGCACCCTGGCGCTGCTGGGCGCCTTCTACGCCGCCACCGACGGCGTCACCGCGGCGTTGGCCGGACGACTCGTCCCGCTGCGGGCACGCGGCAGCGGCATCGCCGCCGCCCAGACGGTCGTCGCCCTGGCCCGGATGGGCTCCTCGTTCGGCTTCGGCCTGCTGTGGCTGGCCCTGGGCTCGAGCGCCGCACTGCTCCTGGTCGCCGGCCTGCTGGTGGCGGCCGTGCTGGTCGCCGCCACCCAGCTGGGCCGGCTCGGCCTGGATCGCGTGGTCTCGTGAGCACCCGGCTGCGGGTGGGCGTCTTCGTGCTCCTGGTCGCCGTGGTGGCCGCGGCGACCGCCTGGTACGCGCTGGCGGAGCACCAGAGCTTCGAGCAGACCCGGGGCCGGGACCCCCAGGTGGCCCAGGTGCCCGGCGCACAGACGATCAGCGGTCCCCGCGTGGTGTTCCGGCACAGCGGCCTGGACAACCGCTACGGCCTGGTCGCGATGGTGCCGCTGGCGGACCCCACGGGGCCGCGAGCCTTCACCGACGTGCCCTGCGACCGGGTGGCGGCCTCGGAGTTGGGCGCGTCCTGCCTGGTGGTGCAGCCCGGCGTGGTCACCCGGTTCGAGGCCCACGAGCTCAGCCCCGACTGGCAGGTGGCGCAGACCTACCCCCTCCCCGGCGTCCCCAGCCGCACCCGACTCTCCCCCGACGGCGCCCTGGTGGCGACCACCTCGTTCGTCACCGGCCACTCCTACATGAGCGTCGGCTTCTCCACCGCCACCGTGGTCCGGGAGACCGGGGGCGGGCGGAGCTGGGGCAACCTGGAGAAGTTCGACCTGGTGCTCGACGGAGAGCAGGTCGAGCCCGTGGACCGCAACGTGTGGGGGGTGACGTTCCGCGACGACCGGCGCTTCTACGCCACCGTCGGCACCGGAGGTCGGGTCTGGCTCGTCGAGGGCGACCTGGAGACCCGGACGCTCACCTCGGTGGCCGCGGACGGCGAGTGCCCCTCGCTCTCCCCCGACGGCAGCCGGCTGGCCTTCAAGGTCGACGTCGATCCCGGCGAGGGCCGGCAGTGGAGCCTGGCGGTGCTGGACCTGGCGACCGGCCGCCGTACCGAGCTCGGGGACGGCCCGCGCGGGGTGGACGACCAGGTCGCCTGGCTCGACGACGAGACCCTGCTCTACGGGTTGCCGCGCGCGGACCAGCCCGGCGTGAACGACGTGTGGTCGATCCCGGTGCGTCCCGGTGCCGAGCCCGAGCTCTTCATCCAGGAGGCGTGGTCCCCCACCGTGGTGCGACCGGGCTCACCGTCGTGAGCACCGTCGTGAGGCTCGTCGTGAGGCTCGATATACCGAAGACGGGCTATGACACGGCGTCCGGGCCCACGGACGATGAAGAGGTGGTCCGGGGGGCCCACGCGGTCGGCACTGCCGGCCTCGCGCAGAGTCAGAGGGCGGATTTGATGATCAGCGCAGAGATCGCTGTCCAGCTCGATCGAGAGCCGGCGGGGGCGCGATGAGGCTGCACCGGCTCCGCGCGGGCACCGGGCGACCCCTCGTCTCGGTGGTGATCCCCTGCTACAACTACGGGCACTACCTGCCGGACGCCGTGCAGAGTGTCCTGGCCCAGCCCGGGGTGGACCTCGAGGTGATCGTGGTGGACGACTGCTCCACCGACGACAGCGCCGCGGTCGCCGAGCGGCTGGCGACCCAGCACCCGCAGGTGCGCCTGATCCGCAACCCGGTCAACAAGCGCCACATCGCCACCTACAACACCGGGCTCGCGGAGGTCACCGGCGACTACGTCGTGCTGCTCTCGGCCGACGACCAGCTGGCCCCCGGGGCGCTGGGCCGGGCCGCCGCCCTGTTCGGGGCGCACCCCGAGCTCAGCCTCGTCTACGGCCAGGTGCTGACCTTCGCCGAGCCGCCGCTGCCGGAACCGCAGCGCGCGCGGTCCTGGTCCACCTGGCGGGGCCCGGAATGGGTGGAGCGCTCGTGCCGCACCACCGGCAACCTGATCACCAACCCCGAGGCGATCGTGCGACGCGAGGTGATCGAGCGGTTCGGTGGCTACGACCCCCGGTTCCCGCACGCTGCCGACATGCTGCTGTGGCTCCAGGCCGCGACGGTGGGAGACGTCGGGAGGGTCAACGGCACCCAGGCCTACTACCGCGACCACGGCGCCAACATGCACAGCACGGACTACGCCGGCGTCCTGACCGACATGCGCGAGCGATCGGTGCTGCTCGAGCACTTCCTGGGCCGCGAGGGCGCGGGCTCGACGCTGCCCGGTGCGGCCGAGATGCGCGCCGCCTCCCGCCGTACCTTCGCCCGCGAGGCGCTGCGCTACGCGCTCAACGAGCTCGACGCCCCCGGGCCGCACGACGCTGGGCCGCACGGCGCTGGGCAGGCCGAGGGGCTGGTGGCGGGACTGGCCGAGTTCGCCCGCGAGCAGTGGCCCGCGGTCACCGGCACCCGACTGGGCCGGGCGGTGGAGTCCCGGAGCCGGGCCGGCGCACCGGCCTGGCACGCACCGGCCTCCCGCCGGCTCTTCGAGGCCCGCTGGGCGCTGCGGTGGCAGCGTCGGCACCGGTGGGGCACGTGAGTGCCACCGAGGCGCCGCTGGACCGGGCGGTCAAGTCCGGGCTGACCTGGAGCGCCCTGAACAGCCTGCTGCTCCGGGTCGGCTCGCTGGTCGTCGGCATCGTGCTGGCGCGGCTGCTCACTCCCTCGGAGTTCGGCACCTTCGCGGTCGCCCTGACCGTGCAGACCCTGGTGATGAGCCTGAGCGACCTGGGGCTCGGCACGCAGCTGATCCGGACCGCGCACTTCGAGGCGACCGCGCCGACGATCGCCACGCTCGGGGCGCTCAGCGGTGCCGGCCTGAGCGCGGCGGTGGTGCTGGCATCGCCGGTGATCGCGGCCGGGATGGGCAGCTCGGAGGCGACCAGCGCCATCGCCGTGCTGGGCGCCACCATCGCGCTGGGCGGCCTGGGCGTGGTCCCGTTCGCCCTGCTGCAGCGCCAGTTCCGGCAGGGCCACCTGCTGGCGGTGACTGCAGCCGACTTCCTCTGCGGCACCACCGTCTCGATCCTGCTCATCGTGCAGCTCGACATGGGCGCCCTGGGGCTGGCCTGCGGTCGGCTGGTCGGGCAGGCGGTGGCCACGCTGCTGCTGTTCGTGGCGGCGCGACGGCGCCCGCGCTTCGGGTGGGACACCGACCTGGCCTCGGAGTCGGTCCGGTTCGGCATCCCCATCGCAGGGGCCAACGTGCTGTCCTGGACCACCCTCGGCATCCCCACGCCGGTCATCGCCCACGGTGCCGGGCTGGTCCTGCTCGGCTACTACGTGCTGGCCTTCAACGTCTCCAGCTGGCCGATGACGGTGCTGGGACAGGCCATCCGGGCGGTGGCCCTGCCCGGGTTCAGCCGCACCACCGAGCAGGACCAGTCGGTGGTGCTGCGGCGCAGCCTGCGCCTGACCTGGTCGATCGCCGCGCCGGCCGGGGTCGCGCTCGCGGTGCTGGCCGAGCCCGTGATCCGGACCCTGTACGGCGACCGGTGGGCCGCCGCCTGGCCGGCGCTGGCCGCGCTGGGGATCTTCGGCGCGGTGCGGGTGGCGTTCGACCTGTTCGCCTCGTTCCTGCTGGCGCACGGCAACTCGCGTGCCGTCTTCGTGGTGCAGCTCGCCTGGCTGGTCACGCTGCTGCCCGCGCTGGTCGTCGGGGTCCGGGTCGGCGGCATCCTGGGCGCTGCGCTCGCCCAGGTCGTCGTGGTCACCGTGGTGTCGGTCCCGATGTACGTGCGGGCGCTGCACGGCATCGGCGTGGACGCCTCCGGGCTGGCCGGCGCACTCGTCCGGCCCACCGCGGCCAGTGCCGCCGCCGGGGCAGCCGGGTGGCTGGCGAGCCAGGCGTTCTCGACCCCGGCGCTGGCCCTGGCCGCCGGCGCCCTGGCCGGCCTGCTGGTCTACGGGTCGCTGATGGGGCGCCAGCTCCTCGCGGAGGCCGACATCCGGCTCCTGGGCTCCCGGCGCGCACCGGTGACGCCATGACCGGGTCCGCGGCACGGCGGGTGGTCCTGGTGACCCACGACGCCTCGCGCACCGGCGCGCCGATGGTCGCCCTGCTGGTCGCCCGCTGCCTGGTCGCCGAGGGCGACCGGGTGAGGGTGGTCTCCCGGCGGCGAGGGCCGCTGCTGGCCGACTTCGACGCGGTGGCGCCCACCCGGCTCGAGCTCCTCCTGGGGGTACGCCGGCGCCTGTGGCTGGTGCGCTCGCTGCGCCTGGTCGCCTGGCTGGTCGACGTGGCCGCGGCCACCGCGACCCTGGCCCGGCACCGTCCCGACCTGGTCTACCTCAACACCACGGCCTCGGCGATCTACCTGCACCCGGCCCGGTGGCTGCGGATCCGCACGCTGCTGCACGTGCACGAGTCGGACGCCAACACCGAGCTGTTCCTGGAGCAGGCCCGGTCCCGGGACCTGCGCGGAGTACGGCTGGTGGCCTGCTCCGAGTCGGTCCGAGGCGACCTGGTGGCTCGCACCGGGCGCAGCCACCACGACGTGGCGCTGCTGCCCTCGGTCCCTGACGACGGCCGGGTCCGAGCCCTGGCCGCGGACGGCGCGGAGACGCCGGGGCAGGCCCCGGGACAGGAGTCGGGGCGTGCCGCAGGACAGGAGTCGGGACCGGTGGTCGGCGCCACCGGCAGTGTGGGGCTGCGCAAGGGCACCGATCTGTGGCTGCAGGTGGCGGCCGCCGTGCACGCCGACGAGGAGACGCGGACCGCCCGCTTCGTCTGGGTCGGCGAGCTCGGCGAGCCCGCCCTGGCCGTCCCGGGTCCGGGGGTGGAGTTCACCGGGCCCCGCGCCAACCCCTACCCGGCCATGGCCCGTTTCGACGTGGCGACCCTGCCCTCGCGCGACGACCCGTTCCCGCTGGTGGTCCTGGAGGCGATGCTGCTGGGCAAGCCGGTGGTGGCCTTCGACGTCGGCAGCGTGCGCGAGCAGGTGGGCGAGGCCGGCATCGTGGTGCCGGCCGAGGACGTGCCCGCCTTCGCGGCCGCCGTACGCCGGCTGCTGGTGGACCCGCGGCTGCGGGCCGACCTGGGAGCAGCGGCCCGGGCACGCGCGGAGCAGCACTTCTCCGCAGCCGCGTTCGCCGACCGGCTCCGCTCCATCCTCGACGACGCGAACGGCTCCTCGGCTCAGGTGCCGATGACCGCCGACCGCCAGGCGAGGTAGCGGTGATCCCAGTCGTGCTCCTTCCGGAAGCCCAGCACCTCGGCCCTGGTGGCCCGGGGCTCCTCCGCTGCGGCCAGCACCTCCGGTGCCAGCCGCTGCCCGGGGGCGACCAGCCGACAGTGCGGGGAGAGACCGCGCATCGGGCGCAGGTCGGTGGCGACGACCGGAGCGCCCGCGCCGAGGTACTCGTAGACCTTCAGCGGGCTCATCCCCTCGGTCTCGGGCAGGTGGGGTACCAGGCAGACGGTGGCGGCGGCCATCATCGCCAGCACCTGGGGACGGGGCTCCGCGGGCCTGATGAGCACGTTCGGCCGCGCTGCGAGGCCGGCGAAGCACTCCGGCTCCTGCAGGGGGCCGACGAGCACCAGACGCCACTCGGGGGGCAGGTCGTCGGCCAGCTCGAGCAGCGCGGCCACGTCGATGCGGCGCTGGAGGCTGCCGGCGTAGAACGCCACCGGCCCGGGCAGGGCGCCGTACCAGTCGGGCAGCGCGGCGGGCGGCTCGAAGTCGGCGGCGACGATGCCGTTGGGGACCACGGTGCTGCGGCGGGCGCCGACGATGTCCACGATGGCGGGCGTCACCGCGACGACGTTGACGTCGCGGACCGCGATCTGGTCGTAGGCCCACTGCACCAGGGCGGCCGACCCGGGGACGCCGCGGAAGTCGTCCCAGGCGTAGTAGGCCACGTCGCGCCAGCCTCCTCGGTCGGCCACCGCGGCCAGGACCGGGTGGCTGGTGACCAGCACGGTGTCCTGGTGGTCGCCCAGGCGGCGCAGCCGGCCCTCGAGGCGACGCTGGATCGTCACGGCCTCGTCGTGCTCGGTGGGCTCCCCGCGCCGCCAGCGGCGCGGCTGGAGGTGCCTGCGGGTGGGGTCGGAGGAGAAGCGCGGCGCCGCGGGGCGCTGCGGCACCAGGCGCTTGAGGTGGCTGCGCACCGGGTCGACGAGGACCACGCGCTCGACGGTGGGGTCATCGCGCAGGCGGGCAGCGATCCGCTCGGGCGAGAAGGCGTAGCCGACCTTCACCCCGTCGTCCCAGGTGCGGTAGCCCAGGGCGTAGACCACGTTCGTCACGGCCGGTCGACCTCACACCGGCAGCCGCGCGGGGCGCGACCGGGGGTCGGTCCAGATCTCGTCGCGCCGACGGGCCGCCTCGCCGGTCAGCACCCAGTAGCCGATGTCGTCGTGGTAGCCGATCACGTGCGGGGCCCCCGCCAGGGCCGGGCCCAGCTCGACCAGGTCCGTCAGCGTGACGTTGGTCCACAGGCAGGCGTCATCGGGGCGGTCGGGCGCCGGGCGCTCGGCCAGCGAGCCGCTGGTGAACCACACGTCGTAGCCGGCGCGGGGCAGGCACGTCCCGCCCGGGGCGTCGGGGAACGGGTGCTGCGCGGGCACCAGGTCGTGGATCCGGAGCCGGCCGGGCACGTGCGCGGCGACGCGGTCGACGTCTCGGCGCAGGTCCCCCAGCACCAGGCTGCTGCTGCCGGCCGCCCTGCCGGCCGCGCGGAGGGCCCACGACCCCTTGGCCCAGCGCAGCCGCCACCGGTGGTCCGTCAGCAGCCCCGGTCGGCGTGGCGCCCGGGTGCCGCCGCCGGCGGTGATCACCCCACACGTCGTGTGCAGCGGCAGCAGGTCGGGGTGCAGCGCGGCCACGGCGGCGTGCGCCTCGTCGAGCCGGGCCAGGTTGGTCGAGAGCGAGTTGTGGGTCAGCGGGATGTCGACGGCCGCCACGGCCCGGTCCCGGGCCCTGCCCCGCAGCCCCCACTCGACGGCGTAGGCGTGCCACGCCAGGTCGGGGTCCTCCGAGAGCGGGTCCTCCAGCAGGTCCTGGCGGCGGGCCAGGAAGAGCACCTCGTCGAGGCTGTCGACCGGCACCGGCGAGTCCGCGACCTCCCCGATCAGGACCACCCGGTCGCGGATCCGGCCCCGGACCCGACCGTCGGCGTCGATGCCGACCGCCCCGACCATCGCCAGCGACGGGTCCTCGGTCAGCAGCGCCGCGGCCTCCTCCAGGGCGACCAGGGAGTGCAGGTAGATGTCCTGCTGGACGAAGGCCACCACGTCCCGGGTCGCTTCCCGGACTCCCTCGTTGAGGGCCGACCCCGCCGTGGCGCAGCGCTGTCCGCGGTTGTCCACCGCCACCAGCTCGGTCTCGGGAGCGGTGTGCCGCAGCTCGCGCACCGAGCGGTCCAGACAGGCCCCGAGCACCGCCTCGTCGTTCCACACCGAGACCACCGAGACCGCAACCCGTCGTCGGACCATGCCGCCACCCTAGGGGAATCGATGCGACCACAAGGCCCTTCCGGCCAGTTAACCTGCACGTGGGAGAGCGTCGCCATGAGCGCGCCGAACAGGGGGAACCATGGACTTCGTTGATGCACTCCGAGTGCTTGGCCGGCGCTGGATCGTGGTGTGCCTCGGCCTGCTGCTCACCGCCGGCGCCGGCTTCTACGCGATCACGGTCGTGGCCACCGAGTACCAGGCCCGCGCCCAGTACGTGCTGCTGCTCCCGTCGTCGTCGACCGGCAGCAACAACCCGACGAACCCCTACACCAACCTCAACACCGGGCTGATCTTCGCCGCGAGCCTGATCGCCAGCGACCTGAGCACCAAGACCGTGGCCCGGGAGCTGGTGGAGGAGGACTTCAAGTCCGAGTTCTCCATCGCCCTGGGCACCTCCGGCGGACCGGCGCTCGACGTGATCGTCAAGGGAACCGACCGGGACGACGTGCTGGAGACCCGCGACGAGCTGCTGCGCCGGTTCGACGACGAGCTGGGGTCGCTGCAGCGGATCCCCGGCATCCCGCAGAGCCAGCTGATCTTCTCGCGCACCAACGCGGTCGACCCGGTCGCCGAGGCCGTGCCGGGGGCGAAGCGCAAGGCCCTGATGCTGATCGCCGCGATCGGGCTGGTGCTGACCCTGATCGCCGCCTTCACCATCGACGGTCTGTCCCGTCGCCGGTCGCGACGGACCGGGGAGACCGGGGAGACCGGGGAGACCGGCCCGAGCCTCGCCGGCGCCACGCCACCGGCCCGGGAGCGCACCGACCAGGTGCCCGCGGGACGGTCTGCTCCGGATGAGCCCGAGCTCGCCGAGCGCGGCCGGGTCGCGCGCGGGCCCTGGTCGAACCGCAACCGATGAGCGCCACGGCGGTGGCGGCCGCGCCGCCGCTCCCCGCGGTGCCGGCCCGGCCGCGGCCGGGCGCCGCGCTGCCCGCGGTCTGGCTGCTGGTCCTGTACCTGGCCCTGCTGCTGCTGATCCCCAGCGAGCTGGTGCTGCCGCAGATCGGCTCCGCGGGCACCCCGGCCAACCTGCTGGGGCTGGGCTTCCTGGTGTGGTGGGCCTGCGCCCGCCTCGGCGGGCAGGTCCGGGCACCGCTCACCCCCATGCACGTCGCGCTCGGGGTGCTCCTGCTCTGCGTGCTGCTGGCCCTGGCCAACGGCCTGGTCCACGGCTGGACCCGGCCCGTCGACATCCGCCAGGACTCCGACGCGGTGTGGACGCTGCTGCCGGTCAGCGAGACGGAGCTGTTCGACAAGTCCGTGCTGGGCGCGATGCGCGGCCTGATCGCCCTGGGCAGCTGGGCGGGTGTGGCGCTGCTCGTCATCGACGGGGTGCGGTCGTGGTCGGACCTCGACCGCGTCGTCGACGTGCTGGTCGGCCTGTGCGCGGTGGTGGCCACGATCGGCATCTACCAGTACTTCACCGGCGACAACCTGGCCCGCCACATCCAGGTCCCCGGCCTCTCCCCCACCTACGACTTCGGCGTCTCCATCTCCCGGTCAGTGCTCAACCGGGTCTCGGCCACCACCACCCACCCCATCGAGTTCTGCGTCGTGCTCACCACCGTGCTGCCCCTCGCCCTGCACCGGGCCTTCCACCCGCGCCGTGCCGGCACCGTGCGCCGGGCGGTCACGACGTACCTGCCGGCGGCGCTGATCGCGCTGGCCATCCCGATGGCGGTCTCCCGGTCCGGCATCGTGGCCCTGGGCACCGCCATGCTGGTCCTCTTCCTGGGCTGGCCGGCGAACCGGCGACTGTGGCTGCTGGTGCTCGCCCCACCGGTGGCGATCCTGATGCGGTCGGCGCTGCCCGGCCTGCTCGGCACCATCCGGTCGCTGTTCACCCAGTCGCTGACCGACCCCAGCGTGACGGCCCGCACCGACGACTACGGCACCACGCTCAGCCTCTACTCCGAGCACGCGATCCTGGGCCGGGGCGCGTTCACCTTCATCCCGCAGTACTACCGCGTCCTGGACAACCAGCTGCTGATGAACCTGATCGAGCTCGGCATCCTGGGACTGATCGCCACCCTGGCCATCTTCGCCACCGGCTACTACCTGGCCCGCCACGCAAAGCGGCACGGCGCCACCGAGGAGCGACGACACCTGGGACTGGCGCTCTCCGCGGCCATCCTGGCCATGCTCGTCACCTACCTCACCTTCGACGCCTGGGGCTTCGCCAAGACCGGAGCGCTCACCTTCGTGCTGCTGGGCCTCGCCGGGGCGCTGTACCGCCTGGAGCGCACCGACGCTCCCGAGCCCGCGCGCGCCGACCGATGAGCCCGCCTCCCGTCGACGTGGCCGTCGTCGTGGTCACCTACAACTCCGCCGACGTCCTCCCCGGGCTCCTCGACTCGCTCGCCGCCGGGTTGTCCGGGCTGTCCTGGCAGCTGGTGGTCGTCGACAACGGCTCCCACGACGACGGGGTGGCGCGCTCGCTCGACCTGGTGCCCGGGTGCACCGTGGTCCGGATGGGACGCAACGCCGGCTACGCCGCGGGGCTCAACGCGGGGGTGAGCGCCGCTCCCCCGCACCGTGCCGTCCTCGTGCTCAACCCGGACGTCCGCCTCGAGCCGGGATGCGTCGCCCTGCTGCTCGACGCCCTCGGCTCCGGCGTCGGTATCGCCGTCCCGCGTCTGGCCGACTCCGGGGGGCACCTGCACCTCTCGATGCGCCGCGAGCCGACCGTGCTGCGAGCCCTCGGGGACGCCGTGCTGGGAACGCGCCGGGCCGGACGCTGGAGCCTGCTCGGCGAGCTCGTCACCGACCCCCGGGCCTACGACGGCCCGGCCACCCCCGACTGGGCCGAGGGCTCGACCCAGCTGATCTCCGTCCGGTGCTGGCAGACCTGCGGTGGCTGGGACGAGTCGTTCTTCCTCTACTCCGAGGAGACCGAGTACGGGCTGCGGGCGCGCGACGCGGGCTACGCGACGGCGTACGTGCCCGCTGCCCGGGCCACCCACCTGCAGGGCGAGTCGACCACCTCCGCCGGCCTGTGGGCGCTGCTGGTCGCCAACCGGGTGCGTCTGCACCGTCGCCGGCACGGGTGGCTCTCGGGCACCGCCTTCTGGGGCGTCGTGGTCCTGCGGGAGGCCAGCCGCGCCGCCGTCGGCCGGCCCACCAGCCGGGCGGCGCTCAAGATGCTCACCAGCTCGAGACGGATGAGGGAGAGCCCCGGGCCGCACACCGTCGCCTGGAGCGGCTAGGGCGCCCGGAGGGCCTTGCCGTCGTCCCAGGTGTTGCCGCTGAACACGTTGGTGCCGCCGGTGGCCACCGCGGTCACAGCCCCGTAGACCCCGCACTTGCCGCTCGACCCACGAGCAAAGACGTTGCCCCTGACGGTGATGTTCTCGGCCCTCTTGCCATAGGGCTTGTTCGGGTCGTAGCCGCCGTACATGCAGTAGCCGGCCGGGCTGGACACGAACTGGTTGTTCTCCACCGTGACGTCCTTGATCGGCGCGAAGTCGCCGTACAGGGCCAGCGCAGCCGAGCACGCGCCACCGTTGCCGGTGGGCTTGGAGTCGCACGCCAACGTGTTGTGCCGCAACACCATGTTGCTGCCACCGTTGGACAAGAACCCGTCACCGTGCCAGTCGCTGCCCGGCCTCATGTACTGCCCGTGCAACCACGAGTCGATGACCTTGCAGTCGTTGTCACAGCCCACCGAGGCCCGGGCACCCACGACCTCGACCCGACGCAGCGTGAAGCCGGACTGGCTGACCGCGGAGTCCTGCGAGGTGCCGCCGCGCACCGTGGAGTCCGACATCGTCAACGAACCCGAGCGCTGGACGTAGACCGAGCCCTTGACCCGGCTTCGCGTCACCACCACCCTCGGCGCCTTGATCACCAACCGCCCTTCGATCTCCTTCGCATCGATCACCGTGTCAGCCTGGTTGATCGTCATCGGACCCTCGTAGCTGGTCAGGGTCACTCCCTCCGGCACCCCGGTGTTTCCCAGGTTCGGGTAGGTCCCCTCCGAGGGCGGCGTGGGGTCGCTGGTGGGCGTCGGGGCCGGGGTGGGGGTCGCGGCCGAGGTGCTGGAGGCTCTGAACACGACGTCGACCCAGTAGTTGCTCGACAGGTAGGTGTTCGTCGGGAAGGTGGTGTTGCCGGCGTACGTGTAGACGCCTGCGCTGGTCGGCGCGGTCAGGCCGTTGCGCGAGATCGGCGTCCGGAAGAACTGCTGCGTCGCGGCGTAGCGGCCCCGCGGGGCGTAGTAGGAGATGGTGTAGTACTTCCCCGGCGTCAGGGACACCGGCGTGGAGAAGTTCGCCTGGAGCCAGCCGGTCTGGGTGGTGGTCGGGATGCTGACCCGGGCCAGGGCTTCGCCGCGGCCGTTCCACAGCGTGGCCGAGCTGGGGGTCCGAGACGCACTCGTGGCCAGCTTGTAGATCTGGGCGCCGCGCGCGGTGCCGGCGACGCTCGGGGAGAACCTCATGCCGAGCTCGACGGACGTGGTGTCGGAGTCGAGCGTGGCCTGGGGGACCGGCGACTCGTCGAACAGGCCGCCGGCTGTCACCGGCGCAGCGGCGGCTCGGGCGGGGCCGGCCCGGGCGGTGGCGGCGCTGAGGTTCGACACGAGCGGGATGGCCAAGGCAGCAGCCAGGGCGAGTGCGCACAACGGCGACACTCGTCGCCCCCGGCTGTGGGCACGAGGAGCGCGCCCGGAAGCGGAGGAAGGAAACATGGGGGTGCGCTTTCCTCGGAGGGAACCTGGGCCGGAGCCCAGGCGACCGCCACATCTGACGAGGCGGCACCTCTCCAATATGAGCGCCTTTCTCAGGACCCGCGATCAAGTGCCCCTCATATGAGGTAGCCCGGCACACCGGAGCTCTACGGCGTCCGGACCGGCTTGCCGTCGTCCCAGGTGTTGCCGGTGAACACGTTGCTCCCCCCGCCGGCCACCGCCGCGGCGGCGCCGTAGACCGCGCACTTGCCGCTGGAGCCCCGCGCGAACACGTTGCCCGTCACCCGGACGTTCGAGGCCTGCCCACCGAACGGCTTCGCCGGGTCGTAGCCGCCGTACAGGCAGTAGCCCGCGGGACTGGACACGAACAGGTTGCCCTCCACCGTGACGTCCCTGATCGGCGCGAAGTCGCCGTACAGCGCCACCGCCGCCGAACACGCACCACCGTTGCCGGTCGGCTTGGAGTCGCACGCCAACGTGTTGTGCCGCAACACCATGTTGCTGCCGCCGTTGGACAGGAACCCGTCACCGTGCCAGTCGCTGCCCGCCGGCATGTACTGCCCGTGCAGCCAGGAGTCCTGGACGTCGCAGCTGCCGTCACAGCCCACAGAGGCCCGAGCACCCACGATCTCCACCCGACGCAACGTGAAGTTCGACTGGCTCACCGCCGAGTCCTGCGACGTCCCGCCGTCCACCGTGGAGTCCGACATCGTCAACGAACCCGACCGCTCGATGTACACGGTGCCGTTGACCTGGCTCCGGGTCACCACCACGTTCGGCGCCCTGACCACCAGCCGACCGGTGATCTGCCTGGCATCGATCACCGTCCCCGCCGCCGTCACCGTCATCGGACCCGCGTACGGCGCCAACGCCACCCCCTCGGGAACCCCGGTGTTCCCCGCACCCGGGAAACCACCACTGGCCGTGGGCGTCGAAGGGGTGCTCGCGGCCGGGGTGACCACAGGTCGCACCCGGAACCGGCGCTGGGTGAGCGCCTTGGCCGGGAACCGTCCGCGAGGGCCCACGGCACCGCTGACGGTGGCGTAGCCGGGGACCCGCGCCGACCGACGCTTGGCGGCGAACGGAACGCCGGCTGGGACGGAGACCGAGGCGAGGTAGGTGGCGTTGCGGCTCACCGCCACCGGGGTGGGCAGCGCCACGTGCTGCCACCCGACCGTCTCGGTGGCGGGGAGCACCACCTTGGCCATGAGCGTCCCCGACGCGCTCCAGACGCGTGCCGCGTGCCGGCGTCGGTCCCCCTTGAGCCGGTAGAACCCCAGGCTCGTGATGTGGCCGGAGACCGACGGGCGGAACCGCAAGCCCCGCTCCTTGCCGCTGCGCGCGGCGGCGTCCGGTCGCGCCGCGCCATGCCCGGGCTGCCCTGCCTCGGGTTGTGCCGAGGCGGATTGCGCTGAGTCGGATCGCAGCGGGCCCGGCTCCCCCTGCTCCGGCTGCTGCGTGCCGAGCGGGTCCGAGCCGAGCCGGTCCAGGATGCCGGGCGCGAACGCGTTCGGCTCGGCCGAGGGCGACTCCCCGGCACCGTCCTCGTCGGGCGCCGACGGTTGCTGAGCGGCTCCGGACTGGCGGTCAGGCTGGGCTCCGGTCCGAGCGGTCTCGGTCCCGCAGGCACCGGCTGCCAGCGTGGCGCACAGCGTCAGGACGAGGGCCAGCCGCGAGGTGGTGGAGGTCGCACCGGTGCCACTGCGTGGATCATCCATGCTTCACCAGGGGTCCTGAGACGGGGCCGAGCGGACGAAGAGCGAGGCTAACAGCCCCGCTCTGCGCGCCGACAGCGTCGATCTCAGACTCTAGGAAGCCCGCACCGGCTTGCCGTCGTCCCAGGTGTTGCCGGTGAACACGTTGCTCCCCCCGCCGGCCACCGCCGCGGCGGCGCCGTAGACCGCGCACTTGCCGCTGGAGCCCCGCGCGAACACGTTGCCCGTCACCCGGACGTTCGAGGCCTGCCCACCGAACGGCTTCGCCGGGTCGTAGCCGCCGTACAGGCAGTAGCCCGCGGGACTGGACACGAACAGGTTGCCCTCCACCGTGACGTCCCTGATCGGCGCGAAGTCGCCGTACAGCGCCACCGCCGCCGAACACGCACCACCGTTGCCGGTCGGCTTGGAGTCGCACGCCAACGTGTTGTGCCGCAACACCATGTTGCTGCCGCCGTTGGACAGGAACCCGTCACCGTGCCAGTCGCTGCCCGCCGGCATGTACTGCCCGTGCAGCCAGGAGTCCTGGACGTCGCAGCTGCCGTCACAGCCCACAGAGGCCCGAGCACCCACGATCTCCACCCGACGCAACGTGAAGTTCGACTGGCTCACCGCCGAGTCCTGCGACGTCCCGCCGTCCACCGTGGAGTCCGACATCGTCAACGAACCCGACCGCTCGATGTACACGGTGCCGTTGACCTGGCTCCGGGTCACCACCACGTTCGGCGCCCTGACCACCAGCCGACCGGTGATCTGCCTGGCATCGATCACCGTCCCCGCCGCCGTCACCGTCATCGGACCCGCGTACGGCGCCAACGCCACCCCCTCGGGAACCCCGGTGTTCCCCGCACCCGGGAAACCACCACTCGGGGTCGGCGTCGGGGTCGGCGTCGGAGCGGGCGCCGTGGTCGGCCCGACGCGTACGTCGTCCAGCAGGACGTGGTGCGCCCTCGAAGCCGTGCGCACCGCCACGGTGAAGACCGACGTGTCGCTCGAGCGGACCACGGTCACCTTGGCCCGGCGCCACGCCCCGCGCGCCCGCACCCGGTCGCGCCGGGCCGGCTGGATGACCTCGCCGGTCGCGGGCTCGACCTCCCGGACCACCACCGAGGTGCGGACGGCGCGACGGGGCGCCCGTACCCAGGCGGTCACCACGTGCGTGGAGCCTCGCGCCCCCACGGCCGAGACGCGGGTGCGAGCGGCCAAGGACCCGGCCCGCCCCGCGGCTCGGGCACCGACGCGAGCCGCGAGCCGGGCTGCCCGAGCCGACCGGTGCCCCTTCGTCACCGTCCTGAGCCTGGTCCGGGCACCAGTGGTCCAGCCCCTGCGCCCGGACTCGAAGGTGGCGAGGAAGACCGCGCTCGCTTGCGCGTCGGCTCCGGCGGACGTCGCGCCGGCGGGCGCGGCGCTCACCGCGGGCGTGCCGGTCAGCATGCCGGCGGTCAGCACCAGGAACAGGACCAGCACGGGTACGCGCTTGGTGGGGGCAGGGAGGTGAGTCATGGCGAAGAGAGACCTTGCCTAGGGGGCCGGGGATCTCGGGAACGTACGCCGCTTTTGGTACGCACTGAACCGATCCGTCCCCCACCTGGGGTAAGTCGAACGCGCCTACCGTCACGGCCAGGCTCAGCCGGTGACGGCCTTGCCGTCGTCCCAGGTGTTGCCACTGAACACGTTGGAGCCACCACTGGCCACCGCCGCAGCGGCCCCGTAGACCGCGCACTTGCCGCTGGACCCGCGGGCGAACACGTTGCCGGTCACCCGGATGTTCGACGCCTGCCGACCGTAGGGCTTCGACGGGTCGTAGCCGCCGTACAGGCAGTAGCCCGCGGGACTGGACACGAACAGGTTACCCTCCACCGTGAGGTTCGTGATCGGGGCGAAGTCGCCGTACACCGCGAGGGCCGCCGAGCACGCGCCACCGTTGCCGGTCGGCTTGGAGTCGCAGGCCAACGTGTTGTGCCGCAACGTCATGTTGCTGCCGCCGTTGGACAGGAACCCGTCACCGTGCCAGTCGCTGCCGGGCTTCATGTACTGCCCGTGCAGCCAGGAGTCCTGGACGTCGCAGCTGCCGTCACAGCCCACCGAGGCCCGAGCGCCGACGATCTCCACCCGGCGCAGCGTGAAGTTCGACTGGCTGATCGCGGAGTCCTGCGAGGTGCCGCCGTCCACGGTGGAGTCCGACATGGTCAGCGACCCGGAGCGCTCGATGTAGACGGTGCCGTTGACCTTGCTGCGGGTCACCACCACGTTGGGCGCCTTGATCACCAGCCGTCCGGTGATCTGCTTGGCATCGATCACCGTCCCGGCGGCGGTCACCGTCATCGGACCCGCGTACGGCGTCAACGTCACCCCGTCGGGAACCCCGGTGTTCCCCGCGCCCGGGAAACCCCTGCTCGGGGTCGGCGTCGGGGTCGGCGTCGGCGTCGGCGTCGGCGTCGGCGTCGGCGTCGGCGTCAGGGTGGGAATGGGCACCACCGGAGCCGTCGGCGTGGGCTTGCCCGCGGGGGTCGGGGTGGGGGTCGGCGTGGGCTTGCCCGCGGGGGTCGGGGTGAGGGTCGGCGTGGGCGTGGGCGTGGGCGTCGCCTGGAGCATGTTGGCCGGGTTGAACACGACGTCCACCCAGTAGTTGCTCGCACTGAAGCTGCTCGTCGGGTACGCCGTACGCCCGGCGTACTTGTACACCCCGGCGCTGACCGGTGCGGTCAGGCCGTTCTGCGACAGCGACGCCGCGAATCCCTGGGACGTGGCGGCGTAGCGACCACGCGGTGCGTAGTAGGAGATGGTGTAGGTCTTGCCGGGCTCCAGAGCCACCGGCGCGGCGAAGCTCACCTGGATCCAGCCGGTCCTGCTGGTCCTGGGGATGACGACCTTCGCCAGGGCCTTGCCGCGGGCGTTCCACAGCGTGGCCGAGGTGGGCGTCTGCGCCTGGCCGGCCAGCTTGTAGATCTGGGCACCGGTGGCCCTCCCGGCGACGCTGGTGGAGAACCGCATGCCGAGCTCGACCCCTGCTGCGTCGGAGTCGACCCGGGCCTGGGGCACCGGGGACTCGGCGAAGAGTCCGTTGGCCGGCCCCGGGGCCGGGGCCGTGACCCGGGCGGGCGCGCCCACCCGAGCGACGGCGCCCCGCGCGGCCGAGGCGCCGGACAGCAGCGGGACGGTCGCCACGGCGGCCATCGCGAGCGCCAGCGCCAGGGCGAGCGCCAGGACGGGTGCCCGGGCCGGCGACAGGGCGGCCGGCGCGCGGTGACCTGGTGTTCGTGCCCCGGAGCGGGACGGGGCGTTGGCGGGCGCGAAGGGCATGGGGGTGCTCGATTCATCGGCGAGAACCCAGGCCGAGAACCCAGGTGCGCCATCACATCCGTTGTGATGGCGCATCCCCAATGTGGGCCAGGTCGCCCAAAACCCCTCATTTAGCGTGCCTCAAATGCGGTAGTACCTTCGCGCGGCGTTCCTAGTCACCCGGCGGGCTCCGCCCCCGCCGTAAGGACGACGGCCGGCTCTCAACCCACCGTTGCGGGAGAGCCGACGAAGAACCGCCGGCCCCACATCTCCAGGGAGAGCAGCGTCCAGATCCGGATCTCCTCGTCGCGCCGCCCGCGGGCGTGGTCCTCCAGGATGGCGGCCACCACGGCGGGATCCATCAGCGACTCCACGAACGAGCCGGGTCCCCTGAGCAGGTCCCGGGCGAGCTCTTGCAGCTCACCTCGGAACCAGGTGTCCAGGGGCACCCGGAAGCCCACCTTCGGCCGGTCCACGATCCGCCCCGGCAGGTGGCGGCGCGCCACCTGCTTGAGCACCCACTTCGTCTGGCCCTCACGCACCTTCACCGAGCTGGGCAGCCGGTAGGCCAGCTCCACCAGACGGTGGTCCAGGAACGGGGGCCGCAGCTCCAGCGACGACGCCATCGACATCCGGTCCCCCCGCTCCAGGAGGTTGTCCGGAAGCCAGGTGTCGAAGTCCAGGCGTCCCATCAGGTCGATGGGGTCACGGTGTGCCAGGGCGCGCGCGGTCCGGGGGTGCGAGGTGCCGAGCAGCGCGTCGATCTCGTAGTCGGTGAACGGGGCGAACCAGTCCTCCATCCTGGTCCCTCGCTCCGCGGCCAGTGCCCGGACCGCGATCCGCAGCTTGGCCCGGTTCGCCGGCAGGGCACGCTCCAGCACCCGCGCACCGGTGCTCCGGGCCCGTGCCGGCAGCCGGTTCGCCAGCGCGGTCGCTCCGGCGTACCGGTACTTGGGGTAGCCGGCGAACAGCTCGTCGCTCCCCTCGCCCGAGAGCACCACCTTCACGTGCTGGCGCGCGGCGGTGGCCAGCTGGGCCACGGCGATGTCTGCCGGCTCGCTGACCGGGGCGTCCCGGTGCCACGTGAGGTGCTCCCAGCTGCCTCGGAAGTCCTCGGGCCGGATCAGCACGCGATGGTGGTCGGTGCCCAGCACCTCGCTGACCAGGGTGGAGTACTCGGTCTCGTCGAAGCGCGGGTCGCCGAACTCGGCGCTGAAGGTGGAGATCGGCTCGGCACTGCCGGCCCGCTGCCGGGCCGCGTCGGCCAGCGCCACGATCAGGCTGCTGTCCACTCCGCCGGACAGGTACGCGCCCACGGGCACGTCGGCCACCAGGGAGGCGTCCACCGCGGAGCGCAGGGTCTCCTCGACCAGGTCCACGGCCTCGGCGGGTGAGCAGTCCAGCACGTCCTCGGGCGACGGCAGCCGCCAGTACGGCGTCACCACGACCTCACCTCGGCCCGAGACCTCCACGACGTGGCCCGGCGGCACCTTCGCGATGCCGGCGAACAGCGTCGCCGGGGCGTGCACGGCCCGGGATCGGAGGTAGCCGCGCACCTGGTCCCGGTCCAGTCGCACCCTGTCCCCGAGCACCTCCAGCAGCGCCTTGATCTCGGAGGCGAAGACCAGCTGCTCGCCGTCCACGTAGTAGTACAGCGGGAGCACGCCGACCCGGTCGCGCACCAGCCAGGTGCGGTCCGCGGCGAAGTCGTGGTGCGCGAAGGCGAACTGCCCCACGAACTCTCCCGCGCCGCGCGGCCCGTGCCTGGCCACGGTGGCCAGCACCACCTCGGTGTCCCCGTCGGTGCGGAAGTCGTGGTCGCTGCGGCGCCGCAGCTCGCGGTAGTTGAAGATCTCGCCGTTGAAGGTGAGCAGGTGGCGACCGCCGGGCGTGCCCATCGGCTGCGGGGAGCCGGCCAGGTCGATGATCGAGAGCCGGGTGTGGGCGAAGCCCACCGGCCCGCGCACCACCAGCCCCTGGCCGTCCGGTCCGCGGTGGGCCAGCGCCCGCATCATGGCCCGCAGGTCCCGCTCGTCGACCGGCTGCCCGTCGAACCGCCTGATCCCCGCCACCCCACACACGGCTCAGTCCCCCCGGCCCTCGAAGAGCGTGCGCAGCACGTCGGCCCGCGAGGACCAGGAGTCGGCCAGGACCGAGGCCCGCCGGCGCTCCGGGGTGCCGACCGGCTCACCGGCCAACGCCTGCGCGACCTTGGCGATGAAGTCCTCCGGTCCCTGCGCGATGGCCAGCACGTCGGAGTGCGCGCTGGCCTCCGGATAGGGCGTGGTCACCACCGGCAGGCCCAGCGCGAGGTACTCCTTGGTCTTGATCGGGTTGCAGAACCGGATCCAGTCGTTCTGCAGCCAGGGCATGATGGCCACGTCGAACCCGGCGCCGTAGCGCGGGATCTCCTCGTAGGGCTTCATGCCCAGCCAGTGCACGTTGGGCAGCGCGAGCAGCTCGTCCAGCGGACACGTCGCGGCGCCGACGAGGACCACCGACGCCTCGGGCAGGGCCTGGGCCAGCCGGCGTACCAGGGGCAGGTCCACGACGTAGTCGTCGATCCCGCCGAAGAACCCGACGCGGGGGTGCGGCACCGCCGCGAGGTCCGCCGGCTCGGCGCCCGGCGCCGCCGGGTCGAAGTGCGCCAGGTCCACTCCGTGTCCCAGCAGCACCGCCTGCCCGGACCCGGCCCGCACCAGGGGCTGCTCCTCGGCCATCAGCTCGGCGCTGACGTAGACGGCCGCGTCGCAGGCGCGCAGCATCGACCGCTCGAGCCCGCCGATCAGCTCGGCGTCGGCCTCGGGCAGGCTGGAGTAGCGGTCGGAGCGGTTGACCACCACGCTGCGCGAGCGCAGCCGGCGCGCCACCTCCCACGCCGTCGGCAGCGTCACCAGGACGTCCGGCACACGGATGCCGACCAGGCGGGCGGCCAGCCGCACCTGGAGCCGCACGGACCACGCGTTGAGCCGGCTCAGCCGAGGGCTGGCGAAGACCGGCACGCTGATCGGGGTCATCACGTAGAGCCGCGGGTGCCCGGGCTCCGGACGACGCAGCGCCCGCAGGGTGCTGCCCAGCTTGCGGGCCACCCGGCGCAGCGGCTGGGTGGTCGAGCCACGCCGCGGCATCCGCATGCCGAGGCTGTTGACCAGCAGCACCGGTCGGTCCGCCGAGAGCGCCCGTGCCAGCTGGACGTCGGAGTGCGCGCGGTTGTGGTACCAGTAGTCCTGGGCCGAGAAGAGCACCGAGCCCACGGGACCCAGGCTCACAGCTCCACCTCGGGGCCCGCCACCGACGGCACCGGCCCGAAGGGGCCGCTCGCCCTGGCGTCGCGGCGCGGGTCGTGGGGGTCCCGCGGCCGGACCAGCGTGGGACGGACCCCCGGGACGCGGCCCGGACGCCGGGTCCGCGCCCGGTAGCGCACGAAGTCGGCCAGGGCGACCGGGTCGTGGAGGTCGATGTAGGGCCGGCCCAGCTCGTCGTGGGAGCGCCACGTGGTGGGCGCGGGCGGGACGATGGTGAAGCGGCCGGTGAGCGAGTCCAGCACCGAGACGTACGCCGCCGCCTGGGCGCGCCAGTCCAGCACCTCCGCGACCCGGCGCCGAGCTCGCAGCCCCATCTCGACGCGCAGGTCGTCGTCGTCCAGCAGCCGCTCGACCGCGTCGGCGAAGGCGCCGACGTCGCCGCTGGGGACGTAGAGCACCGCGTCGGCTCCGCTGATCCGGGTCTCCACCAGGTCGAAGGAGACCGAGGGCAGGCAGTAGGCCATGTACTCCATGGTCTTGTTCATCGTGGAGAGGTCGTTGAGCGGCGACCTGAGGTCGGGGCACAGGCCCAGGTCGGCGTTGCTCAGGTGCGCGGCCATCGCATCGCGGTCCACCCTGCCGGTGAACTCCACGACGTGGTCCAGTCCCCGCGCGACGCTCTCCCGCTGCAGGTGGGCCAGGCAGTCGCCGAAGCCCATCAGCACCGCACGCACGTCCTGGCGTCCGCGCCGGTGCACCAGCTCCTCCATCACGTGCAGCACCGTGTCCACCCCGTCCTGGGGACCCATGATCCCCACGTAGGCCAGGGTGAACGTCTCCTTGCCCTCGGGCAGGGTGGGCGTCGGCACGATGGGGCGCATCCGCCGGGTGTCCGGGCCGCTGCGCACCACCGTCACGTCGCAGGGGTCCATCCCGCCACGCTCCAGGGCCACCCGCCGGTAGGACTCGTTGGTGGAGGTGACCTTGTCCGCGGTCGCGAAGGTACGGCGCTCCAGCCAGCGCAGGGCCCCCAGCTCGGCCCGCTCGACGAGCCCGGTCGGCTCCCCGAAGCGGGACAGGAAGAGCTCGGGGTTGAGGTCGTGGTGGTCGAACAGGAAGCGCACCCCCCGGCGCTTCCACCAGCGCGCCAGCAGCCAGTAGGTGTCCGGGGGGTTGCAGGCCTGCATGACGTCGAACGGGTGGTCGCGCCACACCTTGCGCGAGAGCCACGCGGTGCGCAGCCAGCAGTAGGCGAACTCCCACGCGTAGCCCGTGAGCCCGTCGGCCTCGGGTGGCGGACGGTACTTGTACAGGTGCACACCGTCGATGACCTCGCGTGCGCGGTCTCCCGGACCCTTGGGGCAGATCACGCTGACCTCGTAGCCGCGGGGCTCCAGCGCCTGGCACTCCATCCAGACGCGGCGGTCCAGGGGCACCGGCAGGTTCTGCACGATGATCAGCACGTGCGGGCCTGACCCGCGCGTAGCCGCGCGGGCGCTGCGTCGGGCCGCGAACCTGGCGCGCAGGTCCGCGAGGCGGCCCATCACCGCCTCCCTTCCCCGGCGCCGTCACGGCCCAGCAGCTCGGACAGGGCCTGGGCCACCGTCTCCTGCTGGGTGAGCGTGAGATGGGGGTGCATCGGCAGGGACAGCATCCGGGCGGCGGCCCGCTCGGCGACCGGGAAGGTGCCCGGCCCCAGTCCCAGGCCCGCGTAGGCCCGGGTCAGGTGGACCGGCGTGGGGTAGTGGATGCCCGCGCCGATGCCGCGCTCGGTCAGCCCCGCCAGGACCCGGTCGCGGTCGGCCACCCGGACGACGTACAGGTGCCACACGTGCTCGTTGCCCGGAGCCACCCCCGGGAGGCGGAGCCCGGCGGGCTCGAGGCCGGCGAGCAGCGCGGCGTACCGGTCGGCGGCGTCGCGGCGCAGCTGGTTCCACTTGTCCAGGCGGGCCAGCTTGGCCCGCAGGTAGACCGCCTGGATGGTGTCCAGCCGGGAGTTCATGCCGATCACGTCGTGCACGTACTTGGTCGGGGACCCGTGGGCAGCCAGCACCCGGACCCGGGTCGCCAGCGCCTCGTCGTCGGTGGTCACCGCCCCTGCGTCGCCGGCCGCCCCGAGGTTCTTGCCGGGATAGAAGCTGGTGCCGGCAGCCTGCCCCAGCGTGCCGGCGGCCCTGCCGTGGCGGCGGGCACCCTGGGCCTGGGCGGCGTCCTCGACCACCGGGATGCCGGCGTCGGCGCAGCGCGCTTGGACCAGCTCGACGGGGGCGGCCTGGCCGAACAGGTGCACCGGCACCACCGCCTGGGTGCGGGGACCGAGCCGCTCCGCCACCCGGTCCGGATCGATGAGCAGGTGCTCCTCGTCGACGTCGACCAGCACCGGCACCGCACCGATCCGCGAGACCGCCTCGGCGGTGGCGATGAACGTGTTGGCCGGCAGGATCACCTCTCCCCCGGCGCGCACCCCCGCCCCGCGCAGGGCGAGCTCGAGGGCGTCGGTGCCGTTGGCCACCCCGACGCAGTGCCCGGCGCCCAGGAAGGCGGCGTACTCCTCCTCGAAGCGCGAGACCTCCGGGCCGCCCACGAAGCCGGTGCGGGCGAAGAGGTCCTCCACACCCGCGCGCACCTCGTCGGCGATCTCCGCGTGCTGGGACCCCAGGTCCACGAACGGAACACTCATCTCTCCACCTCCACGGCTGTGCTGCTGCGCCGGGCGGGGATACCCACCCAGGTCTCTCCTGCCGGGAGGTGGCGGATCAGCGCCGCTCCCATGCCGAGCACTGCTCCCGGGCCCACGCTCAGGCCCTCCCGAACGCTGGAGGACATGCCGAGGTACGCCATCGGTCCGACGAGCACCCCACCCCCCAGCCGCACCCCGGCACACAGGGTGGCGAACTCGGCCACGACGTCGTCGTGGGTCAGCGTCACGTGCGGCATCACCACCACGTGGGCGCCCAGCCGGACGTCGGCGGTCATCACCACGCCGCCCAGCACCACGCTGCCGGCGCCGACCTGGCAGCCCTCGGGCACCAGGACCTGGGGATGGATGCAGGTCGCGTAGCGCTCCTGGCCCACCCCGTGCTCGGCGAGGCGCTCCACCAGCGCGTGCCGCACCTGGCCCCGGCCGGCACAGACCAGCACGTCGTGGTCGGCGTACTCGGCGACCAGGTCGAGACCGCCCACCACCGGGTGGCCGCCCAGCTTCGTGCCCCACAGCGCGGGGTCGTCGTCCAGGACCGCGATCCGTGGGTAGCGCCGCAGCTGGCGCTCCACCGCGAGCACCTCGCGGGCGAGCCCGCTGGCGGCGACCACGAGCAGGCCGGTCATCGGCGTCGTCCCGCCGCGCTCAGGGCCTCCACGACCCGGGAGTGCTCGGACTCCGACAGGTGGTGGTGGAGCGGCAGGATGAGGGTGTTGTCGGTGAGCCGCTCGGTCGCCGGCAGCGGCACGTCCCCGGTGTCGCGTCCGGCGTACGCCGGCTGCCGGTGCGCGGCCATGATGCCGCGCCGGGCCGAGATGTCGGCCTCGGCGAGGTGCGCCATCAGCTCCTCCCGGCTCAGCGGGAACTCCCCGGACACCTCGAGCCAGCAGGACTGGAAGTTCGTGGTGCCGCCAGGCGGGTCGGCGACCAGCCGCAGCCCTTCGATCTCGGTGATCGCCTTGGCGTAGCCCGCCGCGAGCTCACGGCGCCGCGACACCATCGCGTCCAGCTTGCCCAGCTGCACCAGCCCGACCGCCGCCTGCAGGTCCGTCATCCGGTAGTTGAAGCCAACCTCGGCGTACTCCTCCTGCGGGGCCAGCACGCTGGCGTGCCGGTCCGCGGCCGAGACGCTCATCGCGTGCTCGCGCAGCCGGCGGGCGCGCTCTGCCCAGTCAGCCCGCGACGTGGTGACCATGCCGCCCTCGCCGGTGGTCAGCAGCTTGCGCGGGTGGAAGGACCAGGCCGCGATCTCGGCCCCGGCGCCGACCGGCGCACCGGCGTACGTCGACCCGGCGCCGCAGGCGGCGTCCTCGACGACCACGACGCCCAGCGGGTCGCACAGCGCCCGGATCGGCGCCAGGTCCACCGGCACCCCGCCCTGGTCCACCACGACCACGGCGGTGGTGGCCGGGGTCAGGGCCGCGGCGACGGTCTCGGCCGTGACGTTGCCGGTCTCCGGGTCCACGTCGCAGAAGACCGGCCGCGCCCCGAGGTAGGTGGCGGCGTTCGCGGTGGCGATGAAGGAGAAGGACGGCACCACCACGTCGTCGCCCGCCCGGACCCCGCAGACCACGAGGGCGAGGTGGAGCCCGGTGGTGCAGCTGGAGACCGCCACCGCGTGCACGGCCTGCTGCTGCTCGGCGAACGCGGTCTCGAACTCCGCGACGCGGGGCCCCTGGGCCACCCAGCCGGAGGCGATGACGGCGGCCAGCGCCTCGGCCTCGTCCTGCCCCAGCCAGGGTTGCATCACGTTGATCCGGCTCATGAGGACACCACCGTGCGACCCGCGGCGATCTCCGCGCGCAGCGGCCGCCACCACCGGACCAGCTCGGCCAGGCCCTGCTCGATGCCGGTGGAGGCGAGGAACCCGAGGTCGGTCCGGGCTGCGGAGACGTCCGCGAGGCGGCGCACCACGCCGTTGACGGCCCGCTCGGGACCGTGCGCCACCGCGAGGTCCGAGCCCATCACCCGCAGCAGCGCCTCTGCCAGCTCCAGCAGGCTCGTCTCGGTCCCCGAGGCGATGTTGTAGACCCCTTCGCGCACGTCGCTGGCAGCTGCCAGCACGTTGGCCCGGGCGATGTCGACGGTGTAGGCGAAGTCCATCGTCTGGCGCCCGTCACCGAAGATCAGCGGGGGCTGGCCGTCGGCGATCCGCTCCATCCACCGCACCAGCACCTCGGTGTAGAGGCCGTGCACGTCCATCCGCGGTCCGTAGACGTTGAAGTAGCGCAGCAGCACGTAGTCCAGGCCGTGCATGGCCCGGAAGCTGCGGATCATCCCTTCGTTGAAGGACTTCGCGGCGCCGTAGAAGGTGTCGTTGTTGTGGTGGTGGTGCCGCTCGGTGGTGGGGAACTCCTCGGCCATGCCGTAGACGGAGGCGGACGAGGCCGCGACGAGCTTGTCCACCCCGGCTGCCACCGCGGCCTCGACCACGTTGAACGTGCCGTCGACCATCACCTCCAGGGCCAGCCGCGGCTCCTCGGCGCACTGGGTGATCCGGATGGCGGCCTGGTGGAAGACCAGGTCCTGGCCCCGGGTCACGTCGTGGACCAGGTCCCGGTCCCGGATGTCACCCTCCACGAGCCCCACGCGGCCACTGGCCAGGGCCGCCTCCAGGTTGCCCCGCCGACCCCGGACGAAGTTGTCCAGCACGTCGACGTGGTCGACGCCCGCGGCCAGGAGCTGGTCCACGAGGGTGGATCCGATGGTGCCGGCCCCCCGGTGACCAGGGCCCGGGCGCCTGCCAGGGTGCTCATCGGGCCACCTCCAGCCGGGGCTGCTCAGGACGCGCCGAGACCAGCGCACCGTCAGAGCCGAGGCTGCGCGCGGCCGCCTCCAGGACGCGGAGCACGCGCAGCCCGGCCTCGCCGTCGGTGCGCGAGGCCCGCTGCTCCCGGATGCTGCCGGCGAACTCGGCGACCATCGACCCGAGCGCCTCGCGCTCGGGCAGGGCCGGAGCCCAGGTGTCCCCCAGCCGGTAGGAGATCGTGGAGGCGGTCCGGTCGGCTGCGCTGGCGGAGTTGTGCTCCAGGTCGACCCCCCGGTCGTAGACGCTGAGCCGCTGCTGCGGGTTGAGGTCGTCCCAGACCAGGGTGCGGCGGGTCCCGCTGATCACCATCTGCCGGATCTTGGTGGGGCTGAGCCAGTTGACGTGGACGTGCGCCATCGCGCCACCCACCAGCGGGAGGCTGAGGTAGCCGACGCAGCTCTTGCCGGCCCCGAGCGGGTCGGCGCCCTGCGCCGCCACCCCGGTGGGCTCGAGGCCCCCGGGGATGACGAAGTCCAGGATGGAGAGGTCGTGGGGGCGAGGTCCCAGAACACGTCCACGTCGGGCTGCACCAGCCCGAGGTTGATGCGCACCGAGTCGATGAAGAGGATGTCGCCGAGCTCGCCGGCCTCGACCAGCTCGCGGATCTTCAGCACCGCGGGGGTGTAGCAGTAGGTGTGGTCCGCCATCAGCACGAGCCCCCGCTCGCGCGCCAGCTCGACCATGGCGGTGCCGTTCGCCACGCTGTCGGCCAGCGGCTTCTCCACCAGCACGTGCTTCCCCGCGCGCAGGGCCGCCAGCGCGACGCCCTGGTGGGTGCGCGCGGGGGTCGCGATCGCGATCGCGTCGACGTCGTCGCGCGCCAACACCTCGTCCAGGGACGCGGTCACCGCGACCCCGCTCCTGGTGCCGAGCACGGTGTGCGCGCGTGCCACGTCGAGGTCGCACACGGCGACCAGGTCCCAGTCCGTGCTGCTCCGGAAGTTCCGAATCAGGTTCGGACCCCAGTAGCCCGCACCGACGACCGCCACGCCCAAGGGCCTGGTGGGGCCCGGCGCAGCTTCCCCCGTCACCGTCATCGCGTCCTCTTTCTCTCTGCCCGCGCAGGCGGGCGACTTCTCAGGTCGACGATCGGAAGACCACGTCGACGAAGTAGCTGGCGGCGTTCCACGTGCTCTGCGGGAAGCCCCCGCCGGTGCCGTAGCGGTAGACGCCGTTGGGGTTCGCCGGGGCGGTCAGCGGGCCGACGACGTGGTTGCCGGAGAAGAACTGCTCGGTCACCGAGTAGCGACCCACCGGCGCGTAGTACGAGACCACGTAGATCTGGCCCGCGGTGATCGGCACCGGCGTGCTCAGCACCGCCTCCTGCCAGCCCGAGGCCGTCTCGTTGCGGAACGTGACGGTGCCGAGCCGGGTGCCGGTGGAGGACCAGATCGAACCGGTGTGGGTGCCTGTGTTGCCCGGCCCCTTGTAGAACCGGATCGCGGTCACGGTGCCGTTCACCGAGGACCGGAACCTGGTGCCCAGCTCGACCGCAGCCTTCTCCGCGTCGGCGGCGACGGCCGGCTGCCGACCGGCGAACATCGACGTCGTGGTCGGCGTGGGCGTCGGCGTGGGGGTCGGCGTGGGCGTCGGCGTGGGAGTGGGCGTCGGCGTCGGGGTCGGGGTCGGCGTCGGCGTGGGGGTAGCGGTAGGCGTGGGCGTCGGCGTGGGGGTAGCGGTAGGCGTGGGCGCCGGCGTGGGCGTCGGCGTGGGCGTCGGCGTGGCGCCCCCCTGGTAGACGACGTCGACGAAGTAGTTCGTCGCCTCGTAGGTGCTGGCCGGGAAACCTCCGCCGTAGACGAAGCGTCCGTTGTTCGCCGCCGGAGCGGTCAGGTCGCCGCGGGTCCACGCGGTGGTGAAGAACTGCGGCGTCCGCGCGTAGCGGCCCTGCGGTGCCAGGTAGGAGACGACGTACGTGGTGCCCGCCGTCACCGCGAGAGGCTGGACCAGCGGGGCGGTCTGCCACCCCGACGCGGTCTCGTTGGCGAACGTCACCGTGGCCAGGCGGGAACCGCTCGCGGACCACACCGAGCCGGTGTGCGTCCCGGTGCTGCCGACCCCCTTGTAGAAGCGGACGGCCTTGATGAACCCGCTGCGGCTGGGCGTGAAGGCGGTGCCGAGCTCCACGGCGGAGGTGTCGTCGGTGGTGGCGTCGACGGGTACCTGGTCCCCGAACAGGGACTGCTCGGAGTTGGTCTCCGCGGTCCTCGTGCGGAAGCTCCAGGTCTGGGTCGCAAGGGTGACCCCGTCGGTGGAGACGGCGCCGGACAGCGTGACCGTGACGTCCGCGCCCGCCGGGAGCGGCTGACCCGGTGTCCAGGTCAGGGTGGTCCCGGCGGCGTCCAGCGCTGCGGTGCCGGCCAGCGGCGTCGTACCCTGCTTGACCTCCAGCGACCAGCCGGGCGCCAGCGGGCTGGAGACCCCGACGCGGACCGAGCTCTCGCGCGGCACGTCGACGGCCCCGGGGGCCGGTTGCCGCGACGTCAGGGTCAGGCTCGGGGTGGTCCGGTCGAACACGACGTCGACCAGATAGCTGGTCTGGACGCTGGTCGAGGGGAAGCCGGTGCCGTAGGTGTAGGCGCCCGCGGTGGAGCTCACCCGCAAGGGGGGCCGGGAGAGGTCGGCGTTGGCGAAGGCGTTCGGCGAGGCGGAGTACCGGCCCTGCTGGGTCCGGTAGGAGACCACGTAGGCGGTGTCCTTGGCGATCGGCACCGGCGTGGCGAAGGTCAGCTGCTGCCAGCCGCTGGCGGTCTCGCCCGTGAACGTGCCGGTGGCCAGCTGTGCGCCCGCGGCGCTCCACAGCGTCCCGGTGTGGGTGCCGGTGTTGTTGGGGCCCTTGTAGAACCGGACCCCGGTCACCACCCCGCTGACGTCGGAGCTGAACCGGGTGCCGAGGGTGACGGCCTGCTTGTCGGGGTCCTCGAGCACCGTCGGCATGGTGTCGGGGGTGAACAGCGAGCACGGGCAGACCCCGGGCGGGCTGGTGGGACTGGCGGTGCGGAAGGTCCAGGTCGCACCGGTGCTGACCGTCGCGCCCTGGGCGTCGGTGCCGCGCACGGTGGCGGTGTGCTCGACGGAGCTGGCCAGCGGTGCGGCAGGGGTGAAGGTGACCCGCCGGTCGGTCGCGTCGTAGGTGGTGGTGCCGGGCACGGTGGCTCCGGCGGAGGTGCGCAGCGTGAGGCCGGCGGTGCCGGCCGCGAGCGGCTTGGAGAACCGGGCGCTCACCGTCGTGGAGACCGGCACGCCGGTGGCCCCCGGCGTCGGCGACTGGTCCACGACGGCCAGGGGCGAGTCGTTGGTGGCGGAGAACGCGACGTCGACGAAGTAGTTGCTGTTGCGGTAGGACTGGGTCGGCAGCGTGCCGGAGGTGCCGAAGACCCCGGGCGGCTGGCTGCCGAACCCGCCGGCCACGCTGAGCACCCCTGCGTCGTACCCGCGGGCGCTGAAGGCGTCGGCCTCGGTGGCGTAGCGCCCGGTGGGCGCGGTGTAGGAGGCGGTGTAGGTCTGACCGGCGGTGACCGGTACGGCGTTGGCGAAGCTGGCGCTCTGCCATCCGGTCGCCGTCTCGCCGGTGAACGTCACCTGGCCGAGACGCTGGCCCGCCGGGCTCCACAGCGACCCCACGTGGGTGCCGCCGTTGCCGGATCCCTTGTAGAACCGCACGCCGGTGACGAATCCGTCCACCTTGGGGGTGAACCGGATCCCGAGCTCGACGGCTGCGGCGTCGTCGGTGGCCGGGAGGTCGGGCACCGTCTGCCCCCACAGGCTGCAGGGACAGGTGACCTCGAAGGAGCGGCTGGTGGCGGCCCCGATGTTGGCGCTGTCGTCGACCGCCCGCACCTGGACGGGGGCGCTCCCCCGCCCGTGCTGGATGAAGGAGTAGGTCCACGACCCGGTGCCCGCAGCGGGGTGCCAGGAGACCCCGTTGTCGGTCGAGACCTCGACGCCCGCGACCTGTCCTCCCGAGTCGGTCGCGGTGCCGGTGAGGGTGATCCGGTCGCCGTTGCGCTGCGCCGTACCCGCAGCCGGGGCGGTGATCGCCACGGTCGGCTTCGCGGTGTCGGTGCTCCTGCTCGCCGCGACCAGGGTGCTCATCAGCGTGGTCGGCTGGACCCCCATGTCGGCGAAGAGGTTGACCTGGGCCTGCTGCATCCGCTTGTCGGCGGGCTCGGCGGCGTAGCTGGAGTCGTGGTCCTCGTCGAGGCCCCACGTCCACTGGATGCTGCCGGCGCTGAACACCAGGGCGCCGCTGGGCGCCCGGTAGAGCGTCAGGTGGTGGGTGGTCGAGCCCGGGGCGACCTGGTTGCCGAAGTCCTGGAGGTACTCCGGGACCGCGCCGGTGGTGGTGGAGAGCCGGATCAGCCCTTGCGGGCGGAAGCCGTTGTCGAGGTCCTCGTTGGACTCGTAGCCGACCGTGTGCGGAGCCAGCCGCGTGGACCCGGACGTCATCGTGGTCAGGCTGGTGTTGCGCCACAGCCGCAGCTTGCCCTCGGGCGCGCTCACGCTCAGGGCCAGGTCGTCGTGGTTGACCATGTAGGCGGTGCCCGTCAGCTCGTTCTCGGGACGGCCGGCACCCTTCGCGGGAGCCGCGAAGCGCGGGTCGCGCCAGGTCCCGGTCCACTGGTCGCTGGGGTCGATCTTGGCGTTGCCCCAGGTCTCCTTGTAGGAGACCAACGTCCGGTACGCCGTCCGGCTCGCGTCGGCCGACGGCTCGTAGCGCGTCTTCCAGTAGGCCTCGTTGCCACTGAGGAACTGCAGGTGCACCCCGGCGTCCCGGGCCGCCTCCACGTTGGCCCGCTGGGCGCCGCTCCAGTACTCGTCGTGGCCCACCGAGAGGAACACCTTGTGGTTGGTCAGCAGCTGACCACGGCGGTCGGTGTCGACGCCGGCGATGTAGCTGGTGTCGTAGCCGTTGCGCTCGAGGAAGCGGACCAGCGGGTACTCGTTGGCGAAGAAGAAGTCGCGGCCGCCGTTGTCCTTGCGGGTCATGACGGGGCGGTTGTAGCTGAGCTTGTAGGCGCGGCCGTTGCCGCCGCCCTGGTAGAAGTCCGAGCCCCCGTAGGTGTTGTAGGCCTGCCAGGTGGTGTCGGAGGTCTGGAAGACGACGTCGGAGCGGCTGGCGTCGTCACGCACCACGAAGGTGATGTGGCTGGCACCGCCGGTGTCGGTGCGGGTCAGCTTGGCGAGGTAGACACCCGAGACCGATGTCGAGGGCACGCTCCACGAGGCCGAGACGGCCCAGTTGCCGCAGTCGTAGAGCTCGGTGGCGGAGTCGGTGATGCACTGGGGCTGACGTTGCGGCAGCGCCGCGCTCGGGTTGACCGAGGCGATCTTGCGCGCCCCGAGACCTTGGTAGTAGCCCACGCGGTAGATGTCGACCCGGTAGGCCCGCGCGTCGGTGTCGACCTTGAAGTCGATGCGCTCACCGACGTTGACCGACACATCGGTGGAGAAGCCCTGGATGCTGGTGTCCCCCGCACCCCAGACGTCCCAGTCCGAGGATCCGGGCTGCGTGTTCTCGCAGGCGATCTTGTTGCCGCCCGCGCCGCAGGGGTCCGCGGCGTTGGCCGGGGAGGCCAGGACGGGCAGGACCAGCAGCGCCACGGCCACGGCCCAGGCCGCGACCAGCGCTGGCAGGTGGCGGACGACGCGCGGGGTGTCACCGGACATGGGAGACCTCTTCCAGCTCATCCCGAGTGTTGGTGTTGCCTGCATGGCGCCGCGGACGGATCGTCGCGCGGCGCCGGAAGTCATCTCGACGACTCGTCAGCGACCGGCCGGCGGGTGCTGTCCGCGGTGGCGCTCGCGGACACCCTCACCACGCACCCTTGGGTCGAACCACGGCGTCGACGGTCTTGAGACCGATGACCACGTCGTCGACGAGGCGGTAGTTGTCGGCATAGTCGATGTCCAGCCGGACCGACTCGTCCCGACCCAGCGTGGACCGGCCGTTGACCTGCCAGGCCCCGGTCATCCCGGGCCGCACCACCAGCCGCCGACGCTCCAGAGCGGTGTAGCGGGCGACCTCGCTCGGCAGCGCCGGCCGCGGCCCCACGAGCGACATGTCCCCCTTGACCACGTTGATCAGCTGGGGCAGCTCGTCGAGGGAGTACTTGCGCAGTACCCGGCCCAGTCGCGTGACCCGGGGGTCGGCCCGCTTCTTGAACAGCAGGCCGTTGCCCTCGTCGGAGTCCAGGAGGAACGCCTTGACCGCCTCGGCGTCCTCGGTCATGGTGCGCAGCTTGTACATCGTGAAGTGTCGGCCGTCGCGCCCCACTCGCACCTGCTGGAAGATCCCGGGACCCGTCGAGGTGGCACGCACCGCGACCACGAGCGCGAGGATCAGCGGGGAGGCCAGGACCAGGATCATCGACCCCACGGTCCGATCGACCAGCGCCTTGAGGGCCCGCAGGACCGGCGAGGGCCTGCTCGAGCGCAGGTGCACCACGGGTGACCCGGCGAAGCGGGTGTGCTCGATGCGGTGCGGCCCGATCCCCTCGAGCTGGGACTGCAGGGCCAGTGCGATCCCGGTGCCCTCCAGAGCCCACCCGATCCGGCGCACCCGGTCGGTGTCGAGGTCGCCCCCCTGGGTCACCAGCACCAGGTCTGGTGCGAAGCGCAGCAGTGCGGCGCGCGGGTCGTCGTCCTCCTCGACCACCGAGATCCCCAGCTCCTCGGCGCCGCGCTGGCGCGGCAGCATCGGCTGCTGGCTTCCCAGCACCAGGCTGCCGACGACCTGGATCCGTCGGTCACCTGCCCACCGGGTGGCCGCCTCGGCCACGTCCACGGCGGAGCCGACGACCACCACCCGCTGCTGCACCGGCAGCAGGTGGCGCAGGAGAGCGCCGCCCGCGATGACGGCCCCGGCGGCCACGCTCAGGCACAGGGCGCTGCGCAGGTCGGCGGTCGAGACGAGGCCCACGGCGCTCGCGGCCCCGGCCGCACCGAAGGGAACGACCTGGTCCCGCAGGACCTTTCCCGGTCGGGGCAGCCCGGGCCGGACGGCCTGACCCCCGAAGGCGTAGCTGGCCAGCAGCACCAGCACGACGTAGCCGGCCGAGCCGAGGACCGGAGCGTCGAGAACCCCGACCACGGCGGTCATGGTGAGCAGCACGGCCGCCAGCTCGATGGGCAGCATCAGCCGGGCCCACGGCACCCCACGCCGGGCGCGGGCGGAGCTCCGGGTCACGGCCCGGTGGGAGACCCGGGCCCGGTGGGAGACCCGGGACCGGCCCGAGGACTGCGCGAGGTCGGTCATCCCAGGCCCCCGTAGCTGTGCGTCGCCACGCCATCCTGGGCGCGGACAGCCAGCCGCGGCAGGACGGCGTGACGACGACGCCCACGACCCGGGTGGGGGGAGCCGATGCCGCGGACGACCGAGGTGGGTCCCTGCTGGACCCGGCGACCGCACCGCGTGCGGTCGTCGCGCGCAGGACCGGACGATGCCGGCCCGCTGAGCGACTGCTGTGGCGTCCCCCCGGACGCACGGAACCAAAGACTCACGATTGCTCCCCCGAGCTCGTCCGCCGCCAATGATGGACGAGCCGTTGCTTGTGCTTGCCCGAGACGCTACGAGCCGCGGGCCCCTACCGCATGCCCGATATTGGGTGACTAGGCCGTCCGGGTGAGTCCGGACGACCGATCGGAGGATGGCTCAGCGGTTGAACTTCTGCTGGGCCTTCTCCAGGCCCGAGGTGATCAGGCACTCGACGGCGTCCGCGGCCTCGATCACCTGGAAGGGGAGCTCCTTGCGCTCCACGGTGCTGTAGTTGGACAGCACGAAGTCGGCCACGTCCTGGCGACCGGGGGGTCGCCCGATGCCCGCCCGGACCCGGTAGAAGTCGCCGGTGCCCAGCGAGGCACGCATCGAGCGCAGGCCGTTGTGGCCGTTGTCGCCGCCACCGAGCTTGAGCCGCAGCGCCCCGAACGGGATGTCCAGCTCGTCGTGCACGGCGATGATCCGCGAGGCCGGCACGTCGTAGAACTTGGCCACCGCCGACACCGGCCCGCCGGTCTCGTTCATGTAGGACCGGGGCCGCACCAGGACCACCCGGGGACCCGCCTCCCCCGGGGCGCCGAGCCGCCCCTCCACCACCTCGGCACGACCGGTCTTGTGCGCGCGGAACTTCGACGACATGCGGTCGGCGAGCTCGTCGGTCACCAGGTAGCCGATGTTGTGCCGGTGACCGGCGTACGTCGGGCCCGGGTTGCCGAGGCCGACGACCAGCCACACGTCCGCAGTCATGGCTCCAGTATCCCCGGAACGCAGACAGCGCCGTGGGGAGCCCCCACGGCGCTGTCGGTGCGTCGAGGTGATCGCGTGGCGAACCCTCGGCGCGAGGTCACTCGGAGGCGGTGTCCTCGGACTCCTCGGCAGCAGCCGCCTCGTCCTTCTCCTCGTCGGAGGGCTCGCGCTCGATGCCGGCCTCGGCCTCGGCCTCCTCCAGCTCGGCCTCCAGCTCCTCGGCGGTGATCTGGCCGGTGATGTTGACGATCAGCAGGTCCGCGTCGGCGACCAGCGTGGTGCCCTTGGGCAGCTTCAGGTCCGAGGCGTGGATCTGGGTGCCGACCCGCTTGCCCGCGATGTCGATCTCGATGAGCTCGGGGATGTGGGTGGCCTCGGCCTCGACCTGGATGGTGTTGTTCTCGAGCACCACGAACGAGTCGGGGACCGCGTTGCCGACGGTCGCCAGCGGGACGTCGACGGTGACCTTCTCGCCACTGCGGACGGACACGAAGTCGATGTGCTCGATGACGCGGCGGATCGGGTCGACCTGGACCTCGCGAGCCAGGGCCAGCTGCGGGCTGCCGTCGACGTCGAGCTCGAGCACGGAGTTCGTGCCGCCGTGCTTGAGGGCCATCATCGTGGAGTGACCCGGGAGGGTCAGGTGGACGGGCTCGTTGCCGTGTCCGTACAGCACGGCCGGGATCTTGTTGTCCCGGCGGATGCGGCGCGCCGCGCCCTTGCCGAACTCTGCGCGGACCTCGGCGGTGATCTTCTCGCTGGACATGCTCAACTCCGTTGCTGGGTGACTCGTGCTGGGGTGGATCAGGACTCTGGCTGCCCGCGAGACGACGAACGCCGCGCTCCCGGCAGGGGGCGCGGCGCAGTGTGGCTGGCCAGCCCTGTCGATCACGGAGCTCCTGGTGTTCGCAGGACTCCCTCGCCGAGGCAACCCGGGCACCTTACTCCGTGATGCCCGGGCCGCACCAATCCAGCGCTCAGGTCCAGCGCTCAGTTGCAGCGCAAGTCCAGCGCTCAGGCCTGGCCGTCGAACATGGACGTGACGGACCCGTCCTCGAAGACCTCGCGGATCGCCCGGGCGAGCAGCGGTGCGATGGAGAGCGTGGTCAGCTTGTCGAACTGCTTGTCGTCGGGGATCGGCAGCGTGTTGGTGACCACGATCTCGCTGGCCACGCAGTTCTTGAGCCGGTCGATGGCCGGGTCGGAGAGGATCGCGTGGGTCGCGGCGATGATGACCCCGGCCGCGCCGGCGTCCATGCACGCCTCGGCCGCCTTCACGATGGTGCCACCGGTGTCGATCATGTCGTCGGTCAGCACGCAGATGCGGCCCGCGACCTCGCCGACGACCCGGTTGGCGACCGTCTCGTTGGGCCGGTCGGTACGCCGGGTCTTGTGGATGAATGCCAGCGGCACCCCGCCCAGGCGGGCCGACCAGCGCTCGGCGACCTTGATCCGGCCCGCGTCCGGGGAGACCACGGCGAGCTGCTGGGTGCCGTACTTCTCCTTGACGTAGTCGGTCAGGATGGTGAGGGCCATGAGGTGGTCGACCGGGCCGTCGAAGAACCCCTGGATCTGGTCGGAGTGCAGGTCGACGGTGATCAGGCGGTCCGCGCCCGCGGTCTTGAACAGGTCGGCCATCAGCCGGGCCGAGATCGGCTCGCGGCCGCGGTGCTTCTTGTCCTGGCGGGCGTAGCCGTAGAAGGGCATGACCACGGTGATCCGCTTGGCGGAGGCACGCTTGAGCGCGTCCACCATGATCAGGTGCTCCATGATCCACTCGTTGATCGGCGAGGTGTGGCTCTGGATCACGAAGGCGTCGCAACCGCGCACGGACTCCTCGTAGCGGACGTAGAGCTCGCCGTTCGCGAACGCGTAGACCGACTGCGGCACCAGGCCGCTGCCGAGCAGATCGGAGACCTCGCTGGCGAGGTCAGGGTGTGCCCGGCCACTGAAGACCATCAGGTTCTTCTCAGTGGTCCGCTTCATTCCACTCACGGTGGCGCTCCTCGTGGGGGGGTGCGAGGTGACGGCCCCCGGATGAACAGGGCCTACTCAGGATTGTGAACCACGGGGGGGCTCTGCCCCAACCCCGGGGTCCACCTGTCCAGCCACCTGACCGGCCTCCTGGGCGGCCTCGGCCTGCTTGCTCCCGGGGCGCCGGGCGAAGACCCAGCCCTCGATGTTGCGTTGCTCACCTGCGGAGACCGCGAGGGCCCCGGCCGGCACGTCCTTGCGCACCACGGTCCCACCACCGGTGGCCGCTCCGTCGCCGATCGTGACGGGCGCCACGAACGTGTTGTTGGACCCGGTCCGGGCGTGCTTGCCGACGGTGGTCTGGTGCTTCGCGACGCCGTCGTAGTTGGCGAAGATGGTGCCGGCACCGATGTTGGTGCCCTCGCCGATGTCGGCGTCCCCGACGTAGGACAGGTGCGGGACCTTGGCCCCCTCGCCGATCACCGCGTTCTTGGTCTCGACGAAGCCGCCGATCTTGCCGCCGGCCCCGAGCCGGGTGCCGGGGCGCAGGTAGGAGAAGGGGCCGACGTTCGCGCGCTCCCCGATCACGGCCAGCTCGGCGTGGGTGCGCACCACCCGGGCACCGCTGCCGACCTCGCAGTCCTTGAGCGTGGAGTCGGGGCCGACCACGGCGTCCTCGCCCACCACCGTCGCGCCCAGCAGCTGTACGCCGGGCAGCAGGGTGACGTCGGGCGCGAGGACCACGTCGGCGTCGATCCAGGTGGTGCGGGGGTCCATCACGGTGACCCCCTCGCGCATCCACCTGGTCACGATGCGCCGGTTGAGCTCGGCGCCCAGCTCGGCCAGCTGGGCGCGGTCGTTGGCGCCCTCGGTCTGCTTGACGTCGTCGATCGCGAACGCGCCCACGCCGAGCCCCTGGGCCCGGGCCAGGCCGATCGCGTCGGTGAGGTAGTACTCGCCCTTGGCGTTGTCGTTGTCGATGAGCTCGAGCGCGGAGCGCAGGAAGTCGGCCCGGAAGGCCAGGATCCCGGAGTTGATCTCGTGGATCTTCCGCTCCGCCTCCGAGGCCTCCTTCTCCTCGACGATCCGCTCCACCTGGCCGTTCTCGTCCCGCACGATCCGGCCGTAGCCGAAGGGCTGGTCCACGACCCCGGACAGGATGCTGACCGCGTGGCCCGTCTGCTCGTGCTCGGCGACGAACCGCCGCAGGCTCTCCCCCTCCAGCAGCGGGGTGTCCCCGGCCGCCACCACCACGGTCCCGGTGGTGGGGCCCGCAACGTCCATCGCCACCCGGACCGCGTGCGCGGTGCCCTCCTGGGTCTCCTGTACGGCGAGCACCGCGTCCGGCACCAGCTCGGTGATGTGCTCGGCGACCTGCTCGCGCTGGTGGCCCACGACGGCGACGATCCGCGAGGGCTCCATCGCCTGCACGGCGCGGAGCACGTGCCCGATCATGGACCGGCCCCCACCGGGTGCAGGACCTTCATGGTCTTGGACTTCATCCGGGTGCCGCCTCCAGCTGCGAGGACGATCACGGTGAGGTTGTCCATTGCTCCCCTGCCTTGACGAGTCGGCGCGACGGATCCGCGCTCAGCGTGTCTTGCTCCCCGGGTAGGAGTCGAACCTACGTCGCTAGTCCTGATTCAAAGTCAGGCGGGCCCTGCCGGCAGACCAACCGGGGATCGTGATCAACCCCGAACTCTAGTGGACCGCCTGCGTGCTCACCCGCGTCGGCCGCGACCGGGCAGCCGGTCGAGCAGGCTCCTGCGCTCCGGGTGCGCGGCACGCTGCTCGGCCTCGCGGAGCTGGCGACGCAGGTCCTGCATGGTGGCCCGCTGCACGTCGCGCGCCTTGCGCGCGGCCAGCACCGCCTCGGCCCTGCTGTGGTCGTAGGTGAGGGCGACGGCCTCGGCGTAGCGGGCGGCGTAGTCGGCCTGGATCTGGTCCAGGCGCTCCGTCGCCACCGTGGAGGTGGGCTCCTCGACCAGCTGGCCGAGCAGGTCCCAGACCTCCTGCGCGGTGTCGCGCAGGTGTGCGGGGAGGTGCAGGTCGTCCCAGGTCAGCTGCGACTTGCGCATCGACGGCTCGATGAACTCGTCCACCGGGTGGGGCGCCGGGTCCGTGAGGTCGGCGTCGTAGGTCAGGTCGAGCTGCTGCCCGACGCGGGCCAGCGCGGTGCGCCAGTCGGCGAGCAGGTCGCCGTACCGGATGAAGGAGCGGGCGGTGCCGCGGCCGGCGCGCTCGGTGAGCAGCGCGGCGTTGACCCAGCCGGCGACGTTGGAGGTCTCCTTGACCAGCCGCAGCTCCTCGCTCTGGCTCTGCAGGTAGGCGATGTCCCGCGACCCCACCACCTCGGCCGGGTGACGCAGGGCGGTCAGCCACTTCAGGTCCACGCCCAGATCGGCGCAGACCGCGCTCCACACCTCGGCGAACCAGAACGCGTGCGGGTCCTTGACGACCAGGCGGGGGTGGTCGAGCTGGCCCGAGAGCCACTCCTTGAGCCGCTGCTGCGGCTCCCCGGTGGCGGCGAGCTCCGCGACCAGGGCGGGCGCGTCGGGGCGGGAGTCGATGTTGTGCATCGCGAGCTGCTTGAGGTAGCCCTTGTGGAAGTCGATGACCCACTTGGGCTCGTAGAAGCCGCGCGGGTTGGTCTCCGAGGCCTCGACCTCGGGCTGGGGCACGTGCAGGCCCAGCCGCTTGAGGCTGCCGGCCAGGGAGCTGGTGCCGCTGCGGCCGGAGCCCGAGACCAGGACCAGGGAGACGCCCGAGGAGTCGGGCGCGCCGGACGGGTCGGCGGGACTGGTCGGGCTCGTCATCGACTTGGTTCCTTCTCGTCAGGGCGGGGCAGCTCCGGGCCACACTATCGCCGGTCGTGTCCCGGTTCCGGCGCGCCGGGCGGTACTAGGGTCTGTGGTGTGCACCTGCCCGTCATGCCACCGGTCCAGCCGATGCTCGCCTCCAGCGCCGCCGCGGTCCCCACGCGGGGCGGAATGAGCTTCGAGCCGAAGTGGGACGGGTTCCGCTGCCTGGTCTTCCGCGACGGCGACGAGGTCGAGCTGGCGAGCCGCAACACCAAGCCGCTGACCCGCTACTTCCCCGAGATCGTCGCCGCGGTGCTGGCCCAGCTGCCCGAGCGGATCGTGCTGGACGGCGAGATCTTCGTGGCCCGGTCTGCGCCGGACGGGAGCACCCGGCTGGAGTTCGAGGTGCTGCAGGAGCGGATCCACCCCGCCAAGTCCCGGGTCGACATGCTCGCCGAGACCACCCCGGCGGGCTTCGTGGCCTTCGACCTGCTCGCCCTGGGCGAGGAGTCCTTCCTGGACCGCCCGTTCGCGGAGCGGCGAGCGGCCCTGGAGCAGGCCCTGGCCGGGCTGGACGGGCCCTGCTTCCTGACCCGCACGACCACCGACCCGGAGCTGGCGCAGGAGTGGTTCACCGACTTCGAGGGGGCCGGCCTGGACGGGGTGGTCGCCAAGCCGCTGGACGCGCCGTACACCCCGAACAAGCGGACCATGGTCAAGGTCAAGCACGAGCGCACCGCGGACGTGGTGGTGGCGGGGATGCGCGAGCACAAGACCTCGACACCGCAGCGGCCACTGCTCGGCAGCCTGCTGCTCGGCCTGTACGACGGCGCTCAGCTGCAGCACGTCGGCGTGAGCGCCAGCTTCACCGCCAAGCGCCGCGCCGAGCTGTGGGACGAGCTGCAGCCGCTGGCCTGCGACATCGCCGAGCACCCCTGGGGCGCCTGGGCGGAGCAGCCGGGGAGCGACGGCGGGATCATCGCCAACCCGGACCGGGTGCCCGGGACCCAGAGCCGCTGGAGCGCGGGCAAGGACCTGAGCTTCGTGCCGCTGCGCCCGGAGCGGGTGCTGGAGGTGAAGTACGACCACATGGAGGGGCGGCGCTTCCGGCACACCGCCCAGTTCAAGAGCTGGCGCCCCGACCGCGACCCCACCTCGTGCGACTACGGGCAACTGGACGAGGCGACCGGCTACGACCTCGCTAGGATCCTGGCCATCGACCACAAGGAGCCGCCACGATGACGCCCCCGACCGAGAACCCGGACAACCTGCCCGAGAACGACCCCATCGACGATGGCATCGGCACCTACGACGTGGTCATCCTGGCCGAGCACGAGGTCAGCGCGACCGACGCGCAGCAGATCCACAGCCTGCACGAGGACATCAAGGACCAGGTCGTCTACCACGTGCTGATCCCCCTGGACGACGCCTCGGCCCGGATCGAGGCGTCCATGGGCGCGCTCGGCGCCGGGGAGATGCTGGCGGCTCCCACCATCCTCTCCGACGCCGACGTCGAGGCGGTGCGCCGGGACTGCCAGGAGCGTGCCGCGGAGGAGCTCTCGGTGAGCCTGGCCGCGTTGGCCGCCACCGGGGCGCACACCACGGGCACCGTGGTGGACGAGTCCCCCCTGGACGACCTGGAGACCAAGGTCGCCGCGGTGGACGCACGCGAGGCGATCATCCTCACCCGTCCGCACGTGGTGGCGGAGTTCTTCCACGTCGACTGGACCTCCCGGGCCCGCCGCAAGATCGGCGTACCGGTGCTGCACCTGCTCGAGCACGAGCGGTTCGACGAGCAGGCCGGCGGCGGCGAGGGCGTGACCGGGGTCTAGGCGCGACGGGGACGGGACGAGGACGCCAGGAGTGGCACTGGGCGGTCGGCTGCGCACGGCAGCCGCGGCACTGCGCTCCCGCGACGGCGGACGGCTGCGCATCGGGTTCGTGCTCTACAACGCCGACGGGATGGGCGGCACCGCACGCTCCGCGATCACCCAGGCCAACGCCCTGGCGGCGCTGCCCGCCGGGCACCAGGTCTCGCTGATCAGCGTCACCCGCAGCGGCGAGCACCCGCACTACCGCCTGCACGACGACGTGGGCGTGGAGTACCTGGTCGACGTCCGCGACCCGAATGCCCCCCGAGCTGTGCAGCCGGGGGTGGTCGCCCCCGAGGTCGCGGAGGAGCTGGCACGGCGCGAGTCGGTGCTGGTGCCGCGGCGCTGGGACGCCTCCTTCTCCGCCCTGACCGACGCGGCGCTGCGCGCGCACCTGCCGGGCCTCGAGCTGGACGTCGTGGTGACCACCACCCCCGAGCTGCTCGCGGTGGTCTCCCAGCTCGCCCCGGCCGACGTGGCGCTGGTCCACCAGGAGCACCGGGCCTCCTCGCGGCGGGTCAACGACCTGGAGGCGCTGCTGTCGTTCGCCCCGCGCGCCGACGTGGTGGCGTCGCTGACGGGGTCGATGAACGACTGGCTGGCCGCCGAGCTGCGCGGAGCCGCGCCGGAGATGGTGGTGATGCCCAACCCGCTGCCCACCACCACGCAGCCCCGCTCACCCCTCGACGCGCCGGTGATCGTCTCTGCGGGGCGCCTGGTGCCGGAGAAGCAGTTCGAGCACGTCATCGACGCGTTCGCGCAGGTGAGCGACCAGCTGCCCGGCTGGACGCTGCGCATCTGGGGGGACGGGCCGCGGCGCGCCGCACTGCGGGGCCTGGTCCGCAAGCGCGGTCTGGAGGGTCGGGTCGAGCTGCCCGGCGCGACCGAGGAGATGGCCGCGGAGTGGGCCCGGTCGAGCGTCGTGGTGCTGGCATCCCGTTCCGAGGGCTTCCCGCTGGTGGTGCAGGAGGCGATGTCGGCCGGGGTGCCGGTGGTCAGCTACGACTGTCCCTCCGGCCCCCGCGAGATCATCACCCACGACCGGGACGGCCTGCTGGTGCCGCCCGGCTCCAAGGCCGGGCTGGCCGCGGCGATGCTCCGGCTCGCCTCCGACGCCGGCCTGCGCGCTCGTCTGGGCGCGGCCGCGCTGGAGTCCTCGACCGCGTACGAGGCTGAGGCGCTGGCTGCGCGCTGGGTGGAGATCTACCACCGCGCGGTCGCTCGGCGCCGCGACCCGGTGGCTCCCCGACGGGTGCTCCACGGTCGCCGGCCCGGGCCGGTGGGCACCCCGCCCGAGGGGGCACCGGCCGCCGGTGTCGTCCCGGCCGCGGCGCGTTCCGCCGCCCTGCGCACCGCGGTGGACGCAGCCCGGGCCGCGGGCTCGGGCTGGTTCGTGATCCCCGCCCACGCGCTCGACCCCGGACCGGTGCTGGTGGTGCCGATGGCGCGACGTACCGCCTTCCTGGAGGCGCTCGCGGCCGAGCCGGGGCCGGACTACCTCAGCCTCCGGGACCCCGCGGAGCGTGGTTGGCCGGAACGCCGCGGCACCGCGCCGGCGATGGCCGAGGCCCTGCTGCGCACCCGGGGGGCACGGATCCACCTGGAACCGTGGCCCGGTCGCGGTGGCCATCACGGGCTGCTCGCGGAGGGTGCCGGCGTCACCGTTGAGTTCTGGGACGCTCAGCCCAGCGGCGACCTGGTCGCCCCCGATCCCACCCGGTACGGCGACCGGCTCCCCGCGGGCGCCGCGCTGACCGTCGCCGAGGTCGAGGGCGTGGAGGTCGCCACGCTGCCCGAGATGCTGCTGCCGACCACCGACGAGTGCCGCTTCGACGTCGACGTGGTCTACACCTGGGTCGACGGTGACGACCCGGACTGGAACGAGCAGCGGATCCGCCGCCAGGAGCAGGTGACCGGAGTGGCAGCGACCCGCGAGGCGAGCGGCGACGCCCGCTACCGCAGTCGCGACGAGCTGCGCTACTCGATGCGCAGCGTCCACCTGTTCGCGCCCTGGGTACGGCGGATCCACCTGGTCACCGCCGGTCAGGTGCCCGACTGGCTGGATGCCTCGGACCCCCGGATCTCGGTGGTCGACCACCGGGACGTGTTCCCGGCCGACGCACTGCCGACCTTCAGCTCCCACGCCATCGAGACCCGCCTGCACCACGTGCCGGGGCTGGCCGAGCGGTTCGTCTACCTCAACGACGACGTGTTCCTGGGCCGGCCGCGACGACCCGAGCACTTCTTCTCCCCCGCCGGCGCGTTCGCCGCGTTCGTCGCCGAGCGCCCCGTGGGGCTCCCCGGGTCCGCGGACCGGCCCTACCTGGCCGCCGCGGAGAACAACCGGGCGGTGCTGCGCGAGGCGTTCGGCGTCTACCTGACCCACACGATGGTGCACAGCCCCCATCCCCAGGTGCGCTCGGTGCTGAGCGAGATCGAGCAGCGCTTCCCCGCGGAGGTGGAACGCACCACGCGTGCGCCGTTCCGCTCCGCGACCGACATCTCGCTGCTCTCCTCGTTCGCCCAGCACTACGGCCTGCTGACCGGGAAGGCCTACCCCGGCCAGGCACACCACGCCTACGTCGACCTGGGCCACCAGCAGCTCGAGAAGCAGCTGACCGGACTGCTGCGCCGGGACCGGGACTTCTTCTGCGTGGCCGACCACCACGACTCCGCCCTCGGCGAGGACCAGGTGCAGGCGCTGCTGACCGGGGTGCTGGAGCAGTACTTCCCGGTCGCCGCCCCCTGGGAGAAGTAGCCAGCGGGCGGTCAGCCGCCACCCATCTCGGTGACGATGTCGAGGTGGCCCGCGTGCCGGGCGTACTCGCTGAGCACGTGGAAGCAGATCCACTCCAGGGTCGGCGGGTGGTCGGAGAACCGGCCGCCGATCGCGGCAGGCTCGGAGAGGGAGTGCTCCCGCAGGATCCGGTGCGTGCGTTCGGCCACCGCCTCCAAGCGCTCGGCGATCCGCTCCACCGTGACGTCGTCGGGAACGCTCCACCGCGGTCCGTCGCGTACGTCGTCGAGCTCCTGGGCCGCCCACGGGTCGCTGGCGTTCCAGTCACCCCACGGGTCGCGGACCTGCTCGCCGAGGAAGCCCCAGATGAACCAGCGCTGCTCCATGTGCATGAGGTGGGACAGCAGCTCGATCGGCGTCCACCCCGACGGCAGGCGCGTCTTGCGGGACTCGCTGGAGTGCATACCGGTCACGGTCGTGACGATGTCGGTGCGCAGCCAGTCCAGGTAGTCGCTCCAGCGCTCCGCGCCGGCGGCCCCGCGCTTGCCGGGCTCGCGGGGGAAGCGGCCGATTCGCTGGTCCTCGGGCATGTCTACCTCTGTACCACTCCGCGGGCCGGCGCGACAGCGTCGTAGCGACCCAACATCGTGCTTGCCCGGGCTCGTGCGGGTGACGGCTCAGGTGTCGACACGGTTGCCGTCGGTGTCCCAGTGCTCGGCAACCTTCTTGCTGGGCTGCACCCGAGGCGGCTCGCCGGGCATCTTGGGGTAGTCCGGCGGGTAGTTGAGCTCGACCGGGTGCTGCTCCCACAGGTCCAGCAGGGCGGTGAGGTCGTGCGCCACCTCGTCGATCTCGGCCCACGGGTCCGGCTGCTCGGCCAGACGCTGCGGCACGGTGACGAGGTTGAAGCCCCGGGGGTCGTCGAGCTCGGCCAGTTCCTCCCACGTGACCGGGGTGGAGACCGGCGCACCGGGCAGGGGACGCAACGAGTACGCCGAGGCCATCGTGCGGTCGCGGCAGTTCTGGTTGTAGTCGACGAAGATCCTGCTCCCCCGTTCCTCCTTCCACCACGCGGTGGTCACGCCGTCGTCGCGCTTCTCCAGCTCGCGGCCGAAGGCGATGGCGGCGTGCCGGACGTCGACGAACTCCCAGTCGGGCCGGATCCGGACGAAGACGTGCACGCCGCGGTTCCCGCTGGTCTTGGCGAATCCGCGGATGCCGAGGTCCGCCAGCAGCTCGCGAGCCGCCCCGGCGACGCGCACCGCGTCGGCGAACGACGTACCGGGCTGCGGGTCCAGGTCGATGCGGAGCTCGTCGGGGCGGTCCACGTCGGAGCGGCGGGTCGGCCACGGGTGGAAGGTGAGCGTGCCCATGTGGGCGCACCAGACCGGGACCGCGATCTCGGTCGGGCAGATCTCCGAGGCCTTGCGGCCGGACGGGAAGGTGATCTCCACCGCCTCCACGAAGTCGGGGGCACCCTTGGCGATCCGCTTCTGGTAGAACGCCTCGGCGTCCTTGTCCTGCGGGCCGGTGGCCAGCTTGAACCCCTCCCGCACCCCCGAGGGCCACCGCTCCAGGGCGGTGGGACGGTCGCGCAGCGCCTGCATCAGCGGGTCACCGACGTCGGCGAAGTACTGCGCCACCATCAGCTTGGTGACCTCCGGGGTGCGCTCGGTGGCCTCGTAGATGACGCGGTCCGGTGAGGAGACGCGAACCTCCCGGTCCCCGGCCTGGACGAAGGCTGCTGGTGTGGCCATGGGGTCACGCTAGCGAGGATCCCGGCACTCCGGCCGCTGGCGCTCCTCTCGACACGCGGACTCCCCTCCGGCAGGCCGCTCCCATCGTCTGCGGTGGAAGCGGCGCTCCCCGGAGGTGTGCTCACGTAGGTCCCAGCCCGGGTCATGGGCTCTGCGGTGGTGATGCCCGCACAACGGGAGCCCGTTGCCCAGATCGGTCCGCCCACCCTGGGACCACGCCAGCCGGTGATGGTGGATCTCGCACCAGGAGAACGGCCGCTCACACCCCGCGACCGCACAGCTGTCATGGACCAGCGACAACGCCCGACGCTGCGCCACCGAGTGCAACCGCCGCTCCCGACCCAGGTCCAGCGGCTCCGAGCGACCGCCCAGCACCACCGGGACCAACCCCGCCTCGCACGCCAACCGACGAGCATCCCCCGCGGTGACCCGCACCCCGGTCTCCAACCGAGCCGCACCCACCCCGTCCAGCAACGCCGCCAGGTCCAACGTGACCAGCACCGCCGCAGCCGATCCGCCATGCCCACTGGTAGGCAGGTGCTCGATCAGCTCACACAACGCCGCACCCTGGATCTCCGGGAACGACACGCTCTCCCCCACCCCCGCAGCGGTCTCATCGACCACCGGAGCCCCGGTCCTGTCCCGACCCAACCGCCGCGGGCTGCTCAACCGGCCCAGCACCGTGTCCAACAACGACCCGTGCAGCTCCGGGATCCGGAACCTCCCCGACCACGTCCCGTCCCCGTTGTCATGCAACGACAGATAGGTCTCCCGGTCAGCACCATGCTTCTCCCGGGTCAACATCGCGTGCTCGTGCTCGTCGGCCAGCCCTCGGTCCACCGGATCGAACATCCGCCGCGCCGCCTGCCGCAACCGCTTCGCGTTCATCGCCCGCCCCGACCGCGTCCCCTCCCCGGTCGCCTTGCCCACCAACAGCTCCTCCGCGGTCGCGAGCTGCTCGGGCGTGGCCCGGGCCGGGGCCTGCTCCGCGGCGTTCACGATCACCCGGACCTGGTCCACCCTGATCCGGCCCGCCGCGAACGCCTCCCGCGTCGCGGCGTACTTGGAGGACAACAGCTCCCCCAACCTCAACCCCGCTGCCTGCGACTCCCGCGTGGCACCCAACAACCCGGCCAACCAGGCATCGGTCCCGGTTGCCGCCCCACCATGGACCGGATCCTCGGCCACCCGCCGCACCTGCGCCTCGGCGGAGAGCGCCAACCGCAACGCGGTCGCCGCCGACTCCAACCCCGCCAGCTCACCGATCGCGGCCGCCAGCTCCCCGGTCCCCAACGACCCCGGCGACACCATCGCCGCCGCACGCAGCCCCAACCGGGCCTCCGCCACCGAGTCCACCAGCACCGAGCCCCCAGGGGCCATCCCCGGCTCCCGCACCGCGCTCGCTGTCATGCCTCCAGCCAACCGACACCCACCGACAACCAAGGCCCCACGTCCCACCGACTGAGACACTAAACGAAACTTTGTTCGGGTCTTCGATGCCGTCGGCGACCCGCCGCCCTACGACCGTCCTTGGCGGGCCGATTACCGTGACCCTCATGGGTTACGACGTGGAGAAGACCGACGAGCAGTGGCGAGCAGAGCTGTCCCCCGAGGAGTACGCCGTACTCCGCCAGGCAGGCACGGAGCGCGCCTTCACCGGTGAGTACAACGACACCGAGACCACCGGGGTCTACTCCTGCAAGGCGTGCGGCTCGGAGCTCTTCGAGTCCGACACCAAGTTCCACTCCGGGTGCGGCTGGCCCAGCTTCTACCAGCCGATGACCGACACGATCGAGTACATCGAGGACACCAGCCACGGCATGAAGCGCGTCGAGGTGCGCTGCGCGACGTGCGGCTCCCACCTGGGCCACGTCTTCCCCGACGGCTACGGCACGCCGACCGGCGACCGCTACTGCATCAACTCGGTCAGCCTCACCTTGCAGCCGAAGCAGGACACCCCTTCTTCGGACTGAGCACGATCCGCCTCGGACCTGGTTCGGTCTCACAGGAGAGGAGAGCTCTTCCTTGAGAGCCGGGCCGAGATGGACTGAAGGCGGGCACGCAAGAGCCGCTGCAGCAGCGCTGGGTACAGATGTAGGAGCAGTCCGAGGGCCACCAGCCAGACGGCCCCTCGCCATGCCCCTGTCGACAGCACGCCGAAAGCCACGGCCGCAGCAACGAAGAGGCAGATGCTGTGGCCGACCTCGGAGCGACGTGTGTGCTGATCGAGCTCTTTCAGGCCCTCCCGCGTGCCGTCGAACCCACGTTCTCTTGCGATGAGCCGGTTCCATCCGATGACGTCGAGCAGCTTCCCGAACAGTCGGACCCCCAGTGCCGGGTAGAGCCGCGCCTCCCAGTGCCTGACCCGGAGCCAACCGTGACTCGGAATGTGTACCCGCGGACCGACGATCGAAGACACCCACGCCATGAGAATGAAATGAGTGACCCAGGCGAAGGTGAACCCTGTCCGGCCGATGAGAACCCACGCCGCTGCGATACCTCCGGCGGCGAGTGCCGTCGTCAACGACCCGGCCAGCATGACGCGTGCTGACTTGAGAGATGGGGGCACACGCCAACGCTATACAGGCTCCGGGCACCAGGCGTGAGCCGGTTGACTTGGCCCTTGCCGTGCTCCTCGTCCATGCGCCGACGCACTGGTCAGCGATCGCTCTCGTCCACGTTCAGCGTGTCGAGCAGGTCCTCGTAGTCGTCGAGCCGGTCAGGGCAGTAGACCTCCACCACCGACCGGTCGTAGGCGACGAGGTCCTGCACCAGTTCCTCAGGCACCGCCCGCGTGACCCGCGCCCAGACGGCGAGGTCGAGCGGACTGCCCGCCAGCGACGCGCAGACCGCGTAGGCGTGCTCCCCGTAGAGGTTGCGCGCCACTTCGACGGTCAGCTCCGGGGCGGTCCCGTTGGAACGGGTCAGCTCCACCAGCCGCTCGGCTCGCTCCTGGGCGACCTGCCTGTCGTCGTCGGCGCAGCCGGCCAGCGCTGCTGCCAGGCTCACGGCAAACAGACCTGCCGCCAGGAGCCGCAGTGGGCGCAGCCGCACCGGCTCTCGCATCAGTCTCCCCCTCCCGATCCGCCCGAGCCGCTGGCAGCTCCGGCCGCGGGGAGAGGGTTGCCCCGGTCGTCCGTGGTCCGCCAGTGCGGCTTGCGCACCGCGTAGATCAGCAGCGGCGGCATGCCGAGCAGGACCACGACGCCGAGCATCACGTAGGGGTAGACCGCCGGGGGGATCCCCACCAGTCCCGACGGAGGGATGAACCCCAGGACCAGGGCCGCCGCGGAGGCGAGGAAGCCCACGCCGGCCACCAGGCCGACGGCGGGCACCCGGTAGCTGCGCCGCACGTCCGGTTGGGTACGGCGCAACCGCACCACCGAGGCGAACATCAGCAGGTACATGATCAGGTAGAGCGCCGCCGCCATGTCCACGAGCGTGAAGAAGACCGCGCTCACGTTCGGGATGATCACGAAGAGCAGCGCGAGCACGGTGACGATGACGCCCTGGACGGCCAGGATCCCCTCCTCGACGCCGCGCTTGTTCTGCTTCTGCATCCACGGCGGGAGCACCCCGGTCCTGCCGGCCGCCAGCAGCCCCATCGACGGCGCGGCGATCCAGGTGACCACCGAGGCGAGCGCGCCGATGGCGATCATCGCCGAGAGCACGTAGGTGGCCCAGCCGACGCCGTAGTGCTCGAAGAAGTTGCGGAAGGCCAGCATGATCCCGTCGGTCAGCCCGAGCGCAGACTTCGGCACCAGCGCCGCGACCATGATCGTGGGCACGATGAAGACGCCGAGGATCAAGCAGGAGGCGATCAGGATCGCCTTGGGGTACTGCCGGCCAGGGTCCCTCATCCGGTTGGCGTGGACCGCGTTGACCTCCATGCCGGCGTACGCCAGGAAGTTGGAGACGATCAGCACGATCGAGGCGAATCCGGTGAAGGGTGGAATCACGTCGGAGGCCTCCAGCGGGGTCTGCGACTTCTGCCCGTCAGCCAGCCAGATCGCCCCGAGCACGATCAGCAGGATGCCCGGGATGATCGTGCCGATGACGCCGCCCCACGAGCCGATCCTGGCAAAGAGGTTGCCACCGGCCAGGGCCACCGCAGTGGCGAGGTAGTAGAAGAAGAGGATCACGATCGCGTTGAAGAGGCCGTCGTTGGCGAGGTCGCCACGACCCACCGTGAAGGCGACCGCCGCTGCGATGAAGGCCAGCTGCACGGGAAACCAGACGACGTTCTGGACCCACTGGAGCCAGATCGCCAGGAAGCCCCACCGGTTGCCCAGGGCCTCCCGGACCCAGGCGTAGATCCCGCCCTGCCACCCGGTGGCCAGCTCCGCGGCCACCAGGGCGGTGGGGACCAGGAACAGGACCGCGGGGATCAGGTAGAGCGTGATCGACGCCAGACCGTAGGTGGCCATGGTCGGCAGGCTCCGCAGGCTGGCCACGACGACCACCGTGAGGATGGCCAGCTGTCCGGTGCCGAGCAACGTGATCGCGGTCCTCGTGGCGCCCGTCCCGGCAGCCGCCGGAAGGGAGTCCCCGTCCCCCGGTGACGCGGCATTGCGGTGATCGGTCATCACCGACCCCTTCAGTGGTGGAACATCTCCGTCTTCTGCTCACGCGGCAGCGGACCAGGCAGGCTGTCCAGGAACTCCACGCTGCTGCGCAGACTGTCGAGCAGGCGGTCGGCGAGGTCGTGGGACAGGCCGTTGCGCACCACGATCCGCTGCACGGTCCGGTCGGAGAGGTCATTGGGCAACGGGTACGCCGGCACCAGCCAGCCGCGCTGGCGCAACTGGTCGGAGAGGTCGTAGAGGCTCCAGTTCGAGGTGTGGTCCGGCTTGAGCTCCCAGGCGAACACCGGGATGTCGGAGGCGTCGTTCCACAGCGTGAACGGACCCAGCTTCTCGATCTCCCGGGCCAGGTACTGCGCGACCGCGAGGCTCTCCTCCTGCACCGCGGCGTAGCCGCGACGGCCGAGGCGGATGAAGTTGTAGTACTGCAGCAGCACCTGGGCGCCGGGTCGGGAGAAGTTCAGGGCGAAGGTCGGCATCCGGCCACCGAGGTAGGAGACGTAGAAGATCAGGTCCTCGGGGAGGAAGGCCTGTTCCTTCCACACCACCCAGCCCAGGCCCGGGTAGACCAGGCCGTACTTGTGGCCGCTGACGTTGATCGAGTGCACCCGGTCGAGCCGGAAGTCCCACTCCATGTCGGGCTGGGCGAAGGGCGTTACGAAGCCGCCGGAAGCGGCGTCGACGTGGACCGGGACGTCGAGCCCGGTGGACTCCTGGATCTGGTCCAGGGCTTGGCAGATCTTGGCCACCTGCTCGTACATCCCGGTGTAGGTCACGCCCATGATCGGCACCACGCCGATGGTGTTCTCGTCGACGTACTTCTCCAGCTCGAAGCCGTCCATCGTGCGGTGCTCGTCGCTGATCGGGACCGTCCGGGTCTCCACGTCGAAGTAGTTGCAGAACTTCAGCCAGCACACTTGGACGGCCGAGCTCATCACCAGGTTGGGCCGGTCGGTGGACTTGCCGGCCGCCTTGCGGGCGTGCTGCCAGCGGCGCTTGAGCGCGAGCCCGCCCAGCATGCCCGCCTCTGACGAGCCGATCGTCGAGGTGCCGATCGACCGGCTGGGGTCGGGCGCGTGCCAGAGCTCGGCAAGGATCCGCCAGCACCGTTCCTCGATCGCCGCGGTCTGGGGGTACTCGTCCTTGTCGACCATGTTCTTGTCGAAGGTCTCGGAGTAGAGCTTGGCGGCCATCGGGTCCATCCAGGTCCCGACGAAGGTAGCCAGGTTGAGCCGGGCGTTCCCGTCGAGCATGGCCTCGTCGTGCACGAACTGGTACGCCGTCTCCGGGGTCATCGACTCCTCGGGCAGCGAGAACGCCGGGACCTCCCGCGCCTCGCCGGGGCGGACGAACAGCGGGTTGAGGGCAAGAAGCTCGATGTCTCTCTCGCTCATGGGGTCGGTCCTTTCGTCGGGCCGCGCGGGCGCTCTGCTGCGACCCTCACCCCGCAGCGGTGCCCGCAGTCAGAGGCCAAGGACCCTTGCCATCGGTGCAGAAGACCGACGAAGGGCAGCAGACCGCTACCGCGTCAGCCCTTAGCCCTCCGCCGGGGCGAGGGTGGAGCGGACCTCCACCCGGCCCTCGCCGTAGGTCTGGTCTGCCCAGTCCTGGAGCGAGCCGTCGTCGTGGACGACCACCAGACGCACCACGTCGAGCCAGGCCCAGCTGGTCAGCACTCCGGGCAGCCTCTGGAGAGTGTTGCTCAGCTCGGTGAGCTCGGCTGCCGAGTACGCCGCCTGGGACACGCACAGCGCGCCGCCCCAGGTCTCGCGCAGGGTGGCCTCCGCCCCGGCCACGTCCTGGACGACCCGCACGTTGACGATGCCCAGGTCGGCCTCCGCGGCCGGCGCCGGGTCCAGCCAGGAGTCGGCGTACCCGGGCAGCTGTCCGGCGACCCGCAGCGTCTCGTCCAGCGCGGCGCTGCTCACCTTCGCGGCGTCGACGACCTTCCAGCCGTCCGCGGGCTCCGGGCACGGCGTCTCGAGGTCGGTCTCCTCGCCCGGCGGCTCGTCGTACACCGCGGCGGGGACCGCCTCGGTGACGGTGAAGGTGGACCCGTCGAAGGTCCCGGTCAGCGCGAAGTCGCCCCAGCGCACCCCGGCGCGCCGCTGGTGCTCGGAGTGCTCGGACCAGCTCCAGCCCGCCAGCGCGACGCCCTCGCACTGCGGAGGGAGCGACCGGGCGACCGGCCCCAGGCACAGCCGCGGCCCGCCCTCGGCCCGTCCCTCGTCCAGCACGGTGACCAGCCCGTCGGTGGTGACGACTCCCTCGGCGGCCGGGACCGACTCCGGCATCGCCGTCGAGCCGCTCGGCGGCGGCGCGCCGCCCCCGGCCCCGTCGCTGGTGCCGCACGCTGCCAGCCCCAGGACCAGGCCGGCCAGGCCCAGCGCCGCGGTGCTTCGCAGCTGCGATCGCGTCATGGACCCGATCATGGCGCACGATCGCCGCTCAGCAGGGGCAGGAGGACCACGACACCCCGACCCCAGCGCTGATCGGCCCACTCCTGGAGCGAGCCGTCGTCGTAGACCACGTCGACCAGGACCTGTGAGTCGACCACTGCGGCGGAGCGCCAGCCGGGCAGCAGCGCCGACTCCTCGGCGACCACCGCGAGCTCGTCCGGGGACAACGAGGGCCGCACCGTGGAGCCGGGGGTCGAGGTGGCGGTCGGCTCCGCGCCAGGTACGTCGTACCGGGCGGCGGGGACCGCCTCCTGGACGGTGAACCTCTCCCCGTCCCAGGTCCCGGTGACCGCGAAGCTGCCCCACCGGGCGCCGTCCTGCTCCTCGTGCTCGGGATGCTTCGACCACCGCCAGCCCGCCAGCGGCAGACCGCGGCACTGCGGCGGCCAGGACTGCGCCACCGGCCCCAGGCAGAGCTCGGGTCGGCCGGTGTCCATCACCAGCGCCAGCTGCGGCGTGCTGACGCGGCCGGTGGCGGCCGGCACGGGGCTCGACGGCGCAGACGTGGCGGGACCCGGATCACTCGCGGCGCCGTCCCCGTCCCCGTCCCCGGTGCCGGTGCCGGTGCCGCAGGCCAGCAGCAGCGCAGGGCTCAGCAGGGCCGCGACGAGCCTCAGGGTCCTCATGCCCTGTTCGACGCGTGCCGCCGGGCGGTGGTTCCCGCTTCAGCCAGGGTTCAGGGCAGGCGGTCGAGGAGCTCGGCGACGCTGGCCCGGGAGCCGGTGTAGAACGGGACCTCCTCGCGCACGTGGCGGCGCGCCTCGGAGCCGCGCAGGTGCCGCATCAGGTCCACGATCCGGTAGAGCTCGTCGGCCTCGAAGGCGAGCATCCACTCGTAGTCGCCGAGCGCGAAGCTGGCCACGGTGTTGGCGCGCACGTCGACGAAGTCGCGCGCCATCTTGCCGTGGTCGGCGAGCATGGTGCGGCGCTCCGAGTCCTCCAGCAGGTACCACTCGTAGGACCGGACGAACGGGTAGACGCACACGTGCGCCCGGGGGGTCTCGTCGGCCAGGAACGCCGGGATGTGGGACTTGTTGAACTCCGCCGGCCGGTGCAGCGCCATCTGCGACCAGACCGGCTCCAGGCGGCGGCCGAACACCGTACGGCGGAACGCGTTGTAGGCCGCCTGCAGCTGCTGGCTGTCCTCGGCGTGCCACCAAATCATGACGTCGGCGTCGGCGCGCAGCCCGCTGACGTCGTAGGTGCCGCGGATCACCACGTCGTCGGCGGCGAGCTTGGCGAAGAGCTCCTCGACCTCGGCCGCCTCGGCGGCGCGGTCGGCGTCGCCGATCAGGTCGCGCAGCTTGAACACCGACCACATCGTGTAGCGGATCGAGTCGTTGAGGTCCTTGATCCGGGAGGCGTTCGTGGGGGTGGTCTCGGTGGCGTCGCTCATGCGCCCCATTGTGCCCGTGTGACCGAGCACACCAGCACCCGACTAGGGCTGCGCCGCCGGCAGCGCATCGACGGCCCGGAGCGCGGAGCCGATGACCGCCGGGATGCCCACCCCGTCGTACGCCGCACCGGCCACCGCGAGGTCCGGCGGCAGCGCTGCCCGGACCCGCGCCACCCGCCCCAGGTGTCCTGGGGCGTACTGCGGCAGTCCCCCGCCCCAGCGCTGCACGTGCACGTCGACCGGGACCGCGGTGCAGCCGGTGGCCTCGGCGAGGTCGGCGAGCGACCACGACACCAGCTCCTCGTCACTGGCCTGCAGCGCGGTCTCCTCGCCGTGGCGGCCCAGCGAGGTCCGCAGGTGGACCACGTCCTGCTCGGCGCCGGCGGCACGCACCCAGCCCCACTTGGCGAAGGAGAAGGTGGAGGCCTTGATCCGGCGGCCGTCGACCGGCGGCACCAGGAACCCCGAGGACCCGCTGGCCTCGAGCACGGCGACGTCGGCCAGCCGGAAGGCGAAGGTGACCACGGCCATCGAGGCGTACTCGATGGGCGCCAGCTCGATCGAGGCTCCGGGGGCGACCTCGGCGAGCAGCCGCGAGGTGGCGGCCGCGGGGGTGGCCAGCAGCACCGCGGTGGCCACGATCTGCTCCGGGGCGGTGGTGGGCCCCACGGTGAGCGCGAACCCGTCGGGGTGGCGGTGCAGCTCCCGCACGGTGGCGCCGGTGCGCACGTCCAGGTTGCGGGCCAGGGCCTCGGGCAGCTGGCCCATGCCGCCGGGGATGCCGGCGAAGACGGGAAGGTCGTAGGTGGTGGGGACGGCAGGGGCCTGCTCCAGCACCGACCCGCGCTGGGCGAGGGCGACCAGCTGCGGCACCGACGCGCGGGCCGAGATGCGGCGGGCGTTGCCGGCGTACACGCCGCCGAGCAGGGGCTCCACCAGCCGGTCCACGACCTCGTCGCCGAAGCGCTCGGCGACCAGGTCGCCGACGGAGATGTCCTCCTCGAGGAGCTGGAGCGGGGGCACCTCGGGCTCCTGCCGGGCCCGGAGCAGGCCGGCGGGCGAGAGCACCCCGGACGCCTCGAGCGCCGCGAGGTCCAGCGGCACCCCCATCAGCGAGCGCGGCAGGGGACGCAGGGCGCCGCGGGTCCAGATCCGGGACGAGGCGGTGGTGGGGTGCTCGATCGGCAGCCCGACCACCCGGGCCAGGTCCACCCCTTCGGGGCGCCGGTTGAGCATCGCCTCCGCGCCGACGTCGACCCTGACACCGGCGACCGACGCTCGGCGCAGCTTGCCTCCCACCTCCGGCGAGCCCTCCAGGACCAGGACGCGTCGTCCGGTCGCGGCGAGGCGGTGCGCGGCGGCCAGGCCGGCCACGCCGGCCCCGACCACCACCACGTCCAGAGGCTCCTGTGTCTCCATGGTCCCAATCTGTCAGACCGCGACCGCCGCGCGCTCGGTGGGCAGGTCGCCGTCGTCCTCGGACCGCACCGGCTCGCCGTTGATCCGGCCGTCGAGGCTGCTGGGGTCCAGGTCGTCGCGGTGCAGCCGCTTGAAGCCGCTGCGGTGGAAGACCAGCGGGGCCCGCTCGGGCTCGGCACGCACCTCGTGCACCGCCAGCAGCACGATCGTGTGGTCCCCGGCCTCGATCTCGGCGTGCAGCGAGCAGGTCAGCGTGGCCACCGCCTCCTCCAGCAGCACCGCTCCGCCCGGGCTGGTGCGCAGCGCGAGGTCGTCGAACCGCCGGTCCGCCGGCCCGGCGAGCTGGCGGCACAGCACGTCGTGGTGGTCGGCCAGCACGCTGATCCCCAGCTGTCCCGCCTCACGCAGGGCGGGCCAGGTGTTGCTGGTCCGCGCCACCGAGAAGGAGACCAGCGGCGGGTCGAGGCTGACGGAGGTGAACGAGCTGGCCGCCAGCCCGATCAGCTGGCCGCCCACGCGGCCGGCGACCGCGACCACCCCGGACGGGAAGGCCCCGAAGACGTCCCGCAGCGCACGCGGGTCGAGGGCGAACGCCGCGCCGGTCTCGACAGGGCGCTCGGCAGAGGTCCCGGCAGGGGCGCTCACGAGGCCGCCGCCCCGAAGGGCACCGAGGCCCGGTCGACGACCGGGGCCGGGTGCTGCCACAGCCCGCGACGAGCCAGCTCGGGCAGCACGCCCTCACCGAACCAGTAGGCGCCCTCCAGGTGGGGGTACGCCGAGAGCACGAACTCCTCGATGCCCACCGCGGCGTACTCCTCGACCAGGTCGGCCACCTCGGAGTGGCTGCCCACCAGGGCGGTGCCGGCGCCGCCGCGGACCAGGCCGACCCCGGCCCACAGCCCGGGGTGGATCTCCAGGCCGTCCTTGCTGCCCTTGTTGAGCTCCAGCATCCGGCGCTGCCCCTCGGACCCGCTGCGGGCCAGACCGGCCTGCACCTTGGCGATCTGCTCCTCGCTGATGCCGTCCAGCAGACGGTCGGCCTCGGCCCAGGCCTCCTCGCGGGTGTCGCGGGCGATGGTGTGCAGGCGGACGCCGAAGCGGACCTCGCGGCCCTCCTTCTCGGCCAGCTCGCGGATCCAGGCGACCTTCTTCGCCACCGCGGCCGGCGGCTCGCCCCAGGTCAGGTAGACGTCGCAGTACTTGGCAGCGACCACGCCGGCCGCCGGCGAGGAGCCACCGAAGTAGATCTCGGGGATGGGGTCGGGAATCTGGGCGAGCACCGCGTCCTCCACCGAGTGGTGACGGCCGTGGAAGGTGACCTTCTCGCCGCTCCAAAGGGCCCTGACGATGTGCAGGAACTCCCCGGCGGACTCGTAGCGCTCCTCCTTGGTGGAGAAGTCGCCGAACATCCGCTGCTCGTGGTCCTCGCCGCCGACGACGACGTTGAGCGCCAGCCGTCCCCCGGAGAGGTTCTGGAAGGTCCCGGCCATCTGGGCGCCCAGGAACGGCGCCACCAGGCCGGGGCGGAAGGCGACCAGGAACTTCAGCCGCTCCGAGAGGGTGCTGAGCATCGCGGTGGAGACCCAGGCGTCCTCGCACCACGCGCCGGTCGGGGTGAGCGCCGCCTCGAAGCCGAGCTGCTCCGCGCTCCGGGCGATCTGGCCCAGGTAGGGCACCGAGGCGGGGCGCTGGGAGCCCTGGGCGTCGACGCCGTGACCGCCGCCGACGACCTGCCGACCGTCGCCACCGTTGGTGGGCAGGAACCAGTGGAACTTCAACGACATGAGCTTCCTCGTCTTCTCTAGAGCTGAGTCGTGGTTGGGGCAGGACGCCCTCGGGGCGTAGCGCCCAGCGGTGGAAAGTAAGTCTATTAGTTTGCTGGACATTACGCGCTGACCGTGTCGGCGCCAAGGCCGGAGCGGGGGTCCGGACCACGGTTCTGCCGAGCGGGTGACAGGGAAACCCTATTAACTAAGCCAAGTCAGTGTAGATTCCCGCCATGCGTGTCGAGCAGCTCGAGTACGTCGTGGCCGTCACCCGCCACGGGTCGCTGCGGCGCGCCAGCGAGAGCGTCCACCTCTCCCAGCCCGCACTGTCGGAGGCCATCACCCGGCTCGAGTCCGAGCTCGGGGTGGTGCTGCTCGACCGCCGGCGCTCCGGCGCCCGGATCTCCCGGGAGGGCTTGGAGCTCCTCCCCCACCTCGAGGCGGTGCTGGAGTCCGTGGCGCGACTGCGCGAGGCCGCCGGGGACCGCACCCAGGCCAACCGGGTGCTCCGCCTCGGCACGGTCGGCACCGCCACCTCGACCCTGCTCACCCCCGCGCTGCGGGACCTGTCCGCCGAGCATCCCGACACCCGCGTCGAGGTGGTCAACACCCGTCAGGACCCCATCGACGCCGGCCTGCTGGACGGCAGCCTGGACCTGGGACTGGTCAACGTGCTCGAGGGTGACGACCCGCCCGCCGGGCTGTACGACGTACCGCTGCTGGCGGGGCCGACGGTCGCGGTGCTGCCGCACGACCACCCGCTGGCCGGCCGGGCGAGCGTGGACGTGGCCGACCTGCGGGCCGAGCCGTTCGTCGCGATGCGCGAGGGCTACCTGATGCACCGGCTGGCGGTCCGCCTCTTCGGTGACACCTGGCCCCGGGTCCTGACCAGCACCGACGGCGCCGAGCTCGGCAAGGCCATGGTCGCCGACGGCGCCGGCCTCACCGTGCTCCCTGCCTTCAGCGTGGCGGGCGACCCGCTGGAGCGGGCCGGCGTCATCGTCCAGCGTCCCGTCACCGGCCTGGACACCACCGTCTCCCTGGCGCTGCGGATGCGCCGGACGCCTCGGATCGCGCCGCACGTACGGCACCTGCGCGACGCCCTGACCACACGCGCCCGTGCGGTGACCGGGCCACCCGGCTGAGGCCGGCGGAACCGACCCGGGACGGCCGGCGTCGTAGGGCCATGACCCGACGAATCCGCACCGCCGCCGCACTTGCGCTCCTGGCCTCCCTCGCTGCGCTGGGCGGGTGCTCGTCCAGCGACCAGGACGCCGTCCACTCGACCGCCGACTCGGCTGCCCAGGAAGTCGACGCCGGCGCGGGCACCTCTGCGGCGGACGCCGACGCCGGGCCCGGCGCCCGCGCCGCTGCCGCCCCCGCCCGTACGACGGTCGCCGAGCGCGCCGTGATCGCCACCGCCACCGTCGCCCTGCACAGCGATGACGTGCGCGCCGCGCGCAACGACGTCCAGCAGGTCGCGGACGCGCTGCGCGGCGAGGTGGCCGACGAGGAGGCCGACTCCAGCGACGGCGATCTCGTCTGGACCCGGCTGGTGCTCCGGGTGCCGACCGCCAGGTTCGCCGACGCGATCACCCGGCTCGAGGAGATCGGCGAGCTCGACTCCACCGAGCGGGACACCGAGGACGTGACCACCCAGGTCATCGACAACGAGGCCCGGATCCGGGCCCAGGAACGGAGCCTGCGGCGGATCGAGGTGCTCCTGGACCGCGCCGACCGGATCGCCGACATCGTCTCGATCGAGTCCGAGCTGACCCGGCGCCAGTCCGACCTCGACTCGCTCAAGCAGCAGCGGGCCTGGCTGGCGGACCAGACCTCGATGTCCACCATCACCGTGCACGTGGAGCGGACGGCGGCCGGCGCCAAACCCGAGACCGAGGAGTCGGGCTTCCTCAGCGGCCTGGCGTCGGGCTGGGACGGCCTGAGCGCGGCGGCCGTGGCGCTGGCCACCCTGGCCGGGCTGCTGCTGCCCTGGGCCGTCGTCGCGCTGGCGCTCGGACTGCCGCTGTGGTGGGTGGCGCGCCGCGGCCCGCGCAGCGGACGAAGCGCGGCCGAGCCGCCGGCGCAGCCGCTCAGCTGAGCGGGTAGCCCTGGACGAACTCGGTCAGGCGCGCCAGCTGGTCGGGGTCGGTCGAGGGGATGACCCCGTGCCCCAGGTTGAAGATGTGCCCCCTGGCCGCCCGGCCCGCCTCGATGACCTGCGCGGCGCGGGCCGTCATCACCTCGGTCGGGGCGAAGACCAGCGTCGGGTCCAGGTTGCCCTGCACCGCGTGGTCCCCGACGAGCTCGATGCCCCGCTCGAGCGGGGTGCGCCAGTCGATGCCCACCACGTCGGCACCGGCCTCCCCCATCAGTCCCAGCAGGTTGGTGGTGCCCACGCCGAAGTGGATGCGGGGCACGCCGAGCGCCCCGGCGTCGGCGAGCACGCGCGCGGAGTGCGGCATCACGTGCTCGGCGTAGTCGGCCGGGGTCAGGGCGCCCGCCCAGGAGTCGAACAGCTGCACCGCGGAGGCGCCCGCCTCCACCTGCACCTGCAGGTAGGCACTGGCGATGCCGGCGATCTTGCGCATCAGCGCGTCCCAGACCTCGGGGGCGCCGAACATCATGGCCTTGGTCTTGGCGTGCTCCTTCGACGGGCCGCCCTCGACCAGGTACGACGCGACGGTGAACGGGGCGCCCGCGAAGCCGATCAGCGGGGTGGCGCCGAGCTCGCCGACCAGGCCCCGGACCGCTTCGGTGATGAAGCCGACGTGGTCGGGGGTGAGGTCGGGGATGGCCGCCACGTCCTGCAGGGTGCGGACCGGCGAGGCGACCACGGGGCCGACGCCCGGGACGATGTCGAGGTCGACACCGACGGCCTTGAGCGGCAGCACGATGTCGGAGAAGAAGATGGCGGCGTCCACGCCGTACCGGCGGACGGGCTGCATGGTGATCTCGACGACCAGGTCGGGGTCCATGCACGACTCCAGCATGCCCACGCCCTCGCGCACCTTGAGGTACTCGGGCAGGGAACGACCGGCCTGACGCATGAACCAGACGGGGGTGTGCGGGACGGGCTCTCCGCGTGCGGCCTTGAGGAAGGCGCTGTCCGCGGCGGCTGGCGAAGGACTCACCCGGCGATCATCGCAGGTCAGGCGGCGTGTTGGCACATCGCGGATTGCGCCTTCCGACGTAGGCTGCGTCCATGGTCGTCCACTCTGAGACGTATCCCGAACGGGGTGCGGAGGAAGTGCCCGCGGAGTTCCGCGAGGCCGTTCGGGCGATGGCCGCAGCCGTCCTGCGTCCGGAGATCTTCTGCGAGGAGATGCCGGCGCCGCAGCGCATCGCCCCGCACTCCAGCGCCCTGACCGCCGACGTCACCGTCGACGACCTGGAGCTCGGCACCGGACGGATCATCCTGCTCCACGACCCCGCCGGCAACGACGCCTGGGACGGCACCTTCCGCTGCGTGGCCTACGCCCGCGCGGAGATCGACCCCGAGCTGATCACCGACCCGCTGCTCGGCGAGGTCGGCTGGAGCTGGCTGACCGAGGCGCTGGGCGCCCACGGCGCCGCCTTCACCGCTGCCTCCGGCACCGTCACCCGGGTCGCCTCGGAGAGCTTCGGCCAGATGTCGGACGACGAGGGCACGGCCCAGATCGAGATCCGCGCCTCGTGGACCCCGGTGGCCGCCGACAGCGAGGGCACGCTGGACATCACCCCGCACGTCGAGGCCTGGGGCGAGCTGCTCTGCACCGCGGCCGGACTGCCGCCGCTGCCCCCGGGCGTGACCGCGATCCCCAGCCGACGAGGGCAGCGAGGCGTCGGCGTCTGATGACCTCAACCCCCGACGACGAGGCCCTGACCACCGGCGCCTCACCGGAGGGTGACGCCGAGCCGGCGCCCCCCGTCCCCCTGCTCACCCTCAGTGGCGGCATCCCCGACATCGTGGACACCCCCGCAGCACTGGCCAAGGCCTGCGCGGCGCTCGCCGCGGCGACCGGGCCGGTGGCGATCGACGCCGAGCGGGCCTCGGGCTACCGCTACTCCAGCCGGGCGTACCTGATCCAGCTGCGCCGCGGCGACTCCGGGACCTGGCTCATCGACCCCATCCCCTTCGGCTCCGACCTGCCGGAGCTCGCCGAGGCCCTGGGCACCGAGGAGTGGATCCTGCACGCGGCCACCCAGGACCTGCCCTGCCTGCGCGAGGTCGGCCTGACGCCCACGTCGATCTTCGACACCGAGCTGGCGGGTCGACTGCTCGGCTACCACCGGGTCGGCCTGGCGACGCTGGTCGAGGAGATCGTGGGCCTGCGGATGCGCAAGGAGCACTCCGCCGCCGACTGGTCCACCCGCCCGCTCCCCCGCCCCTGGCTGGAGTACGCCGCCCTGGACGTCGAGGTGCTCGTCGACCTGCGCGACCACATGGCCGCCGAGCTCGTCGAGCAGGGCAAGGACGAGTGGGCGCGCCAGGAGTTCACCCACCTGCTGGACTTCCAGCCCGCGGTCCGGGTGGAGCCGTGGCGCCGTACCTCCGGGATGCAGCGGCTGCGCGGCCGCCGCCAGCTGGCCGCGGTCCGCGCCCTGTGGGAGACCCGGGACGACCTGGCGCGCCAGCGTGACGTGACGCCGGGCCGCATCATCCCCGACGCCGCGATCATCGCCGCCGCCACCGCGATGCCGACCGACCGCGGCGCCCTGCTGGCGACCCGGGGCTTCCACGGGCGCGGCGCCGAGCGGTACGCCTCTCGCTGGACCGCTGCCCTGGCCGAGGCGGCCCAGCTGCCCGAGGACCAGCTGCCGCAGCGCTCGCCGCGCGGCGACGGACCGCCCCACCCGCGCACCTGGGCCGAGCGGGAGCCCGCCGCGGACCGGCGCTTCAAGGCGGCCCGCGCGGCGACCCTGGCGCTCGCCGAGGCCAACCACCTGCCGGTGGAGAACCTCATCACCCCCGACTACGTGCGGCGCGCCATGTGGGCCCCGCCCGCGACCCGGGACGAGCAGGAGCTGGCCGATCAGCTGGCCGAGCAGCTGCGCTCGTACGGCGCCCGCCCGTGGCAGGTCGAGCTGGTCACCCCGCCGCTGGTGGACGCCGTGCTGGTGGGCGACCAGCCGGTCGAGGAGGAGCCCGACGACCTCGGCCTGCTCGGAGACCCGGCCGACGCCGACGCGGAGTAGGCCCCCGCCGTCACTGCTCCGCCGGGGCCTCGGTCTCCTCGGCGTCCTCGCGCTCCAGCACCGTGCGCGACGCCTCGTCGACCTGCTCCGTCACCGCGTCCAGGTCGAGCTCGCCGGGCGCGGTCAGCAGCTCCTGGAGCTGCGGCGCGACCGCGTCCTCGAGCTCGTCCCAGGACTCGACCAGCGGCGGGATCACCATGCCGCGCACCGCGATGTTGAAGATGCGGGAGTGGATCGGCTGACGACCGCGCTGCAGGAAGGCGTCGGAGCCGGCCACCGACAGGTTCGCCGGCACCATCGACCCGGCAGCGGTGACCTGCTCCACCGGGCCGTCGCCGACCAGGTAGGCGATCAGGTCCGCGGCGGCGGCGGCGTCCTCGGTCTTGGCCGACATGCACAGGCCGGTGACGTCACCGGAGGTGCTGCTGGTCTCCAGGGTCGGCATCGAGACCACGTCGAACCAGAGCCCACGCACCGCGCGCAGCTCGGGCACCAGGTCGCGGTAGCCGGCGATCATGCCGAGCTTGCCGCGCTTGAACCACTCCAACGGCGTGTGCCTGGCCAGCTGCTCCTCGGTCAGGGTCAGGCTGGCGTCCCGCAGCACTGCCAGGGACTGCTCCAGCGCGGCGCGGGAGGCGTCGTCGGAGAAGCTCAGGGAGGTGGGCTCGGACGAGTCGTTCCACACCGACCCGCCGCCGGAGGTGATGAACGGCGCGAGGCCCTCGATGGTGGCGTCGATGTGGAAGCCCGCGGTGCCGCGCCGGGGCCGGGCCGCGAAGTCCGCCGCGGTGGCGAACTGCGCCAGGGACCAGCGGTCCCAGCGGGCGGGGACGTCCAGGCCGCGGCGCTCCATCTTGGCGAAGTCCACCAGCTTGGTGTTCACGTAGAGCACCATCGGGGAGACGGAGTAGGCCATGCACTGCAGCTCGTCATCCACGCCGTAGGACTGCACGGCGTCCCGGGAGAACCGGTCACCGAAGTCCACGCCGCGCTCGTCGAGCAGCTCGCTGACCGGCCGGGTGATGTCGGCCTGGAGGAGGTGGTCGAGGTCCTCGCGGGAGGACATGAAGACGTCGGGCACCTCGCCGCGGCGTACCGCGCGGAACGCGGTGTCCTTGTCCTTCCACACCTTCAGGGTGACCTCGCCGGTCTCGGACGACTCGTTGAACTCCGCCACCACGTCCTTCCAGGCCTCGGCCTCCTCGGGGGACCCGTAGACCCCGAGCGTGAGGTCGGTGGGCGAGGGGGTCACGGTCGGGCTGGCGGCCGCGGTGGTGGGATCCGGCTTGGGCGCCGCCCCGTCCTCAGGATCGCTGCACCCGGTCGCCACCAGGGCGAAGGTCAAGGCAGCAGCAAGTGCCAGGGCCGGACGGCGGGTCGGCATGGGGGAAGCTCACTCTCGTCGCACGGTGCAGGGCCCCCTCACCTTACCGAGCGCCCGGTCGCGCCCCGCCAGGAGCGCCGTACCTGTTTCTCGCGCGGGACCACGAACTACAATGGTCAACGGTGGTGCGTCGGGCTGCGGCAGCCCCGGGTCCCAAAAATAGCCGCCACGAGCGGCCACGTGCCGAGAGGCGCTCCCGGTCCGGCGCATCACCATCTATCGGCTTCCACGGCCCGCGCGCTCGCGCCGCCTGCCGGCGCCGGACGTGCTCGGCGCGTTGGGTAGCGTGCTCGAGATGAGCCTCCTGCGCCGCACCCTCGACCTGCTCTCCTCGCGACGGGCTGACCCGCGGCCGAGCCGGGGCGCGGTGCCGCGCGTCGAGTACGCCGTGGAGAGGGACGGGCAGCCCGACCCGGGCGAGGTCGTGTGGGGCTGGGTGCCCTACGAGGACGACCCGCGGCAGGGCAAGGACCGTCCGGTCCTGCTGCTGGGCCGGGACGGCGGCCAGTGGCTGGGACTGATGCTGAGCAGCCAGGACCACGACCTGGACGCCGCCGACGAGGCGCGCCACGGACGACACTGGATGGACGTCGGAAGCGGCGACTGGGACCGCCAGGGCCGCCCCAGCGAGGTCCGGCTGGACCGGCTGTTGCGCTTGGACGCGGGCGCGATCCGGCGCGAGGGCGCGGCGCTGGACGAGCCGGTGTTCCACAGCGTGGTCACCGCGGCCCGCCGCTTCCATGACCTGGGCTGACCTGGGCTGAAGCAGCTCAGCTCAGCTCGCCGAGCATCTCCTGCCTCGCCGCGGACTCCAGCTGCTCGGCCAGGCCCAGCATCCTGACGGTGTCCTCGTGGCTGGCCCCGCGGACCCGGCCGTCCTCGTCGTGCCGCGTGGCCCGGCCGACTGCCACCACGTGGGCGAAGGCCGCCGCGCGGTGCAGCACGTCGGCGAAGTCGGCCTGCACGATGCCGCGCAGCACCGCATCGACCATGGCGCGCAGCTGCTCGGGTCCGGGCGGGTCGGCCACCCCGGCCACCACCCGGGCCACCGGCGCGGCACGCCGACCGGCCTCGAACTCCACCGCCGCGCGCTCGGGGTCGGCGTACACCCAGGAGCGGAGCAGGTAGAGCCGCCACAGCGCCCCGGCGAGGGAGTCCGCGGGCGACCCGGACCACAGCTCGGCCAGCACCTCCAGCCCCTCGGTCTCGGCGAGGTGCACCACCCGCTCGGCGACCGCGTCGTCGCCGCTGGCCCGGGCACCGCGGACCATCAGCACCGCAGCGCGGTCGGCGGCCTCGCGGAGCAGGGCCGGATCGCCCCCCGACTCGATCTCGTCGAAGAACTTGTCCCCCGGCGCCATCGGCCGGTGGTGTGCCCGCTCACCCATCGCCACAGAGTACGTCCGTGCCGGGCGGCTCAGCCCAGGGCCTTGCGGATCCGCTGGTCCGAGACCGACTGCGCGGTCCCCAGCTGCTGGGCCCACAGGGAGACCCGGTACTCCTCCAGCATCCAGCGCACCCGCCACAGCGAGCGGCTCGGCGGGCAGCCCTCGGGCAGTGCCTGGACGCGGTGCAGGTAGGCGGCCTGGAGGTCGGCCACCTGGTCCATCAGCTGCCGGTCCTTGGCCACCTGGCCGGCGAGCTTCTCCCGGCGGTGCTCGATCGCGGCGAGGTAGCGCGGCACCTGGCGCAGCTGCGCCATCCCGGCCTCGCCGATGAACCCTCGGTGCACCAGGCGCTCCAGCTGGGACTTCATGTCGCTCAACGCCGGCAGCGTCTGCAGGTCCGCGCGGCCCGAGAGCGCCTTCTCGCACGCCCGCCACGACGAGAGCACGCGCAGCACGTCGGCGATCGCGGCGGGCATGGCCGGCGCCAGGTCCCGCTCCGCCTCGGCGAGCAGCTTGTCGTAGGCCTCCCGGTCCCGCACCGGGGGCCGGGCGTCGACCAGGTCGCCGAGCACCGCGGCGCGGACGTCCTCCAGCAGCTCCGCCGTCGTCGGGTACGGCGACGCGGCGAGGCCGAGCTTCTCGGCGTTGGAGAGCTGCTTCACCACCCCCGACGCGTCCGGGGTGGCCAGCAGCAGCAGCCGTCGTACGCCGAGCCGGTGCCGCGCCTCGGCCTCCTCGGCGGAGCCGAACACTCCCAGCCCGACGCTGGTCTGCTCGTCGACCAGGGCCGGGTGACCGCGCACCTCGTGCCCGGCGCGGCGCTGGGTGAAGGATTCCTCGATGGTGCCGAAGGTCCAGCTGCGCTGCCCGGTCGCGGTGACCCCGGTGTCGCTGGCGACCTCCGCCATCGCCGCGGCGAAGGTGGGCCGCAGCGGTGCCTTGAGCGCCTCCAGGTCCTTGCCGCGGGCAGCCTCCTGGCCGGACTCCCCCACCACCCGGAACGTGGGCCTCAGGTGCTCGGGCAGCTTGTCCAGCTCCCACGCCTCGCGCGGCACGTGCACGCCCGTGACCGAGCGCAGGTAGCGCTCCAGGGCGTCCAGCAGCGGCTCCTGGCCCGCCGGTACGGCGGCCAGGAAGGCCCGGGCGGTGTTCGGGGCGGGCACGAAGTTGACCCGCAGGCTCTTGGGCAGGGTGCGGATCAGGTTGACCACCAGCTCCTCGCGCAGCCCCGGCACGAGCCACGAGAAGTCGTCGGCCTGGACCTGGTTGAGGGTCGCCACCGGGACGTCGATGGTGAGCCCGTCGTCGGCGGCCCCGGGCTCGAAGTGGTAGCTGATCTCGAAGGTGAGGTGGTCCCCGTGCCACTCGGTGGGGAAGTCGGCGGCCGCGACCTCCTCGGCACTGTCGTGGACCAGCATCTCGGGGTCGAAGGTCAGCAGGTCGGGGTGCTGGTGCCGCTCCTGCTTCCACCACTGGTCGAAGTGGGCGCCGCTGACCACGTCCGCGGGGATCCGGGCGTCGTAGAAGTCGAAGAGGGTGTGCTCGTCGACCACCAGGTCGCGGCGCCGGGCACGGTGCTCCAGCTCCTCGGCCTCGGCGAGCAGCGCGAGGTTGCGGGCGTAGAAGCGGTGCCTGGTCTCCCACTCGCCGTAGACCAGGGCGTGCCGGATGAACAGCTCGCGCGAGAGCGCCGGGTCTATTCGGCCGTAATTGACGCGGCGGTCGGCCACCAGCGGTACGCCGTACAGGGTGACCTTCTCCAGCGCGGTGACCGCGGCGCGCTTCTTGGACCAGACCGGCTCGCTGTAGCTGCGCTTGACCAGGTGCGCGCCGAGGCGCTCGGCCCACTCCGGCTTGATCGCGGCGTTCTGCCGCGCCCACAGCCGCCCGGTCTCCACCAGCTCCCCGGCCATCACGTACGCCGGGTTGACGCCCTTGAGCGTGCTGCCCGGGAAGATCGCGAACCGGGAGCCGCGAGCACCGAGGTACTCCCGCATCCCGCGCCGCTCGCCCTGCTTGGCCCGCTCCCGCTCCTCCAGCACGCCGATCTGGGAGAGCAGCCCCGACAGCAGCGCCTGGTGGATGCCGTCGGCGTCGGGCACGTCGGCCGGGTGCCCCAGGTCGACCTTCATCTCCTTGCACACCTGCCGCAGCTGGGACTCGAAGTCCTGCCACTCCCGGACCCGGAGGTAGTTGAGGAACTCGCGCTTGCACATCCGGCGGAAGGCGCTGGAGGACAGCTCACGCTGCTGCTCCTTGAGGTAGCGCCACAGGTTGAGCCAGGTGAGGAAGTCCGAGGACTTGTCCTTGAACCGGGCGTGCAGCTGGTCGGCCTGGGCCTGCTTCTCCGCCGGGCGCTCGCGGGGGTCCTGCAGGCTCAGCGCCGCAGCGATCACGATCACCTCGCGCACGCAGCCCAGCCGCTCGGCCTCCAGGATCATCCGGCCCAGCCGGGGGTCGATCGGCAGCCGCGCGAGCCGGCGGCCCAGCGCGGTGAGCCGGGGGCCCCGCTCCTGCTTCTCGGCGGACCCGAGCGCACCGAGCTCCTCGAGCAGCTGGATCCCGGCGGTGATGTTGCGCTTGTCGGGCGGGTCGACGAAGGGGAAGCGGGCCAGGTCGCCCAGGCCCAGCGAGGTCATCTGCAGGATGACCGAGGCCAGGTTGGTCCGCAGGATCTCGGGGTCGGTGAACTCCGGGCGGGACTCGAAGTCCTCCTCGGAGTAGAGCCGGATCGCGATCCCCTCCGCCACCCGGCCGCAGCGGCCGGAGCGCTGGTTGGCCGAGGCCTGGCTGATCGGCTCGATGGGCAGCCGCTGCACCTTGGTGCGCGCGGAGTAGCGGGAGATCCGCGCGAACCCGGTGTCCACGACGTACCGGATGCCGGGCACGGTCAGCGAGGTCTCCGCGACGTTGGTGGCCAGCACCACCCGGCGCACCGTGGTCGGGTGGGAGGAGAAGACGCGGTGCTGCTCGGCGGCGGAGAGCCGCGAGTAGAGCGGCACCACCTCGAGCCGGTCGGATCCGAGCGACTCCAGCGCGTCGGCGGTGTCGCGGATCTCGCGCTCGCCGGGCAGGAAGACCAGGACGTCGCCGGGGCCCGCGACGGAGAGCTCGCGCACCGCGTCGAGGATCGCCTCGGTCTGGTCGCGCTGCACCGGCTCGCCCTCCTCGTCGGCCTCGGGGAGCTCGATCAGCGGGCGGTACCTCACCTCCACCGGCCAGGTGCGCCCGGAGACCTCGATCACCGGGGCGTCGTCGAAATGCGCGGAGAACCGGTCCACGTCGATGGTGGCGGAGGTGATGATCAGCTTGAGGTCCGGACGCTTGGGCAGCAGCCGCTTGAGGTAGCCGAGCAGGAAGTCGATGTTGAGGCTGCGCTCGTGTGCCTCGTCGATGATGATCGTGTCGTACTTCTTCAGCTGACGGTCGCGCTGCAGCTCGGCCAGCAGGATGCCGTCGGTCATCACCTTGACCCGGCTGGCCTGCGAGGTCCGGTCGGTGAACCGCACCTGGTAGCCGACCAGGTCCCCCAGCTCGGTGCCGAGCTCGGAGGCGATCCGCTCCGCCACGGAGCGGGCAGCGATCCGCCGGGGCTGGGTGTGCCCGATCAGGCTGCCGCGGCGACCGTCCTTGCCGGCCCGGCCGCGGCCCAGCTCCAGGCAGATCTTGGGCAGCTGGGTCGTCTTGCCGGAGCCGGTCTCGCCCGCGACGATGACGACCTGGTGGTCCCGGATCGCCTCGGCGATGTCGTCATGGCGCTGCGAGACCGGCAGCTCAGGCGGGTAGCTGATCCTCAGCGCGGGAGCGGACGTCGACATGGTGGTCCCCATTGTGCCGGGCCGTGCGCAGGGCGGGTCTCAGGCGGGGTCCTCGTGCCAGCGGTACTCCATCTGGTGGGCGGTGGCCAGCGCGAGCTCGCGGCCCGCCAGCACCTCGACCAGGTGCAGGCTCAGGTCGATGCCCGCCGAGATTCCGCCCGAGGTGAACAGGTCACCGTCGCGCACCCAGCGGCGAGCACTCTCGACCCGCAGCGCCGGCCAGCGCGCCTGCAGCGCCTGCTGGTCCTCCCAGTGAGTGGTCACCCGCTGGTCGGTCAGCACGCCGGCCTGGGCGAGCAGGAAGGCCCCGGTGCAGACCGAGGCGGTGAGCCGGGTGGGCGTGCGCGCGATCCACCCGGTGACTCCCGTGTCCTGCTCGACGACGTCCGTGACGCCGCCGGCGACCACCAGCACGTCCACCTCGGGGTCCGCGTCCAGCGTCGCGTGGGCCCGGAGCACCAGGCCGCCGCGGGCCACCACCTCGGGGGTGGCGGCGAGCAGGGAGACCTCGAAGAGGGCGGTGTCGCTGGTCCGAGTGTGCAACCGGTCGGCGACCGAGAAGACCTCGAACGGGCCGCAGCAGTCGAGGACCTCGACCTCGTCGTAGACGAGGATGCCGACGCGGACGGGGGTGGCAAGGAGCGTCACGCCGCCGATCCTCGCGCACGGCACCAGGACTCCGGCGTGAGTCTCAGAGCCGCGGCACCACCGGGTGCGGCCAGTGCTCCCCGCCCACCCGACGCCCGGTGATCTCGGCCACCACCACTCGCAGCCACAGCGGCCGGCGTCCCCCGGCCCAGGGTCCGGGGTCCTTGCCGGGCTCCTCGAAGGCGGCCGCCGCGTCGTCCAGCACCCGCTCGCAGTCGCCGTGCACGACCACGCTCCAGCCTCGGCCCTGCTCCCGGTCGAGGTGGTCGATCTCGAAGGCGACCGGGCTCTCCGGGGCGTAGGTGGCCAGCTCGGAGTACGGCGTGGTGCGCAGCTCCAGCCCGGCGTCGCTCACGACGTAGTTGACCGGGACGATCCGGGGCCCCTGCGGCGTGACGAAGGCGACGCGGCCGACGACGTCGGCGCGCAGCAGCTCATGGCACTCCTGGTCGGTCAGCTCCACGATGTCGTCCACCCAAGCATCGTGGCACGCGACGCGACCGCGCGTCAGCACCTGGGACCGGCGCGCGAAGGTCGCCCACCTGACGCCGAGGCGACAGGTGGGCGACCCTCACGGACGAGCCTCGCGCTAGCGGCGCGAGACCTTGGGAGCCGAGAAGCGCTTCACCTTCCCGTTCTCACCGACGACGGTGACCGCCTTCAGCACGGGCGTCCCGGCGTTGCGGGCGCGCACCTGGACCGGGATGTCGGCCAGCTTGAGGTCACCCGAGGCGGCCGGCGAGCTGCCCAGCTTGGTGTGCACGACGACCAGCGTCGAGCCCTCGACCCACGCCTTGGTCATACCCGAGGTCCCTGCGGTCACCTTCTTGGCCTGCGGCCGCAGCAGCTTGGTGTCGAACTTCAGCCGCAGCGTGTAGGTGTAGGCGTTGCGCACGCTGGCGCCGAACACCCGGAGTCGGGCCGTGGACCCGGCCTTGGCCTTGCGCGGCATCGCCAGCTCGAACTTCGTCGCGCCGGAGACCTTCTTGGCGGCCTTGGTCTTCACCAGGTCCGGGTAGCGCGAGGGCGCCCGGCGGTGCTTGGTCGCCTGCTCGAACGCGTAGCCGAGCTTGATCAGCTTGGCGTCGCGGTTCTTGCCGCCGAGGAAGGAGACGGTGGTGGGCAGACCCACGCCGTTGGCCGGCAGCACTCCGCCCTCGACGTAGTCCGACTGCTTGCTCCATCCCGAGGGGACCGAGACCGAGGGGTGCTGGCTCAGCGACGCCAGGGCGGCGTTGTTGTAGCCCGTGCCGCCGGGGACGCCGAAGCGAGGCACCGTCGGGTAGACGATCGCGTCGAGGTCGTTGGCGCGCAGCACCTCGTCGATGATCGCGCCGTTCTGCTTGATCTCCAGGGCGTGCTGCTGCATGTAGGCGTCGAAGTCGGGGATCCGGTTGATCCGGTCCAGGACGGTGGCGGTGATCGAGCTGAGGCCCGGCTGCGCCGTCAGCAGCGCCTTGAGCTCCGCTGCGCTGCTGGGGTACGGCGAGTCGGCCGGGACGTAGGTGCGCAGGTACTCGTCGATGTCGTGCCCGAACTCGCGGGTGCTCCCCGAGCCCGTCGAGACGAGGCGGACCTCCCCGACGTCGACCAGCGTCGCGCCCTGCTTCTTCATCACGGCCTTGGCCTCGTCGAAGATCCGCGCGACCGCGGGGTTGGTCCCCAGGTGGCCGTCCTCGCCGGTGGTGGAGACGTAGCCGATCCGCGCCCCCTTCAGCCCATCGGCATCCAGGTACGAGGCGTAGCTGGCCTTGCGCTGGGCGTCGGCGTTCGCCGTGGTGGGGTCCTCGGGGTCGGTGCCGGCGTAGAGGTCGAGCATCATCACCGAGTCCTCCAGCGTCCGGGTCAGCGGACCGCCGCGGTCCTGGTCGCCGGCCAGCGGGGCGATGCCCTCCCGGCTCACCAGGCCGAAGGACTGGTAGACGTCGGCCAGGCCCTGGTAGGCGCCGGGGACCTGGATGGAGCCCAGGGTGTCGCTGCCGAGGCCGACCATCCCCAGGTTGGCGGCGATGGCGGCGGCGGTGCCGGCGCTCGAACCGCCGGACTCCCCACCGGGCACGTAGGGGTTGGAGCTCTGCTTGAACGAGCTGAGGCCGGTGTACCCAGAGGCGAACTCCGTCAGGTTGGCCTTGGCCAGGATGATGGCTCCGGCGTCGCGGAGGCGCTCGATCATCTCGGCGTCCTTGCCGGGGGTGAACCCCTCCAGGCACTTGCAGCCGACCGTGGTGGGCACGTCACTCGTGTTGAAGTTGTCCTTCACGATCACCGGGATGCCGTGCAGCATCCCCCGGGGCCCGGACTTCTTGCGCTCCGCGTCGAGCTTGGCCGCGATCTCCAGCGCCTTGGGGTTCACCGCGATGATCGAGTTGAGCTTGGTCGCCTCGACGCCGCCGGCGGCGGCCTCGTCGTAGGCCGCGATGCGGTCCAGGTAGAGCTGCGTCAGCTCGACGGCGGTGAGGGACTTGGCCTCCATCGCTGCCTGGGCGTCGACGACGGTCGCCTCGAGGACGCGGAAGTCGCCGTCGTCGTAGATCATCTGCCGCGACAGCGCTGCCACGTCCGCGACGGTGATCGACTTGTTGCCGTCGAGGTCGGCCTTCGCGACGCGGCGCCAGGCCTTGCCGTCGCCCTTGCGCACACCCAGGGCCGCACTGACCCGCGAGAGGTCCTTCTCGTCCACCCGCTTGTCACCGGTGACGTCGCCCGAGGAGTAGCGCGGGCTGAGGTAGGTGAGGTCGCGCGACTTGCCGTCCCGGGTGGGCTGGCCCTTGCCGGCCTGCCCCGGTGCCGCGACTGCGGTGGCTGCCGCCAGGCCCGAGGTGGCGAGCACCGCGGCGACCGCGAGGGGCAGGAGCCGCCGGGTTCGCCGTCCTGATTGCTTCAAGAGTCTGCTTCCTTTCGGAGGCGAATTCGCGCCAGACGAATTCGCGGGGATCCGCTGGTCGCCACCGGGGCGGCCAGGGGGAGGTGCTACGGACGCTAGGCGGCCGATATTTCAGGCACGGGTCCTCGTGTTTCCGCGAGGTTGCCGGGGTGGGCGCCCCGCCGCACCTTCGGCGCTGTTGGCTGACCTCGTGGCCAGTCTCTGGCACAGTGCCAGCCATGAAGACTCTGGATGCCAAGGTCGTGGTCATCACCGGTGCCGCCTCGGGGATCGGGCGCGCCCTCGCCCTGGAGGCCGCGGGCCGTGGCGCGCTGCTGGCCCTCTCCGACGTCGACGAGGCCGGGCTGGCCCAGACGGGCACGCTCGCGGAGCAGGCCGGCGCGAGGGAGGTCCGCGTCGACCGGCTCGACGTCGCCGACCGCGCCGCGGTGACGGCGTACGCCGACGCGGTCGCGGAGCACTTCGGCCGGGTCAACGTGGTGGTCAACAACGCCGGCGTCGCCCTGGCCGGCGACTTCACCGAGCTGGACCCCAGCGACATGGAGTGGATCATGGGCATCAACTTCTGGGGCGTGGTCCACGGGTGCAAGGCGTTCCTGCCGCACCTCATCGCCTCCGGCGACGGGCACGTGGTCAACCTGTCCTCGCTCTTCGGGCTGGTCTCGATGCCGGGGCAGAGCATGTACTGCGCGGCTAAGTACGCCGTGCGCGGGATGTCGGAGGCGCTGCGCGAGGAGATGCTGGTCGCCCGGCACCCGGTGGGTGTCACGGTCGTGCACCCCGGTGGCATCAAGACCGCCATCGCCCGCAACGCCCGCGTCGCCGAGGGCGAGGACCAGCAGGCGACGGCCGACTTCTTCGACCGCAAGCTCGCCAAGATGTCCCCCGAGCAGGCCGCCCACGTCATCTGGTCCGGCGTGCTGGGCGGCAAGGCGCGGGTGCTGGTCGGGTCCGACGCCCATGCCCTGCACACCCTCGCCAAGCTGACCGGCTCCCGCTACCAGGACCTCGTGGCGCGGGTCAGCCGCCGGGTGATGCCCGCCAGGACCAAGGTGGTCTGAGGTGCCCGAGCGCGCCCCGCTGGCTCCCGGGGACGCCGTGCACTGCGAGATGACCAAGTGGGGCGAGCACCCGCACTGGGTCTACGACGCGCTGTGGCTGGGCTCCGACGAGCACGGCGACTGGGTCGGCGTACCGACCGGCACCCGCTTCGCCCGGCCGGGCAGGGAGCTGACCGCCGGCAGTGACCAGGTGGTGCTGGTGCCGGCTCCGTCGTACGGCGTGCGCCCGGGATGGCTGGCCACCTTCCACCAGGCCGGTGGCGCCGTGTGGGCCGGAGAGCCCTCCCCGCCCGAGCCCGTCGCGGCCGCCCCGCGGGTGGCGACGTACGTCGACATGACCACGCCCGCGCAGTGGCACGGCGCCACGCTGCGCGCCGTGGACCTCGACCTCGACGTGGTGCAGGACGTGGCGGGGACGGTGGTCGTCGACGACGAGGACGAGTTCGCCGCGCACCAGGTCGAGCTCGGCTACCCGGCGCACGTGGTGACCGCGGCGCTCCAGAGCTGCGCCTGGGTGCACGCGGCCGTGGTTGCGGCAAGCGCCCCCTTCGACGGGGCCCACCGGGCCTGGCTCGACCGACTCCGGGAGCTTCGGGCTGAGCTCCGGGGCTGAGGGGGCAGGCGGAGCGGTCAGCGCTTGGAGCGGGCCCGGAACACCCCGACCAGGCGGGGGCCGGACAGCCGCTGCTCCAGCCGCCGCGCCTCGCGCTTGACCGGCTGGGCGACGTACTCGCCGAGGATGACGCCGGAGGCGAGCGCGATCGCCACCGAGGCGGCGGTGACCATCGCCAGCAGTCCCGCCGAGGTGGAGGCACCGTTGTCGGCCGCCATCAGCGACAGACCCCGGTAGATGGAGAGCCCGGGCAGCAGCGGCACGATCGCCGGGACGACCACCACCAGGGGCGGCACCCGCACCCGCCCCGCGACGGCGTAGGCGACCAGCCCGATGGCGAACGCCGCGAAGGCGGCCGCCCAGGTCCGCCCCAGGTCGGCCTCGTCGACCACCCGGAAGATCGCCGCCGCCCCCGCCGCCACCAGGGCGATCGGGACGAGCGCCCGCTTCGGCGAGTACGAGGCGAACGCGAACGCCGCCGCGCACAACGCCGAGCCCACCATCAGCAGGCTCAGGTCCTGCCAGCCGGAGCGGCCGGGCTCCAGCTGGCCCACGTCCACCCCCATCAGGGTGCCCAGAGAGAGCCCACCGCTCACCCCGGCGATGATGCCGGAGGTGGCCAGCAGCGCCTCGATGATCCGGGCTCCGGCGGTGACGTAGAAGCCGGACAGGGCATCCTGCAGGGCGCCCATGAAGCCGATGCCGGCCAGCAGCATGATGATGTTGGCCGTCACCACCAGGGACGGATCGACGTCGAGGCCGCTGGCCGCGGCGCCCACCGCGAAGAGCGTGGCCACCACCCCGCCCGCGACCTGCATGTAGAAGTTGGGCAGCCGGCGCCGGCTCATCCGCAGCTGCACCCGGTCGATGCAGGCCGCGGCCAGGAACGCGATGGCGATCACCGCCAGGTCGCCGCCGAGGAAGAGCGCCACCGCCGCGCACATCACCCCGGTGGCGATCGTCACCGCCCACCGAGGCACCGGGTGGCCCACCGAGACGATGCTGGCCATCCGGGTGCGCGCCAGGTAGAGGTCGAGCTTGCCGTGCAGCAGGTCCCGCACGAGATGGTCGACCTGGGTCAGGTCCTCGTAGTCGATGTCGCGCTGCTTGACCTGGCGGATCATCAGCAGGCTGGGCGACGCGGGGTCGTACTGGTAGCCCATGGAGACCTGGGTGAAGGTGACGTCGATGTCGGTGGTGCGCAGCCCCAAATGGTGCGCGACCGCACCCATGGTGGCCGTCACGTCGGCGGCGCCGGCACCGTTGGCCAGCAGCATCTCGCCGATGCGCAGGCACAGGTCGAGGGTGAGGTTGAGTTCTTTCACGTCGGGCTCTGCGGACACTCGCGTCATGGTGCCACCCGCGGGGCGGGTCCGTCCGCTCCGGGCGCCACCTAGCATGGTCCGCGTGCGCATCGACTTCCACTCCTCCCCCGAACCCACGCTGGGTGTCGAGTGGGAGCTCGCCCTGGTCGACCGCACCAGCCGCGACCTGGTCAGCTCCGCCGCCGAGCTCTTCGCCGCGGCACGGCCCCGCCTGGCCGCCCCGGAGCGTCTGCACAAGGAGCTGCTTCGCAACACCGTCGAGGTGGTGACCGGGATCTGCCACTCCGTCGAGGAGGCGATGAGCCAGGTCCGCGAGACCGTCACCGGCGTCGTGGCGGCCGCCGACGAGATCGACATCGACCTCTTCGGCGCCGGCGCCCACCCCTTCGCGAGCTGGTCGGCCCAGCACATCACCGAGGGCCATCGCTACGAGGAGCTCATCAACCGCACCCAGTGGTGGGGCCGGCAGATGCTCATCTGGGGCGTGCACGTGCACGTGGGCCTGCCCGAGCAGTCCCGGGTGATGCCGGTGCTCAACGGCCTGCTCACCTCCTACCCGCACCTGCTGGCCCTCTCCGCCTCCTCACCGGTCTGGGCGGGCCAGGACACCGGCTACGCCTCCAACCGGGCACTGATGTTCCAGCAGCTGCCCACCGCGGGCCTGCCGTTCCAGTTCGAGCGGTGGGAGGAGTTCGAGTCCTTCGTCTCCGACCAGCAGGTCACCGGCGTGATCGACGGGCTCTCCGAGGTGCGGTGGGACATCCGCCCCTCCCCCCAGCTGGGCACCCTGGAGAACCGCGTCTGCGACGGCGTCTCCAACATCGACGAGCTGGCCGCGCTGACCGCGCTGATGCACTGCCTGGTGGTGGACCTCGACGCGCGGGTGGCGGCCGGCGAGACGCTGCCCACCATGCCTCCCTGGCACGTGCAGGAGAACAAGTGGCGGGCGGCCCGCTACGGCCTGGAGGCGATCATCATCCTCGACGACAAGTCCCGGGAGCGGCCCGTCACCGACGACCTGGCGGACCTGCTGGAGCGCCTGGAACCGGTCGCCAAGCGGCTGGGCTGCCAGGCCGAGCTGCGCTCGGTGGCCGACATCGTGAGCCGCGGTGCGTCCTACCAGCGCCAGCGCGCGGTGGCGAGGGAGTCCGGCGGCGACCTGGTCGCGGTGGTCGACGCGGTGGTCGAGGAGCTGCGAGCCTCGCTCTGACGGCCCGCCCTATCGCTCCTCCAGCCCTCCGCCGACCTGTTCGGCGACCGCGCGGAGCCGGACCCGGGTGATGTCGGCGACGGACGCCAGCCCGGCACGTGCCGCGTTGGAGTCCGGACGGGTGGGCTCCGCGGAGTTGATCGACAGGCAGCTCCGGGTGCCCCCGTCCTCGAGGTTGGCCAGGGCGACCGCGTGACCGGTGGTCCCGCTGCCGGCGAACGGGTCCAGCACCCGGGCGTCCATCGGCATGGTCCGCAGGATCCTGCGGACCAGCCCGGTCGGCTTGGGCGACTCGAAGACGTGGCCCACCAGTCGCTTCAGCTCCGCGACCGCGGTGTCGGTGGACCCGACCTCCTCGGCGAGCCAGATCGTGGGCAGCTTCTTACGGCGCCCGCCGGGCGGCTGCAGCCAGTCCCGCTGGAAGATGTCGACCCGCCAGCCACCCAGGCCCTTGATCCGGCGGCACACCAGGTCGTCAGGGCGCGCCTCGATGCGCGGCCGGGACCAGCGCCAGACCGCCGAGCGGCCGTCCCCGAAGACCGGGAGCACCTCGGTCGCGCCGTCGAACGGGGTGGTCGCCACCCGGCCGCCGTCGGGGTCGCCGTACACCGGGAAGTGCAGGGTGGGCGAGCTCAGCGGGTTGAACTTCTTGTTGGTGTTGCGCAGCGGCAGGTGCCGGAACCGCCGGCCGTCCTCGGCGACCTCGGGGAAGTCGTCGGCGTCGACGGTGTCGGTGGTGCTGGCGTCCAGCACGCACGACCGCGCGTCGCGGGCGTAGACGAGCAGGTACTCGTGGCTGGTCGCGAAGCCGCCGCCGAGCTGGCGGCCCTTGGGGTTGAGGTTGACCACCACCTGAGCCAGGAAGTTGTCCTCGCCGAAGATCTCGTCCATCAGGATCCGCAGCCGCGCCGCCTCGTTGTCGTCGATGCTGAGGTAGATCGCTCCGGTGAGGGCCAGCGCGTCCCGCATCGCCTCCAGCCGCGGCCGCATCATGGCCGCCCAGGCGTGGTGCCGACCGGCGCGCAGCCCGTCGGGCCGGCGGAAGGTGTCGGCGTAGGCGAAGTCGTTGCCGGTGTTGTACGGCGGATCGGTGCAGATCAGGTCGACCGAGCCCGGCTCCAGATCGCGCAGCACATCGAGGTTGTCCCCCTCGACGAACGTGTTCGTGGCGCCCACGTTCCGCAGGTTAGCCTCCTTTGGTCCTACTCTGGAGCGCATGCCTTCCTCCACGCGACTCACCCCGTCCGCCAGGAAGACCGTCACGGGGACCATCGTCGCGGTGCTGTCCGCCGGCGTCGCCCTCGCCTCGACGGCCTCGCCCACCGCTTCGGCGACACCGCCGTCCCCCGATCTCACGCCCACTGTCGAGCCGGCCGCGGAGCCCACCGCGCCCCGCCGGGCACCGGGCACCGGCACCGCGGACGCCCCCCGCCACGCCAGCGACGGGGTGGCTGGCTGGGTGGCGCGCGAGCAGCCCTCGGCACGCGTGGCCTCGATGCGGCGCAAGGAGATCGGCTGGAACATGGCCCCGGGCATCGACTACCGCTCCTGGGACCAGGTCGACGGCATCCGCAAGCCCATCCGGGCCCACCTGGTCACCGTGGACATCGTCAACCCGGCCAACAGCTTCGACCTGATCTCCACGGCCAAGGTCGCCGCGACCAGCAAGATGTCCTGGATGACCGAGAAGGCCAAGGCCGTCGCGGCGGTGAACGGCGACTTCTTCGACATCTCCGACACCGGCGCGCCGCTGGGCGTGGGCCGCAACCGCAAGTCCGGGCTGCGGCACGCCCCCGCGTCGGGCTGGAACAGCGCGTTCTGGGTCGACAAGGCCGGCCGGCCGCACGTGGGCGAGCTCCCCTGGATCGGCTCCTTCGTGAAGAAGCACCCGAAGATCAAGTTCACCAACTTCAACTCCCCCACGGTCGAGAAGCACGGCGTCGGCGTCTACACCCCGGCCTGGGGCAAGACCAAGGGCAAGTCGGTGGTCGACGGGCAGAAGAAGGTCCGCTCGGTGATCATCAAGAACGGCCGCGTGGTGTCCAACAAGTACGGCGTCACCTCGGGCAAGAAGGTCCAGGGCAAGCTGCTCATCGGCCGCGGCCGCAGCGTCAAGCTGCTCAAGGGCCTGAAGAAGGGCGAGCGGCTCAAGCTCACCTGGCGCGTCAAGGGTGCGCCCAAGATGGCCATCGGCGGCGACCGGCCCCTGGTGCTCAACGGCCAGCGCGTGGTCATCAACGACCAGCTGATGCACCCCCGCACCGCGGTCGGCATCGACGAGGACGCCAACAAGGTCCTCCTGCTGACCATCGACGGCCGGCAGGCGCACAGCCGTGGCTACACCATGGTCGAGCTGGCCAACATGATGATCGCCCTGGGCGCCGAGAACGCACTGAACCTCGACGGCGGCGGCTCCACCACCCTGGTGGGCCACACCGACGCTGGTCAGCTCTCGGTGCTGAACCTGCCCTCGGACGGCGGGGAGCGCTACGTGCCGAACGGCCTGGGCGTCTTCTCCGACCCGATCAGCTAGGCCCCAGGTGCCGCGCTTCACCAGGGCCGAGCTGGAGAGCTTCCGCGACGCCCACGTGCCCGACCTCCTCCCCGACGACGTCCGGCTCCTCTTCGTGGGCATCAACCCGGGGTTGTGGACCGCGGCCACCCAGACGCACTTCGCCCACCCGGCGAACCGCTTCTACCCCGCCCTGCTGCAGGCCGGGATCATCGCGCGGCCCGTGGACCCGGCGGCCGGCATGACGCCCGAGGACCGGGACCACCTGCGGGAGCGCGGGATCGGCATCACCAACCTGTCGCCCCGGGCCACCGCGCGGGCCGACGAGCTCAGCACCGCCGAGCTGGTCAGCGGCGGCGCCGCACTGCGCGCGCTGGTGGCCCGGGTGCGCCCGCGGGTGGTGGCGGTGGCCGGCATCACGGCGTACCGCCAGGCGTTCGGGAACCGCAAGGCGGTCCTGGGCCGCCAGGACACGGACCTCGCCGGGGCCGAGCTCTGGGTGGTGCCCAACCCGTCCGGGCTCAACGCGCACCACACGGTGGCGACGCTCGCCCAGGCGTACGCCGCTCCGGCACGCGCAGCCGGCGTCCTCTGACCGCTGGCCCCCCTGCGCCGGCTGGCGCTCGCCCGACCTGTGGACGACCGGCCCCGGCCGAGGCAGCTGTGGAGAGACGACCGGGCCGCTGGGTCGGCTGCCGCCACGCTCGGCGCATGACACCTCACACCCTCACCTCGCGGGCCGCCGTCGAGCGCGCCTGGCGCAACATGACCCACGGCAGCGGCTTCACGCGGCACTCGATCTGGCTGATGGTGATCGACGACGAGGACCGGGTGGTGCAGCCGGTGATCGAGATCGAGGACGCGGTCAGGCCGCCCGAGGCGGAGGCGCTCTCCCCCTTCACTGAGTTCCTGGCCGACCTGGCCCGGGTGGCCGACGGCCCGCCGTGCCGGATCGCGGTGCTGCGCTCGCGGCCCGGCGGCGGGGGCCCCGGTGCGGACGACCGGGGCTGGGCCGCGGCGATGGCGGCCTCCGCCCGCGCGGCGGGGGTCTGCTGCGGCCCGGTCCACTTCGCCAGCGACGACACCCTGGTGGCGTTGCCGGCCGACCTGTCCGGGCTGGTCAGCGGCCGGGGGTGACGATCGTGGTGACCACCGCCGTCACGGACGGCGTGGCGGGCGCCGAGCTGAAGCCGAACCGGCACGGCGGGTCCACCGGGGCCAGGGACCCCAGCCGGGCGCCGTCGAAGCGTCCCGAGGCGGAGGTGACGGTGCGCACGTCCGTGGCGCCGTAGAACTCCCGGCGTCCCCCGCCGGCGCTGCCGCGGGTCCGCACCCCCCGCAGCAGCGTCCGGGCGACCGGATCGGTCACCGCCGACCAGGCCGGGGCCGTGGCCACCGCAGGGGGCACCAGCCGCAGCAGGGCACCCAGCCGGGTGCGCCGACCGATGGCGATCCACAGCTCCAGGGACGGCGTCTGGACGTGCCACTGGGGACCCAGCACGGGGTCGACCTCGTCCCGCACCTGGACCGGCTCCACGCGGACCTCGTCGAAGACGTAGGTCGAGGCCACGAACGCGGAGGTGGACTCGTCGGGCGCGAGCAGCACCCGGTGCCCCTGCGCCGTCTCGACCATCACGTCGGCGAACGCGCCCAGTGGGGATGCGCGCCAGCGCCCCACCACCGCGCGCAGGCCGCTGGTGGTGCCGACGCCGGCGATGTGCCCCTCGAACCGTGCTCGTGCCATCCCCCGACGCTAGACCGCAGCCGGGCGCGGGGCCGTCCCGGTCCATTCCCGGGGATTCCGCGCCGATTTCCCTGCCCCGGCCCGCACGCCATCCGTGGACAGGGCAGGCTGTTCCCATGTCCTCGCAGTCCCACCCCCAGCAGCCGCCTCCCCTCCCGGCGCCGGCGACCCCCAGCGACGCCCCGGTGCGGGCAGCGGTGCGCAGCTATGCCGCCCTCCAGCCCAGCCTGCACGGTCCCACGGCGCTGTTCCAGCAGCTGGTGACCGACCTGCTCGACGAGGCGGGCATCAACTACCTGAGCGTCGACGGGCGCACCAAGAGCGTCGCGTCCTTCGCGGCCAAGGCCGCGCGCACGGTCGAGGACCGTCCCCTCTACGCCGACCCGATGCGCGAGATCACCGACCAGATCGGTGTCCGGGTGATCACCTACGTGCACAGCGACGTGGCCGCGGTGGCCGAGGTCTTCGAGGACCAGCTGGCCGTGCTCGACGACCGTGACATGGGGCTGGAGACGGCCAGCGAGGGCCGCTTCGGCTACGCCTCCCGTCACCTGCTGGTGGCCGTGGAGGAGCCGGCGCCGCCGTCGTACGAGGAGCTCGTCGGCATGCGCGCCTCCATCCAGGTCCGCACCGTCCTCCAGCACGCCTGGGCGGAGTTCGAGCACGACGTGCGCTACAAGGGCACCGTCCCCGAGGAGCACGCACCCGACCTGGACCGCCGGTTCACCCTCGCGGCGGGACTGCTGGAGCTCGCCGACCAGGAGTTCTCCGCGATCCGCGCGCGGCTGCAGGCCGCGGCTCCGCAGAGCCAGCCGGAGAGCGACCCCAGCGACCCTCGCATCAGCGGACAGGAGCTGGCCACGTTCCTGGCCGCGCAGTACGCCGACGCGGGCTGGTCGCACACCGACCACTACGGCTGGATCGCGGGCCTGCTGCTCGAGCTCGGTGTCACCTCACTCGACGAGCTGGCCGCCCTGCTCACCTCGGTCGACCCCGAGGCGGTGATCCGGCGCATGGGCTACAAGTACCCCGCCGGCGCGGTGCGCCGGCTCGACGACGCCCTGCTGGCCATCTTCGGCCAGCAGTACGTCGAGCTGACCGGCAACGCCCACCGGGTGCCGCTGCTCCAGGCACGCCTGGCGAAGCTGCTCTCCGAAGACGACTGACGCCAGACAGGAGCCGGCCCGGCGTCAGCTCGGGCTCAGCCCGGTCTAGGTGCTACTTGTCGGTGGCGGCTGCCCGTCCCAGCATCTCCGCCTCCTTGCGCACCGCCTTGGCGGTCGACGACTGCACCAGTGGCTCGGTGTCGGGCTGCACCATGTCGTTGGGCAGTCCCGTGGCGGGGTTGACGACCTCGTCGGCCGCCGGCATCCCGGAGGGGGTGCGCGTGGCACCGGAGGGTGCCGAGGGGCTGGGGGCCGCAGCTCTCGCAGGCCCCGGGGTCGGACCGGACGACTTCTTGGCCGCCTTCTGTGCCTTCCGTGCCGGGGCCTTCTTGGCGGGAGCCTTCTTGGCCGCCTTCTGTGCCGAATCCTGCTGTGCCGGAGCCTTCTTCGCGGCGGCCTTCTTCGAGGGGAGCTTGGCACCGGGTGCGTCCACCCCGGAGACGGGCGCGTCGGTGGTCTGCGTCGCCGGCGCGGGGGTGGAGACCTTCTCGGAATCAGGCTTGCTCTCCACCACCTTGGCCACGGCTAGCGGGGTGGCCTCGGCCACCGGGGCCGGTCGACCGGCCGCCTTCTTGGCCGGCGCAGTCTTCTTGGCAGCGGCCTTCGTGGCGGGCGCGGCCTTCTTGGCGGGCGCGACCTTCGTGGCGGGCGCCGACTTCTTGGCGGGCGCCGACTTCTTGGCAGGCGCGGCCTTCTTGATCGGCTCCGCGGTCCGGGGCGGGCGCGCCGCGGGCACCACCGGGTCGCCATGCACCTTGCGCTCGTCCTGGGCGGGCTCCGCCGGGGGCAGGTCGGGCACCGCGCGCGGCACGTCCACGGGCCAGCTGACCCGCTCGGTGGTGGGGCTGGGGCTGATCAGGGAGGCTGCCTTGGCCACCACGTCGATGACCTGACCGGCGGCTCCGACACCGAGCCCGATGGTGTCGCCGACCAGCTCGCGGGCCGTGGTCCGAGGGTGGGTCACCATGCCCACCGTGCGACGGGTGACGTGGGAGATCGCTCGACGAGGGTCCATGTTCCTGCTGGTACCCCGGGTGACGCGGATCATGCCGAGGCGTGAGTCACATCCCACAGGTCAGACGGTGCCCGGGTAGCTCAGCTCCTGGTAGTCGCCCACGAAGTACTTGCCGTCCGTGCGCAGCCGGACCAGCTGCAGCCCGACCGGGCGCCCGGTGTCGTCGTAGGTGATGAGCGTGACCTCGGCATCGCGCCGAGGCTTGCTCCCGACCGCGATCGCGTACGCCGCTCCCCCGGTGGTGCCGTTGGTCCACGAGTAGCCCACGTCGCCCTCGGGACCGTCGTAGCGGGTGGGTCCGCCCTGCACGTGCAGGTGCCCACCGACCACCAGGTCGGCGCAGCCGCGCTCCAGGGCCTCCCGCCCGAGCTTGGCGTCGTGCACCAGGATCGTGTCGATCCGCTCCTCGGAGCCGCAGGCGGTGTCCGCGATCCTGCTCTCCACCTCCGCGAAGGAGAGCCCGGTCTCGTCGCGCCAGTTGCCGAGCCCGCTGCTGCGGGGGTCGTCGACGCCGAGGATGAGGCCGCCCGCCGGACCCTCGGCGACCTCGCCGACCAGCCGGGTCCAGCCGAGCTCCCCGAGGTAGTCCCCCACGAAGGGCCCGTTGTCGTGGTTGCCGGTCACCGCCCAGCGGTCCAGGTCGGAGAAGGAGTCGTCGAGGGAGTCCAGCGAGAACGCCTCCCAGGGCTTGCCGGTCGAGGTGTCGTCACCGGCGTCGAAGACCCCGGTGGCCCCGGCCCGGTCCGCGATCGCGCGGGCCACCCGGTCCATCCCCACGTTGTCGTGCCGGTCGGAGACCATGAGCACCACGGTCTCGTCCTCCGCGGGCTCGCGCAGCTCGATCTCGCCGGCCGCCTCGGCGGCGGCGGCGTACCACTCACGGCTGGTGGCGTAGGTGTCCACGGCACTGGCGATGAGCCTCTTGGTGCTCGAGCTGGTGATGTCGACCCGCACCTCGAGCCCCTGCGCCTCCTCGGGCACCGGTACGCCGGGGCCCAGGAACTCCGCCAGCGGCATCCAGGCCCGGGTCCGGTCCACCTCGCTCTCGTCGCCGAACCAGGGCTGCCACAGGGCCAGCACGACCGCGACCGCCAGCCCCGCCCCCAGCAGCGGCCGGGCGTGCAGGCCACGGATGCCCTCGACCAGGTCCCGGCGCCGGGAGGCGCCCAGGAGCAGGAAGCCCAGCACCGGGATCGCGGCGACCGCGGCGCCGCGCAGCGCCGAGGCCAGGGCCATCTCCACCACCAGCTCACGCACCTTGGCGATCTGGGCCTCGGAGTTGGCCGCGATCAGCGCGTAGCGCTCGAAGAGCTCCTCCGAGGAGGTGGCATCGGTCTTGCCCAGCACCACGCGCACCCCGACCTGGCTGGGCAGGGCGAGGCGAACGTCGGGCAGCACCGGACCGGTGGCCAGCACCACGTGCCCGTCCAGGGTCGGCTGCACCACCGCGTCGTGTCCGGCGAGCACGGTGGTGCGGCTGCTGTTGAGGAACAGGGTGGTGCCGATCGCCAGCGCCGCCACCAGCCAGACGAGGAGCAGCAGTGAGCGGCGCAGCAGCACCGGGGTGGGGATCCGGGGCACGGTCAGGCCAGCAACCTCAGGCCCTGGCCTGCGAGATCGCGTAGAGGGTCACCGAGGCCGCCACCCCGGCGTTCAGCGACTCCAGCTGGTTGGCCATCGGGATGGAGACGAGCTGGTCGCAGGTCTCGGCCACCAGGCGGGAGAGCCCCTTGCCCTCCGAGCCCACCACGACCACCAGCGGCCCGTCGGCGAGCCCTTCCGGGCCCGTCAGCTCGGGCAGGGTGACGTCCCCGTCGGCGCTCAGGCCGATCACCATGCAGCCCGCGCTCTGGTAGGCCTTGAGCTGGCGCACCAGGTTGACCGTCTGGGCCACCGGCGTACGGGCCGCTGCTCCGGCGGAGGTCTTCCACGCCGAGGCGGTCATGCCGGCCGCGCGGCGCTCGGGGATCAGCACGCCGTGCGCGCCGAACCCCGACGCCGAGCGCACCACGGCGCCCAGGTTGCGGGGGTCGGTGACCGAGTCGAGCGCCACGATCAGCGGCTGCTCGCTGGCCTCCGTGGCGCGCTCCAGCAGGTCGTCCGGGTGGGCGTACTCGTAGGCCGGCATGCGGGCGGCAAGTCCCTGGTGGACGGCGCCGGCGGTCATCCGGTCCATCTCGTTGCGGGTGACCTCGAGCATGGAGAGACCGAGCTCGGCGGCGAGCTTGAATGCCTCGCGCAGGCGGCCGTCGCGCTCGGTGCCCTCGGCGATGTAGACGCCGGTCACCGGGATGCCGGCGCGCAGCACCTCCAGGACGCTGTTGCGCCCCGCGACCCACTCCGCCTCGGTGCTCTTGGGGCCCTGGCTCCTGGAGCTCTGGCGCTTGGGACGCGCGGCCTGCTTGCGCTCCTCCTTCGCCCGCTCCTTGTAGACCTTGTGGTTGGGGCGCTCCTCGGCGCGGGGCGTCGGCCCGCGGCCCTCGAGGGCGCGCTTGGGCTTGCCGCCGGAGCCGACGGTGGCGCCCTTCTTGGAGGTGCGGATGGCGCCCTTGCGCTGTGAGTTGCCTGGCATGTCAGTTGCTTCCCTCTACTGGTGTCTGACCCAGCGACCACGACGGGCCGGAGGGAGTGTCCTCGATCTCGATGCCGGCGGCCTTGATCCGGTCCCGGATGGCGTCGGCGGTGACGAAGTCCTTGGCCGCGCGCGCCTCGGCGCGTTGCTCCAGCAGCCCGGCCACCAGCACGTCGACGGCGGTCGTGAGCTGCTCGGTGACCGCGCCCGCGCCGGTGCCCCAGGCGGGCTCGGCCGGATGCAGGCCCAGCACGTCGAGCATCGCCAGCACCGCGGTGCGGCGCTGGCCGGCGCCCTCGAGCTCGCCGGAGTCGAGCAGCTTGTTGCCCTCGCGGGCAGTGTCGTGGATGACCGCGACGGCCGCGGGGGTGCCGAGGTCGTCGTTCATCGCCGCGACGAACGCCTCGGGGAGCTGCCCGGGCGCAGGTCGTACGTCGTCCTGGGCGCCAGGCTGTGCGCCCGCCGGCGCGGCGGCCGCTGCGCGGTCCAGGAAGTTCTCGATGCGGCGGAAGCCGACCGCGGCCTCGTCCAGGGCCTCGAAGGAGAACTCGACGTGGCTGCGGTAGTGCGCCGCCACCAGGTAGTAGCGCAGCTCGATGCCGCGGTAGCGACCAAGTACCGCCGGGATGGTGAGGCTGTTGCCCAGCGACTTGCTCATCTTCTCGCCGGCGGTGGTGATCCACGCGTTGTGCATCCAGTAGCCGGCGAACGGGTGCCCGGCGGCGCGGGACTGCGCCTGCTCGTTCTCGTGGTGGGGGAAGCGCAGGTCGACGCCGCCGCCGTGGATGTCGAAGGCGGTGCCGAGGTACTTGCCCGCCATCGCCGAGCACTCGATGTGCCAGCCGGGTCGACCCCGGCCCCAGGGCGAGGGCCACGACGCGGTCACCGGCTCGACCTCGGACTTCCAGCCCTTCCACAGGGCGAAGTCGCGGGGGTCCCGCTTGCCGCGGGGGTCGGCGTCCGCGGCGGCCTCCATGTCGTCGATGCGCTGCCGGGTCAGCTCGCCGTACGTCGGCCAGGAGCGGACGTCGAAGTAGACGTCGCCGGACCCGTCCTGCGCCGCGTAGGCGTGGCCGCGCTCGATCAGCGCGGTGATCATCTCGATCATCTCGGGCACGTGCCCGGTCGCGTTCGGCTCGTAGGTCGGCGGCGCCACGTTGAGGGCCGTGTAGGCACGGTCCAGCTCGCGGTGCATGTCGTAGGCGAGGTTGTACCAGGGCCGGCCCTGCTCGGCGGCCTTGGTGAGGATCTTGTCGTCGATGTCGGTGGTGTTGCGGATGAAGGTGACCTCGTAGCCGAGCACCTTCAGCCAGCGCTGCAGCACGTCGAAGTTGACCCCGGAGCGCACGTGGCCGACGTGCGGCTCGCTCTGCACGGTCAGGCCACACACGTAGACGCTCGCCCGGCCCTCCTCGAGGGGGACGAACTCGCGCACGTCGCGCGCCGCGGTGTCGTAGAGGTGGAGAGTCACGGTTCCCAGTCTATGGGCGGGCGATGCCCGGGTTCGCATCCGTGGTTTCGGGTGACTCCTGGGGCTGGTGTGACCTATCTTCGTGACTGTGCCTCCCCTTCCTCGCCTGTCCCGCCTCGTCCCGCCCCTGGCCGCCGCGGTCGCGGTGACGCTCTGCGCGGCGCTGCCGGTGCCCGCCGGTGCGGACGAGCCGGCTCCGAGCGCCCGCCGCAGCGCCACCTTCGTGGCCCACACCTCCTTCGACACCGCGGTCCAGCTGCGCTCCGGCACCCGGGCTGCGACCAAGGTGGCCAAGGGCTCGGTGCGGCTGAAGTCGCCCAAGAACACCCGCACCTTCAGCGGTCGCCGGTACGACGTCGGCACCTGGACCTCCCCCTGGGTCACCGAGTCCTCCGACCTCTCCGAGCTGATCCCGTCCTGGCAGGCCACCACGCCGGGCGACAGCTGGATCGAGGTCCGGGCCCGGGTCCGCACCGCCTCCCAGACCATCGGCTCGTGGGACACCATGGCCCGCTGGAGCTCGACCGGCCGCTGGATCAAGCGCAGCAGCCTGTCGGGCCAGGACGACGACCTGGCCCGGGTCAACGCCGACACCCTGCAGGTCCCCGCCGGCGCGACCGGTTGGCAGCTCCGGGTGAAGCTGATGCGCCGCACCGGGTCCAAGGCCCAGCCCTCGCTGGACCGCGTCGGCGCCATGGCCAGCCGCGTGCAGCCCCGGACCGCGGGCACCCCCGCCTCCAAGGCCGGCGTCGCGGCCGGCACCGTGCTCGACGTGCCGACGTACTCCCAGATGACCCACCGCGGGCACTACCCGCAGTGGGGCAACGGGGGCGAGGCCTGGTGCTCGCCCACCTCGACCGCCATGGTCCTGCAGTACTACGGGGTCAATCCGGCCGCGGGCCAGGCCTTCACGCCGGCCGGCCACGCCGACGGCATCGTGGACTGGACCGCGCAGCAGGTCTACGACCACGGCTACCGCGGCACCGGCAACTGGGCCTTCAACACCGCCTACGCCGGCACCCTGCTGCGCAGCAGCCACGTCACCCGGCTGCCCGACCTCGCCGCCGCCGAGCCGCACATCCTGGCCGGCACGCCGCTGATCGTCTCGGTCGCGTTCGGCCGCGGGCAGCTCACCGGCGCTCCGATCAGCGCCACCGCGGGCCACCTGATGGTGCTGGTGGGCTTCACGCCCCAGGGCGACGTGGTGGTCAACGACCCGGCTGCGCCCACGAACGCCTCGGTGCGCCGCACCTATGACCGCGCCCAGTTCGAGAACGCCTGGCTGGGCGGCTCCGGCGGCATCGCCTACGTCCTGGAGGACTGAGCCGTGGGAGCGGCGCGGGCGTGAGCACCGCTGGTTCGCGCCGTAGCGCCCGCCCCCTGCTCGCCGCTGCCGCGACGGCGCTGGTCTCGGCCGTGCTGCTGGCCCTCGCGGTGCGGCACGGCTGGCTGGGCCCGGATGTGGGCCGCGGCGACGAGTTCTGCGAGGCCGCCCGCGACGGCCGGGTGCGACAGCCCGCCAACGCCGCCTCGAACGCCGGCTTCGTGCTGGCCGGCCTGCTGATCGCCGCCCGAGCGGGGCACCCCGACCGGCTCGGCGACGTGCTGCCCCGGCACCGCGGCCTGGCCACCGCGATGGCCTGCCTGGTGGTGCTGCTGGGTCCCGCGAGCGCGGCCATGCACGCCACCCAGTCGGCGGCCGGCGGCTGGCTGGACCTGACCTCGATGTACCTGGTGGCCTCGTTCGCCGCCTCCTACGCGCTGCTGCGCTGGCGGCAGTGGCCCACCACCGCCTTCTGGGCGACGTTCGCGTCCCTGGTGGCGGCCTGCGAGCTGATCGGCCTGCTCGGCGACGGCGTCCCGGTCGTCCGGCACCCGGGCAACGTGGCGTTCGCGCTGCTCCTGGTGCTCGCCGTCGTGCTCGAGGTCCGGCTGTGGTCCCGCGGGCCCGCCCGCACCCGGCTGCGCCTGGGCGCGCTCGCGCTGGCCACGATGCTGGTCGCGTTCGGCATCTGGAACCTCGGCCAGCACGGCTGGTGCGACCCCGGCTCCTGGGTCCAGGGCCACGCGGTGTGGCACCTGCTGGGCGCCGTCGCGGCGTACCTGCTGTTCCGGCTCTACGCCAGCGAGCGGGTCACGCCTCCTCGGCGGTGAAGTCCACCTCGTGCCAGCCGGTGGCGCCGTCGGGCACCACGTCGGTGCGCACGCCGGTCTGCACCTGACCGTCCTCCCCGGTGGCACGCACCCGGATCAGGTGGTCCCCCGGCGCGACGTCGAGCGTGGCCGCCCACTGCACCCAGGTGTCCTTGCTGCCCTGCCGAGCCAGGTCTGCGCCGATCCACGGACCGCCGTCGAGCGCGACCTCGACGGCGGCGATGCCCACCTGCTGGTGCCAGGCGGTGCCGCCCACCCGGAGCTGCCCCGCCGGGACCGACTCCCCCGAGCGCGGTACGTCGACCCGCGAGGAGAGCTTGACCGGTCCCCGCTCCGCCCAGCCCCGCTCGGTCCAGAACGCCGTGACGTCGGCGAAGCGGGTGACCTCCAGGTCGACGACCCACTTGCAGGCCGACACGTAGCCGTACAGGCCGGGCACCAGGGTCCGCACCGGGAAGCCGTGCTCGATGGGCAGCGGCTCGCCGTTCATCGCCACCGCCAGCATCGCCCCCCGGCCGTCGGTCATCGCCTCCAGCGGGGTGCTGCACGTCCAGCCGTCGTCCGAGGTCTGCAGCACCGCGTCGGCCCGGGGGCTGACGCCAACCTCCGCGAGCAGGTCGGCGGTCAGGATACCGCTCCACCAGGCGTTGCCGATGAGCGGTCCGCCCACCGGGTTGGAGACGCAGTTGAGCGTGACCCAGGCCTCGGACAGGCCGCGGTCCAGCAGGTCCTGGTAGGTGAGCACCAGCTCGCGGTCCACCATCCCGTGGATCCGCAGCCGCCACTCGGAGGGGTTGATGGCGGGCACCGCCATGGTGGTGTCGATCAGGTAGAAGTCCTGGTTGCTGGTGCGCCAGGGCCGCACCCCCCGCACCCCGATGCGGTTGCGGCCCCCCGGGTCGGGGTCGGTGACGCCCGGGATCCGCAGCAGTCGCCGGCTCTCCTGCACGGCGCGCTTGCGGTTGCCCACGATGCGGCCCAGGCTGCCCAGCACGACGCCGACCAGCGTCACCGTCCCGGCGGCCAGCAGGAACGCTCGGCGACCCGGAGCCCCCTCCGAGGCCAGCTGCGCCTGGTCCCGCCTCAGCAGCGCCGCGAGCCCCAGCATCAGGACCAGCCACAGCGCCAGCCCCACGCCGATCGGGATGGTGTCGGTGGCGTCGGCACCGCGCTGGCCGAGCACGGCGAGCAGGCCGACCAGGGCCAGCGCGACCCACAGCAGCACCGACTGCCACCAGGCTCGCGACCACAGCCATCCGGCCAGGGCGAAGAGGCCCAGCAGCACCACGACCACCGCGCTGAGCAGGAACGGCTTGTCCCTGCTGCCCAGGATGTCGATGGCGCGCTCGGCCACCGGTCCGGGCGTCAGCCGCACCACCAGCTCGGCCACGGCCACCACCGGGGACTCGCGGATGGTGAGCAGGCTGGCGCACAGATAGCTCGCCGCCAGCCCGCCGATACCGGCGACCACACCGGCCAGGGCCCACGGGCGAGACGACGTCATGGCGCAGATTGTCTCTCAGGCATGATCGGGTGCGTGACCCCCCTTCCAAGAGTTGGCCTCGGCACCGACGTCCACCGGCTCGTCGAGGGGGTGCCCATGCACCTCGCCGGTCTGCACTGGCCCGAGGAGACCCACGGTCTGGAGGGACACTCCGACGCCGACGTCGCCGCCCACGCGGCCTGCGACGCCCTGCTCTCCGCGGCCGGGTTGGGCGACCTGGGGAGCAACTTCGGCACCTCCGAGCCGCAGTGGGCCGGCGCCTCCGGTGCAGCGCTGCTGGCCGAGACCGCGTCCCGGCTGCGGGCGGCCGGGTTCGAGATCGGCAACGTCGTGGTCCAGGTGGTCGGCAACCGTCCCCGGGTCGGGACCCGGCGGGCCGAGGCCGAGGAGGCGATGAGCCGGGCCCTGGGGGCGCCGGTGAGCATCTCCGCGACCACCACCGACGGTCTGGGACTGACCGGCCGGGGCGAGGGTGTCGCAGCAGTCGCCACCGCGCTGATCACGACATGATCGCCACCTCCGAGAGCACCAGGTGAGGAAGCCATGAAGACCTTCGACGGACTGCAGCTCCACGTCCGGGTGCACGGGCCCGACCCGGCCCCGGGCCAGGCTCCCCGGTCACCGTGGTGCTGGCCCACTGCTGGACCGCGGACTCCGAGGACTGGCACTACCAGGTCACCGACCTGCTCTCCCGCTACGGCCACGACATCCGGATCCTCACCTGGGACCACCGCGGCCACGGCCGCTCCGGGCCGGCTCCCGAGCCCTCCTGCACGGTGGCCAACCTGGCTCGGGACATGGGCGACCTGATCGACCTGCACGCCCCGCGCGGGCCGCTGGTGCTGGCCGGCCACTCCATCGGCGGGATGACGCTGATGGCCCTGGCCGAGCAGCGCCCCGACGTCCTCGCCCGGACCGCCGGCGCGGTGTTCGTCTCCACCTCCTCCGGCGACCTCGGCACCGTCACGCTGGGCCTGCCCGAGCTCGGCCCCCGGGTCAAGGCCAAGCTGCCCGAGGTGCTCGCGCTGCGCGCCAAGGCGCTGAGCCGCCGTACCCGCCGACGTACGCCGAGCATCGAGCGGTCGGTGGTCAACCGGTTCCTCTTCGGCGAGCCGCTGCGACCGCGCGACGCCGGGCTGGTGGTGGACCAGCTGATCAACTGCCCGCCGGCCACCATGCGGGGCTTCTACAACGACATGCAGCTGCACGCCCGGATCCCGGCCCTGGCGGCGTACGACCGGGTGCCCACCCGGGTGCTGGTGGGCGACCGGGACCTGCTCACCCCGCTCCCCCACGCCCGGACGCTGGCTGCGAACCTGCGCCGCTCCCGCCTGGTGGTCGCCCCCGGAGCCGGGCACATGCTCACCCTGGAGCGCCACGAGCTGGTCACCGAGCACCTGGTCGACCTGGTCGAGGTGGCCCTGGCCGAGCAGGGTCGGGGCGCTCAGTCCCCGGAGACCACCGAGAGCCGGTAGCCCCGCTTCACCACCGTCTGCACCACCCGCGCCCCGACGACCTGACGGAGCCGGGCGACCGCCATCTCCACCGCGTGCTCGGAGCCAGCGGTGCCCGAGGGCAGCGCGGCCAGCAGGTCGGCCCGCCCGACGACCCGGCCGGGCTGCTCGGCCAGGGCCCGGAGCACCGCCAGCGGAGCCGGGGTCAGCCGCACCTCGCGGGAGTCCAGCAGCACCTTGTCGCCGAGCAGCCGCAGCTGGTGGCCGCCGGCCACGTCCAGGCTGGTGCCCCGGCGGCGGGCCGGCAGCTCGTGCTCCAGCAGGGTGACCAGGGCGGCCAGCCGGGAGCGCTCGGGCCAGATCGTGGGCACCGCCCACTGCGCCAGCGCCGCGGCGGTGACCGGTCCCACGCTCGCGGCCAGCACCCGGGTGCGGAACGACTCGAGCATCGCAGCCCGGCGCCCCGTGACCTCCGCCGCCTCGAGCAGCGCCTTGACCGCCGGCGCCGCGGTGAAGGTGACCGCGTCCAGCTCGCCGTCGGCGATCAGGTCGACCATCCGGAACGTCGGCGCCGGGTCCGCGGCGGCCTCCACCCGGTAGACCGTCACCACCTGCACCACCGCGCCCTGCCGGCGCAGCGCGTGCGCCACCATCGACAGCGACTGCCCGTGCTCCTGGACCACGATCCGCTTGCCGGTCAGGTCCCGCCCGCGCAGGTGCGCCAGGACGTCGTCGAAGCACTCCGAGCTCGGCGACCAGAGCTCGCGCAGGCCTTCCGAGCGCAGCGCCCCGACCGTCTTGGGCCCGCGGGCGATGATCTCGGCGTCCGCGAGGTGCGCCAGCAGCGCCGCCCGGGTGCCCCACCGCTCGGTCGCTCCCAGCCAGGCCTTCATCCCGACGCCGGTGGTGGCCACCAGCATGTCGACCGGCTCGTCCATCACCCGGACGGTGGCCGCCCGCAGCGCCTCGTCCTCCACCCCGGCCAGCCCCGAGCGCAGCACCGGCGCCCAGTCCACCAGCGCCCCGCGCCGGCGCAGCAGGGTGATCTGCTCCTCGGCCTTGCGGGAGGCGGTCACCCCCACCCGCAGCCCCTCCAGCGGGCCGCCGGCGGGCCGGTCAGCCGGCGGCACGGCGTTCCTGGCGAGGGCCGATCAGCACCACCCCGTCCTCGACGCGGACGTCGAAGGAGGACACCGACACGTGCTCGTCGTCCAGGCACCGGCCGGTGCGCAGGTCGAAGGCGTGCTTGTGCATCGGGGAGGCCACGAAGTCGACCTCGCCGCGGCTGCCCACGATGCCGCGCGCCAGGACCGAGGCCCGGGAGAACGGGTCGTGGTTGCCGAGGGCGAACACGTCGTCGCGGTGGGTGCGGAAGATCGCCACCGCCTGGCCGTGCACCAGGGCCGCGACGCCGCGCTCGACCTCCAGGTCGCCGAACTTGCAGACCGGCTCCCACTCCTGCCCGCTCACTGGCCCACCCGGATCGTGCTGCCCAGCAGCACCGGCTCGGGCGGGTCGCCCATCACCGGCTGGATCTGCCCGCGTTCCTGGGTGAAGCTGATGGTGGGATCGGGGGTGCCGGGGGCGTTGACGAAGGAGACGAACCGGGACAGCTTCGCCGGGTCCTCCAGGGTGGCGCGCCACTCGTCCTCGTAGCCCGAGACGTGCCGGGCCATGGCGGCCTCGAGCTCGGCGCCCAGGCCGAGGGCGTCGTCGACGACCACGGCCCTGACCCGGTCCAGGCCGCCGTCCAGGGACTCCACCCAGACCGAGGTGCGCTGCAGCCGGTCCGCGGTGCGGATGTAGTACATGAGGTAGCGGTCCAGGAAGCGCACCAGCGTCTCGGTGTCGAGGTCGCCGGCCAGCAGCTGGGCGTGCGCCGGGGTGGCGCCGCCGTTGCCGCCGACGTAGAGGTTCCACCCCTTGTCGGTGGCGATCACCCCGAAGTCCTTGCCCCGGGCCTCCGCGCACTCGCGGGCACACCCGCTCACCCCGCCCTTGAGCTTGTGCGGCGAGCGCAGCCCGCGGTAGCGCAGCTCCAGGGCGATGGCCAGGCCGACGGAGTCCTGCACGCCGAACCGGCACCAGGTCGATCCCACGCACGACTTCACGGTGCGCAGCGACTTGCCGTAGGCGTGCCCGCTCTCGAAGCCGGCGTCGACCAGGCGCTTCCAGATGGCCGGCAGCTGCTCGATCCGGGCGCCGAACAGGTCGATCCGCTGGCCGCCGGTGATCTTGGTGTAGAGCTCGAAGTCGCGTGCCACCTCCCCGATCACGATGAGCTTGTCCGGGGTGATCTCGCCGCCGGGGATCCGCGGGACCACCGAGTAGGTGCCGTTGCGCTGGATGTTGGCCAGGTAGGCGTCGTTGGTGTCCTGCAGCCCGGCGGTCTCGCGCTCCAGGATGTGGGTGCTGGTCTGGCTGGCCAGGATGCTGGCGACCACCGGCTTGCAGACCTCGCAGCCGCGGCCGCGGCCGTGGCCCTCCACGATCTCGTCGAAGCGTCGGTAGCCGTGCACCGCGACCAGGTCGAAGAGCTCCTGGCGGGTCAGCGAGAAGTGCTCGCACAGCCCCTTGTCGACGACGCGACCCATCGCGGAGAAGTGCTCCTCGATGATGTTCTTGACCACCGGCACGCAGGACCCGCAGGTGCTCCCCGCCTTGGTGCAGGACTTCACGCAGGACAGGTCGGCGCAGGCGTGCCCGCCCTCCTCCGACGTCACCGCGGCGCCGATCTGGGCCTTGGTGACGTTGTTGCACGAGCAGACCACCGCGTCGGCGGGCAGCCCGAGCCGGACCGCATCGCCGGAGCGGGCCGGCAGGATGAGCTCCTCGGGGTTGGCCGGCAGCGCCATCCGGGAGGAGACCATCGGCCGCAGCACGCCGTACGCCGAGGCGTCGCCGACCAGGATGCCGCCGAGCAGGCGGTAGGAGCCGTCCTCGGCCTCGGAGACCACCAGCTTCTTGTAGACCCCGGCGACCGCGTCGGCGAAGACCAGCTCCAGGGCTCCCTCGGCTGTCGCGAAGGCGTCGCCGAAGCTGGCCACGTCGACGCCGAGCAGCTTGAGCTTGGTGGACATGTCGGCGCCCAGGAACGTGCCGGTGCCGTCCAGCAGGGCGTCCACGACCACCTCGGCCATCGAGTAGCCGGGGGCGACCAGGCCGTACATGGTGCCGCCCGGGGCGGCGCACTCCCCGATCGCGAAGACGTGCGGGTCGCTGCTGCGGCACTGCTCGTCGACCAGCACGCCGCCGCGCGGGGCGGTCTCCAGACCGGCGTCGCGAGCCAGCTGGTCGCGCGGGCGGATGCCGGCGGAGAAGACCACCACCTGCGCCTCGATCGCCTCGCCGCCGGCCAGGGACAGGCCCGACACCGAGGTCTCGCCGGTGATCGCCTCGGTGGCGACCCCCGCGTGCACGGTGACGCCCAGCTTCTCGATGTGGCGCACCAGGGTCTGCCCGGCGGCCTGGTCGAGCTGCACCGGCATCAGCCGCGGAGCCATCTCCACCACATGGGTCTCCAGGCCGAGCTGCACCAGCGCGTTCGCCGCCTCCAGGCCCAGCAGCCCGCCGCCGATCACCACGCCGGCCGTGGCGGTGCGCGAGGCGTCCCGGATCGCGTCGAGGTCCTCGATGGTGCGGTAGACGAAGCAGCCGTCCAGGTCGCGGCCCGGCACCGGCGGCACGAACGGCGCCGCCCCGGTGGCCAGCACCAGCGCGTCGTAGACCAGGGCCCGGCCGCCCGAGAGCGTCACGGTCCGGGTCGCGGCGTCGAGCCCGGTGACCTCGGTGCCGAGGCACAGGTGCACCCGCGGGTCGTCGTACGACCCGGTGGGGAGGAGGGACAGCGCGTCCGCGCTCTCCGCGGCGAAGTAGGAGGTGAGCGCCACCCGGTCGTACGCCGGGCGGGGCTCCGCGCCGACCACCCAGATGTCGTGGGTCTCGGTGAGCCCGCGCTCGATCGCGGCCTGCACGAACCGATGGCCAACCATGCCGTGACCGGCGACCACGAGAGTCTTCCGCTGGTGCGTCATGGACACTCCTTCCGTTGTGTCCAAAACCTAGGTAGCCGATGTTGTCCCCGGGGTTACCTCATGTTTCGGGGAGGAAAACCCTGGCTCACGATCTCCCGGGCACGCTTCACCCCGGCGTAACCGCCCCCCACCGCTTGTAACGCGCTGTTTCATGGGGCTGGGGCGCGTCATGTGGGCCGGGGCGCGCGCCGGATCACCCGGGAAGCAGCAGCGCGGAGTCCCCGAACTCGTGCCACAGGTAGCCCCCGAGACCGCCCCGTCGTACGCCGCCTGGGCCAGCGCCCGCCCCGCCACCGCCTCCACCAGGAGCAGGTGGGAGGCCTGCGGGTCGTGCCACCCGGTCACCAGCCCGTCCACGACCCGGGGCGGGTCCGCCGGGCTGACCACGCGCTCGGTCCAGCCGCTGGTGGCCACCACGCGCTCACCCCCCGGGACGGCCTCGACCGCGGACTCCAGCGCCCGGGTCGCGGTGGTGCCGACCGCGACCACCCGGCGACCGGCGGCTCGGGCCGTGGCCACCGCCCGCGCCGTCTCCGGCGGCACCCGGAACCACTCGGGTCCCGGCGCCTCCCCGGCCTCCTGCGAGGAGAGCCCGGTGTGCAGGGTCACCCGGGCCAGGACCACGCCCGCCGCCTGCAGCCGGGCGACCAGACCTGGGGTGAACGGGCGGGCGGCCGACGCCATCTCCGCGCTGCCCGGGTGCCGGGCGAAGACCGTCTGGTAGGCCGAGAGCGGGTAGCGGGCGTCCAGGTAGCCGTAGGCGATCGGTCGTCCCCGGGTCGCGAGCTCGTCGTCCAGCCCGCCGGCGGCCTCGGCCTGCCAGAGCCGGTTGCCCGCGCCTGTCGGCGAGGACGGATCCCGCGGCCAGGGCGCGAGCAGTCTCAGGGCGGCGTCCCCGCACTGCACCCGGTCGCCGACGCGCCCGTCGAGGATCGGCCGCTCGGCGTACGGCGCGGTCCGCAGCTCCAGCACCCGGGAGCCGTCCTCGAGCCGCGCACCGAGGTGCACGACCACGGGGCGGCCGTCGAGCGTGCCGTCCAGCTCGCCCGGGACGGTCGCGGAGTCGTTGACCACGAGCACGTCACCAGGGTGCAGGTGCTGGTCCAGGTCTCGGAAGCGCGCGTGCCGCAGCCCGGCGCCGGTCCCCACGAGCAGCCGTACGTCGTCGCGACGCAGTCCCCGCCACTCGGCGGGCCTCGGCGCGAACTCCGCTGCCTCGAACGAGACCTGGGGCCTTTCGGTCAGCGCACCCACGGTCCCACCCCCGCCCGGTAGCGGCCGCTCTCGGGCCGCGCTTCGAGCAGGGCCAACAGGTGCGGCACCACGGTCTCGGGCAGCGGTCGGTCCGAGATGTCCTCGTCGGGGAAGGCGTCCTGGTGCATCTGGGTGCGCATGTCGCCGGGGTCCACGGCGTACGCCGTCAGGCCGGTCTCCGCCGCCCAGGTCAGCGTCGCGTGGTCCAGGGCCGCTTTGCTCGCGCCGTACAGGCCCCAGTTCTCGTAGTGCTGGACCGCGGCGTCGGAGCTGATCGAGAGCAGCACCCCGGCGCTGGCGCGCAGCGGCGCGAGCAGCTGGCCGGTGAGCACCAGCGGCGCCCCGAGGTTGGTGCGGAGCACGTGTTGCAGGTCATCGCCGGCGGTCCGGGCCAGCGGCCCCATCGGCAGCGGCCCGAGCGTGCTGGCGTTGTGCACCAACAGGTCCAGCCGCCCGAGCCCGGCCACCGCGGCGACCAGCTCCTGGCGGTGCTCGGCGTCGGTGACGTCACCGACCACGACGTGCACCTCGTCCGGAAGCCCTGCCTCCTTGAACCTCCTCTCGTCCCGCCCGTCGGTCACCACGTGCCAGCCGCGCCCGGCCAGCGCCCGGACCAGCGCCAGGCCCAGTCCGGCCGATCCTCCGGTGACAACGGCCACCCTGTCTGCTTGCCTCTGAGATGTCATGGGATGCAGTATTGAAGTTCAAGTTAACTTGACTTCAAGAGCTGTCCAAGGAGACCCGGATGGACCCGCGGGACCAGATGCTGATCGGTGACGTGGTGGCGCGCAGCGGCTTCGCCGCCTCGGCGCTGCGCTACTACGAGGACCAGGGGCTGGTCTTCTCCACCCGCTCCCCCGGCGGGCAGCGCCGCTACGAGCGCAGCGTGCTGCGGCGGCTGGCATTCATTCGCGCCGCCTCGAACGTGGGCCTCTCCCTGGAGGAGGTCCGCGACGAGCTCGCCCGGCTGCCCAGCAACCGCAACCCCACCAAGGCCGACTGGCAGCGGATCTCCCGGCACTGGCGAGGAAGGCTGGAGGAGCAGATCGCAGCCCTGGAGCGGCTGCGCGACGGGCTGGACTCCTGCATCGGCTGTGGCTGCCTGAGCCTGCGCCGGTGCGCCTTCTCCAACCCCGAGGACGTCGCCGCGCAGTCCGAGGAGAGCCCGGGGGCGGCGTACCTGCCTCGGGTGCTGCGCCGCCCCGGCCCCCGCGCCCGCTTGTAACGCGGGTCAGGCCGGCACCGCCTCCGCCAGCAGCCCCCGCACCACGCCCTCGCACCCGCCGCAGCCGGTGGTGGCCCGGGTGGCTGCCCGGACCTCGCCCAGGCCGGCGCAGGCCCGGATCGTCCCGGCGCTGACCCCCGCGCAGGCGCAGACCTCCACGTCGTCGGGCAGCGTCACCGGCACTGCGGGCGCCTGCGGCAGCAGCAGCGCGCCAGGCTCCGCCGGTCCCAGCACGGTACGTCGGTCGAAGAGCTGGGTGACCAGCCCGACGCACGACAGGTCCCCCACCAGGGTGGCCGCCTCGATCACGCCGCCGCGCACCACGAGCTTGCGGTAGGTCCCCTGGACCGGGTTGGTCATCTCCACCACGTCGCCCTCGGTGTGCTCCGGGTCCCCCAGCACCGCGACCTCCAGCCCGGTGGCGCGCAGTCGCGCCACGGTCCGCGACCCGTCGTACGCAGCGGCCGCGCCGCACAGGTGCTCGGCCAGCACCCGGGCCTGCTCCCACGCGGGCGCCACGAAGCCGGTCAGCCGGCCGCGGTGCTCGGCGCAGTCGCCCAGCGCGTGCACCCGGTCGTCGGTCACCGACTCCAGGTGCCGGCCCACCACGACGCCGCGGCGCACCATCAGCCCGGCGCGCCGGGCCAGCGCGGTGGAGGGGCGGCCGCCGGCGGTGAGCACCACCAGGTCGGCGGGGAGGTCGACGCCGTTGTCCAGGCGCAGGCCCTCCTCGGTCAGCCGCACCGCGCGGACCCCGGTGTAGACGTCGGTGCCGAGGCGGCGCAGGTCGCGGGCCAGCACCTTCCCGGCGGCCTCGCCCAGCTGCCCGGACAGCAGGTGCGTGGTGCCCTCCACGACCTCGCCCGCCACGCCGCGCACCGCGAGCGCCCGGGCCACCTGCAGGCCGAGCAGTCCCCCGCCCACCACCACCGCCCGACCGGGCAGGGAGCCGGACAGGGCCGCCAGCAGCCGGTCGCAGTCGGCCATCGAGCGGAAGGCGTGCACCGACTCGTGCAGCTGGCCGTCCACCCGGACCAGGCCGCGGATCGGCGGCAGCGTCGGGATGGACCCGGTGGCCAGCACCAGCCGGTCCCAGGGCAGCCGGCTGCCGTCGACCAGCACCACCTCACCGGCGCGGTCGAGCTCGGCGACCCGGGTGCCGAGCCGCAGGTCCACCCCGTGCTCGATGAACCAGTCGGGGCCGCGCAGCGTCAGGGTGTCCGGGCGGTGGCTGCCCTCCAGCACCGCGGAGAGCAGGATCCGGTTGTACGGCGGGTGCTCCTCGTCGCCGAGCACGGTGACGTGGCCGTCGTACCCGCCGGCGACGAGGCCCTCCACCAGCCGGGTCGCGGCCATCCCGGCGCCCACCACCACCAGCCGTTCGCTCATGCCGGCACCTCCACCGGTTCCACCCCGCTGGGGAGGACGGCAGGAGCCACCGCGACCCGCGCCGCGCAGGCCTTGAACTCCGGCATCCGAGACGCGGGGTCCAGGGCGTCGTTGGTGAGCCGGTTGACCCCGGCCCAGTGGAAGGGCACGAAGACGGTGTCGGGGCGGATCGCCTCGCTGACCCGTGCGGGCGCGACCATCGTCCCGCGCCTGGTGGTGACCTCGACGGGCTCTCCGTCGCAGGTCCCGAGCCGCATGGCGAGCAGCGGGTGCAGCTCGACGAAGGGTCCGGTGTCGGGGAGGTCCCGGATCCGCCGGGTCTGGGCGCCCGACTGGTACTGCGCGAGCACCCGGCCGGTGGTCAGGTGCACCGGATAGTCCTCGTCGGGGACCTCGGCCGGTCCGCGGTGCTCGACCACGTGGAAACGAGCCAGACCGTCGGGATGGCCGAACCGCTCGAGGAACATCCGCGGCGTCCCGGGATGCGGCGTCGGGCCGTCCGGGCAGGGCCAGAACACCCCCTGCTCGTCGCGGATCCGCTGCCAGGTGATGCCGGAGTAGTCAGCGGGCCCTCCCGCCGACGCTGCCCGGAGCTCGGTGAAGACCTCCTCGGGGTCGGTCGCGAGCTCGACCGGGCTGCCGAGGCGGGCCGCGAGGCCGGCCAGCACCTCCAGGTCGGTGCGGACCCCGGCCGGCGGGGTGACCGCCCGCTGGCGCAGGATCACCCGGCCCTCCAGGTTGGTCATGGTGCCGCTCTCCTCGGCCCACTGGGTCACCGGGAGCACCACGTCGGCCAGGGCCGCGGTCTCCGAGAGCACGATGTCGGCCACCACCAACAGGTCCAGGGCGGCCAGCCGCTCGGCCACCACCGCCGCGTTGGGCGCGGAGAGCACGATGTTGGAGCCGTGCACCAGCATCGCCTTCGGACCGTCCTCGGTGCCGAGCGCCATCAGCAGCTCGTAGGCGGAGCGGCCCTTGCCGGGCAGGGACTCCGGGTCCACCCCCCAGACGCCGGCCACGTGCGCCCGGGCGGCGGGGTCGGTGATCGAGCGGTAGCCGGGCAGCTGGTCGGCCTTCTGCCCGTGCTCGCGGCCACCCTGCCCGTTGCCCTGGCCGGTGAGGCAGCCGTAGCCGGCGTACTCCCGGCCGCACTGGCCCAGGGCCAGCGCCACGTTGATCCAGGCCAGCACCGTGTCCGAGCCGGTGCTGTGCTGCTCGGCCCCGCGTGCCGTCAGCACCATCACCCGAGCCCGCTCGCCCGGGTCGCCGGGACCACCGGCGCGCACCCGGGAGGCGAGCAGCGCGGCCAGCTCGCGCACCTGGTCGGCCCCCACCCCGGTGACCCGCTCGACCCGCTCCGGCCACCACGCGGCCACCGAGTCCCGGACGCCTGCGAACCCGGTGGTCCGGGAGGCGAGGTAGTCGGCGTCGACCGCGCCCGAGGCGACCAGCACGTGCAGCACGCCGAGCGCCAGGGCCAGGTCGGTGCCCGGCACGGGCTGCACGAAGAGGTCAGCGCGCTCCGCGGTCGGCGTACGACGGGGGTCGATGACCACGACCCGGCCGCCGCGCTCGCGCAGCCGGTCCAGGTGCCGGGCCGCGGGCGGCATGGTCTCGGCCAGGTTGGACCCCACCAGCACCAGCACGTCGGTGCGCTCCACGTCGGCCAGCGGGAACGGCAGCCCGCGGTCCAGGCCCAGCGCCCGGGTACCGGCCGAGGCGGCCGACGACATGCACCACCGCCCGTTGTAGTCGATCTGGCTGGTGCGGAGCACCGCGCGGGCGAACTTGCCCAGCTGGTAGGCCTTCTCGTTGGTCAGCCCACCGCCGCCGAACACGGCCACCGCGTCTGAGCCGTGGACGGCCTGCAGCGCACCGATCCGCGCCGCCACCAGGTCGAGCGCCTCGTCCCACCCGACGGCCCGGAACTCCCCGGTCGCCCGGTCCCGCAGCAGCGGGGTGGTGAGCCGCTCCCGGCTGCCGTGCAGGCCGGCGGCGCTCCAGCCCTTGCGGCACAGCTTGCCCTCGTTGACCTCGAACTCCTCCCAGGCCGAGACCTCCAGGCTGCGACGCCCCGTCAGCCGCATGCCGCACTGCAGCGAGCAGTAGGGGCAGTGCGTGGTCACCGACGTCATCACTCAGACGCTCGCGCTGGCCAGGCTGGTCACGCCCGAGCGGCGGCGCAGGAACACGCCGTAGGTGACGGCGGCGCAGGCGAGGTAGAACCCGGTGAAGACCACGAAGGCGCCCTTGGTCGCCGACATCGGGTCCTCGACCCACGGGGCCGAGAAGGCCAGCGGGATCAGGAAGCCGCCGATGGCCCCCACCGCACCGATCACGCCGATGGCGGCCGAGGACTGCTTGGTGGCCTCGTGCAGGGCGGCGGTCCGCTCCGCGGTGTGCGGGGTGGTCGCCTGCTCCGCGGCGATCCGGAAGATCGAGGGGATCATCTTGTACGTCGACCCGTTGCCGATGCCGGTGCAGGCGAAGATGCACAGGAAGAAGCCCAGGAACCAGCCGAACCAGGACTTGTTGTCCAGGGCGATGGCGGGGTCCGCGGTCGGGTTGGGGGTGAGCTGGGTCAGGGTCCACAGCACCGCCAGGGTGAACACCACGAGTCCCGCGAACGCCGCCAACGTCACCCGCGCCCCGCCGAGCCGGTCGGCGAGCCAGCCGCCGAAGGGGCGGGTGATCGAGCCGACGCCCGCGCCCAGGAAGGCGTAGTAGGCGAAGAAGATGCCGGTGCCCAGCGGCGCCGGCTCCGGCACCCAGAAGTTGATCTTGATGAGCAGCGGCATCGCCGCGGAGTAGCCGATGAAGGAGCCGAAGGTGCCGACGTAGAGGAACGACATCACCCAGGTCTGGCGGTTCTTCACCACCTGCAGCTGCTCGCGCGGCTTGGAGACCGCGGAGCTCAGGTTGTCCATCCACAGGAACGCGGCGAGCGCGGCGACCACGGCCAGCGCGGCGTACACGTAGGCGGCGCGCTCCAGGTTGACGCCGTCCTGGCTGGCCTTGACCAGTCCGAAGATCCCGGCGCCGCCCACGATCACCGGCAGCAGCAGCTGGATCAGGGCCACCCCGAGGTTGCCGCCGGCCGCGTTGAGGCCCAGCGCCGCGCCCTTCTTGGCCGAGGGGTAGAAGAAGTTGATGTTCGCCATCGAGGAGGCGAAGTTGCCGCCGCCGAAGCCGGCGGTCGCCGCGATCGCGCAGAACACCCAGTACGGCGTCTCCGGCCGCTGCACGAAGTGGGCGAAGAGCAGCGTCGGCACCAGCAGCAGCAGCGCGCTGACGATGGTCCAGTTGCGCCCGCCGAAGCGGGGCACGGCGAAGGTGTAGGGCAGCCGCAGCAGGGAGCCGACCAGGTTGGGCAGCGCCACCAGCAGGAACAGCTGCTGGGCGGTGAACTCGAAACCCTGGGCGAGCAGGAACGCCGAGGAGACGCTCCAGATCAGCCACACCGAGAACCCCAGGTGCTCGGCGAAGATCGACCAGATCAGGTTGCGTCGGGCGACCTGACGGCCGCCGTTCTCCCAGAAGTCGGGGTCCTCGGGGTGCCAGTCGTCGATCCAGCGGGCGCTGCGGTGGGTCATTGCATGGGTCGTAGCTTGGGTCGTCGCTTGGGTCGTCGCTTGGGTCGTCGCTTGGGTCGTCGCCATCGTGTCCTCCGGGTGACTCAGCCGTGATTGCTGAGCCAGCGTGCAACGTCGATGTTTCGCGCTGCCCCCTGGATGTTTCACGCGTGGGTCAACAGGTGCTCACGACCTCACACGGGCCGCACCCGGGCCGCACCCGGGCCTCGCCTGGAGGCTGCCGGGCTCAGGTGCAGGACCGCACCGCTGCGGTCAGCTCGGCGGTCAGCGGGGCGTCGGTGCTGAGCGCCTCCACCAGGGCGGCGGCCTGGGACTCGGTGATGGTGGCGAACTCGGGCAGCGACCGGTGCGCGTCGGCCAGCGCCCCCGGGTCGTCGTAGACGGTGTCCTGGGCGCGGCAGAGGTGACGGCTCATGGTCGCGACGAACTCGGCCCGCACCTGGCCGGTGGGCACCGGGGGCGACGACGTCGAGGTGGCCCCGGGCGACGACTCCTCGACCGCACGGTCGGCGCTCGGCTCGGTGCGCGGCTCGGGAGCGGTGCTGCACCCGGTCGCCAGCAGCGCCAGCGCGGCGACCGCAGCCAGGCGACGTACCACGCGGGTCACGGCAGGACCTTGACCCGCAACGAGCCGGTCCACCGGCCCGTGCTGCCCCAGGTGAGGGTGACGGGCACGGTGAACAGGCCGGGCTTGGCTGCCGCCAGCCGGACGCCGGAGGAGTCGGTGGACGCCACGGCGAGGTCGGCGTCCTTGGCCAGGCCGCTGGAGGCCCCGTCGCCGGGGTAGACCACCGACAGCCCCGCGGGCGGCGCCAGGGTGACCCGCACGTTGCTCATCCCCGGGGTGTTGCCCCGCCAGGAGAGGTCGACCCAGGTGGGGCTCCCGGCCCGCACGGTGACCTGCGGCGTCAGGGCGACCACCGGTGGTCCCAGGGTGTCCAGCAGCGGCACGTCGATGGTGAAGGTCCGGCTGCCGGTGACGCCCGAGCAGTCGGCACCTCGGACGTCCTTGCGCACCAGGTCGTCGAACTTGCGCAGGGTCAACGAGCTGGCCAGCCGGGTGTAGCGGACCTCGACGGCGACCTTCATCGGGCCCGAGCTGGGGGCCTTGACCCGGAAGGCGGTGAAGTCCAGGTTGCCCTCGGCCAGCGCGTCGTTGACGTAGAAGGAGGAGTACGACGCGGTGTTGGCGGGGTAGCCGACCTCGCCGGAGCTGGTCCGCGCGGTCGCCCGCACCTCGCAGACGTCGGTCTCGGTGCTCCACAGCAGGGAGACCCAGCCGGCCTGTCCGCGCACCATGGGCGGCAGCACCGGGCTCAGCAGGGCGACGTCGCCGGTGGCGTTGTTGCGGGTGTCGTCCCCGGGGTCCCAGTCGGTGACGGCGGCGAGCGCCGGACCGGCCGGGGCGGAGGTCACGGCGAGCGCGCCCAGCACCAGGGCGGCGACGGGCGCGACGAGGCAGACGCGGGTCAGGCGCACGTGGGTCCTCCCAGGCTCGGCACGAAATCGAGCGTAGGGCGGCCCGCTCTCCCCCGTGGCCGGATTCGCACAATGGGTCGCGCGGTGCACGCGACCCGCAGCCGACAGGGTTGCGGACCGGCTGCGTATCCTCTCGGCGTGCCCACCTCCGCAGTCGTGATCCTCGGCGCCGGCTCGGGGTCCCGGGTCGGCGCGACCGTGGACGGCGTCCCGGTCAACAAGGTGCTGCTGCACCTGGCCGGCATGCCGGTCCTGGCCCGCTCGGTGCGCACGGCGCTCACCGTCCCCGACGTACGCCGGGTGGTCGTCGTCGCCCGTCCCGGCGAGGAGCAGCTGGTGGCCGAGGCCCTCGCTCCGCACCTGCCGGTCGCCGGCGAGGTGGAGGTCGTGCTGGTCACCGGCGGCGCGACCCGGCATGCCTCGGAGTCGGCGGCGCTGCGCGCGGTGGCCCCCCTGGTCGAGGCGGGCGAGGTCGAGGTGGTCGCCATCCACGACGGCGCCCGGCCGCTGGCTCCCGGCGAGCTGTTCACCCGCACCATCGCCGCCGCCGCGGAGCACGGGGGCGCCCTGCCGGTGGTGCCCGCCGTCGGCCTGGTCGGCGCGGACGGCTCCGCGGTCGCGGCCGGGCTCGCCGGGGTGCAGACGCCCCAGGCCTTCCGCGCCGCGCCGCTGCTGGCGGCGTACGCCCAGGCCGACGCGGACGGGTTCGAGGGCACGGACACGGCGAGCTCGCTGGAGCGCTACCAGCCCGGGCTCCGGGTGGTCGCGGTCCTGTCCACCTCGCTGAACCTCAAGGTGACCCATCCCGAGGACGTCGCCCTGGCCGAGGCCCTGCTGCCGAGGGCCTGAGGGCGCCAGGCACCGGCCACCGCCCAAACCGCGCACATGCGCCGCAGCGTCAGCGCACCCGCGGCCGATCGGCGGTGAGCGCCTCCAGCACCGCCACGTCGTCGGCGGAGGCGACCCGGCGCGCCTCGGGCGGGGCCTCGAGGAAGGTCACCTCGTGCTCCGCGGCCAGGCTGGAGACCGCGCGGGCGAAGTCGGGGTCCGGCGGGCCGGGCAGACTGGCGACGACCTGCGCGGGCAGCACGATCGGCGAGCAGACGACGCGCAGCGCCTCGCGATCCACGGTGGTCCCCACCACCGAGTCCTCGACGTGCTTGACGGTGTCGGTGACGGGCCGCGCCCCCACCACCACGGCGCCGGTGGCGAGCGCCTCGGAGACGCAGGTGGCGATGAACGAGGCCGGCGTCATCGGGCAGAGCGGGTCGTGCAGCACCAGCGGCGCCTCGTTGAGCTGGATCGACTCCCAGTCCAGGTCGGCGTCGACGAGCCGGACGTCGGCGTCGCCCAGGGCCCAGGCGGCGCACGCCACCAGCGCCTCGCCGTGGATGAGGGCGAAGGGCAGCGACCCGCGGCCCTGCTCGAGGACCAGTCCCAGGGCCTGGGGGTCGTCGTAGGGGTCACGCACGTCGTAGGGATCTTGGGTCATGGTGCTCCCACCGTATGCGGCACGTGGCGACCGCCCGGTGGGGGTCCAGACGCAACGAGCCCCGACGACGCGTAGTCGTCGGGGCTCGCCGCAGCAGGAGGGTGCTGCCTCTAGGAAGCCAGCACCTCGTCGAGGATGGCCTCAGCCTTGTCCTCGTTGGTGTGCTCGGCCAGGGCCAGCTCGGAGACCAGGATCTGGCGAGCCTTCGCCAGCATCCGCTTCTCGCCGGCCGACAGGCCACGGTCACGCTCACGGCGCCACAGGTCGCGGACGACCTCCGACACCTTCATCACGTCGCCGCTGTGCAGCTTCTCCAGGTTAGCCTTGTAGCGGCGCGACCAGTTGGTCGGCTCCTCGACGTGCGCGGCACGAAGCACGTCGAACACGCGGTCCAGCCCAGCCTTGTCCACCACGTCGCGGACACCGACCAGGTCTAGGTTGCAGGCAGGAACGCGCACGACGAGGTCCTGCTGTGCCACAATCCGCAGGACCAGGTACTCGCGGGCCTCGCCCTTGATCGTCCGCATCTCGATGTCCTCGATGATTGCGGCCCCATGGTTCGGGTAGACGACCGTTTCGCCAACGGTGAAAGTCATTCAGTTCCCCTTTCCGGGCCACCAGTCTAACACGTTTCTTAGACGGTCCCGCCAGCGTTTGCGCAGGTCAGAGGCCATATCCAGGCTTGACAGAACGTGTGTTCGTGTGGTCGCACGGCTTGGCGGGATCCGTCAAACCAGGCCCCGCGCGAGCCTGGGCTCGCCCGGCGCTAGGCTGTCAGCCATGCAGATGCCCCACCGTCGCGGGACCGCGCTCGTTTCGCTGGCCCTCATTCTCGCCCCCGTGCTGAGCTCCTGTGGCTTCGATCACGCCACCGACCGCGACTACACCCCCGGGGTGGGCGCCAACCACCGCAGCGGCGAGGTCGACGTCCTCGGCGGAGTGATCGTGACCGCCGAAGGCGGCGAGGGCGTGCTGATCGCCGGGCTGTCCAACAACTCCACCCAGGACGAGGTCACCCTCGACGAGGTCCTCGGTGACGAGCCCGGCTTCACGGTCGAGGGTCTCGAGCCGGTCGTGCTGCCGCCCAAGGGGTTCGCCAACCTCGCCAAGTCCGAGACCCCGATCATCATCTCGGGCGACTTCGCACCCGGCGACTTCGTGGAGGTGACCTTCTCCTTCTCCAACGGCGAGCAGGCCACGGTCAACATCCCCTCCCGTCTCAACTGCGGCGACTACGCCGACGTGCCGGGCGTGCCCGCCGGCGACCCGACCTGCACGGTCGAGTCCCCCGAGTCCCACTGATCCGCGCCCGGGGCGGCGACGCCCCCTGCACTGAGCGAGGCTGACGAATGACCTACACCCTGGTCCTGCTGCGTCACGGCGAGAGCGACTGGAACGCCAAGAACCTGTTCACCGGCTGGGTCGACGTGGCCCTGACGGACAAGGGCCGCGCCGAGGCTGTCCGGGGCGGTGAGCTGCTCGTCGAGTCCGGCGTACTGCCCGACGTGGTGCACACCTCGCTGCAGCGCCGCGCCATCAACACCGCCTGCCTGGCTCTCGACGCCGCGGACCGTCACTGGATCCCGGTCAAGCGGTCCTGGCGCCTCAACGAGCGGCACTACGGAGCACTGCAGGGCAAGGACAAGAAGCAGACGCTCGCGGAGTACGGCGAGGAGCAGTTCATGCTCTGGCGCCGGAGCTTCGACACCCCGCCGCCGCCGCTGGACGACGCCGACCCCTACTCCCAGTCCGGCGACCCGCGGTACGCCGACCTCGGTGAGGAGCTCCCCCGCACCGAGTGCCTCAAGGACGTCATCGCCCGGTTCCTGCCCTACTGGGACGGCGAGATCGTGCCGGACCTGAAGGCCGGACGCACCGTCCTGGTCGCCGCGCACGGCAACAGCCTGCGCGCCCTGATCAAGCACCTGGACCAGATCAGCGACGAGGACATCGCCGGGCTCAACGTGCCCACCGGCATGCCGCTGGTATACGAGCTGGACGAGGACCTGCGCCCGATCACCCCCGGCGGCCGCTACCTCGACCCGCAGGCAGCCGCGGCCGCCGCGGCCGCGGTCGCCAACCAGGGTCGCTGACCCCGCTCCTTCGGACGGGTCAGCCGAGCACCGGCTGGCCGGTCACCACGAACACCACGCGGGTCCCCACCGACACCGCGTGGTCGGCGATGCGCTCGTAGTAGCGCCCCAGCAGTGCCAGGTCCACCGCGGCCCCGACACCGTAGGCCCAGTCGTCGGAGAGCAGCATGGCGAAGCTGGTACGACGCAGCAGGTCCATCTCCTCGTCGTCGCGGGCCAGCGCGTGGGCCGCCTCGACGTCCCGCTCGGCGATGATCTGCACGACCTGCCCGACCATGTCCGCGGCCACCTCGGCCATCCGGTTGACCGTGGGCCGCACCTGCTCCGGGACGGCGATCTGGGGAGCCCGCAAGCGCGCGATCTTGGCCACGTGCACCGACAGGTCGCCCATCCGCTCCAGCTCGGTGACCATCCGCAGCGCCGCCACCACCAGGCGCAGGTCGCCGGCCACCGGCGCCTGCAGGGAGAGCAGCGCGAAGGCCTTGTCCTCCACCCGCTCCCGACCCAGGTCGATCTCCCGGTCCGCGGCGATCACGCGCTCCGCAAGCACCGCGTCGCCTCCGAGCAGGGCGGCCGTGGCGTCCTGGACGGCCACCTGCACCTTGCTGCTGAGGTCGACGAGATCGTCGAAAACGGAGTCGAGCTCGTCATGGAAGGCTTCGCGCATGCCCACACGCTAGGCAGCGCAGGTGAGGGCGGAGACGACGCGGCGTGAACGCCGGGTGAACAGTGGGGATCGGCGCCGCCGCCCCGGGTCCGCGGTCCGGGAGTGGTCGTACGATCACGGTGTGGACCCGACGACCCAGGCCGTGCTGGCCGCAGTGCTGGGCTGCGCCGTCGGCATCGTGGGCGTCCTGGCCTGGCACCTGAGCGAGCACCAGCGGCGCCAGGAGTCGACCCCGGTCGAGCCGCTGCTGCCCGCCGGCGTCGCGGCGGTCCTGTCGGTGCTGCGCAGCAGCGCGGTCGTGCTGGACGAGCACGACAAGGTCCTCAAGGCCTCCGCCCCGGCGTACGCCGTGGGGCTGGTCCGGGGCCAGGAGCTGCTCGTCGACGAGCTGGCCACCATGGTCCGGCAGGTACGCCGGGACGGGCAGATCCGCGAGACCGAGCTGACCCTGACCCGGGAGCTGACCGCCCCGCGGACGCTAACCGCCCGGGTCGCCCCGCTGGGCTCCCGGCTGGTGCTGGCCCTGGTCGAGGACCGCACCCGGGAGCGCCGGGTCGAGGCGGTGCGCCGGGACTTCGTGGCCAACGTCAGCCACGAGCTCAAGACCCCCGTGGGCGCCATCCGGTTGCTGGCCGAGGCCGTGGACGAGGCCTCCGACGACCCCGAGGCGGTACGCCGCTTCGCCCGCCGGATGAGCGTGGAGAGCGACCGGCTCACCCAGCTGGTCCAGCAGGTCATCGAGCTGTCCCGGCTGCAGTCGGCCGACCCGGTGAACGAGGACGTGCAGGTCGACGTGGACGAGGTGGTCGCCGTCGCGGTGGACACCAGCATCACCGACGCCACCGCCCGCGAGATCAGCCTGGTGACCCGCGGCGAGACCGGCCTGGCGGTGCACGGCGACCACGGCCAGATCACCGCGGCCGTCACCAACCTGGTCGCCAACGCGGTGGCCTACTCCGGCGCGGGCTCCTCGGTGGTGCTCACCGTGGCCGGCGACGAGCGCACCGTCGAGATCTCGGTGATCGACCACGGCATCGGCATCCCGCCCGCCGAGCTGGACCGGATCTTCGAGCGCTTCTACCGGGTCGACCCCGCCCGGCACCGCTCCACCGGCGGCACCGGCCTGGGGCTCTCCATCGTCAAGCACGTCGCCGCCACGCACGGTGGCGACGTCAAGGTCTGGTCCGTCGAGGGCCAGGGCTCCACGTTCACCCTCACCCTGCCCCGGGCCCTGCCCGCGGAGCCGCGACCCCTCCCGTCCGACGACGGGTTCGACCAGGAAGGCATCCGATGACCCGTGTGCTCGTCGTCGAGGACGAAGAGAGCTACTCCGACGCCCTGGCCTACATGCTCCGCAAGGAGGGCTACGAGGTCGAGATCGCCGCCACCGGGACCGAGGCGCTCACCGCCTTCGCGCGGCGCGGTGCCGACATCGTGCTGCTCGACCTGATGCTGCCCGGTGTCCCGGGCACCGAGGTGTGCCGCCAGATCCGCGCCACCTCCACGGTGCCGGTGATCATGGTCTCGGCCAAGGACGACGAGATCGACAAGGTGGTGGGCCTGGAGCTGGGTGCCGACGACTACGTCACCAAGCCCTACTCCCCGCGCGAGCTGGTGGCGCGGATCCGCGCCGTGCTCCGGCGCGGCCACGACGTGGACGCCTCGCCGGACACCCTGGAGGCCGGCCCGGTGCGGATGGACGTGGAGCGTCACGTGGTCACCGTCGACGGGACCGAGCAGCGGCTCCCCCTCAAGGAGTTCGAGCTGCTGGAGATGTTCCTGCGCAACTCCGGCCGGGTGCTCACCCGGGGCCAGCTGATCGACCGGGTCTGGGGCTCGGACTACGTGGGCGACACCAAGACCCTCGACGTTCACGTCAAGCGCCTGCGGGCGAAGCTGGAGCCCGATCCCTCGGAGCCCAAGTACCTGGTGACCGTGCGGGGGCTGGGCTACAAGCTCGACCTGTGACCCGCTCTCACCAGTGGTGGACGGCGTCGGACGCCGTGGCGGAAATCCGCGCGCGCACTGTCGGTGGTGACGCCTAGGGTTCGACCATGACCACCCAGGCACCGGCAGGTACGACGGCCCCCGCGGCCGCAGGGGCGGGCCTGCACCGCTGGCTCCCGCTGGCCGCGGTCGCGTTCACCCTGGTCTCCTGGGCCTCGGCCTTCGTCGCCATCCGGCACCTGGGAGGCACCGTCCCCCGGGCGCGCTCAGTCTCGGCCGGCTGGTGGTCGCGGTGGCGGTGCTGGCGGTGCTGGTCCGCGCCCAGGACCGGTTCCGCGGCCGGTTCCGGGTGCCGGGCCGGCGGGAGTGGCCGCTGGTGGTGCTGGGCGGGGTCTCCTGGATCACGGTCTACAACCTCGCGCTGAACGAGGCCGAGCGACGCATCGACGCGGGCACAGCGGCGTTGCTGGTGCAGCTCGGCCCGATCCTGGTCGCGCTGCTCGCCGTCGTGGTGTTCCGGGACCGTCTCACCCCGTGGCTGGTGGTCGGTCTGGCAGTGGGCTTCGGCGGGGTGGTGCTCATCGGGCGGGCCACCTCCGAGGGCGGGGACGGCGACCTGGTCGGCGTCCTGCTCGGGGTGGTGGCGGCCGTGGGCTTCGCGGTCGGGGTGGTGACCCAGAAGAAGCTGCTCGGCGGCGGGATGACGGCCCTGGACATGACGTTCTGGTACTACGTGGTGGGGATGGTCGGCTGCCTGCCCTGGTCCGGACAGCTGGTGGACGTCGTGCGTCGGGCCAGCGCCGCGGACCTGTGGTGGATCACCTACCTGGGGGTCGTGCCCAGCGCCATCGCGTTCACCACCTGGGCCTACGCGCTCTCCCGGGCCGACGCGGGTAAGTTCGCCATGACCACGTTCCTGGTGCCGTTCCTCACCGCCCTGATGGCGTGGCTGCTGCTCTCGGAGGTGCCGCCGCCGCTGGCCTTCGTGGGCGGCGTGCTGTGCATCGGCGGAGTGCTGCTCAGTCGGCGGGCGGGGCCGCTGCGGCCGGCGCGGCGGACTCCTTCTCCCCCGCCTCCAGCCAGCCCCTGAAGGCCTCGAGGTTGGCGGTGGACTCGCCCCGCGAGCGGCGCCACTCCCACTCCTTGCGGATGGAGGAGGCGAAGCCGAGCTCGAGGATCGCGTTGAACGACTCGTCGGCGTTGGCCAGCACCGAACCCAGCAGCCGGTCGAGCTCGTCGGCGGTCACCGAGGCCAGCGGCAGCCGGGCGTCGAGGTAGATGTCGCCGGAGGTGTCCACGGCGAACGAGACGGCGTACATCCGCAGGTTGCGCTCCAGCAGCCAGCGGTAGACCCGCGCGTGGTTCTCGTCCGGGTTGCGGCACACGAAGGCGTGCACGCCGAGGGCGTGCGCACCCACGTCGAGGCGGACCGGGGTCTGGAGCTTCTTCTCCCCCGGCAGGTTGAACGAGAAGACGCCGGGGGCCACCTCGTCGACGTCGATCTCGATGGCGGCCAGGTGGTCGCGGATCACCTGCGCCGCGGTGCTGCCGTCCACGTTCCCGCTCACGTTCCCGCTCACGTTCCCGCTCACGTCCCCGCTCACGTCCCCGCTCACACTGCCACGTCCATCCTCATCAGCGACCGGGCCCGGTCGTAGGTCTCCAGGGTGAGCTGGGCGGTGCGCTCCCAGGCGAACATCCGGGCCTGCGCGGACGCACCGGCCGAGAGCCGAGCCCGCAGAGCGGGGTCGCAGATCACCCGGCGCAGCGCGGCTGCCCAGTCCCGGGGGTCGTGCCCGTCGACCAGCAGCCCGCTGACGCCGTCGTCCACCACCGTGGTCAGGCCGCCGACGGCGGCCGCCACCACCGGCGTACCGGCGGCCTGCGCCTCGACGGCGACCAGGCCGAACGACTCGTTGTGCGACGGTACGGCGACCAGCGTGGAGGCGGCGTACCAGGTGGCGAGCCGGCTCTGGTCCACCGGCGGCACGAAGCGCACCACGTCGTCGAGGCCGAGGTCGCTGGAGAGCTGGGCCAGGGACTCGGGGTGCTCCAGTCCGGAGCCGGACGGCCCGCCGACGATCGGGACCACCAGGCGGCTGCGCAGCTCGGGGTCCTCCTCCAGGAGCACCGCCACCGCGCGCAGCAGCACGTCGGGCGCCTTGAGCGGCTGGATGCGTCCGGCGAAGAGCAGCACGTGCGCGTCCAGGGGCAGACCCAGCTCGCGGCGCGCGGCCGCCGGCTGGTTCCGGCCGAACACCGACAGGTCCACGCCGGGGTGGATGACCTCCACGCGGCCGGGCTCGGCGCCGTACAGGTCGACCAGCTGCCTGGCCTCGAGCTCGGTGTTGGCGATCAGCATGTCCGCGGCAGCGACGACCTGCTCCTCGCCGATTAGCCGTCCCGACGGCTCGGGGGCGTCGCCCGCGGCCAGCGCGGCGTTCTTCACCTTCGCCATGGTGTGCATGGAGTGCACCAGCGGCACCCCCCAGCGGTCCCGGGCCAGGGCACCCACCTGGCCGGAGAGCCAGTAGTGGGAGTGCACGACGTCGTAGTGCCCGATCGGGTGCAGCGTCTCGGTGCGCAGCACCTCGCGGGCGAAGGTGCACAGCTGGGCGGGCAGCTCGCCCTTGGTCAGTCCCTCGAAGGGGCCGGAGGCGACGTGCCGCACCAGCACGCCGTCGGCGGCCTCGACCACCGCGGGGAGGGTGGAGGAGGTGGCCCGGGTGAAGATGTCCACCGCCGCGCCCTGGCGCGCCAGGCGCTTGGCGACCTCGAGCACGTAGACGTTCATGCCGCCCGCGTCACCGGTCCCGGGCTGGTCCAACGGGGATGTGTGCAGGCTGATCATCGCCACACGGTCCACAGCCAGCCCTCTCGTCACGGAAAAACTACCGGGGGCACAACCGGGCGCAGACATGGAAGATTCCCCACCCGAGGATCGGGCAGGGAATCCAGGGTCGCGCACCGTCAGGCGTTGACCTGCGAGCGGTCGTCGACCCGCGGCTTGCCCTTGACCACCAGGACGGCGCCGACCAGCACCCAGGCGATGCCGAGGATCCCGTGGAAGAGCAAGTCATCGTCGAGCTCGGCGCGGACGACTTCGTAGATGGCCCAGAACAGGGCGGGGCAGGCGAACCCGACGACCACGTCGAGCCACAGCGCCTGGCCCTTGACCAGGGTCAGCCCCACGCAGACCAGGCCCAGGAGCACCAGGCCCAACCCGGCGTACCGCATGATGTCTGCCGATCCGGACTCAGGGTCCAGGAGCCATCGTGCGATCCACACGATCCCGCCGAGCACGCCCAGGGCGCCACCCAGTTGACGTACGGTCATCGAATTTCCATTCCGTAGTAGCAAACCGAACAGGTGTGCCACAGGCACAGGTCCTGCGGTCTGGGCCACCACATTAGCCGGGTTCGGGCGTTCCGTGGTGAAACCGCTGAACCCAGCCGGAACTGGTGCGCAACCACCAAGAGCTCCTGATCGCGGAGCCTCTGGCGCTGCTGCTGCGCCACACCAGCAGCAGCAGGTCCGGGGCCACCTCCTCCACCGACACCACGTCCAGGGAGGTCTCGGGCAGGGGACCGATCTCGGCGAGCACCTCCTCGCGGGACCAGATCCGACCCGACTGTCCCACCTCCTGCCACTGGGGGTGCAGGAGCGCGGCGACGGCGGCCGGGTCGCTGCGCACCTCGTCGGTGAGCAGGGAGCGCTCCAGGGCGACGACCTCCTCCTCAGGGGCGAGCACGTGGTCAGGCTCGAAGACCGAGAACAGGTCCGGCTCGACGTCGACCTGCCCGGGCACCGCCGCCGGGTGGGCGGTGGAGGCGTCGGCGTAACCGGGACCCGGAGCCGGCGGCGTACCGCCCTTCCACGCCAGGGAGGCCGCGTTGGCCAACCGGTCCGCGTGCTCGTTGAGCACGTGCCCGGCGTGTCCCTTGACCCACTCGAAGGTCACCTTGCGTCCGGCCATGGCCTCGTCGAGCGCCTTCATCAGCTCGATGTTCATCACCGGCTTGCCGTCGCCCTTCTTCCACCCCCGGCGCTTCCAGCCCGGCATCCACTTGGTGATGGAGTTGATGACGTAGGTGCTGTCGCAGATGACGTGCAGCTCCTCGTCCAGGTGCGCGGTCTGCTGGAGCAGGTCGAGCACCGCCATCAGCTCGCCCATGTTGTTGGTGCCCACAGGCCAGCCCCCACACGCCCAGTGCGCCTCGTCGACGTACCAGCCCCAGCCCGCGGGTCCAGGGTTCCCGAGGGCCGAGCCGTCTGCGGCAGCGATGATCGTCACGCACCGGATCCTGCCAGAATGACCGTCATGACAATTCAGCGCACGGCAGTCGTCACCGGGGCCAGCAGCGGGATCGGCGCCGCCACCGCGCGGGCGCTGGCCGCCCAGGGCTTCCACGTCATCTGCGCGGCGCGCAGGTTCGAGCAGCTCACCGTCCTGGCCGAGGAGATCGGCGGCACCGCGGTGGCCTGCGACGTCACCTCCGCGGAGTCGGTGGCCGGGCTGGCCAAGGCGGTCGGACCGCAGCTGGAGGTCCTGGTCAACAACGCCGGCGGCGCTTTCGGGCTGGACCCGGTCGACGCGGCCGACCCCGACCAGTGGCAGCGGATGTACGACGTCAACGTGCTCGGCGTGCTGCGTGTGACCCAGGCCCTGCTGCCCGCGCTGCGCGCCTCCGGCGACGCGGTCATCGTCAACGTCGGCTCGACCGCGGGCCGCGTCGCCTACGAGGGCGGCGCCGGCTACACCGCCGCCAAGCACGGGCTGAAGGTGCTCACCGAGACGCTGCGCCTGGAGCTCAACGGCGAGCCCATCCGGATCAGCGAGGTGGCACCCGGCATGGTCGCCACCGAGGAGTTCTCGCTGGTCCGCTTCGACGGTGACGCCTCCCGCGCCGCGGCGGTGTACGACGGCGTACCCGACCCCCTGGTCGCCGACGACGTCGCCGACGCCATCGCCTGGATCGCGACCCGCCCCTCGCACGTCAACATCGACGAGCTGGTGATCAAGCCGCGGGCGCAGGCGGCCCAGCACAAGGTGCACCGGGTGTGACTCGGTTTCACCGGTTCCCCGGCGAAACTCGCACTTCTGCGGGGTTGCAACTGCACCGAGGTGCTGGGTTCACCGGGGAGCCGGTGAACCTGCAAGACTGAGCCCCGTGAAGACCATCGGACTCATCGGCGGCATGAGCTGGGAATCCAGCGCGGTGTACTACCAGCAGCTCAACGAGGGGGTGGAGTCGCGCCTCGGCGGGCTCTCCTCGGCGCGCACGGTGCTGACCTCGGTGGACTTCGCCGAGGTCACCGCCCTGCAGCAGCAGGAGCGCTGGGACGAGGTCGCGCAGATCCTGGCGACGGCCGCGCAGGGAGTGGAGCGTGCCGGGGCGGACTTCCTGCTGCTCTGCACCACCGCCTTCCACCGGGTCGCGGAGCAGGTGGAGCAGGCGATCGACATCCCGCTGCTGCACCTGGCCGACGTGGTGGCCGACGCGTGCCAGCAGCACCGGCTGGAGTCGGTGGGCCTGCTCGGCACCTCGTTCACCATGTCGCGCTCGTTCTTCACCGACCGGATCGCGACCCACGGCCTGCAGGTGCACGTGCCGGCGGAGGAGCACCACGAGACGATCAACCGGATCATCTACGACGAGCTGGTGCACGGGAAGGTCAGCGACACCTCGCGCCGCGAGGTCGTGGAGATCATCGAGCAGCTGTGGGACGCCGGCGCCGGGGGCGTCATCCTCGGTTGCACCGAGCTCGAGCTGCTGGTGCGGCAGGCCGACGTGGAGATCCCGGTGCTGGGCTGCACCACCCTGCACGTCGAGGCCGCCCTGGACCGGGCCCTCACCAACGCACCCCTCGAGGTCGCGCCGAACTAGCTCGTCCCGCCCGACCGGTCCGGCGCGCCGCCGCCCTCGGAGAGCACCAGCGCGGCCAGCCGTCCCTGCTCGGGGGTGAGCTGGGGCTCGGGCACGGTGATCGCGGCGCGTCCGGGCAGCTCGAAGACGTAGACGAACATGTCCGGTGCGGGCGGCTGGTCGGTGACCTGCGCGGGCTCCAGTGCGGGCAGCAGGCTGCGAGCCTCCGCGATCCTGGAATCGCTCCCCTCCTGGTCCGCGTCCAGGTCGAGCTCCGCGACGGTGGTCAGCCCGGCGAAGCCGCCGGTACGGCGTACCCGCAGCAGGCCGGAGGGTGCCGGCGCCGGTTCGGGGGCCGCGACCGGAGCCGGGGTGCCGGTCCGGCCCGGGGTGACCCCCACCTGGGTCCAGGCCTCGGCCACCACTTGGGCGTCCGCGGCCGAGAGCACGCGCTCGGCGGCGTCGACGCAGACCCGGGCGAAGGAGGCGAAGTCGCTGTCCGGCTCGAGCCCGCCACCGGTGAGGGCGGCGTACCAGACCAGGCCCGCGCGCTCCCACACCCGTCCGCCCAGGCCGGTGGCCGCCAGGTGGAAGGCGCGGTTGGGGATGCCGGAGTTGATGTGCACTCCCCCGTTGTCGTCCTGGGTCTCCACGTAGTCGGCCAGGTGAGCCACCTGCGGGTCGCGACCCAGCAGCGGGTCGTCGTACGCCGTGCCGGGCGCGGCCAGGTCGCGCAGCGCCCGAGCCGCGATGCCGGGCCGGAACAGCCCCTGCCCGATCAGCCAGGACCCCTGCTGCACGTCCTCGCCGGCGAGCCACTGCAGCAGGCAGGTGCCGAACACGTCGGAGACCGACTCGTTGAGCGCACCGCTGGGACCCTCGTATTCCAGCCGGGCGCTGCGTTCGGTGACGGCGTGCCCGAACTCGTGGCCCAGCACGTCCACCGCCTTGGTGAACCGCTCGAAGACGCGGCCGTCGCCGTCGCCGAAGACCAGCTGGCGCCCGTCCCAGAAGGCGTTGTCGTAGTTCTCGCGGTAGTGCACGGTGAGGGAGACCGCTGAGCCCTGGTCGTCGTAGGACCTGCGCCCGAAGGCCTCGGCGAAGAGTCGCAGGGTGGCCTCGATCCCGCTCGCCGCCTCGTCGACGGCCGCGTCGCCGGTGGCGGGCTCGCCGGCCGCCCGCACCGGGGTCCCCGGCAGCCGGGTGCCCGACTCGGCGTCGTGCACCGTCCAGGCCGGGGGCACCGCGTCGCCGGGGCCCGCGCCGAGCACGGTGCCGCGCACCCCGAACCGCTCGCCGGCCGGCAGGGCCTCCTCGGCGGTCCGGCGGCTGGCGCGGAACCCGGCGTCGGCCTGCAGCGTCTCCGAGCAGCACGTGGCCAGCGGGTCCCCGGTCCGGGCCAGCCGCTCCAGCAGGTACGGCGGCACGAAGGTGCAGGTCGGCCTCATCCGCCTACCCCGACCTCGCTCGCCCGGGCGAGGAGGATCGCGGCGAAGGAGCGGGCCAGCGGCCGCCAGGTGGCAGCCAGCTCGTCGCGGGCGGCAGCGATCTCCGCCAGCACCTGCTCCGAGTCGATGCCCCGGGCCAGGTGGTCGGCACGGTCGCCCTCGGCCCAGGGAGCCACCACGTGCTCGTCGGCCTCGGGATGCAGCTGGAGGCCCCAGGCCCGCTCCGCGTAGCGCACCACCTGGGGCGCGCCGTCCTCGGTCCGGGCCAGCACCTTCGCGCCCGGGGGCAGCTCGGTGACGACGTCGCTGTTCCAGTGCACCCCGCGGGCGGTCGCGCCCAGGGACCCGGCCAGCACGTCCCGGGAGGCCGCCTCCTGCCAGCCCACGATCTGCAGCCCGATGGTCTGGCCGTCGGGGTTGCGCTCCACCCGGCCACCGAGAGCAACCGCCATCAGCTGGTGGCCCAGGCAGATCCCCAGGGTCGGCACGCCCGCCTCCCCGGCCGCGCGCACCAGCTCCTTGACCCCGGTGAGCCACCAGTGCCGCTCGTCGTCGTTGGCGCCCATCTCCCCACCCAGCACCAGCACCCCGTCGTACGCCCCTGCCTCAGGCAGGGCGTCGCCGGACCAGGGGCGGCAGAGCTCGAGCTCGCACCCGGCCTCGACCAGCCACTCGCCGAGCAGCGCGGGCGGACACTCGGCGTGGTGCTCGACCACGAGCACGCGGGGGCTCCTCATCAGTCGACCAGTCCTTTCCAGGGGTCGGCACGCTCCCACAGCGTGGGCAGGTGCAGCGAGACGGCGTCGCGCGCCGCGAGGCGTTGCAGCCGGGCGATGGAGACGTCGAGGTCGTCCCCGGCGTACGGCAGGCCGCGCAGCGGCGCGGTCAGCGGGGAGAAGAAGTCGTCCCAGTGCACGAGCACCACCGACCGGGCACCGACGCGGCCCACGGTCTCGTCCCAGTAGCGCTCGGTGTAGTCGGCGTCCATCAGCCCGAGCTGTCCGATGCCGAGGTAGGCGACCTCGGCGGCGTGCCCCGCCAGGGCCCCGGGCACGCAGCCAGCGCTGCCCTGGACCAGCAGCCGTCGTCCGCTCGGGAGGTGGTGGACCAGGGTGGACCACGCCTCGCCGCACTTGTACGCCGACGCCTTGGCGTCGCGGAGCACCGGCGCGGTGATGGTGCCCGGGTAGCGGTCCGGAGGACAGTGCTCGCCGGCGACCAGGGTGACCTCGAAGGAGCCGAGGACGTGCGGCGTCCCGGCCTCCGCGGTGACGATCCGCGAGGACGGCAGGCCGTGCCCGCGGGCGATGTGCGCGGCGGAGGTGCCGCCGACCAGGACCGCTCCGGTGCGCAGCGCCACCGTGGCCGAGTCCATGGCGTGGTCGTAGTGGGTGTGGACGGGCAGCACCGCGTCGAGCCGGTCGATGCCGGCGCGCGCCAGCGCCTCGTCGATGCGGGCCACGTCGGGCCGCAGCCGCCCCAGCCCCACCTTGACCAGGCCGGGACGGGAGAAGAAGCCGTCGGTCAGCAGGGAGGTCTCCCCGTCGGTGACGAGCACGGTGCTGACGCCGAGCCAGGACACGCTGAGCGGCGCCTGGGGGGCCGCCGCCGGTACGTCGACCAGGTCGGCGTACCTGGTGAGGTCGGGTCGTCCCGGTCGCAGCCGCATGGAGCCAGCCTAGGACCCGCACCGGGCGCGCACGCTCGCCCGCACCGGGGCGGACTCGGACGGACCGTCCCGGCGGCGGTGCCGTCGACGGTTCGGCGTGAGACTTGACCGGCCCCTAGAATGGCGGGTGGTCCGATCGGGCCCACGACTCCACCCGAAAGTGACGCCGTACCCTTTATGTCTTCCACCCGCAGGAACGACCTGCGCAATGTTGCCATCGTCGCCCACGTCGACCACGGCAAGACCACCCTCGTCGACGCCATGCTGCGCCAGGCCGGTGCCTTCTCGGTGCACCAGGCCGAGAGCGTCGCAGAGCGCGTCATGGACTCGGGTGACCTCGAGCGCGAGAAGGGCATCACCATCCTCGCGAAGAACACGGCCGTGCACTACACCGGCCCGTCGTTCCCCGAGGGCATGACCATCAACATCATCGACACCCCCGGCCACGCTGACTTCGGTGGCGAGGTCGAGCGCGGCCTGTCCATGGTCGACGGCATCGTGCTGCTGGTCGACGCGTCCGAGGGCCCGCTCCCCCAGACCCGCTTCGTGCTGCGCAAGGCGCTCAACGCCGACATGCCCGTCGTGCTGGTCGTCAACAAGGTGGACCGTGGCGACGCCCGGATCGACGAGGTCGTGGACGAGACCTACGAGCTCTTCATGGACCTGCTCGACGAGAGCCACAGCCAGGACGCGCTGGACTTCCCCGTCGTCTACGCCTCCGGCAAGGCCGGCATCGCCTCGCTGACCAAGCCCGAGAACGGCACCCTGCCGGACGGCGAGAACCTCGAGCCGCTGTTCAAGACGATCCTGGACACCATCCCGGCCCCGACCTACACCCCGGGCAAGCCGCTGCAGGCGCACGTCACCAACCTCGACTCCTCGCCGTTCCTCGGCCGGCTGGCGCTGCTGCGCATCCACGAGGGCGAGATCAACAAGGGCCAGACCGTCGCCTGGATGAAGGGCGACGGCACCGTCAAGAACGTCAAGATCTCCGAGCTGCTGATCACCGAGGGCCTGGACCGGGTGCCCGGCACCCACGCCGGCCCCGGCGACATCGTGGCCATCGCGGGCATCCCCGACATCATGATCGGCGAGACCCTGGCCGACGCCGAGAACCCGGTGGCGCTGCCGCTGATCACGGTCGACGAGCCCGCCATCTCGATGACCATCGGCACCAACACCTCCCCGCTGGTCGGCCGTCTCAAGGGCTCCAAGGTCACCGCGCGCCTGGTCAAGGACCGCCTCGACGCCGAGCTCGTCGGCAACGTCTCGCTCCGCGTGCTGCCCACCGAGCGTCCCGACGCCTGGGAGGTCCAGGGCCGTGGCGAGCTGGCGCTGGCCATCCTGGTGGAGCAGATGCGCCGCGAGGGCTTCGAGCTCACCGTCGGCAAGCCGCAGGTGGTCACCAAGGAGATCAACGGCAAGCTGCACGAGCCGGTCGAGCGCCTGACCATCGACGCCCCCGAGGAGTACCTCGGCGCCATCACCGAGCTGCTCGCCACCCGCAAGGGCCGCATGGAGCAGATGACCAACCACGGCACCGGCTGGGTGCGGATGGAGTTCCTGGTGCCGGCACGAGGCCTTATCGGCTTCCGCACCGAGTTCCTCACCGAGACCCGCGGCACCGGCATGGCCGCCCACGTCTTCGAGCGGTACGAGCCGTGGGCCGGCGAGATCCGCTCGCGCGCCTCGGGCTCGCTCGTGGCCGACCGGGCCGGCGCCGCCACCGCATACGCCATGACGTCGCTGCAGGAGCGCGGCACCATGTTCGTGGAGCCCGCCACCGAGGTCTACGAGGGCATGATCGTCGGCGAGAACTCCCGCGCCGACGACATGGACGTCAACATCACCAAGGAGAAGCAGCAGACCAACATCCGGTCCGCCACCTCCGACAACTTCGAGAAGCTGATCCCGCCGCGCCTGCTCTCCCTCGAGCAGTGCCTGGAGTTCTGCCGCGAGGACGAGTGCGTCGAGGTCACCCCGGAGACCGCGCGCATCCGCAAGCTGGTGCTCAACGCCGGCGAGCGCGCCAAGACGGCCTCGCGCGCCCGCAAGGCCGCCAAGAGCTGATCCGCACCGACGACGAAGGGCCGCTGGCGAGCAATCGCCGGCGGCCCTTCGGCGTACGTCGGCCCTTCGGCGTACGTCGGCCTCAGCGGCCCCGGGCGGCGAGCGCGTGGACCACGAGCGAGGCCAGCTCGGCGTACGCCTCGGCGTCGGTCAGCCCGGCGCGCGCCGACATCTCACCGCCCTGGATCGCCGCCATGGTGGCCGCGACCATCTCGGCGACGAAGGCGGGGTTGACCGAGCGGAAGGCCCCGGCCTCGATGCCCTCGCCGACCAGCTCCCGGATCCGGGCCGCCGCGGCGGCGGTGTTGCGCTGGTAGAGCTCGGCGGTGGCCCGGGTCGCGAGCAGGTCCTCCAGGAACTCCCGCGAGACCGGCCTTAGGTAGTCCGCGACCGCGAGCAGGTAGGCGGTGACCCGCTCCGCCGGGTCCTCGGTGGCCGCCACCCGGGCCTCCACCGCGGGCACCGCCTCGCGGAAGTACTCCCGCACCACCTCGACCTCGAGCTCGGCCTTGGAGGCGGCCAGGGCGTAGAGGGTCGTCTTGGAGCAGCGCAGCCGCGCGGCCAGGTCGTCGAGGGTGAACTCGGCGAACCCCTCCGCGGTCATCAGCTCCACCAGCCGGGCCAGCAGGTCCTGCTGACGCGCCGTACGCCGTCGGCGCGACGCGACCGGGGTCACGAGCCGGCCCGGACCTGCTCGGCGCGCAGCTCCTCGGGCACGCCGATGACCGCGGCCTCCGCGACCCGGTCGTCGGCGACCAGCACGCTCTCGATCTCGAACGGGCCGATCCGGTAGCCCGCCATGATGATCACGTCGTCGTCGCGCGAGGCGAAGAAGAAGTCCCCGTCCTCGTCCACCCGGCCGGCGTCCCCGGTGTGGTACCAGCGGCCGTCGGGGCTGAACCGCTCCGCGGTCTTGTCGGGGGCGTCGACGTAGCCGGGGGCGACGAAGGTGGCCAGCAGTTCGGTCACGCGCTCGTCGGGCGTCATGGCAGCTCCTAGAGACTGGTACTAAAAATGATACGGACGGCTGCGCTAAAGTATCGCTCCCGCTCCATCATCGCCACGCTGTCCAGGAGAAGCCATGACCGCCACGCGCCGACTGCCCACCGAGGAGGCCGCCGAGCTGCTCAAGCTCGTGCGCCGACTGGCCGCCGAGGAGCTCGCGCCCCGCAGCGCCGAGGCCGAGGCGAGCGAGACCTTCCCCCGCGAGGTCTTCCGGCTGCTGGGCGAGGTCGGCGTGCTCGGCCTGCCGTACGCCGAGGAGCACGGTGGCGGCGGTCAGCCCTACGAGGTCTACCTCCAGGTGCTGGAGGAGATCGCCGCGGTCTGGTCCTCGGTCGGGGTCGGCGTCTCGGTGCACGCCCTGTCCTGCTTCGGCCTGGTGAGCTTCGGCACCGAGGAGCAGAAGCAGCAGTGGCTGCCCGACATGCTCGGCGGCAGCCTGCTCGGCGCGTACTGCCTCTCCGAGGCGCACGCCGGCTCCGACCCGGCCGCGATGCGCACCACGGCCCGGCGCGACGGCGACGACTACGTGCTCAACGGCGCCAAGGCCTGGACCACCCACGGCGGGCAGGCCGACTTCTACAAGGTGATGGCGCGCACCGCTGGGGAGCCGGGGGACCGCAGCGGCATCTCCTGCTTCCTGGTCCCCGCCGACACCCCGGGACTGAGCGCCGACGCCCCGGAGCGGAAGATGGGCCTGACCGGCTCCCACACCGCCACCATGCGCTTCGAGGACGTGCGGATCCCGGTCGAGCGCCGGCTCGGGGCCGAGGGCGAGGGCCTGCGGATCGCGCTGGGCGGGCTCGACTCGGGTCGTCTGGGCATCGCCGCGGTGGCGACCGGGCTCGCGCAGGGCGCGCTGGACCAGGCGGTCGCCTACGCCCGCGAGCGGGAGACCTTCGGCAAGCCGATCATCGAGCACCAGGGGCTGGCCTTCGTGCTGGCCGACATGGAGGCCGCGGTGCAGTCCGCGCGCGCCACGGTGCTGCACGCGGCCCGCCTCAAGGACGCCGGGCTGCCGTTCTCCCGCGAGGCGTCCATCGCCAAGATGGTGGCCACGGACAACGCCATGAAGGTGACCACCGATGCCGTGCAGGTGCTCGGAGGCTACGGCTACACCCGTGACTTCCCGGTGGAGCGCTACATGCGCGAGGCGAAGGTGATGCAGATCTTCGAGGGCACCAACCAGATCCAGCGGATGGTCATCTCCCGCTCGCTGGCCAAGGACGACCGCGGCACCATCACCCACGCCTGACCCCACCACCCCTCCCCCCACCACCACAGGAGAACACCCACCGTGCAGCTCAACGACACCGCCGCGATCGTCACCGGCGGCGCCTCCGGACTCGGCGCCGCCACCGCCGCCGCGCTCGCCGCCAAGGGCGCGCAGGTCTTCGCCTTCGACCTGCCCCAAGCCATCGAGGACGCCCCCGAGGTCGCCGGCGTGACCTACGTCGGCGTCGACGTGACCGACCCCGAGCAGGTCGCCGCCGCGGTCGCGACCGCCTCCGCCTCCGACGTACCGCTGCGCACGGTGGTCAACTGTGCCGGCATCGGGCCCTCGATGCGGATCCTGGGCCGCAAGGGCCCCCACGACCTGGCCTTCTACGCGAAGGTCGTGCAGGTCAACCTGATCGGCACGTTCAACGTGATGACGCTGGCCGCGGAGCAGATCGCGCAGACCGAGCCGCTGGCGGACGGGGCGCGAGGCGTGGTCATCAACACCGCCTCGATCGCCGCGTACGACGGTCAGGTCGGCCAGGCGGCGTACGCCTCCTCCAAGGGCGGCGTGGTGGGGCTGACCCTGCCGGCCGCGCGCGACCTCGCCCAGTTCGGGATCCGGGTGCTCACCATCGCCCCGGGCATCATCGAGACCCCGATGCTGGCGACCGTCTCGGAGGAGTTCCGCGCCGGTCTCGCCGCCGGGGTGCCGTTCCCGCAGCGCCTGGGCCGTCCGGAGGAGTACGCCCAGCTCGCGCTGGCCATGGTCGAGCACGACTACCTCAACGGCGAGGTCGTCCGGATGGACGGCGCGCTGCGGATGGCGCCGCGCTGACCGACCCCGGCACGGGCGAGGGTGCGCGCGCTCAGTGCGCGCACCCTCCCGGGTGGGTGTAGTCCTCGCCGCTGAGGTCGCGCCAGGTGACCACCGCGTCCCACGTTGGCTGCTCGTCGGCCACGGTCTCGGGGCAGGGGGTGGCGTTGCCCAGGACCGCGTCCGGGTGCGCCCGCTTCACCAGCCACCACAGCGGGAACTCCCACTGCCACATGCCGTCCGCCAGCCCGATCCGCGGGGCGTCGCCGTCCGGCAGGGAGTCGGCGAACGCCCGGTACGGCGCCCGGAGCTGGGGCAGCCCGAAGAAGAGCTCCTCCTCGGCGCTGGTCTTCAGCACCGACCCCTCCCCCCGCAGCGGGCGGAGCTGCTGGTCCAGCAGGTAGGGCACCGACCCCACGGCGAGGCTGACCAGCGTGACCAGGGAGACCCACCGCGGCCACCGGCTCCAGGCGGCGCCGACCAGCACCGCCCCAGGGCGAGCACCGTGAGCAGGAACCGCCCTCCCCAGGGCTGCCACCGGAGCACCGCGGCCGCGGCCACGCACACCACCAGCATCGACCCGGCGATGGGCCACAGCCCTCGGGCACGACGCCCCGCGAGCAGCATCGCGCCCAGCGCGACCACGATGAGCAGCACCTGCATCGGGTTGCCGGCCCGGTCCTCGGTCTTGCTGGACACCACGACGTACTCGCCGAAGTTGCTGTCGGGGTCGTCGGCGTCCAGCCCCACCCGGTCGAGCAGGCCCCGCACCCCGGCCTCCAGCCGGGTGTTCGCCCCGGGGTCGGGGAGCGCCAGGTGCTGGGAGAGGTTCTTGACCAGGTTCGAGGCGACCGTGTCGAAGGAGACGTGGGCGTTGGTCAGCTCCGAGTCGACTCCCGTGACGCTCCCCCAGGTCTGGTGGTTGTTGACCATCCACCAGCCGTTGGCGCCGAGCCCGATGACCAGGCAGGCGACCAGGGGCAGGGCCGCCCGGCGCGGGCCGAGCCCCCGCAGGTGCGCCAGCGACAGCACCACCGCGGGCAGCACCATGAGCACCGCCGTGGGCTTCACCGCCACGGCCAGCCCGCTGGCCAGCGCCACGACCAGCAGCCAACGCGGGTGGACGGGGCGACGCAGCGCCATGGCGTAGGCGATCACGACGAGGGTGCACATCAGGTAGTCGTTCTGGGTGGTGACCGCCTGCCCCACCACCAGGGGGCTCAGGCCGAAGACGCCGGCGGCGATCACCTGCCCCCGCTTGTCGACGCCTACGTTGCGGGCGAGCACCGAGACCGCGACCAGCGCGACCAGGTGCCCGGCGTACTGCACCAGGTTGAGCGTCCACAGGGCCCCGGTCAGCACGGCGAACTGCGCCATGCCGAGCTCCGCGAGGAAGGAGAGGTAGACCTGCGGGGCGAACTCCGTGGGGAACGAGGTCACCCGCTCGGCCTGCAGCCACTGCGCGATCTTCGGCAGGTGGTACCTCATCGAGTCCCAGTTGGTGGGCGCCGTGCTGACCGCGAGCAACAGCAGGACCAGGGCCTCGACCGCGAGCACGACCACCCAGAGGTCGCGCCACCACCCGCGCACCGCCGGGAGCGCCGGCCGACTCCGGCGCAGCAGCAACGCCTGGACGAGGAGCTGGACGAGCTGGCTCGCGAGGACTCCGCCGAAGGTGAGCTGCCCGATCACCGAGAGCACCGCAGCACCGACCTGCCAGCCGGTCAGCCACAGCAGGAAGCCGACGAGGATCCCGTCGCGCCACCCGACCCGGGCCGCAGCGACCGCGGCCCAGCCGACGAGCACCAGGATCGGGAGCAGGACCAGCGCGGTCACCTGAGCGTTCCCCGAGTCGCGCTCAGGGAGCGCTCGGGGCGTTGCTGAGACGTGGGGAGGGTCGGCACGCGCGCCACCGTATCCGCACTCCTCGACCGGTGAGGCTGGAACACCCCTCAGCAGCAGCGGGCGCCCTGGTTGTGCTCCCGCTCGTGGTCCCGGGCCCGCTCGAACTCCCGACGCGAGACCGGTACCACGTCCGCGCGACCGCACTGGGCGACGTACTCGTCCCACTTGGCCTCGCCGGTGAGCTGGCGGACGTACCAGCGCAGCCGGGACAGCGCCGTCATGGCCGCTCCCCCGTCCCCGCGAGCTGGCGCCGCTCCTCCCACTCCCGCACGGCCTGCTTCTCCTCCGCCGTCGCCAGGAAGTCGGAGGGGGCCACGATCTGCGACTCCTGCTTCGGCACCTCGGTGGTCGGCAGCCCGCCGGCCCGCACCCCCTTGACCCAGACCACCACCGCGTTGGCCACCACCACCAGCACCAGGACCGCGAAGATCGCCTGCAGGGTCCCGTTGAGGGTGGAGTTGAAGATGATCTGGTCCATCTCGTCGGCGTTGGTGGCGGGAGCCAGCAGCTCTCCGGCGTCCCGGGCGTCGGCGTAGCGGGAGCGCTGGCTGAAGTAGCCCAGCGCCGGGTTGTCGGAGAAGACCTTCTGCCAGCTGGCGGTCATGGTGACGACCAGGTCCCAGGCCAGGCCGATCCCCGGTACCCAGGTCCACTTGGCCTTGCCGTGCTTGATCAGCAGGGTGAAGCACAGGGTGAGTGCGATGGCGGCGAGGAGCTGGTTGGCGATGCCGAAGAGCGGGAAGAGCTGGTTGATGCCGCCGAGCGGGTCGGTCACCCCGACGTAGAGCATGTAGCCCCACAGCCCGACCACCACCGCGCTGGCCGACCACGACGCCGGCTTCCAGGAGAGGTCGGCGTACCGGGGCCACAGGTTGCCGACGGTGTCCTGCAGCATGAACCGCCCGACCCGGGTGCCGGCGTCGACGGCGGTGAGGATGAACAGCGCCTCGAACATGATCGCGAAGTGGTACCAGAAGGCCGCCAGCCCGCCGCCGAACGCGTCGGTGAACACCTGCGACATGCCGAAGGCCAGCGTCGGGGCGCCCCCGGTGCGGGAGATGAGCGTCTGCTCCTCCACCGCCGCGGCGGCCGCCCGGAGGTCGTCGGCGGTGATGGTGAACCCCAGGCTGCCCACGAACTCCGCCGCCGTGGCGGGGTCCGCCCCGGTCGCTCCGGCGGGTGAGTTGATGGCGAAGTAGATGCCGGGGTCGATCACGCAGGCCGCGATCAGGGCGCTGATCGCGACGAAGGACTCCATCAGCATCCCGCCGTAGCCGATCATCCGGACCTGGCTCTCCTTGGCGACCATCTTGGGCGTGGTCCCCGACGAGATGAGCGCGTGGAAGCCCGACAGCGCACCACAGGCGATGGTGATGAAGACGAACGGGAACAGCTTGCCCGCGAAGACCGGTCCGTTGCCCTCGCGCGCGAAGTCGGTCACCGCCTCCTGCTGCAGCGACGGGGCCGCCAGCACCAGCCCGACCGCGAGCAGCACGATCACCCCGACCTTCATGAACGTCGACAGGTAGTCGCGCGGGGTCAGCAGCATCCACACCGGCAGGATGGAGGCGACGAACCCGTAGACCACCAGCGCGAGCGTGAGCTGCTCCTTGGTCAGGGTGAGCGCCCCCTCGAGCCCCAGCTGGTCGACGTACCCGCCGCCGACGATGGCCGCGAGCAGCAGCGCCACCCCGATCAGGGTGACCTCGAAGACCCGGCCCGGCCGGAGGTGGCGCAGGTAGAACCCCATGAACAGGGCGATGGGGATGGTCAGGCCGATCGAGAAGACCCCCCAGGGAGACTCGGCCAGCGCGTTGACCACCACCAGCGCCAGCACCGCCAGGATGATGATCATGATGGCGAAGACGGCGATCAGGGCCGCGATCCCGCCGACCAGGCCGATCTCCTCGCGCACCATCTGACCCAGGCTCTTGCCGTCGCGGCGCATCGAGAAGAACAGCACCACCATGTCCTGCACGGCTCCGGCCAGGATCACCCCGACGATGATCCAGGTGGTGCCGGGCAGGTAGCCCATCTGCGCCGCCAGCACCGGTCCGACCAGGGGCCCGGCGCCGGCGATGGCAGCGAAGTGGTGGCCGAAGAGCACGTGCCGGTCGGTGACGTCGAAGTCGCGCCCGTTCTGGTGGCGCTCCGCCGGCGTGGCCCGGGTGTCGTCCACGCCGAGCACCTTGTAGGCGATGAAGCGGGCGTAGAACCGGTAGGCGATGGCGTAGGAGCACAGCGCCGCGAAGAGCACCCACAGGGCGGAGACCTCTTCCCCGCGCGAGACCGCCAGCACCACCCAGCAGACCGCGCCGACCACCGCGACGGCGCCCCAGACGAGCATCGACCTGGGTGACATCCGGGACGAGGGCCCCGAAGGCTGCACCGGGACCTGGGTGTTCGTCGTCATGCGTCCTCCCGAGGATGAGGGGGCCGCGAGGACCCACCCCGATCTTCACGCCACGGGCCCGCCCCGGCAAGGGGTCTGGGTCGGGACTTCGCTCAGCCGCGGCCCTGCTGGTTGGCCGCCACCGCGACCCCGGCGAAGCCGGCGACCATGAGGACCGAGCCCAGTCCGCGCCATCCCTGGGGCAGCACCGCCTGCCCGAGCGGCCCGCACACCACGTGCAGCACGAACGCCCACGGGACCCACACCGGCGTGGTGCGCGCGCGCAGCAGGGCGAGGGCGAGCAGCAGCTCGCCGAGGTAGAAGACCGCGAACCCGCCGAGCAGCATCGACTGCTGGAGGCCGTTGCCGGCCACCGCCGCGATCGCCTCCGGGGTGACGGCGTCGTGCACGGTGAGACTGCGGAAGACGACGAGCACCTGGGCGAAGGCCGCGAGCAGCACCGCGCCGACGGAGAGCAGCACCGCCGCGCACAGGCCGGTGTGGAACCCCTGCCGCTGGAAGAGGGTGAACAGGGAGGGCACGCCGATGACCAGGCCGATCGCGGAGACCGTGAGCAGCACCGCCAGGACCCCCGACCGGTCGGTGTGCTCGCCGGCCAGGCGCAGCAGCTCACCGTCCCCGCTGGGTCGAGGGGTCAGCTGCGCGCCGACGAACAACGCGGTGGCCCCGGTGACCAGGGCGGCCGCGGAGACAGGAACCCAGTCCGTCCGCACAGGTGAACGCTAACGCTGTCGCGGCCCGGTGGCGCGGCATTGCGCACAGTGGCGCACCGTGGCACGCCTCCGGCCGGAGGCGTCGCGCAGCACCTCGCTCAGCCCGAGAGCCGGGCGCCGGAGGCGGGATCGAAGACGTGCAGCGCGTCGGGGTCCACCGCGAGCTGGACGTGGTCGCCCTTGGCCAGCGACTGACGCCCCTCCAGCCGTACGACGACCGGTGCGGGCAGCTCCTCGGCGGCCGCGTCGTCGCGCAGCGCGTAGAGGAAGGCGTCCGAGCCGAGCTCCTCGATCACGGTGACCGTCGCACCGACGCCAGGCTCCTCGGGGCCCACCACCCGCCAGGCGTGCGGCCGCACCCCCAGGGTGACCTGGTCTCCCGCGCGGGCGGCGACGTCGCGCTCCAGTGGCACGGCGTACCCGCCGATCCAGGCGAGCGAGTCGGCGACCTTGGCGGGGAGCAGGTTCATCGCCGGCGACCCGATGAAGCCGGCGACGAACAGGTTGACGGGACGGTCGTAGAGGGCGAGGGGGGTGTCGACCTGCTGCAGCCGCCCGTCCTTGAGCACCGCGACCCGGTCCCCCATCGTCATCGCCTCGGTCTGGTCGTGGGTGACGTAGACGGTGGTGGTGCCCAGGCGCTGCTGCAGCGCCGCGATCTGGGTGCGGGTGGAGACGCGCAGCTTGGCGTCGAGGTTGCTCAGCGGCTCGTCCATGCAGAACACCTGGGGCTGGCGGACGATGGCCCGCCCCATCGCGACCCGCTGCCGCTGTCCGCCGGAGAGCGCCTTGGGCTTGCGGTCGAGCTGGTCGACGAGGTCGAGCAGCTGCGCGGCCTCGCGGACCCGGCGTACCCGTTCGTCGCGGGGCACCCGGGCCACCTTGAGGGCGAAGGCCATGTTGTCGGCCACGCTCATGTGCGGGTAGAGGGCGTAGTTCTGGAAGACCATCGCGATGTCGCGGTCCTTGGGCACCACGGTGGTCACGTCGCGCCCGCCGATCAGGATCCGCCCCGAGGTGCACTCCTCCAGCCCCGCGAGCATCCGCAGCGAGGTGGACTTGCCGCAGCCGGACGGCCCCACCAGCACCATGAGCTCACCGTCCTCGACCTCGAGGTCCAGGGCCTCCACGGCCGGTCGTTCGGCACCGGGATAGCGATGCTCCGCCTGCTCGAACCGCACCTGTGCCATGTCGCCTGGTTCCCTTCGCCGAGGTCTCCAACGCGCTGCCGGAGACTCCCCCAGCCACGGTACGACGCGGAGGACCAGCCGTCTAGTGGAAGCGCTCTCACATTTTGATGAGCACATCTACGCCAGCATTGACATCTAGATGTGACGCCTGTCATGGTGCCTGGGAGAAGAGAGTGGAAGCGCTTCCATGGATCTCACCCGGCAAGCGCCACCACCACGACGTCAGGAGACCACGGTGCAGACAACGAAGAGGCGACGGACCCGCGTCGCCACGGGCGCCCTGGTGGCGCTCATGCTCGCGGCCACGGCCGCGTGCGGCGGGGACGACGGTGACGAGACGAGCGACGGCAAGATCAAGCTCACCGTGGCTACCTTCAACGAGTTCGGCTACGAGGGACTCATCGACGAGTACAACGCCATGCAGGACGACGTGGTGGTGGAGCAGAAGAAGGCCGGCACGGCCAACGAGCACCAGGACAACCTCTACACCAAGCTCGCCGCGGGCTCCGGGCTCTCCGACATCGAGGCCATCGAGGTCGACTGGCTGGCTGCCCTGAAGCAGGAGTCCGACGCCTTCGCGGACCTCTCCGACCCTGAGGTCGAGGGGCGCTGGCTGGACTGGAAGACCGAGGCCGCCACCACCGACGACGGCAGGCTGATGGGCTACGGCACCGACATCGGGCCGGAGGGCATCTGCTACCGCGCCGACCTGCTGAAGAAGGCCGGCATGCCAGACGACCGCGAGCAGGTCGCCAAGATGTTCACCACCTGGGACGACTACTTCGACGCGGGCCGGGAGTTCGTCAAGAAGATGCCGGACGTCGCCTGGTACGACGCCTCGGGCGCCACCGCGCAGGCGATGATCAACCAGACCGAGTACACCTTCGAGGACGAGGACGACAACGTCATCGCCGCGGACAACCCCGAGGTCAAGCAGATCTTCGACACCGTCACCTCGCTGTCCCAGGAAGGACTGTCCACCAAGCTCGTGCAGTGGGGCGAGGACTGGGTCGCCTCCTTCCAGCAGGACGGCTTCGCCACCATGGCCTGCCCGGGCTGGATGCTCGGCGTCATCGAGGGCAACGCCGAGGGCGTCGAGGGCTGGGACATCGCCAACGTCTTCCCCGACGGCCCCGGGCTGTGGGGCGGCTCCTACCTGACCGTCCCGGTCCAGGGCAAGCACCAGGAGGAGGCCATCGCGCTGGCCCAGTGGCTCACCGCACCGGAGCAGCAGGCCAAGGCGTACGCCGCGAAGGCGACGTTCCCCAGCCAGGTCGCGGCGCTGGAGGACCCGGCGGTGACCGGTGACACGCGCGAGTTCTTCAACGACGCCCCGGTCGGCGAGATCCTCGTCGAGCGCGCCAAGGCGATCGAGTTCATCCCGCACAAGGGCCCGAAGTTCGCCGACATCAACACCGCCTTCCAGCAGGCCATCCAGCGCGTCGACGAGGGCAAGGAGAACCCGCAGCAGGCCTGGGACTCCTTCCTGGCCGACGTCGAGCGTCTGGGCTGACCCGAGCCCGTGAGGACCGACACCCACCCCGTGCCGCCGGTCGGGGACGCCGCAGGACCGGCGTCCCCGACCGGGGGCACCCGACCCGACGCGGCCGGGACCGGCGGGCCCACCCGTCGTACGCCGTGGCGCTCGCGCGTCTCGCGGTGGGACGCCCGGCTCTCCCCCTACCTCTACATCTCGCCGTTCTTCGTGCTCTTCGCGCTGGTGGGGCTGTTCCCCCTGCTCTACACCGCCTGGGTCTCGCTGCACCAGTGGAGCCTGCTCAGCGGGCAGGGCGAGTTCACCGGGTTCGACAACTACCGCCGGGTGCTCGAGGACCGCTACTTCTGGAACGCGCTGCGCAACACGATCAGCATCTTCCTGCTCTCCTCGGTGCCGCAGGTGCTCATCGCCCTGGTGCTCGCCGGGCTGCTCGACACCCGGCTGCGCGGACGCACCCTGTGGCGGATGAGCGTGCTGATCCCCTTCGTGGTGGCCCCCGCGGCCGTCGCGCTGATCTTCGGCAACGTCTTCGGTGACCGCTTCGGCCTGGTCAACTCCGGCCTGGAGGCGATCGGGCTCTCCCCCGTCGCCTGGCACGTCAACACGCTGGCCAGCCACGTCGCCATCGCCTCGATGGTCAACTGGCGCTGGACCGGCTACAACGCCCTGATCTTCCTGGCCGCGATGCAGGCGGTGCCGCGCGACCTCTACGAGTCCGCCTCCCTCGACGGTGCCGGCAAGGTGCGGCAGTTCGCCTCCATCACGTTGCCGATGATCCGACCCACGCTGCTCTTCGTCATCATCACCTCCACCATCGGCGGCCTCCAGATCTTCGCCGAGCCCCGGCTCTTCGACACCCAGGGCCTGGGCGGCTCGGACCGGCAGTACCAGACGCTGACGATGTACCTGTGGGAGCTGGGCTGGCGGGTCCGGGACCTGGGCATGGCCTCGGCCGTGGCGTGGCTGCTGTTCCTGATCATCGTCGTCTTCGCGCTGCTGAACCTGCTGCTCAGCCAACGGGCCGGGTCGCTCGCCGGCAGGCCGCACGGCCGGGCCCGGCGGCAGGGGGCGAAGCCATGACGCGCCGCCCCGGGTTCGCTGTCTACGGTCTGCTGACCGCGTTCGTGCTGGGCTCCTGCGCGCCCCTCTACTGGTCGTTCCTGGTCGGCTCGCACCGCCGCGAGGACCTCTCCAGCCGTGTCCCGCCGCTGATCCCGGGCGGTCACTTCCTCGCCAACGCCCAACGCGCCATCGACGCGGTGCCGTTCTGGAAGGCCCTGGGCAACAGCCTGCTGGTCTCCGGCACGGTCGCCACCTCGGTGGTCTTCTTCTCCACGCTGGCCGGCTTCGCCTTCGCCAAGCTGGCCTTCCGGGGCCGCAACCCCCTGATGGTCTTCGTGGTCGCCACCCTGGCCGTGCCCACCCAGCTCGGGGTGATCCCGCTGTTCATCGTGATGGCCAAGCTGGGGTGGGTGGGATCGATGTGGGCGCTGATCGTGCCCGGCATGGTGACCGCGTTCGGGGTCTTCTTCATGCGCCAGTACCTGCTCGACGCGGTGCCGGACGAGCTGATCGAGGCGGCCCGGATGGACGGGTGCTCGATGGCCCGGACGTTCTGGAACGTCGCGGTCCCCGCGGCCCGGCCCGCCGCGGCCATCCTGTGGCTGTTCACCTTCATGGCCACCTGGACCGACTTCTTCTGGCCGCTGATCGTGCTCCCGGCGAGCAACCCGACGGTGCAGATCGCCCTCCAGCAGCTGCAGAGCGGTTACTACGTCGACTACAGCCTGGTGCTGGCCGGCACCACGCTCGCCTCCCTCCCGCTGCTCGCCCTGTTCGTCCTCACCGGTCGCCAGCTGGTCGCCGGCATCATGCAAGGAGCCGTCAAGGGATGACCCTGCACGCCGAACGCCCCGGACCCCGCACCAGCGCGCACCCGACGGCGCGCTTCCCCGCCGACTTCGTCTGGGGGGCCGCCACCGCGTCGTACCAGATCGAGGGCGCCGTCGCCGAGGACGGCCGCACGGCCTCGATCTGGGACACCTTCTCCCACACCCCGGGAGCGGTGCTGAACGACGACAACGGCGACGTCGCCTGCGACCACTACCACCGGATGCCGGCCGACGTGGCGATGATGTCCGAGCTGGGGCTGGGCTCGTACCGCTTCTCCGTCGCCTGGCCGCGGGTGCGCCCGGACGGCGGCCCGGTCAACGCCGCCGGCGTGGCCTTCTACGACCGGCTGGTCGACGAGCTGCTGGGCCGCGGGATCGCGCCCTGGCTGACGCTCTACCACTGGGACCTGCCCAGGCGCTGGAGGACGCCGGCGGCTGGACCGACCGCGACACCGCTCACCGGTTCGCCGACTACGCACTGTCGGTGCACGACGTGCTGGGCGACCGGGTGCCGACCTGGACCACCCTCAACGAGCCGTTCTGCTCCGCCCTGCTGGGGTACGCCGCGGGGCACCACGCCCCCGGCCGCCAGGACGGGGTCGCCGGGCTGGTCGCGGCCCACCACCTGCTGCTGGGCCACGGGCTGGTGGTCGAGGAGCTGCGCCGCCGCGGCGGGGGCGAGCGGCTCGGGGTGAGCCTCAACTTCACCGTGGCGGATCCGCACGACCCCGACGACGCGGTCGACGTGGACGCCGCCCGCCGCGTCGACGCCCTGCACAACCGGCTCTTCCTCGACCCCCTCACCCACGGGCGCTATCCCGCGGACCTGCTCGCCGACACCGCGCACCTGAGCTGGCGGGGCCGGCCGTGGAGCGACGTCGTCGCCGACGGCGACCTGGCCCTGGTCAGCACCCCGCTGGACCTGCTGGGCGTGAACTTCTACCACGGCAACGCAGTCTCGGGGCACCCGCACAGCGACGTGATGGCGCGGGACGCCGACAAGCCTGAGCGGGTCTCGCTGTCGCCGTTCGTGGGCTCGGAGTTCGTCACCTTCCCCAGTCGCGACCTGCCGGTGACCGACATGGGCTGGGAGGTGCACCCCGACGGGCTGCACCGGCTGCTGGTGCGGCTGCACACCGAGCACCCGGGGCTGCCGCTCTACCTCACCGAGACCGGCGCGGCCTACCCCGACGTCGCCGGTCCCGACGGACGGGTGCACGACCCCGACCGGATCGCGTTCCTGCACGCCTACCTGAGCGGGGTGCAGCGGGCGCTCGCCGACGGCGTCGACGTGCGCGGCTTCTTCCACTGGTCGTTGATGGACAACTTCGAGTGGGCCTTCGGCTACGCCAAGCGGTTCGGCCTGGTGCACGTCGACTACGCCGACCAGCGTCGTACGCCGAAGTCGAGCGCCCACTGGTACGCCCAGGTGGCCCGTACCGGGAGCCTGCCCGCGGCGGACGACCCGCAGTGGCTACCGTGAGGCCCGTGAACGGGTCGAACGGGTCGCCCACCCTGGACGAGGTGGCGCAGGTGGCGGGGGTGTCCCGGGCCACGGCGTCGCGCGCGATCAACGGCGGCCAGCGGGTCAGCGCGAAGGCCCAGGCGTCGGTGGACGCGGCGGTGCGCAGCCTCGGCTACCTGCCCAACCCGGCGGCCCGCAGCCTGGTCACCCGGCGTACCGACTCGGTGGCCGTGGTGGTCCCGGAGCCGGACGAGCGGGTCTTCTCCGACCCGTTCTTCGCCGGCACCCTGCGTGGGGTGACCCGGGTGCTGGGCGAGCGGGACCTGCAGCTGGTGCTGCTGCTGTCCCGGCCGGGCGCCTCGACCGCCCGGACCCTGCGCTACCTGCGCAACCGGCACGTCGACGGCGCCCTGGTGGTCTCCCACCACCGCGACGACGGCCTCGCCGAGCAGCTGGCCGAGCTGGACCTGCCGTGCGTCTTCGGCGGCCGGCCGTGGGCGGGCGGCGACCGGGTGGCCTACGTCGACGTGGACAACACCAGCGGGGCCCGGGAGGCCACCCAGGTGCTGGTGGACCGGGGGTGCCGCCGGATCGGCACCGTCGCCGGCCCGCGCGACATGGCCGCCGGCCAGGACCGGCTCACCGGGTGGCGGCAGGCGATGGCCGGGGCCGGACTCGCCGACGACGCCGTCGAGCACGGCGACTTCACCGCCGAGAGCGGCGAGCGGGCCACCGAGGCGCTGCTCGCCGCGCACCCGGACCTGGACGGGCTGGTGGTGGCCTCGGACCTGATGGCCACGGGCGCGCTTCGGGTGCTGAGGGCCTCGGGACGGCGCGTCCCCGACGACGTCGCGGTGGTCGGCTACGACGACCTGGGCGTCGCCGAGCGCACCACCCCGCCGCTGACCACGATGCGGCAGCCCGTGGAGGAGATGGCCGAACGGGCCACCCGCCTGCTGCTGGAGCAGATCGACGCCTCCGGGAGCGCCCGGCCGATGAAGGTGATCATCCCGCCCACGCTGGTGCGGCGCGAGAGCGCCTGAGCCCGCTCAGACCGAGGCGGGGCCGAGCCGGGGCACCAGGTCGCGCAGGGTACGGGCGGTGTCGTCGGAGCGCGCGCGGACCAGGGCCAGGTCGTCGAGGGTGTCCAGGTCGCGGCGCAGCCCGTCGGGCGCGGCCGCCCAGGGCCGGTAGCCCAGCCGGAGATGGAGCTCGGCGGAGCGGCCCCCGAAGCCGATGCCGGGCCAGTCCCGCGGTCCCTGCACCAGCAGCGTGGTGCCGACGTCGTGGTGGTCCGAGACCCGCATCGGCTCCCCGTGGCTGCGGAACTCCGCGACCGCGAGGTCGAGGTCGGCCGACCGGAGCAGCGGCAGGTCGGCGACCAGGATCCCCACCGGCGCGTGCGGACGGGAGTCGAGGGCGGCGCGACGGCCGAGGTCCGCGGCGGCGTTGAGCCCCGAGACGCCCACCTCCGGCACCACCCGGGCGCCGAGCTCGCGCACCAGGGCGGCCACCTGCTGGTCCCGGGTCACCACCCACACCGTGCCCACGGCGGTCGCGTCCAGGGCGGCCTGGGTGGTGGCCAGGGCCACCCGCCGAGCCACCAGGGGCCTGACCGCCGGGTCCAGCGCCAGGCGGGACTTGGCCCGCCAGGTCTCCTTGACCGGGATGACCAGGGAGAGGGGCTCGCCCGACGTCCTCCGGTCAGACATCGGTGATGCGGACCCCTGCGTGCGCCTTGTAACGGCGGTTGATCGCGATCAGGTTGGCGGTCAGCGCCTCGACCTGGTGGGCGTTGCGCCGGCGACCGGCGTACACCCCGCGCATGCCGGGCACCGCGTCGGCCAGCGCCTGGACCAGGTCTGTGGCCTCGCGCTCGTCACCGAGCACCAGCACGTCGGTGTCCACCGAGGAGACCTCGGGGTCCTCCAGCAGCACGGCACTGACGTTGTGGAAGGCGCCCACCACGGTGGACTCGGTCAGGATCGCGGCCGCCTGCTGGGTGGCGGACCCCTCCTCGACGGGCAGCGCATAGGCGCCCTGCTTGTCGAACCCCAGCGGGTTGACGCAGTCCACCACGATCTTGCCGTCCAGGTGGGGCTTCAGCTCGCGCAGCAGCTCGGCGTGACCGTCCCACGGCACCACGACCAGCACCAGGTCGCCAGCCGCGGCGGCGTCGGCGTTGGCCGCCCCGGTGACGGCCCCACCGGTGGCCTCAGCCAGCTCGGCGGCGGCGTGCTCGGCCTTCTCCGCGGCCCGGCTGCCGAGGACCACGGTCAGGCCGGCGGTGGCGAAGCGACGCGCCAGGCCCCGCCCCTGGGGTCCGGTGCCGCCGAGGATGGCGATCGTCTGCGTGCTCAGTTCCGTCATGCCGCTGTCTCCTGATCGTAGAAAGGCGCGCGTATCTATGCGCATCATATCACTCAATAGGTGACCGGCGCCACATCCAGCTCGGGGCATCCGCCTCTCGGACGAGGTCCGCCGGGAGCGCTCAGCGCCGGCGGTTGACGAAGGCGTCCACCGCGGCGCGGTGCTCGTCGGTGTGGTGGGCCAGCGCCTGGTAGGCCGCGCTCAGCTCCAGCACCCCGGCCAGGTCGCGCTGCTGGGACTCGCGCAGCAGCTTCTTGGCCATCCGCAGGGCGTGCGCGGGGTTCTTGGCCACCCGCGCGGCGAGCGACCGGGCCTCGTCCATCAGGTCCTCGGGGCGGTGACCCGGGAGACCAGACCCCACTCCAGCGCGGTCGCGGCGTCGACCCGGTCCCCGGTCAGCGCCATCTCGGCCGCCCGGGCCGGCCCGATCGCGCGGCTGAGCAGCCACGCGCCGCCGTCGCCCGGGATCAGCCCGAGCTGGGCGAAGGACTCGGCGAAGAACGCCTTCTCCGAGGCGATCCGCAGGTCGCACATCAGGGCCAGGTCGCACCCCGCACCCACTGCCGCCCCGTTGACGGCCGCGATCATCGGCACCTCGCACGCCTGCATCGCCAGCGGGATCCGCTGGATACCCTGGCGGTAGCCGTTGCGCTGCTCGAACGGCGATCCGCCGAACATCCCCTCACCATCCGCCATCGCCTGCACGTCGCCACCGGCGGAGAACGCCGAGCCGGAGCCGGTGAGGATGACGCAGCGGACGTCCAGGTCGAGCTCGACCCGGCCCGTGTTGGCCACGAACGCCTCGACCACGTCGGCGCCCGAGATGGGGTTGCGCTTCTCGGGCATGTTGAGGGTCCAGGTCTCGACGTGGCCCTCACGCTCGACGGTCAGGACTTCGGACACGGGTGCTCCTCGGGGTGAGATCGGTGCGGGGTTGGGATCGGCGGCTGGGGCTCAGCGTGCCACGAAGCGCGCGATCAGCTCGGTGGCCTCGGGGCCGGTGACGCTGGCGCTGATGGTGCGGGCCTCCTCGGCCCCGACCGCGGCCCGGTCCAGCTCCCAGCCGGCCCGGAGCAGCCGGCGGGCCTGGCCCAGCGCGACCGCCGGACCCGCGGCGAGGCCGGCGACGACCTCGGTGGCACGGGCCGCGGCGTCGGCCGCAACCTCGGTGACCAGGCCCCAGTCGAGGGCCACCTCGGCGGTGATCGGCCGCCCGCTGAGCGCGAAGCCCAGCGCCCGCTGCTGGCCGACGGCCCGCGGCAGCAGGTAGGAGACGCCGCAGTCGGGGGTGAGCCCGATGCCGGGGTAGGCGAAGACGAACTTGGTGCCCTCGGCCGCGACGATCACGTCGCAGCTGAGCATCAGGGCCAGCCCGGCGCCGGCGACCGCGCCCTGCACGGCTGCGACCACGGGCTTGGGCAGCGCCGCCAGCGCCTGCAGGGCGACATCGAGCTCCAGCGCGAGCTCGTGCAGGTACGCCGCCCGGTCGTCGGCCGCGACGAACGAGGCCACGTCGCCGCCGGCGCAGAACCGGGGACCGGCGCCGGTGACCAGCACCGCGCGCACGTCCTGGTCCGCCCCGGCGCGCCGGACGGCCTCGGCGAAGGCCTGCGCGGTCGGCAGGTCGAACGTGTTCGCGACCCCGGGGCGGTTCAGCCCCAGGTGCGCGACTCCCCCGTCGACCGCGTAGGTCACCAGCTCGACGTCGGCCATCAGATCCTCCGGAACAGCGCGGCCAGCGCCTGGCCGCCACCGATGCACATGGTGACGATGCCGAGCTCGAGGTCGCGGCGGACCATGTCCTTGGCGACCCGCAGCGTCAGGTTGGCGCCCGTGGCGCCCACCGGGTGGCCCAGGGCGATGGCGCCGCCGTAGGGGTTGACCTGGTCGGGGTCCAGCTTGCTGTCCCGCATCACCGCGACCGCCTGGGAGGCGAACGCCTCGTTGAGCTCGATGATGCCGATGTCGGACGGCATCGTCCCGGTCTTCTCGAACAGGGCGGCCAGCGCCAGCGTCGGGGCGTAGCCCATGAGCTCCGGCTCCATCGCCGCGGTGGTGACCGCCTCGATCGAGACCAGTCCGGTGAGCCCGCGCTCGGCCGCGGCACCCTCGCGGGCCAGCACCAGCGCGGCGGCGCCGTCGTTGATCCCCGAGGCGTTGCCGGCGGTGACCGTGCCGCCCTTGGCGAACGCCGGACGCAGCGCGGCCAGCGTCTCCAGGGTGGTCCCGGGCTTGGGGTGCTCGTCGACCTCGGCGGTGAACGGCTTGCGACCGCCGACCTCGACCGCGACGATCTCCTCGGCGAAGGCGGCCTTCGCCTCGGGGGTGGCGGCGCGGCGCTGGGACTCCACGGCGAACTCGTCCTGCTGCTCGCGCGAGACGCCGTACTTGGTGGCCACGTTCTCCGCGGTCACGCCCATGTGGATCCCGCCGAAGGGGTCGGTCAGCATCGTCACGGTGCCGTCGACCAGCTCGCGGTTGCCGAGCTTGTAGCCGTTGCGGGCCCCGAAGTCGTAGAACGGCATCCGGGTCATCGACTCGTCGCCGCCGGCGAGGGTGAAGTCGAGGTCGTTCCAGCGCATCTCCATCGCCGCCGACCAGACCGCCTGCAGGCCGGAGCCGCAGAGCCGGTTGACCGTGTAGGCGGGCACGTTCTTCGGCAGCCCCGCTGCCATCGCGACCCGGCGGGCGTTGTAGGCGTCCGGCCCGACCTGGCCGATGCAGCCCATCACCACCTCCTCGATGTCGGCGCCGTCCACGCCGGCGCGCGAGAGGGCCTCGCGGGCGGCGGTGGCACCGAGCTCGAAGCCCGGCACGTCCTTGAGCATCCCGCCGAAGCTGCCGATGGGGGTGCGGGCGCCGTCGAGCACCAGGATCTTGTCGTTGTTCATCTTCGGCCCTTTCAGGCGTAGGTCGGCGTCGCGCCGGACGTGAGGGCCAGGCGACGAACGGGTCAGGCGTAAACGGGTCAGGCGTAGGTGTAGAAACCGCGACCGGTCTTGCGCCCGAGCAGGCCGGCGTCGACCATTCTGGCCAACAGCGGCGGAGCGGCGTACAGCGGCTCCTTGAACTCCTCGTAAAGCGACTCCGCGACCGCCTTGGTGGTGTCGAGTCCGATCAGGTCGGCCAGGGCCAGTGGGCCCTGCGGGTGGGCCGCCCCCAGCACCAGGCCGCGGTCGATGTCCTCGGCAGTGGCGAAGCCGGACTCCAGCATCCGGATGGCGGAGAGCACGAACGGGATCAGCAGCGCGTTGACCACGAAGCCGGCACGGTCCTGGCAGTCGATGGCCTGCTTGCCGAGCTGGCCCTCCACGAACGCCCGGGCCCGGGCGGTGGTGTCGTCGGCGGTGAGCAGGCTCGGCACCAGCTCGACCAGCTGGAGGACCGGGACGGGGTTGAAGAAGTGGACGCCGATGACGTTCTCGGGACGGGAGGTGACCACGCCCAGCTTCATGATCGGGATCGAGGAGGTGTTGGAGGCCAGGATCGCCTCGGGGCGGGTGACGATCTGGTCCAGGGACCGGAACAGGCCGGTCTTGGCGTCCTCGTCCTCCACGATCGCCTCGATCACGATGTCGCGGTCGGCGAGCTCACCGAGGTCGGTGACGACCCGGATCCGCTCCAGCACGGCGGCCGCGGAGTCGATCTTGCCCTTGGCCTCGGCCCGGGTCAGCGACTTCTCCAGGCGGCTGCGTCCGGCGTCGGCAGCGCCCTGGCTCGACTCGGCGACCACCACGTCCAGTCCGGCGCGCGCGGAGACCTCCGCGATGCCCGCACCCATCAGTCCACACCCGACAACTCCGACGTTCTGCATGTTTGCTCTCTTCTCTGGGACTCAGTACCGTTGCAAACGGTACTTAGTACCGTCGAGTAGCAGAACTCCTGGGGGTCGCATGACGGCACGCGAACGCATCTCGGAGGCCGCCCTCTCCCTGTTCGAGGAGCGCGGCTTCGACCAGACCACCATCGAGGACGTGGTCGAGCGCGCGGGCGTGGGCCGCACCACCTTCTTCCGGCACTTCCGGTCCAAGGAGGAGGCGGTCCTCCCCGACCAGGCCACGCTGCTGGACCAGGTCACCGAGCGCCTCACCCGGCCGGAGCCCGAGCCGCTCGACGTCCGGGTCACCGAGGCCGCCCGGATCGTGCTGGACCACTACCTCACCGAGGGCGAGCTGGCCCGCGCCCGCTACCGCCTCGTCTCGGCGGTGCCGGCGGTGCGCGCCCGGGAGTACGCCGGCCAGCGGGCCTACCAGCGCGCCTTCCGGGCCGCGATCCACGCCGGGCTGCCCGACGTGCCGGACCGCGACCTGGAGGCCGAGCTGGTGGGGGCGGCCGTGGTGACCGCGCACAACCACGTGCTGCGCTGCTGGCTGCGGGGCGAGGGCACCGACCCGGTGCGGGACTTCGACCGCGCGCTGCGCCGGGCCACCGAGCCGCTGCGGCGCACCGGCACCGACGGGGCTCCGGACGCCCTCGCCGTCGACGCGGCGCGGTCCGCCCTGCCTGCGCTGGAGCGGCTGCTACCCGCGGTACGGCGACTGGCCGACGCCGATCCGTCCCAGTCGTGACGGCCTGAGCCACCACGCCGCGAGCAGACCGCCGAGGGCGCCGAAGAGGTGCCCCTGCCAGGAGACGCCCGGCTGGCCGGGCAGCACGCCCCACAGCAGGCTGCCGTAGACGAGGAAGAGGAGCACGCCGAGCGCGATCTGACCGGGACGGCGGGTGAAGATCCCGCGCACCAGCAGGAAGGCCAGCCACCCGAAGACGAGCAGGGAGGCCCCGAGGTGGACCGTCCCGGCTCCACCGAGGAGCCAGGTCCCCAGCCCACCGATGATCCACACCGTCGCGGTGACCGCGAGCCACTGGCCCACGCCGGAGAGCAGGATCAGGAAGCCGAGGACCAGCAGCGGCACGGTGTTGGCGGCCAGGTGGTCGAAGCCGACGTGCAGCAGGGGCGCGAACAGCACGCCGCTGAGCCCGTCGGGGCTGCCCGGGCGGATCCCCTCGCGGTCCAGCCGGTTGTTCAGGCCGGTGTCGAGCAGCTCGATCAGCCACAGCAGCGCCACGAAGCCGGCGCTGACCAGCGCCGCCTCGCGCCACGGGCGACGCGGGCGCGGGTCGTAGGGACGCGTCACCATCCCCCCAAACTACGACAGCGGCGAAGCCGACTGGACCGGCGCTCCGGGTGCCCCCTTCCGGGATTTAGTAGGACGTCCTACTATAAAACTCCTAGGACGTCCTACTACTTATCGAAGGCTGCCTCATGAGCGAGCTCCACGTGCCCCGCAACCCGGTTCGCCTGGTGACCGCCTCAGCGCTGTTCGACGGCCACGACGCCTCCATCAACATCATGCGGCGGATCTTCCAGAGCCAGGGCTGCGAGGTCATCCACCTCGGTCACAACCGCTCGGTGGCCGAGGTCGTGGCCGCCGCGCTCGAGGAGGACGTGCAGGGCGTGGCCGTCTCCTCCTACCAGGGCGGGCACGTGGAGTACTTCGAGTACCTCACCGAGTCGCTGCGCGCCGCGGGGGCGGACCACGTCAAGGTCGTCGGGGGCGGTGGCGGGGTGATCGTGCCGCAGGAGATCGAGCGGCTGCGCGCGGCCGGCGTGCGGATCTTCTCCCCCGAGGACGGCCAGCGCATGGGTCTGGTGGGGATGGTCAACTCGGTGGTCGCCGACTGCGACTTCGACCCCTGGACCCAGCGCCAGGCAGACGTCGAGGCGGTGCTGGCCGGCGACCGCCCGGCGATCGCCCGCGCCCTGACCGGTGCGGAGACCGGCCAGCTGGACGAGCAGACGCTGACCCGGATCCGGACGGCCGCCGCGGCCACCGGCACCCCGGTGCTGGGCATCACCGGCACCGGCGGCTCCGGCAAGTCCAGCCTCACCGACGAGCTGGTCCGGCGCTTCCGGATCGACCAGCAGGACAAGCTGCGGATCGCGGTGGTCGCGGTCGACCCCACCCGCCGCAAGGGCGGGGGCGCGCTGCTGGGCGACCGGATCCGGGCCAACGCCCTGGACGGCGAGCGCACCTTCTTCCGCAGCCTCGCCACCCGGGGCGCCCACGAGGTGCCCGAGCACCTGGCCGACGTGATCGACGTGATGAAGGCGGCCGGCTTCGACCTGGTCGTGGTGGAGACCCCCGGCATCGGCCAGGGCGACGCCGCGATCGTGCCCTTCGTGGACCGCTCGCTGTACGTGATGACGCCCGAGTTCGGCGCCGCGTCCCAGCTGGAGAAGATCGACATGCTCGACTTCGCCGACACCGTGGCGATCAACAAGTTCGAGCGCCGCGGCGCCAAGGACGCGCTGCGCGACGTCGGCCGCCAGCTGGTGCGCAACCGCGAGGCCTTCTCCCAGACTGCCGACGAGATGCCGGTCTTCGGCACCAGCGCCGCCACCTTCAACGACGACGGCGTGACCGCGCTCTACCAGCACCTGCGCGACCAGCTGGCCGAGGCCGGGCTGGCCGTCACCGAGGGCCTGCTCCCCCGCGTCGAGGTGCGTCACTCCTCGACGATCCGCCAGGTGGTGCCCGGCGAGCGGGTCCGCTACCTGGCCGAGATCGCCGAGACCGTCCGCGACTACCACCGCCGCACCGAGGAGTACGCCGCGGCGGCCAGCCGGGTGCAGCGGCTCGAGCTGGTGAAGGGCGAGCTGGTGGAGGCTGGTTTCGAGACAGGACTTCGTCCTTCCTCAACCAGCGCGTCAGGCGTCGACCAGCTCCTGGCACAGGCGCGCAAGGACCTCCCCCACGAGGTGGCCGACCAGGTCGCGGCGTGGCCGGCTGTCGTGGCGTCGTACTCCGGCACTGAGCAGGTGGTGACGGTGCGCGGCAAGGAGCAGCGCACCGCGCTGACCCGCGAGTCACTCTCGGGCAACCCGATCCCCCGTGTCTCCCTGCCGCGCTTCACCGACCACGGCGAGCTGGTGCGCTTCTGGCGCCGGGAGAACCTGCCCGGCTTCTTCCCGTTCACCGCCGGCGTCTTCCCGTTCAAGCGGGACGGTGAGGACCCGGCCCGGATGTTCGCCGGCGAGGGCGACCCGGCGCGCACCAACCGCCGGTTCAAGATCCTCTCCGCCGACGGCGAGGCCACCCGGCTCTCCACCGCGTTCGACTCGGTCACCCTCTACGGCCGCGACCCCGACCCCCGTCCCGACGTCTACGGCAAGGTGGGCACCTCGGGCGTCTCGGTGGCCACGGTCGAGGACATGGCGGCGCTCTTCGACGGCTTCGACCTGGTCGCGCCCTCGACCAGCGTCTCGATGACGATCAACGGCCCGGCACCGACCGTGCTGGCCTTCTTCCTCAACACCGTCATCGACCAGCAGGTGGCGCGGTTCCGCGAGACCGAGGGTCGCGACCCCGACGAGGCCGAGCGCGCCGAGCTGTCGGCGTACGCCTTGGGAGGAGTGCGCGGCACCGTGCAGGCCGACATCCTCAAGGAGGACCAGGGCCAGAACACCTGCCTGTTCTCCACCGAGTTCAGCCTGCGGATGATGGCCGACATCCAGGAGTGGTTCATCGCGCGGAAGGTGCGCAACTTCTACTCCGTCTCCATCTCCGGCTACCACATCGCCGAGGCCGGGGCGAACCCCATCAGCCAGCTCGCGTTCACTCTGGCCAACGGCTTCACCTACGTCGAGGCCTACCTGGCGCGCGGCATGGACATCGACGACTTCGCCCCCAACCTGTCGTTCTTCTTCTCCAACGGCATGGACCCGGAGTACTCCGTGCTGGGCCGGGTGGCGCGCCGCATCTGGGCGATCACGATGAAGGAGAAGTACGGCGCGGCGGAGCGCTCGCAGAAGCTGAAGTACCACGTGCAGACCTCCGGTCGCTCCCTGCACGCCCAGGAGATGGACTTCAACGACATCCGCACCACCCTGCAGGCGCTGATCGCGATCTACGACAACGCCAACAGCCTGCACACCAACGCCTACGACGAGGCCGTCACCACCCCCACCGAGGAGTCGGTACGCCGGGCGCTGGCGATCCAGCTGATCATCAACCGCGAGTGGGGCCTGGCGATGAACGAGAACCCGCTGCAGGGCTCCTTCGTCATCGACGAGCTCACCGACCTGGTCGAGGCCGCGGTGCTGGCGGAGTTCGACTCCCTCAACGAGCGCGGCGGCGTGCTGGGCGCGATGGAGACCGGCTACCAGCGGGGGCGGATCCAGGACGAGTCGATGCGCTACGAGCACCGCAAGCACGACGGCTCGCTGCCCATCATCGGGGTCAACACCTTCGTCAAGCCCGACTCCGACGCCTCCCCCGCCGACGTCGAGCTGGCGCGCGCGACCGAGTCCGAGAAGGAGTCACAGCTGAGCCGGGTCCGGGAGTTCCACGCCGCCCACGGCGCGGAGGCCCAGCACGCGCTGGCCCGGCTGAAGGAGGCGGCCATCTCGGGCGACAACGTCTTCGCGGTGCTGATGGACGCCGCGCGGGTCTGCTCGCTGCAGCAGGTCACCGAAGCGTTCTTCGAGGTGGGCGGGCAGTACCGGCGCAACGTCTGAGCAGTCCCCCGGCGTCGGGGACGGAGCGCGCCTCAGTCCGGGGTGCCCCGCACGAAGGCCGCCCCGATGCCCTCGTCGGTCCGGGCGTAGTCCTGCGCGGCGGAGCCCAGCAGGTCGGCGGCCGCACCCACCGCGGCGGCCCCGGTCCGCAGGCTGTCCGCCGCGGCCCCGACCAGCGTGCGGACGCTGGCGGCGAGCACCGCTGCCTGCGGCACCTCGCCCAGCAGGTGGCCGGGGACGGTGACGGCGTCCAGGTCGGCGCCGGCGGCCTTGAGGTCGCTGGTCGGGCCGGAGAGCTCGCCGGCCGCCTGCTGCAGCGTCCCGGGCTCCACGTCGTAGTCCTCGCCGAGGCCGAGCTCGGAGAGCGGGGTGCGGGTCATGAACGGGTTGCCCCACAGGTCCTGGTAGTCGTCGCGGCCCCACCACCACCCGGCCGTCCTGGACAACGGGCTGTCGAACTCCCCGGCGCCGGACTCGTAGGTCACCACCAGCTCGCCGTCGACCTCCACCACGCCCTGGGACATGCTCGGCAGCTCGTAGGGCTCGCTGCGGTTGCCGTCGTGGTCCTGGACGACGAGCTGGCTGTGGTCCTGGTGCCGGCCCGCGGAGGAGCTGAAGACGAGCTCGTCCTCGCGCACCAGGACACCCTGGGTCTTGGGCGGGGTGTCGATGGTCTCGACCTTGACCCACTCGCCCCCGGACCGCTCGTAGACGTAGAGCTTGTTGTCCTCGTGGTCACCGAGGTAGAGCTTGCCGTCCTTGATCGCGGAGTAGGAACCGCCGTCCATCCCGGACTGCGGGGCCCTCTCCTGGGGCACGGTCTGCCCCGGTCCCGTCTTGCGGATGGCGTCGAGGGAGTAGGTGAACACCTTGCCGTTGTCGGTGACGTAGACCTTGTCCCCGTCGACCGTCACCCCGCCCGCATGCTTGGGGTGGTCGGTGCTGACGCGGTTGCCGTTGGCGTCGACGTAGGAGTCGCCCAGCTTGACCTCGCCGACCTCGCGGCCGGTCACCTCGTCGACGAGCGCCAGGTACGAGTCCTTGCCGTGGCCCTCGTCGTCCTTGGTGTAGTAGCCCTGCAGCAGGGTGCCGCTGGTGGGGTCGTAGCCGAGCCCCTGGGGGATCCAGCCGCGGTCTCCGCCGTTGGCGGCGGTGTTGGGGATGCGCGGCCCGAGCTCGCTGTCGTTGCCCGCCAGCCACTTCTCGTTCTTGGCCAGCCCCTCCTCCACCCACTTCCGGGTCTCCTCGTCGAGCTGGTCCAGGCTGGGATCGTCGCCGGTCAGCACGGCGCGGATGGCGCTGAGCTGCTGGTTGTACGTCGACCCGACCGTGAGCAGGCAGCCGTTGACCACCCGTGCGAAGAGCTCCTCGATCACCGCGGGCATTCCGTCGGGGCGGTTGCGCCAGAAGGCGATGTAGTGGTCCGCGTGCGACTCGACCGTCTCGTAGGCGCCGGCGGCCGCCTCCAGGGCGTACCGGGCCAGCACCACGCCCGAGCGGCTGGTCGCCAGCCCCTGGCGCAGGGCTCCCATGCGTCCGGCGAAGGCGGTCGCCGCGGCGCCCGACCACACCGGCACCTGCTGGGCGTGCGCCAGGTCCTCACGCACCCCGGCGAGGTCGTGAATGACGCCCTCGAGCGTCTGCACCCTGGTCCGGATGGCCGCCGCGTCGGCCGACACCAGCCGGCGGTACTCGATCTCCGGATTCGTCACCCGTCGCCCCCCTGCAGGTAGATGCCCTGGATCTCCGACCCCGCCGGGAACAGCACGAGCTGGCCGGTGGACTCCGGGTAGGTGGTGCACTCGCCCGAGGGCACGACGCACGACAGCAGGCTCACCGCGTCACCGGGACGGGTCCTGTTGGTGCGTCCCGGCCCCCGGGCGACGGTGCCGACCACGGTCTCCTCGTCGGCCCACCAGGAGAGGGCCGAGCGCGGCTCCTCGAGCACCAGGTCGACCTCCTCCCCGTCGCGGCCCACGACCCGGTCGGGACCCGTGTCCCGCTGCTCGATCCGCCAGCGCCCGCCGGGGCTGTGCAGCGGGTCGGCGTCCCAGCCGGGAGGCTCGTCGTCCTCCCCCGCGGGCCTGCCCTCCCCGGTCGCCAGGTCGTAGACGTAGCTGCCCTCGAGCGCCGAGACGTAGACGGCGTCGTCGCTGACGCCCCGCACGTGCACCTCGGCCTCCGAGAGGTTCCACTCGGGGTCGTCGTGGTCGTTGCCCATCCCGTCCTCGGAGGTGAACGCCTCACCGGTGGCCAGGTCGAAGAAGCGCAGCACCGCACTGCCCTCGTCGTGGTCGGCGTCCAGCAGCACCAGCGTCGTGCCGTCCGGGGAGGCCGCGATCTCCCGGTCGTAGGCGCTCAGGCCGGTGTCGACCGGCTCCCGCCCGGGGGCCGCGAAGTACAGCGGCCCGCCGGCGAAGGAGGAACCGTCCTCCTCGCCCTGGGCCAGGGGCTCGTAGAAGACCCCGTCGCCGGCGACCAGGAAGGCCCGGACCGGGTCCGCGGTGTGGATCTCGGTCCCGTCCGCCAGGTGCACCGTGGAACCGGTCGCCCAGGCCAGCCCGCGCACCTCGACCGGGTCCGTGCTGGTGCGCCACACCGCGTCCTCGGCCACCGCGCCGGCGCCGGCGTCGTCGCCGCACCCGGACAGCAGCGTCGCGACGAGCGCGCTCGCCGCGACCACTCCCCTGACCCCCATGGCCGGACTATGCCACCGGCGGGGGGCGGGCAAACCTCTAGGAGTCCAGCGCGGGGATCACGTCGCGCCCGAACGTCTGCAGGAAGGCCGCCTGGTCGGGCCCCACGTTGTGCAGGAACACCCGGTCGTAGCCGAGGTCCAGGTAGGTCCGGATCTCGGCCAGGTGCACGGCCGGGTCGGCGCTCGCCGGGATCCGGCCCTCGAAGTCCTCGGCCCGCACCAGCCGGGCGATCTGCTCCACCGCGTGCGGGGAGCGCAGGTCGCCGCGCGCGAACCGCATCGCGGCCATCGGGTAGCGCTCCACGACGTGCCGGACCGCCGCCTCGGTGCTGCTCGCCCAGCTCACGTTGAGGTGCAGCCAGGCGGGCATCGCGGCGGGGTCCTTGCCGGACTCCCGCGCCCCCTCCCGGAACCGCTCCAGGAGCAGCGCCGCCTGCTGCGGCTGCACGGCGAAGGCCAGCAGCCCGTCGGCGCTGCGGCCCGCGCGGCGCGCGGTGTGCGGGCCGCTGGTGGCGACCAGCACCGCGGGTGGCTGCTGCGGCATCGTCCACAGCCGGGAGCTCTCCATCCGGAAGTGCGAGCCGTCGTACCGCACCTCGCGGCCCGCGCCTGACCCGGCGAAGAGCCGCTTCACCAGCTCCACGGCCTCGAACAGCCGCTCGATGCGCTGCGGCGGCTCCGGCCAGTAGTCGCCGACCACGTGCTCGTGCAGCGCCTCGCCGACGCCCATCGAGATCCAGTGCCGCCCCGGGTGCAGCGCCCCCAGGGTCGCCGCGGCCTGCGCCAGCGCAGCGGGGTGCATCCGTCCCCCGGCCACCGCCATCCCGACCCCGAAGTCGCCCGTGGTGTGCTCGGCCAGGGCGCCGAGCAGGGTCCAGACGTGGGGCGCCTGGCCCAGGCTGGGGAGCCAGGGCTGGAAGGTGTCGGCGGCCATGGTGCCGACGAAGCCGGCGTGCTGGGCCATGACGCTGAGGTCGACGGCCTCGCGCGGTGTGACCGCGTCCAGCGGTACGACGTACCCGACCCGTCCCTGCACGTCGCCTCCTGGCTCGTCGTCGGCGGCCAGTCTAGGTTCGGGAGAACGCGATCAGCGGCCGGCCCGTCCTCGGGTGGGCCACCACGTCGGCGGCCACGCCGTAGGTCTCCTCGATCAGGGCGGGGACCAGGACCTCGCCCACCTCCCCCACAGCGCGCACCCGGCCACCGGCGAGCACCACCACGTGGTCGCAGTGGGCCGCGGCGAGGTTGAGGTCGTGCAGGGCGGCGAGCACGGTGATCCCGGTCCCCGCGATCTCCCGCAGCAGCGCCAGGGTGTCCAGCTGGGCCCGGATGTCGAGGTGGTTGGTGGGCTCGTCGAGCAGCAGCAGCCGCGGCTGCTGGGCCAGCGCCCGGGCCAGCTGCACCCGCTGCTGCTCGCCACCCGAGAGCGTGGCCAGGGAACGGTCCGCCATCCCCTGCAGCCCGGCGCGCGCCAGGGCCGCGTCGACCTCCCCGGACTCCGTCGGGGCCACGGCCCAGGACGACTCGTGCGGGATCCGGCCCAGGGCCACCACCTGGCGCACGGTGAGGGCGAACTCCGCCCGGGCGTCCTGCTCGACGACCGCGACCTGTCGGGCCCGGTCCCGACGGCGCAGGGCGAGCAGGTCGACGCCGTCCAGCACGACGCTCGCCTGGCCGCGCCCGGCCCGTCGCCGGGCGGGCGCGGCGTCGGGGAGCCGGTCCGCAGACGCGGTGCCGGCGATCAGCCGGAGCAGGCTCGACTTCCCGGCCCCGTTGGGACCGACCAGGGCGACGACGCCGCCGCTGGGAACCTGGAACGAGGCGTCCTCGACCAGGACCGCGCCTCCCGCCACGCGGGACAGGCCGCGCACCCGCAGCGTGCCGGAGTCCTCAGGAGTCATGCCCGCCCCCGGTGGCCGATCAGGACCAGCACGAAGACCGGCGCCCCGATCAGCACCGTGATGATGCCGACGGGGACCTCGCGCGGGTCGAACAGGGTGCGCGCGACCGTGTCGACCCAGATCATGAAGATGGCGCCCAGCAGCACGGTCAGCGGCAGCAGCCGCCGGTGCCGGGAGCCGACCACCAGCCGTACGGCGTTCGGCAGCACCAGGCCGACGAAGCCGATGGCCCCGCTCACCGAGACCATCGCCCCGGTGACCAGCGCGGAGCCGCCGAGCAGCAGCCACCGGGTCCGGCCGACGTCCACCCCGAGCGAGGCGGCGGCGGAGTCGCCGAACGCGAAGGCGTCCAGCACCCGGCCGTGCACCAGCACCGGGATCCCGACCGCCAGCAGCACCCCCCAGGTGATCGCCACGGCCGGCCAGTCGGCACCGGCCAGCGACCCCAGCATCCAGCTGAGCACCTGGCGGAAGGAGTCCCCACGGGCGTTCCAGAAGATCAGCATCGAGGTGACGGCTGCCGCGAAGGAGGAGACCGCCAGCCCGGCGAGGACCGTCCGGCTCGGGGTGATCTCGCCGAGCGAGCGGGCCAGGCCCAGCGTCGCGGCCAGGGCGATCAGCGCACCGCAGAACGCGGCCACCGGCAGCATCACCGACATGCCGAGCAGCAGCACCAGGACGGCGCCGGTGGAGGCCCCGGAGGAGAGCCCGAGCAGGTAGGGGTCGGCCAGCGGGTTCCGGGTCAGCGCCTGCATCACCGCCCCGCTCAGCGCCAGGCCGGCGCCCACCGCGGCCGCGGTCAGCACGCGCGGCAGCCGCAGCTCCCACACGATCCCGGCGCGCAGAGCGGTCACTCCGCTCTCGCCCAGGCCCAGCCGTTCCCCGACGGCGCCCCAGACCTCGCGCAGCGTCAGGTCCGCGGGGCCGATGGTGACGGCCAGGCCGATGGAGAGCACCAGCACGAGCACCAGGGCCAGCAGCAGGACCGGGAGGCCGAGCTGCCCCGGGTGGGGACGCCGCCGTGGTGGCCGCGGGGTCCGTGGCTCCGTCCGGGCCGGCGCCTCGGGCACGGGTCCGGTCCGGGTGGTCGGGGCCGGCACCGGAGTCATCGCCGGGCTCACCGCTGGGTCGGCTCGAGCAGGCCCAGCTCGCCCAGCTGGCCGGACAGGTCGATGGCGGCCGGCACGGAGCGGACCCCGGCCTCCGCGGCGGGGAACGGCACCACCAGGTAGCGCTGCCGGCGCACCGCGGACAGCTCGGCGGTGGCGGGGCTGGACTCCAGCTGGTCGATCTTGTCCCTGGCCGAGTTCCAGGTGGCGTCCACGAGCACGATCACGTCGGGGTCGGCGTCGACGATCGCCTCCCAGCCCAGGGAGGTCCAGGTCTGGTCCACGTCGCCCACGACGTTGTCCAGGCCGAGGACGTCCAGGACCATCTGGGGAGCGCCGATCCCGCCGCCGACGTACGGCGTGTCCTCGCCCGAGGACCACCACAGCGCCGTGGTGCCGGGCCTCGCGCGGGAGACCTCGGCCAGCAGGGACCGCTGCTCGCGCACCAGCTCGGCGGCCGGCTCGGGTGCGCCGAGGATCCGGCCCACCTCCTGGAACTGGTCGAACAGCAGGTCGAAGGTCATCCGGTCCGGCTGGTCCTGGGGCGCCTGGCACGCGGCCGGGGAGACGTAGGTGTGGACGCCTAGGCGGGCCAGCTGGTCCCGCTCGCCCGCCGTGTCGGCGGCCAGGTTGCTCTCCCAGCCAGCCAGCACCAGGTCGGGCTCGTGCTCGAGGACCACCTCCTGGCTGGGCGCCTCGTCGGAGATCGTGGGGATGCCCGCGGCCTCCTCGGCCCACTGCTCGGGCACCGGTCCGTCCCCGAAGGCCTGGCCCACGATCCGCTCCCCCAGGCCGAGGGCCAGCAGCAGCTCGGTGGAGGTGGACTTGATGGTGACCACGCGCTGCGGGGGCTCGTCGAAGGTGACCTCGGTGCCGCAGTTGCGCACCGTGACCGGGTAGCCCGCCACGGCGCTCGCCGAGCCCTCCTCGGGCTTGCCCGCCGCGTCGTCGGAGCCACCGCCACAGCCGGCCAGGACGAGCGCCAGCCCGAGGGCGGCGAGGGCGGCCAGGGCGGTCGAGGTACGACGGCGCGGGCACAGGACATGGGACGGGGCTGACGACGAGAATTGCGACGGTGCTTGCGACATTGGGGACCTCCGGATTTGGGCGTGCGGGACAGCCGCCGGCAATCGCCGCGGACGATCCGTCGTCCCAATCCGGGTCCGACTCTCCCGGCCAGGTCGCGGTCGGGGATCACCGCACACGATAGACCCTGCGCATGGATCCGGCGGGCCGGGTCGGCGTCAGCGCCCGGGACCGCGCCGGTGCGCCCGTACGTCGGGCTGGAGCCCCGCCGCGGCGAGCAGGGGCAGCGCCGCCAGCACGAGCAGGCTGACGGCGTAGCCGACCACGCCGTTGAGCCCGCCGACGACGGCGGAGCCCACGCTGCCTCCGGTGAGGAAGAGCAGCATCGCCACCCCCAGGGCCACCCCCCGCACGTCCGCGTCCGCGGAGTCCCCGACCGCACGCAGCAGGGCCGGCTGGCCCAGCGAGAAGCACGCGGTGTTCAACATGATCGACAGGGTGAGCAGCGGGGGCCAGAGCTGCCACACCCCGACCGCTGCGAGGACCAGGCTCAACGAGCCCCCGACGCTGGCGACGGCGAGCGACGCAGACGCACCCAGGCGCTCGATCAGCCGGCCGGAGAGTCGGGGCGTGAAGAAGCCGGTGAGCGCGCCGGGCACGAGCAGCAGGCCCACCTGCCACGGCTCCCAGCCCTCCAGCACGAGCACGGCCGGAGCAGCGACCAGCAGCGCGAACCAGCCCGCCGGCAGGGCCGCGGCCGCCACCGCGCTGCGTACCAGCGTCGCGTTGCGCACCACGACCAGGGGCAGGAAGCCACCCGGCTCGCGCCTGACCCACAGCACCACCGCCGGCACCCCCGTCGCCAGCAGCGCGCAGCCCGCGACGGCGAAGACGACGTCGGTGGACGGCGACTGGACCAGCAGCACCAGCCCGGCGGCCGCGAGGGCCACGAGGCAGGCGCCCACCACGTCGAGCCGGCCCCTGACTCCCTCGGAGTCCAGCGCGTGCCAGATCCATGGCAGCACCAGCAGGCCCAGCATGGGGACGGCCATCACCCCGCGCCAGCCCAGCGTCGCCTCCACGAGTCCGCCCCCCAGCGGCCCGAGCCCGCCGACGACCGCCGCCATGCCCGCCAGTCGTCCGAGGGCGAGGCTGCGGACCGGGCCGTCGTACCGGGCCGTCAGCACCACGACACCGAGCGTGGGCACCGCGGCTGCTCCCGCACCCTGCACCAGTCGGCCCACCAGGTGGAGCTCGTAGCCCGGCGCCAGCGCGGCCAGCATCGCCCCCGCGGTCATCATGCCCACCCCGGCCGCCAGCGGGACCCGCACGCCGACCAGGTCGGAGATCCGGCCGTACAGCGCCGTGGTCACCCCCAGCATCAGGACGTAGAGGCTGATGGTCCACACCGCCGTCGAGACCTCGATGCCGAGGTCCTGGGCCATCGGGGCGAGCGCGATGGCCGCGGAGGACGAGCCCATGCTGGCGATGCCGAAGAGGACACCGACCAGGGTGGCGACGCGCCTGGAGTCGTCCACCCGGTCAGCGCCCCGTCGGGGCGGGGGTCGGGGCGGGGAAGGCGACGAACAGGCCGCTCGCCGTCACGCAGGGCTCGCCGTCGAGGGTGATCTCGCCCGAGGTGAGGATCTTGCGTCCCTCCAGGCGCTCCTGCCGTGCGGTCACCTGCAGGTCGGCGAAGAGCGGGGTGGGTCGCAGGTAGCGCAGCTCGAGCCCTCCGGTCATCCCGATGGTTCCGGCCCACGAGTTGGCCAGTGCCAGCACGTGGTCCAGCACCATGGCGAGCACCCCGCCGTGCACCAGCCCCGGCGGACCCTGGTGGGGCAGGCCGAACCGCACGCTGCCCGCCACCGAGCCGTCACTGCGTCCCACGACCTCCACCGGTGGGGCAAAGGGGTTGTGGGCGCCGGACACCGGGTCGTGTCGGCTGTACCTCTCGCGGCGCTCCAGCCCGTCCACGACCGCCTGGGCGCTGGGTGAGGACAGCTCCAGCCGGTCGGCCAGCTGCTCCAGCGTCGCGGCCGCGGACGCCAGCTCGGACCCCGAGGAGAAGGTGTGCCGGACCAGCGTCTCCACGACCCGGCGGGCTGCGGCGACCGCCCGCTGGGACGCGGGGTCGCTGGGGCACGGAGCGATCACCTCTGACTGCCGCAGGCTCATTCCGGCACGGTATCCCACCAAACAGTCGGTTGACTCACCTCGCGGCGCCCGGGATTCCCCTGGTTCCGCCAGGCAACCCTGGTAATCATCCTCATGGACGTGCTAGGAACAGGCCACCTCACTCAAGGAGCGTCCATGACCACTGCGGCCACGACCACCGGCTTCCCCCACCTCTTCTCCCCGATCCAGGTCGGCACGATGCGGCTGCGCAACCGGGTCGTGCTGCCGCCGCACGCGTCGGCCATCGGCAACATCTTCGGCAGCGACGAGGACGCGGCGCGCAACATCGCCTACTTCGAGCAGCGGGTGCGCGACGAGGGGGTGGCCTGGGTGGCCAGCCTCTCCTCGCACGTGGCGAACCACCTGATCCCCGGCTTCGAGCCGACCGGGCTGGGAGCCACCACGGACGGGGTCTTCCGGCTGCCGTTCTTCGTCGAGCGCATCCAGCAGTTCAGCGACGCCCTGCACGCCCACGGTGCGTTCGTGTCGGTGCAGATGGTGCACCAGGGCGGGATGCCGCACGGGGCCTCGCCGACGATGAGCGCTCCCACGATCAACCTGATGCCGCACGTGATGGACTCCGACGACATCGACGCCTTCGTCGCGGAGTACGCCGAGTCCGCGCGCCTGTCCATGGCGGGCCGCGCCGACGGGATCGAGCTCCACCTCAACCACGACGACCTGCACGAGTGGTTCCTCTCCCCGCTCACCAACCTGCGCACCGACGCCTACGGCGGGTCGCTGGAGAACCGCTGCCGGTTCGCCGTGGAGACCATGCGGGCGATCCGCGAGGTCGTCGGCGACACCATGACGCTGGGCATCCGGCTCAACATCCGCGAGGAGGTGCCCGGCGGCTACGGCGTCAGCGGTGGCGTCGAGCTCGCGCAGTACTTCGAGTCGACCGGCCTGATCGACTACGTGCACGGCGTCGTGGGCAGCCCCTGGGGCAACCCCAGCTACATCCAGCCGACGTACTTCGACCCGGCCCAGTTCGCGGCCCTGTCCGGAGAGCTCAAGCGAGGCATCTCGCTGCCGGTGGTGCACACCGGCCGCATCAACTCCCCCGCGGTCGCCGAGCAGGTGCTGGCCGCCGGCAGCGCCGACGTGGTCGGCATGGCCCGCGCCCACATCGCCGACGGCGAGCTGCTGGCCAAGGCACGACAGGGCCGGCTCGCCGACATCCGTCCCTGCGTCGGCGGCAACGAGTGCATCAGCCGCCGCTACGTGGAGAACCTGCCGTTCGGCTGTGCGGTCAACCCGCAGACCAGCCACGAGGTCGAGGGCCCGTGGCCGACGGCCAGCCAGTCACGGCGGCTGCTCGTGGTGGGCGGGGGTCCCGCCGGCATGGAGCTGGCGGCCCTGGCCCGGGAGGGCCGCCTGTCGGTCGAGCTGTGGGAGGCCGACACCGAGCTGGGCGGCCAGCTCCGCTACGCCCCGATGGCGCCGCGCCACGAGATGTACGGCGAGTACCTCACCTGGCAGGCGCGCCGTCTGGCCCAGCTGGGCGTGGAGGTCAGCCTGGGCCGCCGGGCCACGGCCGACGACGTGCGCAGCGCCGGGGCGGACGTCGTGGCCATCGCCACCGGGGCCGGTCCGCGGACCCCGGACATCGCCGGCGTCGACGCCGCGCACGTGCTCGACATCCGCGACGTGCTCGCCGGCCGCGCGAAGCCCGGGCGTCGGGTGGCGGTGGTGGCCCAGGACGACCACGTCGCTCCCCTGTCGGTCGCCGACCACCTCGCCTCCGCGGGACACCAGGTCACGGTCTTCTACGCCACCGCGCAGCCGGCGCCGCTGCTCGGGCGCTACATCGTGGGCGGCATCCTGGGGCGGCTGGACGCCAACGACGTCGGGTTCGTGTGCAACCAGCAGGTCACCGCCATCGACGCCACCTCGTTGCAGACCCGCAACGTCTACTCCCTCAAGCCGCGCACCCACGGCGAGTTCGACTCCGTGGTGCTGGCCTGCGGGAGCGTCTCGGACTCCTCGCTGTACGACGAGCTGCGTCTCGACCTGCCCGAGGTGCACGTCCTGGGTGACGCCTACGCGCCGCGTCGACTGGTGTTCGCCACCCGCCAGGCGCACGCGCTGGCCGAGCAGCTGGTCGCCACCTTGTGACCAGCGCCACTCAATGTTAGTATTGATGCGCATTGATTGCGTCGAGAGGACACCCCATGCCCAACCCCCAGTCCCAGGCACCACTGACCGGCGTCCGCGTCGTCGAGCTGGGCTCCATGTACGCCGCCCCGACCGCGGGCCGGATGCTCCGGGACTTCGGTGCCGACGTGATCAAGATCGAGGACCCGGTCCACGGTGACTTCGCCCGTCAGTGGCAGCCGGCGCACGAGGGGCTGGCCATCGGCTTCTCCCGCCTGAACTCGGGCAAGCGCTCGGTCGGCCTCGACATGCGCCAGCAGGAGGGCCGCACCGTCGCCCGCCAGCTCATCAGCAAGGCCGACGTGGTCATCGAGAACTTCCGTCCCGGACGGATGGAGGCCTGGGGCCTCGGCTACGCCGAGCTCGCGACCGACAACCCCAAGATCGTGATGACCCGGGTCAGCGGCTTCGGCCAGACCGGCCCCTACAGCGAGCGACCGGGCTTCGGCACCGTGGCCGAGACCGCGAGCGGGTACGCCTTCCTCAACGGCTGGCCGGACACCCCGCCCACCGCCCCGCCGTTCGGGTTCGCCGACTCCATCGCCGGCATCTCCGCGGCCTTCGGGACCTCGATGGCGCTGTTCCGCCGCGAGATGACCGGCCAGGGCTCCGAGGTCGACGTGGCGCTGTACGAGCCGCTGATGTTCATCCTCGGCGACGCGGTGCTGAACTACACCTCGACCGGCACGATCATGCAGCGGCACGGCAACGCCTCCGGCGCGGCCTCCCCGCGCGGGATCTACCAGGCCGCCGACGGGACCTGGCTCTCCATCGCAGCCTCCAACCAGTCGATCGCCCTGCGCCTGTTCGAGGCGATGGGACGTCCCGAGCTCAAGGACGACGAGCGGTTCGCCACCAACACCGCCCGGATGGCCAACAACGACGCGATGCAGCAGATCGTCATCGACTGGGTCGGCTCGCACCCGCGGTCCCAGGCCCTGGAGATCCTCGACAAGTACGAGGTCGTGGCGGCCGCCGTCAACGACTCCAAGGACGTGACCGAGGACCCGCACTTCAGCGAGCGCACCCTGGTGGAGCTGGCCAACACCGTCCTCGGGCCGGCGCTGATGCCCGGGCCGATCCTGCACATGAAGGACTACGCCGGTCCGACGTACGACGGCGTGCCCAGCGTGGGCCAGCACACGCGCGAGATCCTGGTCGACGAGCTCGGCCTGACCTCCGAGGACGTGGACGCCCTGGCCTCGAACGGCGTCGTGAACGCCTCCTGAGCCCGCTCGGCACGCGCAACACGAAGGCAATTCATTCGACGCGGCTAATTATTGACTATGATTCCCCTAGGCTTCGTCGTCGCCGTAGCTCGAGCCGGCACCCCGCCGGCAAGTGAAGGGACCTGACATGACCTCCGGCTCACTGAGGCCCATGAAGACCGCCATGCTGGTGGCGCAACGGATCGTGGCCGACATCAACGAGCGCGGCAACGTGGTCGGCGACCGGCTGCCGCCCGAGCGCGTGATGCTCGAGAAGTACGACGTGGGGCGCGGCACGCTGCGCGAGTCGCTGCGCTTCCTCGAGCTCCAGGGCGTCATCACCCTCAAGCCCGGCCCCGGTGGCGGTCCCGTGGTCCAGCAGCCGGATGCCGGCTGCCTGGCCACCTCGCTCACCCTGCTGCTGCAGTTCGCCAACGCGCCGTTCCGCACCATCGCCGAGGCCCGCCTCGGGCTGGAGCCGATGATGTCCCGGCTCGCCGCGGAGCGGATGGACGAGGCGAACCTGGCCGCCCTGCGGGCCAGCGTGGACAACATGCAGGAGAACCTGAAGAACCAGTCGATCTTCCTGGAGGAGAACAAGCGCTTCCACGACCTGATCGCGCGCGGCTCCGGCAACGCGATGTTCGGCTATCTGGTCGACGCCCTGCTCGGCATCCTCGACGGGTCGGCGATCGGCATCGACTACCCCGAGGTGCGTCGTACCGCGGTGCACAAGGCGCACCTGCAGATCTGCGAGATGATCGAGTCCCGCGACCCCAACGCCGCTGCGGCGTCCATGCAGGACCACATCCAGGAGTACCTGCGCTACGCGGAGAAGAAGTTCCCCGCCGTGCTTGACGAGCCCATCGTGTGGGGCGTCATCTGAGCTGTGCCCACCGAGGCACCGCCGAGGAGCCCGACCCCGAGGGGTCGGGCTCCTCGGACCGGGCTCTAGGAGGGCAGCCGGTCGCCCAGCACGCTGGCCAGGGTCCCGCCGAGCACCAGCTTGGTCTCGTCGTCGGTGAGTCCCAGCGCCTCGATCGCGCGGATCTCCTCCGCCGGGCTGGTCATCGGCCAGTCGGAGCCGAACACGATGCGCTCGGCGCCGTGCTTGCGGATCAGGTCGCGGACCCGCTCGGGGCGCAGGGTGGCCAGGCTGGGCGGCCAGGAGGTCTCCAGCACCACGTCGGTGCCGGCCAGCATCTCCTCGGCGTCGTCGAGGATCTTGTAGCCGCCGAAGTGGCAGGCCATCAGCCTCAGGTCGGGGAACTGCCGGGTGAGGTCACGGATCATCCGCGGGTTGGACAGGCTGTTGGTGAACTCGTCACCGCCCTCGCCGACGTGGGTGATCACGGCGTAGTCGCTGCCGAAGGCCTCGAAGATCTCCCACAGCCGGGGGTCGTCGAGGCCGAACTTCTGGAAGAGCGGGTGGATCTTGACCGCCCGCACCCCGTGCCGCTGCAGGCTGGCGAGGTTCTCCTCCACCGACAGGTCCACGTGCACGGTGCCGAAGGGCACGTGCGTCTCGTCCGCCAGCCCCGCCACGAAGCGGTTGACCGAGTCGACGTGGCGCGCCTCGTTGGCGATCGCCAGGCAGCAGCTGATCTGCACCCCGCTGGCGGCCATGTCGTTGGTGAGGCCGCTGACGGTGCCGTCACCCCGGGCCTCGAGGCCCTCGACGCGGTTGCCGCCCAGGGCGATCGCGGCGATCTTGTCGGGCCAGATGTGGGTGTGGGCGTCGATGATCACGTCGTTCACAGCTTTCCGGACTCGCCACCGTCGACCACGAAGATCGCACCGGTGGTGAAGGGGGACACGGGGGACACGAGCAGGCACGCCAGCGGCACCAGCTCGGACGGGTCGGCCATCCGGCCCGCGGGGATCTTGGCCACGCGACGGGCCAGCAGGTCCTCGGACTCGGTGACCGCCTTCTGCGCCTCGGTCCGGAACGCACCCGGGGCGATGCAGTTGACCTGCACGTTCTTGGAGCCCCACTCGGCGGCCAGCGCCTCGGTGAACCGCACCACGGCGCCCTTGGAGGTGGAGTAGCCGACCAGGTAGGGCTTGCCGCGCACGCCCGTGGTGGAGGCGACGTTGACGATCCGACCGCCACCCTGGGCGATCATCTGGCGGCCGGCCGCCTGGGCCAGCATCATCGGCGCCAGCACGTTGACGGTCAGGGCGTCCTTCCAGATCTGCGGGTCCTGGTCCACGAACTTGCCTGCCGGCGCGATGCCGGCGTTGTTGATCAGGCCGTCGATCCGCCCGTGCCGCTCGATGACCTCGTCGACGAGCCCGGCGACGGACTCCTCGTCGGTCATGTCCGCCTCCACGATGCTGATCCGCCCGTGACCGCGCTCGGCGACCTCGGCCAGGCTGGCCACGCTCCGGGCGGCGGCCACCACGTAGGCGCCCTCCTCGGCGAGCTTGATCGCCATCTCGGCACCGAGGCCGCGGCTGGCGCCGGTCACCAGGACGACTGTGTTCTCCAGCTGCAGGTCCATGTCAGCGGGCGCCCTTCGCGAGGCGGCGGGCGAGCGAGTCGAGCAGCACCTCGGTGGCACCCTCGTAGACCCGCAGCGGCCGGGCGTTGCGGTAGAGGCGCTCGATCTTGGAGCCGCGGACGAGGCCGAAGCGCCCCATCGTCTGGACCGACCGGTCCACCACCGCGGCGGCCGACTCGGTGGCGTGCACCTTGGCCATCGAGGAGTAGTCCAGGTGCGCCAGCGGGTCGCTCTTGGCCAGGGCCGCCGCGCGGTACACGAACGCCCGGGCTGCCTCGACGTCGGTCCAGGACTGGGCCAGCTTCTGCGAGACCGCACCCAGCTCGATGAGCGGCTTGCCGAACTGCTCGCGCGTCATGGCGTGGTTCTTGGCCTCGTCCAGCGCCGCCTGGGCCAGGCCCACGGCGGAGCCGGCCACGGTCACCCGGAAGACCGCCAGGGTCTGCAGCATCAGCGAGAACGCCTTGCCGGGAACCCCGAGCCGGTGGTCGGCGGGCACCCGGACGTCGTCGAAGGTGAGCTCGCCGAGGATGTGGGGCGCCATCAGGTCGGCACCCTTCTCGATGCTCAGCCCCGGCGTGCTCGCCGGGACCAGCACCATCGACCAGCCGTCCTCCTCACGCACCAGCGTGCAGTAGAAGTCCGCCGCGCCGCCGTTGGTGATGAAGGACTTGCGCCCGTTGACGACCAGCTCGTCCCCGTCGACGACCATCGTGGTGGTGATGGCTCGCAGGTCCGAGCCCACGTCGGGCTCGGTGAGCGCGAGCCCCGCGATGGCGTCCAGGGTGGCGACCTTGGGCAGCCACTGCTGCTTCAGCGCCTCCGAGCCCCCACCGAGAGCGAGTAGCTGCCGACCCCCTGCATGCCGAACATGGAGTCCAGGTGCGCCGAGGAGTACATCAGCTGCTCCCGGACCACCGCGATGGTCAGCGGGTCCAGCACCTCGTCGTGCCCGCCGTACGCCGCCTGGACCACATAGCGGGCCAGGCCACTCTCCCGCAGCGCGTCCAGGCATCCCTGGTGCACCTCGACGGCCTCGTCGGCCTCGTCGGCGAAGGGCGCGACCTTGGCGGCCACCTCCCGGGCGATCTCCCGGACCTCACGGTGCCGGGGGCTGAGGTCGAACAACTGGCTGTCTTCCACGGTGAGTTCCTTCTGGAGAGTTTTCGACGGGCCGACGGGCCGACGGGCCGGGGCCCGCTCAGCGACGCTGGTCGAACTTGCGGCCGAGCACCTCGGAGACGATGCGCGTGCGCTGCATCATCGGGGTGCCGCCCGCGATCGCCCAGCCGTGGGAGTCACGGTGCAACCGCTCGAGACCGTACTCCTCGGTGTAGCCGTTGCCGCCGTGGATCTGCATGGCCAGGTCGGTGACCCGCTTGGCCATCTCGTTGGCGGTGCACTTGGCGAGCGAGACCGCCAAGGTGTCCGGGATGCCGGTCTCGGTGGCGGTGGCCGCGGCCTTGTCGCGCAGCAGCCGGGCAGCCTCGACCTGCAGGATCATGTCGGCCAGCATCACCTGGATGCTCTGGAACTCCACCAGGGGCTTGCCGAACTGCTCGCGCTCCTCGACGTACTTCAGCGTCTTGTCGAGGGCGGCCTGGCCGATCGCCAGGCTCATGGTGGTGTTGCCCATCCGCTCGATGGAGAAGATGCCGAAGAGCTTGCCGAAGGAGCCGGCCGGCACCACGACGTTCTCCAGGGGGACCTCGACGTTGTCGAAGTAGAGGTCGGCCGAGGGGATGCCGCGGAAGCCCATCAGGCGCTCGCCGGCGCCGAAGCTGAACCCGGGGGTGCCCTTGTCGACCACGACCGCGCCGATCCCCTTGGCGCCCGGCGCGTCGGAGAGGCGGCAGTAGAGCAGGTACTGGTCGGCCTCGCCACCGTTGGAGATCCAGCGCTTGGAGCCGTTGATCACCAGGCGGCCGTCGACCTCCTTGGCGTTGGTGCGCATGTCCGTGGCGGCCGAGCCGGCGTCCGGCTCGGAGATGCCGACGGCCATGGTGCGCTCGCCGCTGATGATGTCGGGGAGCCAGCGCTCGCGCTGCTCCTCGGAGCCGAGGTGGGTGATCACCTGGGCCGGGCCGGTGTTGGCCTCGAAGACCTGGAAGGCGGCCGGGCGGCACACCTTGCCCAGCTCCTCGATGACCACGAGCGCCTCCTCGAGCGGGGCGCCGGAGCCACCGTACTTCTCCGGGTGGGCGATGCCCAGGAAGCCGAGGTCGCCGAGTCGGCGGCGCTCTTCCTTGGGGATGGGTGTGCGGTTGACGTCGAGCGACTCGGCCATGGGTTCGTAGACCTCGCGAGCCACCTGTGCCGCAAGCTGTCTGATCTCCGCGTACGGATCCGTCACGGAATCACCTCCTTAGTTGTAATCATTATCCTAGATTCATCTCGGAAAGCGTGTCAAGGAGCGCCGGTAACCCGTTCCACCTCGCACGCCCCACGGGGCGACCGTGGACATACGCATGACAATCATGATAAGCAATAGGCATGGCTCAGACGCAAGGAAACAGCCCTCGCGACGTCGTGATCGTCGACGCCGTCCGCTCGCCCGTGGGGCGCGGCAAGGCGGGAGGCGCCCTGTCCGACGTACACCCGGTGGACCTGCTCGCGCAGACGCTGCAGGCGCTTCTCGCCCGCTCCCCCCAGGTCGACCCCGGGACCGTGGACGACGTCATCATCGGCTGCGTCTCACAGGTCGGCGAGCAGTCCGCGACCCCGGGTCGGATGGCCTGGCTCGCCGCGGGCTTCCCGGCCCACGTCCCGGCCACCACCATCGACCGCAAGTGCGGCTCGAGCCAGCAGTCGGTGCACTTCGCCGCCCAGGGCATCCTCTCCGGCGAGGCCGACATCGTGATCGCCGGCGGCGTGGAGTCGATGAGCCGGGTGGTCATGGGCTCGGCCCGGATGGACGCCGACCCGTACGGCGCCGGGATCGCCGAGCGCTACGCCCCCGGCCTGGTCTCCCAGGGCGTCGCCTCGGAGCTGGTCACCGCCGAGTGGGGCTTCACCCGCCAGGAGCTCGACGAGTACGCCGCCCTCTCCCACGAGCGGGCCGCGGCCGCGCAGGACGCGGGCGCCTTCGACCGCGAGATCGTGCCGATCACCACCCCGAACGGCGTGGTGAGCGCGGACGAGACGATCCGTCGCGGCACCACGGTGGAGAAGCTGGGCGGACTCAAGGCGGTCTTCGAGAACGACCAGCTGTCCGAGCGCTTCCCCCAGGTCACCTGGTCGACCACCGCCGGCAACTCCTCCCAGATCACCGACGGCGCGGCGGCGCTGCTGCTGATGTCGCGCGCCAAGGCCGAGGAGCTCGGGCTGCGCCCCCGCGCCCGGGTGCACACCATGTCCGTGGTCGGCAGCGACCCGCTGCTGATGCTGACCGGCCCGATCCCCGCCACCCACAAGGCGCTGGCCCGCTCCGGCCTGACCCTGGACGAGATCGACCACGTCGAGGTGAACGAGGCGTTCGCCCCCGTGCCGCTGGCGTGGCTCAAGGAGTTCAAGGGCGACCCTGCCAAGCTCAACCCGCGCGGCGGCGCCATCGCCCTGGGCCACCCGCTGGGCGCCTCCGGGGCGCGTCTGATGACCACGATGCTGCACGCACTGGAGGACGAGGGCCAGCGCTACGGCCTCGAGCTCATGTGCGAGGCCGGCGGGATGGCCAACGCCACGATCCTCGAGCGGCTCTGACCCGCTCCCCCCTCGCAGTCCCCCCACACATCGAAGGAGTCCGAGTGGACGTCAACGGAGCATCAGCCCTGGTCACCGGCGGGGCCTCCGGCCTCGGCGCGGCAACCGCCCGCCGCCTCGCGAAGGCCGGAGCCCACGTCGTGGTCTTCGACCTCAACGAGGAGCTGGGCACCGAGTTCGCCGCCGAGATCGGCGGCACGTTCGCCCAGGGCGACGTGACCGACGCGGCGACGGTCGATGCGGCCCTCGACGCCGCCGAGCAGCACGGCCCGCTGCGGGCCCTGGTGCACTGCGCGGGCAAGGGCGGCACTGTCCGCCTGGTCAACCGCGACGGCACGCCGGGCGACCTGGAGCTCTACCAGCAGCTGATCAACATCAACCTGGTGGGCACCTTCAACGTGCTGCGGCTCGCCGCGGCCCGGATGGCCAAGAACGAGGTGCTCGAGGGCGAGCGCGGCGTCTGCGTGCTCACCGCCTCGGTCGCCGCCTGGGAGGGCCAGATCGGCCAGATCCCCTACGCCTCGGCCAAGGCCGGCGTCGTCGGCATGACCCTGGTCGCCGCCCGTGACCTGGCCACCAAGAACATCCGGGTCAACACCATCGCGCCCGGCGTCTTCGACACCCCGATCCTGGCGCGGTTCTCCCAGGAGATCCGCGACGGCCTGGGCGGGCAGGTGCCGAACCCGGCCCGGCTCGGCCAGCCCGACGAGTTCGCGATGATGGCCCAGCAGGTCGTGGAGAACCCCTACCTCAACGGCGAGACCATCCGCCTCGACGGCGCGATCCGGATGGCTCCCCGATGAGCGCCACCACGGACCAGCAGACCGACCAGCCCGCCGGCCCGGAGCTCAAGGTCACCGAGCGCGGCCGGGTGCTGGTCATGACGATGGACCGGCCCGCGTCGCGCAACGCGATGTCGCTGCAGATGGCCCAGGAGATCGCCGACGCGCTCGACCTGCTGGACAGCCGCGACGACCTCAGCGTCGGGGTCATCACCGGTGCCAACCAGACCTTCTGCGCCGGCATGGACCTCAAGGGCTTCGCCCGGGGCGAGCGCCCGGTCATCGAGGGCCGCGGGTTCGCCGGCCTGGTCCAGAAGCCGCCCACCAAGCCGCTGATCGCGGCGGTCGAGGGCTACGCGCTGGCCGGCGGGTTCGAGATCGTGCTGTCCTGCGACCTGGTGGTCGCCTCCACGGCGGCGAAGTTCGGGCTGCCCGAGGTCAAGCGCGGACTCACCGCCGCTGCCGGCGGCCTGCTGCGCCTGCAGCGTCGCATCCCCTACCACCTGGCGATGGAGCTGGTCCTGACCGGCGCGATGTGGCCCGCGACCGCAGCCGCCGAGGTGCACCTGGTCAACCGGCTGGCCGAGCCGGGCTCCGCACTCGAGGTGGCGCTCCAGCTGGCCGACGAGATCGCGGCCAACGCTCCCCTGGCGCTCGCCGCCTCCAAGCAGGTCCTCGTCCGCTCCCAGGACTGGGAGCTGGAGGAGATGTTCGAGCGGCAGCACGAGTTCGTGAACCCGATCCGGACCTCGGCCGACGCCAAGGAGGGCGCGCTCGCCTTCGTGGAGAAGCGGGACCCCGTCTGGACCGGTCGCTGAGACCAGCTCGTCACCGGAGGCCGCGCACCGACAGGTGCGCGGCCTCCTGCGCGTCGTGGCGGTGTGGCGCAGGTGCTCGCTCACGCCGTCCCGTCGGCTGTCAGCGTCGTGGGCGGCAGCCAGTCCGCCCCGAGGAGCTGCGCCAGGTCCGCGAGGCCGGTGGTGTCGCTTCCCACCGAGTCGGAGGCCGCGGCGATCCGCTCCACCATGACCTTGCCGACCTGCTCCTCCACGGTGCCCTCGGCATAGGCGATGTGCCAGGGCGAGACCTGGTGGTCGCGATGGGTGCGACCGGTCACCTGCCGGGCGGCGATGCCCGAGAAGCGGGCCTGGTGGAAGATGCCGACCCGGGGCTCGGTGCTCGCCCGGCGGCCGTCGGCGAGAGTCTCGCCGGCGTGCAGGCTGATCGAGGCGACCGTGGTGAAGACGCAGACCTTCGCCTCTCCGGTCTGGAACCTCAGCCGCTCGGCCTCGGCGTCGAACCGGTCGCCGCCGTAGATAGTGGCCACCTCGATGCCGGAGTCGCGCAGCCGGTCGGCGATGGGGTCGGCGGCGGTGCTGACGAACTCCACCGAGCACGCCACCTGACGCTCGGCCTGGACCTGCTGGGCGATCCAGGCGACCGTCGAGTCGACCCGGATCAACCCGGCCTTCTGCCGGAAGCGCAGCAGCGCGGCGCGACCCAACGCCTTGTTGCGGCCGCGTCGCGCGAGGTCCATCTCGCGACAGAACGCTCCCCACTCCGCCTCGTAGGAGGACCGCTCCGCCGGGGTGAGGGCCACCGGCATGCCGGAGATCGGCACCGGCCCCCACGGTGCGGCGCGGTGCAGCATCGCCGGAGGCCGCTCCTCGGTGAGCCAGCCGCGGACCAGCTTGAGGTCCGCCGCGCGTCGCGCGGGATCGGTGGTCCAGGTCGCGCCGTAGCGGCCGTGCTCCACCTCGACGCCGTGGCGCTCGAGGGCGCCTGCGAACGCGGCCCCGGGTTGTGTCGCCGAGGTCCACTCCTTCATCGGCTCGCCGAGCACCTGCGCATAGGCGGGAGCGAGGTAGGGCAGCTCCAGCGGCGTGTGTCCCGGCGTCGCGGTCGTCGCGATGACGAACGGCGCCTGGTCGTGCGGCCGCCCGTGCCCCGACACCTTCGTCCAGAGCTTCCACCGCTTCGTCGTCGTCCGCCGCAGTGCGTGCGCCTCGTCCGCGATGATCACGTCCCACGTGTGGTCGGTGACCTTCTCCAGCCGGTCCCAGGTGATCACGACCCACTCCAGACCCCCGTCGCCCAGCGCCGTGATCGTGCGGCACCAGTGGCCGATGGTGATCGCGGCGGGCCGGTCGGCGACGACGAGCACCCGGCGCGCGCCGCGGAGGTCACCCACCGCCGTCGCCCCGAGGACGGCCGAGATCGTCTTGCCCACCCCCGGCTCGTCGGCCAGCAGGAACTGCCGTCCCCCCGCCGCGGCCCGCGCCGCGATCGCGTCGGCCGCCTCGAACTGGATCCTGCGGGGCTCGAGCGCGTTGGTCGGCTCGGGGCTGGGCGTCGGGTCGTCGGGGTTCAGGGTGTTCTCGACGAACCGGCCCAGCGTGTACGGACCCGGGGCGTACGGCGCGAGGTGCGCGGGCAGGGCGGGGCCGACGTACAGGTGGGTCTTGACGCCCGGGTGCCAGGTGGCGCCGTCGACCTGGGTGCCGTAGGGGACGTCGAGCACCCACAGCCGCTCGCCGGGCCCGGCGCTCGGCAGAGGCCGCGGCGGCTGTCGCGTCCGGCTCCGGCGCCGTGACGCGCTGCGCCGACGAGCGCTGGACGGGGGCGGACTGGGCATCTGCCGGAGGCTATCTGGCTCCCACCTCGCGCAGCAGTCCGGGGACGGGATGGACCCCTGCACCCGGCTGACGTCGCGCGCAGGGGTCCAGGGGTCCTGCTCAGCGACGGTTGCGGTGGTGCCCCCGCCACGGATAGCCGTGGCCCGCCTCCGCCCTGCCCTGCGCCCTGCCCTGCGCCTTGCCCTCTGCCTTGTCGGGCCGGTGACCACGCGTGCCGAACGGGTCCTTCGAGGCCCCGAAGTAGTACACGGCGTAGCTGGCGGCGTCCGACATCTCGTCCAGGCCGGTCAACGCTCCCCCGGCCATCTCGCGCTGGGCCGCACGCTTGGCGGCCTCGTCGCCCTCGGGGGCGAGCCCTTCGGCCTCCAGGGGCGGCACCCCGGTCAGGACGGTGCTCAGGTTGTCGCAGGGCTGGTGGTAGCACGGGTCGTACCAGGAGCCTGCCGACCCGCCGTACTCCGCCGCCTGCTCAGGCGTCTTCACGCCCTCGGCGCCGGCGAACACGCCACCCGCGGGGATGTCGCGCAGGGTGAACCCGACGTAGTCGGAACGACCGTCGAAGGGGGTGCGCTCGCTGGTCAGGCCCTGTGAGCGGAACCAGTCGTCGTGGACCTGCTCGACCTTGCCGGAGCCGGCGGGGCCCGCCGGGTTGTCGGGCGCGGCGTTGCCGTCGCCGTCGTAGACGAAGCGGACGTAGTTCGCCGAGGCGAGCATGTCGTAGTCGAGCATCACGTCGATCCGGTCCACCTCGCGCTGGCTCAGGTTCAGCGCGTAGTAGACCGACCCGACCAGGCCGTTCTCCTCGGCTCCCCAGAACGCGAAGCGGATCTTGTTGCGCAGGTGGTGCCGGCCCTCGGCGAGCTCCTCGGCCTGGGCGAGCAGCGTCGCCACGCCGGACCCGTCGTCGTTGATCCCCGGCCCGGCTGGCACGGAGTCCAGGTGCGCGCCGACCACGACGACGTGGTCGGGGTCGCCGCCGCGGGTCTCCGCGATCACCTGCGGGAGGAAGCGGTCGGTGAACGTGCCGTAGACCTTGACGTCGACCGTCGGGTTCTGGCCGGCCTTGTAGGCCTGCAGCAGCTCGTTGCCCACGGTGTAGCTGGAGATCACCGCGGCGATCGTCGCCGGGGTGTCGGGCTGGTCGTCCACGAAGATCGGGTTCTGCCGCTCCGGGGTGTTGCCCTCGTTGTAGATGATCACCCCGGTGGCGCCGGCCGCCTCGGCGAGCTCCCACTTGTCGACGAAGGCGCAGGTGCCGCGCTGGACCAGCGCCACCTTGCCCGCCACGCCGGCGTAGTCGGCGGCCACGCAGCCGCTGGTCGAGCCACCCGTGGGCGGGTCGACGATGCCGCCGACGGGGAAGACGGGCGCGTTGGTGAGCTCCACGGTGGGCGAGTTGCCCATGGCGATGAAGTCGACCGTCGGCTGGTTGTCATCCTCGGCGTCACCGGGGACGTAGGTCTTCGGCGTCGGGGAGACCTGGTTGAGCACCGGCGGCTGCGACTCCTCCCAGACCGGGTAGTTGAACCGGTCGACCCGCACTCTCAGGCCCGCGTCGCGCAGCGTCGAGACGACGTACTCCAGCGACTCCTGGTAGCCGGGCGAGAACACCTCGCGGGTGTCGTCGTTGAGCGAGGCGATCCGCTGCAGCGCGACCTGGTGCTCGGTGATCTCCTCGAGCGAGACACCGCGCACGAACCTCCGCGCCAGGGGGTCACGCGGGGTGACGGCACCCTTCGAGGCCTTCGAGGCCTTCGAGGCACTGACCTGGGCGGCCCGGTCGGGCCCCGCGGTAGCAGTACCGGACGGCACCGCCACCGCGGCAAGCACGACCGACGCCGCACCTGCTGCCACCAGCTTGGACGCAGTTTTCATGGCTTCCCCTTCGGGCAACCGATGAGCGGTTTCGGCTCCGTGCCGATCGCCTCGGCCGCGTTCCGACTGTACGAGTCGGAGGACCGCTCGACGTGCCCCTTAAATTGGGCATCTTGGCGGGTGCGTCGGTCGCGGCGGCCGTCACCCGGCGTCGACGACCTCGCCGTTGCGCGGCAGCCGGCCGGCGAAGGCGAGCGGCACGGCGCCGGCACGACGTACGTCGGGCTGGTCGATCGCCTGGAGGTGGACGTGCGGCTCGGTGCTGTTGCCCGAGTTGCCGCACCGCCCGAGCGGCTCGCCCACCCGCAGCTGCTGCCCCGGCACCACCTGGACGCTGCCGCGTTGCAGGTGGCAGAGCGCGACCACCGGGCCCTCGGGGAGCGCGATCAGCACGTGGTTGCCCGCCAGCGCCTCCCAGCCCGCGGCCGCCCGGCGACGTTGGGTGAGCGCGTAGCCCACCGAGGGCAGTCCGCGGAAGGCGTCGTGGTCGGGCGCCTGGTCGTGCACCGCGACCACGGTCCCCGACGCGGGCGCGAGGACGGGGCGACCGAACCCCGGAAACCGGTCCGCGGGCTCGGGGCGCAGCAGCGTCGTGAGGGTGACGGGTGCGGTCCGCCCGGTCTCGTCGACCGGGACGAAGTCGATGGCGTAGGACGTCGCGAACAGGGTGGTGCCGTGGCTCGGGACCCGGTCGGCGGGACTGTTCTGGGTCAGCCACCGGCCCCGGAAGGGGTAGCTGAGATCGATCGGCTCACGCATCGCACCTCTCCCTGCTGCTAGCGGGTCGCCGGTATCGCCATGACAACGAGGGGCGGCTCCCACGCTCCGCTTGTGGGTGGAGGCTAGGGCACAGCGCGGGCGGAGAGCAGGGATCGCCTGCCAACGGCCAGCTCGGCTTGGGCGGTCTGCACCCCCGCCCGGCGGCGCGCCAGCTCGTGACCCAGGGCGTCCACGGCGGCGCGGAGGTGGTGCACCCGGGCGGACGCCTCCTGATCCGGTCGCGGACCGCCCAGTCGCTGAAGATGTTGTCGAACCAGATGTCCAGGGTCCGGGTGAGCTCGGGGACCCCGACCTCTCCCACGGCCGCGACCTGGACGTCGGCCAGCTCGGCGGCGAGGTGGCGCAGCGCGGCGTCCGCGTGGCGCATCAGCGCGCCTGCCCGGTCGAGGCGGTGGTGCTTGGCCAGGTCGGCGAAGACGCCACCCCCGAGGAACGTGTCGTACGTCGTCCAGTCGCCGGCGCTCCCGAGCTCTCGGGCCGCCTCGCCCAGGGCCCGCTGGGCGGTGTCCGCGGCTGTTAGCGCCTCGTCCAGCTGGACGAGCTCGGCGTCGAGGGCCCCCTGCCGGGAGGCCATCTCGGTCAGCCGGGCGTCGGTCTCGGCGGCTGCGTACTGCGCCGCCTGCACCTCGGCCTGCTCCCGCGACAGGTCGGAGTCCCGCGTGCCGCGCAGCCCCGGCGGGGATCAGGTCAGCTCTCGCCGCGCACCTTGCGTGCGTGCACCAGCCAGTCCCGCGCCTTGTCGGCGTGCGCCAGGTCCACGTGGGTGCCGCGGAAGCGGACCGCCCCGTGACCGTCGGCAGCGGCCTTCTCCACGGTCGCGACGAGCTCCTCGTGGTAGGCGACCTCCTCGTCGGAGGGCGTGAAGACCTCGTGCACGACCGGCACGTGGGAGGGGTGGATCAGGATCTGTCCCCGGAAGCCCAGCTGCAGGCCGTAGTCGGCGAACGCGCGCAGGCCCTCGAGGTCACCGAGGTCCTCCCACAGCCCGGTGATGGCGTGCAGGCCGTACTGACGGCAGGCCAGCAGGATGCGGCTGCGCAGGTACAGCGTCTCGCTGCCCTCGCGGGACTGGCGGTAGCCGACGGCGCGCGCGATGTCGGCGTGCTCGGAGGTGGGGCCGATCATGGCGCCCACCCGCGGCGAGGCACCGGCGATCTCGAAGGCGTTGGTGATCGCCTCGACCATCTCGACCGGCACGATCATCTCCAGGCCCTCGGCCCCGTTGCGGGCCTCGAACCAGTCGATCAGCGTCTCCCACCGGACCACGTCGACCGCGTCGCGGACCTTGGGCACGAAGAGGCCGGTGAGGTCGGGCCCCACCACCGCCTCGAGGTCGGCCCCGGACATCCGGGTGTCCAGGGCGTTGGGCCGCACGAAGAGACCCACGTCGGGTGACTCGGCGCGCAGCTCGGCCAGCGTCTGCCGTGCGGTGTCGCGGGCCGCCTCCTTGAGGCCGGCCGGGACCGAGTCCTCCAGGTCGATGACCAGGCAGTCAGCGCCGGAGGCCAGGGCCTTGCGCGCCCACTCGGGCTTGTGGGCGGGGACGAAGAGGATGGAGCGGTAGGGGTGCACGTCAGCTCCTCAGCGGGTCTCGGGCGTGCGGTCGAACGTGTCCTCGGTGACTCCGAGCTCACGCAGCTTGGCCTTCTGCACCCGCTGCGACGGGGTCTTGGGCAGCTCGTCGACGAAGCGCAGGAAGCGCGGCACGGCGAACGACGGGATCCGACCGTCGCAGTGCTCCCACAGCTGCGCAGGCGTGACCTCGTCCTGGGTGATGACGTAGGCCATCACCTCGTCCTCCCCGGCCTCGGTGGAGGCGGGGACCGCGATCACCGCGCACTCCACCACGGCCGGGTGGCTCAGCACGGAGGTCTCGATCTCGTAGGAGGAGATGTTCTCGCCGCGGCGACGCAGCGCGTCCTTGAACCGGTCGACGAAGTAGTACCAGCCGTCCTCGTCCTGACGCAGGGCGTCGCCGGTGTGGTACCAGAGGTTGCGCCAGGCCTCGACGGTCTTGTCGGGGGCGTTGTAGTAGCCCATGGAGCAGATGAATGGCACCTTCGGGCGGATCACCAGCTCGCCGATCTCGCCGACCGCGACCGGCTCGTCGGTGGCCGGGTCGACCAGCGCCACGTCGAACCACTCGTCGGCGGCCAGGCCGGCCGCACCCGCGGGGCGGTCCTCGCCGTACGGCGAGATGATCGGTGCGGAGGTCTCGGTCAGGCCGAAGACCTCGACGAAGGCCTCAATGCCGTAGCGCTCCTTCATCGGCTGCACCAGGGTGGCAGCGGTCGGGGCGGCGAAGACGACCCGCAGCGGGTTGTCGGCGTCGTCCTCGCGGCGGTCCTGCTTCCAGATGAAGTCCATCATCACGCCGATGAAGTTGGTGACCGTGACCCGGCTCTCCCGGACGTGGTCGATCCAACGGCTGGCGGAGAACTTGCTGCGGATCACGCAGCGCGCACCGGCGACCAGCGTCGGGTAGGCGGCCATGAACTGGGCGTTGCCGTGGAACAGCGGGGTCAGCGTCATCCAGGCGTCGTCGGGGGTGAGCCGGACCAGGGAGACACACTCGTCGGCGAAGAAGTACATCTGGGCGTGCGGCATCGCCACGCCCTTCGAGGGCCCGGTGGTGCCGGAGGTGAAGAGCACCGACGCGAGGTCCTGGGGGTGCACCTCGGGCAGCTCGACGGAGCTGCCGGCCGGCTGCTCGACCTCGAGCTCGTCCCACGGCGCGGCGTCCCAGCCGGCCTCGCGGAGCAGCTCGATGGCCTTGTCCTGCTGGCCGTTGTCGATCACCCAGAACTTGGTGATCGTGGAGGCGGCCTCCTTGACCGCGACGAACCGCTCGGCGAACACGTCGTCGATGACGGCCAGCTTCGCCTCCACGGTGCGCACCTGGTGGGCCAGGAAGTCGTGCTCGTAGGCGGTGTTGATGGGCACCTCGACCAGGCCCGCGACCGCGGTGCCGATCCAGGTGCGCACGAAGCGCGAGGAGTTCTGGGCGACCAGCACCACGCGGTCACCCTGACCGGCGCCGTTGGTGAGGAAGTTGCGGCCCACGCGCTCGGCGGAGGCCAGCATCTCGGCGAACGTCCAGGTGGCGCTCTCCTCGGGCACGTCGAGCCAGACCGAGTCCGGCCGCTCGGCGACGTGGTGCCGCAGCACGGTGGGCAGCGCCCACTGCGAGCGGTCGGCGAAGGTGGGCTTGAGGTCGCGGTAGTAGCGGAAAGTCACGTGTCGAATCCCTCGTCAGGACTTCTTGGCGCGCAGGGCGCCACGGAAGTCGGGTTTGCGCTTCTCCAGGAAGGCCCTGGCGCCCTCGAGCATGTCGTCGCTGCCGATCGCCTGGATCAGGGCGCCGAGGTTGGCCGCCATGTTGTCCTTCGACAGGTTCCACCACTGGTTGCTGCTGGTCTTGGCGATCTCCAGGTAGCGCGGGCTGAGGGCGTCGATCTCGTCGAGCATCCGCTCCACCGCGGCCTCGAGGCCGTCGTCGGGGACCACCTCGTTGACCAGGCCCCACTCGTGCGCCTTGGCGGCGGAGTAGCGACGGCACAGCATCGCCATCTCCTTGGCCCGGCGCTCACCGATCTGCACGGCCATCAGGTTGGTCGCCCCGAGCACCGGCGCGGACCCGACCTTGGGCCCGGTCTGGCCGAACGTCGAGCGCTCGGTGGCGATCGCGAAGTCGCAGGCCACGACCAGCTCGTTGCCGCCGCCGGCGGCTGCCCCGTCGACGGCTGCGATCACCGGGCGCGGGCAGGCGCGGATCGCGTCGAGGAGCTTGAGGGAGGTGGTGAAGAGGCGGCGCAGCTGGGCCGGGTCGGGATCGCCGAGCTGGGTCAGCGCGCCGCCGGCGCAGAAGCTGCCGGCCGTGCCGGTGATCACCACCGCGTTGGCCTCGGCGGCGTCCTCGACCGCGGTGATCATGGCGCGCGCCATGTCCAGGTCGTAGGCGTTGCGACGCTCCGGTGCGTTGATGGTGATCCACACGACGTTGCGGCGCTCGGCCACCTCGATGCTGCCCACGGGCACTCCTCTCCTACCACCTATTGATGGTGTTCATGATCAGCAATATACCCATGGGGCTCAGTCCCCGCAACGGTCGGTCCGCCAGCCGCGACCCTGACGACGCACCTGCGCCCCTGGGGCCGTCGTACGCCGGTCGGCACCGCCCCAGCTGCGCATCTGCACCGAAGGGCGGCGTCAGGTACGGCGGGCCCGGAACGCCGCGACCGCGTCGCGGTGCTCCGGCGTGCCGAAGAGCAGCGCGATCGCCTCGACGGACTCGGGGTAGCCGACCTCGGTCCCGCGGTTGAGGAACGCCTTGCCCACCTGCACGGCGAGCGGGGAGTTGCCGGCCATCTCCGTGGCCAGCTCGACCGCCGCGTCGACCAGCCGGTCGTCGTCGTGCACCTCGGCCACCAGGCCCATCTCCAGCGCCTTGGCCGCGTCCACGACCCGCCCGCTCAGCGCCAGGTAGCGCGTCCAGGTGCGGCCGATGACGTCCGGTCCGCGGACGATGCCGTAGCCGGGCATCAGCCCCACGGACGCCTCCTTGAAGGAGAACCGCGCCGACTCGGCGGCGTACGCCACGTCGCAGGCCAGGGTGAGCTCGCTGCCGCCGCCGAAGGCGATCCCGTTGACCGCGCCGATCACCGGGACCGCGCACTTCTCGACCGCGTGGAACGCCTCGTAGACCCGCAGCAGGTGCGGCCGGACCAGCTGCACGTCCCCGGCCAGGCCGTGGAACATGTCGATGTCGCCGCCGGCGGAGAACGCGCGCCCCTCCCCCGTCAGCACCACCGCGCGGTGCGGGTCGCCGTCCTTGCCCACGCTGCGCATCAGGCGGGTCAGCTCGGCGAACCACTGCTGGTCCATCGCGTTGAGCTTCTCCGGACGGCACATGGTCACCAGCAGCACGCCGGCCTCCAGCGACTCCAGGCGGACCCGCTGGTAGCCCTGCAGGTGGTCGGGCAGTACGGCGGTCACGAGGCCTCCCGGTCGTAGGTGTCGGGGGTGACCCCGTCCTGGCGCAGCTTGTACTTCTCCACCCGCTGGCTGGGCGTCAACGGCAGTACGTCGACCAGCCGGACGAAGCGCGGGACGGCGAAGGCGGTCAGCCGGCCCGCGCAGTGCGCCAGCAGGGCCCGAGGGTCGAGCTCGACCCCGTCGACGGGGACCACCGCGACCATCACCTCCTCCTCGGAGAGCTCGGAGTCCACCCCGAAGGCGGCGACCTGGGCCACGTCGGGGTGCTCGGCGATGACCCGCTCCACCTCCCAGGTGGAGACGTTCTCGCCGCGGCGCCGGACGGTGTCCTTCATCCGGTCCAGGAACGTCAGGTAGCCGTCCTCGTCGAGGACGCCGCGGTCACCGGTGTGGAACCACAGGTTGCGCCAGGCGGCCACCGTGGCGGCCGCGTCCTCCTCGTAGCCGTCGAACATCCAGCCCGGGTGCTTGGGCCGGGCCACGATCTCACCGGGCACGCCCGCGGGCAGCGCCTCGTCGTGCTCGTCGACCACGGCGACCCGGTAGAGCGGCGACTCCTGGCCGGCGGTGCCGACCCGGCGCCGCTCGGGCGGCATCTGGCAGATCAGGGAGAGCTCGGTGCTGCCGTAGATCTCGGTGAGCCGCAGCCCGAACCGCTCCTCGAAGGACTCGAAGATCTCGGCCGGGCACGGGGCGCCGAACGCCACCCGGACCGGGTTGTCGCGGTCGTCGGGTTGCGCCGGCTGCTTGTGCAGGATGCTCATCATGGCGCCCTGGTAGTTGAAGGCGGTGACGCCCTCTTGGCGGCAGATCTCCCAGAAGCCCGACGCGGTGAACCGGCGGTGCATCAGCACCCGGGCCCCGGCCTCGAGGCCGGCCATCACCGAGCAGTAGCGGGCGTTGGAGTGGTAGAGCGGGAAGACGCTGTAGAGGCGGTCCGCGGGGGTGTAGCCCATCAGGCCCACGGTGTGCCGGGCCAGGTTGACATTGGCCCGGTGCGAGAGGCGTGCACCCTTGGGCGGCCCGGTGGTCCCCGAGGTGTAGAGGATGACCGCGGTCGAGCCGGGGTCGACCGCGGGCAGGTCGGCCGGGGCGTGGCCCGCGGGGTGGGCGAGGAGGTCGGCGAAGCTGCTGGTCGCGAGCCCGGGCAGCCCGGCTGCCGGAGCCGCGGCCGGCGGCGCCGTCTCGTCGGGGTCGAGGAGCACCACGTGCTCCACCGAGGAGCCGGCCACCGCCCCTGCGAGCAGACCGAGCAGCTCGGGGGCGCAGACGATCACCCGGGCCCGGGACCGGGAGAGGCAGTGCTGCAGGAGCACCTGACCGGAGGCCGGGTTGAGCGGCACCTCCACCAGTCCGGCGCGGGCGATGCCGAACCAGGCCTGCAGGGCGGCGATCCGGGCGCCGGTCAGGACCGCCACCCGGTCGCCCGGGCGCAGCCCGAGCGCCAGCAGGCCCGCCGCGACCGAGCTGGCCGCACCGTCCAGCTCGAGGATCCCGGCGCGCTCGTCCTCGATCGCGACCTCGGCCCCACGGCGCGCCGGGTCCGCCGCCAGGGCGGCGAGCCATTCCCCGATGCTGAGGTCCGCAGACGACGGGTCAGGAGTCGGTGTCAACGGATCCCTCTTCAGCAGGTGCGGACGGGGTCTTCCCTCCGCGGCCGTCACCGGCGAGCCTCGTGGAGTCGTGCGAGGCGGTGATCCGGGTGGGCACCACCTCGATGACGACCCGCTTCGGGCTGTCGAGCAGCCGCACGAAGGCGTCGGGGTCCTCCGGCGCCAGGCGCGGAGCCAGCCGGCGTACCCGGTCCCTGACCACCTCGCGGTCGCGGTGCACCCGGGCCTCCCCGCGCAGCGCCACCATCCGGCGCCCCGGCAGGTCGGTCCCGGTGTTGGAGACCACGACCGCGACCCGCGGGTCGGAGTCGACCCCGCGCACCTGGCGGCGTCCCTCGACGGTGGCGAACCAGAAGTGACCGTCCTGGTCCACCTGGAAGCTCATCACCACCGCGGTGGGGAGGCCGTCCTGGAGGAACGACAGCACGCACTCGGTCTGCGCGTCCCACAGCTGCTGCTGCTCGGCCAGGCCGAGCTTGGCCTGTGCCAGGTCCTCGATGTCCTTCTCGCCCGGTCGGCCTCCGGCCAGCCCCTGCTCAGGCATCGTCGAGCGCCGCCTCGCCCAGCATCGCGTGCACGATGGCCTTGTTGCCCCGGGCCTCGCTCGCGGTGCCGGTCCACACCGTCTCGCCGCGGTTGACCACGACCACCGAGTCGGCGATCCGCAGGCCCGCGTCGGCGTTCTGCTCCACCATCAGGATCCCGATGCCGGCGTCGGCCATCGTCCGGACGCTGCTGAGCACCTTCTCGACCATGGTCGGGGCGAGCCCCATCGAAGGCTCGTCCATCAGCATCAGCTTGGGCTTCGACATCAGCGCGCGTCCGAAGGCCAGCATCTGCTGCTCCCCACCGCTGAGCAGGCCCGCCTGGGAGTTCCGGCGCTCCCCGAGGATCGGGAACTTCTCGTAGACCTCCTCCATGCCGGCGTCCAGGCCGCCGCGGGGGCGGAGTACCCGCCGATGCGCAGGTTCTCCTCGATGGTGAGCGGGAAGAAGATCTTGCGACCCTCCGGCACCAGGACCATCCCGCGGCGCACCACCTTGTGGGCGGCCATGCCGGTCATGGTCTTGCCGTCGAAGGTGACGGAGCCAGAGGCCGGCTTGTGGAAGCCGGCGACCGCGCGGAGGCTGGTCGTCTTGCCGGCGCCGTTGGCGCCGAGGACCAGCGTGATGCTGCCGGCCTCGGCGGTGAAGGAGACGCCGTGCACCGCCCGGACCGGGCCGTAGTTGACGTGCAGGTCGGTGACCTCAAGCATCGTGGGCCGCCCCCTTTCCCAAGTAGGCCTCCTGGACGTCGGGGTGGCGCACCACCTCCGCGGGAGTACCCTGGGCGATCAGCTTCCCGAAGTTCATCGCGAAGAGGTAGTCGCAGGTGTCGACCATCATCTGCACGTCGTGCTCGACGATGAACTGGGTGATCCCCTCCTCGAGCAGCTGCTTCATCAGCGCGCCGATCTCCTCGCGCTCGGAGGTGTTCATCCCGGCGGTCGGCTCGTCGAGCAGCAGCAGCCGCGGACGGCCGATGATGGCCCGGGCGAACTCCACCCGACGCTGCATCCCGTAGGAGAGCTCGTCGGGTCGCAGCTGCGCGACCTCGCGCAGGCCGATCCGCTCCATGACTTCGTCCACCCGCGTCGAGGACTCCTTGCGGGTCGCCTTGCGCAGGGTGTCCTGGCCCAGCAGGATGTTGTCGCGCACCGATCGGTCGTCGAGCAGCCGCACGGTCTGGAAGGTGCGGGCGATCCCCATGTGGTGCACCTTGCGCGCAGGGCGCTTGGTGTAGTCCTCGCCGTCGAGCACGAAGCGGCCGCGGGTCAGCGGCGTGAGCCGGGTCATCGCCCCCAGCAGGGTCGACTTGCCCGACCCGTTGGGGCCCAGCACGCCGTAGATCTGACCGGGTCGCATCTCGAGCGTGATGCCGTCCACGGCCTTGACGCCGCCGAAGTGCACCGCGACGTCCTGGACCTCCAGCAGCGCCGTCCTGGCGCGCACTGCGGTGTCAGTCATCTGCCTCAGCTCTTCTCTTGCAGAACGGCCACGCGGGCGCGTTCCTCTCGGGTGCGGTAGCGGTGCAGGGCGTCCTTGGCGACACCGAGCACGCCGTTGGGCAGGTAGATCGCGGCGGCGGCGACGATGAAGCCGTACGCGACCTTCTCCCACTCCTGGACGAAGGAGAGCCAGGTGGGCAGCCAGACGAAGATGACGGCACCGATCAGCGCGCCCAGCCACGACCGGGCGCCGCCCACCACGATCGCGGTGAGTGCCACGATCACCAGGTGGAAGTTGACCTCGGCCGGGGTGATCGTCGAGCGCAGCAGGGTGGTGATGGCGCCGGCGAGGCCGCCGATCAGGCCGGAGAGCGCGAACGACATCAGGCGGTAGCGGTTGACGTCGATGCCGAGCGCGTTGGCCAGCTCGGGGTCCTCGCGGACCGTGTCGATCCGCCGGCCCAGCCCGCGCGCCTCTGTCCAGACCAGGACGGCCACGACCGCGACGACCACGAGCACGATCTGCTGCATGTTGATCTCGCCCAGTGCGCCGTACAGACCGCCGGCGCCGCCGGTCGCGTCGCCTCCGTTGACCGCGAGCACCGAGATGATCAGGGTGAAGGCGATGGTCGCCATCCCCATGTAGAGGCCGGTGAGCCGCTGCACCACCAGGCCGAGGAGGGAGACCACCACGGCGGCGGCCAGCGCTCCGACGGCCACCGCGGGCCAGGTCGACCACTCCAGGTGGACCATCGCCATCGCGCCGCCGTAGCCGCCGATCCCGAAGGCGCCGACACCGGCGAAGGAGAAGACCCCGAACCGCAGCGGCACCTGGATGCTCAGGGCCAGCAGCAGCGTGGTCAGTGTCGTCTGGATCAGGACGACGTTCATGTAGTACCAGTCACTCATGTGCGTCGCACCTCCTTGCGGCCGAGGAGCCCCTGGGGGCGAGCGAGCAGGATGAGGAAGATGAGGCCGAACGACACCGCGTCCACCCAGGTGCCCCAGTTCATCGAGACGACGAACGTCTCGGCTCCGGCCAGCACGTAGGCACCGATCACGGTGCCCGCCATGGAGCCGAGGCCACCGAGCACGATGACCGCGAACGCCTTGATGACGAGCTGGTCGCCGGTCTCCGGTGCGATCGCGCCGAGCTGGAAGGTGAGCAGCGCGCCGGCCAGGCCGGCGAGTGCGCCGGCGACCGCCATGGTGCCGAAGGCCAGCGCGGTGCGGTTGACCCCCATGCCGGCGGCGGTCTCGGCGTCCACGCCGATCGCGCGCAGCGCCAGCCCCTGGCGGGACCTGCGCAGCCACAGCGTGAGGCCGATCCCCATCACGAGTCCGGTCACGATGATGATGGCCGAGGTGGTGGTGATCCGGAGGCCGAGGACCTCGAAGACCTCGGGCTTGTAGCTGCTCTTGAACCCGAACGGGCTGGAGCGGGTCTCCCGCTGGGCCAGGGCGAGCGGGATGGCGGCCACCCCGATGCCGCCGATCAGGATCCGCATCTCTGCGGCGTGCTGGTTCTTGGAGCGCTTGAGGATCGGTTGGAAGGCGAGCAGCATGGTGAGCGAGGAGATGACCGCGCCCGTCAGTACGGCGATGACGATGACGCCCAGGAAGGGCAGCTCGGTCTCACGGCTGACCATGTGGCCCACGAAGGCCGAGAACATGAAGGTGGCGCCGTGAGCAAAGTTGAGGATGCCGATGGTCCCCCAGACCAGGGCCATACCCAACGCGAACAACAGATAGATCGAGCCCAGCGTCGCTGCGTTCAGCAGATCTTGCACGGGGGTTCCTCTCGGTGTGGGCGGGACTGTGCAACCGGGGTGCGGTCCGCACGGACCGCACCCCGGTCAGCGATCACTTGACGAGCGTCTCCTTGCCGTCTTCCCAGCGCACGAGCGAGCCGGCGATCCGGGCGTCGTTCCCGTCGAAGGTCACCTCGCCCATCGCGCCGGAGTAGCCCTCGGCCGCGATCTTGGCCAGACCCTCGCGGATCCCCTCGCGGGAGGAGTCGCCCGAGGACTTGATGGCCCGCGCGATCCACCACATGGCGTCGTAGCCGTCAGCGGCGTACGGCGTGGGCTCCTCGTCGAACTTGGCCTGGAACGCCTTGCTGAACGCGTCCGAGGTCTCGTCCTCCATCGCGACCGAGAACGGCACCGGGTAGACCAGGCCGTTGGCGTTGTCGCCGGCGGCCTCGATGTTGCCCGCGGCCTGGACCGAGGTGGCCACGATCTGGTTCTCGTAGCCGGCGTCCTTGAGCTGGCCGAGCGCGGTCACCGACTGCGGGGCGATGAGCAGCATGACGAGCGCGTCAGCGTCCTCCTTGGCGATCTGCTGGGCCTGGCCGGAGAAGTCCTGGGTGGTCATCTGGACCGGCAGGGACTGCACGATCTCCATGCCCCGCTCCTCGGCCAGGGCCGGGACGTCGTCCTCGCCCAGCACGGCGAAGGTCGGGAAGGTGGCGTTGTAGAGGACCGAGACGGTCTTGACGCCCTCCTCCTCCAGGAAGTCCATCACCGAGGCGTAGTAGGACTCCATCGGCGGGGTGACGCGGAAGGTGTAGTCGTTGGTCACGACGCCCTCGCCACCGGCCTGGGTGAAGACGGTGGGGACCTTCTGCCGGCCCACCAGCGGCGAGACCGTGGCGGCCTGCTGGGTGGAGACCGGGCCGAGGATCGCCGAGACGTCGCGGTCGCCCATGGCCTTGCTCATCTCGCTGGAGGCCCGCTCGATCTCGCCGGCGGTGTCGTACTTCTCCAGGTCGATCTTGACGTCGTCGCCCAGGAAGCCCTGCTCCTGGATCTCGTCGATCGCCAGCTCGGCCCCCTCGGAGGCACCCAGCCCGGCGTAGGCGACCGTGCCGGTCTGGTCCTGCACCTGAGCGATCTTGATGGTCGAGGCGATACCGCCGTCGCCCGCGGCGCCGCTGTCGCCGCCGTCGTCGCTGCCGCACGCGGCGGTGCCCAGCACCGTCGCCATGGCCAGGCCTGCCAGCAGCGCCTTGCGCATTTGCGCTCCTCTACCCATTGTTCCTCCAGCTATTAGTTAGGTGCAGGTCCAGCCGCGGAGGCGGTGGACTTCGTTGTCAGGCGACTGGGTCGCCCGACAGCTCATGGCCGACCAGGTAGGCCAGCGTGAGTCCGCGCCCGAGCGCGATTCCCGAGTTGTAGGCGGTCCCGGTCGTCGTCAGCGCGGCGACCGAGCCGGCGGCGTACAGACCCTCGATCCGCGTGCCGGCCTCGTCGAGGACCCGCCCGTCGGAGTCGATGCGTACGCCGGAGGTGCCGATGCCGGTGCCGACGAAACGCAGTCGGAGACCGTGGAACGGCGCCTTGGTGATGGGGCCGAGCACCGGGCTGGGGGTGTTCTCCGGGTCACCGGCGAACGTGTTGACGTAGTCGATGCTGCCGCGGCCCCAGTCCGGGTCCTCGCCCTTCTCGGCGAAGTCGCTGAACCGCTCGGCGGTCCGGGCCAGCTGGGCCGCGTCGATGCCGAGCTTCTCGCCCAGCTCCTCCAGGGTGTCGGCCGACTCCACCAGGCCCTCGGGGTAGTCGCCGCCGGGCGCGGTGGCCGCCAGGCCGTACTTCTGGCGGTGCTGGTCGTCCCAGACCAGGAAGAAGGGCAGGTGCTTGTCGGCCGGGTCCAGGGTGCGCCGGACGATGTCGACCCAGTAGGAGTCGTTGCAGTAGCGGTTGCCGGTGCGGTCCACGATCATCGAGTGCGGCATCGCGTACTCCGGGCCGTAGCCGAAGCCGGTGCCGACCTCGGAGCGCCAGCCCGGGAGGATCGGGGTGGCGTTGGCGGGGATGCGGGCGATCTGGCCGCCGACCTGGCGCGCCAGCTTGATGCCGTCGCCACGCAGGGTCTCCGGCGCCACGGACCCCCAGTCCTCCTCGCTGAGGCCGAGGATCTCGGTGACCAGCTCGGGGTCCCAGTCGTAGGTGCTGGTGGCCAGCACCACCGGGCCGCGCAGCTCGACGTCGCCGTCCGGGGTCTCGGCGCGCACGCCGACGACCTTGCCGTCCTCGGTGAGCAGCTCGACCACCCGGTGCTCGGTGCGGATCTGGATCGACTCGTCCTGGGTGACCCTGGCCAGGAAGCTGGCGACCACACCGGTGCCGTAGGTGAGCGGGTCGGCGTCGGTGGCCTTCTCGAAGGCAGTTCCGTCGGAGAGGCCGAAGGCCGGGAGCCCGGCGTGGGACCGCTTGGTCGCGCCCTGCTCCTCGCCGGCGTCGTCGACGTAGGTGGCGCGACGGCCCTTGGTGAGCAGCTCGCGGTAGGTGGTGCCGACCGGGAAGTACGGGCTGTAGCGGAGCTTCTCGCGCCACTCCCCCAGCACCGAGCCGTCGATGACCTCGTTGGTCAGGTAGCGGCCCTGGGGCAGCGCGCCCTGCGCCTCGTTGTGGTAGTCGGCGAGGCCGGGGATGACCGTCCAGCGGATCGCGCCGTGGTCCTCGAAGTAGCGCATCGCGTCGGGCGAGGTGTCGAGCCAGCGCAGCAGCGCCTGCTCGTCGAGCACCTCGGGCGCCAGGTGGGAGGCGACGTCGCGGATGTAGGTCTCGGTGAGCTCCTTGGAGTCGCCCTCGATGCCCTCGCGCACGGCGACGTGGTTGCCCCCGACCCACACCTGACCACCCGAGTACGCCGCCGCGCCGCCGACCAGGTCGGCGGCCTCCAGCACGATCGCGGGGCGCCCGTTGAGGGCACAGGTGAGCGCGGTGGCGAGCCCGGACAGGCCGGCTCCAACGACGATCACGGGGGTCTGGTCGGTCACGGTTTGACACTCCTTCTTCAGGGTGGTCTACATCACAATCATCCCGGGAAGAGTGAATATCATGATCAGGGTTGTGTCAACACGTTCTACCCAATTTATGAGTATGAATCGTCTCTTTAGGCGATCGAGGGCTGCTGCCGGGGGATGACCGTGCTGGAACGCGGCTCGTCGCCCGGGAACCGGACCCGGTCGACCTCGGCCAGGGTGGCGTCGTACGCGTCGGCGGAGGTGGCGTACAGGAACCGCACCTCGCGGCGGGTGAAGACCCACCGCCCCTGGTGCCGGGCGAACTCGTCGCGGTAGCGGTAGGCGGCCAGCACCACCCCGCGCCGGGTGATCAGCTCGCCGTGCCCGCTGGAGGCGCCGGTCGCGGTGTCCGCGCCGGTCAGCTCCACCACGACCGCGTGCGGGGTGTGGATCATCCGCTGGAAGCCGCGCATCGAGGCCCCTAGGGTCTCGGCGATCTCCGGCCAGCCGGTGGCCAGGTGCCCGTCCCGGTCGAAGACCGCGTCGGGGTGGAACATCTGCGCCAGGGCGTCGAGATCGTGGTCGTCGACGGCGAAGGCGTAGCGGGCGACCAGGTCGCGCACCGCCTCCCGGTCCAGGAGGCCGGCCAGCGCGCCCGGGTCGCCCGCCGAGGTCACGCGCTGACCTCGAACCGCGGTTCGGGAAGGCTGCGAACCACCTCGAGCAGCCGGTCCGGGATGGCGGCCTTGCCGAAGGTCTCCGGGTCGCGCGCCGCGAAGGTCATCTGCCCCTTGGTGACCAGCTGGTCCCCCCGGGTGAACTCGAAGCCCACGACGTAGGAGGTGGTGCCGATCCGGTCGGCCACGGCCTGGCAGGTGATCTCGTCGAAGACCTCGACGGTGTCGACGTACCGGCAGCCGGAGCTGATGCCCACGGTGACCACACCCAGGTCCTCGGCCATCTGCCCGCTGCGGATCCCGTTGGCGAACAGCCAGGTCGAGTAGCAGCGCTCCATCCAGCGGTAGTAGATGCCGAAGTAGGCGATGCCGACGGTGTCGGTGTCGCCGTAGGCGAGCTGGAAGCCGGTCCGGCCCTTCTCAGGGTCGTGGGTCAGGGTCACGATGTCTCCTCGTCGATGAGCACCTCGGCGGTGCCGGTCAGTGCGGTGCTGCCGCCGAGCACCTCCAGGCTGATGTCGCAGGTGGCGACCCGGCCCCGATCGGTCTGGGCCACCCCGGTCACCGTGCCGCTGGCGCGGACCCGGTCACCGGCGAGCACGTTGCCCTGGAAGCGCACCCGGAAGGTGAGCAGGCGGTCGCGGCCGCCCGCCCAGCGGGCCAGCATGGTCTGCAGGTAGCCCATGTTGAGCGGCCCCTGGTTGACCGGACGCTGGTCCATGCCCAGCGCGGCGAGCGCCCGGGTGTCGAAGTGGATCGGGTTGGGATCGGCGAGCAGGGCCGCCATCACCTTCATCTTCTCCGGGTCGACGTCGAGCTCCAGCGGCGGGATCTCGGTCCCGACCTCCACGCGCGTGCCGCTCATGCCGCATCCCTCCTCGGGAAGACCAGGGAGTTGTAGCAGCGAGCGACCAGGTCGCCCCCGTGGTGCAGGTCGAGCTCGTAGCCGACGATGTCGAAAGCACCGGCCCGCTTGCCGACCTTGCGCTGCACCGAGACGATGCGACCGGACACGACGTACGTCGCCCCGGCCTCGAGCGGCTGGTGCAGGGTGGTGCTGTGCTCGCCGAACATCGGGCCGTCGTCGGCCGAGGCGTCGAACCAGGCGAACAGGTCGTCCCAGGTCATCCCCATCCCGGCGACGCCGCCCATCCAGGCCAGCACCGGGTGGGGCGTGTCGTCGGTCGGGTCGTCCAGCAGGGTGTCGGCCACCAGCCAGGCCCGCCACGGCTCCAAGGTGTAGGAGCCGCCGGGGAACTCCCGGCCGACGCGGTCGTCGTAGGGGCCGGGGTCAGACATTGCGGTCCTGGTCCTCCCAGTACGGACGGCGCAGCTCGCGCTTGAGGATCTTGCCGGTGGGCGCCTTGGGCAGCTCGCTGACGAACTCGACCGAGCGCGGCTTCTGGTAGCTGGCCAGGTGCTTCTTGGCCTGCTCGATGATGTCGTTCTCGGTGGCCTCCTGACCCGGCTTGAGCACGACGTAGCCCTTGACGGTCTCGCCCCACTCCTCGTCGGGGACGCCGATGACGGCGCACTCCAGCACGGCCGGGTGGGAGTTGATGGCCTCCTCGACCTGCACCGAGTAGATGTTCTCGCCGCCGGAGATGATCATGTCCTTGGCGCGGTCCACGATGAAGATGTAGCGCTCGGAGTCCCAGCAGGCGATGTCGCCGGTCCACATCCACCCGTCGCGCAGGGTGTCCGCGGTGAGGTCGGGGCGACCGAGGTAGCCGGACATGTTGGCCGGGCTCTTGACGATGATCTGGCCCGGCGTGTGCCCGTCGCGGGGCACGTCGTTGCCGTCGGGGTCGACGACCCGCACGCTGGTGACGAAGCCCTCGCGGCCGCAGGACTTGAGGCGCTCGGGGTGGATCCCGTTGATCGCGTCCTGGTGGTCCTCCTGCGACAGGAAGGTCATCGTGGTGCCCTCGGTCTGCCCGTAGCCCTGGATCAGGGTGCACGGGAAGAGGTCGAGGGCCTGGCGCACGACGCTGGAGGGCATCGGGCCGCCGCCGTACTGGATGTTGCGGAGGCTGGAGAGGTCGTAGCTGGAGAAGTTCTCCTGCGCCATCATCCAGTTGAGCATGGTGGTGACCCCGAGGAACGCCGAGACCTTCTCGTTCTCGATCAGGTCGAGGGCGAGCTTGGGCTCGAAGTTCATCAGCACCAGCGGGCAGCCGTGCTTCATGTAGTTCATCGCCAGCACGATCGGGATGTGGTACATCTGCCCGGTCAGCATGTAGACGTCGCTGGGCACGATCCGCTCGGCCACGGTCTGGTTGAGCATGCCCGCCGCGGCGCTGCCGTGGGTGTGCAGGGCGCCCTTGGAGTCGCCGGTGGTGCCACCGGTGTAGAGCAGGAAGAACGGGTCGCTGTCGACCACCAGGCTGCTGGGGGCAGGCTCCAGGCTGGAGGAGCGCTTGACCAGGTCGTCGAACGACCCGTCCGAGGACTCGCCGAACTCGAGCCAGTGCGGGACGTCGACCTGCGCCTTGATGTCCTCCAGGGCCTCGTGGAACTCGGCCTGGCCGATCACCACCTTGGGCGCGGCGTCGCGCACGACGCCGGCCAGGGCCGGTCCGGCGAGCCGCCAGTTGAGCGGCTGGGTCACCAGACCGGCGCGGCCGGCGGCGAAGTAGAGCGCCTGGAACTCCACGCAGTTGCGCGAGAGCATGGCGACCCGGTCGCCCTTCTTCAGGCCGAGGCCGAGCAGGCCGTTGGCCAGCCGACGCACCATCTCGTCGAGCTCCGCCCACGAGACCCGGAGGTCCGCAGCGGCGTCGTAGACGGCCTGACGGTCCGGGGTCAGGGCAGCCCACTTGGCGGGGATGAGTCCTTGGTTCATGCGGTTGTTCTCCGGAGTCTCGTGAGGGTGGTCGGTGCGCGAGCGTGTCAGTACGCCCGGTCAGGCGCCCGGTCGGTACGCCCGGTCAGTACGGCTTGTCAGTACGGCTTGTCAGTACGCCTTGTCCAGGTCCAGGTGCAGCGTCTTGAACCGGAGGCGGCCGCCGTCCTCGACGATCTCGGAGGAGTAGAGACCGGCGGAGAGCAGCGTGATCGCGCCATTCTCGGTGCCCATCAGGGTGAGGTAGTGCTTGGTCCGGGTGACCCCGCCCTCGGTGCCCTCGACGATGAGGTTGGTGTTGACGTGACGACGCTGGTCGGTCTGCGAGGAGAGCGAGTCCCCCATGAGCTTCATGATCGCGTCCCGCGGACCGAAGGACAGCTTGTCGCCCCCGGCGATCACCATCGAGAACGTCGCATCCTCGGTGAAGACCGACTCCAGCGTGTCGAGATCAGCGGTGTCGTAGGCCAGCGAGTAGCGGTTGGCCAGTTCTTCGACAGCAGAGCGGTCAGTCATGGGGTCTCCTTGGAAAAGGGATATTGTTGAGAACGATACATATGGTTTGGGTCACGTGACAAACATTCACTGGATTGACGCGCCGCCGTCCACCGGAATCTGCCCGCCGGAGACGTAGTAGGACTCCGGACCCGCCAGCCAGGCCACCGCGTTCGAGACGTGCTCGGGCTCGATCCACGCCTTGCCCATGGGGTTGAGCCCGGCGAACGCGGCTTCCGCGTCCTCCGCGCGCGGCTCGTCCAGGTCGGGACGGAAGAGCCGGTAGGTGCGGGAGTTCTTGACCATCTCGGTGTCGATCGAGTTGGGGTGGATGGTGTTGACCCGGATGCCGTGCGGACCGAGCTCGTTGGCCAGCACCTTCATCAGCCCGACGATGGCGTGCTTGGTCGTGGTGTACGCCGCCACGTTGGCCAGCCCCTTGAAGCCGGCCAGCGAGGCGATGATGATCACCGAGCCGCCCGCTCCCGCGGCGATCAGGTGCGGCGCGGCCGCCTTGTAGGTGTGCCAGACGCCGGTGACGTTGACGTCCATCAGCTGGTGCCAGGAGTCCTCGGCCACCTCGTGGGTGGCCTCGCCGAAGGTGAAGATGCCCGCGTTGGCGACCACGATGTCGAGGCTGCCGAGCTGCGAGACGCCGGCGTCCACGGCGGCGGTCAGCGCGTCGATGTCGCGCACGTCGACCTGGGCGGCGTGGATCCGGCCCCCGAGCGCCTCCACCTGGCGCACCGTCTCGGCGAGGTCCTCGGGCGTGGCCAGGTCGTAGAACCCGTCCAGGCTGCTGATGTGCTCGCACAGGTCGACGGCGACGATCGCCGCTCCGTCCCGGGCCAGCCGCAGCGCGTGACTGCGGCCCTGCCCGCGCGCTGCCCCGGTGATCAGGGCGACCTTGCCGGCCAGGGGCTGCCCCGCCCGGGCTGCCTGGGGGGTGGAGGTCGTCGTGGTGTCGCTCATGCGGTCCTGCCTTCCGAGAGGTTCTGGGACTCGGCGAGTCCCGCTTCGTCTGCCTTGATCTGGAGCGCGAGGAACTTGCCGTAGTAGCGGGCCATCGCGAGGTTGCCGCCCATGAACCACAGGCCGTCGTAGCCGGACCGGCGCCACACGCCCTGGAGCTCGCCCTCCTCGTCCAGCCCCCAGACGGGGCCGCAGCGGTCCGCGACCTCGTCGCCGAGCAGCCGGCGCGCGGTCTCGAGCATCCCCTGGTAGCCGGTGGCGAAGACGATGACGTCGGCCTCCAGCGAGGTGCCGTCGGTGAGCTGGAGGCCCTCGGGGTGAACCGCTCCACCCCCACGCCCGAGCGGACGGCGATCTTGCCCGCCGCGATCAGCTCCGAGGCGCCCACGTTGATGTAGTAGCCCCCGCCGCGCTGCAGGAAGAGCTGGAGAGCGCCGGTGCCGTTGATGCCGGAGGAGGTGAGGAAGCCGGCCTCGGCCAGGCCCGCCAGCATCTCCTCGTCGTGCTCGGCCATCGCCGCGGTGGTCGCCTGGTGCATCTCCGGCGCGCAGTTGAACGGGAAGGACGCACCGAGCAGGTCGGCCACGTCCGTGGGCGGACCGGTCTCGTCGTACATGCCGGTCATGGCGATGGCCGACCCGGCGACGCTGACCACGTAGGTGGGCGAGCGCTGGACCATCGTCACCTCCGCACCCTTCTCGAACAGCTCCTGGGCGATGTCGTGGCCGCTGTTGCAGCTGCCCACCACCACGGCCCGTCGACCGGCGAAGTCGACGCCGCGGGGGAAGTCCTTGGAGTGGCAGGCCAGCCCGGAGAACTCCTCGGCGCCCGGCAGCTCGGGCAGGTTGGGCTCGGTGCCGCTGACCCCGGTGGCCAGCACCACGTGCCGGGGCCGGACCGTGCGCTGGGAGCCGTCGGCCCGCTTCACGGTGACGGTCCACTCGCCGGACTCGTCCTGGCGGGCGCTGTCGACCAGCTCGGTGCCCGTCCAGACATTGAGCTCCATGGTGCTGGCGTAGGACTCGAGCCAGTCGGCCAGCTTGTCCTTCGGGGTGTAGACCGGCCAGCTCGCCGGGAAGGGGAGGTAGGGCAGGTGGTCGTACCAGACCGGGTCGTGCAGCACGAGCGAGTCGTAGCGGTTGCGCCACCCGTCACCGATCCGCTCGGCGCGGTCGACCACCAGGGTCGGCACCCCGAGGCACCCCAGCCGTGCCGCGAGTCCGAGACCGCCGTGTCCGGCGCCGACCACCAGCACAGCCGGTTCGGAGTCGAGGAACTCCTGCTGCCGACGGCGCGCCTCGGTCCAGCTGCGGGCCATCCGGTCCTCGCCCTGGGCGCCCCCGAGCGGCCGACGCGTCCCGGTCAGCTCCTCGTGGCCCACCAGCTCGTCCATGGCGGTGAGCACGGTCCAGGCACGCCAGGCACCGTCCCGCTCGACCAGTCGCAGCACGCCTCGTCCGCGGGCGAGCGGGGTCTCGAGCTCGAACATCGCCTGGATCCACGGCTCCGCCCCCGCCTCGACCAGGGTCGCCGGTCCCGTCAGCGCGAGCGAGACAGGTCCCGTGGGGGACTCGGAGATCCGCGCCGCCAGGGCCTCGTGACCGTGCGCGGTGCGCAGGTCCAGCGTGAACGCGAGCAGGTCGCGCCACCAGGCGTCGGGGTGGAAGAGGTCGGTGGTCGCCGTCACGGCCGCGTTGCGCAGGGCCCCCTGGAACTGGTCCAGCCAGGCTCCAGCGAGCCCGTCCAGGTCCGGCGTCACCTGCTGATCAGTGGTCGTCATCCCGAGACTCCAATCCTGATATCGGTGATCATGATTTCAGGAAGGAGTGTTGCAGATCACATCCGGCAGGGCAAGGGAGCGGGGCTCAGACCCCCGCCACCGCTCGTCCGCAGCGGTAGCCGAAGACCATCGCCGGACCGAGGGTGCCGCCGGCGCCGCCGTAGACCATCCCGGTGGGGGCGGCCATCGCGTTGCCGACCGCGTAGAGGCCCGGGATCACCGCCCCGTCCACGTCGAGCACCTCGCAGTCCACGGTGGTCTGCGGACCACCCTTGGTGCCCAGCGAGCTGGCGTGCACGGGTGAGGCGTAGAAGGGCCCCCGGTCGATGGGCCCCAGGGTGGCGGCGGTCCCCGGGTAGTGGTTGCGGTCCCCGCACCAGCCGTCGTACGCCGAGTCGCCGCGGCCGTGGTCGTCGTCGTGACCGGCGGCGCAGAGCTCGTTCCAGCGCTCGACGGTCGCGCTGAGCTGCTCGGCCGGGACGCCGATCAGCGCGGCCAGCTCCGCGACCGAGTCCGCCCGAGCCATCCACTCCGGCATCTCGCCGCCGGGGGCACGCCGTACCCGCCGTACTGCTCGACGAAGCCCTGGTCGAAGACCGCCCAGGCCGGCTGGTTCTCGTAGGCGAAGCGGGTCGGGTGGAAGGCGTGGAAGACCGCACCGAGCGCGTTGTAGTTGGCGGCCTCGTTGGTGAAGCGCCGCCCGTCGCCGTTGACCAGGATGGTGCGCGGCAGGGTGCGCTCGCGCTGGACCAGCTGCACCCCGTGGCCGGAGTACTGCTCGCCGGAGAACCCGGGGATGGTCACCACCGGGACCCACCAGGCCTCCCGCATCACGCCGAGCGCGGCGCCCACCCGCATGGCCATCCGCAGACCGTCGCCCGTGTTGGTGGGGGCCCCTGGGGAGTTGCTGACGGGTCCGCGCAGGAAGGACCTGACCAGCTCGGGGTCGCGCTCGAAGCCACCGGTGGCCAGCACCACCCCGCGCCGGGCGCCCACCCGCCGGCCGTCGGCGAGCTCCACGCCGGTCACCGCGCCGTCCTCGGTCAGCAGCCGCACCGCGGCGGTGCCGGTGCGCACCTCCACGCCGCGGTCGAGCAGACCCTTGAGCAGGGCGCCGAGCATGCCGCGGCCGAGACCCTCGAGCTGCTCGTCGGCGCGCCGCTTCTCCTCCTCGGGCGTGAGGAAGCCGGTGCCGCCACCGACCGGCGTCTCGCCGACGTACATCGAGCGGCGGAAGCCCAGGAACTTCTCGGCCCACTCCCCGAGCAGGTCGAAGGAGAAGAGCTCGGGCTCGGTGGAGCGGCCGCCGCCGGGCCTCCCGCCCGGGAACTCCGGGTGGTAGTCGGGGTAGCCGGGCACCAGCCGCATCCGCAACGGGGTGCGCTCCTCGACCCACTCCAGCATCTCGTTCACGGTGCCGACGAAGGCATCGGTGAACTCGGGAAGGATCATCCCGTGGGAGAGCGCCGTGAGGTAGGCGCGCCCGTCGTCGACGGAGTCCTCGACACCGTGCTCGGCCTGGTACTTGTTGCCGGGCAGCCACGCCACGCCGCTGGACAGGGCGGTGGTGCCGCCCAGCACGTCGGCCTTCTCGTAGAGCGCCACGCTGGCACCGGCGTCGGCGGCGGCGAGGGCCGTCATCATCCCGGCACACCCACTGCCCAGGACGATGACATCAGGGGCGGCGCCCTGCTGCTGCTCGGTGGGGTTCATGGCGTCCTCCAGGGTCGTGGGCTCGACGCGAGCCCGGCTCAGGCCGGTTCGGTGTAGTGCGCGCGGAGCCAGCCGAGGTCGCCGCCGTGCAGCACCGAGGGCCAGTCCGCCGGACGGGCGTCGCCGTAGACCAGCGTGCGGTCCTCGCTCTTCATGGTCTCGGCGTAGTCGGTGACCGGGAGGTAGTACATGTAGCCCATCTCCCGCGCCGCGATCCGCCAGCCCTGCTCGGTACGCCGGTAGACGTCGTGGTAGCGCAGCGCCACCCACATCGTCACCCCTTCGCGCACCACCTCGGCGTGCCCGCTGACCAGGCCGTGGGCCACGTCCGGGTCGCCGTCGTCGAAGCGGGAGATCACCGAGTGCACGAAGTGGTTCGTGGCACCCAGGGCGTCGTACCGGCCCTGGTAGGTCTTGGCGATCGTCTCCAGGCCGACGGCGTCGAAGACCCCGTCCGCCGACGTGAGGTGGGCATCGGCGGTGAACAGGCTCGGCAGGCCGTCCAGGTCGCGCTCGTCCATCACGAACCCGTAGAGGTTCACCAGGTCGGCGATCTCCAGCTTGTCCTCGATCCGGCGCAGCCGGTCCTCGGTGCTCGGGGGCATCGGTGTCTCCTGTGGTGTCGTGGTCAGTCGGGCCGGGGCCCGAAGGAGGTCATGTCGGCCGGCGCCAGCGCGGACGGCTCGACGAAGGCGGTGCGGACCAGGGCGATGCGCTTGGCCGAGAGCAGCCAGCGCCCGTCCACCCGCACCATGTCGTCGCTGTAGCGGCCCCAGACCTGGCGGGCCTCTCCGGAGCGGTGGGTGGTGATCACCCAGAAGCAGGAGTCGATGCGCACCGGCCCCTCGCCTCCGGTCCCGAGCTCGGTGACCTCGACGTTGGTCGCCATGTGCTGCGCGACGTCCACGTCGGAGGCGGCGAACCTCCGGTACAGGTCGACGAAGGCCGCCCGGCCGCGCTGCTCCTCCCCCTGTCGGGAGAGCAGCACGTCGTCGGTGACCAGGTCCGCCAGGCCCTGGACGTCACGGGCGTCGACGAGGCGCTGGTAGGTGTGCAGCAGCCGCTCGCCCTCGCGCTGCAGCACCAGGGGCCGGAGGAGGTCGTCAGTCATGCCCGACGCCTAGTAGCTGCGCGGCAGGCCGAGGACGTGCTCGGCCACGTAGTTGAGGACCATCTCCTGGCTGATCGGCGCGATCTTGTTCAGACGCGACTCCCGGAAGTACCGCTCCACGTGGTACTCCTTCGCGTAGCCGTAGCCGCCGTGCACGTTGATCGCCACGTCGGCGGCGTTGAACCCCGCCTCGCTGGCCAGGAACTTCGCCTCGTTGGCCTCGCGGCCGCACGGGATGTCGTTGTCCACCATCCAGGCGGCCTTGTCGCAGATGGCCGCGGCGGCGTCCAGCCGGATCCGGGCGTCGGCGAGCTGGCCGGAGATGAGCTGGTTCTGCCCGATCGGCCGGCCGAAGACGACGCGCTCGTTGGCGTAGTTGACCGCGCGGCGCAGCGCGGCCTCACCCAGTCCCAGGGCGGCGTTGGCGGAGATCACGCGCTCGGCGTTCAGCCCGCCCAGGATCACCTTGAAGCCCTCGCCGACCTCGCCGATGACGTCCTCGTCGGCGACGAAGAGGTCGTCGATGAAGAGCTCGTTGGTGTCCACGGAGTTGCGGCCCAGCTTGGGGATCTCGCGGATCCGCACGTGCTCGGGGTCGAGCGTGGCGAACATCAGCGTCAGCCCGCGGTGCGCCTTGCCCTCACGGGGCGAGGTGCGCACGAGCAGGAACATCCGCTCGGCCTCCTGGGCCTTGGTGATCCAGACCTTCTTGCCGTTGACCAGCCAGCCGCCGTCGACCTTGCGGGCCGAGGTCTGCAGGTTGAGCGTGTCGGTGCCCGCGTCGGGCTCGGTCACCGCGAAGGAGACGTGCAGGTCCCCGGAGACGGCGCGCGGCAGGAACCGCTGCTTCAGGCTCTCGCTGCCGTGCCGGATCAGCGGCTCGAAGCCGAAGATGCCGATGTGCACCGCGGAGCAGCCGCTCATCCCGGCGCCCGACGCGGAGATCTCGCGCTCCACGATGGCGGCCTCGGTGACGCCCAGCCCGCCGCCGCCGTACTCCTCGGGGATGCTCAGGCCCAGCCAGCCGGCGTCAGCGACGGCCTTGTAGAAGTCCCAGGGGAACTCGTGGCTCTCGTCGTGCTCCATCCAGTAGTTGTCGTCGAACTTCGAGCACATGGCTCGAACGGCTTCCCGGATGTGCTCGTGCGTCTCGTCCACGGCGTAGTCCATGGGTCCTCCTGGTACTCGGGTGGCCGAGGGCGGTGTCCTGGCTCACAGAATTTCCTTATCACTATTATCACTTTGTAATCAGGTCTGTCACCCTGCGCGCGTGAGGGTCCATCTGCTGAGAGTCCTTGCGCGGGGGTCGGCCCGCCGCGCGGACCAGGAGCATCGCGGCTCCCGTCGCGACGGCCATGAGCACCCAGGCCCATCCCCGGCCCCCCGCTGCGGAGAGCAGCCCGAAGCCCACCGGGCCGATCGCCGATCCCACGCCACTGCCGATCTGGAGCAGGCCGCTGGCCGCGCCCGGCCCCGCCGAGCGACGCACCAGGGTGACCAGCAGCAGGGCGGGCCAGGTCCAGGCGGCGACCAGGCTGAGCAGCACGCCCACGACCACCAGCGCCTGCCAGAGCGTGCCGTCCGGGACCGCGCCGCCGGCGGAGTCCAGACCGAGCGTCCCGACCGCGACCAGCCCGAGAGCCACGACCGCTGCGCCCATCACGCCGAGCACCGGTGTCAGGTCCTCCAGCGGACGGCGGTCGAGCCACCAGCCCGAGGCGACCCGGACCAGCACGGCCACCAGGCTCCCGCCGGAGACGATGCCGGCCGCCTGCACGGGTCGCAGGCCGGCCGAGACCAGGCTGAGCACCGCGAAGCCGGTCAGGGTGGCGACCGCGAAGGTCCCCAGACCCGCGGCGACCACCACCGGCAGCACTCGCAGGGTCGGCGCCGTTCCGACCGTCGCCGCTTCGGCCACGGGAGCGGCATCCACGTCAGGTGTGGCGTCGCAGCCACGTGCCGCGCCAGGCGGGGAGCCCGCTCGGGCTCCGTCGGGGAGCCGCCGCGCGCCAACCGGCCGGGCCAGCAGCACGCCGACGGCCACCGCGAGCGGCAGCACCAGACCCACCGCCATCGCCGGGCGCCAGCCGTGCAGGTGGGCGAGGGCGGGGAGCACCGCCCCGGCCACCGTCATCAGCAGCGGCGGGGCGGTCTGCTTGAGGCCCAGCACCGACGCCTGCCGGCCGGGCGGCACCTCTGCCATCACCAGGATGTTGCTGGTCGGCGAGGCGAAGGCGTAGCCGAGACCGCTCAGGGCGACCACCACGAGCAGCGCGGGGAGGGAATTCACCAGCAGCACGCACAGCAGCAGGCTGGCTGCGGTGATCAGGGCACCCCACCAGGCCCCGACGGGCCACCCCCGTCCGTCCACCCAGCGCCCCGCGAGCGGGGCGGCGACCGCGGTCACCGCCCAGAAGGCGGAGACCACGAGGCCGAGGCGGGCGTCGTCGAGGCCCAGGTCCGCGGTGAGCTCCACCGACAGCAGCCCCAGCAGCGTCGGCACCGCCATGGCGGTGCCGAGCAGCAGGAACGCCAGCAGCCCCCCGGGCCGCCCTCGCGGGCGGCGAGGGGCAGACCGGCTCATCAGGACTCGGGGCTCAGTCCTGGATCTCGAGGGCGAGCTCGGGGCAGGAGTCGACGCCGAGCGCAGCCCCGTCCTCGAGCTCCTCGGGGATCTCCCCGTCGAACTTCACGATCACCTGTCCCTCGTCCACGGTGACGTCGTAGACGTCGGGCGCCGACATGCGGCACAGACCGTGGCCCTGGCACTTGTCGAGGTCAGCAACAACTTTCATGGGTGGTTCCTCCAGACTGGTGGCGCCGGCGATGCCGGATCGTGAGCAGTTGAGCACACGTCCCACGAGCGGACACCTTGACTCCCTGCTGGGTATAACTATTATCATGATCCTGCTCACCCAAGGAACCCCTTGGCCACCAAGGAGGATGGATCTATGTCCGACCAGCCGCGTTGCCCCGTCACGAACTTCGACCACCACTCGGCGGACCACGCCGCGGACCACGTGGGCGCCTACCGCAAGCTGCGCCAGGAGTCCCCGGTGGCCTGGACGGAGGCCCACGGCGGCTACTGGGTGGTCTCCAACTACCAGGGCGTCTTCGAGGCCTCCCGCGACGACGACCTGTTCTCCTCCGGTCGCCACGACGAGTTCGGCGGCCCGGGTCTCTCGGTGACGATCCCCAAGGCCCCGACCGCGTTCCACATCCCGATCGAGCTCGACCCGCCGCAGTTCCGCCCCTACCGCAAGGCGGTCAACAAGGTCACCGCGCCCGCCGCGGTGGAGAACCTCGACGACGTGATCAAGCACTACGTCACCGGCTTCATCGACACCATCATCGAGAAGGGCGAGGCCGACCTCGCCATCGTCGCCGGCGTCCCGGCCGCGGTCACCATCGACTGGCTGGGCCTGGACCCCTCGGAGTACTCCAACTACGTCGACGCCATGCACACCCTGGTCGCGGCTGCCCCCGGCTCCCCGGAGTACGTGCACGCCGCCGAGGTCGCGGTGCCGTGGGTGAGCAAGACTGTCCGCGAGCACATCGCCCATCGCCGTGAGAACCCCAGCGACGACGCCACCACGCACTTCATCAACTCCGAGGTCGACGGCCGCCGGATGGACGACGACGAGGTCTACTCGATCCTGGAGCTGGTGATCTCCGGCGGCGTCGGCACCACCGCCTCGCTGGTCACCCAGTCGCTGGTGTGGCTCTACCAGAACCCCGAGGAGCGGCAGCGGCTGATCGACGACCCCTCGATGGTCGACATCGCGGTGGAGGAGTTCCTCCGGGTCTTCTCCCCCACCCAGGCGCTGGCTCGCACCATCATGGAGGACACCGAGTTCCAGGGCTGCCCGGTGCGCAAGGGCGACCGCGCGCTCCTCTCGTGGGGCTCGGCCAACCGCGACGAGCAGCAGTTCGAGAACCCCGACGAGGTCGACATCACCCGCTGGCCCAACCGGCACGTCGCCTTCGGCCTGGGCATCCACCGCTGCGCCGGCTCCCACATGGGCAAGGCGATGGCACGCGAGATGATCCGCCAGGTGCTCGCCCGGATGGGCGACTACAAGGTGGACATGGACAACGTGGTCGCCTACCCCGACCAGGGCACCAACGCCGGGTTCCACACCATCCCGGTCACCTTCACCCCCGGTGAGCGCCGACTCGGGGACACCCCCCTCTTCGCCGAGCACTACACCAAGACCGGGCGGTGAGCCCGGCCGTGGACTCCGGGGCGGGCCCCGTCCTGGACCTGGCGTCGGGCCGAGTCGTGGTGGTCGGCGGTGGCCTGGCCACCGCGCGGCTGTGCGCCACGCTGCGGCGCAAGAAGTTCGCCGGCACGCTCACGGTGCTCAGCGCCGAGGAGCAGCCGCCGTACGACCGGCCCCCGCTGTCCAAGGAGGTGCTGGCCGGCACGAAGGACGCCACCCCGCTGCCCTTCGACACCGACAAGCTGCAGGTCGACCTGCGCCTGGGCACCCGGGCGACCGGCCTGTCCACCGAGAGCCGCACCGTGGCCACCACGGCCGGTGACGTGGAGTACGACGCCCTGGTGATCGCCACCGGCGCCGAGCCGCTGCGCCTTCCCGGTGCCGGCCCCCAGCTCACGCTGCGCACCCTCGGGGACGCGCTGGAGCTGCGGGAGCGGCTCGTGCCCGGCGCCCGTGTGGTGCTGGTGGGCGCCAGCTGGATCGGCGCCGAGGTGGCCACCGCCGCCCTGGCGGCCGGCTGCGAGGTGACCTGCGTGGAGTTCGGCTCCCAGCCGCTCAGCGGCGCCCTGGGCCCGGAGGTCGGTGCCCTGACCCGCCCCTGGTGGGCCGGGGTCGAGCTGCTCACCGACACCGCGGTCGCCTCGGTCGAGGCCGACGGGGTCCACCTGGCCGGGGGCCGGGTGCTGCCCGCCGACGTGGTCGTCACCGGCATCGGGGTCCGCCCCGACCTGTCGTGGCTGGAGGGCTCCGGCCTGGCGTGCGACCGCGGCGTGCTGACCGACACGCGCTGCCGCACCGACGTACGCGGCGTGCTCGCCCTGGGCGACGTCGCCCAGCGCTGGTCGCGCCACACCGACACCCACCGGCTGATCGAGCACTGGGACGAGGCCAGCATGGTCGCGGCCACCGCCGTGGCCAGCCTGCTCGACTGGGACGAGGGTCCCGAGCACGACCCCGTCCCCTACTTCTGGTCCGACCAGTTCGGCCGCAAGCTGCAGTACGTCGGCGCGCACGCGCCAGGCGACGAGCTCACCGTGCAGCGCCACCCGGACGGGTCCCTGGCCCGTGCGCTGTGGAGCCGCGACGCGGTGCTCACCGCCTGGCTCGGGGTGGACGCGACCAAGGACGTGGTGAAGGCTCGCACCGCCATCGGTGGACCCGTCTCCGCCGTGGACTGAGCGTGGACCCGCTCCTCGCGACCGTCGAGGCCCCCGGGCGCGTCGGCGGCCGCCGCCTGCCGCCCTGGCTCGCCATCGCACTCGTCATCGCCATCGGCGTCAACATCCGCGGCATCTTCGGGGCGGTGCCGCCCCTGGTCCCCGACATCCGGGCGGACCTCGACGTCAGCGCCACCACGGCCAGCCTGCTCACCGCGCTCACGTTGCTGACGATGGGGCTGTGCGCCCCCCTCGGCCACGTGCTGGTCACCAGGATCGGCGCCGACTGGGCGATGATCTCGCTCCTGGCGGTGCTGGCGCTCGCAGAGCTCTCCCGGTTCCTCATCGACACCCCGGCGCCGCTGGTGGCGACCGCGGCCGTGATCGGCGGCGCCCTGGGCGCCCTGTCCACCCTGACGCCGGGGTTCATCTCCCACCACCTCCCCCACCTGCGGGGCCTGGCCACCGGCATCTACTCCACCGCGATGGCCCTCGGGGTCGCGCTCGCCGCCGGTACGGCGCAGCCGGTGGCGGCCTCCTTCGGCGGCTGGCGGACCGCGCTCGCGGTCTGGGGCGTGGTGGCACTGCTGCTGGCCGCCGCGCTGGTGCTCACGCACCTGGGCGGCGCGGGGGTCCCGGACGAGGCGGGGGTGCCCACCAGGCTCTCCCTGCCGCTGCGCGAGCGCCGGGCCTGGTTCGTCACCGCCGTCTTCGCGGTGCCGATGTTCCTGGGCTTCTCGGTCATCGCCTGGCTCCCCAGCCTGTTCGTCGAGGCCGGCCTCAGCGCCGGGACCGCGGCCGCCTACCTGGTGGCGTTCCAGTGCGTGCAGCTGTTCTCCATGCTCACCCTGACCCCGTTGACCGACCGTTTCCCCGGACGTCGCGGCGTCTTCGCCACGGTGATGGTCACCTCGACCCTGGGGCTGCTGCTGCTCGTCCTGGAGCCGCACGACTGGGCGGTCCCCGGTCTGCTGCTCGCGGGCTTCGGCATCGGCGGCGCCAGCAGCCTGGCCCTGGTGAAGGTGCAGGACGAGGCGCACTCCCCCCAGGACGCCACCCGCCTGAGCGGCATGGCCATGCTCTTCTCCTTCACCGGCGGGGCGATCGGGCCCTTCCTGGTGGGGACGCTGAAGGACACCACCGGGAGCTACGTCCCCGGGTTCGCCGTCTGCCTCGGGGTCAGCACGCTGAGCCTGCTGCTCCTGGTCCGGATGGCGCCGGCACGTCCTCGCCCGGCACCGGTGGACCCCCACGAATTTCCAGCTGACAACCGTCCTGGACCGGGCTCGCCGGCCAGGACTTGAGAGGAGACCCCCATGCCCGGAATGTGGTTCGAGGAGTTCGAGGAAGGCCAGGAGTTCCAGCACCCCTGGAGGCGCACCGTCACCGAGATGGACAACGTGCTGTTCACCTCCATCACGATGAACCCGGCGCCGCTGCACCTGGACGCCGAGTACATGGCCACCCAGCCCGCGGGTCAGCGGCTGATGAACAGCCTCTACACCGCTGGCTTGATCGGCGGGATGATCGTGTACGACCTCACCATGGGCACCACCCTGGGCAACCTGGGCTACACCAAGTTCGACTTCCCCAAGCCGGTCTTCCACGGCGACACGCTGCGTGCCGAGACGACCATCTTGGACAAGCGGGAGTCCAAGAGTCGCACGGACTCGGGGATCGTCCGGTTCGAGCACCGCGGCTACAACCAGCGCGATGAGGTCGTGCACGTGGCGCACCGGGCGGGCCTGATGCTCAAGCGCCCCACCGACGCCTGACCCAGCTCCCCTGGGACGCAGAAGGGCCGCTCACCGTGAGGTGAGCGGCCCTTGGCGCATCCGGCGGGGGGAGGGGCCCGCCGATGCGAGTCCAGGTGGATCAGACCGTCTGCTTGGCCTCGAGCTCGTCGAAGCCGATGCTCTCCAGGTCCTTGAGCGGCGCGACGACCTCGCGGCCGACCTGCTCGAGGTAGGCCTCGGTCTGCTCGGCGTCCATGCCTGGCCAGTGCGGCCGGACCAGCAGCGGACCGATGGGCAGGCGGGAGGCGATGTCGCGGATCTGGTCCTGGACCTGATCGCCGGTGCCCAGCAGCACGTGGTCCTTGACGTTCTCCAGGAAGTCCTGCTCCACGCGCTCCTGCTCCAGCAGCTGCATGCCCTGGCCGGCGTAGGAGACGTACTTGACCCGGGCCACGTCGGCGAACTTGTGCAGCGCGTCCTCGGGGTCGGAGCCGAGCTGCAGCTCGCGACGCAGCGGGAACTTGGTCAGCGGCAGGTCGTACTTCGCCCGCTCGTCGAGGTAGGCCCCGACGAGCTGCTCGACCTGCTCGATGGTCTGCTGCGGCGTGATCGTCCAGACGTCGCCGTGCCGCGCGGCGCGACGCACGCCCATCTCCTTCATCGCCCCGAGCCAGATCGGCGGGCGGGGCTTCTGCACCGGGTGCAGGTGGGTCGGCCGGTCCTCGATGTCGAAGAACTTGCCGTGGTGGGTGACGCGGTCCTGGGTCCAGAGCTTCGTCATCACCTCGATGAGCTCCTCGAGCAGCGAGTAGCGCTGCTTGTAGGGCTTGCCGAAGACCTCGTACTCGTGGGGCAGGTAGCCCGTCCCGATGCCCACCACCAGCTTGCCGCCGGTGATGACGTCGAGGGTGGCCAGGTCCTCGGCGAGCTGCACCGGGTGGTGCAGCGGGCCGACCAGCACCGTGGTGCCGATCTTCACGTCGTCGTCGAGCTCGGCCGCGAGACGCGCCAGCATCGGGACCGGCTGGAACCAGCGGAACTCCTCGTAGAGGTAGTGCTGACCGATGGTGAGGTAGGTGAAGCCGGCCTTCTGGGCGGCCTCCACCTTGCGCAGCATCAGGTCGAGGTGCTCTTTGGGCGATGTTGAGACGGGCTGGTCGCCCATCAGGATTCCGAACTCCACGATCTCTCTTTCCGGTCGGCCCGATCCCGTGGGCGGTTCGACCTGGGTCACTGGGCCGCGAGGACCCCATTGAGAAGAAAAGCTTGCGCCGGCGCCGTACGGCGGCCGCCTCAGAGCAGCAGGGTCCCCATGTCCACGGCGAGCGTCTGACCGGTGACGAAGCGCGCCTCGTCGGAGCAGAGCCAGGTGACCGCGTTGGTGATCTCCGCGGGCTCGACGGGGCCGCGCTCCATCACGTTCGCCATCCAGCCGCCGGGGGCGTCGCCGGAGAGGTCGGCGGTGAAGAACTCGTTGTCGATCATCTTGGTCGAGACGCCGGCGGGGATGACGGTGTTGACGCGCACCCCGTGCTTGCCGAGCACCATGGCGAAGTTCCGCATCAGCGACAGCACGCCGGTCTTGGCCGCGCCGTACCCCATCTGGCCCGGGTTCAGCATCTCTTCCTTGTAGGCGACCCCGATGTAGCTGGAGGTCGAGCCGGTGATGCAGATGGCGCCGCCGCGGCCGCGCTCGATCATGCCCGGGGTCACGGCGTGCAGCAGGTAGTAGACCCCGCTGAGCATGGTGCCCACCGAGTCGTGCCAGGCCGCGATGTCGTGCTTGTTCTTGCCGTAGCTGGCCATGATGCCGGCGTTGGCGAGGACGATGTCGATGGCGCCGAAGCGCTCCTCGGTCGCTGCGACCGCGGCCTTGACGGCCTCCTGGTCACGCACGTCGCACTGGACCGCGAGGACCTCGGCGCCGAGCTCCTTGAGCTCCCGCTCGGTCGACGCGAGGTCGTCGGTGGTCGACATCGGGTAGGCGACCGAGTCGATCTGTCCGGCGATGTCGAGGATCGCGATGTTGGCACCCTCGCTGGCCAGACGCAGCGCGTGCGAGCGCCCCTGGCCCCGCGCGCCGCCGGTGATGATGGCTGTCTTGCCGTCGAAACGTCCCACTGTGCTCTCCACTCTGTCTCAGATCTCGAATTCGCTCAGGTGCCCGGGGGCTTGGTGATGCCGGCCAGGGCGTACTGGATGTGCTTGACCTCGAAGAACTCGGCGTAGCCGTCCTCGCCGAGCTCGCGGCCGACACCACTGCGACCGGGGCCGCCCCACGGGGCGTCGGGGCGCATGCCGGCGCCGCCGTTGATGGTCACCGTGCCGGCGCGGATCCGGCGGGCGACCTCGATCGCCTCGTCGAGGGGACCGAAGACGTTGCTGGCCAGCCCGTAGCGGGTGTTGTTGGCCAGCTCCACGGCGTGGTCGACGTCGCGGTAGCCGAAGATCATGCCGATCGGGGCGAAGAACTCGGTGTCGGCCAGCGGGTGGTCCGGGTCGACGTCGCGGAGCAGGCCGGGCTGCACGAAGTGGCCCTCGTCCAGACCCTCGGGACGGCCACCGCCGGCACCCCAGCTGGCGCCGCTCTCGAGCAGCTCGGCGACCCAGGCCTCGACCTTGTCGCGCTGGGCGGCGGAGATGACGGGTCCCACGACGCTGTCCTCGGCGAGCGGGTCGCCGACCTTGACGGTCTTGATGAACTCGTCGGCCAGGCGGCAGAACTCGTCCACCTTGTCCTCAGGGACCAGCACCCGGCTCCAGGCCGCGCAGCCCTGGCCCGCGTTGCGGGCGAAGCGCAGGATGGAGGCACCCACGGTGGCGGCCAGGTCGGCGCCGGGGAGGACGATGTTGGGGCTCTTGCCACCGAGCTCGAGGACGGCCTTGCTGAGCGAGCCGAGCGCGCCCTGGGCCATGACCTGGGCACCGACGCCGTCGGAGCCGGTGAACGAGACCATGTCGACGTCGCGGTGGCTGGTCAGGTGGATGCCGATCTCGGGTCCGCCGGTGACCAGGTTGACCACGCCTGCGGGCAGGCCGACCTCGTCGAGGATCTCGAAGATCCGCAGCGTGCTCTGCAGGCCCTGCGGGGAGGGCAGCACCACCGAGGTGCAGCCGGCGGCGAGTGCGCCGCCGAGCTTCCACACCAGCAGGTTGAGCGGGTAGTTGTAGGCCGGGAGGCAGGCGACGACGCCGACCGGCTCGTAGTGCAGCAGGCTCGCGGAGGGGACCGGGGTGTTGTAGAGGGGCAGCGCCTGCTCGTAGCCGCCGCGCGGGCCCTTGATCGCCATCTTGGCGTACCAGCGCAGCACCTCGATGGGGCCGCCGACCTGCATGCTGCGGCACGCCGCGATCGGGGTGCCCACCTCGGTCGCGATCACCCGGGACATCGACTCCCGCTCGCGCTCGAGGAGGTCGGCGAACCGGTTGATCGCGTCCGCGCGCATCTCGGGGGTCCACGTGGGCCACTCGCCCGACCTGAAGGCCCGACGCGAGCTCGCCACAGCCTCGTCGACCTGGGCGATCGAGCTGGTGACGGTCTCGCCGATGGGCTGGCCGGTGGCCGGGTTCATCGACACGTAGCTGTCACCGGACGCACCGTCTGACCACACGCCGTCGATGTAGGTGCTCGCGCTCCGCTTCTCCGCTGGCATCAAAGGTCTCCTCGGCACTGGTGCGAAAATCTCTGGGGTGATCGTCATCCCACGCACGACCATAGCAATCATATGCATGGAATGGAATGGCGCAGCGGGGCGCGATCTGAACGCCACACCTTGACGAACCACTGAGTTTCCGTAAGATTCATTATCAGAGTTAAGTGGTGTCAGCCATCACTCGAACCATCTCGAGCATCGGAGTCTTCATGGAGTCGGTAGCAAAGCCGGTCGAACAGGTCGAGCGCGTGATCATCCGGTTCGCCGGGGACTCGGGCGACGGCATGCAGCTGACCGGTGACCGGTTCACCCAGGAGACGGCGGCCTTCGGCAACGACCTGTCCACGTTCCCCAGCTTCCCCGCCGAGATCCGCGCCCCCCAGGGCACCGTCCACGGCGTCTCGTCGTTCCAGCTGCACTTCGCCAGCCGCGACATCCTCACCCCGGGCGACTTCCCGCACGTCCTGGTCGCGATGAACCCCGCCGCGCTGAAGGCGAACATCGCCGACCTGCGTCCCGGCGCGGTGATCATCGTCGACACCCACGACTTCACCAACCGCAACCTGACCAAGGCCACCTACACGAGCAACCCGCTCGAGGACGGCTCCCTGGACGACTTCCAGGTGCACGCGCTCGACCTCACCGGCATGGCCGTCGCGGCGACCAAGGAGTTCGGCCTCTCCCGCAAGGACGGGGCCCGCTCGAAGAACATGTTCGCGCTGGGGCTGCTCTCGTGGATGTACGGCCGGCCCATCCAGGGCACCTTGGACTACATCACCTCCAAGTTCGCCTCGAAGCCCGAGGTCCGCGACGGCAACGTCGCCGCCTTCAAGGCCGGCTTCCACTTCGGCGAGACCACCGAGTCCTTCGCCGTGTCCTACGAGGTCAAGCCCGCCGAGACCTCGGTCGGCCGCTACCGCAACATCACCGGCAACACCGCGCTCTCCTACGGCATCCTGACCGCCGGCCACCTGGCCGACCTGCCGGTCTTCCTCGGCGCCTACCCGATCACCCCGGCCTCGGACATCCTGCACGAGCTGAGCAAGCACAAGCGGCTCGGCGCGACCACCTTCCAGGCCGAGGACGAGATCGCCGGCATCGGCGCCGCCCTCGGTGCCTCGTACGCCGGTCACCTGGGCGTCACGAGCACGTCGGGCCCGGGCGTCGCGCTGAAGTCCGAGGCGATGGGTCTCGCGGTGATGCTCGAGCTGCCGCTCCTGGTCATCGACGTGCAGCGCGGTGGCCCCTCCACCGGGCTGCCGACCAAGACCGAGCAGGCCGACCTGATGCAGGCGATGTTCGGCCGCAACGGCGAGGCGCCGCTGCCCGTCATCGCCGCGCAGTCCCCCTCCGACTGCTTCGACGCCGCCATCGAGGCCGCCCGGATCGCGATCACCTACCGCACCCCGGTGATGCTGCTCTCCGACGGCTACCTGGCCAACGGCTCCGAGCCGTGGCAGCTCCCCGACGTGGCGAGCCTGCCCAAGATCGACCCCGCCTTCGCCACCGAGCCCAACCACGTCGGCGTGGACAAGGACGGCGCGGAGCAGCCGGAGTTCTGGCCCTACCTGCGCGACGCCGACACCCTGGCCCGCCCGTGGGCGCCGCCGGGCGTCGCCGGTCTCGAGCACCGCATCGGCGGCATCGAGAAGAAGGAGAACACCGGGGAGATCTCCTACGACCCCGGCAACCACGAGCGGATGGTCAAGCTGCGCCAGGCCAAGGTCGACGGCGTCGCCGCGAGCATCCCGGACCTGGTCGTCGACGACCCGTCGGGCCGCGCCCGCCTGCTGGTGATCGGCTGGGGCTCGACCTACGGCCCGATCGGCGCCGGCGCCCGCCGGGTGCGCGACCGTGGCCTCGACGTGGCCCAGGTGCACCTGCGCCACCTCAACCCCTTCCCGGCCAACCTGGGCGAGATCCTGGCCCGCTACGACCGGGTCCTGGTGCCGGAGATGAACATGGGCCAGCTCTCGCTGCTGCTGCGCGCCAAGTTCCTCGTCGACGCCCAGTCGGCCACCAACGTCCGCGGCATGCCTTTCGGCGCCGAGGAGATGGAGGGCATCCTGCTCGCCGCCCTCGCCGACCTCGGGCAGACGCCCCCCGCCCCGTCCGACGACCTTGACCTCCAGGAGGCACTGCGATGACCACCGTGGACCTGCCCATGATCACCCGCGGCGGCACCGACGGCGTCCCGACGCTGGCCGACGGCGAGAAGCAGACCGGCAAGGACTTCACCTCCGACCAGGAGGTCCGCTGGTGCCCCGGCTGCGGCGACTACGCCGTCCTCAAGGCCGTCCAGTCCTTCCTGCCCGACCTCGGCCTGCGCCGCGAGAACATCGTCTTCGTCTCCGGCATCGGCTGCTCCTCCCGCTTCCCCTACTACCTCGACACCTACGGCATGCACTCCATCCACGGACGTGCCCCCTCCATCGCCACCGGCATCGCCACCGCCCGCGAAGACCTCTCCGTCTGGGTCGTCACCGGCGACGGCGACGCCCTCTCCATCGGCGGCAACCACCTCATCCACGCCCTGCGCCGCAACGTCAACATGACCATCCTGCTGTTCAACAACCGCATCTACGGCCTCACCAAGGGCCAGTACTCCCCCACCTCCGAAGCCGGCAAGGTCACCAAGTCCACCCCCATGGGCTCCGTCGACCACCCCTTCAACCCCGTCTCCCTGGCCCTGGGCGCCGAAGCCACCTTCGTAGCCCGCACCATCGACTCCGACCGCAAGCACCTCACCTCCGTGCTCGCCGCCGCCGCCGCCCACCGCGGCACCTCCCTGGTCGAGATCTACCAGAACTGCCCCATCTTCAACGACGGCGCCTTCGACGCCATCAAGAACCCCGACACCAAGCAGGACGCCATCATCCCCCTGGTCCACGGCGAGCAGATCCGCTTCGGCACCCACGACGAGAACGGCCTCGGCACCAAGGGTCTGGTCCGCTCGGCCGGGGGCGGCGTGGAGCCGGTCCTGGTCGCCGACGTGCCCGAGAGCGAGCTCCTGGTCCACGACGCCCACCACCCGGACCCCACGATGGCGTTCGCCATCTCCCGGCTCACCGACTCCGGCTACCTCAACCAGTCGCCCATCGGCATCTTCCGCTCCGTCGAGCGCCCGACGTACGACGACCAGGCACGCGAGCAGGTCGACCAGGGCCGCGGCACCACCGGCCAGTTCCAGGCGCTGATCGACGGCGCCGACGTGTGGACGGTCGAGGACTGAGCACAGCACCACCCCGCTTGCACCCCGAGTTCACTCCTGACTGAAAGAGACCCATGACCTACGTGATCGCAGCTCCCTGCGTGGACCTCAAGGACCGCGCCTGTGTCGACGAGTGCCCGGTCGACTGCATCTACGAGGGCAAGCGGATGCTCTACATCCACCCCGACGAGTGCGTCGACTGCGGTGCCTGCGAGCCGGTGTGCCCGGTCGAGGCCATCACCTACGAGGACGACACCCCGGAGGAGTACAAGGGCTTCTACGACGCCAACGTCCACTTCTTCGACGACCTCGGCTCCCCCGGTGGTGCCTCCAAGATGGGTCCGATCGACAAGGACCACCCGCTGGTCGCCGCGATGCCGCCGCAGGAGCACGACGAGCACTAGGCATCCACGAGCACTAGGCATCCACTGCGACGTGCGCCCAGGTGTGCGTCGCTGCAAGATCGCTACGCCCCGGATCCGCGCTGCGGGTCCGGGGCGCTGTGCGTGCTGCCGTTGTTCAGGAGTAGTAGGGCAGTCCCCTCTGGGACGGGACGTAGTCGGCTCCGTCGACGACCAGGCAAGTGCCATTGATCCGCGACGAGCGGGGGTCGCCTAGGAACATCGCCGCATCCGCGACGTCGTCGGCAGTCGTTGGCACCCCGCTCGCGGACGTCGCCGCCAGTCGGTCGTAGGCGGCCTGAAGGTCGTCGCCGTCGCCGGACATCAGGCCTGCCGTGAGCGAGCTGACCGCGCCACCCGGTGCCACCGCGTTGATCCGCAGCCCGTAGCGCGCAACCTCGACCGCCACCGACTCCACCAGTCCGACCACACCGTGCTTGGCGGCGGTGTAGACGTGCGGACCGAGGCCACCTCGTACGCCCGCGACGCTGGCGGTGCAGACAATCGCCCCACGTCCGCGAGGGCGCATCACCGCGATCGCCTCGCGGACGGTGAGGAAGACGCTGGTCAGCAGCAGGTCCACCGTCTGCCTCCAGTCCTGCAGAGACGTGCTCTCCAGGCGACCGGTGACGCCGGCTGCGCCGGCGTTGGCGTAGACGACGTCCAGCGGACCGAGGTGCTGCTCGGCGTGGGCCACGCAGGCGCGGACCTCGTCCTCGGAGGTGACGTCGCACCGCGCGTAGTGGGCACGCGGACCCAGCTCCAGGACCAGACGCTCCCCCGCGGCGTCGTCGACGTCGGCGACCAGCACGCAGTCGCCCGCGGCGACGTGTCGGGAGGCGATGGCGGCGCCGATGCCGCGCGCCCCGCCGGTGACCAGGACTACGCTCATGCGCTCGCTCTCCGCATCCGCTATCAGGCGACCCCGGGGTGAGCCAGCCGAATTGAAACGAATTATTATCATGATATTTAGGGCAGTCGCAAGGTCGACGCCATCGACCTAGGACCGGCGGGGGCGGGCTGCTCAGTCCACGACGACGAGCGTCTCCTCCAGCCCAGCCCGGCTGGTGCGGAACGCGTTGGCCGGGTGCTCGAGGTCGGCGTACCCCAGGGAGACCGCGCAGAGCACCTGACGGTCGGCGGGCAGGTCCAGGAAGTCGCGCACGTGGTCGGAGTACATCGCGATCGCGGCCTGCGCGACCGAGGCGACGCCGCGGGAGTGGGCGGCGTTGAGCAGGGTGGCGACGTAGCCGCCGCAGTCCACCGCGCCGTACACCCCCAGGTGGGCGTCGGTGGTGATGATCGCGACGTGCGGGGCGCCGAAGAACTCGAAGTTGCGCAGCATCTGCGCGCCGCGGGCGTCCAGGTCGTCGCGGGCGATGCCGAGGCTGGAGTAGAGGGCGTAGCCGGACTCGCGGCGCCGCTCCTTGGCGACGCCGACGTACTCGGTGGGCATCGGCAGGTCCGAGCTCATCGGGCTGCCGGCCAGGTGCTCGGTCAGGCTCCCGGCGAACCGTGCGGTGGCCTCCCCCGTGACCAGGTGGGCACGCCAGGGCTGGGTGTTGCACCAGGACGGGGCGCGCTGGGCCAGGGCGAAGACCTCGCGCAGGGTCTCGATCGGCACGGACTCGGGCAGGAACGCCCGGCAGCTCCAGCGGTCGCGCAGCACGTCGTCGAGGGTCATCGGCTCAGTGTTCACCCGCACATCCTCACCCACGAGCGGTCCGGGCGAGCCGGGTTGGTCCAGACGTCGCGGGCGTTGCGTGCTGGGGTGGCGCGGCCCTCGTGCCAGAGTTCTGCCATGCTCTCCCGCCGCACGTCCGCCATCGCCGCCCTCGCCGCCTCCCTGCTGATCCTGGCGGCACCCGTCGCAGGGGCTGCCGGGCAGAGCGTCGAGGCCAAGGTCCTGATGCGGGACAAGGCGGGCGACCAGGCGATCGCGGGCAAGGCGCCGGCGTGGGTGAAGGCGTCCGCGCGCTCCCAGGAGTCCGACATCCGTCGGGTCAAGGTCGAGGCGCTGGCCGACTCCTCCATGCGCGCCACGTTCACCCTGGGCGCACTCCGGGCCACACGGGTGCAGAAGGGCGCCGAGCTCTACCGCGGCACCTACACCCGCAGCTGGGAGATCACCCTGGTCCTGGTCGACGACGACGCCGTGCTGCCCTTCCGCTTCGGCTACGAGGAGAGCAAGAACGGGCGACTCAAGCCCGACGACAAGCCGCGGGTCTACACCGAGGGCGACTTCGGCTACCGGGTGTGCACCACCGGCACGGTGAAGTTCCGTCCCAAGAAGCGTCAGGTCCGGATCACCCTGCCCGCAGCCTGTGCCCCCACCGACGAGCTGCGCGGCTCGGTCGCCAAGACCTCCGCGCATGCCAGCACCCAGCTGTTCGGCACCGACGACCGCTGGTTCCAGTACGGCAGCGACACCGTCTCCGGTCCGGACCTCAAGGTGCCCAAGAGCTGACGTCTCCTGACACCGGGCTCAGGGCACCCGGCTCAGGGCACCGGTGAGAAGCCGCCGTCCACGTTGACCGCCGCCCCGGTGACGTACGACGCCCGCGGCGAGAGCAGGAAGGCCGCCACGTCGGCGAACTCCTCGGAGCGACCCAGGCGCCCCATCGGGATGCGCAGCCGCTCGGCGAGCGCGCCGGTGAAGACGTCGTACTCCTGGCCGGCATCGCGAGCCGCGCGCACCCACTGGTCGCTGTCGATGTAGCCGATCAGCACCGCGTTGACCCGCACCCCGTCCCCGGCGAGCTCCTGGGCCATCGCCTTGGTCCACGCCAGTCCCGCCGCCCGGGAGGCCGAGGTGGGCAGGCTGCCGGCGGCCGGCGCCTTCGCGGAGACGGCCAGGCTGTTGAGGACCGCGCCGCCGTGCTCCTTCAGGTGGGGCAGCGCGAGCCGGGTGAGGCGCACCATGGCCAGCACCTTGAGCTCGTGGTCGGCGAGGATGTCGTCGTCACCGAGGTCGGCGAACGCCCCGGCGGCGGACTTCCCGGCGTTGTTCATCACCCCGTCCAGGCGCCCGAAGCGCTCCAGGGTGCGCTCCACCAGCGCGGCCAGGTCCCCGGTCTCGCGCACGTCGGCCCGCACCCCGATCACGTCCCCGGGGAGGTCGGCGAGACCGGTCACGGCCCGCGCCAGGCGGTCCTCGTCACGGCCGCAGATCGCCACCCGGGCTCCCTCGGCGGCCAGCCGATGGGCGGTGGCCAGGCCGAGCCCGTCCGAGCCGCCGGTGATGATGAACGCCCGGTCGCTGAGCTGCAGGTCCATGCCGTCTCCTGGTGAGGTCGTGCTCAATACTGCCGTGGAACCGCCGCGGCGTCAGCCCGGCGGATCTCGGGGCGGATGATCAGCAGCGCGGCGAGCGGCAGCGCGGCCAGCAGGAGCAGGCTGGCGGGGATGCCCACCACCTCGCCCAGCCCGGCGACCACGGCGGACCCGATGCTGCCGCCGACGAGGAAGACCAGGGTGGCGATGCCCAGCGCGGCGCCCCGTACGTCGGGGTGCACGGCGTCGCCGACCGCAGTGGTCATGGCGGGCTGGCCCAGTCCGAAGGCGACGGTGGTGAACACCACGGAGACCGCAACGGCGGGCGGCCAGGACAGACCGATGCCGAGCGCGGCGACCATCAGGGAGGCCGAGGCCAGGACGGCCGCCACGGCCAGCGTCCGGGCGCCGCCGCGGCGTTCCAGCAGCGGACCGGACACCCGGGGCACCAGCAGGGCGAACACCGCGCTGGGCAGCAGCAGCAGGCCGACCTTCCAGGCGTCCCAGCCGTCGGCGACCAGGGCCGCGGGCACCGCGATCAGCATCGCGAACCAGGACGCCGGCATGGCCGCGCCCACCAGCGCGGAGCGCACCACGGTGCCGTTGCCGATCACCGAGGCAGGCAGGAAGCCGTGCGGGTGTCGTCGTACTCGCAGGAGGACCAGCGGCGCGCCCAGCAGCAGCAGCGCGGCGCCCAGGGCGGCGATCGCGATCCCGGTCGAGGGCGACTGCACGAGCATCACCAGGCCGGCGGAGGTGCCGGCCACCAGCACCGCGCCCAGCAGGTCGAGCCTGGCCCCGCTGCCGCCGCCGGCCACGGCGCTCCAGATCAGCGGCAGCACCAGCACCCCCAGGATCGGCAGCGCCATCACCGCCCGCCAGCCGAACAGGTGCTCGGTGACGCCGCCGAGCAGCGGGCCGATGCAGCTCACCGCGGCCGCGATCGAGGCCAGCCGGCCGAGCGCCAGGCTGCGGATCTCACCCTCGTAGCGGGCGCTGAGCAGGGTCACCCCCAGCGTCGGTACGGCGGCCGCCCCCGCGCCCTGGAAGATCCGGGCCAGCAGCAGCAGCTCGAACGAGGTGGCCGCGGCGGCCGCCAGCGCGCCCAGCGACATCAGGCCCACCCCGACCAGCAGCGGGATCCGCACGCCGACGAGGTCGGAGACCCGGCCGTAGACCGGCGTGGCGACCGCCAGCAGCAGCACGTAGCCGCTGATCGTCCAGGCGGCGACGCCGACGCTGGTGTCGAACTCGTCGGCGACCATGGGCAGCGCGATGGCGGCGGAGGCGGACCCCATGCCGGCCAGCCCGAAGAGCAGGCCGAGTAGGAGGGAGACTCGGCGGGCGTCCTGGTCGTGGGTCACGTCTGGCGGCAACTCCTCAGTCCCCCGGTCCATTCCCGGGCGCACACGCGGATGCCAGTCCGGATCTCCTGCCGGTTAGCTTCGACCCGGCAACCACAGGACGATCTCTGGAAAGAGTGTGAGTACGCCAACAGCTCCCAGCATGATCAACACGTATGGGAAGGCTCCGCGAAAGATCACTCCAAGCGGCTCCTTCGACACCCCTTGGAGAATGAAGAGGTTGACCCCCACTGGCGGCGTAATCAGTCCGATCTCGATCAGGATCACCATGACGATGGCGAACCAGACCAGGTCAACCTCGTATAGCTGCAGCAGCGGGAAGAGGATCGGCATGGTCAGCAGCATCATCGAGATGCCTTCCATGAACAGCCCTAGGAAGAGGAACAGCACATAGACCAGGATGAGGAAGACCGTCTTGTTCGGTGCCATGTCGGTGATCACCGCCGCCAACTCCCGCGCGCCCCCGGTAATGGCCAAGGCGTAGGAGAGCATGTGCGCCCCCACGATGATCAGCATGATCATCGCGGTGACCTCGGCTGTGCGCCGCAGGATCTGCCACAGCTTCGACAGCGTGAGCTTGCGCATGACCGCGGCGATGAGCAGGGCACCGACGGCGCCCAACGCGGAGGCCTCGGTCACGGTGACGACGCCGGCGTAGATACCGCCAAGGACCACGACGATGAGGATGCCGAGCGGCACCAGGTCGCGCAGGGCCGTGACGCGGTGGCTCCACGTGATCGCCTCCGCGTCTGGCGATGCGGTCGCAGGGTCAGGCACGACCGGGTTACGTCGGTGGGCCACAGCCACGTAGACCATGAAGGCCAGGAGCAGCAGTAAGCCAGGGACGATGGCCGCGGCGAACAGATCGACTACCGAGACGGAAACGAGGGCTGCATACAGGATCAGCGGGATGCTGGGCGGAATGAGGATGCCGAGGGTGCCGCCCCCTGCCAGGGACCCCACGCTCAGCTTCGTGGAGTAGTTGCGGCGCTTCAGCTCGGGATAGGCGACCTCGGAGATGGTGGCAGCTGTGGCGACGCTGTTCCCCGCGATGGCGCTGAACACGCCGGAAGCCACGATGTTTGTTTGCAGGAGCCCGCCGGGCGCACGCTCCAGCCAGAGGGCGAGCGCTCGGTAGAAATCGGCACTGATTCCCGTGCGCAGAACGGCCTGCCCCATGAGCAGGAAGAGGGGTACGGCGGTGAGGACGGGATTGTTTATGCCGTTCCACGCCGCATAGGCGAATCCGCCGAACGGCGCACCACCCTCGTGGCTGAGCACGGCGAGAAAGGCGGCGAGGCCGAGGGCCGCACCCACCCACACACCCGCGAGGAGCAGGATGAGGGTCGCCGCCAGCAGGACGATGGTTGCAAGGCTCACAGCACTTCCTCCACGTTGGTGTTCGGGTGCTCATTGCGGAGGAAGTCGCCCGCGGCCAAGACCGTCTGCCGCACCGTCTCCAGCGCCAGCACCGCGAAGCCCAAGACGGTGAAACCCTGCACGATCCACAGCGGCGTCCGGGCGATGGTGACCGACACCGTGCCGTTCTCGTAGGAGTTCTGAGCCAGCTCCGCGAGGTGGTAGCCCAGCACCGCAGTGAAGACCAGCAGAGCGAGGCACGACACCAGCTGCAGCAAGGCCTCGGGGCGTGGCCCGAACCTCCGGCCCAGCCACTGGAGCAGGATCGTCAGCCGGACGTGCTGGCCCGACCGCAGCGCCCCCGCCAACCCCAGGAACGAGAGGATGACTAGTCCGTAGGAGCTGTACTCGTCGGCGATCAGCGTCGAGCGACCCCAGAACGTTCGGTAGGCGATCTCCACCACCATGATTCCGAGTACGCCGAGGAGCGCCAGTGCAGCCAACCCCTCAGCCACCCGACTGATCAGGTCCACGAATCGGCCTGCTGGCCCGGACAGCCTCGCCAGTGCGGGCTGTCCGGAGGCAGGATCGGACATCTCAGTCTTCATCGAGAGCGGTTCGGATGTCGGCGAGCAACGCCTCGGCCTCCGGACCCCGCTCGGAGGCCCATTCGTCGTACTTCGGGCTCAGGCTGTTGACGATCGCGTCCATGACAGCCGCGTCGGGCACCACGATGTTTGTTCCGGCGTCCTCGACCTCCTGCCAGAACTCGTCTTCGCCGGACCCGATCTGCACCTCCATCAGGCGCTCGGTGGCGTTGTCGCCCGCGGTGCGCAGGATCTCCTGGTCCTCGGCGCTGAGGTCCTTCCAGATGTCGGCCCGAATGCCGAAGAAGTCATAGATGTACCCGGCGTCGGTCCTGACGACCGACTTGGCCAGCTCGGGGAGGTTCGAGCCGATCGCGTGGGAGACCGACGTCCAGGCTCCCTCGATCACCCCACGCTGGATCGAGGAGTTCACCTCCGCCGCCGGCATCGTCACGGGCTCCATCCCCATCTCGTCGCTGGCCGTTGCGAAGGAGGTGTTGAAGACGCGCACCTTGGCCCCTTCGGCGTCAGCGAGTTCCGAGACCGAGTCATCGGCGAGCCACAACTCCTGAGGTGGCCAGACGTACTCACCGAGCCGCACCATGTTGTGCTTCTGCTCCAGGACCGGGTCGAAGTGCTCGTTGATCACTGGTCGGACCGCTTCCAAGGCCTCCTCGTTCCCAATGAGGAACGGGAAGCTCGGGACGTCGAAGAGCGGCTCATCGCCCCCGACGGAGCCCGTGGTAGCCAGCGTTGCGTCCATCAGGTTCGAGCGCATCGTGTCCAAGGCCTCGTCCTGGGTGTACGGCACCTCGCCAGCCGGCCGCAGGACGAACTTGATGCGGCCCTCCGTCTTCTCTTCCACCTCGTCAGCGAAGGCCTGGAGCTCAATGTTGACGGGGTGGTCGAGGCCGACGTGCGTGTACATGTCGAAGCTCTGGCTATCGCCCTCGCCGGAGCCCCCGCAGGCGGCGGCGCCTGCCAGAACCATGGCGGTGAGAAGACCGAGGGCGGGACGCTTGGAAACCATGCGAGAACACTCCCTAAAAGTGACGAAGGCAACACGACGTCAACCAGTCATATCATGCGCATCGTCTAAGAACGAGAGATATGGCAAGTGCTCCTGGAAGACTCGGCCGTTCCACGCCAGCCCTCACGCGCGGCCCCGCCGAGGCCGGGAAGAAAAGCCCGACCGGCCACTGGCCGGTGTGTCCAGCACCGGCACGGACACCGCGCGCCATCCGCCCACACTGCGCTAGCCTCCGGCGAAGAGCCTGCAACGGAGAGGGACCGGCGCATGCATCGACTGCACCGGCGCGTGGTGCTTGTCCTGGGACGGCGAGTGGTGCTCGTCCTGGGACTGCTGTGCCTGTCGCTGGGCTCGGTCGGCGCCCTGTTCATCGGCAGCGACGACACGATCGGCGTCGGCGACACCCACGTCTCGGGCGCCGCGACCGGGCTGCCGGTGGTGACCTACCCGGTGTTCAGCACCCTGGGCGGTGCCGAGATGGCCGTGACCGCCAAGGCCGCCGGCGGGGTGTACGTCGCCAGCGCGCACCGCGTGGACGTCACCGACCTGCTCGACGGGGTGCGCCACTACGAGATCAAGCCGCTCTCGCGCGACGACGACGGACGGATCGTCGAGGGCCAGGCGGTGCGGCTGCGGCCGGGCAAGATCGTGGGCTGGCGGCAGAGCAGCTCCGGTCGGGGCGAGCAGCAGGTCATCGTGCCGCTGGACGAGGAGCCGGTCGGCGTGGTGGCCATGGCTCGGAAGCCGTCGGACCGGGTGCTGGTCAGCTTCGGCGTGCACGTCGGCGGACTCTTCCTCAAGGCGATCATCATCGCCGGCGCCGGCCTGCTGCTGATCGCGGCGTGGGCGGCGGCCCGGTGGCGGCGCCGCAGGATCGCGGCGCGGGGTGACGGGTCCGACCTGCCCGGCAGCGACGACCGCACGGCCGCCGAGACCGACTCGGACGCCGACTCAGACAGCGACTCAGACACCGACTCAGACACCGGGCGGGTGGCCCGCGGAGTCGCACCCCGGGTGCCGGCGCCTGCCCAGTACGACGTCCCGGAGCGCTACCGCAACCCTCCGGCAGCCCCAGCCGGCCCAGCAGCCCCAGCCGGCCCCGCGGCGCGACCCTCGAGCCAGGGCGAGGCGGCGGAGCCGCCTCCGCGGCCGATCACCCCGGCCCGTTTCACCACCGCCCGCAGCACCTCCAGCGCCGCTACCTCCAGCGCCGCTACCTCCAGCGCCGCCACCTCGACCAGGATCGCGCCGCAGGTCCCCGCGCCCCGGGTGCCGGTGATCACCGCCGTCCCCGTGACCGCACCGGTCACGGTCCCAGTCCCGGTCACCGTGACCTCCAGCTCCACCGAGCTGGTCTCGCTGCGTGCCGTCCCGCCGCCGACCCGGCCGACCCCGGGGCGGATGGGCGCCACCGCGGTCGCGGTGATGGCGCTCGCCTGGGGGGTGGGCCGGGTCCGCAAGCGGTTCCTGGGCCTCTTCCTGGCACTGTTCCTGCTCTCGGGGTGCGGGACGCTGACCGGCACCGCGGAGGAGCCGAGCCAGGTGAAGGCCGCGGTCCAGGGCTCAGAGGTCGACGAGCTGGTGCAGGACTACCTCAACCGCCACACCCGGGCCGCGAAGCGTGCCGCCGCCCCGACGTACGACGGCTCCCGCTGGCCGATCTCCGAGACCGGGCCGCTGCTGCGCATCGCGCAGTACCAGGCCGTGGTCGACAGCATCGCCAAGCCCGCGACCGAGGCCCGGCGCCGCGAGGTGACGGCCGGGACGGTCTACTCCCCCACCTTCGCCAAGTACCCGATGTGGGCCGCGGTGGTGCTCGAGGGCCGCCAGGGCACCGACCTGACCGTCTTCACCCGCCAGCACTTCGCCGAGCCCTGGCTGGCCAGCGCGTCGGCCCGGATCCGGGGCGGCCGACTGCCGGACCCGGTGGCGGTGCAGAAGAGCCCCAGCAGGACCGCGATCACCCGGGCGATCCGGGGATCTCGGGCGGTTCAGGCGTTCTGGGCCACCGGGGAGGCTCCGGGCCTGGAGGTTGGCCGCGGGGTCCGGCGGGCCCGGCAGGCCCTGCTCGACACCGCCCCCGGCTCGGTGCCGCAGGTCACGGAGTGGCTCGACCCGATCGACCAGATCCGGATGGTGCAGACGGCCGGCGGCCACCTGATGGTGGCGCTGCACGACATCCGTCTCGGCACCACGCACTCGGTGCTCACCACCGCGCTCTTCGTCCCCGCCAACGGCGACGCGCAGGTGCTGGGCAGCAGCCTGGGACGGGTGCTGGACTGACCTGCGGCCTCGGCCTCAGGTGACCAGCCAGCGCCCGAGCAGGGTCCCGTCCTCCTCGAGCAGCAGCAGCGGCTCCAGCTGTACGTCGATCGGCGGGCCGTGCACGATCCGCGGGTGCTCCCCGGAGATCACCCGGGGCACCGTGGTCAGGCACAGCTCGTCGGCGACGCCCTCGGCGAGCAGGTCGTGCAGCAGGTGCGGGCCGCCCTCGCTGAGGATCTGGGTCCACCCGCGCGCCACCAGCCGGCTGCGGAGCTGGACCAGGTTGACCGAGTAGGTGCCCAGGACCAGCACGTTGTCCTCGCCGAGCAGGGCGCGGGACTCCGCGAGCCCCTCGGCGTGCTCGCAGGTGGCCAGCAGCACCTTGCCGGGCTCGGCTCCGCGCAGCGACTCCGGCACCACCCCGGAGCGGCTGACCACCACGATCGGGACCCGAGCGGGTCGGTAGGACTCCGCCCGGGCGGTGCCCGCACCCACGACCACGCAGTCGGCGATGCGGCGCAGGGCGAAGAAGACGCGCTTGTCGACGGCGTTGTTGATGTCGCCGCTGCGGCCCTCCTCGCCGTGCGCGGCCCCGTCGAGGGAGGCCACCATGTTGACCCGCAGCCACGCCCCGTCCGGGGCCCCGGCAGGGGTGATGCGATAGATCTCGTCGAGCTCGTCGTCGCTGAGGTCCACCTCAGGGACCGGCGCCAGCTGCATCAGGACGCGCATGTCCACCTCACCACCCAGTACTTCACGCCGAAGGGATCTCCGTCGTGCTCCACGGTGGCAGTCTCCACCGTCAGTCCGCGCGCGGCCAGTGCCGCCAGCCCCTCGACGCCGGTGGAGAGCAGCTCCCGGGCCAGGTCGAGGTCGAGCCGGGCCAGCCCGGCGACATCGCCGCGGGCCAGCAGGTCACCGAGCTCGGCGTCGAAGTCGGCGGCCCGCTCGTCCAGGTGCCCCGGGGCCTTCTCGCTGCGCCGGGCCGACCCGTTGGCCAGCACCAGCAGGTCGGGTCCCTCACCGTCCGCGGCGTCGCGGGCGGCCAGCAGCCACTCCCCGACCCGGCGGCCCAGGTCGTCCTCGGCGAGCACCTCGACGGTGCTGCCCAGCTGCGCGACGGCGGCCAAGCAGGCGGCGCGCAGGTCGGCGACGGGGTCGGCCAGCGAGGCGTGCTCGGGCAGCAGCGCGGGCACCGGCGGCACCACGACCACTCTCATGCCAGCCCCCGGATGGCGCGGGCGGGCGGGCGGCGACCGGCGATCGACCACACCATGTCGACGGTCTGCCGGGTCTCCACGACCTCGTGCACCCGATAGATCCGGGCCCCGGCGAGCGCGCAGACGCTGGTGGCGGCGAGCGTGCCGACCAGGCGCGAGCCGACGGGCAGGTCCAGGGTCTCCCCGACGAAGTCCTTGTTGGACAGCGAGACCAGCACCGGCCAGCCGGTGGCGACCATCTCGTCCAGGCGCCGGGTCAGCTCCAGGGAGTGGAAGGTGTTCTTGCCGAAGTCGTGGGCGGGGTCGATCACGATGGACTGCCGGTGCACTCCGGCGGCCAGCGCCCGTTCGGCGTACGCCGTGGTGTCGGCGATGGCGGCGGCGACCACGTCGTCGTACCCGATGCGGTGGGGGCGGGTGCGGACCGTCACCCCGCCGGTGTGGGTGCAGATGATGGCGGCGTCGTGCGCGGCGGCGACGTCGACCAGCTCGGGGTCGGCCCCGCCCCAGGCGTCGTTGAGCACGTCCGCGCCGACCGCGCAGACGGCCTCGCCCACCTCGGCGCGCCAGGTGTCGACGGAGATGACCAGGTCGGGGAAGGCCTCACGGACCCGGGCGACGAAGTCGACGACGCGGGCCTTCTCCTCCGCGACCGTGATCTCCACCCCGGGGGCGGCCTTGATGCCGCCGATGTCGACCATCTCCGCGCCCTGGGCGACCACGAGCTCGACGCGGGCGAAGGCGGCGTCCTCGGCCCAGGTGGCGCCGCGGTCGTAGAAGGAGTCGGGGGTTCGGTTGACGATCGCCATCATCAGCGTCTGGTCGTCGGCGAACGAGCGGGAGCGGAGCCGCAGCGTCATCGGCGCTCCAGCAGCGGGCCGGCGGGGGGCCGCTCGGTGACGTCGACCTCGCGCACCCGGGTGACGGGCCCGGCGGCGAACTGGGTGAGCGGGATCGTGTCGGCGTGGTGGCTGTGGCTGGAGCGGGCCCAGCCGGCGGTGAGCACCTGGGTGGCCATGGCGCCCAGGTCGAGCAGCGGCTGGTGCCGGTGGGCGCGGGTGCCGAGGTCGACCTGGGCGATGGCGTCCAGCCCGCGGGTCCGCCAGGTGTCGACCAGGGCGGCGAGCTCGACGCCGTACCCGGTGGGCACCGAGAGGGTGGCGAAGTGCTCCCGGCGTACCGCCCACTCCCCGCGAGCGGCTGGACCAGGCCGGCCAGCGGCGGGAAGAGCAGTGCGATCAGGGGACGGGCGACCAGCTCGGTGACCCGGCCGCCCTCCAGCGGGCCGCCGACCAGGTCGTCGGCCCCGGGGCGCTCGTAGAAGCCCTTGACCAGCTGCACGGAGTCGTCGGTGAGCAGCGGGCCGAGCAGGCCGGGCACGAAGTGGGTGTCCCAGTCGGTGAGGTCGGCGTCGATGAAGACCACCAGGTCGCCGGTGGTGACGAACAGCGACTTCCACATCGCCTCCCCCTTGCCGGGGCGGGTGCCGAGGTCGCGGCGGATCTCAGCGCTGCGGTGCACCACGGCGCCGGCGTCGGTGGCCACGGCGTAGGTGTCGTCGGTGGAGTCGGAGTCGATGACCACGATCTCGTCGACCAGCGCGGCGGTCTCCATCAGGGAGGCGCGGATCCGGGTGACCACGTCGCCGACGGTGCCGGCCTCGTTGCGGGCGGGCACCACCAGGCTGACGGTGGTGCCCTGCTTGGCGGCCTGCAGCTCGGGGAGCGACCAGTCCTGCCAGCGGTGGGTACGCCGCTCGAACCAGTCCTCACTCACGTCGTCAGCCTACGCAAGCCCTGCCAAGCCCGGTCCGCCTGACCTCGAACCGTCATCAGGCCCGGATCGCCGCCCACGTCAGGTCCGCCAGCCGACGCCAGGGCGCCGGATCCAGCGCGGCCTCGTCGGAGAGCCGGCCGGCCATCCCGAGGATGAGCAGGGTGAGGTCGGCATAGGTGACGTCCGCGCGCACCAGCCCGGCGCGCTGCGCCCGCTGGAGCGCCTCGGTGAAGCGCGCCTCGACGTGCGCGCGAGCACTGCTCATCCGGTCGTCGAGGTCGCCGGCCCGCAGCAGGTCGAGGGCCAGCTTGTTCTGCCGGAACCGCTCGACCACCTCCGCGATCAGGTCCGCCAGGGTGTCGTCGCCGGCGTCGGCGGAGACTCGCTGGTCCAGCACCTGCCCCCACTCCGCGAGCCAGCGGGTGGCCACCTCGCTGAGCAGGTCCTCCTTGGTCGCGAAGTTGCGGAAGACGGTGGCGTTCCCGACGTCCGCGCGCTCGGCGACCTGGGCCACCGTGGCGCTCAGACCCCGCTCTGCGAAGACCGCGACCGCGGCGTCGGAGACGCGCTGCCGGTTGCGGGCGGCGTCCGCACGCGGACGCCGCTGCTGGACGCCGTCCGCCCCGGTTGCGTCGGAACCGTGGCGGTCGCTCAACCGGCGCTCACCAGCGCGGGCTCGCCGAGCTGGACGGTCGCGGCCGACAGGACCGAGCGGGCCAGCCCGTGCAGCCAACCGTCGTCCTTGGTCGCCACCGGGTGCGGTACGACGAGGCTGTGGTAGCCGGGCGCACCCAGGCTGGCGGCGAACCGGGCGACGATGGGCACGAACACTTCGGTGATCAGCACGGTGGAGGCCACTCCGGCCCGCTCGAGCATCAGGGCGTCCTGCAGCGAGCAGGCGCTGCAGGCGCCGCAGTCGCCGAGCCCGGTGACCGCGAGGTCAACCCGGGAAGCCAGGTCGGCCACCTGGACGTCGTCCAGCGGTATGCCGGCGGAGCCCTTGCTGATCATCACGACCTCGGCCACACCGTAGGTCTCCTGCAGCTCCTTGCCGAGCATCTGCAGCAGGGCCCCGGCGCGGGGCTTGCCGTTGTCGACCAGCCCGAGCCGAGCCCCCTCGAGGCCGCGCCGCTCGGCGAGGTCGATCGCGGCGGCCGGCGCCTCGGTGACGGCGGGCACGTGGACGGTGATGGTGCTCATCGGTCCTCCTGGGATCGGTGGGTCAGACGGAGGTGGTGGTGGAGGCGAACTTGGAGAGGTCGATCTCGCAGGCATCGGGCCCGCAGTCGGGCATCGCCTCACCGAGCGTGCGGACCTTGCGGGTCACCGCGCGGACGTGGTGGATCGGGGCGAAGCTCGGGATGTAGGCGGACCAGCCCGGCCCGGCGCCGCCGGCGGTGACGAGGTAGACGTCGTCGGCGCTGTTCATCGCCGGCAGCTTGCCGTCGGGGCCCGGGGTCATGTCGTGCTGGCTGTTGACCTCGATCGGCACGCCGTTGGCGACCAGCTCCTCGGGCGTCAAGCGGCTCTCGCGCGCCAGGAACTCCCGCACCTGCTGCTGCGTCCAGCCGGCCTGGGTCAGCGCGAGTGCGTGCTCCGGACCGAGGACGACCATGGCCTGGCCGCCCTTGCCGACCGGGAAGTTCGCCGCCACCTTCATCGCCGAGACAATCGTGCGCAGCACCTGCTCGGGCACCTCGGAGAGGTGGTTGGCGACCTGGCGGGGGGACTCGGTCGCCATCACGGTCACGGTGGTGTCGGAGACGTCGTACCCCTGCTGGACGCGCAGCGGCGACCACGGTGCTGCCGGCTCGGACTCGGCGAAGCAGAGCGTGTACTTGCCCGGGTTGCCCAGCGAGGAGGCGTCCATGTTGCCGACCGCGGCACCGAAGACGTTGCGGGCGACGAGCCGGACGGCGCGCCCGATGGTCGCGTTGGCGCGGTTGCCGGCGCCCAGCGCGTTGTGCCCGGAGTTCATCCCGATCTCCTCGGCCAGCGGACCGCTGACGACCACACAGGTGGCGGCCCCACCGGTGCTGGTCCACGCGGCGTGCGCGTTGAAGGCCGGGTCCAGCGAGGCGGCGAGGGCGGCGACCACCACGGGGAAGTACTCCGGCTTGCAGCCGGCCATCACGGCGTTCACGGCCGCCTGCTCCACGCTCACCCACCGGTTGCGCCGCGCGATGCCGCCGACGATGTCGTCTCGCTCGAGGTCGACCGTGGCGATCATGGCGTCCACCGCGCGTTCCGTCGGAGGTACGACGGGGAGCCCGTCGGTCCAGCCGCGACGGAAGAACTCCTCGGCAACCTGGTCCTGGTCGAGCTCGATCAGCTCTGGCATCGACTGCTCCGTCCTGGCGAGGACCGACAATCCGGTCCGCTGATGTGATGCCAGCCACACTACGAACAGAAACGGACTAGGTCAATCCGTTTTTTTCTGGCGCTCCACACACCGGCGACATCGGCCGGGGTGTGGGCGACACTGAGTCATGGGGTCGAAGCGCTCGCCGTGGCCGGGCTGGGTCTATCGCTCAGGCCAGGACGCGCCGTACCAGTCCAGCCTCTCCAACGAGCGAACCTTCCTGGCCTGGATCCACACCTCCCTGGCCCTGCTGGCGACCGGGGTGGGGCTCGACGTGGTCGACCTGTCGATCCCGGACGCGGCCAAGACCGCGATCTCGGTCGCGCTGGTGCTCCTGGCACTGGCCACCGCCGTGTTCAGCTGGGTGCGGTGGGCGACCACCGAGCGCGCCATGCGGTTGAACCAGACGATCCCCTCACCTGGTTACGGGGTGTTGCTCGTCGTGGTCGTCGCGGTGATCGCGGCCGTGCTGATCGTGTCCTGGCTGTGAGCAGTCAGCCGCCCGGGGGGAGTCTGCCGCCGGGCGAGCCCGACCCGCTCGACCCGGGCGGGTCCGAGGCGCGCGACGTGCTCGGCTGGCAGCGGACGACGCTGTCGATGGTGGCCGTCGCAGTGGCCTGCGCCCGGCACACCTGGTCGCTCCTGGGAGCCTATGCGCTCCTCCCGATGGGCCTGCTGGTGCTGGCCTCGTTCTGGACGCTGGGCGACGGCTGGCGCCGCTACGACGAGGACCGGGAGGGCGTCGAGCAGGCGAGCGGGGTGCCGACCTTCCTCGTCGCGGGCACCGTCGCCTTGATCGCGGGCATCGAGGTGGTCTATCTGCTCAGGAGGTGAAGCGGCCCACCCAGTCCGCCAGGGCGTCGGCGGGCGTGCCGTGCGCGACTAGCCAGCCGGCGGTGTCGCCGTGGGCGGAGGTGGTGAGCGCGTCGACGACCTCACGCATCGCCTCGGCGGGGGTGAGCAGCCAGCGGGCGTTGACCGGGGTCTTGGCCGGGTCGAGGTGGCGCAGGATCCGACCCGTGACGGCGTCCATGTTGGCCTCGGTTTTCACGTAGTCGGCGATGACGTCCGCAGGCGCCACGCCGGAGGCGAGCAGCAAGGAGGCCACCACGATGCCGGTGCGGTCCTTGCCGGCGGTGCAGTGCACCAGCGCGGGCGCGGGGCGGGTCACCACGTGCGCGGCCGCAGCGGCCACCCGGTCGGCGGCGGTGTCCAGGATGTGCCGGTAGAGCTCGCCGAGGTCGGCGTCGCGGATGTTCTCCGGGGCGGCGGCCTCATGCAGGGGGTGCAGGATCCGCTCGGCGCCGGGGAGGTCGTACGGCACCCGGCCGGCCTCCTTGGCCATCCGCAGGTCGACCACGGTCGCCGGCGGCCAGGCGGGGACGTGCTCGGGGTCCAGGTCGCCCGCGTGCGGGGCGTCGCTGCGATAGAGCATGCCGTGGGCGGTCTCGCCGCCCCCGGTGACCGGGAGCCCGCCGAGGTCGCGCAGGTTGACCAGCGAGTCCACTCAGCCCACCCGGGAATCGGTGAAGCTCGGCTTCTCCTTGGCCAGGAACGCGCGCACGCCCTCGGCGAAGTCGTCCCCGGTGTAGACCGAGCGCAGCAGCTCCTCGTCGAAGTCGGGGGCCGCCTCCTGCTCCACCGCGCGGGCGTTGAGCTGGCGCTTGGTGGCGCGTTGGGTGATCGCGGAGGCACCGACGATCTCGTCGACCAGCTCGTCGATGGAGCCGTTGAGGTCCTCGGTGAGCTCGGTCAGGGCACCCACGGAGAAGGCGCGCTCCGCGCCGACGAGGCGGCCGGTGAGCAGCATGGTGCGCGTCAGGGACTCCCCGAAGACCGCGGCGCAGCGGTGTACGACGGGGGCGGCGAGCGCGTTGCCCAGCGTCTTGGCGATCGGGTAGCCGAACCGGGACTCCGGGGTGGCGATCCGGATGTCGCAGTGGGTGGCCACCGCGAGGCCGCCGCCGACGCACACGCCGTCGATCGCCGCGACCGTCACCTGCGGCACCTGGAAGAGCAGTGCGAGCAGCTCGCGGATCCACTCCTCGTAGGCGACCGCGTCGGCCTCGAGGAAGTCGGAGATCTCGTTGCCGGCCGCGAACGCCCGGCCTCCGGCGCCGCGGAGCACGAGCACCCTGATCTCGGGGCGCTGCTGCAGGTCCACGCAGAGCTCGCGGAGCTCGGTGTACATCGCCTTGGTGAAGGCGTTGTGGCGGCGCGGGCGGTTGAAGACGACGGTCACGACACCGTCGGCACTGGTCACGAGGAGCTCCGGATCACTCACCCGGTCAGCCTAGGGAAGCCGATCGGCGGGCCCGCAGCGGGTCCAAACTCGTGAGATCGCTCCGCCTGTGGACAACTCCGGGAGCCCCCTATCGGGACCCCTAGTCTCGATCCGCACTGCTCTTCCGGGGAGGCAGCACATGTCCGTACGACGTCCGCTCACATCCGCGCGAGGCCCACTGCCGGCGCTGGTCTGCCTGCTGGCACTGCTCCTGGGTGCGTGCGCTGAGGACCCTGAACCCAAGATCGCCGCGCCATCGGAGTCGACCAGCGCCTCGGCATCGCCGAGCGAGTCCGTAAGCGAGGCGGCGCCGCCGGCTGACGAGACTCCGGAGGAGTTCATCCAGCGCTGGGTCGACACGGATCGCGAGATGCAGAACACCGGCGACACCGAAAAGCTCGAACAGATCACGTCGGGATGCGTTCCGTGCGGCAAGACATCCACGCAGGTTGCCAGCTTCTACGCCGCGGGTGGTTTCGTCGAGTGGGGTGGCATGAAGATCGACCGGATCGAGAAGGTCACTCGATTGGTTTACGAAGTCTGGGGCACCTCCCTCCCGACGCGCTATAAGCGTTCCGCCGAAGCACAGGTGGAGCGTCTGCCTGGTGGACCCACGAAGTACCGAGTCTTCTTGAAGCGCGGCGCTCAAGGCCTCGTACTGGCCGATGTGGCGCAGAGGCCGTTGTGAGCACTGTCGCGGCGTTCCTGCTCACACTCGTCCTACCTACCGCTTCCGGGCAGACCTCGATGGACGTGTCCTGTGACGAGACTCTGAATCTGAGCGTCGGGGGCATGGAGTGCACCCATACGGCCGCCGAGACTCAGCAGCGCATTAACAAGACCGCAGCCCAGTACCGCTACGAGCTCCACATGATCTGCAAAGAGACAGACGCAGAAGGTCGGTGCTGGAATCCCCTCGCCGCCCTCGCGTGCGTCAGCCCTCCCGGCACGGTGCAGTACAAGATCCTGCGTCAGCCCATCGCCGGCGGCGCGTGGACCGAGGACGGAACCGTCTGCCTGGGCAACGAAGCCGAGATCAACGTCCAAGGCCAAGCCATCAGCACCGCCATGGTCACCACCGCGTTCCGCAACCTCACCTGGCCGGCCGCCCAGCTCAACATCCAACCCATCGACGGCGAGACCCTGGTCAACCTCGACACCATCTTCTACACCGAGTCCACCCAGCCGGTGACCCGCAACGTCACCCTCCTCGGGCAAAGCGTCACCATCGAAGCCACCCCCACCAGCTACACCTGGCACTGGACCACCGGCCACGACGCCGGCCCCCGCAGCAACGCACCCTTGGTCACCGACCACGGCGGCGCGGCGTACCCCAACCAGACCATCACCCACCGCTACCGCGACGCCGGGACCACCGCCCACCCCCGCCTCGACGTCACCTACACCGGCCGCTACCGAGTCGGAGGCTCCGACTGGACCGCGATCCCCGCAACCCGCACCATCCAAGGCACACCCCAGGCACTCGGCATCCTGGAAGCCCGCCCCACCCTCGTGCGCTGAGTGCGCTGCTTGAGCTGAGACAGCGACGTGCGCACCACCTGACCCGCCCGTGACGACCGGGCGACACGGGCGAAACGCGCCAGCCATACGTTCGGCCCGGGTCGTGGCGGAGAACGGACGCGTGAGATCGGGCCGCCTGTGGACAACTCCGGGGACTGGTCTACCGGGACCCCTAGTCTCGATCCGCACGGTTCTTCCGGGGGAGGCAGCACATGTCCGTACGACGTCCGCTCACATCCGCGCGAGGCTCACTGTCGGTGCTGGTCTGCCTGCTGGCGCTGCTCCTGGGTGCGTGCGCGGAAGACGATCCCGAGCCCAAGATCGCGGGACCGGCCACACCCTCCGCCTCCCCCAGCGAATCCACTATCGGGTCCGCTCAAGAGACGCCGGAAGAGTTCATCCGTCGCTGGGCGGAAGCCGAGCGCGTCATGCTCAACACCGGGGAGACCGAGGAGTACGCCGCGATCACCGGGCCCTGCAAGTCCTGCGGAATGCTGGCCAAGGACATCACCGACTATTACGCGGCGGGTGGGTACGTCCGCTGGGACGGCTACACGGTTCGTCGCATCAAGCCCATCAAGGACGGCTACTACGAGGTTTCGGTGGTGGGTGCACCTACCGATTACAGGACCTCGTCAAGCGCCAAAGTGCAGCACCTCACGGGCGGCAAGAGCGTCTATCGCGTCCGCGTGGTGCAGCGGGAGGGCCAGCATGTGCTGGCTGACCTGGTGGAGCTAGCGCAGTGAACGGCGTCCTATCCGCCATCACAGCACTCCCCCTCGTGGTGGTTCGGTCGCAAGGTTCTCCGATCGTGGGCGCGCCGCCGGCAGATGAGATCTGCCAAGTGCAGACGGGCCTACATGGGACCCGCAGCACGTGTGAGCGAAGTTCGAGAGGCACTCAGCAACACATCAACAAGACCGTCGCCCAGTACCGCTACGAGCTCCACATGATGTGCAAGGAACAGGACGAGCAAGGTCGTTGCTGGAACCCGCTCGCCGCGCTCTCCTGCCTCCAGCCACCGGGCACCGTCCAATACAAGGTGCTCCGCCAGCCACTGGCAGGAGGCGAGTGGACCGAGGACGGAACCGTCTGCCTGGGCAACGAAGCCGAGATCGACGTCCAGGGCCAAGCCATCAGCACCGCCATGGTCACCACCGCGGTCCGCAACCTCACCTGGCCGGCCGCACAACTCAACATCCAACCCGTCGACGGCGAGACCCTGGTCAACCTCGACACCATCTTCTACACCGACTCCACCACCCCGGTGACGAAGAACCTCACCCTGCTCGGCCAGGCCGTCACCATCGAGGCCACCCCCACCAGCTACACCTGGCACTGGACCACCGGCGACGACGACGCCCAGGAGCCCTTGGTCACCACCCACGGCGGAGGGGCGTACCCCAACCAGACGATCACCCACCGCTACCAAGACGCCGACACCACCGCCCATCCCAGGCTCGACGTCACCTACACCGGCCGCTACCGCGTCGGGAACTCCGGGTGGACCCCGATCCCCACCACCCGCACCATCCAGGGCACGCCCCAGGCGCTGAGCGTCCTGGAAGCCCGCCCCACCCTCGTGCGCTGAGACATGCGACGTCATGCCAGAAGGTGTGTGGACGTTGTGCGCAAGGAACAAGCCGACCGCCATCGCGCAGCCATGGTGGATCGCCCGCGCCGGGGCTAGTTTCAGAATCGGGGCCGTTCATCGGGCCGTGACCAGGAACTCGGGAGTCCGCCATGTCGTTTCCGCTCGTGCGTCACTTGTCCGTGCGCCTCGCCGTCCTCGCCCTGACCCTCGGCGTGGCCTGGCTGCCCCTCGCCGCCCCGGCTGCTCCTGGGGGACCCAAGCCGCCACGGGACGACGGCACCACCGTGCGAGTGTCGGGCGGCACCGTCCGCGGCACCGCCGAGGGTGGCCTCCGCGTTTTCGAGGGCATCCCCTACGCCGCACCACCCGTGGGCGACCTGCGGTTCGAGCCGCCCCAGTCGGTGGCACGGTGGCGCGGCACGCTTGACGCGACGGTGCCACGTTCGCAGTGCGCCCAGATCGGCAACGGGACTGGCAATCCCACCACCTTCGTCGAGGACTGCCTGTACCTCAACGTCACCACGCCCGCCGCCCGCTCGGCGCGGCGCGCCGGGCTCCCCGTGATGGTGTGGATCCACGGCGGCTCGTTCCTGACCGGCGACGGTGCCAGCTACGACGCCAGCAAGCTCGCCACCCGGGGCGACGTCGTGGTCGTGACGATCAACTACCGCCTCGGCCCGTTCGGCTTCCTCCAGGACGACGGCGTCGGGACGAGCAACGCCGCCCTGCTGGACCAGCAGGCAGCGCTGCGGTGGGTGCAGCGCAACGCCCGCACCTTCGGCGGCAACCCGCGCAACGTGACCGTCTTCGGGGAGTCGGCCGGCAGCGCGTCCGTGTGTGCCCAGCTCGCCTCGCCCGGGGCGCGCGGCCTGTTCCGGCGAGCGATCGCCCAGAGCTACTCGTGCACGGCCGACTTCTCCACGCTGGCGGACGCCCGGGCGGCGGCGTCGTCGTACGCAGCGGAGGTCGGCTGCGCCCAGGACACCGCCGCATGCTTGCGACGAACCGACGCCGAGACTCTCCTGAGGGCATGGACGGGCGGCGCCTTCGCCGTCGGCGGCGCCGCGCTCCCGCAACAGCCGGGCGACGCTCTGGCCAACGGCACGGCCAACCGCGTCGATCTCATGCACGGCAACACGCTCGACGAGAACCGCCTCTTCATCCCCCTGCGGTACGGCACCACCTTGACCGCGGCCGGCTACGTCGGAGCCATCCGGGCAACCTTCGGCGCCGCCGCCGACGCGGTGCTGGCGCGCTACCCGGTGGACGCCTACGCCTCGCCGATCATCGCGCTCTCCACGGTGTTCAGCGACTACGGCAGCCCGCTCTCGACCTGCAGCCACGTGGACGCCTACGACGCCGCCCAGGATGGCAGGCGGGTGTACGCCTACCAGTTCCAGGACCGCACCGCCGATCCGCTCGTAGCGCTGCTGGGCTCGGCGAACGGCGCGGCGCACGCGACCGAGCTCCCCTACCTCTTCCCCGGCCTCTTCGGCGACGGCCTCACCTCGGAGCAGGAGGAGCTCTCGGACGCGATGGTGACGTACTGGACGAGCTTCGCCAGGCACGGCCGCCCCTGGGGCAGGGGTCTCCCCCGCTGGCCCGAGTACGACGGCGCGGGCGACGTGCTCGCACTCGACCTCCGGGACGCCGGAGGCATCGCGCCCGAGGACGTGGCAGCGTCCGCGAACTGCGACTTCTGGCGGCAGATCGGTTGAGCAGGTCAGCTCGACGGGCCGGCGTGCGCACGTTCTGACCTTCCGGTGACGAGGGAGCAACACGGGCGAAACGCGCGACTCATACGTTCGCCGGGGACATCGTCGACCTACTCGGGAGCACGACATGACCCTCACGCTGACCAGACGCCGCGCCGGAGCCGCTCTCGCGACCGCCGCGTTGGCCGCCGCCCTGCTCGCGGCACCAGGCACCCACGAAGCCGCCGGCGCGCCTGCCGTTGCCACGATTCGACCAGGGCTCCACGGCCAGGACCCCACGACGCTCACCATCTCCGAGACCCTCAAGGCGCTCAAGCGCGGGCGGGTCACCTCGGTGGGGCTGGTGCAGGCGTTCACCGCCCGCATCAACACCTATGAGCCGTTCTACAACGCCTTCACCCAGATGAACCCCAACGCGCTGGCCGATGCGGCTGCCTCAGATGCTCGTCGCCGCAAGTCCCCCTGGCTGGCGCGTCCGCTGGAGGGCGTCCCCATCGTCATCAAGGACTCCCTGGACGTGAAGGGGATGCCGACCACCTCCGGGTGGCCGCTGACCTCCCCCGTCGCCGGCGGGATCGCTCTGGTTCCCGAGACCGACGCACCCCTGGTCCGCCGGCTGCGCGAGGCCGGCGCGATCTTCCTCGGCAAGACCAACCTGCCGATCCTGGCCGGGAGCGGGTCCAACGCCAACAACAGCGCCTTCGGCCCGACGTACAACGTGCTCAACCGGGCCTGGGCCCCCGGCGGCTCCTCCACCGGGTCGGCGACCTCGGTGGCTGGTGACTTCGCGGTCGCGGGGATCGCGGAGGAGACGGGCGGGTCGATCCAGAACCCGGCATCGGCGCAGAGCCTCTACGCCGTCAAGCCGACCTTCGGCCTGATCCCCAACACCGGCAACTTCCCGCTCGCGGGACTCACCCGGGACGTCCTGGGACCGCTGACCAAGAGCGTGGAGGACGCCGCGATCATGCTCGACGTCCTCGCCGGCTACACCCCGGAGGACCCGAAGACCCAGGGCGCCGTGGTGCCGCGGCGCGGCTACACCTCCCAGCTCTCCAAGCACGCCCTGTGGGGCAAGCGCATCGGCCTGTACGGGCCGGGATGGCGCACCGGGAACAACAGCGAGCTCTCACCGGAGACGGCCCAGCTCTATGCCCGGGCGGTGCGCAACCTCAAGGCGCAGGGCGCGATCGTGGTCGAGGACCCGTTCGCCGACTCGGGATTCCGGGAGCTGCGTGCGGCGGGAGGGGTGACCAACGCGGGGAACAACGCCGCGATCCAGGCCTACCTCCGGCGCCTGGGCCCGAGCGCCGCGGTCAACTCCGTCGAGGAGCTCAACGCCTGGGCGGACGCCAACGGCTTCGAGAGCGACACCCGGGTCAACAACATGCTTGAGGGGGCGAACGAGGTGCCGGACCTGACGGGGTTCCTCGCCAACCGGGACAACTATCTGCGGATCTTCGAGTCGGTGATGAAGAAGCACCGGCTGGATGCGCTGATGTACCCCCAGCAGGTCCGTGAGCTCGGTCCGGTCTTCGGGGGCAGCGTGTCGGCCAGCACGGTCTCGGAGATCAACATCGCACAGCTGCCGGGAGTGGTCGTGCCCGACGGCGCCTACGCCAGCGGCAAGCCGTTCAACCTGCTCTTCATGGACCGCAAGTGGACCGAGGCGGAGCTGCTCGGCTACGCCTACGACTACGCCGCCGCGTACGGCGGCCGCGTGGTCAACCGGGACCTGGAGACCACCCCCGCGGACACCACGGCACCGACGGTGACGGTCAAGGAAGGCTCGGTGCCGACGGACGGGTCGTACTCGACGGTGTCGTTCCAGCTCTACGACGCCGGCAACGTCGCCCGGGTCGTGCTGAACGACGTGGAGACCGACCTGCCGGACAGCATCTCGCCGGCGCTGGACGGCATCACGCCCGGGGTGCTCGGGGCGAAGCAGGGACCGAACACGCTGAAGGTCTACGACGTGTTCGGCAACGAGGCGACGCTGGAGTTCGCGCTCAACTAGGCACGGCACCGACCGCCGGGATCGGCGACCGCGTCAGCTCAGGACGTGGTCGCCGATCTCGTCGAAGGCCAGGACGTTGCGGCCCTCGAGCGGCGGCTCCATCCGGAGCGCCACCAGGGACTTCTGGCTGCTCCACTTGACGATGTCGAAGACGATCTCGATGACCTCCTCCGGGGAGAAGCACTCCAGCAGCTCGGCCCGCAGCTCGGGCGAGACCCCGACCGGGGTGAAGATCATGGCGTCGGTGAGCCGCAGCGCGACCTTGACCCGGTGCGGCAGGTCGCTGGTCTCGTAGCGGTCGATGGCGGCGCTGGCCTCCTCGTCGAAGCCGGCCTCGAGGGAGTCACCCAGCCGCAGCGACTGGCACAGGCGGCAGTCGTGCACCCGCGCGCACCGCAGTCGGACCGCCTCGGTCACCACGCTGTCGAGGTGTCCCTGCCGGACCGCGACGCGGGCATAGCTGCGGATGGCACGGTCCAGATCGGTGCCGCGACGTCCGGAGCCGGCGCGCAGACTGTCCAGGCGCGGCAGTACGGCGGTCTCCATGTCAGTCTCCCTGCGGTCGGGTCGAGAGGGCGGCGTCGTCGAACACCGAGGCCAGCACGAGATCGGCGCGCGAGGACATGTCCGCCACATAGAGCGCCATCACGAAGTCATAGATCTCGTCGTCGGACCAGGTGGGCATCAGGGCGTCGATGTCCTCCTGCCGCACCGCGCTCACCGCCAGCACGAACTGCTCGGTGAGGTGCAGGCAGGCGCGCTCGTGGTCGGAGAACAGGTCGGACTCCCACCACTCCGAGAGCGCCGCGGCCTTCTCGGGCGACACTCCGTCGGGCGCGGCCTCACCGAGATCGGCGCCGTGCATCTGTCGCATCCGCAGCTTGCACAGGTCCATCTCCGGACCGGAGCAGGTGGCCTCGGCCACCTCGTTGAGGCTGAGCAGCTCCTGCACCAGCTCGGGCGCATGGGCGTGCACGGGACCGCCAGACGACATGATGCTCATCGCGCCACCCTGCCACCAACCGATTGGTGGGTCAACGGCTGGCTCAGCCCTTGAACCCCTGCGGGTTCCGCGACTGCCAGCGCCACAGGTCCGCGCACATCTCCTCGATCCCGCGCGTCGCAACCCAGCCGAGCTCCTCCCGGGCGCGTTTGGAGCTAGTAGGTCAGGCCTGAGCGACCTCATCAGCGGGTCGCTTCCTCGGCCTCAGGAGATAAGCAGGGAGGGTCTGCCAGCATCAGGCGGAACCCGAAAGCGAGGGGACCGAGCGCGTAGCCGGCGGCCACGAGGAGCCACTCGCCGAGGAGGGCGCCGGCGATCCCACGATCGCCGTGAGGCCGATGCCTACAAAGAGGGCGCTACCGAGCGTATTGAGGACCCACTGGGCGGTCTGCGCACGGTGCCGTCGGTCGAGTTGGGGTTCTGTTGAGCGGCTCCGGTGTCGGCCTTGTCATGCGGTGATGATGGCAGGTCCGAGTGTCAGCGGTGCGGGATCGACGATCGGGCCCCTCCCTCCTGATGGGCAGGAGGGAGGGGCGTGGCTTATCGGGCAATATGCCCCGCGTCGATCGGGCGGTAGACCACCAAGCAGTTGGAGGGCCGAAGTCCCCGATTTGGCGGATGCGCCCCAGCGGCTCGTCGGTGCTTTGCCCGTGGTCCACGAGAGGGCCTGCTTGTCGGGGCTGCTTCGGCTATCGGAGCTGGCGGCGGGGGAGTCCGATGAAGAAACTCATCCGCCACTGGTGGACTCAGTGGAAGTTGAGCGCTGGCCGCTGTGTCGTCTGTGGGCGGATACAACGAGATGATGCTCCGTCGATGTCGGCCTGCCGCCCGAGTGTCAGGAACGGCTGAACTGGTAAGTGGTCGGCGGGCCGACACCTAAACTCGCGGCCATGCCCCAGGCCACGGAGACCGCAAGCCGGCTCGATTCGCTGACCGGGATGCGGTTCTTCGCCGCCTTCCTCGTGTTCGGCTTCCACGCCCTGCACTACGGCGACGCGCCAGGACTGGGGTTCTTCGGCGCCGGCATGACGGGAGTGTCGTTCTTCTACATCGTGAGCGGCTTCGTGCTGGCTTGGTCCGCTCGGTCAGGGACCACGGCACTCGTGTTCTACGGGCGCCGCTTCGCACGGATCTACCCGGCGTACATCGGAGCTTGGGTGGTGGCGCTGGTGCTGCTCGTCGTGACTGGGGCCGGTCTTTCAGGGGTGGACCTGCTGCCCCCGACGCTTCTCCAGGCTTGGGTGCCAGACGAGGACGCCTACTTCGCGACCAACGCGGTGTTCTGGTCGCTCTCGGTCGAGGCGTTCTTCTACGCCATGTTCCCCTTCATCTTTCCGGTGCTGGCGAGACGCGGTCGCGCCTCGCTGACCGGAATCTGTGCCGCGTGCGTCGGTGCCACGTGGGCGGTCGCCGTGATTGCGGATCAGTTCAAGGGGGACGACACGCGACTGTGGGCGATGGCGATCTTCCCGCCGACTCGGCTCCCCGAGTTCGTCCTTGGCATGGCCCTGGCGCTATTGGTCCGCCAAGGTTTCAGGGTTCCGGTGTCGCTGTGGTGGCCTGCCCTCCTCTCGGTCGGAGCGGTGGGGCTGGCCGGCGTGGTGCCGGACGCATACTCCCGTGTCGCCGTGACGGTCGTCCCGTTCGCGCTGCTCGTGTACGCGGGGGCGGTGACTGATATCGCTGGCCGGGCGACAGTTCTGCGATCAAGGACGCTGGTCGAGTTGGGCGTCTGGTCCTACGCCTTCTATCTGATACACACCCAAGTGCTCGCCGTCTGCGCTGAGGCCGCGACGCGCCTAGGGCACCCACCCGCAGACCTCGACACGCCTGCGCGTCTGATCTGGTGGGTCGGCGCCCTAGGCGCGTCGATCCTGGCGTCCTACCTACTCCACGCGCTCGTGGAGCGCCCGGCGGAACGGAGATTGCGGCCCAGGCCCCGTCCCTCCGTCACCACTCAGTAGCGACCGATCAGGTCGGGTCAGACCGGCAGGTATGCCTCTGTGGTGAGGTTGTAGACCGCGAGCTGACCGGCTGCGAGGGAGCCGAGCCTGTTGAGTGCGAACCGCCACCGCAGGCCGGTGCTGTTAGCCGGGACGGTGACGACCATGGAGAGCGTTCTCGGTGCCCGGTCGGTCTCCACGAACACCCACTCCGCCGCCGGGAGTCCGCTTGGTTGCGCAGGGAGAAGTAGGCGACCCCCCACCCGCTGCGGTGTTGACCTCGGCCCGGAGGGAGACCAGGATCCGGTCGCCCACCGAGAATTCGGACGTGACGAGCGGGGACTGCGCGGTCGTCTCAGTCTCGAGGCCAGCAGCGTCCTGAGGCCCCCGCCCCGTCCTGCTGCCCTCAGACGAAACTCAGCCCTTGAACCCCTGCGGGTTCCGCGACTGCCAGCGCCACAGGTCGGCGCACATCTCCTCGATCCCGCGCGTCGCGACCCAGCCGAGCTCCTCCCGGGCTCGGGTGGCGTCGGCGTACGTCGTGGGGAGGTCGCCGTCGCGGCGCGGGCCCACGGTGTAGGGCACGGGCACCCCGGCGGCCTTCTCGAAGGCGGCGATCACCTGGAGCACCGACGTACCGGTGCCGGTGCCGAGGTTCCAGGCGCGGGCGCCCACGGGGTGCTCGGCGAGGTATTCGAGTGCGGCGACATGGCCGTCGACGAGGTCGAGCACGTGGATGTAGTCGCGCTCGCAGGTGCCGTCGGCGGTGTCGTAGTCGTCCCCGAAGACGGTCAGGCTCTCCAGGCGCCCGACGGCGACCTGGGCGATGAAGGGGGTGAGGTTGTTGGGGATGCCGTTGGGGTCCTCGCCGATCTCGCCGGAGGGGTGGGCGCCCACGGGGTTGAAGTAGCGCAGCAGTGCGATCCGCCAGGACGGGTCGGCGGCGGCGAGGTCGACCAGGATCTGCTCGGTCATCGCCTTGGTGCGGCCGTAGGGGTTGGTGGAGTCCAGCGGCTCGAACTCCTCGGTGTAGGGCACCGGGGCGCGGTCGCCGTACACGGTGGCGGAGGAGGAGAAGACGAGCTGACGGGTGCCGGCGGCCTGCATGGCACGCACCAGCGCCAGGGTGCCCTCGAGGTTGTTGCCGTAGTAGTCCAGCGGCTGGCGCACGCTCTCGCCCACCGCCTTGAGCCCGGCGAAGTGGATGACGGAGTCGAAGCCGGCGCCGTCCAGCAGCGCGGTGATCCCCGGCTCGTCACGCAGGTCGAGCTCGTGCAGCGGGATCTGCGCCCCGGAGAGCTTCTCCACCCGGCGGATCGACTCGGCCGAGGAGTTCACGAAGTTGTCGACGACCTCGACGTCGTGGCCGGCCTCCGCGAGGGCTAGGACGGTGTGCGAGCCGATGTAGCCGGCGCCGCCGGTGACGAGGATCTTCATGACCGTCACCCTAGCGGCGGGGTCCTGGCCGAACTGGCAGACTACGCGCCATGACCCGCGCTCTCATCACTGGAATCACCGGCCAGGACGGTCTCTATCTGGCCGAGCTCCTGCTGAAGAAGGGCTACGAGGTCCACGGACTGATCCGCGGCCAGAACAACCCTCGCCGGGAGCTGGTGGAGAAGCTGGTCCCCGAGGTCCACCTGCACAACGGCGACCTCACCGACCTCTCCAGCCTGATGCGCGCGCTGCGCGAGAGCGACCCCCAGGAGGTCTACAACCTGGGCGCGGTCAGCTTCGTGGCGTTCTCCTGGGAGAACGCGTTCGTGACCAGCGACGTGACCGCGCTGGGGGTGCTCAACATCCTGGAGGCCGTCCGCCTGCACGCCGGCGACGACCCGGGCTCGATCCGGTTCTACCAGGCGTCCAGCTCGGAGATGTTCGGCAAGGTGCACGAGGTCCCGCAGAAGGAGTCGACGCTGCTGTGGCCGCGCTCGCCCTACGGCGTCAGCAAGGTCTACGGCCACTACATGACGATCAACTACCGCGAGTCCTACGGGATGCACGCCTCGTCCGGGATCCTGTTCAACCACGAGTCCCCGCGCCGCGGCGAGGAGTTCGTGACCCGCAAGGTCAGCAAGGCCGTGGCAGCGATCAAGCTCGGCCGCCAGAAGGAGATCGTCATGGGCAACCTCGACGCTCGCCGCGACTGGGGCTTCGCCGGCGACTACGTCGAGGCGATGTGGCGCATGCTGCAGCAGGACGAGGCCGACGACTACGTCATCTCCACCGGCGAGACGCACTCCATCGAGGAGCTGCTGGACGTGGCGTTCACCCACGTCGGCATCGACGACTGGCGGCCCTACGTCCGGCAGGACCCGCGCTTCATGCGGCCCGCGGAGGTTGACCTGCTGATCGGTGACTCCACCAAGGCGCGTGAGGTGCTGGACTGGAAGCCGACCGTCGCGTTCCCCGACCTGGTCAAGATGATGGTCGACAGCGATCTCGCCGCGCTCCAGTCCGGCTGGTGACGTGCGCGCCTTCATCACCGGTGTCGGCGGGCAGGACGGCAGCTATCTCGCAGAGCAGCTGATCGCCGACGGCGCCGAGGTGCACGCCCTGGTGCGCTCCGCGGACGGGCCTCCCCCGTTCTGTCCGCCCGAGGTGCGGCTGCACACCGGTGATGTCACCGAGCACGATGCGCTGCGCCGGTTGCTGTTCGACGTGGCGCCGGACGAGGTCTACAACCTGGCGGCGGTGAGCTCGGTGGCCCGCTCGTGGCAGGAGCCCGACCTGGTGCGCGCAGTCAACGGCGACGCCGCGGTGGCGCTGATGGACGCGACCCTGGCCCTGCAAGAGTCGACCGGGAGCCCGGTGCGCTTCGTGCAGGCCTCCAGCGCGGAGATCTTCGGCTCCCCCAGCACCGCGCCGCAGGACGAGTCCACCCCGGTCTCACCCACCAACCCGTACGGCGAGGCGAAGGCCCTGGCGCACCTCGCGGTGTCCCAGGCGCGGATCCGCGGCCTGCACGCGGTCAGCGCCATCCTCTACAACCACGAGTCGCCGCGGCGCCCGGCCACCTTCGTGACCCGGAAGATCACTTCGACCGTGGCGGCGATCGCTCGGGGGGACGCCGACGAGTTGGTGCTGGGCAACGTGGAGGCGCGTCGGGACTGGGGCTGGGCTCCGGACTACGTGGACGCGATGGTGCGGGCCGTGCGGCACCCCATCGCCCAGGACTACGTGGTGGCCACCGGCGAGAGCCACACGGTGCGGGATCTGGTGCGCGAGGCGTTCACCTCGGCAGGGATCTCGGACTGGGAGCACTACGTGCGAGTCGACCCCGACCTGTTGCGTCCCACCGACGCCGCCGTGCTCGTCGGCGACTCGGGGCGCGCGCGGGTGACGCTGGGGTGGGCGCCGAGCAAGACGTTCTCCGCGGTGGTGGCCGCGATGGTCGCCGCGGATCTGCGCTAGTTCTGTTTCAGGCGCGTTACCGATAGCACCGGGTTACTGCCCAGTCTTTCGATTGTGGTCACAGGGTGGTCACGAATCAGGGACAATCGTCGCTGAACATGGGGGTGTTCGGGACGCCAGACCTGGGGGTACGAGTGGGACCACGAGAGAACAGGGCGCTGAGCGTCGCTGCTGAGCCGGACGACAGACAAGAGGCGGTTCAGCAGGGGTGGCACGGACGAAGTCAGAGCCACCTCGTGCGGACCATCCCGGTCTTAGTGTTGTTCGCGGACCTCGTCCTGATCGTGTCGACAATCGCCTTCGCCGCCGTGGTGCGCGGTCGCATCACCATCTTTGGAGATGCGGCCGAGATCGCCTCCACCGTCGTGGGTGGCGTGATGGTCTTCATGACGGTCGCTTGGGTGGGCAGCATCGCCCTCATCGGTGGCTACGAACCGCAGGTCTTCGACAGCGGGTTGGACGAGTACAAGCGCGTCCTCCGCGGGAGCCTGCTCGCCGCCGGGGCCATCGGCATCGCCTGCTATCTGCTGCAGTACGAACTCTCCCGAGGCTTCTTCGTCATCGCATTCTTGGTCGGCATTGTGGAACTGATCATCGGGCGGTTCATCTTTCGGCGACTCACGTTCGCTGCGCGGCGTCGTGGCCACCTCCTGCACAAGGTGCTGATCGCGGGGTCCCGGTCGCACGCCGACGAACTGGCGCTCAATCTCAAGCGCGAGCGGCGTCTGGGCTACAGAGTCACCGGTGTGGTCACTCCCGCCTATGACATGTCCCCGAAAACTCGGAGTGGCATCGCCGTGCTCGGTGACATCGAGAACGTGGCGGACATCGCGATCAAGAGTGGGTGCGACGTGGTCTTCATCGCTGGTGGTGCCTTCGGCTCGTCCGCACTCCTCAAGGAACTGGTGTGGGCGCTGGAGACGCACAACATCCAGCTCATCGTCGCCCCCAGCCTGACCGATGTGTCCGGTGAGCGAGTGCGGTTCCGACCGGTCGACGGCCTGCCGCTCATTCACGTCGATGGCCCCCGAGGTCACCTGGCGACCCGGGGCAGCAAGCGTCTATTCGACGTCGTCGGTTCTCTCACGCTGATCCTGCTGTTCAGCCCCCTGCTAGCAGTTCTTGCCGTGCGAGTGCGGCTGCACGACGGTGGCCCGGCCCTGTTCCGCCAGGTGCGTACCGGGCGCGATGAGAAGGCTTTCCGCTGCCTCAAGTTCCGGACCATGGTTCTGGATGCCGAGGCGCTGTTGGCCCGGTTGCACGAGGAGCAGGGCCACTCCAACGGGCTTTTCAAGATGAAGGACGACCCGAGAATCACCAAGCCCGGCAAGTGGATGCGACGGTTCTCCCTCGACGAACTCCCCCAGCTGTTCAACGTGCTCCGCGGCGACATGAGCCTGGTCGGCCCTCGCCCGCCGCTGCCGTCCGAGGTGCTCAGCTACGAGAAGAGCACCCTGCGGCGGCTCCGGGTTCGGCCGGGTATGACCGGTCTCTGGCAGGTCTCCGGTCGCTCTGACCTGACCTGGGACGAGACGGTGCGGTTGGACCTCTACTACGTGGACAACTGGTCCATGCTGCAGGACATCTCGATCCTGGCCCGCACGGTTGGTGCGGTCTTCCGCTCCAGCGGCGCCTACTGACCGGGTCCGATTGGGCTCGACTCAGCGGTCGTCGAGAAGCCCTGCGAGGTAACTGCCGTAGCCGCTCTTGCGCAGCGGCTGGGCGCGCTGGAGCAGCTCCTCGTCGCTGAGCCAGCCCTGGCGCCAGGCGACCTCCTCGGGGGCACCGATCTTGGTGCCCTGGCGACTCTCGATGGTGCGCACGAAGTTGGAGGCGTCGTTCAGGGAGTCGAACGTCCCGGTGTCGAGCCACGCGGTGCCGCGGGGCAGCACCTTGACCTGGAGCCGCCCCTCTTCGAGGTAGCGGCGGTTGAGGTCGGTGATCTCGAGCTCGCCGCGCGGCGAGGGCTTGAGCTCCTCGGCATAGGCGACGACGTCGCTGTCATAGAAGTAGAGGCCGGGCACCGCGTAGTTGCTCTTGGGCTCCTCCGGCTTCTCCTCCAGGGAGATGGCGCGGCCGTGGCCGTCGAACTCGACCACGCCGTACGCCGACGGGTCGGCGACGTGGTAGCCGAAGACCGCGGCACCCTCGATGTTGGCGAACTCGGAGAGGTGGCTGCCCACGCCGGTGCCGTAGAAGATGTTGTCGCCGAGAACCAGGCCCGCGGTGTCGGAGCCGATGTGCTCCTTGCCGATCAGGAACGCCTGGGCCAGGCCGTCGGGGCTGGGCTGGCGGGCGAAGGTGAGGTTGATGCCGAACTGCGAGCCGTCGCCGAGCAGCCGCTCGAACGCCTCAGCCTCGTGCGGGGTGGTGATCACCAGCACGTCGCGAATGCCGGCCAGCATCAGCGTGGAGAGGGGGTAGTAGATCATCGGCTTGTCGTAGACCGGCACGAGCTGCTTGCTGATTCCCTGGGTGATCGGGTGCAGTCGCGATCCCGTGCCGCCGGCCAGAATGATTCCACGCATGGGCATCACCCTAGGGGAGGTTTCCTTCCCCCTAGACTCCCCTCTCATGGATCGACTTCTCGTGACCGGTGGTGCCGGCTTCATCGGCTCCAACTTCGTGCACTACCTGATGGAGCACACCGACGCTCGAGTGACGGTGCTGGACAAGCTCACCTACGCCTCCACCAAAGAGTCGCTGGATGGGCTCCCGGAGGACCGGGTGAAGCTGTTCGTGGGCGACATCGCGGACGCCGCCGTGGTCGACCCGCTGGTCGCCGAGCACGACGCCGTGGTGCACTACGCCGCGGAGTCGCACAACGACAACTCGCTGCACGACCCCTCGCCGTTCATCCAGACCAACATCATGGGGACCTTCGTCATCCTGGAGGCGGTGCGCAAGCACGGTGTCCGGCTGCACCACATCTCCACCGACGAGGTGTACGGCGACCTGGAGCTCGACGATCCCAAGCGGTTCACCGAGGACACCCCTTACAACCCGAGCAGCCCGTACTCCGCCTCCAAGGCGGGATCCGACCACCTGGTCCGGGCCTGGGTGCGCAGCTTCGGCGTGCAGGCGACGGTGTCGAACTGCTCCAACAACTACGGGCCGTGGCAGCACATCGAGAAGTTCATCCCGCGCCAGATCACCGAGGTGATCGACGGCCGCCGCCCCAAGCTCTACGGCTCCGGTGAGAACGTGCGCGACTGGATCCACGCCGACGACCACTCCTCCGCGGTGTGGACCATCCTCAACAAGGGCGCCATCGGCGAGACCTACCTGATCGGTGCGGACGGCGAGCGGTCCAACCTGCAGGTGGTCCAGCAGATCCTGCGGCACTTCGGTCGTCCCGAGGACGACTTCGACCACGTCAACGACCGGGCCGGCCACGACCTGCGCTACGCCATCGAGTCGGGCAAGCTGCGCACCGAGCTGGGCTGGGAGCCGAGGTTCCAGGACTTCGAGGACGGCCTGGGCCGCACCATCGAGTGGTACCAGGAGCACCAGGACTGGTGGCGTCCCGCAAAGGACGCGACCGAGGCCGCCTACGCCGCGAAGGGCCAGTGACCGTGCCGCTCCCATCTCTCGAGACCACTCCGATCCCCGGCCTGGTCGTCGTCCGCCTCGACCTGCGCGAGGACGCCCGCGGGTTCTTCAAGGAGAACTGGCAGCGGGAGAAGATGCTGGCCATCGGCCTGCCCGACTTCGGACCGGTGCAGAACAACGTCTCCTTCAACTCCGACCGCGGGGTGACTCGCGGCATCCACACCGAGCCGTGGGACAAGTTCATCTCCCTGGCCACCGGCCGGATCTTCGGCGCCTGGGTGGACATGCGCGAGGGCGAGACCTTCGGCGCCACCTTCACCCTGGAGATGGACCCCTCGGTGGCGATCTTCGTGCCGCGCGGGGTGGGCAACAGCTACCAGACGCTCGAGGACAACACCGCCTACACCTACCTGGTCAACCAGCACTGGCGTCCGGGCATCACCTACCCGGCGCTCTCCCTGGCCGACCCGACGGTCGCCATCGAGTGGCCGATCCCGCTGACCGAGGCGATCATCTCGGACAAGGACCAGGACAACCCCGACCTGGACCCGGCCACCGCGATCGCCCGACCCAAGACGCTGATCATCGGCGCGAAGGGTCAGTTGGGCCGCGCCCTGCAGGCCGACTTCCCGGGTGCCGACCTGGTCGACCTGGACGAGCTGGACATGACCGACGCTGCCGCGGTCGCCGCCTGGCCGTGGGTCGACTACGACCTGGTGCTCAACGCCGCTGCCTACACCGCAGTCGACAAGGCCGAGACCCCCGAGGGTCGGGTGACCGCCTGGGCGGCCAACGCGTCCGCGCCCGCGACGCTCGCCCGGCTCTCCCGCGAGCACGGCTTCACGCTGGTGCACTACTCCTCGGAGTACGTCTTCGACGGCACCGCGCCCCTCGACCCCGGCCACCGCGAGGACGAGCCGCTGTCCCCGCTGGGCGTCTACGCCCAGACCAAGGCCGCCGGCGACATCGCCGTCGGGCAGGCGACGAGGCACTACATCCTGCGCACCTCGTGGGTGATCGGTGAGGGCAACAACTTCGTGCGCACCATGAAGAGCCTCGCCGACAAGGGCGTCTCCCCCAGCGTGGTCGGTGACCAGGTCGGGCGTCTGACCTTCACCACCGAGCTCTCCCGCGCCACCAAGCACCTGCTGGAGTCGGGTGCCGAGTTCGGCACCTACAACGTCTCCAACGGCGGCCCCGCGCAGTCGTGGTGCGAGGTCGCCAAGCAGGTCTTCGAGCTCGCTGGCCGCCGCGCCGACGACGTCTCGGCCACCACCACCGAGGAGTACTACGCGGGCAAGGAGGGCCTCTCCCCGCGCCCGCTCAACAGCGCGCTTGACCTGTCGAAGATCCGGGCCACCGGCTTCGAGCCTGAGCCCGCCTTGAAGGCGCTTCGGCGCTACCTGCCCTGATCCGGCAGGCGAAAAAACGTAGCCTCTTCATCCACCTCAGCTCGATGCGTTCTGGTAACGGCCTGACCCGTTTGAGCGGAGGCAATCGGGCGGACTGGTCTGAGTCCGTCGGGGATCTCACGTTGGCCCCAATCGGGCGCCCAGTGAGCTCGTTGCGCCTAGCATTCGGCTATGCCTCAGACTGCGGACAGCCTAGACATCGCGCCGTCGTGGGGCGCTCGAATCCTAGGAATCGAGGGGATGCGCGCGATCGCCGCACTGTCGGTTGTGGTCGGGCACACGGTGGCGGCAATGGCGCCTCAGGCCTCAAGCGAGGGCGGGATCGTCTGGCGCCTCCTGTCCCCAGCTACCCAGGGCCTCACCCTGTTCTTCGTGCTGTCAGGCTTCTTGCTCTTTCGACCGTTCGTGACGTCCGTAGTCTCAGGCACGCGAGCCCCGGGTTGGGCCAGGTTCTTGCGCAACCGAGCCGTGCGTATCTTGCCGGCTTACGTCTTTATCCTGCTCGTAACGAGCTACGTGCTAGGCGTGGCTCGCTTATCCGATCAGTCTGCGGCCGTCTCGGCGGAGGGGGCTGGACGACTACCGCTCGTCGACCTGCTCTGGTCACTTCCGCTCGTACAGACGTTCAATCCGGAGCAGATGCGTACAGGAATTGGCGTCGCATGGTCGCTGACCGTTGAAACTTGCTTCTATGCGCTTGTTCCCTTATGCGCGTTGGCCGCTGCACGTCTTGCCAGGCCACTTGGAAGGTGGGCTGCCGTACTGGCGCCGGCTGCGGCGTTTCTCGCTGTGGGAGTTGCTGGAAAGATCTGGCTGCTCTGGGAGACTCGCAATATGTCTGAGGCCGCAAAGTTCAACTTTGAGTGGGGCCAGACCTGGAGCGCGGTGGTCGCGCGATCAATCCTGGTGCATGGTGACCTCTTCGCGTACGGAATGGCCGCCGCGGTGTTGTATGTGGCCGTCGAGCAGGGGGCTATTGGCCGGGATCGAGCCGCGGCGATGCGCCTTCCGCTGATAGTGACGGCCATTGCTGGCGCCGGAGCGGCGAGCGTGGGCAGTCTCCTGATCTTCCAGGACGCGGCGGCTGCCATCGCATGTACCGCCGCCCTGCTGTTCCTGGTTCTCCCGACCAGAAGAGGGGCGGCCGCTGGTTCCGCCCGTCTAATGGAATGGGCCCCCTCAGGTTCCTCGGGCTCGTGTCCTATGGCATTTATCTGTGGCACATTGGCGTCATCTGGTGGTTGCAGCAGCGTGGATGGGGCTTCTCGGACTCGCTCCTGGGGTTTCTCGCTAACCTCGCCCTTGTTGCTGCTCTGACGATCGCCCTGTCGACGGTCAGCTACTACCTGGCAGAGCTCCCAGGACTGCGCCTCAAGGCGCGGACGGACGTGCCCCCGGAGACGGCACCGTCCGCACGTGCCCCTAAGGACCATTCACGGCCGGGCGCGGACGACCCCGCTACCGCCACCTCGGCGCTTCCTCGTGGAGAAGAGTTTCGCCAGTGAGTCATGGTCGGAGCGAAGCATCGACGTTCCGGCCAGGAACCTGCGTGGGAATTGTGGCCGTCAGCCGCCTTCGGGCAATCTTTCAAGCAAAGGCATAGGCCCGGACTTCAGGAACTGAGGCTTTCCGCCTCGTGACGCCCGTAGTCGTCCTCGAGTCGGCAGATGTCGTCCTCGCCGGTGTAGTTCCCGTGCTGCACCTCGATGATGACGAGCTCCTCGGAGTGCATGTTGGTGATCCGGTGTGCCGCGCCCTGCGCCACGTCGACCGAGTGCCCCGGACCGGCGACGATGGTCTCGCCGTCGATCACGCAGGTCGCCATCCCAAAGATGACGACCCAGTGCTCCGAGCGGTGCTCGTGGGTCTGGTAGGACAGGCGCTGACCCGGGTTCACGTGGATACGCTTGACCTTGTAGCCCTGACCGTCGTCGATCACGTGCCAGGAGCCCCAGGGACGTTCCTCGGAAGCGAGCATGCGGATTCTCCCCGGTGGTGTGGCGAATGTCTGGCGGCAAGGCTATCGCGACCTGGGCCCTTCGAGGACCCTCTCTCAGCGCTTGGTGAGTCCCAGGAGCGCCGGCCGCACGTCCGCGAGATAGACGAACGCCGCGATGGTGAAAACGATGTTGAGGATGCCGACGGGCTGCAGGAAGATCAGCTGCACCACAAACCCGAGTCCCAGGATGGCGCACCAGCCGACCTTGGTCATCTTGCCGGCGGCCTCGTAGGCCTCGGCGGAGAACATCAACGCGGTGACGAGCGCGAAGCCCTTCACCGCGAGCAGGCCGAGCAGCACGATCAGCATCACGGTGCCCTGAAGCTCGAAGACGTTCACGCGCACCAGCCTACGGGCATGACAAGAGCCCCGGGGTTCCCGGGGCTCTTGCATCGCTACGACATCCAGCGCTGGTCCGGTTCAGAAGAGCAGCAGCTGCTCTTCCCTCACCGGTCCTTCAGTCGCCGATCTTGGCGGCGGCGTCGCCGGTGGCCTTGACGGCCGACTCGGCGGTCTTCTTGGCCGTGGTGGCGGTGGCCTTGGCCGAGGACTTGGCGGCGGTCGCCTTCTTCTTGACCGGCGTGGACTTCACGGCCTTCTTGGCCGCAGTCTTCGACGCGTCCGCGGTCTTGGAGGCCTGGGTGGTGGTGGTCTTGGCCTTGGCGGCGGTGGTCTTGGCCGAGGACACGGTCGCCTTGGTGGACTCCTGACGACGGATCCGGCCCACCAGGGTCTCGCCCCGCTTGACCAGGTCGTCGAAGGCGTCGGCTGCGGTGTCGACGTTCTCGTTGAGCACCGACTGGACCTTGGCCGGGTAGCCCTTGGCCTCGGCCTGCAGGGCAGCGACACGGCCCTCAATGTAGGTCCGCAGGGCCTTGGGGTCGAGGTCGATGCTGGTGACGTTCTTCTGGACGTCGGCGACCTTGGTCTGCACGTCGGCGACGTAGTCACGCACGAGCTCGACTGCGAGGTCGTTGACACCGACACCGGCGTAGAAGACCTTGGCGGCCTCGGTCTTGACGTCGAACTTGGTCTTGGCCATGTTCGTCACTCCTTCGGGTTGTCCGTCCGCGCGTTGACCGCGAGGAACGATTGGTAGACGTCGAGCAGGGACTGCTTCTGGCGTTCGGTGAGGAGCGGGTCGTTGAGGATCGCCAGCTCCACCGAGCTGCCGGCTCCCTCCTCCAGGCTGAGGATCCCCGCCCGGACGTAGAGCTGTTCGGAGGAGATCCGCAGCGCTCGGGCGATCTGCTGGAGCACTTCGGCCGAGGGCTTGCGCAGCCCTCGTTCGATCTGGCTGAGGTAGGGGTTGGACACCCCGGCCAGGTCGGCCAGCTGACGCAGGGAGAGCTTCGAGGCGAGCCGCTGCTCCCGGAGGTAGTCCCCGAGGGAGAAGTTGCCCAGTGACTCGACGGTCTTGCCCACCTTGCCCTTGGCCATACCTCCATAGTGCTAGCAGGAGTTAGCACTTGCAAGCAGTGGCGTGGTGACCCTGCACACGCACCAATTGGGTACGTCAGAAGCAGGCGCGGATCTCCCCCACGGGCCGTCCGCCACCGAGCAGCTCCACCCGGCCGGTACGGCGCACGGCGTCGGCGTCCACCCCGTCGAGCTCCAGCAAGCCGCTACGACGCAGCGCCTCGGCCATCAGCACCGGCCGCACCCGGGCTGCGCCGTCATCGGTCTTCAGCGCGAAGGCACGCCCGTCCGGCAGCGCCACCGCATAGCAGGACTCCGCCCCCGCCTTGCCGATCGAGCCGGGGATCGCAGTGAGCAACGCCAGCTCGTCCCGCGTCGTTCCCGAGACGTACTCCGGATGCTGCCGGATCGCCTCCGCGATCCGCTGCTCGGGGCCGGAGGTGGCCACCGCGAGCGCACGGAAGGCCCGGGCCAGGCCGACCAGCGACGCGGAGAGCAGCGGCGCACCGCAGCCGTCGATGGCCACCACGGCGGGCTCACCGGTCAGCTCCTCGAAGGTCTCCCGGATCGCCTGCTGGAGCGGGTGGTCGGGGGCGAGGTAGGTGTCAGTGTCCCAACCGTTCAGCACGCAGGTAGCCAGCATGGCGGCGTGCTTGCCGGAGCAGTTCATCCACAGCGGCGCCTTGCTGCCTCCGCTCCTGATGAGCTCTTCCTTGGCGGCGTCGTCCAGCGGGTAGTCCGGCGGCGTCTGCAGCGCATCCTCGGTGAGTCCCGCCGTCGCCAGGATGCGGCGTACACCGTCGATGTGGAACGGCTCCCCCGAGTGCGAGGCGCTGGAGAGCGCCAGGAGCTCGGGCGGCAGGTCCAGCCCGAGTCGCACCATGGCGAGGGCCTGGATCGGCTTGTTGCACGACCGCGGCAGGATCGGGACGTCGACCGCGCCCACGGACCACTCCGGGGTCCCGTCGGCGGCCAGCGCGACCACTGAACCGTAGTGGTGCCCCTCGACGAATCCGGAGCGAACGATTTCGGCAACGACGACTGGTGCAGACATGCTGGTCAGGTTAGTCACTCGACTTTGAGAGGATGTCGGCCGTGTCCGCCTCTTCGCTGCCCCAGCACTGCCCGACCCCGGTCGAGCTCGACGACCTCGAGCTGCTGCTCTCCGGCGCTCTGGCGCCGCTGACCGGCTTCAACGAGCCGGGAAGCGCGGTGACGCTCGCCCTGCCCGAGGCACTGAAGGATCTGGACGCGGTGGAGCTCGTCGACCCCGAGGGTCTGCCCCTCGCGATCGCGTCCCAGGGCGCCGTCACTCCGCTCTCGCACCCCCAGTTCGGTCCGTTCCGCAACCTCTACCTGACCCCGGCACAGGTCCGCCAGCAGTACGCCGGACGCACCTTCGTCCCGGTGACCGACGCCCTCACGGTCGGACAGCTGGAGGAGCTCGCCGACCTGGGACCCCTCGTCCTGCTGGCCCTGGCCGGCACCGGCACGCCGACGCTCTCCCCGGTGGGGCTGATCCGCGCCACGATCGCCGCGGCCGGACTTCTTCCGGACGCCGCCGTCGTCGTGGTCCCGCTGGCCGCCCACGGAGACGCGGTAGCCGATCACGACCTCGGCGTCCAGGTGGTCGGCAACTATGCCCAGGGCGATCCGGTCACCGGACTGACCTCCGTCTCCGACGACGACCCCCTAGCTGACTACCCTGAAGAGATCGCCGACATCGTCGACTTCGACCGGCCGGGTCCGGGCCAGCAGGGGCTGGTGCTCTTCTTCACCGGACTGTCCGGCAGCGGCAAGTCCACGCTGGCTCGGGCGCTGATGGACAAGGTGCTGGAGCAGGGCGAACGGACCGTCACCAGCCTCGACGGCGATGTGGTCCGCCGCAACCTCTCGGCCGGGCTCACGTTCTCCAAGGCCGACCGGGAGACCAACATCCGCCGCATCGGCTGGGTTGCCGCCGAGATCGCCCGTCACGGCGGCGTGGCCATCGTGAGTCCGATCGCCCCGTTCGACGAGACGCGCCAGCAGGTCCGCGAGATGGTCGAGCAGGCCGGAGGCGAGTTCTTCCTGGTGCACGTCGCCACCCCGCTGGAGGAGTGCGAGCGCCGGGACCGCAAGGGCCTCTACGCCAAAGCGCGTCGCGGTGAGATCCCAGAGTTCACCGGCATCTCCTCGCCCTACGAGGAGCCGACGGACGCCGCCGTCCGGGTGGACACCACCGGCCGCAGCATCGAGGACGCCCTCGACGACGTGCTGGTCGCCCTTGCGAAGACCGGCCACCTGGACCTCCGGGAGACCGATCGCGAGCCGTTGAAGGTGCTGTTCGTGTGCACCGCCAACATCTGCCGCTCCGCCTTCATGGAGGTCACGGCGCGTCACCTGGCCGGAGACCGCACCGACATCGAGTTCTCCAGCGCCGGCACCCACGGTTTCAAGGACCACGCGCTCGACGGCGAGATGGCCGCAGTCCTAGCCCCGGCAGTGGAGCACGACGACTTCGCCAGCCGTCCGGTGACGCGGGACCTGATCGACGACGCCGACCTGGTGCTGACCGCCGAGTCCACCCACCGCACCTACCTGCTGGAGGAGCACCCCCAGGCCTTCCGCAAGGTCTTCACCCTCGGCCAGTTCGCCGAGGTCGCTGGGGGCAGCGACCTGCACGGTCGCGACCTCATCGAAAGTCTCGGCCGCCAGCGTGGCGCTGCCCGCCCGGAGCACGACATCGCCGATCCTTACCGCCGTGGCCCCCAGGCTTCAGCCGAAGCCGGACAGCGCATCACCGCCCTGCTCGAGACCGTGATCCCCGCTCTGACTGGAGAGACCCGCTGATGGACTGGCTCACCGCCACCTTCTTCGCAATCCTGGCCGCCGGCTTCTTCGTCGGGATCATCGTCGGTCTCACCGGCATGGGCGGGGGCGCCCTGATGACGCCAGCCCTCATCTTCCTCGGGGTCGGCGAGACCGCCACGGTGGTCACCGCAGACCTCACGGCCGCCGCGGTCTACAAGACCGGCGGTGCGATCGTCCACAAGCGTGAGGGCTCACCCAACCTCCAGCTGGCCAAGTGGCTGATCATCGGCTCGGTACCCATGGCGCTGCTCGGCCCACACCTGGTCTCCTGGGTCACCGACACCCCTGAAGACCTGGACGAAACCCTGAAGCTCTGCATCGGCTTCGCGCTGCTCTTCGCGGCCGCGACCTATGCACTGCGCCTCTACATCCAGCTCCGCCGGGTACGCAGCGGCACCCACGTGGACGACAACAACCCGACGATCCGTCCCCTCCCCACGCTGGTGGTCGGCGCACTGGGCGGCCTGCTCGTCGGCGTCACGAGCGTCGGCTCCGGCTCCGTCATCATGATCGCCCTGCTGATGCTCTATCCCGGGCTCTCCGCGGTGAAGCTGGTCGGCACCGACCTGGTGCAGGCAGTACCACTGGTGCTGGCGGCCGCCATCTCCAACATCGCACTGCACGGTCTCGACTGGGGCGTCACCATCCCGCTGATCCTGGGCTCGGTGCCGGGCACCCTCATCGGCAGCAAGATCGCGCCCCGGGTGCCGCAGTCGTTCATCCGCCGCGGCATCGTCGTGGTGCTCACCATGTCGGGGGTCGCGCTGCTCGACAAGGCCGGCTGGGCGCCACTCGGTGCCGGCGAGGACCAGACCTCGCCCATGCTGGTGGCGGGCGTCGGCCTGGCCATGGTGGTGCTGGTGCCGCTCGTGTGGGGCCTGGTCCGGCGCACCACCGGCCTGCCGATGTTCGGCTCACCGACGGTCGCCCAACTGGAGGACCCGACGTATCGACCGGGCCTGGTTGGGATGAAAAAGAACACACCCGGTTAGGCTGAGCGCCGATCGCACTCTAACGAATGGGGACTCGTGGAACTCCGCGACTACTGGCGCATCGTCCAGCGCCGCTGGATGTTCATCCTCGGCACGGTGGCCGTAGCCCTCGCGCTGGCCGCCGTGCTCACGCTGAACGCGACGCCGCAGTACGCGTCGTCGGCGCGACTCTTCGTCTCCACGAGTCAGTCTGACAACTCTCAGGCCTATCAGGGCAACCTCTTCGCCACTCAGCGAGTCACCTCCTACGCCGACCTAGTGGGCGGTCGCGAGCTCGCCGAAATGGTGGGTCAGCGGCTCGATCTGAGCGAGGACGAGATCCGGGACCTGCCGGAACGGGTCGAGGCGACCGTGGTGCCGGAGACCGTAATCCTTTCGGTGACCGTCACCGACCCCGATCCGCGGGCCGCTCAGACCCTGGCCCAGGCCTACGTGGAGGAGCTCCAGGACCTGATCCGGACTCTCGAGACGCCCTCCGGTGATGAACGCGCTCCTGTGAAGGCGACGGTCGTGGACGACGCTTCCTTCGAGGACAGCCCCGTCTCCCCTCAACCGCTACGCAACTACGGCCTCGCCGGCGTCCTGGGGCTCCTCCTGGGTCTCGGCATCGCGGTGCTCCGCGAGGTGCTGGACAACACCATCAAGACCAGCGAGCAGGCGGTCGAGTTCGGGTCCGCGCCGGTGCTGGGATCGATCGCCTTCGACAGTGCTACCCCCAAGAAGCCCCTCGTCACCTCACTCGAGCCGCATGCCCCCGGGTGGAGGCGTTCCGGGTGCTCCGCACGAACATGCAGTTCGTCGACGTGGACAAGGAGGGCCAGGGCCGGGTCTACGTGGTCTCCAGCTCACTCCCCGGCGAGGGCAAGACCTCTACCTCGGTCAACTTGGCGCTCACCAGCGCCCAGACGGGTCTCAAGGTGGTGCTGGTGGAGGCGGACCTGCGCCGCCCCAAGCTCACCGAAGCGCTGCACATGGACAAGGAGATCGGTCTCACCACGGTCCTGGTGGGCAAGGTGTCGCTCGACGACGCCCTCCAGTACGAGGAGAAGTACAGCCTCTCCGTGCTGGCCAGCGGCGCCATCCCGCCGAACCCGTCGGAGCTGCTCCAGTCCCAGGCGATGGCCGACCTGCTGACCGAGCTGCGCAGCCGCTTCGACCTGGTGATCCTGGACGCGCCGCCGCTGCTGCCGGTCACCGACGCCGCCCTGATCGGCGCGCAGGCCGACGGTGCCCTGCTGGTGGTGCGACACGGAAGCACCACCAAGGAGCAGCTCGCGCACGCGGTGGAGCGACTCGATGCTGTCGGCGGTCGGGTCGTCGGTCTGGTGATCAACATGGTCCCGCGACGCAAGGGCTCGTCGGGCTACGGCTACGGCTACGGCTACGGCTACGGCTACGCGCCCGACGCGGAAGTAGTCGTCAAGCCCAAGAGCCGCAACCGGCGGCGCTGACCGAGGGACGCCTTAGCAGGCGGACGCGAACTCGGTGTCCGCGTTGCCCGAGACGATGCTCGGAGTAACTCCCACCGTGCCAGCTCCGGTCTGCCCCTCATCCGTGGTCATGCGCCAAGAGATGTCAACATTCTTGGTGGGGCTGAGCTCCGTCACCATGCTGGCCACCGGGCGCCCGTTGAGAAGCACCGTCTCCAGATCCTCCGGCTCCCCGTCGAACCGGACGTCGGTGATCTCTCCACCTACGGGGCCGTAGATCCGGAGCCACACCAACTGGGACCCGGGCTCCGTGCCGAAGATGCCGGCGCCCGAGATGTAGGGCGGCAGATCTGCCACCTCATCCTGGGAGATCGTGGAACCAATGCGCATTTGGGCCGACAGGGACTGGACGCCCTCCTGGCAGGACTCCGCCCGCACCTCGACGTCGTGGCGCAGGTAGTAGGACATCTTGGCGCCCGTGACGTCGTTGAGTGCGACGTCGACCACAGGGCGCTCGGTTGACTCGTCCTCAAGCTCACCGGCCACCGCGGTGCCGTCGAGCACCGATTGTTCTTGGGGATCGAACGAGTGCACCAGGAAGCGCCCCTCGCGCCCTGCCCGACCGAACCCCTGCGCCAGGTCCATCGCCGACCTCGGCTTGCCCGTGACCGCGTCGAAAATCGCCAGCGCCATCGCCTGGAAGCGTGCGTCCTGCTCTGCGGGGTCCGGCAGCTCGCGATAGGTCTCGTGCAGCAACTCGTCCACGACGTTCTCGCTGTTCACCGTCACGCCGTCCGCCGTGACGGGTCCCGTGCCCTTGAGCAGGTAGGACAGCGCCACGGTGTCGAGGGCGATCACCCCGTCCAGCTCGGCGTCGCGCTCCTTCTCAAAGCGGGCACGCCACAGATCCGCCGCCCGGGGGAAGTGAGGCGTGAAGTTGGCGTCCAGGAAGTACGTCCCCAGCTGCACGTCGTACACCTCCCGCTCCTCGGCCGAGAGCGGGAGCACGGGCCGCGCGAGTTCCGGGAAGTCGGTTCCTCCTGACCCCTGCTCCACCAAGGCGACCCGGCCCTCGTTGGTTCGCACGTGAGCCCATGCCCCGGGCAGTCCGCCCGTGGCCCGAATCTCGGCGTTGTTCTGAAAGATCAACAGGTAGTCCCGCTCACCCGAGTCGCCGAACATCCCCGGAAGCAGCTCCGTGGCAGGTGCCGCAGCGGCAAATGCGCTTTCTGCGCTGGTGAGCAGGCCGACGTACTCCTGGTAGGGGTCCTTCAGCGTGCCGAAGAAGCCGTCGCTCGATACCCCGGTGACGTGCTCGGCGGCCGCGGACAACGCGATCGAGGCACCACTGACCGGCGACACGAGTTGATTCAACGCCTTGATGTCGACCCCCTCGCCGGCACTCACCTGGTCCAACAGGTCGGCGGTGTCGAGCAGGGACGGCACCGCTTCCTCGGAAAGAGTGGAGAGCGACCGGGAGACGGCTCGCACTCCTTCGGCATCGTCGCCGACCGTCGGGAAGTAGGTGAGGGCGGACCACACCACCCCGTCGGACCGCTCCTCCGCACTCCTGCTGTCCCTGCGCAGGTCGCTTGCGGCGGCCTCGGCGGCATCCCGGCTATTGGCACTGAGCGCGTCCTGGAGTTCCCGCGCGCTGGACTCCGCTCCCTCCAGGTCGCCCTTGATCTGCCACGCGGTCCAGCCGGCATACGCGGCGACGGCGATGAGGAGAACGGCAACAGCAGACAGAGCACGACGCAGGGTCACAGAGGGTCCTCGGCTAGTTCGAAGGGTGGCCAGAGTAGCCAGAAGGCCCCGTCTCCCGGAGGGGACGAGGCCTTCTGAGATGACTCTGCGAGTCAGTAGGTCACTTGCCGACCTTGAACTTCACGAGCGAGTTCGACTTCTTGTAGGCGGAGTTCTTGTTCTTCGGGGCGAACTTCACCCGGACCTTGTACTTGCCCTTGGCCAGCTTGCCCACGCTGAAGCGCTGGCCCTTGGTGTATTCCTTGGTCACGCGCTTGACGACCTTGCCGTTGGGCTTGCGAACCACGAAGGTCACCGTGCCCTTCGGCTTGCCGTTGCCGGCGACGTCGATTTCAACCTTGATCTTGACGGGCTTGTTGACACGGATGACCACGGGAGCGGTCACCTCGGTGTCGGTCGGGACCGTCCCGGTGTAGGGCCCGGCGTGGGCAGCGCCCGCGAACCCGGTGGACAGGATGCCTGCGAACGCGAGGCTGGCAATGATCTTCTTCATGTGAACGTCTCCCCCAATGAAAGGCGTCGAAGTCTGTATGCGCCTTGCGGCACTGGCTGAGCCAGCACCCTAACCCGATCTCTTTGGATCGTGCATATGATCTGTCACTAAGTGGGACAGGTGTGGGCAAAAACACGCTGGCGGCCACGCCCGGCCCGGGATGTCGGTCTCCCCCGCACACCCGGCTAGCATGTGGGCTGCTGTCCCGACGAGAGGCCCCAGTCAGTCATGACCCAAACCCACGCCGACTACCAGCTGAGTCAGCTTGACCAGCTTGAGGCGGAGTCGATCCACATCTTCCGTGAGGTCGCTGCAGAGTTCGAGAAGCCGGTGCTGATGTTCTCCGGCGGCAAGGACTCCATCGTGATGCTCCGCCTCGCGGAGAAGGCCTTCCACCCGGCCAAGATCCCCTTCCCGATGCTGCAGGTCGACACCGGCTTCGACTTCCCCGAGGTGCTCGCGTGTCGCGACTCCTGGGTGGACCGCCTCGGCGTGCGGATGGTCGTGGCGAGCGTCGACGACGCGATCGCGGAGGGCGTCGTCGTGGACGACGGCAAGACCTCGCGGAACCGCCTCCAGATCGGCACTCTGCTCAACGCCATCGAGAAGGAGGGCTTCACTGCCGCCTTCGGTGGCGGTCGCCGGGACGAGGAGAAGGCCCGCGCCAAGGAGCGCGTCTACTCCCACCGCGACGAGTTCGGCCAGTGGGACCCCAAGATGCAGCGTCCCGAGCTGTGGAGCCTCTACAACGGGCGCATCCACTCTGGTGAGCACATGCGCATCTTCCCGCTGTCCAACTGGACCGAGCTGGACATCTGGCACTACATCCACCAGGAGCAGATCGAGATCCCCTCGATCTACTTCTCCCACCAGCGCAAGGTCATCGAGCGCGACGGCATGCTGCTCTCAGCCTCCGACGCCGTGCAGCCCAAGGGCGAGGAGAAGATCGAGACCAAGACGGTCCGCTTCCGCACCGTCGGCGACATGACGCTGACCGGCTGCGTCGAGAGTTCTGCAGCCACCACCGCCGAGATCATCGACGAGATCGCGATCGCCCGGGTCACCGAGCGCGGCGCGACCCGTGGTGATGACCGGTTCTCCGAGGCGGCCATGGAAGACCGCAAGAAGGAAGGCTACTTCTGATGAGCCCCGAGATCTCTCCCGTCGCCGAGAAGCATGAGGGGCGCGCGCAGATGGACCTGCTGCGCTTCGCCACCGCTGGCTCGGTGGACGATGGCAAGTCGACCCTGATCGGTCGGCTGCTGCTGGACTCCAAGTCGATCTTCGAGGACCAGCTGGAGTCGGTCGAGTCGACGTCGAAGTCCAAGGGCTACGACTACACCGACTTGGCGCTGCTCACCGATGGTCTGCGCTCGGAGCGGGAGCAGGGCATCACCATCGATGTCGCCTACCGCTACTTCGCGACCCCGTCGCGCAAGTTCATCATCGCCGACACCCCCGGCCACATTCAGTACACCCGCAACATGGTCACCGGTGCCTCCACCGCCGACCTGGGCCTGGTGCTGGTCGACGCCCGTCACGGCCTGACCGAGCAGTCTCGCCGCCACGCGGTGCTGCTGTCTCTGCTGCGGGTGCCGCACCTGGTGCTGGCGGTTAACAAGATGGACCTCGTCGACTGGGACGAGAAGGTCTACGAGCGCATCCACAACGAGTTCACCGCGTTCGCCACCAAGCTAAACATCCCCGACCTCGAGGTCATCCCGATCTCGGCGCTCCAGGGCGACAACGTGGTGACGCGCAGCGAGAACACCCCCTGGTACCACGGCCCGACGCTGATGCATCACCTCGAGCACGTCCACGTCGCCTCGGACCGCGATCTCCAGGACGTCCGTTTCCCGGTGCAGTACGTCGTGCGGCCCAAGTCGGATGAGTACCACGACTACCGCGGCTACGCCGGCATGGTGGCCGGCGGCGTGCTGAAGCCAGGAGACGAGGTCGTCGTGCTGCCCAGCGGCATGACCTCGACCATCGAGGCCATCGACCTGTTCGACCGTGAGATCACCGAGGCATTCCCGCCCATGTCGGTGACCGTGCGTCTGGCTGACGACGTAGACGTTAGCCGCGGCGACATGATCGCCCGGATCAACAACGCGCCGAAGCCGAGCCAGGACATCGACGCGATGGTCTGCTGGATGACCAACGAGCCGCTGCGCCCGCGTCAGAAGCTGGCAATCAAGCACACCACCCGTTCCGCACGCGCTCTGGTCAAGGACATCCAGTACCGCTTGGACGTCAACAGCCTGCACCGTGACCAGGACACCAAGGAGCTTGGTCTCAACGAGATCGGGCGAGTGCAGCTGCGCACCACGGTGCCACTGCTGTGCGACCCGTATTCCAAGAATCGGACGACGGGTTCATTCATCCTGATCGATGAGGCCACAGGCGTGACTGTAGGGGCAGGCATGATCAACAGCGGCAGCTGATCCGGCATCTGCTGGGTCCCGTGAAGAGTGCAGGGGGATTCATGAAGGATTCGATGAAGGGGCTACTCCCCGAGCAACTGCAGCGCCGCTTGAAGGTCCAGCGACAGAGGCTACTCATTCTGGTCGAGGGGGCTCGCGACACACTACGGCACCTGCACTTTGCGTCCCCAGACGATCACGTATTCGACCCGAGCAGCGGGCGCTCGGCGGAGACCCAGCTCACCAAGGACTACCACCGCATTGAGAAAGGGCTGTCGCTGCGACAGCCAAAACGGCCATTTGCGAAGGCGGTCGACGCTCGACTCCAGGCTGGAATTACAGGGATACCTCACGACGCGCCGCTGGCCGACCATGTCGCCACAGCTCGTGCGGCCCTTGCAACTTGGAACGCCAGCGGAGTCGTCCACGACGTCATCGCACCCATGCAGGAAGCACAGCGCGTATGGGGCGGGCTGCTAACGCCAGCCGGTCGTGAAGTAGGTGAGCAACTGCTCACCAGCCGGCGTAGCGTCCGAGATTTCGGAGCAGGCACGGTGAACCCTAGTCTTGTTTACGACGCTGTCAGGCTTGCGCGCTTTACGCCTTCCGTATGCAATAGGCAGGCTTGGCTTGTGCACTGGTATACGGACCCAGTACAGGTGCAAGGAATCCTGCGCCGACAGAATGGAAACGCCGGTTTCGGCGAGCATGTCCCTTCGGTTGCAATAATTACTGTTGACACCAGACTCTTTGCCGGACCAGGCGAACGCAACCAACGTTGGGTTGATGGTGGCATGTTTGCCGCAAACTTTGCGAACGCCCTCCATCTCAACGGTCTAGCGACATGTTTCCTGAATTGGTCAATGTCGAACCGAGCATCCACGGACCTTCGAACTTTGGCCGAGATTCCTGATCACGAAGATGTGATCACGCTTCTTGCCATCGGCACCCCGCCCGATCAGTTCCGCGCAGCGCGGTCACCCAGACGGGCAACCGAATTCCTGTTGCGGCAGCACGCGCCGCCTCCCGCCGCGGATCCCTCCTCGGATAGCCAAGAGTGATCGGCTCCGCGCTTCCCTCCTCAACCGGCCTGTCCAGCGCAACTTGGATACTGCTCGGGCAAGTAGTCAAAGTCGGTTGTCTTTTCGTGGGATTCGTGGCCCTCAGTCGACTCCTCACACCGACCGACTTCGGAGTGTTTGCCCTAGCTCTCGCGACGGTAGGTATTGCCGAATTGATTCGAGACGCTGGACTTACTCCCGCAGCCATTCAAAGTCAGAGTCTGAGCCAGCACCGCCAGAATAAGGTTGCGTGGGCAAATGCACTCCTTGGACTCACCTGCACCACAATCGTGGCGCTCTCCGCATTCCCACTGGCACAGTTGCTCGGACAGGCCCTCCTTGGCCCCGTAATTCTTGGACTTTCTCCAGTATTCTTTCTCAACGGAATGCAGGCGGGAGCCGTGGTCTCGCTGACCCGTAGTTTCCGGGCACCCACGCTGGCGATTACGGACGCACTAGCAGCGACCATAGGGCTCATCTGCGCGCTAGCCACGGCATATCTTTGGGAGAACTACTGGTCTCTAGTAGTACAGCAGGTCACCTCAGCCTTCGCCCTCACCGCATTGCGCCTACTCGCGGTAAAACGCTTAATCCCGGGCAATTTCGACCGATCCACGTCAATTTACGATATTGGAACATTTGGCATTAAACTGGGCGGTGCTCAGATGATCAATTATGCGAGTTCCAATATAGATTCGATTCTCATCGGAGGGCGCATCGGCGCACACGTCCTCGGCCTTTATAACCGTGCATTTCAATTGATGACCCTGCCTGCACAGCAGATCTTCGGACCCCTGACGAACATGTCAATATCATACATGGCGAAAACCGCGGGAACAGAACATTTCCCAGTTGTAGTAGGTAGAAACTTGCGGCGGGCCGGGGCGATTGGATCCGTGGTCTTCGGTTCCCTGTACGCATGCGGGCCTTCAGGCGCCATTGTCGCCTTTGGAGAGCCTTGGACTACCACCGGCACTTACTTGCAGATTTTGGCAATTGGCGGACTCTTTCAATCACTCAACTTTGTCAACTACTGGACGTTCCTAGCAACTGGCCGGTCTGGCGATCTTCTGCTTTATAACCTCATCTCCAAAGGCCTGACACTTATAGCTATTGCGTTCGCTAGCAACTATGGGGCGATACAGGTGGCCGCCACGGTGTCTCTGTGTCTGATCCTGTCTTGGCCTCTCGCACTCTTCTTCTTGAGAGACACTCTCAATTTTGCGAACATGTTCAAAGAGGGCCTTGGGCCGATTGTCTCGACCCTCATCGTCGGCGCCAGTGGATACCTAGTCTTGCCTTTTGTGGGTAGCGCTCCCCCTTCGGTGCAACTCGCGTGCGCTTTGCCTGTTTGCCTTACCGCTTGGGTCATCACCGCCGCACTTTCCGCTGGCAACCGCCGAGACGCACGGGAAATGTTTGAATCATTCTCAAGAAAGCAGAGATAGCCAGTTCTCATGAAGATCTTTCTCAAGAACAATATCGATCGAGTGATTCTTGGTGCCGATAGGTTATTGATGCTGCTAGGGACCAGAGTCGGCTCCCGAAGGCGCCCGTGCGGAACTGGCATCCTGATTCCCTCCGCAGGTGGAGGTAATATCGGCGACGTCGCCATGCTAGAGAGTTTAATTCCGAAGCTCCCCAATATTGAGGAGTGGAATATCATCGTCACCTCTGCCTGCTCGTATAGCGAGGAGCATTTACAAAACTTTGGAACCTCGACCGTTTCACCGCGATTGCTGTATTCGCGAAGTCCACGTCATTTTCTAGAATGGTGGCGGCTGGCCCGGAGCCTTCGCCAAGCGGACACTGTCCTTATCGTAGGTGCGGACGTCATGGACGGAGCCTACGCTCCATTGTCATCCGGGCGGCTCTGGACTGTCGCGGAGTTCAGCGTGAAAGGTGGAGCAGCAACTAGGGTCCTGGGCTTCTCATGGAACTCCTCGCCACATGCTCTCGCGGCTAAGTCAGCCGCGAAAGCTGGTACGGCGGGCGTCGAAATCGTGGCACGTGACCCAGAATCCTATGAACGCCTTAGGCGTCTCGGTATTCAAGGAATAGCCCTAGGCGCTGATTTGGTGTTTAGTCTGGACGTAACCCCCGCGCGTCCACTGGACCCAACCGCTCTACGGTGGCTCGGCTCCGCAGGACCGCGTGCCATCGTCAACATCAGCGGCTTGCTGCAGGCGCGACGAGACCAGTTGGAAGAATATTGTTCTATAATTCGCGGTCTGCAGGAGCGTGGGTTCAATGTGCTGCTGCTGCCCCACGTCACCCATGAGGGCGCGGACGACGTCGCCGCCCAAGCCGCTCTCCTCGATGCTCTGCAAGACGACCAGTCTGGTGGCTGCTGGTCGATAGGGGACCTCTTGCCGCCTGCGCAAATCCGTTATCTTACGGAGCGAGCCGACGTAATCATGACCGGCAGGATGCATCTCTCAATTCTGGGCCTCTTGGGAGGCAAGGCTCCTATAGTGTTGGCGACGCAGGGAAAGGTTCGTGGACTGCTGGAAATGTTCGGCATATCGGAACTGTCCATTGAGCCCGATCCCGGCTTCGGGACCCTTGTCCTGGACGCGATCGACAAACTGCGCATCGAAGCGGATGCGTATCACAATGCGGTTCTTAATGGTCTACCACTTGTAGTGCAAGCCTCCCAAGAGAACTTCAAGCACCTCGACTGATACGTCTCCGCCTGGGCTATTCGATCTGGGACCAATCCGCGGGCAGGAGGAGGCGCTGGTGGTTCCTCAGCGACGGTTGCTCGGACCTCGGTCGGCGCCGGTCCTTCTTCAGTGGGCCGTCGATGGTCGCGTCCGGTGCCAACGGTAGCGAGGCCTGGGAGCCAAGCGGGTGGGACGGGTGAGCGCCGATTCGAGATGGTAGAGCTCCTTAATGAAGCTCTCGTTTTTCAGCCACAACTACGGGCCATCGCGGGAACCTGCATCACGATTGACGCCTGATCTACTACGGGCTCTACTGGCGCGCCAAGAGTTCGACGAGGAACCTTGGTACCGAGCGAAGCACGGCTTCCGGGAGGTCGCTCATCCGCGCCGTCATAGCCGCGTGCAGGCTCTGCCATCAGACTGCGGCAGGTGCAGGAGCGCACCATCCGGGTCAGTCGCCCCACGCGGGTCCCGCTCGCTGAGCCCTGGCACTCCCGACGGTCACATCTCCTCGCCCAATGCCCACTCCAGGATCGCCCGGCAGGCACTGAGGGACGCTGATGAATGGTCACCATGGGTTCCTCGAACCGTGGCAGGGGCCAGTCGACCTCTGGTGGGCATGTCGATGGTCGCGTGTCGGCAACGCTCGGATCTGGGGCCGATCCGACGGTGGAAAACGAGGCCACCGGTTGTGGGTTCTAGTCTGCCGTGTCTTGGGTTCTGATGCTGGGCAGGGTGTCGATGCCGCGGTTGCGTAGTCGGTAGCTGGCGCCCTTCAGGGTCAGGACGTCGGCGTGGTGCACGACGCGGTCGATCATCGCGGCGACGACGGCTTGGTCGCCGAAGACGCCGCCCCAGCCGCTGAAGGGCAGGTTGGATGTGAGGATCAGCGAGGCGTGCTCGTAGCGACTGGACACGAGCTGGAAGAACAGGTTCGCGGCGTCTTGTTCGAAGGGCAGGTAGCCGACCTCGTCGACGATGATCAGCCCGTAGCGGCGTAGCCGGGTGAGCTCTTGGGGTAGCCGGCCGGCGCGGTGGGCGTCGGTGAGTCGGGTGATCCACTCGGTGGCGGTGGCGAACAGGACCCGGTGGCCGTGGTGCGCGGCGGCGATGCCCAGGCCGGTGGCTAGGTGGGTCTTTCCGGTGCCGGGCGGTCCGAGCAGCACGATGTTGCGGGCCTCGGTCAGGAACCCGCCGGACGCCAGGGCGGCGATCTGCTGCCGGACTCCTGGTTGGGCGTCCCAGTCGAACTCCTCGAGCGTCTTCCGGGCACCGAACCCGGCAGCACGGATCCGCAGCTGGGCCCCGGATGCGTTGCGGGCGGCGACCTCGCGGTCCAGGACTGCGGCCAGGTACTCCTCATGGGTCCACCCGGAGTCGCGGGCGTGGTCGGCCAACCGGGCAGCGGACTCGGTGATCCGGGGCGCCTTCAACGCACTGGCCAGGTAGGTGAGCTGCTTGAGCGCCTCACCAGTGGCCGGCTTCTTCGCCGCGCCCATCAGGCCACATCCTCATCGCTGCCGTGGGTGAGTCCGAAGGCGCGGTCGTAGTCGGCCAGGTCCCGCACCAGCGGGTCGTCTGGTTCGGCGGTGGCAGGGACGGGTGCCAGGTACTGCTCGCGCAGGACCTTTGCGGCCGCGACATGGGCCGGGTCGGTGATCGTCTGCCCGCGTGCCCAGACCCGGTCGTGCCGTGCCACGACCCGCCCATCGTGGCTGACCTGGACCTGGCGCAGGTCAGCGGTGACGTCGACGAACCGGCCGATCAGTGCCGGGTCGACGGAGTAGTCCGATGAGTCCAGGCGCACGTAGTAGTCGCGTCCCAACCGGACCCGGTTGGTCCAGCCCACCACCGGTGCCACCGGCGGCAGGGGCAGCATCGCGGCCTTGTCGACCTCGACCAGATCGACCGGGCGGGCCTTGATCGTGCGGACCGTCCGGGCGTTCGCGATCGTCAGCCACTCAGCCAACTGGGTGTTGAAGTCCGCTGGCGACGCGAACGTCCGACCGGGCATGAAGGAGGTCTCGAAGAACTGGTTGCGTCGCTCCACGATCCCCTTGGACTCCGGATCCCGGGGCCGCAGCCGGTGCAGGCTGGTGGCCAGCGTGCCGGTGAACGCCGCGACCCCTTCGGCGTGACGCTTGCCGCGGCCGATGCCGGGCTCGTTGTCCCAGATCAACCGTCGCGGCACCCGCCCCAACTCCTGCACCAGTTCCCAGGTCGCGGTCAGCAGGTCCTCGGTCCGACGGGTAGGGATCATCCGACCCAGGACGAACCGGGAGTGCGCGGCGGTGATCACCAGCACCGGCAACAACACCTTCGTGCCGTCCTCGAGCGGGATCTTCCTCGGCGGGAACCACAAGTCGCACTGCGCCGCATCCCCGGCCGCCCAGACCAACCGGTCCGCAGGGTCGACCGGCCGATGCTCGGGACGAAGCCGCCGAACGTGGTCACGGAACCAGGTGATCGACCCGGTCCATCCCACCCGTTCGGCCAGCACGGTGGCCGGCATGTCCGGGGTGTCCTTCAACAGCTGACGCACCCGAGCCTCGTAGGGATCGAACGACGTCGGGACCGCCGGCCGCTCGTACTTCGGTGGCCCATCCGAGGCCACCGCCCGCGCCACCGTCGACCGTCCGACCCCCAAATCCCGCGCGACCTGCCGCTGCGGAACCCCGTCCGCGACCAGCCGCCGAATCAGAGCCCAATCCTCCACTGAGATCACCCACCCAATCTGTCGGGGTGGCCTCGTTTTCGCCCGTCGCTATGGCCTCATTTTCGAGCGTCGTCGACAGTCGCGTCCCGTTCGCAAGGGGATGCGGCCTCGGGCGCCAGGCTCGGAGGGCGCAGCAATGCTGATGTGGGTTGGTGCAGCGCCTGATGGATGTCTTCATGACACAGCCGCATCGACGGGTCCTCGGAAAAGCGACGTCGCAACTGCTGCTGATCTGCTGCGACCTATGCCTCTGCGCAGGAGCTCCACTCCACCACCAACCGCCGCAGCTCCGGTGACGTGTCGACACGCCGGGGTGGTGCCGTGCGCGGTGGGCCGCCGCCTGTCGGTGCGCTCGAACGGCCGGTATCCCTTGCGGGGCTCCCGGGGTGTGGCGGCGCGGCTCCCGCGACATCTTCCAGGGCGAGCGTCTCAGTCGCTCGGCGATGCCGCGGATGCTCACTCCGGCGAGCACGAGGTCGGCGATCTCGATCCGCGAGTCCTGCGACAGGAATCGGGGTCTGACTTCACGTCCGACATCCAGTCCAGCGGCGACACGCACCCGGCGGGACGCCCTGGCGGTAGGTCATGTACCCACGCGCCCAGTTGTTGCCGGTGGTCCGCCACACCCCGACCTCCCGGGCCGCGCCCCGAATGCCCCAGCCACGAGCCCGCAGCTCCATGAACCGTAGCCGCTTCATCGCCAGCGGACGCCTCCCCGGACCCTTCTTCACCCGAAGCGTCGATGTCCTCACACCCACAAGAATCTCGGAAGGTGTTGCCCCACCGCGAAAAACCACCGGAGCAGAACCGACCCACATTTCGGGGGCATCGACACCGGGTCGGTGATCAATCTGGTGGCGCCCGCAAGCCGCGTTTCGGGCGGCTGAGGACGTTGAACACGAAAGCCTCGTAGCCCATCCCGGAACAGCCCGCCACCCAGGTGAAGTTGGCCACCTATAGACGGCTGGGACGACAAGTCCAGAACTGCCGATCAACCCAGCCATCGGAGGACGAGGGCTGGACTCCGCAGTGATGGAATGCATAATGAGGGCCGAAAGTCCAACATTATTCACTCGAATATTCGGAACGGCAGATGGCCTTGCCAAACAATCGCCAGGTTTCCGGAACTATTCGCCGACGCCGTCCGTGCGTTGAGCCGCCACCGCAGCCACGGGAGGTGTTTGGTGCTCGCCACCACGCTTGATCCGATACTGCAACCTCGCCACCACATACCCTGTCGCGAGCATCCACAGGATCAGTGGCTCAGACAGCATGCCCCACCCGGTCATCGTAATAATCACGAGCCCAGGGAAGGACGCGAGAACTACCCGAGCATGCCCACCAGCGAGGCCATCCTCTTTCCGTTTCGGAAATGCTACCCAAAGCGCACCGAACACTGGTAGCAGCAGTGCCGCTAGCCCAACTACGCCCAGTTCAACGGTTGCATAGAGCACCACGTTGTGAACAACCCATCCAGAGGCGGCCATCGAGTCGGTCGCCCCCACTGCATTTTGGTAGGAATTCGGGCCCGCACCCTCCCACCAAGAGTGGGTATTAAGGAAACGCACGGCCGTGTCATTGAACTGCGATCTGTATGTCCCATCCTCGCCAGTAGTGAATCGCTGGACCCAGAAATCGAAGGACAGTGTTAGCGCTACGCCCAAGAAGAGCGTAGTCCGCAGCCGGGAGGCATGTCTCCCATCGCCCGGCTTCAAAATGCTCCAAATGAGAATTGCACTCACCACGGCGATAGCATTAGCACGCCCCCCGAGAGGATGAGCGGAATAAATGACACGCCTATGGCGAACATACTAACCCGACGAGTGACACGATCCGGCGATGCCACTAGCGGCAGCACGAAGAAGGCAGCCAAGAAGCAGACCTTCCCAATGTAACTGGGGTGACCTAAAGTGCCGCCAACGCGACCATCGATACCGTCATCCGCCACCACGAGCTGATTAGCATCAAAGATGGGAAACCCGACGAACTGCAGGAGACTGATAACCGTTTGTATCAAGATTATGCCTGCGATCCAACATGCGACCGCACGGTCACCGTAGGTGCCACGGCGAGCAACTTCATGCGCAATCGCACCGCCTGCGATCCAAGCCCCAGCAGCCGTCAAAAGATGTACGACGCCCGCCCACAAGGGAGGCGTGTTGGCCCAAACGAACAGAGCCCAGGTTAGCAAGAAGAAGGACAGCACAAGAAACGGCCAAACCTGCAACCTTCGGTTTCCAGCAGTCCAGGATATCAATAGAATGGCTATGATGCCTACCGTGTAGGTCATAACTCGGGGTTGACTTCCCGTTATGCCAACGCGAAAGGAGTCGAGGTGGCTCGAGCCGACAACAACCCTTGGAAGAAGCATCGTCGAAGTAGCGACGAGTCCGAGATAGATATTCAACCGCCCGTTATATGGCGCCGCAATGAGCACGCCGATCAGACACATGGCGGCGAGGGCGAACATCAGCATCATGGACCTAAAGGTGATTGATTCAAAGCTTACGAATTATCCGTGCTGGGACGCCGCCGAGTATAACTCCTCCCGGAAACGTTCCTTTCACCACTGCCCCCGAAGCCACGATTGTTCTTTCACCAAGTGAACAACCCGCAAGAAGGGTGACCTTGGAGCCGATCCAGCAATCGTTTCCTACGATGATGGGCGCTTCATTCGTTCCCTGTTCCCTAATTGGCAAGGAGTGGTCGCCATAATTATGCTCCTGGGAATGAGCGCTGAATCCTGGCCCAATAATGACATCGTCGCCGATCTCAACGCCCCCAGAGGCTCCCAGGTGGAATCCGTCTCCCACGCCCGAGCGTTTGCCTATGACTACTCCGACGCCATACCGTGAGAGATGACTGGTCGTCGTAATAACCCCATAACGACCGAGCCTTGTTCCCTCACCGATCCGGACGCCTATGGTGCCGCGGGCATCAATCACAGTTCGATCTCCCACACCCGACCAATTTGCCATCTGAAGCCGCGAGCGTCCTCGCAATTTAACCCGGGATCCCAGGAATACCGGCCGACGTAGTCGAAGGTAGCCTCTCGCCAGTTCTACTAGGCGCACTCCGGCCTCGCCCATCAGATCCAATGGTGGAATATTCGGATCGACTCTTGTGCTCCGGCCAGAGGCGATCATAAGTCGCTGAATGACTGCCGTAACGCGGTAACTCGGGACCTGTTGAACCCTCATGGCTGACGCTCTTTGAGGAGCGAAGCAACCCGTTCGATGGCGAAACTTTCTTTGAATATGTCCAGGGACCGGTCACCGCAGGGATCAAATCGCACCAGAGGCCCTAACCGGTGAAAATCAGGCGTGAAGAGATCCACATGTACAAACTTCCCTTGATATTCGTCCGGAAATCCATCGAATGCGAAATCCGTACCAATAACCGGGATTCCGTGGGCCATTGCTTCAATCACTTTCACCTTGATCCCTCCCCTAACGCAATGGGAGCGAGCGCCGCATCGATTTTCGAGTAGAATTTGTCTAGGCAACCGATAGGACCAAGAAGATGAACTCCCTCTGGTGGTTCAGGCAAGAGGTCTGACCCGAGACCTGCCACTACGACGTTCCAGCCAGCGGCGGTGAGGCCGGGCACCCAGTGCTTTAGGAGATGAAAATAGGCATCCCGGTTTGGCCAGTAGTTGAAGTTGCCTAAGAACCCCGCAGTTAGACCGTTCGAACCGTCTTTCGGGACCGGATAGAATTCGTCGTCTGGAAGCGTGGTGGGCAACCACACCGCTTCTACTCCGCGCCCAAGAAGAGTCTGGGTGTCCGTCCAACCGGCCGCTGTGGTGAGCCACGCGTCCTTACAGGCCAGCCTCTCGGCTCGTCGTAGCCACATAGATTGGAGACGCGCGGAAGCTGAGTAGATGCCACTCCTTGCGTCTGCCTCTCGCAGGGCGAATTGGCTCCATAAGTCCATGAAGTCTAGCCAGAGTCGAGCCTGAGAGTACCGTCGATAGGGCGCTTGGGACAGCGCACTCACGTGCATCAACGTGGCATCCGAGGACTGAACAACGCGTCGCATAGTTGCATTCCGTGCCCCTAGTGACGTGGGCATAGGAAGCATCTTCCGCTTGAAGTTGCGCAGTCGGCTGGGCACTGTGGAGAATCCTGGCCCCTCATGGTCTTTAGCCTGAGGAAACAGTGTCTCAACGTCCCAGCCTGCCCGCCTTAAGTACGTTTCGGTCGCACGATTCCTCAGTGTGCCTCCATCGCGCGCCTTCCATGGGTCAACCAATGACATCATAAGGACCGAGTCATTCATTCGCCTATCCCTTCACGCGAAGGCCCAATAACGGCGTCGACGAACGCTCGCCGGTATACCCTCTGTCCAAAATGGTGATTGACGCGTTCGTATCCAGCCAAGGCGAGTGACTCCGCCATCTTTGGTTTGGCGAGCATCTCTTCGAGTGTGGCAGCCAAAGCAATCGCATCCCCTGACTGAAAGACAAGGCCAGATTTGCCGTGTTCAACAATTTCGGTCAAGCCTCCACCTGAGGATACGATCACCGGCCTCATCGCTGCCATCGCTTCTGCGGCGACTAAACCGAATGATTCCGAAACGCGGGAAGGCACCACACACACATCGGCGCGTTCCAACAGTTCTGCCATGTCATCGACGAAACCCAAAAATGTAACGTTGCCCTGCAGTCCGTATAGTCGAACATCGTTTTCGAGTTTTTCTTGGAACCATTCATACCCAGCGTAAACGTCTCCCGCGAAAAGTACCTCTACCTCTATACCCTTCACTCGTAAACGATGGGCAGCCTGGAGCACGAGGTCCTGTCCCTTACGTGGGCTCAGCCGCCCACTAACGAGTATTTTCGGCACGTCTGCGCGGTCCCGGGTTGCAGTTCGGAAGTACGTCGTCCAGTCACGCCCGTTGCGTACGGTATGTATCCTCTTCCGCCGGAGAAGCACTGACGTTGTCACGAACTCCCTTGCCGTCTCGCTAACGACGACGAGTTCGTTTGCAAGCACTAGCGGCATCAGGACGCCAGCACGCACGATTGGATTGGTTCCCGCCTCGGCCTCGTGCACCACCACTACCACTGTTGAGCCCGTCAGACGAGCGGCAAGTGACCAAACTGGTTGGGTCGATGTATTGGCTACGACTCTGTCTGGTCGATGGTGGCGTAGCACGCGGACAGCGTTAAATGTCCCCAGGATCGACGCCCATGCCAGGACGAGCAGCCTGTGTGGTAAAAGGTGCTCCTTGCGGAGAACCGGCACCCGCACATACCCAACTTGCATGCCAGCAGAGAGCGCGTCGTCAACCAATGGGCCGCTGTTCGGAGTTATGAGGACAACCTCATGACCTGCCTCGATCAGCGCGTTAGCTCCCTCGAGCGCCATGCGATCGCTGCCGTATCGCTCCGCGCCCGGGTTACACATCAGTATCTTCACTTTGACGTCCCCCTAGGCCGCGTCCACGGGCGGGGAGCCCTCGGACGGAGTGATGAAAAGACTAGTTTAGGTCTGCGCGCCCCTCTCGCTGGATCCCCCCGGCGGAACAATCTTGTAGGGGACCCGATACACGCGTAGGCGACATCGTGACCTGCCTCACCGTTTGGGTCCCAATTGCGGTGACTAACTGGCTTCGGCGATGTTGTCGGGGAACGGAGGTAGTTCGTACCCGATTGGAGTGTGAGAGCCGAGCGCGGGGTGGCGTCGACGGCAGTTGTGGAAGCTCTCGATGTGCCCGAAGATGCGTTTGCGAGCTCGACCCGGGTCTTCCATCCTCGGCGGTTGAAAAGCTCGACCCACATCGAGGACCAGAAGCTCGCCATCATGGCGTTGTCCAGGCCGTCGCCGACGGTACCGAAGAACGGAGGCCCGGCGGAGCGGTTCTTCTAGCCGAAGACCCAGGAAGTGAACGGGTTTCCGTGGGTGGCGTGCACGATCCAACCGGCTTCAGGTGACGGTTGCGGATGGCCATGTGGAGGGCGTTGACCCCGAGGGTGTCGTCTTGCTTGGAGCCGATGGGCCGGCCCACGATGCGGCGGCTGTAGGCGCCGAGCACAGGGGCACATTCGATCAAGCCTTCACGCGCTTGGAATCCGGTAGGTGTTGCGACGACTGCTGGTACCCAAGGTGTCCTGAGTTGGGTGGTGTCGGTGACCCAAGCTCGCTGGAACGGAACCGGTGGAACTTCCGATCATCGGGGGTTACCACGCCGCGTAGCCGGTTGCCCGTGGCCGGTCCCGGGTAGTCCGTAGATGCCGGCCCGGTTCATGTGCAGCCAGACGGTGCGTTCACAGATGGTGATGCTCATCCCCATGGTGCGTTCGGCATGCATGCGCCTGTACCCGTAGGTGCGCCGGGAGGCGACGTGGACCTCGCGGATCAGCCCGGTGAACCATTGGCGGCGCAGTTGCATTGGGGGGTCAGATCCACTTCTGCTTGTAATAGTCCTGCCGTGTCACGCCAGGAGCCGTCGGTAACGATCGGACGGGACCCCGGTGTTCGACGAGTCGATCGATCACGGGTAGAGCCCTGTCGGGCGGGGATTTGTCCTCGCCCAGGAACTTCGCGGCTGGACGATCACCAGTTCGGTCTCGAGTTCGCGGATGCGCCGGCGAGCGACCCGGAGCCCTGCTGGCTCGGTGGTGGCGGGCCCGGGGTTTCGCCACAGTCGATGCGGTCTTGCTGGGCCACTTGGACAGCGTGAAGGGGGTATTGAGCTCGTGAGCTGTCTGGTTCTGCGGTTTGCCCGCACGGACAAGCACGATGTCTCGGGCGCGGAACTCGGGCGGGTAGGCACAGTGTTCAGATTTCCGGTGAAGGCAGTCACTTTGCTACAGGAACTGGAACCTTTGTGACGGGGCAGGTCAACCGTCACCTGAGAGCGTGCATCCGCCCCTGCATTCGACTTCCCGCCCTTCCTCGGCGTGCTGCGGACTTTGACCTCGTCTCGCCCCGCTTTGGTCGCACTCGCGGCCCCAACACCCTCGTCTTGCGCGAAGCGGCCTATACCCGGTGTTGACGCATCGACATACCACAATCGGGTTAAATCCGGTCAACGCAGTGGTTGTGATCTACGTCGCATGCTTCATTAGGGCATGTTCTCTGTTGGACTCCCCACCCGGCCGGTGGTCAAGTGTGCGCATTGCGGGCATGTCGAGGAACCACACCGTGCCGCTCGCCATGCACTGCGGCTCATTACGCGCCATCACTGCTCGGAAGTAGTAGACGCGACGTCCATCGCGGGGGACGAGCATTGCGGTTGTGGGGACCCTGTTCATCTGATCTGACCCGTTGCCCTCTCTCTGGGCTGTACCACGTATCCGCGCCGATCAGCAGAAGCATGTCCCCGGCGCGTAGCATCTAGCCCCAACACCAAGGCAGACGCCGCGTCGCGCCACCAGGGGGGGCACAGGCATGGGGATCTCGCAACTGCGGTTCGCGATGATCGGCACACGCGGTGTGCCAGCGCAATACGGAGGGTTCGAGACCGCGATCGAGGAGATTGGCCAGCGGCTTGTTAAGCGCGGCCATCGGGTCGACGTGTACTGCAGGAACGCTGGGCAGGACGAACGAACCCACCTCGGGATGCGTTTAATCAATCTCCCTGCCGTGCGCAAGCGCTCGTTGGAGACACTCAGCCACACGGGTCTCTCTGTCGCGCATGCCATCGGCAGTCGCCCGGACGCCGCCATTGTCTTCAACGCGGCGAACGCGCCCTACCTTCGCCTCCTCAAGATGGCCCGCATCCCGGTCGCCGTCCACATGGACGGGCTGGAGTGGAAGCGTGAGAAGTGGAAGGGTGCTGGTGCCCGGTACTACAAGCGGGCGGAGGAGAAGGCCGCCGCGTCCGGCGTGCCCCTCATCGCAGACGCCCGGGGCATCGCCGAGCATCTTCGGACCGCTTACGGACGCGACAGTCACTTCATTCCATACGGCGCACCGATCCTGGACGCCGGTGACGACCTACTCAATAAGGTCGGTCTTGAGCGCAACCGCTATCACCTTGTTGTTGCCCGGATGGAGCCGGAGAACCACGTCACTCAAATCGTGGAAGGGCATGTGGCCGCCAAGGCCGAGCTTCCTCTCGTTGTGGTGGGCTCCGCCCCGTATGGCAACGAATACATGGACCGGGTGCGCCGGCTGGCTCAGCAGGGCGACGTACGCCTGCTCGGGGGATTTGGGATCAGGAGCTCCTGAACCAGCTGTACGCCAACAGCCTCAGCTACCTGCACGGTCACTCGGTCGGCGGCACGAACCCGTCGCTACTGCGCGCCCTCGGTTGCGGCGCCCCCGTCACCGCGTTCGACGTCAACTTCAACCACGAAGTGACCGCTGGTCATGCCCGGTTCTTCAGCGACCCGGCGACCGTGGCGAATGCCATCCTCGCGGACGAGTTGGCTCCCGATGCGGCTCTCGGCCGGGGGAAACTGGGCAAGGAGCACGCGGCTCAGGCCTATCGCTGGGAGGCCGTCACGGACTCGTATGAGCACCTTCTACTTCAGCTCGCTCGCAATTGATCGCGGCCCTCATCGGGAGCGTCTATCACCTCGCGCGCTTCCCTGCATAGCTGCCCGCGACCAACCCGCAGGCCACGCCCACCAGACCACCCAGCGTGTTGGAGACGACGTCGCTGGACGTCGCCGACCGATCGGGCAACAGGACCCCTTGGATGAACTCGATCGCCAGTGACGCCACGAAAGTGCCGACAACCCAGTCGGCCCACCGCCAGCGGAACGAGAGATAGCCCAGCAGGGTCACCGGCGCGAACATCACCACGTTGAGCACGAACTCCACCCGTTGCGGGGGGCGAAGCTGGAAGACGCCCCGAGCTCGACCAGGAGCCGCCAGACGCGGTCGATGGCGCCGTTGCCGACGTCGGCCACCGGCTGGAACACCACGAACAACAGCACCACGACGTACGCCGCGAGCAGCAGCCGCAGGGTCTTCTGGTGGCGTTCGATCACCCCACCATCGTCCCGGCGTACCTGGCCCGTGGCTGCACTGGGGCTGGCGATGGACAGCGGGCCAGGTCGGCATCCGCGGCGACGTACCCAATCGGAGGGATTCCGGACACCTCCCGACCCGCATGTACTGGTGCCTCTCTGCCCCCACCCCAGCCAGTGAGGACTCCTCAGGATGAACCGTCACCTGCTCCGCGCCGCGGCCGTCGCCGTCGGCGGCCTGCTGCTCTCCCCCATGCTGCCCGCCTCCGCCATCGTGGGCGGTGAGCCGGACGCCGGCGAGCACCCCTTCGTCGGACAGCTCTTCTTCTACGTCCCCGACGCGGCCGACTCCCGCTTCGACGACCCGGGCGGCTGGTTCAACTGCACCGGCACCCTGATCGACCCCGACACGGTCGTCACCGCCGGACACTGCACCTATGCGGTCGGCGTCGAGGGGGAGGTCCCGGCCGACCCGCTGTCCGGTGGCACCGACGTGTGGTTCTCCGTGGCCGAGGCGCCGGACTACTCGGTGTTCCCGCCGAGCTCGACGTTCGTCCCGGACCGAAACGAGGAGCGCTACGAGACCTGGGCCGCGCTGTTGGACGCCAGCCCGCAGTGGTCCGAGGCCGAGTCCACCTTCACCCACCCCGACTACGTCGACGAGGAGTTCCTGCAGCACGACCTCGGCGTGGTCGAGCTGAGCGAGCCCATCGTCCTGCCCGAGTACGGCACGCTGCCCACGCCCCGCTACCTGGACCGCTACGCCGGGGGCGCCAAGAACCGCGCCCTGTTCGAGTCCGTCGGCTACGGCCTGGAGGGCAGCAGCCCGAAGAGCTCCTTCGGTGGCGACACCCGGCGCAAGGCAGACCGGCGGCTGGTGAGCCTCCGCGGCGCCTACGGTCTGCGGGACACCGCGGTGATGTTCTCCCACGCCGGACGCGGCACCACCGGAGGCACCTGCTTCGGCGACTCCGGCGGCCCGACGTTCGACATCACCACCCCGGCCATCGCCGAGCAGAACATCATCGTCGCGGTCACCTCGTTCGGGCAGAACTACAACTGCAACGCCAGCGGCAGCTATCGCATCGATCAGCCCGACGACCTGGCCTTCATCGCCGACCCCGCCGGCTCGTACTGAGTCTGCTCCTCAGCGCTGCGCGCCGGGCCCAGCTCGGCGCGCAGCAGCACCGCGACGTACGCCGCGGCGACGGCGATCACCACCGCCATCAGCGCGAAGATGATCCGCCAGTCCACCAGCACCACCAGGAGCGAGCCCATCCCCAGGGAGATCGCCTGCGGGGTGGTCAGCACCACCTCGGCCGCGGTGGAGACCCGGCCCATCAGCGCGTGCGGGGTACGTCGCTGCAGCAGCGTCATGTAGCTGACCATCATCAGCGGCAGTGACACCCCGCAGACCGCGGCGAAGACCAGCACCACCCACATGTGCGGCGAGAGCGCCATCCCGCCGATCGACACCGCCAACACAGTCAGGCCCAGGATGGCGACGGCCACCTCGCCGTGCCGCTTGATCAGCCAGCTCGAGCAGAGCCCGCCCGCGATGGCCCCCACGCCTTGGGCCGAGACCAGCACCCCGGCGTACGTCGGCTCCCGCTCGAAGCCGTCGAGCAGCGCGTAGATCGAGGCCTCCATGAAGCCCAGCACCAGCAGCGTCAGCCCGAAGCCGAACAGCAGGTGCTTGAGCACGTGGTCGGCCACGATGTGGCGCACCCCGGAGGAGAGCTGCACCCACATGGGCGACTCGTCGCGCACCGGTTCCTCCTCCAGCAGCGGGATCGTGGCGATCACCGCGGCGGCCACCAGGAACGTCACGGCGTCGATCAGCGCCACCGCCCAGCCGCCGAGGCCGGCGAACAGCGCCGCTCCCAGCAGCGGCCCGAACAGCCGGTAGGACTCCTTGACCGTCTGGATCGAGGAGTTCGCCTCCACCAGCAGGTGGCCCGGCATCATCTCCTTGAGCAGACCGTTCAGCCCGGCAGGGAGCACCACGAAGCTGATGCCGTAGAAGAACGCCACCAGCCAGATCAGCCACACGTCGCCCTCGTCGCGCACCGCCAGCAACGGCAGTACGGCGACCGCGGACGCCACATTGCCCCACACCAGCAGCGGCTTGCGCTTCACCCGGTCCATCAGCACCCCCAGCAGCGGCCCGAAGACCGCGGGGATGCACATGAACAGGAACGTCAGACCCGCCATCGCGTTGGAGTCGGTGAGCGTCTTGACCCACATGCTGAGCACCAGCAGCATGATCGAGTCACCCAGCATCGAGGCCGACAGCCCGGTGAACAGCCGCTTGAAGCCAGCCTGGGCGAACGCCGCCCTCATCGCGACTCCCCCGCAATGCTCGGGTCGACCGGAGCACCCCAGCCCACCAGCTCGCACAGCTGCGCCCCCTCGGGACGCTTGCTCGGGTCCTCGAGCCGGTCCAGGTGCCGCATCATCACCGCCGACATCTCGGCGTTCATCTCGGCCAGCTCGTCGGCGGTGAGCCAGGTGGCGCTCTGGCTCAGCGTCGCCGCGCGCCGCCACTCGGGCTTGTCGGCCACCGCCTGCTCGGCGGTCAGGAACCGGTCCACCCAGCGCTCCAGCCACATCCGGGTCAGCGCATGGCCGGCCATCAGGGTCTCGGCGTCGGCGTCGTCCTCCTGATTCCAGCCCATGCCGATGGAGCTCACCTGCCACGGCCGGCGCCGCCCGCCGGTGCTCTCGGCCTCCTCGACGAAGTTGTGCTCGGCGAGCTTGCGCAGGTGCCAGGAGCAGTTGGCCGGGGACTCCCCCAGCCGCTCGGAGAGCTCGGTCGCGGTCAGCGGGCCGTGCATGGTCAGCTGCTCCAGGATCGCCATCCGCAGCGGGTGGGCGATGGCGCGCAGCTCGCGGGGGTCCTTGAGGCGGCGGGGTTCGTCAGGCACGGATCGAAAGTACCCTTTCGAAAGGGTTCTTGCAATACTCGGGACAGCCCCACGCCTCTGTGACCGGCCTCATTGCCAATGACGAGCACGTGTGGTCGGCTGTGCCTCTTCGCCGTGCCGGCGGAGGACAACTACGGGGGTCTGTTGTGAAGCGTGCTTGGCCTGTCCTCATCCCGGTCGCGACGCTGTCGGCGCTCGTCGCCGCCGTACCGGCCCTGGGGGCGGCACCCGCCGGACCCGCGGCTGCGACGACCTGTCTCGGCAAGCCCGTCACGATCGTGGCGTCGCAGGCCGTGACGACCGGCACCGAGGGCGACGACGTGGTCGCGATGACGCCCGGGGCCTGGACCTCCTTCGACGCCCTCGGCGGCAACGACACCATCTGCCTCGCCTCGGGCGCGGCCACCGGAGGCCGGGACCCGCGCGCACCCTACGGAGCCGCGGACGCCGGGCCCGGCGACGACGTCGTCGTCTACTCCCCGGGGCAGCGGGCGACGGGGATCATGGAGGTGGGGCTCGGCGCCGGGAACGACACGTTCGTCGGCACCGGCGCTCCCACGATGCTCGAGCGCGTCTACGCCGACTCCAGCACCGAGATGTACAGCTACGCCGAGACTCCGCCCCCCGGTGACCATCGGGACGTGATCGACATGGGCGGTGCTGCCCCCCAGAACAAGGGCGCCTCGGAGTCGTACCGCGACTCGGTCTGGTCGGTCGCTCCCCGCGACGCGGCGAACGCCGATCGCATCACCTTCGGGAAGGGTCGGGCCTACCTCTACTACCGGGGCGCGATGGCCCCCGAGGGGAGCCTCGACGTCACCGCTGCCACGCAGACCACGCTGCACCTCCCGGAGCCCGGCGCCGCCGAGCCCGTGGCTCGTGGCGAGCTCCTGGTCGACGCCGTCGCCCGCCGCGCCTCCGTGGCGGGCCGTCAGGTGCTCGCCTGGCAAGGACGGGTCGACACCTACCAGTTCGCCGACGAGGAGACGTGGGACCTGCCGGTGTCGTTCCTCGGCTCCGACGCCGACGAGACCCTGCGGTTCGACCAAGGGACCTACGGCGACGTCCGGCTCGGCGGCGGCGACGACTGGCTGGAGGCGGCCGAGTACTCCTCCAGCGACGGGGTGATGTTCCGCTCGGCCGACGGCGGCCCCGGGAACGACACCGCCCTCCTCGTCCACAACTGCTCCCGCCTGGACATCCGCCTCGCGGCCAGGGTGACGTGCGACGACAGCAGCGCCGCCTACTCCGGCTTCGAAAGCGCGCCGGTGACGAACTACAAGGCGGGTGGCCACGTGACCCTCGTCGGGACCCGGGCTGACGAGTACCTCACTGCTGTCGCCGACCGGGTGACGATCCACGCGGGCGGCGGCGCCGACGACATCGCCGTCTGGGCTCAGCGGGTCCGGGTCAACGCAGGATCGGGGGCGGACACCGTCGAGGCGGACGGCCAGGACGTCATCGTACGCGGCCAGGCCGGCGCGGACCGGATCTCGCTCTCGCAACCCCGCGACAAGGTCCCGGGTAAGCGACCCGTGCTACGCCGGTGGGTGGCACTCGGCGGGCCCGGACGCGATGTGCTGACGGGCACCAGTCAGGTCAAGCACGCCGACCGGCTCATCGGCGGGCCCGGGCGGGACCGCGCCGACGGGGACGGCGGCGCGCGGGACTACTGCGACGCGGAGGTCACCCGACGCTGCGAGCGGGGCCCGGCGCGAGGAAGCGACCGACGATGACCACGGGGGATCTCTTGAAGCGTGTCTGGCTTGTCCTCATCCCGTTCGCGGCGCTGTCGGCGCTCGTCGCCGCCGTACCGGCCCTGGGGGCGGCACCCGCCGGACCCGCGGCCGCGACGACCTGTCTCGGCAAGCCGGTGACGATCGTGGCCGGCGCGACGGTCTTTCGCGGCACCGAGGGCGACGACGTGGTCGCGATGACACCCGGGGGCTGGGGCTCCTTCGACGCCCTCGGCGGCAACGACACCATCTGCCTCGCCCAGATCCAGCGAGTGCCCGGGGATGGGGAGGCGAGGGGTCGCGTGGACGCCGGGTCGGGCGACGACGTCGTGGTCAACCCCCCGGGGACGGGGGCGTACAGCCTGGACGTCGGCCTCGGGGCGGGCAGCGACACGTTCACCGGCAACAGCGAGACTCGCGAGCGCGTCTACGCCGAGACCGCCACCGACGACTACGACGGCCACACCGACCCTCCTCCCCCCGGTGACCAGCGGGACGTCATCGACATGGGCGGCGGTCCCTACCAGCCGACCTACGAGCCGGAGTGGTACGCCGACGCGGTCTGGTCGATCGCTCCTCCCGGCGCGGCGAACGCCGACCGCATCACCTTCGGGCCGGGCGGGTCCTTCCTCTACTACACCGGAACGATGGCCCCCGGAGGCAGCATCGACGTCAGCGCTGCCACCCAGGCCACGCTGCAGCTCCCGAAGCCCGGCGCCGCGGAGCCCGCGGCTCGCGGTGATTTCCTGGTGGACAACGTCGCCCGCCGCGCGGAAGTAGGGGGCGTCCAGGTGCTGGCGTGGCAGGGGCACATCGACACCTTCAACTTCGGCGACAAGGGGGAAGATGACTGGAAGGTCCCGGTGTCGTTCCTCGGCTCCGACGCGAGGGAGTCCCTGAGGTTCGACTACGGCACCTACGGCGACGTCCGACTCGGGGGCGGCGACGACTACCTGGAAACCTCCGAGTACGAACCCAGCCGCGGCCTGACGTTCCGCTCGGCGGACGGGGGGCCGGGTCGCGACACCGTCGCCCTCATCAACAGGTGCGCGACGCTGACCATCCGCCTCGCTGACACGCTGACCTGCGAGGGCACCAGCGTTCCGTTCACCGGGTTCGAGAGCGTGTACGCCACGACCCGCGTGGCCGACGGTCGCGTGAAGGTCGTTGGGACCGCAGCCGATGACGACATCGAGGTGAGGGCGAACCAGGTGACGGTCGACGCGGGGGCCGGCGACGACGGCGTGTGGCCCCGAGGCCGGAAGGTGCGGGTCAACGCCGGTCCAGGAGCCGACCACGTCGATGCTCAAGCCCAGGACCTCGTCGTGCGGGGCCAGGCCGGCCCGGACCGCATCAGCCTCGCGTACCCCTACGACGCCGTCCCCGGCGAGATACCGCGGGTACGCCGCTGGGTGGCGCTGGGCGGGCCGGGACGCGACGTCCTCAAGGGCACCCGCCAGAAGCGCCAGGTCGGCGACCGGCTGATCGGCGGGCCGGGTCGGGACCGCGCCGACGGCGACGCCGGCACGCGGGACTACTGCGATGCGGAGGTCACCCGACGCTGCGAGCGGGGCCCGGCCAGGCGGCGGTGACTACCAAGTCCCCGGAACGGGTATACAGAAAGCGAACCCGACAACAGGAGGACAGATGGCAACCGGCTTCAACGTGCCCGGCATGACCGCGAAGGACAGCAAGACCGTCATCAAGGCGCTGCAGGACCGACTCAACGCCTACACCGACCTGCACCTGACCCTCAAGCACGTGCACTGGAACGTGGTCGGCCCGACGTTCATCGCCGTCCACGAGATGATCGACCCCCAGGTCGAGGCCGTCCGCGGCTTCGCCGACGAGACCGCCGAGCGCATCGCCACCATGGGCGGCACGCCGGTCGGCACCCCCGGCGCGATGGTCAAGGACCGCGGCTGGGACGAGTACTCCATCGGCAAGGACACCGCCCAGGCTCACCTCGGCGCGCTGGACCTGGTCTACACGGGCCTCATCAAGTCCTGCCGCGAGGCGATCGAGACCGTGGGCGAGCTCGACCCGATCTCCGAGGACCTGCTGGTCTCGCAGACCTCGCAGCTCGAGCAGTTCCACTGGTTCATCCGGGCCCACCTGGAGAGCTCCTCGGGCCAGCTCAGCACCACCGGCTCCAAGACCGAGGTGCAGGCCGCCGCCGCGGCCAAGAAGGCCAAGTAGCGCAGACGCTCCACCCGGGACTGCTCCCGCGTTCAGCCGTCCAGGCGCTCGCGGGAGTAGTCCCAGCCTTTTGTCCCACCCTCGCCCAGCTCCACGCAGTCGCCGGCGACCGAGAACGTCACCTCGTCGCTGCGGTAGGCGTTGATCCGCAACGACGCCGTCACCCCGTCCCGCTCCAGGTTGGCCCAGGGCTGGGGGTCGCTCCCCTCCTCGGTCACCGTCCATCCCTGCGCCACCAGCGCCTCGGCCGCAGCCTGCACGCTGGCGCCCGGGTCGACCGACGGCACCAGCCGCCCCGAGGCCCGGTACTCCACGCCCGCGTCCGGCGGGCCGCCGCAGACCGTCCACTTGCCGTAGAGGTCGCTCACCTCGCCCTGCGGTGCGACCGTCTCGGAGATCTCCCGCAGCCGGGAGACCACCTGTTCGCGCTGCTCGTCGGTGTCCACCGGCGCGCTCCCTTCCTCCGGATCCGATCCGCACCCTGCCAGACCCGCGACCAGCACGGTGATCAGCACGGCGACCAGCACGGTGGCGTGGCGCACGTGACCCCTCACTGGCCCGTGTCCGAGCGGCCCGGGATGTCGCTGGTCGGCTCCCGCTCGCCCTCGTTGTCCTCGGCCCACCGCCACCAGGGGTCGTAGCTCTGCTCGGCCTCGTTGACGTCGTCGCCGTGACCGTCGACGATCCGGCCGAGGTTGTAGAGCGACTCGCTGTCCGGGTCGAAGTAGCGGCTGTGGTCGTCGAAGTTGCGGTGGTCCCCGCGCTCGACCGACTCGGCCTCGAAGCGGGTGGCGTCGAAGTCGCGCGAGGACGGGTCCACCCCCAGCCCGCCGGGGTTGTGCAGCCACCCCTCGTCGCCGAAGAACGCCACCGCGTCCCGGCTGTTGCGGCCCACGTAGACGTGGTCGCGGCCGACGCTGAAGTCCGACGCGTCGTCCGAGGGGCCGGCGCCGGGGCTCCCGATGAGCACCACGTCGTCGACCTTCAGGCCGTGGTCCACTGCGGCGTACGACGTGGTGGTGGAGCCGTAGCTGTGGCCGATGGCGGTCATGTGGGCGGGGTCGCCCGACCGGCTGGCCCGCATCCCGTCGATCGCCTCGGCCAGCCGGCGGCCGCCGTCCTCGGCGCGGCCGCGGGTGACGGTGTCGACGTCGATGGCGTCCTCGGGGGTGTTGTAGCCCAGCCAGAACATCGTCGCCACCGTGGAGCCGTCGCCGTTGTAGCGGGCGGACTCGTACAGGTTGGCGGCGTTCTCGGTGTAGTCCCCGACGTCCGCCATCGTGGTCTTGATGCCGGGGATGTGCACCGAGACGTCGTCGGCGGTGTCCAGGTCGCCGACCCCGACCGCGACCCGGCCGTCGCCCTCGTAGGCCCCGGGGTCGTAGAGCCACAGCTGGCCGCCGGGACGCTCGGGCGGGTCGGTGCCGGGCAGCACGTAGCCGTCGGCGGTCTTGAGCGCGTCCCGGGTGGCCTTGGCGTTCTCCAGCATCTGCCGCTCGTCGGGGTCCAGGGTGCCGTCGTCCTCCTTGGCGCCGAGCCGCGACAGGTCGCCGTCCAGGGAGACCCGGTTGGCCTGGTCGCGGACGTCGGCCGGCAGTCCGTCGGCGCTGCCCACCAGGCCCGGGTAGGCGGAGATCACCGCCTCCTGCTCGGCGGGACTGAGGCTGTCCCACCAGCTCTTGGTCTGCTCCGGGGTCGCTCCGGTGCCGGGCGCGCCCGGCTTGGTCATCGCGTCCCGCGCGGTGTCGTTGACCCCGCCGTCCTTGGACAGGGCGTCGCTGAGGCTGGTGGCGGCCTCGAAGGTGAGGCGGAGCAGGTCCTCGTTGTCCTGCACCCGGCGCGCCCACGCGTCGTGGTCGGTGACCAGGTCGCGGTAGCTCTTGGCCAGGTCCGAGGCCCGGGTCTCCAGCGCCGTGACCTGCGCCGGGGTCAGGTCGACCGCGGACTCGATGTCGCTGATCAGGGTGGAGCGGGTGGCGTCCAGGGCGGTACGCCGGTCCTTGAGGTCCCAGTAGGCGCGCTTGAGGTCGCGCAGGTTGTCGGCGTACGCCGTGACCGCGTGCGCCACCCGCTTGACCGTGGTGCCCATCGCGGAGTGCTCGGTGGAGACCCGGCCCGCGGCGTCCTGGTAGGCCTGGTAGGCGTCGCCGGTCCACACGCCGTTCATCGGGCGAAGCGTCTCTGCGGTGTCGCCGACCTCCTCGTAGCGCCCCGCCACGGCGTACAGCGTGTCGGCGAGGGTGTCCGCGCTGCCCGCCTCGCCCTTGGGCGCGGTCATCTCCGGCTCGGCGGCCGGGACGTTGATTGTGACCGTCATCGCGACGGCCCCAGCCGGGAGTCCAGCGCGCTGTAGCCGCCGGACTGCTCGCCGTCGGTGCCCTGGACGTCGGAGACGGAGGCGCGCAGCGCGCCCGCCATGCCCGCAGCGATCGCCGCCGACTCCCCCGCGTAGCCCTGCCAGGCGGTCAGGAAGGAGTTGGCCGCCCCCTGCACGCCCGGTGCCAGCCCGCCGGTCGAGGCCGACCCCAGGTCCTTGGCGGAGTCCTGGAGCAGGGTCCCGAGGTCGTCCCACTTCACCGCCCCCGCGACCAGCGGGTCGTACTCCCAGCCGATGGTCATGACTCCCCCTGCCCGATCAGCTCCCGGGCCCCGGCCCCGACCACGTGGTCGGCGGACCGGACCCGCAGCACCAGGCGGTGCGACTCCGGCACCAGCACCATCAACAGCTCGCGGCGGCCCAGCCCGGCCGCCAGCTCCGCGTCCTCGGCGGCGGCCTGGTCGGCGCCCTGGCCGGCGTTGAGCCGCGGCACCCCCCGGGGCGGCACGAACACGTGCCACCCGTCGCCCTCCAGCACGCCGATCGCCGCACGCAGCCGCCGTACGCCGGCGGAGGTCTCCACGCCCTCGGCGGTCAAGGTGGTCTCGCGGCGGATCCGGTCCGGCGCGCCGCCGGGCAGCCAGCGGGTCTCCACCCGCACTGCGCTGGCGTGGTCGCCCACCAGCCGCGCCCAGGTACGGCGTACCGACTCGTCGGCGTGGGTGGCGACCGTCTCGGGCTCCTGCACCGCGACGCCGGGCGGCGTCTCGTCGGACCCACCGGCCGCAGGCGGCAGCAGCACGATGTCGATGTCGGGATGGCGGCGCCGCACCACGGACCAGAACGGGTCCTGGCTCACGGCCTCGTGACCCGACTCGTGACCCGACTCGTGGTCCGAGCCGTCAGTTCCTGCATCCATGTGGTGACCCCCCGCTTCTTGAGGGGCACCTTGCCCCGAGCGCACACCCTTCAAACGAGGCTGACCGCGTCCGGGACACGCCTTGCGCGGGATCAGGAATGGCGCTCCACGTGGGGGCAGTGCGGGCCGTAGCGCTTGCGGCACCGCAGCGTCCGCCTCATCCGACGAAACATTCTGGGCATGGCAACTTCCTTCTGCGACAAGCCCGAGACGGCGGATCGTTTCCCGCTCGAACGTAGGGGCGCCGGGTGCGCGGTGGCGAGAGCGCGGACCCGGAGTTACCTAAACGTAGGTAGTGTGTCTCCGCTCACGCCAAGGTCCGGGTGGCGTGGCACAAAGCCGTCCTGCCGCCCCAGTCGGCGGCCGGTGAGAGGATGACGTCATGTTCCACGTCGCCCGCTCGCTCGGAGCACTGCTGTGCGCGGGTCTGCTCGTCTCCGCCCTCACCACTGCCTCCCCCGCCCAGCCCACGCGCACCGGTCCCGCTGCCTACGTGCCGGCCACCGTCGACGCCAGCGACCTGAAGACCGCCGACCGGGGTGCCGGGGCCGATCGGGACGACCGGCCCAACGTGATCGTGGTGCTCACCGACGACATGCGGGCCGACGAGCTCAAGCAGATGCCGCGCACCCGGGCACTGATCAGGGACCGCGGCATGGAGCTCACCGACGCCACCTCGCCGCACCCGCTGTGCTGCCCCGCGCGGGTCGAGCTGCTCACCGGTCAGTACGCCCAGAACAACGGCGTGCGGCACAACGAGTCCCGGTACGGCGGCTACCACCGGCTCAAGACCGGCAACACCATCGGGACCTGGTTCGCCGGGCAGGGCTACAACGCCGCCTTCGTGGGCAAGCACGTCAACGGCTACGAGAACGACAGCCCCCGCGACCCCGGCTGGAACATCTGGGAGCCCATCACCGGCAACCCCACCGACTACTTCAAGTTCCGCTTCTTCGGCAACGAGCGCTACAAGCGCGACTACGTGACCAGGCGGATCGAGGAGAAGACGAACTCGGCGATCCGCGCCCTCTCCGCCGCGGACCGGCCGTTCCTGCTCTTCTCCAACCACGTGGCCCCGCACGAGCGCCAGCAGACCGGCCGCGGCGGCCTGGTCAACCCGCCGTACGAGAAGCAGTACGCCGCGGTGGCCAAGCACCTCAAGGCTCCCTCGCTGTCCGCCCGCTCCTACAACAAGAGGGTCAAGGGCGGCCTGCCGTCGAAGATGCAGCCCGACCCGCACCCCAAGTCGGTGGTGCAGAAGAAGTGGCAGGCCCGCGTCCGCTCCCTGCAGTCGGTGGACGCCGCCGTCGCCTCGATGGTCGACGCCCTCACCGCCTCCGGCGAGCTGGACAACACCTACCTGGTCTTCACCTCCGACAACGGCTACAGCCTCGGCGAGCGGCGGCTGCAGAAGAAGAACAACCTGGTCAACGAGACGCTGCGGGTCCCGCTGGTGATCGCCGGTCCCGGCATCGCCCCCGGCTCCAGGTCGCCGCTGCCGGTCACCCTGGTCGACCTCGTCGCCACCATCACCGACCTCACCGACGTGCAGCCCAACCTGACCACCGACGGCGCCTCCTTCGCGCCCACGCTGCGCGGCGCGGACCAGTGGTGGCGCGACACCACGCTCATCCAGACCGGCTACAAGTACAACCCCGCCACCGACCGCAAGCTCAAGCACAAGGGCTGGGCGCTGCGCGGGGTCCGCACCGAGCGCTACACCTACGCCCGCGACATGAACACCGGCGAGAAGATGCTCTTCGACCGCCAGCGCGACCCGTGGGAGCTGAAGAACGTGGTCGACACCCGGCGCTACGCCCGGGTCGTGGCCGAGCTGGAACGACGAGCCGGCAAGCTGCGCAACTGCAACGGCGACAACTGCAACCGGACCTTCGGCCGGGTGCCGAAGCCGCGCAAGCGCTGAGGCTCGGCTCGCCCCTGTGCGGGGCCGGTTGCTCCTAGACTCCGGCGGTGACCACCACTCCGGACCCCGCGCCCGACTCCGCCGCTGACTCCGCCTCTGACGCCTCGGTCCGGCCGCGACGCCGCTGGGTACGACGTACCGTGCTGGGGCTGGCGCTGCTGCTGGTCGTCGGCCTCGTCGGGTTCTTCGCCCTGGTCCCCGGTGTGGTGGAGCGGAGGCTCAACCGGGTGGTGGCCACCGACCTGCCCGAGGTCAGTCCCCAGACCCAGGCGCTGCACGACGAGCTGACCATCGCGGACATGCACTCCGACACCCTGATGTGGAACCGCGACCTGCTGGAGCGCAGCGACCGCGGGCACATGGACCTGCCCCGGCTGGAGGAGGGCAACGTGGCGCTCCAGGTGTTCTCCTCGGTCACCAAGTCCCCCAAGGGCCAGAACTACGAGGCCAACAGCGACGAGTCCGACAACATCACCCTGCTCACCGTCGCCCAGCTCCAGCCGCCCCGCACCTGGACCTCGCTGCTCCAGCGCGGGCTCTACCACGCCGACAAGCTGGAGCAGGCGGCCGAGGACTCCGACGGCCGGCTCCAGCTGGTCCGCACCAAGGGCGACCTGGACCAGCTGCTGGCCGCCCGGGCCGCCGGCGAGCAGGTCACCGGCGCCCTGTTCTCCCTCGAAGGGCTGCAGAGCCTGGAGGGCGACCTGGACAACCTCACCGAGCTCTACGACGCCGGGGCGCGGATGGCCGGCTTCACCCACTTCTTCGACAACAAGGCCGCCGGCTCCATGCACGGCACCGACAAGGGCGGCCTGACCGACCTGGGCCGGGCCGCGGTGGTCAAGATGGAGGAGCTCGGGATGGTGGTCGACATCGCCCACGCCAGTGAGGCCGCGGTGGCCGAGATCCTCCGGATCGCCACCCGACCTGTGGTCTCCAGCCACGGTGGCGTGCAGGCCACCTGCGACGAGAACCGCAACCTCTCCGACGACCAGATCCGCGCCGTCGCCGCCACCGGTGGCGTGGTCGGGATCGGCTACTGGGACGCCGCCATCTGCGACCGCTCGCCGGCCGCGGTGGTGGACGCCCTGGAACACGTGATCGAGGTGGCCGGGATCGAGACCGCCGCCCTGGGCAGCGACTACGACGGCGCGACCACGGTGGCCTGGGACACCAGCGAGATCGCGGTCATCACCCAGGAGCTGACCGAGCGCGGGCACAGCGCCGAGGACGTCGCCGCGATCATGGGGCTCAACACGCTGCGGGTGCTGCGTGAGGTGCTGCCGGACTGAAACGGACGCCGCACCGTCCCTCGGCCCGGGCTCAGTCCTCCTCGGCCTCGCGCCGGATCCGCGCCAGCCGCTTGGCCTCCTTGGGGGTCACCGTGCCGTCGGCCGTCTTGGCGGACAGCCGCATGGTGATCTCCTCGTCGCGGGTCCGGTCCGCGCGCTCGCGCACCTCCGGAGGGATGCCGTCGCTGTTGGCGATCAGGTGGGCGTACGAGGCCGACACCGCCCGCTTCTCCTCCGCGGAGAGTCCCTGCCACCACTCCCGGACCGCCGCCGGGGCCGCGCCGCTGCGCGGGGAGCCTGCCTTCTCCATCGCCCGGACCGCGAGGTCGGGACGCCCGCCGACCTCCGAGAGCACGTCGTCACGGGTGATGGCGTTGTCCAGCGCCTGCTGCAGCAGGTCCTCGTTGTCCGCGACGCCGCGGCGCAGCTCGCGCTCGTCGTGCACCAGCACCTTGTAGTCGACGGCGAGGTCGTCGGCGCTGCCCTGCCACGCGGTGGCCTGCTCCGGCGTCACGGCGGTGGCGGAGCTGATCGCCGAGGTGAGCCGCTCCAGTCGCTCGTCGAGGCGGGCCTTGCGGGCCACCAGCTCCTCGTGGGTGCGCAGGTGGTGGCGCAGCCGGTCGGCGCAGGCCAGGATCACCCGGCCGACCCGCTTGGCGGTGTCGCCCATCCGCTCGGCCTGCTCGCTGACCATGCGCGTGCGCTGGGCGTAGGTCTGCTGGCTGCCCCCGCGCCACGCCCCGTCGAGCCGCAGCTGGCCCGCCTCGTCGGAGAACTCGTCGTACCTCCCGGAGGCCTCGAGCAGGGTGGCAGCAAGCAGGTCCATGCCGTCGGGGTCACCCTCGGGCCGGGCGATGACGGCCGGCTCGGCGAGCGGCAGGGTGACGGTGACGGGTGTGGTCGTCACCCCACCGCACCCAGCCGCGAGGAGAGGGCGGTGTTGTTGGCCGGGGTGCCGTTGGTCGTGGTGTCGTCGAGGCGAGCGACCGACAACCCGGTGAACTGCTCCACCGCCTGGGACTCCACGCCCTGGAAGTCCTCCACGGTGGCCTGGAGGGAGGTGACGAACTCGCCGGCCTCCCTGGCCGCCTCCCCGGCGTACGTCGTCCAGGCCTGGAAGAACGCCTCCCCGGTGGGCTGCACCCGGGAGGGCAGCACGCCGATGGGCGCCGCCGCGAAGTCTTCGGCGGTCTCGGTCATCAAGCCGCGGAGGTGGCGCCACTCCCTGGTCGCCTTGCCGATGTAGGTCACCCCGACGAACATGTCCCTCATTGGCTGCTCCCGTCGTTGTGCCCCTGGTGGTCGATGAGTCATGCCCGGAGCCGGGCGGTTCAAACCCCGGTTGCCCCACCTGCTCGTGGCGGGAGCTGAAAGCACCATCCGGGCCTGCATTGTGGTGCTCTGGCTTCCCGTCACGGCTCAAGCCACCCGCCAGCGCCGCTGACCCGGTGGCAGCCACCTGGCCCGGGACCTGGCGGCCGTCATCCGGGCGACCTGGGTGGAGACACTGTCCCCCGCGACGACGGTGAACCGCTCTAGCCCGACGGCCTGGAAGCGCTCCCGCCGCTCCTCGTCGCTGCGGTGCCTGGCCCGGGTGCGGTGGTTGGCACCGTCGTACTCGCCGGCGACGCCTGAGACCGGGTCCAACAGGTCGGCGACGCCGACGAACCGGCCGGCCAGGTCGATGACCTCAGCGTTGACCAGGGGCCGGTCGAACCCGGCGTCCAGCTCCCAGACCAGCCTCATCAGGGTCTCCCTCGGCGACCGGCTCCGCTCGCACGCGTGGTCCAGCGCCCAGCGCAGCCGTCTGGTCCCCCGCCGTCGTACGTCGTCAGCCAGACGGTCCCGCACCCGGCGGATCGAGGTGAGCCGGGCCAGCGCGGCCATGTCCATCACCACCACGGCCGCTCGCCCGGACCCGGCCAGCTGCATCTGGTCGAGGACCGCGGTCTCGGGATCCGCACACGGCAGGCTCTGGCGGAAGACTGCCGGGCCAGGCGCGGTCGTGCGGATCACCCGGGCGCCGGGGATCTCCCGACGGGTCTCGTGCGGGATCCGCACCGGCACCGGCAGCCAGGTCAGTCCGTCCCCGGCCAGGCCGTCGAAGTAGCCGGCACCGGCCAGCCGCAGCGCCGCCCAGCCGGTCAGCAGCCCCCCGGACGGCAGCGCCCCGGCGACCTCGGCCGCCCGCTGCTCGGGCGTCAGTGGCACCCCGCTGGGGACGTAGAGCCCGCGACTGGAGCGGCGCCACGTGACCGACCTCGCCTGCCCCCGGGTCGGACCGGTGATGCCGTCCGGGTCCAGCCGCACCGGATGCACCACCCGGACCGGTCGACAGGTCGCACCCCACTCGTCCGGATCCATGACCCGAATGTCCCGTGACTGACCACCCGGCCGGCGGCAGGCAGCCGAACCCTGTGCACAGCCGCCGTGGCGGGAGTTGAAAGCCCGGTTTGTGGAGGCCAGCTGGTGTTCTGGCCTCCCTTCACGGGGTCAGCGGGATCAGGACACCGTCAGCGGACGGCTCACCACGACCGCCGGCGGTTGCCCGGCGCGGGTGTAGGTCACCCGGAGGGCGACCTTGGCACCCCGGTCCTGCCTCCCCACCCGGTAGAGCAGGCTGGTGGCGCCGCTGATCGGCGTACCGTTCCGGAGCCACTGCACCGAGATCGTGGCCCCCTTCACCGGGAACGGGACGCCGAGGAGGTAGTTGCCGACCCGGGGGCTGCCGATCACCACGGGAACCTGTGGCGGTGCGGGGCTCGGGGTCGGGGTCACCGTCGGGGTCGGGGTGACCGTTGGGGTGACGGTCGGAGTGACCGTTGGGGTCGGTGTGGAGGAGCTGCGGCTGAGGTCCATGTTGGCCACGGTGGTAACGCCCGCTGGCGCATACAACGGGGTGGACGGGGCACCGCAGTTGGTCTGGGAGTCCTGGTAGACCTCGGGCTGGAAGACGCCGGGCTCCAGCGGCTCGGCCCGCAGGTAGTAGTCGGCCCGAGGGATTGCGCCGCCCAACGAGGCAACTCCCAGGAAGGCGAAGTAGCCGGAGTCGTCCGTGGCCAGCGTCGGCGTCCCGAAGCAGTCACCCGCGTCGGTGAACTGGGAGAGCGACACTAAGGCCGGGATCGGCTGTCCCTCACCGGTGACCTGACCCGCGATGACCGGGACGTCCAGGTCCGCATCGAGGCCACTCACGCTCCCGTCGACCGGCACCTCGATATCGCCGCTGGGCAGCCGCACTGGGGCGGAGACCGGGTAGTCCCCGCCGACGTAGAGCCAGTAGGTGCCGGGTGCCACGGGCATCCTCCACTCGCCGTTGGCGTTGGTGAGGCTCGTCGAGTAGAAGCCAGCCACGCCCAGGCGGGTGCTGTAGCGGGCCGACTTGACCTGGGCCCCCCGCACCGGCTGGCCCCGCACCGTCAGCCGGCCGGCGAGATATGCGGGTCCGTCCTCGAGGTAGGAGTCGAACCGGGTCTCCCCGACAGGCACCGGGATCACGCTGGTCGAGGCGGCGAGGTCGACCTCGCCGTCGTTGAACTCGGGAATGTAGCCGGGGGCGACGAAGCCGAGCCGGTAGCCGCCGCCGGGTGTGTTTCCGGCGGCCAGCCCTTCGGCCCGGTAGTTGCCGGCCGCGTCGGCATGCACGGTGCGCACGGTGAAGTAGCCCCTGGCGCCGAACCCGTTGATGCTCACCTCCGCGCCCGCGATCGGGCCGTCGGGCCCGCTGACGGTGCCCACCAGGGTCGCGGTGGCGGGCTCTTCCTGGGCGACCGCGCCCACCGCCCAGGTCGAGAGCAGCAGCCCGAGGACCACCGCCACCGCGCCGAGGATCGAGGCCGTCCGGCGTACCGGTGTGCGTGTGTTCATCGGGACCTCCCGAGCTCACGCGGCGACACCCTTTCGGGTCGCCGCGCTTTTCACACTAGGACCGGCCACCCTCCCCCGATAGTCCAGAACAGGGGAGGTTCACGGGCCTGCAAACCCGCGTGGCGGGATGTGAAAGCACCATTCGCGTTGGCGTTTTGGTGCCCTCACATCCCGCCAGCAAGCCGGGTCAATCGAGGAAGGCTGCCACCCGCTCGTGGTAGCCGGGCGGCTCCAGCAGGAAGGAGTCGTGGCCGTGCGGAGAGGTGAGCTCGGCGAGGTCGACGTCGATCCCGCACTCGGTCAGGCACTCGGCCAGCCGCCGGGACTGGGCAGTGTCGAAACGCCAGTCGGAGTCGAAGGAGGTGACCTGGAAGCGGGTCCGGGCAGCCGCCAGCCGCTGGTGCGTCCACGGGTCGGCGAACGGGTCGAAGTAGTCGAGCAGCCGAGTCAGGTAGAGATAGCTCAGCGCGTCGAACCGGTCCAGGAAGGTCTCGCCCTGGTGCTGGAGGTAGTGCTCGACGGCGTAGTCCGGCGCCAGGGTCCAGTCATCGCCGATGCGGTCGCGGCGGTGCCCGAACTTGGTCTCCAGGGACTGGCCCGAGACGTATGTGATGTGGGCCATCATCCGGGCCACCTTCTGGCCCCGGCGCGGGGTCACCCCGTGCTCGACGTACCGCCCGCCGTGGAAGTCGGGATCATTCATGATGGCCTCGCGGGCAACCGCGGAGAAGGCGATGTTCTCCGGCGAGAGCCGCGACGAAGCGGCCACCAGCACCGCGCGCTCCACCTCCTCGGGTGCGTCGATGACCCACTGCAGGATCTGCATGCCGCCCAGCGAGCCGCCGACCCCGGCGTACAGCCGGCTCACGCCCAGGTGCGCCATCAGGCGCCGGTGCACCGCGACCAGGTCCGACATGTGCAGCAGCGGGAAGTCCAGGCAGTACGGCGACCCCGTCGCGGGGTCGATCGACTGCGGGCCGGTGGTGCCCGAGCAGCCGCCGAGCAGGTTGGGCGAGACCACGAAGAAGCGGTCGGTATCGACCGGCTTGCCGGGGCCGATCATGTTGTCCCACCACCCACGCTTCTTGGCGCCCAGGTGGAGGCCCGCGGCGTGGGCTTCGCCGGTCAAGGCATGGCAGACGAAGACCACGTTGTCGCGCGCCGGCGACAGTTCGCCGTAGGTCTCGTAGGCGACCTCGACGTGGTCGAGCCGGCCCCCTCCCCGCAGCACCAGCGGATCAGCCGTGCTGGCGAGCACGGCGCGTCGGGTCTCCACATAGCCCACCAAGCCGCTCACCGGACCAACCGTGCCACACGGTTCGACACCGCTAGGCTCCCGCCCATGGGGGCTGGGGAGATCCACTACTGCACCGTGTGTCGACAACTGGTCAAGAGGCCGTTCCGGCCCGGACCCAACGGTCGGCCCGGCGCCCGCTGCCCGCGCTGCCGCGGGCTGGAGCGCCACCGCTTCTTCGCGCTCCTGCTCGACCTGATCGGCCCACAGCTGACCCACGTCGAGACGGTGCTCGACATCGCCCCGACGCCCCAGTCCATCTCCTGCCTGTCGGCGCTCGAGCCCTCGCGCTACCTGCGGCTGGACCTCGGCCTGGACAACCGACTGGTCGACGCCCTGGGCGACATCACGCGGCTACCCGTCAGGGACGCCTGCGTGGACCTGCTCGTCTGCTACCACGTGCTCGAGCACGTGCCCGACGACCACGCGGCCATCGCCGAGCTGGCCCGGGTGCTCTCCCCCGGCGGCCTCGCCCTGGTGCAGGTGCCGATCCGCTTCGGCACCACCACCGACGAGGACCCCTCGGCTCCCGAGGCGGAGCGGGTCGTCCGCTTCGGGCAGGCCGACCACGTCCGCTACTACGGGGACGACTTCGAGGACCGGCTCACCCGGCACGGGCTCTCCTTCCACCGCATCCTGCCCGCGGACCTGCTCGGGCCGGCGCTGTGCGACTACCTCAAGGTCGAGCACGCGGAACCGGTCTGGGTGGTACGCCGCCGCCCCGCGCCGGTCGAGCCGCTCGCCTTCCCGGGGCTGATCAGCCTGCACGACGCGATGCTGACCCAGCTCGCCAACCGGACCCGCGAGCGCGACCGGGCCCGGCGCCGGGTCGAGGGCCAGCGGCCGCCGCGACCGCTCCAGGTCAGGATCGCGGACCGGGTGCGGGCCAGCGTCCGGGCCAGGCGTTCCTGAGCCCCTCAGGCCTCAACGGATCCGCAGCTCCTTGGTCGTGACCACGGAGACCGAGCCGTCGGCGCGGGTGTAGGTCAGTCGAGCCGACAGCAGCGTGCCGCGGTCCGCAACCTTGACCTGGTAGAGCACCCCGGTGGCGCCGGAGATCGGCGTACCGTCGCGCAGCCACTGCCGGGTCACCGTCGCGCCCGCCCTTGGCCAAGACAGGACAGCCAGCACCCCGCCGACCTTGGGGACCCCCAGCAGCACCGGCTGCGGGCCCGGGTTCGGCGACGGCGACTCAGTCGGGGAGACCGTCGGGCTGGGCGACTCGCTCGGGGTGACCGTCGGGCTGGGCGACTCGCTCGGTGACGGGGACTCGCTCGGGGTGACCGTCGGACTGGGCGACTCGCTCGGGGTCACCGTCGGGCTGGGCGACGGGGACGTCCCCACCCTGGCCAGGTCGAAGTCGATGACCAAGCCGTCCCGCGCCTCGATCGGGAGCGCGGGCGGGTCGCACCCGGGAGGCGCGTCGGGGTAGGCCTCACCCACGAAGAGGTCGGCGGCCTCCCCTCGCGGCACCGCCTGGACGTAGTAGGGCGTGGCTGCGGCGAGACCGTCCACCGCGTAGAACCCGGACGCGTCGACCGATCCGCCGTCCCCTGTGAACATGCAGCGGATCCCGGACCTGTCGCTTCTCACGAGGAAGAGTCCGACGTATGCCGGGATGGGCTCCCCGGCGCCGGTGACCCGACCCTGCAGGACGCCGCCCTGCAGATCCGCGTCCAGCCCCAGGACGTCACTCGTCGTGACGGTCACGCCGCCCCCCGAGTAGTCGCCTGGGGTTAGTGCGGTGTAGCCGGCGGTCTTGGCTTGGTACTGACCCGGCCAGACCGGGACGGACCACGTGCCGTCAGGCGCGGTCAACGCCTCCGCCACCTCCACGACCTCCGTGGAGGTCACTTGGCTCACCCGGATCCTGAGGCCGCGGAGCGGATCGCCGCGGTACGTGATCCGTCCCCCGATCCGCAGGGTGCCGCGGCCGATGACCGGGTCGAGGACGTTGTCGCCCTCGCCCAGCGCCAAGTCGGCGGCCTGGAAGACCTCCCTGGCGTCGGGGTGGAACTCGGTGAGGAAACCGGTCGCCTCGATGCGCACCCGGTGGATCCCAGGCTCCAGCCTGGGCACCCGGTAGCTCCCGTCGGCACCGGACACGCCACCTCCTCCCGTCGCGGACCAACGTCCGTCGATCAACCGGAACGCCACGACCCGCGCGCCGGCGACCGGTCCGTCGGGGCCCCGCACCGTCCCGGTCAGCGCGGCGTAGCGCACCAGCGTCGCGTCGATGACGGTCGGCCCGTCGACGAGCACGCCCGCACTGTCGGGTCCGAGGTCCAGGAAGTACGTGACGTGGGTGTTGCCGAAGAAATAGCCGTTGTAGCGCCCACCGACCACCTCCAGGGCGTAGCGGCCCTGCGCGTCCGTGGTCACCTCGTAGTCGGGCAGCTCGGGCTCCATACCGGTGAAGTAGAAGGTCATCCCCGCCACCGGCTGGCCGTCCGTGCCCGTCACGGTCCCCGTCACCGGGTACGTCGGCTCGTCGGCCTGCGCCGCCGCGGTCCGGTCCAGGGTGGAGACCATGAGCCCCAGCAGGGCCACGGTGAGCGTGAGGACTGCGGCGATCACTCGCCGATACCGGGCGGGCATTGGTGACGACATCGCAGGTCTCCCAGACTGTCGGCGCGCCAGCCCCTTCCGGGTCGACGCCTTCTCCACGCTAGCCCTGGGGCCTACGGCCTGATAGAGCCAGAATCGGGGACGTGTGAGCCGCGCCACAGGAAGCCGGACGGAGCGGGGCCGCACCTGTGCTCGGGCACGACCAGAACCCCCTCGATCACCGGATCCGCAGCTCCTTGGTCGTGACCACGGAGACCGAGCCGTCGGCGCGGGTGTAGGTCAGCCGAGCCGACAGCAGCGTGCCGCGATCCGCACCCTTGACCTGGTAGAGCACCCCGGTGGCGCCGGAGATCGGCGTACCGTCGCGCAGCCACTGCCGGGTCACCGTCGCGCCCGCCCTTGGCCAAGACAGGACGGCCAGCACCCCGCCGACCCTGGGGACCCCCAGCAGCACCGGCTGCGGCCCCGGGTCCGGCGACGGCGACTCAGTCGGGGTGACCGTCGGGCTCGGAGACACCGTCGGGCTCGGAGACACCGTCGGGCTGGGTGACTCACTGGGCGACTCGCTGGGGGTCACCGTCGGGCTGGGCGACGGCGACGTTCCCACCGGGGCCAGGTCGAAGTCGATCACCAGGCCGTCGCGGGCATCCACCGGGAGCGTGGGCGGGTCGCACCCGAGAGGGGCGTCGAGGTAGGCCTCACCCACGAAGAGGTCGGCTGCCTCCCGCCGCGGAAACGCGAAGATGTAGTAGGGCGGGGAGAGGAGGCCGTCCACCGCGTAGAAACCGGACGCATCGGTCCGCCCGCCGGTGGGGAAGCCGCAGATGAACCCGGTCCTGTTGGGCACCTTCACGAAGGCCCCGACGTCGGACGGGATGGGCTCCCCGGCGCCGGTGACCCGACCCTGCAGGACGCCGCCCTGCAGGTCCGCGTCCAGCCCCAGGACGTCACTGGTCGAGACGGTCACGCCGCCCCCCGAGTAGTCCCCGGGAGTCAACGCGGTGCCTCCGACGGTCTTGGCTTGGTACTGACCCGGCGAGACCGGGACGGACCAGGTGCCGTCGGGGGCGGTCAACGCCCCTGCCACCTCCTCGACCCCCGTGGAGGTCACGCGGCTCACCAGGATCGTGAGGCCGCGCAGCGGGTCGCCTCGGAAGGTGATGCGTCCCCCGATCCGGAAGGTGATGCCGGGGCTGAGTACCGGGTCCAGGAGGTTGTCGCCCTCCGCAAGCACGACGTCGTCGGCCTCCGAGACCTCCGTGGCGTCGGAGTGGAACTCGGTGACGAAACCGGTCGCCTCGATGCGCACCCGGTAGGTGCCGGGGTCGATCCTGTTGACCCGGTAGCTGCCGTCGGCACCGGAGACGCCGCTTTCCCCGAGGGACCAATACCCGTTGCTCAGCCGGTACGTCGTGACCCGCGCGCCAGCGACCGGACCGTCGGGGCCCCGCACCGTCCCGGTCAGCGCGGCGTAGCGCACCAGGGTGGCGTCGATGACGGTCGGTCCGTCGACGAGCACGCCCGCACTGTCGGGTCCGAGGTCCAGGAAGTACGTGAGGTGGGTGTTGCTCAGGAAATAGCCGTTGTAGCGCCCACCGGCCACCTCCAGGGCGTAGCGGCCCTGCGCGTCCGTGGTCACCTCGTAGTCGGGCTGCTCTGGCTCCATACCGGTGAAGTAGAACGTGATCCCCGCCAGCGGCTGGCCGTCCGTGCCGGCGACCGTGCCCGTCACCGGGTACGTCGGCTCCTCCACCTGCGCGACCGCGGCCCGGTCCAGGCTGGAGACGACGAGCCCCAGCAGCACCAGGGTGAGAGTGAGGACTCCGGCGATCATCCGCCGATAGCGTGCGGGCATTCGTGGCGACATCGCGGGACTCCCGGGACTCGACGCGCCAGCCCCTCTCGGGTTGACGCCTTCTTCACGCTAGCCCTGCGACCTACGGTCCGGTAGATCCAGAATCGGGGAAGTGTGACCCGAGCCACACGTTCCCGACGCCGCTCACTTCGACGCGGCCAGCGCCTGCTCCAGGTCGGCGATGATGTCCTCGACGTTCTCGATGCCGATCGAGAGCCGCACCATGTCCTCCGGCACGCCGGCCGCCTCCAGCTCGTCCGGCGTGAGCTGGCTGTGGGTGGTGGTGGCGTTGTGGATCGCCAGCGACTTGGCGTCACCGATGTTGGCCAGGTGGCTGAACAGCCCCAGCGACTCGATGAACGCCTTGCCGCCCTCGCGCCCGGACTTCAGACCGAAGCTCAGGATGCCGCCGTACCCCTTGCCGGTGAAGGTGCGGTCGGCGACCTCCTTGTAGGCGTTGGACTCCAGGCCCGGGTAGCTCACCCAGGACACCGCGTCGTGGCCCTCGAGGTACTGCGCGACAGCCAGCGCGTTCTCGCTGTGGCGCTCCATCCGCAGGTGCAGCGTCTCCAGGCCCTGGAGGAAGAGCCAGGAGTTCATCGGGGTGATCGCGGCGCCGGTGTTGCGCAGCAGCACCGTGCGGGCCCGGATGATGTAGGCCGCCGGTCCGGCAGCCTCGGTCCACACCGCGCCGTGGTACGCCGGGTCCGGCTTGGTCAGCCCCGGGAAGCGGTCGGAGTGCGCGGCCCAGTCGAACTTGCCGGAGTCCACGATGATGCCGCCGATGGAGGTGCCGTGGCCACCGATGTACTTGGTGGCCGAGTGCACCACGACGTCCGCGCCCTGCTCCAGGGCACGCACCAGGTACGGCGTCGGGGCAGTGTTGTCGATGATCAGCGGCAGTCCCTCGGCGTGCGCCGCCTCGGACCAGGCCGGGAGGTCGATGACGTTGATCTTGGGGTTGCCCACGGTCTCGCCGAAGACCAGCTTGGTCTTCTCGTCCACGTGCTTGGCCAGGTCCTCGGGCTTCTCCGGGTCCACGAACCGCACCTCGATGCCGAACTGCGGCAGGGTGTGGGCGAACAGCGCGTAGGTGCCGCCGTACAGGGTGGAGAGGGCGACGATGTTGTCGCCCGCATACGTCAGATTGAGCACCGCGTACGTCGTGGCCGCCGAGCCGGAGGCCGTCGCGAGCGCCCCCACGCCACCCTCGAGCTGGTTGACCCGGTCCTCGAAGACCGACTGGGTCGGGTTCATGATCCGGGTGTAGATGTTGCCCGGCTCGGCCAGGGAGAACAGGTTGGCCGCGTGCTCGGTGTCGTTGAAGACGTAGGACGTGGTCTGGTAGATCGGCACGGCGCGGGCGTTGGTGGCCGGGTCCGCCTCCTCCTGTCCGGCGTGGACGGCGAGGGTCTCGGGGCGGTAGGTCATGGGGACTCCTGCTCGGGTGGCGTGTCGGTGTGGATGCGGGAAGGGCCCCGCCCCCTGGAGGGCGGGGCCCAGCTCGAGACTGTCGTCTCAGACGGCGATGTCGACCTCGGCCACCGACCCGATCCGGGCGGTCACCTTGCGATCGACGGGCTCGGCCTTGGGCGCCAGCGTGCGCAGCGTCCACTCGCCCTCGCCGGCGAAGAACCGGAAGTGGCCCGTGACCGAGGTGGGGACCTCCGCGGTGAACTCGCCGGTCCGGTCCAGGAGCCGGACGTACGCCGACCCGACGGGCTCGCCGTCGCGGGTCACCTGACCCTGGATCACGGCCTCCTTGGCGACGTTGACGCCGTCGAGCGACAGGCCGCCCTCAACCGCGCCACACATCAGGCGACGCCCGGCTCGTCACCCAGGGCGACCGGCACGCCGACCAGGGAGCCGTACTCGGTCCAGGAGCCGTCGTAGTTCTTGACGTTCTGGAAGCCCAGCAGCTCGTGCAGCACGAACCAGGTCAGCGAGGAGCGCTCACCGATGCGGCACAGCGCGATGGTGTCCTTGGAGTCGTCGATGCCGACCTCGTCGTAGAGCTTGCGCAGGTCCTCGTCGGACTTGAAGGTGCCGTCGTCGTTGGCGTTCTTGCTCCACGGCACGTTGAGGCTGGTCGGGATGTGACCGGCGCGCTGGGCCTGCTCCTGCGGGAGGTGGGCCGGGGCCATCAGCCGACCGGCGTACTCGTCGGGGCTGCGCACGTCGATCAGGTTCTGCACGCCGATGGCGGCCACCGCGTCGTCGCGGAACGCGCGGATCGAGCGGTCCTGCTCGGTCGCGGTGTAGGTGGTCTTCTCGCGCGTCGGCACGGCGTCGGTCAGCTCGCGAGAGTCCAGCTCCCACTTCTTGCGGCCGCCGTCCATCAGCTTGACGTCGCGGTGGCCGTAGAGCTTGAAGTACCAGAAGGCGTAGGCGGCGAACCAGTTGTTGTTGCCGCCGTAGAGCACCACGGTGTCGTCGTTGCTCACGCCGCGCTCGGACAGCAGCGCCTCGAAGCCGGCCTTGTCGACGAAGTCGCGACGGACCTGGTCCTGGAGGTCGGTGGTCCAGTCCAGCTTGATCGCGTTGCGGATGTGGCCCTTGTCGTAGGCGGTGGTGTCCTCGTCGACCTCGATCAGGACGACGCCGGGGGTGTCGAGGTTGTCCTCGACCCACTGGGCAGTGACGAGCGAGTTCTCGCGGCTCATGGTGTTCTTCTCTCTATTCGGGTGGTGCGGAGTCAGTGGGAGGCGGCGGGGCGTCCGACGCCCGCGCGCCGGATCAGCAGGTAGAGCTCGCAGCCCAGGCAGAAGCCGAAGGCCGCGTTGAGCAGGGCCGCAGCCAGCGCGAAGCCGGTCGCGACCAGGCCGAGCAGGTCCAGACCGGTGCCGAACCCGACTAGGCCGAGGACCGCGAAGGCGAGCCCGACACCCTGGGCGAACCGCGGCGGCGCCGGGTCCTCGAGGTGGTCGGGCGCAGCGAGGCGGGGCTTGACCAGCGTGCGGAACAGCCACGAGTACGGCGTGTGGCTGATGCCGCGCAGGGCCCCGGTCGCGAAGACCAGCGCCTGCGCCGCGAGCAGCCCGGTCGCCCAGGGGCCGGGCGCGAGCAGCAGCACCACGGCGAGCACCACCGTGGTGAGGGCCGCAGCGAACTGCGGGCCGCGCGGATCGATCTGGTCGTTCATGAGGTCCTTTTTCAGTGCGTTGGCAATCCCGAGAGGGGTGCTGGTGCTACGCCGAGGCGGCCGACGCACTGGTCCGCCGATCGCGGACAGAGGGGTGGCGTCAGCCTCAGGACATTCGACACAGGGCTGAGTGGACGCGGCAGTGGTCCACTGCGCGTCGCTTCGTCAGCCAGGTCGAGCTCATGAGTACGAGAGTAGGGGCGGGGTGGCGTCGCACCCCAATCGCGTCCCACATTCCGGACGCATGGTCCATATGTTGGACAGTCACGGGAGCTGGGCCAGCGCCTGCAGCACCTGCTGCTTCGTCGGGGCCCCCGCCGCGCGGGTCACCTCGCGACCCTGCCCGTCGAGCACCAGGGTCGTCGGCGTGCGCAGCACCCCGAGCCGGCGCACCAGCTCCAGCTGCGACTCGGCGTCGACCTCCACGTGGGCCACGTCCGGGACCAGGGCCGAGACCTCCTCCAGGGTGCGTCGGGTCGCGCGGCACGGGGCGCAGAACGCGCTGGAGAACTGCAGCAACGTGCCCTTCGCCCCCAGCCGGTCGGCGTACTCGGTGCCGGTGAGGAGCGAGTACGCCGTCGGGGACTCGCTCTCGCGCTCCCCCGTCTCGCCGGCCTGGGGTGCGCGGGTGCCGCGGAAGCGCCCGTCGGTCCCGGCCCGCCAGAGCCCGAAGGCCACCGCGAGCACCACGGCGCCGAGGAGCACCCACTGTCCTGTCGTCACGTGAGCCCGAACACGGGGGTGGGCCGGGTCATTCCCCGGCCGACGCCACCCACACACGCCAGCAGGCCCCGACCCGGCGAACCGGATCGGGGCCTGCTGGGCAGGAGCGATCAGCGCTTGCGCTTGACCTTCTTCACGACGACGGCGTTGCCGACCTTGCCCTTGAAGGTGAAGGTGAACTCGACCTGGTGCTTGCCCTTGCCCTTCACCTTGGCGAGCGAGACCTTGCCCTTGCCGGCCTTGATCTTGGCCTTGCCGATCTTCTTGTACTTGATCGTGCCGTCGGCCTTCGTCCGCACGATCTCGCGGACGACGACCTTGCCCTTGATCTTCTTGGCCTTGACCTTCTCGGCCTTGACCGTGAAGGTGGCGGCACTGCCGGCCTTGATCTTGATCTTGGGCTGGCGCTTGAGCTTCTGGCTGGTCACCAGGGCGACGCCCTGGTGGGGCCCGTTCTCGGCGGAGACCCGCAGCACGACCTTCTCGCCGAACCAGCCCTTGGCGATGCGCAGGCGCTGCCCGGTGCCGACCACGGCGCCGTCGATGAGCCACTCGTAGCCGAAGGTGGTGTTGGCCGAGAGGGTCCAGACCCCCGGCTTGGCGCGCACGGTGCCGCCGACGTAGGGCTTGCCGCCGATCTCCGGCTTCTCGACCGCCTTGAGGCTGCCGGCCAGGGCCGCGTCGATCCCGGGGGTGGTCTGGCCGCCGGCCACGGTGATCGTCTTGGCGTCACCGATGTTGGTGCCGTTGCGGTACCACTCGGGCACGTGGATCTCGGTGACCTCGCCGCCGAGGAAGAAGCCCTGGTCGTAGAAGCGCGCCTTGTAGACCCCGGCGGGCAGGCTGCGCACGGCGTAGGTGCCGTCGAGCTTGACGCCCGTGCTGGCGACGGTGTCGCCGTCGGCGTTGACGAACTCGACCCCGGCGCGGGCGACCGAGAGGCCGTCCTCGCTGGACACGGCGCCGGCCACCCCGCCCATCAGGGGCAGCACGACGTCGGCACCGCTGGCCGTGGCACCCGCGGGCACCGTGACCGTCTTGGCCTTCTCGTAGCTGCGGGCCCCACCGTAGAAGGTGTCGATGCGGGCGAACTGACCCTCCTCGCGGCCACCCAGGTCGCTGACCGAGAGCTTGAAGGTGTCCTCGGACGAGCCCGACGCGGCCGGGTCGAGGTCACGGAAGGCGTAGACGCCCTGCCGGTTGGTGGCCGTCCAGGAGATCCGTCCAGCGTTCTTGGCCGAGGCGGGGGTGGTGTAAGCCGCGACGCTGGCGCCGATGACCGGGGCGCCGGAGGAGTCGGTGACCCGGCCGGTGAGGTCGACGGCGCTCGGGTCGAGCGGCGCCACCGGAGCCAGGGACGCGTCGGCAGCGATGGTCTGGTTGCGCGCGAGCGTCAGCTGCGGGGAGGAGGAGAACACCGTGGAGTCGCCGGCGTACTCGGTCAGGTACTCCTCCGCCGGGTCGCTGAAGGTCAGGCGGTAGTTGCCCGGGGCCAGACCCTCGATCGCGTAGCCGCCGTTGACGTCGGTGTAGTCGCTCTCGTCGTAGCTCGAGCTGGTGCTGCCGTCCGTCTCGACGCGGGTCGCGCTCACCCGCACCCGCTCCAGGGGAGCGTCACCCGTGCCCGTGACCCGGCCGGTGATGGCGCCACCGGTCGACAGGGCCAGGGCCCCCAGGCTGGTGCCGCCGGCGCCCTGCACCACCACGTCGGCCTCGGGCTCGGAGCCCTTGTCGTTGAAGTAGCCACCGCGGTAGTACTTCCCGCCGAAGGTGCCGCCGACGACCTCGACCTTGTAGCTGCCCGGCTCGGCGCCGATGCTGAACCCGCCCGAGGCGTCGGTGTAGTCGCTGCTCTCGGCGTACGTCGTCTGGTGCGTCGCCACCACCCGCACGTTGCGCAGCGGCTGGCCGCCCGCCGTGGTCACCACGCCCGACATCACCGGCGCGGCCGCCAGCACCACCGGCGCCAGCGCCGCGGGGCCGGAGACGAGGACGCCGTCCGCGGCCTCGAGCGAGGGCTTGTCGGTGTAGAACTCCGAGAGGTAGCCCTCGGCCCGGAACTCGAACTTGTAGGTCCCCGGCTCCACCGGGAGGTTGACCGTGCCGCCGGCGACCTGCTGCGCGCCGGCGAGCAGATAGCTCCCGGAGTCGCTGAGCCGGTAGGCGCGCGCCACACCGTCCACCGCGTTGCCGGCGGCGTCGGTCACCGTCGTGGTCACCCCGACCGGTGCGGCGGCGGCCGGCGAGGCCAGCCCCGTGGAGAGAAGCCCGGCCGCAAGTGCCGTCACCGCCCCTGCTGAAACCAGGCGACGTGTCCCCCGTCGCGCATCTTGCACCTTCACTCGCTCCACCTCTCGGCTCACATCTGTTCGAGCAGCCGGGAGCCACCTTGCATCCCCCGATTGCACTGGCGAGCGGGAGGCTACCCATTCTCGAGTGCCGCAAACGACAAAGCGCCCACCGCGGACAGCCCGGCGGAGAACGGGCGCTCAGCCCCCCGCGAAGGGCGGCAGGAACTCCACCGTCGCCCCGGGCTGGACCAGCAGCGTCCCCGGGTCCTGCCTGCCGACGGGGCGGTCGTCGACCAGCGCGGCGCACACGCCCAGCACCGCGGGCAGCCGGTCGGAGTCCGGGTGCAGCGCCACCGCCCGCTCACGCAGATCGGCCAGCGTCAGGGGTACGTCGGTCTCGACGACGTCGGCCTCCACCCCGGCCTCGTGGCGGGCGGCCGCCCAGTAGCGCAGTGTGATCCTGCCGATGCTTGGACACATCTGGGACTCATCGGGGCTCATGACCGGTATTGTCACCCCACTTGGTCCACGTGAGGAGGATGCATGAGCACTCTGCTGCTGCTCACCAGCGCGCTCCAGTCCTCCGCCGAGGTGCTTCCGGGGCTCGGGCTGCTCGGCCACCACGTGCGGATCCTGCCGTCCGAGGGCAGCGCCCTGCTGGAGGCCCCGGACTCCGACCTGGTCCTGGTCGACGGCCGTCAGGAGCTGGCGCACGCCCGCGACCTGTGCCGGCTGATCCGCACCACCGGCACCCAGGTCCCGGTGCTGATGATCGTCACCGAGGGCGGGCTCGCGGTGGTCTCCCACGACTGGGGCATGGACGACGTCGTGCTCCACAACTGCGGCCCGGCCGAGCTGGAGGCCCGGATCAGGCTGGCGATCGGCCGGCTCACCGCCGCCATGGAGGCCGCGGACCCCGACGCGCACGTGATCCGCAGCGGAGAGATCGTCGTCGACGACGCGACGTACACCGCCCGGATCGGCGGCCGCCCCCTGGACCTGACGTTCAAGGAGTTCGAGCTCCTGAAGTTCCTCGCCCAGCACCCGGGCCGGGTGTTCAGCCGCCAGCAGCTGTTGCAGGAGGTGTGGGGCTACGACTACTTCGGCGGCACCCGCACCGTCGACGTGCACGTGCGCCGGCTGCGCGCCAAGCTGGGCCCCGAGCACGAGACGCTGATCGGCACCGTGCGCAACGTCGGCTACCGGTTCGTGCTCCCCGTGGCGGACAAGACGCGGGTCGAGGACCAGGCCGTCGCCGAGGCGGGAGCCACCCGGTCCGAGGACGCCGAGCCCGAGGCCGCCGAGATCTGAGTCACGGTCAGACGGGAGCCGCTGTCTAGTCCGCTCCGCATGTCGACATAGGGTCTTGACATGCCCACCATCGAGATCGTCGCCGAGCGGGCCGAGGCCGCCGACGGGGCCGCGCCGATCGACGAAGCCACCCTGATGGCGCTGCACGCCGGTGACTGCGAGGTCATCGAGCACGACGGCGCCTTCGCCCTCGTGCACGGCGAGGAGCTCACCCTGGTCGTGGACCCCCCGGTACGACGCCACGGCCTGGGCACCGCCCTGCTGGACGAGGTGATGGCCACCCATCCCGGCATCACCCGCGCCTGGAGCCACGGCAACCACCCGGCCGCCGCCCGGCTGGCCGCCCGGCACGGCATGCACCGGGTGCGTGACCTGTGGGTGATGCGTCGCGAGCTGACCTCACCGCTTCCCGTGGTCAAGCCGCCGTACGGCGTGGAGCTGCGCAGCTGGCAGCCCGGTGACGCCGACGAGCTGCTGCGGGTCAACGCCGCCGCCTTCGCCAAGCACCCCGAGCAGGGCCAGATGGACGCCGCCAACCTGGCGGCCCGGATGGCCGAGCCCTGGTTCGACCCCGCCGGACTCATCATGGCCTTCGACACCGACGGCAAGCTGCTCGGCTTCCACTGGACCAAGCGGCACTCCCCCGAGCTCGGCGAGGTCTACGTGGTCGGCGTCGACCCGGACGCGCAGGGCCGGGGCCTCGGTCGGCTCCTCACCCTGGCCGGGCTCGCCCACCTCCAGGAGCGCGCAGCCGAGGAGGTCCTGCTCTACGTGGAGGCCGACAACCAGGCCGCCATCGCGACGTACGCCGGGCTCGGGTTCACCCACGCCGCCGCGGACACGCACGTGATGTACGCCAAGGTCTGAGCCTCAGCGCAGCTTGGGCCGCACGTGCATCCCGACCTCGGGGTCCACGACGACCTCCTGGCCGGCCGGCATCCCCTCCAGCATCAGCGGGGCGTCGACGGGCACGTTGCGCTTGACCAGCGCCAGGGCGACGGGCCCGAGCTCGTGGTGGCGCGCGGAGGAGCCGACGAAGCCGACGACGCGGTCGCCGTGCAGCACCTCGGAGCCGACCGCGGGCAGCCGATTCTCGGTGCCGTCGAGGTGCAGCATGGTCAGGCGCCGCGGCGGGCGGCCCAGGGTGTGCACCCGGGCGACCGTCTCCTGGCCGCGGTAGCAGCCCTTGTCCAGGTGCACCGCCGAGGGGATCCAGCCCACCTCGTTGGGGATGGTCCGGTGGTCGGTGTCCACGCCCATCCGCGGCTCCCCGCGAGCGATCCGCAGCGCCTCGTAGGCCCACAGCCCGCAGGCCGGGCCGGCCGCCTCGGCGTAGGCGGTGACCCGGTCGCGGGGCACCAGGTCGAAGGTGCCGCCGTCGGTGGGTCGCCACATCACGGCCAGGTCGTCGACCAGGGAGACCTCGACGCGCATCATGAACCGCATCCGGTCCAGCCACTGGGCCAGCGCGGCGCCCGCGCCGGGCTCGGTGTGGGCGGTGAACGACTCGCCGTCGTCGATGCCGTGGAAGTGGTGCTCCACGTGCCCCTGCGGACTGAGCACCAGCGCCTGGGTCCACACCCTGGGCGCGATCCCCTCCAGGAACTGGGTGGTCAGGGAGTGCAGCCAGGTCAGCCGGTCCGGCCCGCTGATCCGGACCACGTCACGGTGCGAGAGGTCGACGAAGCCGTCGCCCGACTCCAGGGTGCGCTGCTCGAGGTTGAAGGAGCCGTAGTGCGCGGCCACGGGAGCGTCGACGCCGTCGCCGCTCACCGCCCCGGGAAGGCTGAGGCATGGGCTGGTCATCGGTTCTCCTGCTGGTGGACGAGATGGTCGTGGGGGTGGTCGCCCTCGTCGGCGACCTCGGGGCACTCCTCGCAGCGACCGAAGATGGCCAGGTGGCCGACGTCGGTCACGAAGCCGTGCTCGCTGCGCAGCCGGGCCAGGAACGGAGCGGCCCTGTCAGGGTCAACCGAGGTGACCTTGCCGCAATTCCGGCAGACCAGGTGGAAGTGCTCGGCCTCACGTGCGGAGTGGTACGTCGGCGCCCGGTCGCTCAGGTGCGTGTGGCGCACCAGCCCCAGCTCCTCCAGCACCTCCAGCGCCCGGTACACGGTGGAGATGTTGCAGGCGCCGCCCACGTGGTCGCGCAGCTCGTCGGGGGTGGCGTGCCCCAGCTCCTCCACCGCGGCCAGCACCAGCTGACGCTGCGGCGTGAGGCGGTAGCCGCTGCCCCGCAGGGCCTGGGCGAGCTCGTGCTCAGCCATGACTCACGCCCGCTGCAGGCGCGCCCACAGGTGCGGCTGCAGCGGCTGGCCCATCGCCGCCATGTCGTAGGCGTAGAGCAGGTCGCCCTCGACGTTGCCGTAGAGCCGCTTGCCGGCGGCGACCTCCTTGGCGGACTCGGTGCGGACCACGGCGTCGGTGGTCAGGTCGAGCTTGCCGCCGGCCGCGTCGCCGTACCAGACCTCGACGAAGCCGGTGTTGTGCGCGAGCAGGAACTCGACCTTGCCGGGCTCGGGGCAGCGCAGGAAGCCGGTCTCGATGGCACCGTCACGGACCTTCTCGCCGTTCTCGTCGAGGATCCAGGCCCGCGACATGTAGTGGAAGAAGGGTCGGCCGTCGTGGGTGAAGATCAGCTCCTGGCCGAACTGGAACTTCTCGATCGTGGGGTAGTCACCGTGGCCGTTGCCGCGCCAGGTGCCCAGCAACCACGCAACGGGACCGCAGTTGGGGTGCAGGTTGTCAGGGAGTTCGAACGGCATGGGGCCACTCTAGTGTTGGTCCATGACTCGCCCACTCGTCGTCAAGGTCACCTGCGGCGCGGAAGACCCCGAGCGCTGCAACCAGGCCTTCACCGTCGCCGCGTCCGCCGTCGCCGCCGGGGCGACGGTCTCGCTGTGGCTCACCGGTGAGGCCGCTTGGTACGGCGTACCTGGGAAGGCGGAGGAGTTCTCCCTCGAGCTCGCCACTCCCCTGGCCGCGCTGCGCGACGCCGTGCTGGCAGGCGGCACCCTGACCGTGTGCACCCAGTGCGCCGCGCGGCGCGGGATCACCGAGGAGGACCTGCTGCCCGGGGCGCGCATCGCGGGAGCCGCGCTGTTCGCCGAGGAGGTCCTCGGCGACGGGGTGCAGGCGCTGGTCTACTGAGGCCGGCCCAGCGACTCCCGATCGGCCGGGCCGGCGGCTCCCGGGACGCCGACGTCGACGACCGCGGCCCGCAGCCGCGGGATGGCGGCCAGCAGCGCGAAGGAGCCCTGGGCCAGCACCGGGGTGGCGAGCAGCATCGCCACCGGGAGGAGCCAGGGGCGGTCGCGGCGGGCGGCGTACCCGGTCAGCAGCACAGCGCACGGCAGACGCAGCCACAGCGGAGGAACGACCGAGCCGCTGGCGGCGTCGGCACCACCGGCGTTGTCGGTGAGGAAGCCGAGCCAGTCTCGCCACAGCGACGGATCCGCGAGCAGGGAGGCTCCCAGCACCAGCGCCGAGGCCGCGAGGAACGACGCCGCCCGCCGCCACTCGCCCCGGGCGAGGAACCACACCGGCCCCAGGCAGGGCAGGATCTTGGTGAACGCCACGAAGACCCAGGGCGTGCCACGTGAGGCGCCCAGCACGGCGCACACCGCCAGCAGCCAGTAGACGTTGCCGGACAGGATCTCCGGCACGCAGACCAGCCACAGGCCGAGCGCGACGAGAGGTCGCGCCCCCCTGAGCAGCCAGCCGACCCCCACCGCCGCCGCACCCACCACCACGCCGCAGAAGACGGGCCATGGCAGCTGGACCAGCGGCCAGACCGCCTGGGCGAAGGCGGGGCTGTAGTTGTAGGCGTCCTGCACTCCCGGGGTGGCGTCGTACAGACCCCCGTCCCAGGCCAGGTAGTAGGCATGCGCGTCCCACCCGAGCCCGTAGCGCCAGGCCCACTGCACCCCCACCAGCGCCAGGCAGGAGCCGAGGACCAGCAGCACGTCACCCGGCAGCCGCCGCCGCAGAGAGATCCTCGCCTCCGGTGCCGTCACCCCCGCAGGCTAGGGGCCCACGGCGCTCGTCGTCGCCGGATCCGGCGAACCGCACGTGCCGGCTACGCGGTGCGGGCCGCCCGCGCCGGTACGCCGAGCAGCTCGCGCGCCGCCGCGGGTGACATCGGCGTGCGCTGCGCGAGCGCGCCGGCCTCGACGGCCCGCCGTACCAGCTGGGCGTTGGACTCCACGGGGACCCCGCGACTGATCGTGATCACGTCCTCCATGCCCACGCGCAGGTGACCGCCCTTGCTGAGCGAGGCGAGCATCACCGGCAAGGTGGAGCGGCCGATGCCGGTCGCGGACCAGGAGGTGACCGCCTCGGGCAGGTCGCGGACCGCGGCCACCAGCGCGTCGGCGGTGCCGTTCATCCCGCCGGGCACGCCCATCACCAGGTCCACGTGCACCTTGCCGCCCGCGGGCAGGCCGTAGCGGTCCAGCAGCCGGCTCAGCGCGTGCACCTGGCCGAGGTCGAAGAGCTCGAACTCCGGGGCCACCGCACGCTCCTGCGCCAGTTGGTAGAGCTCGCACACGAACGGCCACGGGTTGAGGAAGACGTCGTCGCCGAAGTTGGTGGTGCCCATCGTCAGGCTGCAGGAGTCGGGCTCGGCGTCGAGCACCTTGAGCCGGTCGGACAACGGGTCGTGGACCGAGCCGCCGGTGGAGAGCTGGACCACCAGGTCCGTGCTCTCCCGCAGCGCCGCCACGGTCTCCCGGAGCCGTCCGCCGTCCAGGGTGGGCTGGTGCTCGCCGTCGCGCACGTGCACGTGGATCATCGCGGCACCCGCGTCCTGGCACTCGGTCGCGGTGGTCACCAGCTCCTCGAGCGTGGTGGGCAGCTGGGGGCAGTCGGCCTTGGCGGTCTCGGCGCCGGTGGGCGCGACCGTGATCAGCAGTGGTCCGGGCATGCCCGCCATCTAATCAGGCGGATCCGGCCGACCCGCCGGCCACGCCCGGCCGCCCCGGCCACCCCATCGGCACCGTGCCCACCGGCCACCCCGGCATGGGCTCAGCGCTCGTGGGTGTGGGCGACGTAGACGTCACAGCCGGCGTGCGCCGCCACGTCGCGAGCCACGCTCCCCAGCACCCGGGCCAGACCCTGGACCCGCTTGTTGCCGACCACGATCACCTCGGCGTCCTGCTCGTGCGCGACCCGGACCAACGCCGCGGCGGGCTTGCCGTGGGCGGCGAGAGGCCGGAGCACCAGCTCCTGGTGCACCGCCTGGATCTTGCGCGCCTCCTCGGTCGCCGCGTTGAGCGCGTCGTCCTCGTGGGAGATGACCAGGTCCTCGCTGCCCTGGCGGATCCGCTCGACCTCGAGACCCTCGAAGGCGCAGACAACCAGCAGCTCCGCGCCCAACGACAGCGCCAGCTCGCCGGCCCGCAGCGCCGCCAGGTGGGCCGTCTGGCTGCCGTCGACCCCGATCACGATCTTCTTCGTCACTGCGCGTCTCCTCGTTCACTCACTCGATCACTCGCTCGAGCCGCCCGGCGGGCGGCGTCCTGGAGCCGTGCGGTCCGGCGCCGAGAAGAGCATGCCTCTCGACAGACGGACTTACATACTCTATTTTCTATAGACTATGACGTCCCAACGAAATGAGGAGCTCGTTCTGCGCACGTCGCAGGACGGCGTCACCACGCTGCGCCTGAACCGGCCACACCGCCGCAACGCGCTGGACGCCGCCACCGTGGACCTGCTGCGCGCCGGCTTCGCCGAGGCGGCGCAGCGGGGCGACGCGGCCGTCGTGCTCACCGGCGGGGAGGAGTTCTTCTCCTCCGGCGGCGACGTCGCCTCCATGGCCGGCGCCGACGCCGGCGTCTTCGCGCCGGCCGCGCGACTGGCCAAGATCCACGACCTGATCAACTCCATGGTCGGTGCGGACCAGCTGGTGATCGCCGCCGTCGAGCGCTACGCGATCGGCGCCTCCTGGGGCATCGTCCTGGCCTGCGACCTGGTCGTGGCCGCCGAGGACGCCTATTTCCTGGCCCCCTTCGCGGCGCGTGGGATGACCGCCGACGCCGGCACCGGGTTCCACCTGCCGCGCCGCCTCGGGCACCAGCGCGCCGCCGCCCACCTCTACCTGGGCGAGCGGCTCGGCGCCGCCGGCGCCCTGGAGGCTGGTCTGATCACCGAGACGTCGCCCTCGGGTCAGGCGACGGCCCGCGCGCTCGAGCTCGCGGCCCGTCTGGCGAACGGCCCCAAGCAGTCCAACGCGATCACCAAGTCGCTGCTCAACCACGACCGCGCCGGGCTCGCCCAGTTCCTGCGCGGCGAGCGCGCCGCGATGGCGCTGGCTGGCCACGGTCCAGATGCACGCGAAGGCCAGACGGCCTTCCTCGAACGACGGGAGCCCCACTTCTCATGAGCACCACCCCCCTGGCCCACCTCAAGGTGGTCGAGTGCGCGACCTTCATCGCCGGCCCCTCCTGCGGGATGGCCCTGGCCCAGATGGGAGCCGAGGTGACCCGCATCGACCTCCCGGGCGGCGGCAGCGACCACCTGCGCTGGCCGCTGGCCGAGACCGGGGCGAGCCTCTACTGGGCCAGCCTGAACAAGGGCAAGCGCTCGGTCGTGCTCGACTACCGCACCCCCGAGGGCCGCGAGCTGGTGCTCGCCCTGAGCACCCGCCCCGGACCGGGCGCCGGCATCCTGGTGGACAACCTCGTCGGTCGTCACCGGATCACCCACGACGACCTCACCTCGCGGCGCCCCGACGCCATCTCCGTGCACGTGCTGGGCTTCCCCGACGGCCGCCCCGCGGTCGACTACACCGTCAACGCCGCGGTCGGGGTGCCCAGCATGACCGGGCCGGTCAGCTCCCCCGAGCCCGTCAACCACGTGCTGCCCGCCTGGGACCTGCTCACCGGGTCCAACGCCGCCTTGGGTCTGCTGGCCGCGGTCAGCCGGCGCGAGACGACCGGCGAGGGATCGCAGATCGACATCGCCCTGGCCGACGTCGCCCTCTCCGCCGTCGGCGCGGTGGGCTGGCTGGCCGAGGCCGAGCAGAACGGCAGCAGGCAGCCGCACGGCAACCACGTCTTCGGCAGCTTCGGCACCGACTTCGCCACCGCCGACGGCCAGCGCGTGATGATCGTGGCCCTCACCGAGGGACACTGGCGGGCACTGTGCGAGGTCACCTCGACCGCCCCCGTCTTCACCGCCCTGGAGACCGCGCTGGACACCGACCTGCGCCTGGAGTCCAGGCGGTACGAGCTGCGCGAGACCATCGCCTCGATCCTGCGCCCGTGGTTCGCAGCACGCACCCTGGACGAGCTCACGCCCCTGCTGGACCGGGCCCGCGTGCTGTGGGGCCCGTACCGGTCCATGGGCGAGGCGGCCAGCGCCGCGCGCGCCGACCAGGACTCCGTGGCCCGGGTCGTGGACCAGCCGGGCATCGGGCAGATGCTGGCCACCAGCAACCCGCTGCGCTGGGACACCCAGCTCGTCGACCCGGTGCCGGCACCCCGCCTGGGCGCCGACACCGAGGACGTGCTGAGCGCCGAGCTCGGACTCTCCAGCGCGGAGATCGGCCGCCTCCACGACCACCGGGTGGTCGCCTGCGACCCCGCCGCCTGATGACCGCCCTGCCCGACCCGGGTACGGCGCGCACGCTGCTGTTCGTCCCGGGCACCAAGCCCGAGCGGGTGGCCAAGGCGCTGGCCAGCGGAGCGGACCTGGTGGTCGTCGACCTCGAGGACGCCGTGCCCGCGGCGGCCAAGGCCACGGCCCGCCAGGCCGTGGACCGGCTGCTTGGCGAGGGTCTGCCCCTGATGGTCCGGATCAACGCGGCCGGCACCGCCGACCACCTCGCCGACCTGGAGCTGGTACGCCGCCACGGCTGCCCGATCATGCTGCCCAAGGCCCAGGACGTGGAGGCGCTGGACCGCCTCGCACTCGGCTGCGGTCCGGTGGTGGCCCTGGTCGAGACAGCCGCCGGAGTGCTCGCCGCGCCGAGCCTGGCGGCCCACCCGGCCGTCGTACGGCTCGCGTTCGGCCACCTCGACCTCGCCGCCGAGCTGGGCATCGACCCGGACGCCCACGAGGCACTGCTCTGGGCGCGCAGCACCCTGGTGCTCGCCTCGGCCGCCGCCGGGCTCGCCGCTCCGGTCGACGGGGTCACCGCCGACGTCACCGACGAGGAGCGGTTGGACGGCGACGTCCACCGGGCCCAGCAGCTCGGCATGGGCGGCAAGCTCTGCATCCACCCGCGCCAGGTGGTCGCGGCGACGCGCGGGTTCGCCCCCGACGAGGCGACCGTGACCTGGGCCCGCGCCGTGCTGGAGGCGGCCGCGGCCGCCGAGGCTGCCGGCGAGGGCGTGGCCACCCTGGACGGACGGATGGTGGACCGACCCGTCGTGGAGCGCGCGCTGCGCGTGCTACGAGTGGTCGACGCCGCCGCACCCCGCCCTGATCTCACCGCTGAATCCACAGATGAACCGACAGGAAGGGAATCATGACCTCGCTCCTCAACGGCAAGACCGCCATCGTCACCGGAGGCGCCCAGGGCATCGGCCTGGCCATCGCCCGGCTCTACCTCGCACACGGCGCCAACGTGGTGATCGGCGACCTCGACGAGGCTGCAGCCGCAGCAGCGGCCACCGAGCTCGGCGCGGACCGGGTCCGCGGCGTGCGCTGCGACGTGGTCGACGCCGAGCAGGTGCAGAGCCTGGTGGACACCGCTGTCGCCGACTTCGGCTCGCTCGACGTGTTCGTCAACAACGCCGGGATCACCCGGGACGCCACCATGCGCACCATGACCGAGGAGGACTTCGACCTCGTCATCTCGGTCCACCTCAAGGGCACCTGGAACGGCACCCGGCTCGCCGCGGCGCGGATGCGCGAGCAGAAGTCCGGCGCGATCGTGAACATCTCCTCGCTCTCCGGCAAGGTCGGCATGGTCGGCCAGACCAACTACTCCGCCGCCAAGGCGGGCATCGTCGGCATGACCAAGGCAGCTGCCAAGGAGATGGCCCACCACGGCGTCCGGGTCAACGCGATCCAGCCCGGCCTGGTCCGCTCGGCGATGACCGAGGCGATGCCGCAGAAGGCCTGGGACCAGAAGATGTCCGAGATCCCGATGCAGCGCCCGGGCGAGCCCGACGAGGTCGCCGGCGTGGCGCTCTTCTACGCCTCGCACCTGTCCTCCTACATGACCGGCACGGTGGCAGAGGTCACCGGCGGGCGGTTCATGTGATTCAGCCGCGGACCGAGACCGTCACCCGGGTCGTCGACCCGGTGGCGGTCGAGGCCCTGGCCGGGCTGCTGGGGTCACACGACGTCGACGTACGTGCCGGCGCCCCGCTGCCCGCCCTGTGGCACTGGGTCGCCCTCTCCCGGTGGCCCGACCCGGAGTCGCTGGGGCCCGACGGGCACCCGCGCCGCGGCACCGGGATCATGCCGGAGGTCGACCTGCCCCGGCGGATGTTCGGCGGCGGTACCGTCCGGTTCCGCGCCCCGGTGCCGATCGGGAGCCGGGTCACCATGGTCTCCAGCGCCTCCCAGCCGCGACATCGCGAGGGCCGCTCCGGTCGGCTCGCCCTGGTGGACCTCACCATCCGGGTGCACGCCGACGACGGCAGGCTCCTGGTCGAGGAGGTGCAGAACATCGTCTACACCGAGGCCCGGGAGACCGGGGACGTCGCCGTCGAGCCGGCACCGGCACCCGGCGTGGGGGCGCTGCTCGCGCCGGCCCCCGAGCAGGCCGGTGCGGCCGCCAGCTGGCAGCTGCGTACCGACCCCATCCTGCTGGCCCGCTTCAGCGCGCTGACCTCGAACCCGCACCGCATCCACCTCGACTGGCCCTATGCGACCAGGACCGAGGGCTACCCGGGGCTGGTGGTGCACGGGCCGCTGATGGCCACCGCCCTGGCCGAGGTCGGCCGTCGGGCCGGCGCCCCGTTCCCCTCGGTGCTGCGGCACCGAGGCTCGGCGCCGCTCTTCTGCGGCGACCCCGCCGAGCTGGTGCGCCGCGACGAGGGGCACCCGGTGCTCGAGGTGGTCTCCCCCGGAGACGGCCAGCCGCGGGTGCACGCCCGCGTGGAGCTGGATCCCCCACCTGCCCGCGCCTGACCCGTCGCCAGACGGGTCAGGACACCTGCACATCTGCACATCTGCACACACCTTCACAAGGAGAGTCATGACCGACGCCGTCATCTGCGAACCCCTGCGCACCCCGATCGGGGGGTACGGCGGCGTGTTCAAGCCGCTGACCGCCGTCGATCTCGGTGCCGCGGTGCTGCGTGAGCTGGTCGCCCGCGGCCTGCCCCAGAGTCCATCGACGACGTGATCCTGGGGCACTGCAACCCCAACAGCGAGGCGCCCGCCATCGGCCGCGTGGTCGCCCTCGACGCCGGCCTCCCCGTGGAGGTGCCCGGCCAGCAGATCGACCGACGCTGCGGCTCGGGTCTGCAGGCCGTGCTCAACGCCGCGATGATGGTGCAGACCGGAGCCGCCTCCCTGGTGGTCGCCGGAGGCGCGGAGTCGATGACCAACGTGCCGTTCTACACCACCGACGCGCGCTGGGGCGCCGCTCGCCAGGGCATGACGATGCACGACGCCCTCGCGCGGGCGCGCACCACCGCCGGTGGGGTCAATCACCCGGTCCCCGGAGGGATGATCGAGACCGCGGAGAACGTGCGCCGCGAGCACGGCATCTCCCGGGAGGACCAGGACCTGCTGGCGCTGGAGTCGCACCGCCGCGCGGTCGCCGCCCAGGCCTCCGGCGCCTTCGCCGAGGAGATCGTGCCGGTCACGGTGCCCTCGCGCCGCGGGGACACCGTGGTGGACACCGACGAGCACCCCCGCGCCGACGCCACCCTGGAGAAGCTCTCGGCGCTGCGCCCGATCATGGGCCGCCAGCTCGACGACGCCACCGTGACCGCCGGCAACGCCAGCGGCCAGAACGACGCCGCCGCGCTGTGCGTGGTCACCTCCCCGGAGAAGGCCGCCGAGCTGGGGCTGCGGCCGTTGGTGCGCGTCGTCTCCTGGGCGGTGGCGGGCCTGCCGCCGCGGACGATGGGCATGGGCCCGGTGCCGGCCACCGCGCTGGCGCTGGAGAAGGCCGGCCTCACGCTGGCCGACATGGACCTGATCGAGCTGAACGAGGCCTTCGCCGCCCAGGCCCTCGCCGTGACCCGCCACTGGGGTCTGACCACCTCGGACATGGAGCGGGTCAACGTGCACGGGTCCGGCATCTCCCTGGGTCACCCGGTCGGCGCCACCGGGGCCCGCCTGGTCGGCACCCTGGCCCGCCAGCTGAGCCGCACCGGCGGCCGCTACGGCCTGGCCACCCTGTGCATCGGCGGCGGTCAGGGCCTGGCCGCCATCGTCGAGCGGGTCGAGGCATGATCCTTCCCGCCGTCGTCTCCACCCCCGCCGAGCTCGAGGCCCTGGTCGGCGTCGAGCTCGGCCCCGGGCCGTGGCTGAGCGTGGACCAGGAGCGGATCGACACCTTCGCGCGAGCCACCGGCGACCACCAGTGGATCCACGTGGACGCCGAGCGCGCAGCCACCGGCCCCTACGGCCGCACCATCGCGCACGGCTACCTCACGCTGTCGCTGATCTCGTCCCTGGCCGAGGACCTCTACCGCTTCGACCTCGGCACCGCCCGGCTCAACTACGGCCTGGACAAGGTCCGCTTCCCGGCCCCGGTGCCGGTCGGCTCCCGGGTGCGGCTGCGCTGCACGGTCGCCGAGGTGGTCTCCCGGAACGGCTCCCTGCTGGTCCCGATCGACTTCACCGTCGACCTCGAGGGCAGCGAGCGGCCGGCCTGTGTCGCGCGAAAGATGTCGCTGGTGCTGCTCGACTGAGCCGCTCGCCGGCATGCCACAAGGGGCCGGCCCCCACCCTCTCGGGTGGGGGCCGGCCCCTTCTGTGCCTGTATGGCGGGACGTGGCCGGCGGTCTCAGCCGCTGAAGTTGAACGCCTTGTTCCACCGGGCGACGATGTCCTCGCCGCGCTCACGCGCGTCCTCGGGGGTGTAGAGGACGAACGACTCGTCGTCGGCCTTGGGCAGCTGGTAGTGCCCGCTGGGGACCTGGTCGAAGTCGGTACGCGACCCGACGAAGCCTTGGGCCGCCGCGAACTCCTGGGCGGACTTCGACATGGTCCAGTTCATGAAGAGCTGGGCGGCCGGGCTGTCCTCGCCCGCGTTGGTCAGGCCCTGCATGTTGAACGTGCCGGAGATTCCCTCCTCGGGGATCACCAGCTCGATCGGCGCACCGGCCTCCTCGGCACCGTAGGTGCTGTTGAAGCCGGCCGTGATGACCTTGATCTCGCCGCGGGCCAGGGCCTCGAGCTGCACCGAGGTGGTGTCGAAGATCCGGGGCTCCTGGGCGGCCAGGGCGGCCCAGTAGTCCTTGCCCATCACGCGCTCCTGGAAGTCGGCCAGGCCCTGGACGGTGCCGCCGGCACCGGCGTTGACGATGCCGACCTTGCCCTTCCACTTCGGGTCGAGCAGGTCGTTCCAGCTCGTCGGGGCGTCGGCCTCCTCGACTGCCTGGTCGTTGTAGGCGAAGGCGTAGGCGGAGTAGTAGGCGGTGTAGTACTCGCCGTCGTTCCAGACGACGTTGCCCTCCTCCACCAGGTCGTCGTAGGTGGGAGTCTGGTACGGCACGAAGACGCCCTCGTCCGCGAAGCCCTCGGCCAGGACCGGGTCGGTGATGGTGACCACGCCGGCGGACAGGCGCCCGGCGCCGGACTCGCTGAGCACCCGCTCGTTGAGCTTGCCCGAGGGCAGTCGGGTCATCTTGACCTTGACCCCGGTCTCCGCCTCGAACCGCGCCGCGGTCAGCTCCGCGCTCTCGGCGCCGGACGCGGTGTACCAGTCCAGCGACTCCTTGCGGGCCCGCTCCAGCAGCGACTTGTCGGCGATCTGCTCACCGCGGATGACCAGGCCGTCGGAGTCGTCGATCTCGGGCATCTTCATCATCTTCTCGGTCAGCGCGACGCCCTTCTCGGCGTCCGAGCCACCGTCGCCGCCGCAAGCGGCCAGCGAGGTGCTGAGCAGGACGGCCGCGGCCGCTGCGCCCCATCGGTTGAGCTTCATCTGTTGGCTCCTAGTTGTGCTGGTGGTGAGGGGAGGCGAGACGGGGTCCGGAACGGACCACGTGTCACTGCCGGGCGAGCCGGCGGGGGATGTAGGACAGGACGAACATGAACGCGGTGTAGATGACGCTCATGGCCGCGGCCTCGCGCAGCGCGCCGCCGTTCTCGAAGGCGTCGTAGATCGCGATCGAGAGGATCTCGGTGTCGCTGGTGTAGAGGAACAGCGGAACCGTCAGCTCGCGCATGCTGAGCATCAGCAGCAGCAGGAACGTGGAGAGCAGACCCGCCTTCATCAGCGGAACGGTGACCCGGCTGATCGCGGTGGCCCGGCTGGCGCCGAGCATCACCGCACTGTCCTCCAGGTCCCGGTCGGTGGCCAGGATGGAGGAGGCGACTCCCGGAACCCCTGGGGCGACTGGACGGCGATGAAGGCCACCACCAGCACGGCGAGGGTGCCGTAGAGCGGGATCGGCATCACCAGCCAGGTCCACAGCAGACCCATGCCCAGCACCACGGCCGGGATCGCCAGCGGGACCATCGACACGGTCTCCACCAGGCCGCGGCCCGAGGCCTTGGACCGGTACACGACGTACCCGCACACGAAGGCCAGGACGGTGCCCGTCACGGCGGCGAAGACGCTGACCACCGCACTGTTGAAGGCGGCCTCGCGGAAGCTGCTGGAGTCCAGCACATCGCTGAAGGAGCTGAAGTCCAGACCGCCCGCGGAGGTGAGCTGGCTCAGCGAGGTCATGTACGGCGAGGTCTGCCCCGCCGTCACGACCAGCGCCGCGATCGGCAGCACGATCGAGAGGAGGAAGAAGACCAACGCCAGCAGGAGGACCGGGATCCGGGCCCGGCCCAGGGTGACCTTCTTCTGTCGCACGCCCTTGCCGGTGACCGTGGTGAAGGACCGCTTGCGCAGCGCCCGGTTCTGCAGCCACGTCACGAAGACCACGATGACCACCAGGACCACCGCGATCGCGGCGCTCTCGTTGCCGCGCGAGGGAGTCGCGTTGAGCAGCCGGAAGATGGCCGTCGGCAGGGTGTCGATGCCCCCCGGCGTGCCCAGCACCTGGGCCACGGGGAAGTTCTCGAAGATCAGGGTGAAGGTCAGGATCGCCGACCCGATCAGCGCCGGCAGCGCCAGCGGGAACGAGACCAGGCGCAGCATCCCGCGCGAGGTCGCACCGTGCACCCGGGCCGCCTCCTCCAGGTCCGGGCTCATCAGCGACATCGCGCCGTGGACCAGGAGGAACGTGTACGGCGAGTAGTACATCGCGAAGACGAAGATCATCCCCGGCATCGAGTAGATGTCCAGCGGCACCGAGGTGCCCAGGTCCTGCTGGGCGATGTTGAGCAGTCCTGCGTTGGGGCTGCCCAGGATCGACCAGGCCAGCGCACCGACGTAGGAGGGCAGGAACAGCGGCATCAGGCCGATCATGTAGATGAACTTCGGCACCGGGATGTCCGAGCGGGCCGCCAGGAACGCCAGCGAGGCGCCGATCCCGCAGGCCAGCACGGTGGCGCAGATCGCGAGCACCATCGAGTTCAGGAACGCGTCCTGGACCTGGGCGGCCTTGAAGATGCTGAAGTTGTCCAGGGTCAGGTCGAAGCTGATGTTGCCCGGCCGGGGCACCGAGCCGCTGAACGCGGCCAGCAGGACCAGGGCGGCGGGCACCAGGATCAGGACCGCCAGGATGACCAGCAGGACACCCGAGGTGAGCCACCGCTTGCGCCAGCTGACGTTGGAGCGACGCGGCGGCTTCGGCGCGTCGGCCAGCGGCACCTGGGGCTGCGGCGGAGAGGTCAGGGTCGCCATCTCAGGACTCCTCCCCCGACTCCGGGTGCACCTCGCCGGGGAGGACCCGGACGTGCTTGGGGTCAACCTCGACCAGGACCCGATCGCCCATGTGCAGCAGGCCCGCGAACTCCTCGTGGCTCTGCACCTCGATGAGCGGACCGGCGTCGAGCCGGACCGAGCAACGGGCGAAGGAGCCCTGGAAGACACTGACCTCGACCTTGCCGGGCCACGAGTTGGGGCCGGTCGGCACGGCACCGGCGTCGCTCAGCGAGTCGATCCGCACGTGCTCGGGACGGATGCAGACCGACAGGTCGCTGGTGTCCTGGGGCAGATCGGTGCCGAAGGCGACCTCGAGCTCGTGCTCCCGCAGTCGCAGCCGCGAGGAGCGCTCCGCCGGAGGACGGACCCCGAAGATGTTCGACACCCCGAGGAACTCCGCGATCGAGGCCGACGCCGGCGCCCGGTAGGTGTCCCAGGGGTTGGCCAGCTGGGAGATCCGTCCGCCCTGCATGATGGCGATCCGGTCGGCCAGCGCCAGTGCCTCGCCCTGGTCGTGGGTGACGTAGATGCAGGTCAGGCCCAGCTCCAGCTGGAGCCGGCGCAGCTCGACCCGGAGGTCCTCGCGCAGCCGGGCGTCCAGGTTGGACAGCGGCTCGTCGAGCAGCATCACGTTGGGCTCCATGGCCAGGCTGCGAGCCAGTGCGACCCGCTGCATCTGACCACCGGAGAGCATGCTCGCTCCACGGTCCGCGAGGTGGGCCAGCCCCACTCGCTCGAGGGTCTCCATGGCCTTGACCTTGGTGTCCTTCTTGGAGCGCTTCTTCATCTTCAGCGGGAAGGAGACGTTCTCCAGGACCGTCATGTGCGGCCACACCGCGTAGGACTGGAAGACCAGTCCGACGTTGCGCTTGTTGGGGTTCACGTTGACCCGCTTGTCCGCGTCGAAGACCGTGGTGCCGCCGATGGTGATCGAGCCACCGCTGGGGTCCTCGAGCCCGGCCACGCAGCGCATGGTGCTGGTCTTGCCGCACCCCGACTGACCGAGGAGCACGAGCGACTCGCCATTCTCGATGTCGAGGCTCAGGTGCTTGACGGCGGTGAAGTCGCCGAAGGTGAGCGACAGGTCGTCGATACGCACGTCCATGGTGATCACTGGCTCCTGGATTGTTGGGTCGGGGAAGGTGCGGCGAGGCGTACCAGGGCGTCGAGGGCGATGACGCCCTCGCCGACACGCTGGACCGCTACCGGGTTGATCTCGGCCTCGACCACGTCGGGTCGCGCGAGAGCGAGCTGCGAGACGGCGACGACGGTCTCGACCAGGGCCTCGAGGTCTCCCTCGGGGCCACCGCGGAAGCCGCGGGCGATCTGCATCGCCTTGACCTCGGCGACCATCTCATGGGCCTGCTCGGCGGTGACTGGCGCCAGCCGCAGAGCGGAGTCCTGGTAGAGCTCGGTGTGCACGCCACCGGCGGCCAGCAGCACCAGCGGACCGACGGTGGGACTGACCCGGTAGCCGACCAGGGCCTCCAGGACGGTGTCCTGCACCATCTCCTGGACCAGGAACCGGTCCAGCTCCACCGAGCTGTCGTAGGCCGCGACGTTCTCCACGATGGTGGAGACCGCGTCGCCGATCCCGGCGTTGTCGGCCACGCCGAGGACCACCGCGCCGGCGTCCGACTTGTGCGGCAGCTGCTCCGAGAGCGCCTTGACCACGGCGGGGAACCGGGGTGCGGCCGCGGGCACCGCGTCGGTGCCGCAGGTGGTGGTCACCGGGAACCGGACGCCGAGGGCGGCCAGCACCTCGGCCGAGCCGCGCTCGTCCAGGGTGTTGGTCTCCTCGGACACCGTGATGGCCGAGCGACCGGCGAAGACCGCAGGCTCCAGCGGCCGACGACCCACGGTCGCTGCCACCGCCTGAGCGCAGGCCTCCGCGGTGCGGAAGGCGGGCACCCCGGCCCGGTGGAGCAGCTCGACCGAGGCGAGCGCGTCGGGCAGGGCCCAGGCCGCGACCGGCACCGGGCCGTGGGCGGCCTCGGCGATGGCGCTGACCGCAAGCTCGGGGTTGAGCCGGGCCGAGGAGCCGATCACGAAGAGCACCAGGTCGAACTCACCGCTGCTGCGCAGCACCTCGAGGGCGCCCTTGACCAGCTCGTGCTTGGTGCCGGCCAGGGTGAGGTCGATGATCAGGTTCTCCTCGATGTCCAGGCCGAGCGCCTCCAGCCGCGCGAACACCGCACGGCTGGGCCGGGCGACCGAGACGCCGAGGGTCTCCAGCTGGTCGACCAGGATCGCCGCGCCGCCACCGGTGGAGGTGATGACCGCGACCCGGTCGCCGCCGGTGGCCACCGGCGGGCCGACGCGGCGCTGCAGCGCCTCGGCCTCGATCAGGGCCTCGAAGTTGTCGACGCGGGCGAAGCCGCAGGCTGCGAAGAACGCGTCCGCCTCGTCGTCCTCACCCGACAGGGCGCCGGTGTGGGAGACGGTGAGGGCGGCGGCGGCATCGCTGCGACCGAGCTTGTAGACGGTGACCGGCTTCTGCCGGGCGGCCGCCTGCACGGCGAACTCGCCGAGCTCCGCGGCGTTCTCCAGCGACTCCATGAAGAGGGTGTAGGAGCCGACCTCGGGATCGTCCAGGGTGGACTGGCAGATCTCACCGAGGGTCAGGTCGACCTCGGAGCCGGTGGAGACGAAGCCCGAGAAGCCGAGACCACGGGCCTTGGCACGCGTCATCAGTGCACCGATGACGCTGCCGGACTGGGAGGCCACGAAGGACGACCCGACCGGGATGCCCTCCTCGGCGAAGGCGGCGTTGGCGGTGAGCATCAGGCCGTTGCGCGGGTTGACCACGCCGATGCTGTTGGGGCCGACGATGCGGACGCCGTACTCGGCGGCCACCGCGAGCAGTTCCGCGAGCCGCTCGGCACCGTCGCCGGTCTCGCCGAAGCCACCGGAGAGCACGGTCACCAGGGGCACCCCGGCACGACCGCACTCGCGGACGGCGTCGGTGACCAGCGGCGTGTTGGCCACGATGAAGACGTGGTCGGGCACCTCGGGCAGCGAGGCGATGTCAGGCCAGGCGCGCTCCCCCAGCACCGTCTCCCGGCGCGGGTTGACCGGGTAGACGGTGCCGGTGAAGCCCTGCTGGCGCAGGAACCGCAGGGGTCGTGCGGTGGTCTTGCGGACATCGTCGGAGGCACCGATGATCGCCACGGAACTGGGGTTGAGCAGGGCTTGGCCGAGCCGGGCCCGGGACTCGGGCGTGCGGACGGGCTGCTCTGTCAGCTGGGTCATCGGGGGTTCCTCCGGGCTGCGTCGGTACGGGCGATCACGCCGAGGGACTCGAAGGCCCACAGCTCGGCCACCAGCTCGGTGGCCGCAGCCTCCCCGATCACGGGACCGGCGAGGCGGATGAACTTGGCGGTCATCTCCTCGTCCGAGACCGGGTTGCCGGGCTCGCCGTAGGGCAGCTCGACCCGGTTGCTCAGGGTCCGGCCGTCGTGGAGCGTGAGCTCCACGGTGGCCGGCCGCAGGCGCGGGTACTCGGAGTCGGACTGCTCGTCGGCCAGCACGCGCACCCGGCCGACGAGGTCGAGCAGGGCGCGGTCGCGCCGGGCCTCCTGGCCGAACTCGGTGAGTCCGACCTCGTCGTGGGCCAGGGTGGTGGCGACCGCGAACGGGATGCTCATCTGGGCGTCGAGCAGCGAGTCCACGTCGGTGGCGGCGTGGTGCGAGGCCACGGTGTAGGTCCGCACCGTGACCTCCGCGACGTCGGCCAGGGCGACACCGTGCTCGGCACGCAGCGCCAGCACGGCGTCGATCGGGCCGTGCAGGTGGCGGCACGACGGGTAGGGCTTGACGTAGGAGTCCAGCACCACCCACTTCTTGCCGAGCCCGCCGAGCAGCACGTCGACCTTGAACCCGTCGGCGGCGAAGGCCTCGACGTAGCCGTGCGGCGCCTCGATGATCGAGCGCGGCCCGGTGACCCCGGCCGCGGCCAGCTCGACGCTGACGATCGCGTCGCGGGCGGCCTTGCCCGGGTGCACCCGCTTGACCTCGGCGGACTTGCCGAGGAACGCGAAGAGCCCACCGGCGTGCGAGGCCGCGATGCCCAGCGCGTCGTGCAGCTGGTCCCCGCTGAGGCCGCGGAGCACCGCGACGCCGCAGGCGGCCGCGACCACACCGGCCAGCGGCGTGTTGTGGAAGTGGTTGCGCCAGGTGGTGGGGTGACCCGCCGCGGCGAGCCGGGAGGTCAGCTCCAGGGCGACCGCGAGGCCGCGCATGGTGGTGGCGGTGTCGCTGCCCAGGGCCTCCGCTGCGGCCAGCACGGCCGGGAAGCAGACGCTGCTGGGGTGCACCGATCCCGGCGTGTAGCCGTCGTCGACCTCGAGGCTGTGGCAGCTGGTCCCGTTGAGGAACGCAGCGCCCGGCGCGGAGACCCGGCCGAGCCCGATCGCGGTGGCCTGGTCGCCGCCGTAGGTGACCGCGACGTGGCTGGCCACGGCACGGGCCACGTCGGTGGTCGACCCCGGGACGACGGCTGCCATGTAGTCGACCAGCAGCCGGCGCACGTGGTGCTCGACCTCGGGGGCAGGGGCGCGGTGTAGCTGTCCAGGACGAAGGCGACCACGGCGTCGGTGGCCCCGTCGAGGGCGGCACCGGTGGGGCTGACCTGCGGGGTGGCGGCGCTCATCGGGCAGCACCGGCCCGCTGGTCGAAGCGACGACCGAAGATGTCCTGGGCGATGGTGTTCTTCAGGATCTCCACCGAGCCTCCGGCGATCATCCAGCCGCGGGTACGGCGCACGATGTACTCCAGCGGGAACTCCTGGGAGTAGCCGCTGGCACCGAAGACCTGCATGGCGTCGTTGGCCACCGAGAAGGCGGTGCGGTTGGCGTGCAGCTTGGCGATGGCGGCCTCGGTGGAGTCCGGGGTGCCGGCGTCGGCGTTGGCCACCGCGCGCAGCAGCAGCATCTTGGCCGCGTCCAGCTCGACCTTCATGTCGGCGAACTTCCACTGCAGGCCCTGGAACTCGCAGAGGTTCTTGCCGAACTGGGTGCGGGTCGAGGCGTGCTCGACGGCCATGTCGAACGCCTTCTCGGCCAGCGCCAGGGCACGCGAGGCGTTGCCCATCCGCTCGACGCCGAAGACCGAGAGCATCTTCTTCAGGGCGCCGCTGTCGGCCAGCACGTACTCGACCGGCACCTTGCACTCGTCGAAGAAGAGCTGGCAGTGGGACTCGCCCGACATGTGCAGCTCGCGCTTGCCGCGGGTGAAGCCCGGGGAGTCGAAGGGCACCAGCACGGCGCCGATGTCGCTGGCCTTGGGGCCGAAGCGGCACCAGACCACCGAGTGGGTGGCGTCGGGACCGTGGGAGTTCCAGATCTTCTGGCCGTTGAGGATGACGTGGTCGCCCTCGATGCGTGCGGAGGTGCGCAGGTCGGTCAGCGCGCTGCCGGCCTCGGGCTCGCTCATGCCGGCGGTGACCAGGGCCTCGCCGGAGAGGAACTTCGGCAGCACCTCAGCCTTGACGAAGTCGGAGCCGAAGTTGGCGACCTGGCGGATGGCGCCGAAGTTGGAGGCCTGCAGCGCGTCGGCGCTGTGCGGGCACACCTTGGTGATCGCCATCATCACCAGGACGGCGTCGAGCAGGGAGGCGCCCTGGCCGCCGAGCTCGACGGGCAGGGTGAGACCGGTCAGGTCGTTGTCGGCCAGCACCTTGAGGCTGTCCCAGGCGAACTCGGTGCGCGTGAACGCACGCGGGCCGAACTCGCGCTCCGCGAGCTTGGTCACCGACTCCACGAGGGCGGTCTGTTCGGGGGTGAGGCTGAAGTCCATCTGGGTTTGATTCCTGTTCGTCTCGTTGCGGGTGATGCTGGTGGGTTCGGGGTGGCGGCTCAGGCGGAGCCGGGGGTGCAGCGCTGGAGCGCCGCCTGGAGAGCGGCCGCGTCCAGGTCGGGCAGCGCGTCGGCCAGCTCCCACAGCCGGGCACTCGCGGCGGCGGGGTCCGCCACCGCTCCGACCTGGAGGCAGGAGGTGACCTTGCGGGCGAGATCCGCACGGGTGGTGCCCTGGCCGGCGCCGCCGGGCATCGCCGCCTCCGCGGAGGCAGTCGTGCCGTCGGCCAGAAGCACCTCGACGCGGGCGCCTGACATCACCGCGCTCTCGGGGAGGTCTTGGACGACCTCGATCCGCGCGGCCGCCAGGGCGATGTCCTCACGACCGAGGTCCCCGCCGTGCAGGGTGGTCAGGTCGTAGCGGCCGGTGACCCACAGTGCGGCGAGCTGCCACGGCAGGGAGAACTGGGCGTCGACCAACGGTGCTCCGCGGTCCGCGTAGGGGCGGGAGACCAGGGCGTACGCCGGGCCGGAGGGCAGGTGCGCGACGACGCGCTCGACCTGGCCCCAGTCCGGGTGGTCGGCCTGGAGCTGCTCGCCCGCGGCGACCGCGGCGTGGGTGTAGCGGCACGCGGGGTAGGGCTTGAGGGCGATGTAGCGACCCTCGTAGTCGCCGGAGAAGAGGTCGTCCCAGCCGGCGCCGGACCCGGGCGCGATGCCGAACTCCCCCGAGAGCCAGCCCGAGGGGCCCTCGACGCCCTGGGCGGCCAGCGCCGCGGCGCTCAGGCCGAACTGCGCGGCGAGCCCGGGCTGGATCCGCTTGGCGACCGAGCCGTCGACGACGGCCTGGCGGGTTCCGGGGCCAGCGCTGCACCCAGGGCCAGCGCCATCGCGTGCTCGACCTGGTGGTCCGGGAGGCCCCAGACGGTCGCGGCGGTCGCGGCGGCGGCCAGCGAGCCGAGTCCGGCGGTGCGGATCACGCCGTGCCGGGGGCCGGTCAGGCGGGCCAGGCGGGAGAGCACGTGGACTCCGGTGGTGATGCCGTCGGCGACCGCCATGCCGGTCGCCCGACCGGTGGCGGCGGCGGCCAGCGCGACCGGCACCACGACGCTCGCGGTGTGCACCACGGCCTCGTCGTGGGTGTCGTCGAAGTCCCAGGCGTGGATCAGCGTCGACGTGGCCGCGACCGCCTGCGGGGCGCCCAGCGCCAGGTCGGTCCACGGCACGCGGACCTCTCCCCCGCCCAGGGACGCCAGGCCGGAGAGCACCCGGTCCGCGTCCTGCGACGCGGTCCCGGCCGCGGCCAGGGCGAGCGCGTCGACCAGGAGCTGCCGCAGCTGCTCGCGGTCGCGGTCGTGCACCGACGCCCAGCGCCGGTTCGGCGCGGGCTGGGTCTCCATGCGGGCAATCACTGTGCGGGGCCTCCCTGTGGCTGTGGCGTGCGGGCTCGGGTGACCTGCACCACGTGAGCGGGAGCACACGGAATCACTCAGAGGGCCCTCGAGTCAATAGATTCTATAGAATCTTTTCTGTTGTACATTGAAAACCGCGTCGATGCTAAGGTCCCCCCACCCGTCGCCGATGGGGTGGTGAGGGCCACGTCGTCGGTGGGTCCCACACGAGGGAGGACGTGCGGAATGAACGAGAACGATGCGGCACTGCCGCAGAGCCGCACCGCCTATGTGCTCGAGCGGCTCAAGGCCGACCTGGAGGACGGCGTGATCAACCCGGGCGACCAGCTCCGGCAGACCGCCATCGCCAAGCGCTACGGCGTGAGCCCGACCCCGGTCCGCGAGGCACTGCGCATCCTGGCCGCGGACGGCAAGGTCGACTACACCAGCCACCGCGGGGCGACGGTCCGCGACTTCACCCCGGCGATGGCGCACGACCTCTACCGGATGCGCGCCGAGCTCGAGGGGCTGGCCTGCGAGATCGCCACCGAGCGGATGACCGACGAGGCCTTGGCTCGCGTGCAGGAGGCCAACGAGATCCTGGTCCGCGCCACCGAGGCCGGCGAGGACCCGGCCCGGCTCTCGCTGCTCAACCGCGAGTTCCACTTCTCCATCTACGCCGGCACCTCCTCCGTCGTCGAGGACTCGGTCCGCCACCTGTGGGAGCGGTTCACGCCCTCGGTCACCCTCTGGGGCGTGAGCGCCTTCAGCCAGGCGCTCGACCACGACCACGTCGGGATCATCGACGCTCTGGAGCGTCGTGACGGCGCTGCGGCCCGCGTCGCGATGCGGACCCACGTGCTACACGCCTGGCAGCTGCGCCAGACCAACGCCGACCTCCGTGCCAAGGGCAGCGAGCCACTCGCCCCCGAGGCCACCTCCTGACTTGCCCCTCCTGAGACGGCCCTCCTGGTTCCTGGCCGTCGTACTCGCCTCTGTCCTGTCCCACTCCGTGCTCAGCGGCGTCCGGACCCTGATCTCCTACCGCGCCCTGGCCCTGGGCGGCGACGGCCTCTCGGTGGGCATCATCACCGCAGCCTTCGCCATCCTGCCGCTGCTGGTGGCGCTGCGCATCGGCCGCGCGGTCGACCGCGGACTCGGGATGCTGACGCTCCGGCTGGGCCTGGTCCTGACCGTGGTGGCGGTGCTGATCGCGGCCACCAGCTCGAACCTGGTGATGCTCGGCGTCGCGAGCGCCCTGCTCGGTCTCGCCCAGATGCTGCACACCGTGGCCTGCCAGAGCGTGATCGCCCTGTGGTCGGCACCCGACCAGGTCGACGGCCGGTTCGGCCAGCTCACCCTCGGCGTCTCGGTCGGCCAGATGCTCGGGTTCCCGATCGCCGGTGGCGTCGCCACCTTGACCCACACCGGGTCCGATGCCGTGAGCACCGGTCCGGCGCTGCTGGTGATGGCGGTGATCGCGCTCGCCGCGGTGCCCCTGGCCTTCGTCTTCGCTCCCGGTGACACCAAAGTGGTCAGCCGCGTCGACGCGGCTCACGGACAGCAGTCCACGCTGGGCATCCTCTCCACCAAGGGCATGAAGCCAGCCATCTACTCCAGCCTCACCGTGCTGACCGGCATGGACCTGCTGATGGCCTACATGCCGGTGCTGGGACAGGAGCTGGGACTCAGCGTCGGCACCGTGACCGCGCTGCTCACCGCCCGCACGATCACCTCCGTCCTCTCCCGGGCCTGCATGCCCGTGCTGCTGCGCCGCGTCCCGCGTCGATGGCTGCTGGTCTCGGCCACCCTCGCCTCGGGGATCCCGATGGCGCTGGTCCCGCTCACCTCCGCCGTGGTGCCGCTGACGATCGCGATGCTGCTGATGGGGTTCTTCTGGGGCATCGGCCAGCCTCTGACGATGTCGTGGGTCACCCTGGTGGCCGACTCCCGCAACCGCGCGGCCGCACTATCGGTACGGCTGGCCGGCAACCGGCTCGGTCAGGTCACTGTCCCGGTCCTGGCCGGCGCGCTGTCCGGCCTCGTCGGGGTAGGCGCCATCTTCCACGCCAGCGGGCTGCTTCTCCTCTCCTCGGGAGCTGTCACGTTCAGCGCCACCCGCGGCCTCCCCGACGGCCGGGCCGACGCCGACGCCTGACCGGACGGGTGCTGTACTCGCCTGATGCGAGCCGTCGTCATGCGCGTCCTGTCCGCCTCGGTCGACGTGGAGGGGAGGAACGTGGCCACGCTCCCCGGTCCCGGACTGCTGGTCTACCTCGGCGTCACCCACCACGACGGGCAAGGGGAGACCTCCTGGATGGCGCGCAAGATCTGGGACCTGCGGATGCTGCCGGAGGAGCGCTCGGCCAGCGAGGTCGGCGCCCCGATCCTGGTGGTCAGCCAGTTCACCCTGTACGGCGACGCGGTCAAGGGGCGCCGACCCACCTGGGCCGCCGCCGCCCCCGGACCGGTCAGCGAGCCCGTCTACGACGCGGTCTGCGAGGAGCTGCGCACCCTGGGGGCACGGGTGGAGAAGGGCGTCTTCGGCGCCGACATGCAGGTCACCTCTGTCAACGACGGACCGTTCACCTTGATCCTGGAGCGCTGAGAGCCCGACGTCGGGCAGCACTACCCTTGCCGCCATGACCCGACTCGGAGCCGCCCTCAGCCTCGTCCTCCTGCTGGCCTGCGTCGGGTGCAGCAACGACGACGACCCCGACGTCACGACCGAGGCGAACCCCTCGAGCACACCCAGCCCGACTGCCAGCCCGACTGCCACCCCGACTGCCAGCCCGACGTGCCTCGGCGTCAGCACCGACCAGCTCGCCGAGTGGTCGGGCCTGCCCCAGGAGCTCACCGAGAGCTCGGACACCGACGCCACCCGGTGCGTCAACCTCCAGGACGAAGCCGGCATGCAGGTGGAGTGGGAGTACCCCACCTACGACAGCACCTTCACCGAGCTCGGCGAGCGCGCCGACCTGCCGGGGCTGGAGCGCTCCCGGATCGAGCTCGGCGGCGGCACCCCCGGCTGGCTGCTGAGCGGCACCGCGGTCCAGTATCCCCAGGCCAGCGTGGTCGCGCTGATCGACGGCCGCCCCTTCGAGGTGGTCGCCCGTACCTACGACGTCGGCATCGCCGAGCCCGCGGACCTCGACACCCTGCTCCGGGTGGCCAAGGGGGTGGCTGCGGCCCAGCTGCGGTGACCTCTCCGCCCTCCGGTGTTTGACGTCCCCAAATTGAGGGGAAGGTGAGCGGTGGCTGCCACGGTCTGGCGCCACGAACCGGGGGGATCACATGGGGAACGCAGAGCTCGTCATCGAGTGGGGCAACCTGGATCGGCTGTTCCAGTCGATGCAGAAGGTCGACGCCCAGTCCGTGACGATCAGCAACTACTTCAGCCGTCAGGTCTGCAGCAAGGCCGGGTTCGACTACTCCGCCTGTGCCCTGAGTCCCATCGCGGACCAGCTGGACACCCTGGACGGCTACTTCGTCGACATGCGCAAGCTGTTCCAGGAGCGCTGGGACGGCATGGTCGCCGCCATCGCGGTGACCGCGAAGGACGTCGACTCCACCGACGGCGCCATCAACTTCGACTTCCAGCACTACCTCGGCGACATGCCCGCCCCTGCCCAGGTCTTCCCGCCGCTCTCGGTGGACTACGAGTCCTTTCCCCTCCAGGATCCCGCCGACGACCTCAAGGAGCCCTCCGCGGGTGAGGACCGGCAGAAGCACGACAAGGACTGGAACGCCGTCTCCTCGGGCTACGACGGGTGCCGCGACACCATCAACTCCGCGATCGACCGGATCAACTCCCTCGGAGTTCCCGGCGTCGACCTGCCGCGGCTGAGCGAGAAGAGCCTGCAGGAGCACATCGTCTTCCCGCTCTCCGGCAACTACCGCAAGATCCAGGGCAACGCCGAGGCGTGCGGCTTCGTCGAGGACGCGATGTGGACCTGGGGCGGCAACTTCAGCGCGCTGTCCGGCAAGCTCGTCGCAGCCATGCGCGGCGACGTCCAGCTCGCTCTCTTCGCCCACCTCAACCTCTACAACGTGGTGATGAAGTCCGTGGGCACCTGCGTGCAGGCCGGCTCCGTGGTCTTCGACGGCATCGCCTCGATGTCGGAGAAGATCGCCGTGGCCGTCGAGAAGGCCCTGGTCGTGATGGGCAAGACGCTGCTGCGGGTGGCTAAGAAGCTGGCCAGCCGGGTGCTCGGGTTCTTCGGCTGGATGATGCTGGCCAAGGACCTCGTGACCCGCGGCATCGCCGCCATCACCGACATCGTCGACGACGTCCGGGCCTGTATCGAGATCATCGACGCCTGCTTCGACCTGGTCGACTCGATCAAGGCCTGGGCCGCGGCGCAGGCCGCGGCGCTGGACGCCTTCAAGGGCATCGTCGACGCCGTCACCCAGCTGCCGATGGCCACCGTGGGTGGCGGTCTGGGCGACCTCGGCCCCGTCGACCTGCCCACCTTCGAGACCAAGCTGGGCGAGATCACCTACAACTTCGAGGGCGACCCCGTCGCCACCGGCGGACTCGACGACGAACTCGAGGACCTCGGCGAGGACTACCCCGAGGTCCCTGACGACGGCGACTCCGGTGACTCCGGTGACGACGACTCGGGCGACCGGCTGATGGCCCCCGGGCCGGTCGGGGAGCCGTCGGAGTTCAGCCAGGGGGTGGTGAGCGCATGACCGGCTACTACGACGCCTCCGCTCCCCCGCCCGAGCGGCCGGACGTCCGCGACGACCTGGCCGCCCTGCAGCGCGACCAGTCCCACGTGGACCTGCTGGCCGCCCTGGAGCGGGTCGAGGAGCTCTCCGCCCGCCAGGCCGAGGAGGAGGACGGTCCCGACGCCGACGTGGTGCGACTGCTGGAGGAGATCACCGGCGCGGACGACGCGCCGCTGGCCTTCCGGTCCCTGCACGACCGGGTGGCCGCTGGGCACGCCACCTGGGCCGAGTTCTGGGCGGCGCCGCAGGACCACGCCGACGGCCCCCGGCTCTTCGCCGCCGTCATCGGTGCCCAGTCGGCGCTCAACGCCGCCGTGGCGGCCGCACCCGCACCGGACCCGCAACCTTGAGTACACCGCGGGTTCACCCACCAGTGACACACTGAACGCATGGCCTCCACGCTGCCCCTGCACGCCAGCAGTGACTCGGGCGAGGAACCCGGCACCGACCCGTTCGCGCACCCCAGCGACACCTTCGACGTGGAGCCGCCGTACGTCCCGGACCTGGCGCAGATCGCCGCGGTGAAGCAGTACGGCAACCGGTTCCTGGACCGCGAGCTGTCCTGGCTGCACTTCAACCAGCGGGTGCTCGAGCTCGCCGAGGACACCAGCCTGCCGCTGCTGGAGCGGGCCCGGTTCCTGGCGATCTTCACCAGCAACCTCGACGAGTTCTTCATGGTCCGGGTGGCCGGGCTCAAGCGCCGCATCGCCGCCGGGGTCGCCGTACGCGCCGCGTCCGGGTTGCTGCCCCGCGAGGAGCTGGAGCGGATCTGGTCGGGCGCCGGCGAGCTGATGGACCGCCAGGCCCGCGTCTTCCGCGACGACCTCATCCCCGCGCTGCGGGAGGAGGGCGTCGAGCTGCTGCGCTGGGACGAGCTGGACCGGGAGGAGCAGAAGTACTGCAAGCGGATCTTCAAGGAGCGCGTCTTCCCCGTGCTCACCCCGCTGGCGGTGGACCCGGCCCACCCCTTCCCCTACATCTCCGGGCTCTCCCTCAACCTGGCCGTCATCGTCCGGCACCCCAAGACCGGCACCGAGCACTTCGCCCGGGTCAAGGTGCCGCCGATCTTCACCCGGTTCGTGCCGCTGGGCAACCAGCGGTTCGTGCCGCTGGAGGACCTCATCGGCGAGCACCTCAAGCGGCTCTTCCCGGGCATGGAGATCGTCCAGTCCCACACCTTCCGGGTCACCCGCAACGAGGACCTCGAGGTCGAGGAGGATGACGCCGAGAACCTGCTCAAGGCGCTGGAGCGGGAGCTGCTGCGCCGCAAGTTCGGCCCGCCGGTGCGCCTGGAGGTCGAGGACTCCATGGACGAGCGGATGCTGACGCTGCTGGTCTCCGAGCTGGGCATCTCCACGGCCGAGGTCTACCGGCTGCCCGGGCCGCTGGACCTGCGCGGGCTGCACGGCATCGCCGACCTGCCGCGCGAGGACCTGCAGTACCCCGCCTTCCTGCCGACCACCCACCCGCTGCTCGCCGAGGTGGAGTCCGCCTCCCCGGTCGACATCTTCGACGCCGTACGCCGGCACGACGTGCTGCTGCACCACCCCTACGACTCGTTCGCCACCTCGGTGCAGCGCTTCCTCGAGCAGGCCGCCGCGGACCCGCACGTGCTGGCCATCAAGCAGACGCTCTACCGGACCTCCGGCGACTCCCCGATCATCGAGGCCCTCATCGACGCCGCCGAGGCCGGCAAGCAGGTCCTGGTGATCGTGGAGATCAAGGCGCGCTTCGACGAACGGGCCAACATCCGCTGGGCCCGCAAGCTGGAGCAGGCCGGCTGCCACGTCGTCTACGGGCTGGTCGGTCTCAAGACGCACTGCAAGCTCTCCATGGTGGTCCGCGAGGACCCCGACGGGATCCGTCGCTACACCCACATCGGCACCGGCAACTACAACCCCAAGACCGCCCGGACCTATGAGGACATCGGTCTGCTGACCAGCGACGACGTGATCGGCGAGGACGTCGCCCACCTGTTCAACAACCTCTCCGGGATCTCCCGCAACGCCGCCTACGAGAAGCTGCTGGTGGCCCCGGAGACGGTACGCAGCGGACTGGTGGGCCAGATCCACGCCGAGATCGCCCACCACCAGCAGGGTCGCCCGGCGCGCATCCGGATCAAGGCCAACTCGGTCGTCGACGAGGCCGTCATCGACGCCCTCTACCTGGCCTCGCAGGCCGGGGTCCCGATCCAGCTGCTGGTGCGCGGCATCTGCGCGCTGCGACCCGGCGTGCCCGGGCTCTCGGAGACCGTGGAGGTGCGCTCGGTGCTGGGCCGCTTCCTCGAGCACAGCCGGATCTTCTGGTTCGAGGCCGGCGGGGAGCCGACCGCCTGGATCGGGTCGGCCGACATCATGCACCGCAACCTGGACCGCCGGGTGGAGGTGCTGGTGCGGCTGCCGGGCCCCGGCATCGTCGAGCACGTGGGTGCCCTGCTGGATCTCGCCTTCGCCTCGGACACCAGCGCCTGGATCCTGGGCGCGGACGGTTCCTGGACCCACCAGGACGGTGACGAACATCTCCAGTCGGTGCTGATCGAGCGCCACCGTCGCCGCCGACAGGCAACCTGACTTGCGTTTGTCGGCTTCGTAGCCCGTAGCATGTCCGGCGTTCCGACCCTGCTCTCCAGGAGTTGTCCGTGGGTTTCCGTTTCCGCCCCGTCGAGTCTTCCTTCTACGATCTTTTCAGCGAGTTCGGTGCGCACCTCGTCTCCGGTGCCGACCTGCTGGCCGAGATGCTCTCCGACGACGCCGACCGCGAGGACGTCGCCCGCCGCATGCGTGAGGCCGAGCATGCCGCCGACGAGACGACCCACGCGATCATCAAGCGGGTCAACTCCACCTTCGTGACGCCGTTCGACCGCGAGGACATCTACTCCCTCGCCTCGGGCCTGGACGACATCATGGACATGATGGAGGAGGCCGTCGACCTGATCCTGCTCTACCAGGTCGAGTCGCTGCCCTCCGAGCTGTCCAACCAGGTCGAGGTGCTCCAGCGCTGCTCCGAGCTGACCGCCGAGGCGATGCCCCGGCTCAAGTCGATGGCTGACCTCGAGGACTACTGGATCGAGATCAATCGGCTGGAGAACACCGGCGACAAGAGCTACCGCCGGATCCTGGCCAGCCTGTTCAGCGGCAAGTACGAGGCCATCGAGGTGCTCAAGCTGAAGGACATCGTCGAGTCCCTCGAGGGCGCCATCGACGCCTTCGAGAAGGTGGCCAACACCGTGGAGCAGATCGCCGTCAAGGAGTCCTGACCGGATGGAACTCGCGATCATCATCGCGGTCGTCGTTGTCGCCCTCGTCTTCGACTACACCAACGGCTTCCACGACGCCGCCAACGCGATCGCGACCTCGGTCTCGACGCGCGCGCTGACCCCGAGGGTCGCGCTGATGATGGCGGCGGTGATGAACTTCGTCGGTGCCTTCCTGGGCCAGAAGGTCGCCCACACCGTCTCCGACGTCATCGACCCGGGTGAGGGCAGCCATGCCCTGACCATCGTGATGGCGGGCCTGCTCGGCGCCATCGCGTGGAACCTGGTCACCTGGTACTTCGGGCTGCCCTCCTCGTCCTCGCACGCCCTGATCGGCGGGCTGGTCGGCGCCGCCCTGGCCGCGGGCACCTTCGTGCGGTGGTCCACCGTGATCGAGAAGGTGGTCATCCCGATGATCCTCTCGCCGCTGGTCGCCTTCACCCTCGGCTTCATCGTGATGCTCGGCATCATGTGGGCGGCACGGAGGGCCAACCCCTCCAAGGCCAACCGCGGCTTCAAGATCGCCCAGACCGTCTCGGCCGCCGCCATGGCCCTGGGCCACGGGCTGCAGGACGCCCAGAAGACGATGGGCGTCATCTTCCTGGCCCTGCTCGCCGGCGGCTACGTCTCCGACGGCGACAGCCTCCCGCTGTGGGTGATCTTCGCCGCCGCCTCCGCGATCTCGCTCGGCACCTGGTCCGGCGGGTGGCGCATCATGCGCACCCTGGGACGCCGGATCATCCACCTCGACCCGCCCCGCGGGTTCGCGGCGGAGTCGGTCGCCGCCACGGTGCTCTACACCACCGCCTACGTGTGGCAGGCCCCGATCTCCACCACCCACACCATCACCTCGGCCGTGATGGGCGTGGGCGCCACCAAGCGGCTCTCGGCGGTGCGCTGGGGCGTGGCCAAGTCGATCCTCGCCGCCTGGGTGCTCACCTTCCCGGCCGCTGGTCTGGTGGCGGCGCTCTGCTACTGGGTCGCCCACCTGTTCCTCCCCTGACCCCCGCGCCCCTTACTGTTCTCCCATGACCTCGACGGCCGGCACGTCCACGCCGGTCCAGCGCCTCGCTGCCACCGCGGTGCACGCCTACACCGCGGTCGGCTCCGTGCTGGCCCTGCTGATGGTGCACTTCTCCTACCAGGGCCGGGTCGAGGCGGTGCTCTGGCTGTTCCTGGCCGCGATGGTCATCGACGGCACCGACGGGATGCTCGCCCGGCGGCTGCGGGTCAAGGAGGTGCTGCCTGGGTTCGACGGCGCCCTGCTGGACAACATCGTCGACTACATCACCTACGTCTTCGCGCCCATGGTGCTGCTGTGGGCCAACGGCTACCTGCCGGAGGGCTGGTTCGGCGGGCTCTGCGTCACGGTGCCGCTGCTGGCCTCGTGCTACCAGTTCTGTCGCACCGACGCCAAGACCGACGACCACTTCTTCCTGGGCTTCCCCAGCTACTGGAACATCGTGGCCTTCTACGTCGTGGTGCTGGAGCTGGCCGAGACCACGACGGCGGTGCTGCTGCTGGTGCTGACCGTGCTCGTCTTCGTCCCCGTCAAGTACGTCTACCCGTCCCGTACGCCGGCGCTCTGGGCGGTCAACATGACCCTGGCGACGCTGTGGCTGGTGCTGTTCGGGCTGATCACCGCCGAGCTGCCCGAGCCGGCTCCGCTGCTCGTGGGGCTCTCGCTGGTCTACGTCGTCTACTACGTGGCGGTGAGCCTGTGGCTCACCGCCCGCAGCGCCCGACGCAGTGCCGCGGCGCACCGCGCCGCCGCCCGCGAGCACCAGCCCGCCTGAGCGGCCCGCTCAGCCGAAGCGGCCGGAGATGTAGTCCTCGGTACGCCGGTCCGCAGGGTTGGAGAAGATCGCGCTGGTGGTGTCGAACTCCACCAGCAGGCCGGTCCGGTCCCCGGTGGTCTCGTCGGCCTGGGCGGTGAAGAAGGCGGTGCGGTCGGAGACCCGCGCGGCCTGCTGCATGTTGTGGGTGACGATGATGATGGTGAACTCCTGACGCAGCTGGAGCATCAGGTCCTCCACCCGGGCGGTGGCGATCGGGTCCAGCGCCGAGCACGGCTCGTCCATCAGGATGATGTCCGGCCGGGTGGCGATGGTCCGGGCGATGCACAGCCGCTGCTGCTGGCCGCCGGAGAGGCTGTAGGCCGACTGCTTGAGCTTGTCCTTCACCTCGTCCCACAGCGCCGCGCCGCGCAGCGACTCCTCCACCAGCTGGTCCATGTCGGAGACCTTCATCCCGGTCACCCGGGGGCCGTAGGCGACGTTGTCGTAGATCGACTTGGGGAACGGGTTGGGCTTCTGGAAGACCATCCCGATGTGGGTCCGCACCGCGATGGGGTCCACGCCCCGGGCATAGATGTCCTGCCCGTGGTACGTGACCCGTCCGGCCACCCGCGCGCTGGCCACCAGGTCGTTCATCCGGTTCAGCGACCGCAGCACGGTCGACTTGCCGCAGCCGGAGGGACCGATCAGCGCGGTGATCTCGTTGCGCCCGAAGCCCAGGGAGACGTCGTGCACCGCGTGGAAGTCGCCGTAGAAGACGTTGAGCGCCTCGAGCTCCATCACCGCCTCGGGCAGCACCGGGAGCTCGCGGACGGCGGAGTCATGTGCTTGGGCGAACACGCTCACGGGGTCCTCCTGGACGTGTGGCTCGTACGGGTCGTGGTCTGGGTTGATCGTGATGGTGCCGGGCTTGCGCATGTGGATCACCAGGATTTCTGGAACTTGTTGCGGATGAAGATGGCCAGGCCGTTGAGTGCCAGCACCAGCACCAGCAGCACCACGATCGCGGCGGCCGCGGCGTGCTGGTAGGTGACCTGGGACTGCGAGGTCATGAAGAAGATCTGCATCGGCAGCGCCGTCATCTCGCTGAGGACGCCGTCGGGGTCGAACCGCACCGCCAGCGGGATGCCGAGCATCAGCAGCGGCGCTGCCTCGCCGATGGCCCGGGACAGGCCCAGGATGGTCCCGGTGGCGATGCCGGGAATGGCCGAGGGCAGGACCTGGCGCCAGGTGGTCTGCCACACCGTCGCGCCGAGCGCCAGCGAGCCGAACCGGATCTCCTCCGGCACTGCCCGGACCGCCTCGCGGGTGGTGATGATGATGACCGGCAGGATGAGCAGCGCCAGCGCGATCGCACCCCCGAGCACGATCCCCTTGCGCTCGAAGCCCAGGATCGACATGACCCCGACGGCGAGCAGCCCGTAGACGATCGAGGGGACCGCCGCGAGGTTCTGCAGGTTGACCTCGACGAGCCGGTTGTACCAGCGCTCGGAGTCGGCGAACTCCTCGAGGTAGACGGCCGCGGCGATGCCCAGCGGCACTGCGAGCAGCGCGGTGCTGATCATCAGCCAGACCGTGCCCAGGATGCCGGCCCGGAAGCCGGTGCGCTCGGGCGTCAGCGTCGAGTCGTAGCGGGTGAGCAGGTCGGCGTCGAAGCGCGGGGCGCCGGTGATCGCGGTGTCCAGGATCAACGCCACCAGCACCACCACCGCGATGGCCAGCGAGGCCCACAGGCCGGTCAGGAACAGCAGCGCGGTGGGGGTGCGGTCGCGGGAGCGCCCGGCGGTCAGCTGCACCGTCTCGCGGGCGGCCCGGGCTGCGGGACGGTCGGCGGACCGGTCCGCGGGCTGGTCGATCAGGGAGCTCATCAGTAGGCCTGCCTGAAGCGTCGCACCAGCGTGATGCTGATGATGTTGATGACCAGGGTGATCACGAAGAGCAGCAGGCCGACGGCGAAGAGCATGTTGTAGTCCACCGAGCCGACCGGGTTCTCGCCCTGGGCGGTCTGGGCCATGAAGCCGGTCATGGTCTGCATGGGGTCACGCGGGTCGAAGGAGAGGTTCTTGCGGGCGCCGGCGGCCAGGGCGACGATCATCGTCTCCCCCACCGCCCGGGACAGGCCGAGCACGACCGCCGCCGCCACCCCCGAGAGAGCGGCGGGCAGCACCACCCGCAGCGTGGTCTGCATCCGGTTGGCGCCGAGCGCCAGCGAGCCCTGCCGCATCGCCTGCGGCACCGCGGAGAGGGCGTCCTCGGACAGTGAGGCCACGGTCGGCACGATCATGATGCCGAGCACCAGGCCGGCCGCCAGGGCGTTGGTGAAGCCCACGTTGATCCCCAGGAAACCCTGGAGCAGCGTGGGGGTGACGAAGAACAGGGCGAAGAAGCCGTAGACCACCGAGGGCACCCCGGCCAGCAGCTCCAGCACCGGCTTGAGGACCTTGCGGCTGCGCCGCGAGGCGTACTCGGAGAGGTACATCGCCGCGCCGAGCCCCACCGGTACGGCGACCAGCAGGGCGATCAGCGTGGTCATCAGCGTGCCCCCGACCAGCGGCAGGACGGCGTACTTGCCGTGGGTGCCGAAGAACTCGCCCACGCTGACCTGGCCGAAGAAGTGGGTGACCGGCTCCAGCAGTGCTCCGATGATGCCGAAGGTGATCGCCACCGAGGCCAGAGCCGAGCCGGCCAGGAACACCTTGATGACGGCCTCACCCGGTCGTGGCCGAGCCGCGAGGCTCGGCGGCGCGGCCGACGGGCCCGCCGGTGCGGACGGGCCCGTCGTCGTGCTGCTGGTGCTCATCAGCCGGAGATGCCCTCGAGGGCCGACTGGGTCTGGGTGTAGAGGTCCTCGCTCAGCGGGATGAACTTGGCCGCGGAGGCGATCGACTCCAGGTTCTCGACGTAGAAGTCGAGGTAGGCCGCGACCGCCTCGTTGTCGGCGTAGTTCTTGTTGTTCACGTAGACGAACAGCGGACGCGACAGCGGGGTGTACTCACCGGCCTGGGCGGTCTCGGCCGACGGGGCGACGCAGCCGTTGCCGTCGTCGATGGCCAGCGCCTTGAGGGTGTCGGCGTTCTCCTCGTAGTAGGTGTAGCCGAAGTAGCCGGTGGCACCCTCGGTGCCGGCGACGCCCTGGACCAGCACGTTGTCGTCCTCGGACGCCTCGTAGTCCTCGCGGGTGGCCTCGGACTCGTCCCCGATGACGTCGGCGGCCAGGTAGTCGTAGGTGCCGGAGTCGGTGCCGGGACCGAAGAGCGAGATCTTCTGGTCCGGGAAGCTCGGGTCGAGCTGCTTCCAGTTGGTGATCTTGGAGCCCGGGGCCCACAGCTCGACGAGCTGCTCAGTGGTGAGGCAGTCGACCGCGAGGTCGGGGTGCACCACGATGGTCAGGGCGTCGGTGGCGACCTGCAGCTCGGTGAACTCGACCCCGTTCTCCTCGCACACCGGCACCTCCTCCTCGTCCTTGATCGGGCGGGAGGCGTCGGAGATGTCGGTCTGCCCGGCGCAGAACTTCTCGAAGCCGCCGCCGGTCCCCGAGGCACCGACGGTGACCTTCACGTCGGGGTTCTCCTCGGTGAGCAGCTCGTAGGCCGCGTTGCTCATCGGGTAGACGGTCGACGAGCCGTCGACCGCGACAGTGCCGGATGCACCGTCAGCGCCGGCGTCCCCACCACATGCGGCCAGCGCAAGCGCGAGGACGGCGATACCGGGCACCACGGCCCGGCGGAAAGAAGTGCTGATCACTTCTGGTCTCCTGGATTCTCAGGTTGGATCTTCTCTGACTCCCCCACTGTGCGGAGTCGAGGTGACCGGCTGCCCGAGCCCGGGTGAACGCAAGATGAACTCGGCCGGAGGAGTTGTCGCGGCTCAGGGGGCGCGGTGCTCCTCGACGGCGAGCACCCGGCCCCGACGGTGGTGCAGCACGACCATCCCGGCGGGCTCCAGCTTGTGCTCGGGCAGCCCGAGGGCGGCCTGCACCCGGGGCAGCACCGGCCGGTGGGTGCACAGCACCGCGGACTCCTGGGCGTGCAGCAGCCCGGCGGCGATCGCGGCCATCCCCTCGGCGCTGGCGTCCTCCTCGCTCAGTCCGTCGCGCTCGGTCACCTGCGACCAGGTGGCGCGGGCGTACGGCGCCACCGTCTGGACGCAGCGCGTGGAGCTGGAGGAGACCAGCAGCGAGACGTCGTACGCCGCGAGCACCGGAACCAGTCGCCGGGCCTGGGCCTCGCCCTCGGGGCTCAGCGGCCGCCGCCGGTCGTCGCCCTCCCAGCCGCGTCGGGGACGGGCCGCGGCGTGGCGCAGCACCACCAGCGCCCGGGTACGCCGGCGCAGCGGCCGGGCAGCGGCCAGGGTGGCCCGGTCGTGCTCGTGGGTCAGGCGCTTGGCCGCCTTGCCCCAGGCCAGCCACCGGACCGCATCGATCTCGGCGTTGGGGACGTAGGAGCTGACGTCGTCGTCGCCCACCACCCGGGCCACCCACCAGTGCACCGTCTTGGCGCCCGCCGCGACCCGGTAGTGCTGGTCGGGCAGCGGAGGCCCCAGCCGGATCCGCAGCCCGGTCTCCTCGGCCACCTCACGGATCGCGCAGGCGGTGACGTGCTCCCCCGGGTCGAGCTTGCCCTTGGGCAGGGACCAGTCGTCGTAGCGGGGCGGTGCACCAGCAGGACCTCGTGGCCACCGCCGCGACGGGCCTTGCGGAGCACGACGCCTCCCGCGGCCACCACCTGTGAGCTCGGCATGTCGACCATCCTCACACCCCCCGGCTCGACCGCGACAGGGCCTCACGCCAGGGCCTCAGGTCAGGTCGCGGCGGCGCAGGCCCACCAGTCCCAGGCGGTGCAGGCCAGGCGCGAGGTCAGTGGAAGGAGCGCAGCCGCAGGCTGTTGGTGACCACGAAGACCGAGGAGAGCGCCATCGCGGCGCCGGCCAGCATGGGGTTGAGCAGCCCGGCCGCGGCCAGGGGCAGTGCCGCCACGTTGTAGGCGAAGGCCCAGAACAGGTTGCCCTTGATCGTGGCCAGGGTCCGCCGCGACAGCCGTACGGCGTCCACCGCGGCCATCAGGTCGTCGCGGACCAGCGTCAGGTCGCTGGCCTCGATCGCCACGTCGGTGCCGGCGCCCATCGCCAGGCCCAGGTCCGCCTGCGCCAGCGCGGGGGCGTCGTTCACCCCGTCGCCGACCATGGCGACCACCCGGCCCTCGCGCTGCAGGCGCTTGACCACCTCGACCTTCTCGGCCGGCAGCACCCCGGCGACCACCTCGTCGATGCCCACCTGGGCGGCGATCGCCCGGGCGGCGCCCTCGTTGTCGCCGGTGACCAGCAGCGGCCTCAGGCCCAGTCGGCGGAACGCCTGCACGGCCTGCGCCGAGGAGGGCTTGACGGTGTCGGAGACCACGAGCACGCCCCGGGCGGCGCCGTCCCAGCCGACGGCCACGGCGGTGCCGCCGGTGGCCTCGGCCTCCTCGACGGCCCGCTGCAGGTCGGCACCCAGAGGCTGGTCCCGCTCGGCGAGCAGGGCGGGCCGGCCCACCACCACCGAGTGCCCCTCAGCCACCGCCTCGGCACCCAGCCCGGGCAGGCTCGCGTGGTCGACGGCCTCGGGGTGTCCGGGCGTCGCGGCCACGACGGCGCGGGCGATCGGGTGCTCCGAGCCGGCCTCCACGGCCGCCGCCAGCGCCTGCACCTGGGCGGCCGACTCGCCGTGGGCGGCGACCACCGAGACCAGGGACATCTCGCCGGTGGTGACGGTGCCGGTCTTGTCGAGCACCACGGTGTCGACGCGCCGGGTGGACTCCAGGGTCTCGGGGCCCTTGATCAGGATGCCCAGCTGGGCGCCCCGGCCGGTGCCGACGAGCAGCGCGGTGGGGGTGGCCAGGCCGAGGGCGCACGGGCACGCCACGATCAGCACCGCCACGGCAGCGGTGAACGCAGCCGTGGTGCCGCCCCCGGCGCCGAGCCAGAACCCCAGCGTGGCGGCGGAGAGCAGCAGGACCAGGGGCACGAAGACCCCGGAGATCCGGTCCGCGAGACGCTGGACCTCGGCCTTGCCGGACTGGGCGTCCTCGACCAGCCGGGCCATCTGCGCGAGCTGGGTGTCCGCGCCGACCCGGGTAGCCCGGACGACCAGCCGGCCACCGACGTTGACGCAGGCGCCGACCACGCTGGACCCGGGGCCGACCTCGACCGGCACCGACTCCCCGCTCACCATGGACGCGTCCACCGCGGAGGTGCCGGAGACGACCTCCCCGTCGGTGGCGATCTTCTCCCCCGGCCGTACGACGAACTGGTGACCGACGGCGAGCTGCTCCACCGGTACCCGGGTCTCGACGCCGTCGCGGAGCAGTGCCACGTCGCGGGCACCGAGCTCCAGCAGCGCGCGCAGGGCGTCCCCGCTGCGCCGCTTGGCCCGCTTCTCGAACCACCGCCCCGCGAGCAGGAAGGTGGTCACCCCGGCCGCGGCCTCGAGATAGATGTTCATCGAGCCGTCGCCCCGCGCGATGGTCAGCTCGAAGGGGTGGGTGAGGCCGGGCTCGCCGGCGGTGCCGAGGAACAGGGCGTAGAGCGACCAGCCGAAGGCGGCCAGCACCCCCAGGGAGACCAGGGTGTCCATCGTCGCGGCGCCGTGGCGCAGGTTGGTGGCCGCGGCGCGGTGGAAGGGCCAGGCCCCCCACACCACGACGGGGGCGGCGAGCACCAGCGAGGCCCACTGCCAGTAGGTGAACTGCCACGCCGGCACCATCGCCAGCGCGATCACCGGCACGCTGAGCACCGCCGACCAGACCAGCCGCTGCTGCAACGCCTCCAGCTCCTGGTCGCGCCGGTCGGCCGGAGCGGTGTCGGTGGTGGTCGCCGGCGGCGCCGGCAGGGTGGCTGAGTAGCCGGCGGCGGCCACGGTGTCCAGCAGCACCTCGGGGTCCAGGGACTCGGGGAACCGCACGCGGGCCTTCTCGGTGGCGTAGTTCACCGAGGCGGTGACGCCGTCGAGCTTGTTGAGCTTGCGCTCGATGCGGTTGGCGCAGGAGGCGCAGGTCATGCCCGAGATCTCGAGCTCGACGTCCCCGGTGGCTGCGGTCGCCCCGGTGGTGGTGGGGGTCTCAGTGGTCATGTGCGGGTGCCTCCTGAGGCGCGCCACCGGCGACGACGGTGAAATCGGCGGTGTGGACCGCGCCTCGGTGCTTGAAGTCCAGGAACAGCCGGTAGACGCCGGCGGTGGGGAAGGTCGTGGCGAAGTCGATGCGCGGACCGCTCGACCCCTCCTCGGGATGCACGTGCAGGTAGCCCAGGTCTCCGCTGCGGATCGCGACCAGGTGCCCGGACGCCCCGAGGTAGGGGCTCAGGTCGGTGACCGGTCGCTCCTCGCGCTGGACGGTGAGCGAGACCACCGTGTCCACCCCGGGGGCGGCGTCGGCCCTCAGGGAGACGTCGTACCCGGCCACGCTGTCGGTACGGCGGTCCGCCAGCTCGGGCGCGGGCCGGAAGTCGCCCGGCACGAAGAGGTCGTCAGCCAGCGTGAGGCCGTCCCAGCCCTGGGGGGTGAAGTCGGCGATCACGCGCCAGGTGCCCGGGGTCAGGTCGAGCGCCGTGGACCAGGTCCCCGTGCGGCGGTCCAGCGTGGGGTGCACGTGCTGGAAGCCGGTGAGGTCGCGGCGGACCACGATCAGGTGCAGGTCCCGCTCGTGGACGGTCTGGTAGTCCAGCAGCGGTCGACCGCTCGAGGTCTCGACCGTGAACGAGAGCGGGACCTGCCTCCCGGCGCGCGCCTCGGGCGAGGCCAGCCGCAGGGCGAACCCGTCCTGGCGCGACACCAGTCCCGGGACCGTGCTGCCGGCCGCGGGGCCCGACTGGTGGGCCCCCTCCTCGTGCCCGTCCTCGTCCTCGTGCCCGTCCTCGTCCGTGGTCGACGTGTCCCCGTGGGCGGCATCGTCCGTCGAGTGCTCCTCCACCGCGACGTCGAGGGGGCCCACGGCGCGCCCGATGCCGGTGGCCACCGCGAAGGCGACGACCAGCCCGATCAGGAAGGCGGCGAGGCGGACCGGGGTGCTCATGCCGCGCTCATGCCAGGGCGTAGCCGGCCTCCTCGACCGCGGCGGCGATCGCGCCCTGGTCGAGGGGCTCGGCGCTGGTCACGGTCAGGGCACCGGTGTCGAGGACGACCTCGACCGACTCGACGCCCGGGACCTCACGCACCTCCTCGGTGACAGATGCGACGCAGTGGGCACAGGTCATGCCGGTGACGGTGAAGCTCTGGGTGTGGCTCTGGCTCATGGTCGATCTCCTCGACAAGTGTGGGGGTCGTTCACTTCAACAGACGGGTGATGGCTGCCATCACCTCGTCGACCTTCTCCTGGCCCTCCGCATCGCCGGCTCGGGCGGCCTCCACGACGCAGTGCCCCAGGTGCTCCTCGAGCAGGCCGAGGCTGACGGCCTGGAGCGCCTTGGTCATGGCACTGACCTGGGTCAGGATGTCGATGCAGTACTTCTCCTCCTCGACCATCCGCTGGAGCCCCCGGGCCTGCCCCTCGATCCGACGCAGGCGGGCCAGGTAGGCGTCCTTGCTCTTGATGTAGCCGTGGTGGTGCTCCGCGGTCTCGGTCACCCCTCTTGTATACCCCGTGGGGGTATCACGTTCAAGTGGGAAGCTCCTAGACACACAGAAGACCCCGCACCGGTGAGGTGCAGGGTCTCGGGGAGATGGAGTCTGGGGAGATGGAGCGGGATCAGCGTTGGTGGGGCACCGGCGACACACCCAGCAGCCGGTCGATCTCCTCGGCGCTCAGCGGCCCCTCGGACTCGCTGGCAGCGATGATCAGCGTGGTGGTGAGCTCTACCTCGCCCAGGAGGTCGCCGTCTTCCAGCGTGACATCGAACTGGTCGTGCACGCGAAGGCCTCCTTGTTGCTTCGTCATGTGTGCCACCTCGTTGGACCCACACAGCCGATCTGTCATCAACAGTGCCCGTCCGGGAGTCAACTAAACACCCGAATGGTCAAATCTCCCCCATATGAGGAGGACCGCACCACCCGAGTGGGTCCTTGACACCAAGATACCTCGCCGCTTAGAGCGGCCCTAGGGCCATTGGGCCCGTGCCGAGCGACCCGGGGGTGGGATGGGGCGGCGTGGGGCGGCCCGGAAATGGACCGAGGCCCCATCCACCAGGGATGGGGCCTCGGCCACTGAGTCGTCGGACAGGCGCGTCCAACTAGGCGTCAATCAGACGGCGCGAACGTTCTCCGCCTGGGGACCCTTGGGGCCCTGGGTGACGTCGAACTCGACCTTCTGGTTCTCGTCGAGGGACTTGTAGCCCTGCGTCTGGATCGCCGAGTAGTGCACGAAGACGTCGTCGCCGCCGTCCTCCTGCGCGATGAAGCCGAAACCCTTCTCGGCGTTGAACCACTTCACGGTGCCTTGAGCCATTGCTGTGATACTCCTGTTATCGGGCGAGAGGCGGTCACTTCGACCGCCCCGCATCAGATGCGGTGACACGTCGCTCCGACCCGGGGTATCGCACCTGAGAAGAAACGCCGTTGGATCACAAACTCCGCGGGCGTCTACCTGCTGGAACTTGCACCTGTTGCAGCAGCAACAGTACCAACAAAGCGCGGAAGCAACAGATCCTGAGACGGATCAATTCAAATACCTGCGTGAACATTGCGTTACCGGAGCCTGCGAGGCGCAGGTGGAGGGATCCGGCTCGGCTCGCGCGTGCCGAAACTGCCTGAACTCCAAGATTCCAGCCCACTGGGACGACATCGTTGCCATGATGCGGCGACTGGTAGTGCCACCCATTCGCCGGAACGAGGCAGTCACATGAGCGACGACGAGCAGGGCACCGCGCCCTGTACGCGCTGCAGCACCCCCGTGCCGACGCAGTTCCGGTTCTGCCCCGAGTGCGGGAGCGCCATGCAGGCCGACGCGCCGGGCGAGGTCGGACCCGGCTCGCAGGAGACGGCCTCCCACGAGTCAGCCGACGACTCAGCCGACGACTCAGCCGACGACTCAGCCGACGACTCAGCCGACGACTCAGCCGAGGAGTCCGCCGAGGACTCCCCTGACAACTCACCTGACAACTCCGCCCCCGAAGCCCCGCCCGTGCACACGCCCGTGCCCAGGCTCCGCCTGATCTCCTCCGACTCCTCCCCGCGCACCGTCGCTTCCGAGGCGCCGGAGCCCGTCGCCGACCCCCAGCCCGAGCTGCGGATCGCGCCGCCCACCGGCTTCGCCATCCCGCCGGTCGAGGAGACCCCCGTCGAGGAGGTCCCCGCCGAGGAGTCCCCCACCGAGCCGGCGGGCGAACCGAGCAGGGAGCCGCTCGTGGCGCCGACGGACCGTGAGCCCGAGCCCGAGGTGCCTTCCGTGCCGCGAGCGCCCGCCATGCCTTCGGCTCCTCCGGCCCCGCTGGTCCCGTGGACGCCCGGCGACGCCCCGTCGGGACGCCGTTCGGCTGGCAACGCAGCGGTGATCAAGCCCATCCAGGGCCCCGAGCGCGAGCCCCGGCCGGCGTACGTGCCCACCCCGCCCCAGCGCAGCGGGCTCGAGGACCCGGTGATCAAGCCGGTCCTCGGTCCGGAGCGCGAGCCCAGGCCCGCCCGCCCGCCGTACGTCGCTCCGCCGACGCCGAGCTGGGCGCGGAGCACCGGCCCGGGGCCGATCGCCACGACCTCCCGTGCGCGCTCGGCCTCGGGTTCTCGTGATCGCTCGGGCGGGTCCCGCGGCTGGACCAAGGTCATCGCCGCGGCCGTCGCCGTGCTGCTCGTCGCGGGCGGTGCGGGGTGGTACTTCCAGCGCTCCCAGGACGACCCGGTGCGCGAGGCCTTCGGGCGTTCGCACGGCCAGTTCACCAGCGCGACCCAGCAGCTCGACGACGCCGCCTCGCTGGAGGAGATCGCGCTCGCCGGAGCCGCGTACGCCAGGGCGCTGCCGTTGCTGGAGTCCGCCTCCCAGGAGGCCGACCGACGCAGCTCGGAGGTCGCCGAGGCCGCCCAGCGGACCGTCGCCCAGCAGATCGCCGTCGCCGAGGCCGGGGCGCCGCTGGCCGAGCTCAGCGAGAACAACATCGCCCCATGGACCCAGACCCGCGAGCCGCTCCGAGCGGCAGTCGCGGCACTGACCCATCGTCGCGCCGACGTCGAGCGCCTCGGCGAGGACCCCTCCACCCTGCCGGCCAGCGCCGTGGTCACCGGCGTCCAGGACGTGGTGGGACAGGCCGCGTCGGCCTCGCTGGACAAGACCCTCCAGCGGCTCTTCGGCATGCTCAGCCGGGCGGAGCGCACCAGCCAGCTGCGCAAGGTCGGGAGCAGCGCCAAGACGACCCTCACCGTCATCAAGGGCGCCACCTCCCGGAGCGCCTCGGACACCCAGCTCGCCACCTACCTCCCCGTCCTGGAGCGCCTCACCCCTCTGGCCACCATCGACGGCAAGTCGCTCGGGAGTGGGCCGAGGTTCGGCCCGACCTCCAGGCCGGCCTGCAGCGCCTGCCGGCCGGCAGCCCGACGGCCACCAGCGGCCAGTCCGCGCTGGCCGCGGTCGACGCGCTGATCGCCAAGGCCACCGGCACCATCGCCGCCTGGCAGGCCCAGTACGACGCCGTCGTCGCGGAGCGCCAGCAGTCCGGAGGCGGCCTGGACGCCTACCGGGACGCGATGAAGGTCCAGCAGGCCAACTACGCGACCCTGCGCCGCGACCTCTCCTCGTGGACCACCGTGGTGGGCAGTCAGAAGGTCACCAGCGACGAGGCCCTCGCGGCCCTGTCTCTGGCGGCCAGCCGACGTGAGGCGGTCCGCGACGCGATGTCCGCGCTCACCGTGCCGGCGGCCATGACCCAGACGCACACCACCCTGGTCGACGTCGTCGGCAGCGCCGCCGCCGCCGTCGCGGAGGCGTTGGACGCGCTGCGCAACGACCAGCAGTGCAAGCAGGCCTGCAACTACGCCAACACCGAGAGCTGGCAGGAGCTCAGTGCCGCCTCGACCGGCATCACCTCTTCCTACGACGCCGCCCTGAGCGCCTGGCAGCAGGCGGTCAAGGCGACCAGGAAGAGCGGCAAGTCGCTGGTCCTCCCGCCGCGACCCAAGGTGTGACACTCCCGCACCCAGTGCCGGAGGTATGGTCGAAACCAAGCGGGTCCGCCACACCGGCGCCGACGGACCAGAGGCCTGGAGCCGGACCAGCTCGGGCACACGTCCCAGCGCTGGCGAGCGGGGAGGAGTCCCGTGTCGACACCGCAGGAGCCAGCGGCAGGTCGGGCAGGCGGGCTGCCCAGAGGCTTGGTCGTGCTGCTGGGCCTGGCCGCGGCGTTCCTGGTCATCTCCGGAATGCGCGCCTCCGCGAACCTCATCGGCCCGGCCTTCCTCGCCCTGGTGCTGACGATCGCCGTGCATCCACTGCGGGTCCGGCTCGACCGCCATCTGTGGGGGTGGCTCTCGACCCTGCTCTGCGTGGTCCTGGTGGCCGCCCTGGTGATGGCACTCGCTCTCTCCCTCGTGGTGGCCACCGCCCGGTTCGCGACCTTGCTGCCCCAGTACAAGGACGACTTCAACGGGCTGATCTCCGACGCGGCGGGCCTCCTGGACCAGGCCGGGGTCTCCTCCGAGCAGATCCAGCACCTGCTCGACGGCCTCGACCTGGGCAAGGTGCTGGGACTGGCCAGCGACGCCCTGTCCGACGTCTACTCGCTGGTCTCCGGCCTGGTCCTGCTGCTGACGCTGGTGATGTTCATGACCGTCGACGGGAAGTCGTTCCCCGCCCAGCTGGCCGCTGCGGGCCGGGATCGACCCGACCTGGTCGCAGCGCTGGGCACCTTCGCCCGGGACACCCGCCGCTACCTGCTGGTCTCCACGGTGTTCGGATTCATCGCCGCGGTCCTGGACACGGTCGCCCTGGAGCTGTTGGACGTCCCGGCTCCACTGCTGTGGGGACTGCTGGCCTTCCTCACCAGCTACATCCCGCACATCGGGTTCCTAATCTCGCTGGTCCCGCCGGCCATCCTCGCGCTGCTCGCGGGCGGCCCGGGTCTGATGCTGGCGGTGGTGCTGGTCTACCTGGCGGTGAACTTCACCATCGGGTCGGTGATCCACCCCGGGTGGTCGGGAACTCCGTCGGACTGACCACGACGCTGACATTCCTCTCCCTGATCTTCTGGGCGGGGGTGATCGGCCCGCTCGGCGCCATCCTGGCCGTCCCGCTCTCGATCCTCCTCCGGTGCCTGCTGGTCGACGCCGACCCGGCCAGCCGGTGGCTCTCGCCCCTGGTGGCGAACCGGGATCCGTCCCACGGGTCCGCAGCAGGGATCCCAGAGTCACGGCCACCAGCGTGACCCTGGCTGCTCAACCCCGGGCGACGGGCCGAAATGCCGACAGGGCCCGGCCGGACGAGTCCGGCGGGGCCCTGTGGGAGCTGACTACTTCTTCTTCTTCTTGACCTTCACGGCCTTGGTCTTGGTGACCAGGGTCGGGTAGCCCGGCGCGGTGGCGGTGACCTTCGCCTGGACCTTCTTGCCGGCGTACTTCTTGACGATCTTGAACTTCGCCTTGGTGGCCTTCTTGATCTTCTTGCCGTTGACGAACCACTGGATCTTCACCTTGGCGCTCGACGGCGTCACCGTGCCGACGACGACCTTCAGGGTGCCGCCGACCTTGGCAGAGCCCTTCGCGGCCGGGACGCCACCCGGCGTACCGATCCCGATGGCCGGAGCGGGCGCCGGGGTAGCCGTGGGCGTCGGGGGCAGTGGAGCAGCCGGCGCGGGGGCCGGGGCCGGGACCGGGGCCGGGGCCGGGGCCGGCTCTTCAGTCGGGGGCGGTGTGTAGTCGTCCTCTTCCTCGTCGAGCCTGACGTCGATGTCGGCGGTGGTGTTGCCGGCGGTGACGGTCACGTCCGTGGCGGTCTCCACGGTGGCGGCGTCGAGGTAGTACTCGGTCGGGTACGAGAGGCGGCTGTCGAACTCGAGGCGGAACGTCCCGGGCAGCAGCTGCGGGATGTCGTAGCGACCGTCCTCGTCGGTGTAGGCGCTGTACGCCCCACCCGGGGGACGCGGCTGCCACGCGCCGTCGACCAAGTCGTAGACGGTCACGCTGACGCCGCGCTGCGGGTCGCCCCACGGGTCGGTCACCTGTCCGGTGACGTGCGCGGCGAGATCGAGCTCGAAGTCCTCCAGGACGACGTCGGCACGATCGACGACGTCGATGTCGTCGGCCTGCTCCACGGTCGGCGCGTTCGAGTAGTACTCGGTGGCGTAGACGCCGTTCCAGTCCTCGACGCCGATGCGGTAGGCGGCGTCGGCGAGGTTCTCGAAGGTGTAGTCACCAGCCTCGTCCACCATCGCCCAGTCGAAGTCGTCCCAGCTCTCGGTGCGCGCGTCCCACCGGTAGATGTACAGGCTGTCCACGCCGGGGAGGCCCTCCGTCGCCGTCAGGTGCCCGGAGATGCTGCCTCCCTCGACGAGCTCGACGTTGTTGTCGACCTCCGCGACGCCACCCGCGACGACGGTGATGTCCTGGGCGAGCTCGACGTCGTTCACGTCGTCGTAGTACTCCTCGACCAGGTTCTGGTGGCTGAACTTCAACCGGTAGGTGCCGGCGTTGAGGCCGGTCACGTCGTACGTGCCGTCAGGCTGGACGCGGACGGCCGACTCGTTCTGCCACTCCGTGTAGTCGTCGCGCCCGACGTTGGCGAGCGCCTCGACGATGACGTCCTCGGGGGAGAAGCCAGCCGGCACGGTGACGGTGCCCTGGATGTGGGCCGACTCCTCGAGCTGGGCGTCGATGTGCCCGACGGATACGCCGTCCTGGACAGGGACCGGCGTCGCGTCGGCCCTACGAGCCACGTTGGCGTAGTACTCGCCGGCCAGGTCCTGGGTGCCGTCGGCCCAGTCGCCGAACTCGACCACGTAGTCGTCGGCCGGCAGGTCGTCGATGGTGTAGGTGCCGTCGGGGTTGCTCTCCCCCAGTAGTACTCGCCCTGGTCCGTGCTGGCCGACACCGAGACGGCTGCAAGGGGTCTCCCAGCGGGTTGGTGACGGCGCCGCTGATCGAACCCAGCGGCGCGGCGGATGCACCGGGGGCGATCAGCAGGGTCGCGGTCGAGGCGAGGAAGAGCGATGTTGAAGCAACGAGCAGCTTGCGGGGCGACGAGCGCACAGGACCTCCAGGTCTGTTGCCGCCAGCGCGTCCAGCGGTCCTGAGAAGGGTGTCACCGGAGCGCCGCGCGCGACTGGGGAACGGCGGAATCCGTGCGCCTCCGGCGCGGCCGGCTCCGGCCCGGCCGGGCGGTGCGCCTGGGCATCTCCCCTCGCACGCTGCCTCGCCCCGCCTCTGACAGAATGGCGCAGCGGTCGTGGGATTGTCCGGAGGGTTCATCGGATCAAGCCCCCATGTCCCGGGCCTCTAGCTCAATTGGCAGAGCAGCGGACTTTTAATCCGTTAGTTGTGGGTTCGAGTCCCACGGGGCCCACCCCACGCGCCAGCCCACCCCTTGCCCGCGCTCCTTCTCAGCCACGTCCTGGCGATCTGTGTCCCGGTGAGGCGAAGAGTTCCGAATCGGGGAGAACCGGGGGCCTTCCGGGGGCAATCCTGTGGACCGCGGCTCCGTAGCGTTTCTGTCATCAACCCGGCGGATCCGCAACAGGCGGAGCAGCCACCCAGCACCCCAGGAGATACCGGTCATGAGCGTCGCCCGCACCAAGAAGGTCCTCGTCCCCTCGCCACGCTGCTCGCCGCCGGCGCCATCGCCGTGGGCTCGGGTGCCACCTTCACCTCCACCACGGGCAACACCATCAGCGCCGTGACCGCCGGCACCCTGGAGCACAGCAACTCCAAGGACGGCCAGGCGATCTTCACCCTCGGCGACGTCAAGCCCGGCGACTCCCGCAACGGCACCCTGACGATCACCAACACCGGCTCGCTGCCCGCCAAGTTCACGCTGACGGAGCAGTCCTCCACCAACGCCTTCGCCGCGGAGAACCTCAAGCTGGTCATCACCAACACGACCTCCAACACCCAGGTCTACTCCGGCACCTTCGGCGGGCTCGTCGACGGCACCAAGAACGACCTCGGTGAGTTCGCACCCGGCGCGGCCGCCACCTACAAGTTCACCGTCTCCCTCGACGCGAAGGCCGACGACACCCAGCAGGGCCTGACCGCCGGCGCCGTCTACACCTGGGACTCCGTTCAGCTCGACGGCACCGTCCAGCAGTAAGCCCCTCTCCGGGGACGTGGCACAGCAGGGTTGAGGCAGGGCGCCCCAGGGCGCCCTGCCACCCCGGACCACCGCCGCACCCCCCGGACCACTGCTGAGCCCCCCGCTGACCCCAGGACACCCAGGAGCACGACATGTTGCGAGTCACCAAGGCGCTGCGCCGGCCTGTGCGGCTGCTCAACAACGTGCTCCTGATCGCCGTCATGGTCGGCTGCACCGCCTACATCGTCCCCGGGTTCTTCGGCTACGAGCGCTACGTCATCACCGGCGGCTCGATGTCGGGGACCTTCGAGAAGGGGTCGGTCGCCTTCGAGAGGCAGGTCCCGGTCGAGGACCTGGCCGTGGGCGACGTCATCACCTACCTGCCCCCGTCGGACAGCGGCGTCGGCACCCTGGTCACCCACCGGATCACCAAGATCCGCCCCGGCAAGGACGACACCCGCGTCTTCCGCACCCAGGGCGACGCCAACCCGGACCCGGATCCGTGGAAGTTCAGCCTTCCCGCCGGCAACCAGCCGGTCGTGGCCCACACGGTCCCCCACCTCGGATGGGCCTTCATCGGACTGGCGGACCCCCAGGTCCGGAGGTACCTGATCGGCGTCCCGGCCGCAGGCATCGCCCTGATGGCGCTGCGTGACCTGATCAAGGCGCTGCTGCCGACCCGGAAGCGCCAGGAGGTGGCGACCCCGCACCTGACGATCGCCCCCGCCGCCGAGCCGCCCGCGTCCGAGCTTCTCTCCGCCTGACCGACGCCCCAGGCACGCACCGTCCGGTAGCAAAACGGGGAGCTCCTGAGGCATCGCTGTGGAAGTCCGGTGGCGCGCCGCTCACTAGCGTTGACCACGTCGCACGCCACCCGCGCCGACACCCGCCGTACAGCACCGACCGAGGAGGACCAGGTGACGAGCTTCCGCTCCCTCAACGCCCTCTCCGTCGTCGCCCTCGGCGCCGTCCTGACCCTCTCCTTCCCGGGCTTCTCCTCCGCGGCCTTCTCCGCGCGCACCACGGCGACCGCGACCGTCACCGCCGCCGCGGACTGGACCCCGCCGACGGTCTCGATGGTCGAGCCCGGCGTCTTCGTCAAGGGCACGCTGCCGGTGGTCGCCGCCGCCACCGACCGGGAGACCGGCATCGCAGGAGTCACCGTCCAGCAGCTCCCCCGGGCGGCACCTGGACGACGCTGTGCGTGCCCACCGGCGCGCCGTACTCCTGCTCCTGGAACACCCGTGAGCGGGCCGACGGGCAGTACTCGCTGCGCGCCGTCGCGGCCGACAAGGCCGGCTACCAGGCCACCTCCGCCCCCGTGCGTACGACGGTGGACAACCTCGCTCCCACCGTCACCATGGTCGACCCGGGCGCCACCCTCACCGGGGTGCGGACCTTCTCGGCCGGCAACGTCGCCGACGCCACCTCCGGAGTTGCCCGGGTCGTGCTCCAGCACGCACCCACGGGCACCACGGCCTACCGAGACCTCTGCACCATGACCGCCGCACCGTGGAGCTGCAGCACGCCCACCGCCGCCCTGACCGACGGCCGCTACGACTTCCGGGCCGTGGCCACCGACAGGGCCGGCAACGAGACCGTCTCCCCCGTGGTCGCCAACCGGCTCGTCGACAACGGCCCGGCGCTGGCCGGCAGCGACGTGCAGGCACAGAACGGCGGCGCGACCGTCGGCCGGATCGAGGCCGGGGACGCGCTTATCTACACGTTCAACCGCCAGGTCAACCTCTCCAGCATCGTCGCCGGCTGGGACGGAAGCCCCCGCAGCGTGCAGGTGAAGTTCAGCTCCGGATTCATCACCAACGACTCCCTCGAGGTCACCGGCACCAACCTCGGCAGCGTCAACCTCAGGTGGAACTACGTCAACTCCGGGTTCTCCCTGGCCTCGACCATGCGGGCCTCCACGGAGACGGGCCCCGACGGGAGGCCGCGCACCGTGGTGACCATCGTGCTCGACGAGAGCCCCTCGTTCCTCCAGACGCGGGTGGCGAGCAACGAGGGCACCATGGTGTGGTCCCCCACCCGCACGGTGACCGACCTGCTGGGCCGACCGTCGGCGACCACCTCGGTCGAGGAGTCCGGGCCTGCGGACAAGGAGTTCTGATGCGGCGCCCCCGCACCCGGGCCTCCGGCGCCGCCTCGCTGGCGTGCCTGCTCATCGCCCTCCTGCTCCTGACACGCGCGCTCGACGCACCGAGCACCACCTACGAGATGCTGGAGGCGGTGCTCGGCGGGATCTCGGTCCTCACCGCGGCCAAGATGGGGCTGCACAACTGCTTCGAGTCCCACCTGGGCGCGGTCCTGGTGGCTGCGGGCGCGGTGCTGGGCACCCTGCTCCACCTCACCCTGGGTCTGCCCGGCGGCACCGGGAGCGGCTCGCTGACGGCCGGCTCCCTGGCGCTGCTGCTCCTGGGCTGCGCGATCCCCGCCCTGCTGGCTCAAGACGCACGAGCCCGCCGCGTGATCAAGACCACGGCAAGGCCGCCGTATGCTCTGTGACCGTGCCCACTCACGTCCTGGTCGTCGAGGACGACGACAAGATCGCCGCTCCCCTGGTCCGCACCCTCGAACGTGAGGGCTATGTGGTGGAGCGGGTGGCCCAAGGGCTCCTGGCGCTGGAGCGACTCGGCCACGGCGGGGTGGACCTGCTGCTGCTGGACCTCGGACTTCCCGACCTGGACGGGCTCGACGTCTGCCGCCGGGCCCGCGAGGCCGGCTATCGCGGCGGCATCATCATCCTGACCGCCCGGGACGGAGAGCTCGACCGGGTCGTGGGCCTCGACGTCGGCGCCGACGACTACCTCGCCAAGCCGTTCGCGCTGGCCGAGCTGCTGGCGCGGGCCCGGGCGCTGCTGCGCCGCAGCACCGCGCTGGCCGAGACCGCCCCGGCCGCCGGCCCCGCGGCCCCGGCACTCACGCGCGACGGCCTGCGGATCGACGTACAGGCGCGGCGCATCTGGATCGGCGACGTCGAGCTGGCGGCCACCTCGAAGGAGTTCGACGTGCTGGCGCTGCTGGACACCACACGCGGCGCCGTGGTCACCCGCGAGCAGCTGATCAGCGACGTGTGGGACGAGAACTGGTACGGGTCGACGAAGATGCTCGACGCCACCGTGGGCCGGCTGCGGCAGAAGCTCGAGGACGCCGGAGCACCGGCGCAGGTGACCACGGTCCGCGGCGTCGGCTTCCGGCTGGAGGACAGCGCCGGTGCGTGACCGCCTGGTGGCCAGCCTGGTGGGGATGACCATCGCGATGATCGCCCTCTACGGGATCCCCCGGGCCTACCTCCTGGCCGACCTGGTGAGCAGCGACGAACGTCGTGACGTCTCCAGCTCCGTCGCCCTGCTGGCGCTGCTGCTCCAGGAGCGCACCGAGAACGCGACGCCGGTGGACCCGGCGTACCTGGGCAGCCTGGTCACCGGCGGTGACACCGTCTCGTACGTCGACGCCGACGGCAGCACCGTGGCCTCCGGACCACCCGTGGACCCCGAGCGGGACGTCGTGGAGACCCGCGCCGTGCCCGGCGGGGGGTCCGTGACCCTGTCCCGCTCGGGGAACGTCGTCGACCAGCGCATCTCCGAAGCGCTGGTGCCGCTCATCCTGATCGGGCTGAGCCTCACCGCGGTCGCCGCGCTGACCGGGTTCCTGCTGGCCCGCTGGCTCTCCCGGCCGTTCCGCGAGCTGGCGGACGCGGCCGACCACCTGGGGCGCGGGCGCTTCGACATCCACTTCCCGCACTACTCGATCCCCGAGGCCGAGGCCATCGGCACCGCACTGCGCAGCAGCTCCACCCAGCTCGACGACCTGATCCGGCGCGAGCGCGAGTTCGCCGCCAACGCCTCCCACCAGCTGCGTACCCCCATCACCGCGCTGCGTCTGGAGCTGGAGGACCTGGCGCTGTGGCCCGAGACCCCGCCGCAGGTGGCCAAGGAGCTGGAGAGCTACCTCCCCGAGCTGGACCGGTTGAGCAGCGCGATCAACGAGCTGCTCGGACTGGCCCGGGGTCGACGCCTCGGCGACGCGGTCGACGTCGACCTGTCGGCCCTGGTCGCCGACGTGGTGTCGCGTTGGCGGCCCCAGGTCGAGGCGGCCGGTCTGCAGATCGTGCACGTGGACAGCGGCCCCGTTCGGGCCCGGGTGGTGCCGGGCCCGGTGCTGCAGATCCTCGACGTGCTGATCGAGAACGCCTCCGCCTACGGCACCAGCCCGATCCAGGTCGAGGCTCGTGACGAGGAGAGGTTCGTCGAGATCCGGGTCAGCGACGACGGGATCAGGACGATCGGCGACGAGGTGTTCCAGCGGGGCATCAGCAGCAAGGACGGCGGCCAGGGCGGGCTGGGGCTGACCATCGCCTCGGACCTGGCGACCTCCATGGGCGGGTACCTCAAGCTCGCCGAGGGCGAGCACACGACGTTCGTGCTGATGCTCCCCGGTCCCGGGGACTGACCTTAGACTCCGGCGCATGCATGGCTACCACCACGAGGACCTCGCCGCCGACGAGCAGGCCGGACAGCTGGCCCTCTACTCGCCCTTCACCCAGAGCGTGCGGGAGCTGGTCGACGCCACCCTGCGCACCACGGTCGGCGACGAGGAGATCCGGCGCGCGCAGGCCGAGATCGAGGCGATCACCGCCCGGCTGAGGAACAGCCAGATCGAGGGCTCGTTCGGCGTCCGCTACTCCTCCGACGGCAGCACCCGCCCGTGGGGCAACGCCGTGGTGGGCGTGCGCAACCCCATCGCTCCCCCGCTCGACTTCGTCCGCGACCCCGCCGGTCGGGCCACCGCCCACTTCCGGCTCGGCGCCGCCTACGAGGGGCCCCCGGGGCTGACCCACGGCGGCGTCAGCGCCCTGATCCTCGACCAGGCCCTCGGCGAGGCCTGCGGTGCGGGCGGCAGGCCCGGGATGACCGGCGGACTCACCATCCGCTACCTGCGCCCCGCGCCGCTGGGCGACCTGACCTGCGAGGGCTGGATCGACCGCACCGAGGGCTACAAGACCTACGCCAAGGGCACCATCAGCGACTCCGGCGGCCCCTGCGTCGAGGCCGAGGGCATCTTCATCGTGCCCAAGTGGGCGCGCGAGCTGTTCGACAGCCAGGAGCGGCCCGACCGCTTTGAGTGAGCCGGTGGCTCCACGGCCGGGCCGGCCGCGAAGGTGGCGGTTTCACCGGGTACCTGGTGAAGCTGACGGTTATTGATGTTTGCAACGCTCAAGAACTGAGGGTTTCCCCGGGGACCCGGGGAAACCGCAGCTGGGTCGACCGGCGTTCCCGGGAGAGTACGCCGTACCCGAAGGCCGGGCGGTGGGGATGCGGTGGGAATGCGGTGGGGGTGCAATGTCGCCCGGGATTGCGCAGACTGGTCCAGTCCGGTCCGCTCCCCGACTGCCAAGGAATCTCACGTGAGCCACTCCTACCGTCATGTCGGCGCACTCGTCGCGCTGCTCCTCCCCGCCGGCCTGCTGGCCGCCGTACCCGCCGGCAACGCCGCTCCGGCGCCGACCAGCTCCACGGTCGCCGCGGAACCCCGGGTGACCCTGGCTGAGGCGAGCGCCCGCGCCGCCGTACGTCAGGTCCGGGTCCAGGTGCTGCCGCCCATCGCCCAGAACGGTCGGGCGAAGGCGCCCGCCGACCGGGCGGCGGCGGTGCTGCAGGTCCGGGTGAAGCCGGGCCGGGCCCGCACCAAGGTGCGCATCCAGGCACGGACCCCGAGCGGGTGGAAGGCGGTCCGCACGGTCCGCACCAAGGCCGGGGGCGTCGCCGAGGTGCAGCTCAAGGCCCGGCGCAACGGCCTGCCCGCCGCCTACCGCGCCAAGGTGGGCCCGAAGACCAGCAACGTCGGAGACCTCGCCACCTGGGGGGATCCGGTCTTCTCCGACGAGTTCAAGGGCTCCCGGCTGCCGGGTGACTGGCACCACCGGGGGCGCGCCTACAGCCCGGAGTCGCTGCGGGCGTGCTCGAAGGGCGCCCCCAAGGCAGCCCGGGTCGTCAAGGGCGCGCTGCGGCTCTCGGTGCTCCGCGACCGCTCGCGCTCAGGCAAGTGCCTGGCGCTGCGCAAGGGCAAGCGCGAGGGGCCGTTCGCCTACCGGCTCAACGGGCACGTCTCCACCGAGAACTCCTTCGCGTTCACGTACGGCGTCGCCGCCGCGCGCATCAAGTTCCAGCGCCGGGCCGGTCAGCACGCGAGCTTCTGGATGCAGCCCGTCTCCAGCGTCAAGGGCGGCCGGGGACCGCGCTACACCGGCGCGGAGATCGACGTCGTGGAGTGGTTCGGCAGCGGCAAGGCCAGTGGCGGGATCACCTCCTTCACCTACCACAACACCCCCGGCGGCAAGCGGATCAAGACCGGCGGGCACATCCGGAACGTCAACCGGTTCCTGGCCGGCCGGAACGACTCCTGGTTCAAGCGCTACCACGTGTTCAGCGTGGAGTGGACCCCGAAGGAGTACGTCTTCCGGATCGACGGGCAGGAGACCTGGCGCAGCCGCCGCGGCATCAGCCACCGGCCCCAGTTCCTGATCCTGTCGTTGCTGTCCTCGGACTACGAGATCGCGATGGCCGGCGACCGGGGGCTCGGCACCCAGCACACGCTGGTCGACTGGGTCCGGGTCTGGCAGGAGCAGGACTGACCCTGCGGCGGGCAGTCCCGCGCGGACTGCCCGCCTCAGCGGGTGTGGACGCCGCGCTCGCCGGCGTCGGTGAGGCGGGCCTCCTCGGCGGCCCGGGCCTCCAGCTCGGCGCGCCGGTCCTCATCCTCGCGGCGAGCGTCGTACACGCCGGGGTCCGAGACCAGGTCCGCGGCGCCGCGCTCCAGCCGGGAGAGGGCGGCGCGGGCGAAGATCTGCTGCTCGGTGGTGGTGCGCTCGGACCGTCCGCGGCCCAGGAACGACACCGCCCAGTGCATCAGCGCGGTGAGCCGGTTCTTGAAGCCGGTCATGTAGAAGAGGTGGACGAAGAGCCACATCAGCCAGGCGATCACGCCGGTCAGCCGGAGCCTGCCGACCATCGCCACCGCGTTGAACCGGCTGATGATCGCCATCGAGCCCTTGTCGAAGTACTTGAAGGGGCCCTGCGGGGCCTTGCCCTTGATCCGCCCGTCGATCTCCTTGGCGGCGTACTTGGCGCCCTGGATCGCCACCTGCGCAACACCCGGGAGGTTGTCCAGCGAGATCATGTCGCCCACCACGAAAACCTCGGGGTGGCCGGGCAGGGTGAGGTCGGGGTTGACCGAGATCCGGCCCGCGCGGTCCAGCGCGGCGCCCGTCTGCTCGGCCAGCGTGCGCCCCAGCGGGGAGGCCTGGACACCGGCGGCCCAGATCTTGGTGACGGCCTCGATACGCTCGGTGCGGCCGTCCTTGTACTTCAGCTCCAGGCCGCGCTCGTCGACGTCGGTCACCATCGCGCCGAGCATCACCTCGACGCCGAGCCTCTCCAGCTCGCGCTTGGTGTTGTCGCCCAGCTTGGCGCCGAAGGGCGGGAGCACCTGCGGGGCGGCGTCGACCAGGATCACCCGGGCGTGGCGGGTGTTGATCGCGCGGAAGTCCCGACGCAGGGTGCGGTGGGCGAGCTCGGCGATCTGGCCGGCCATCTCGACCCCGGTGGGACCGGCGCCGACCACCACGAAGTTGAGCAGGTGCTCGACGTCCTCGCCGCGGCTGGCGCCGAGCTCGGCGAGCTCGAAGGCGCCGAAGATCCGGCCGCGCAGCTCCAGGGCGTCGTCGATGCTCTTCATGCCGGGGGCGTGCTCGGCGAACTGGTCGTTGCCGAAGTAGGACTGCGCCGCCCCGGCGGCCACGATCAGCGAGTCGTACGGCGTCTGGGTGGGGCGACCGAGCACCTGGGAGGTGACCGTGCGGGCCTCCAGGTCGATGTCGGTGACCTCGCCCAGCAGCACCCGGGCGTTGTCCTGGCCGGCGAGCACCTCACGCGTGGGGGGAGCGATCTCTCCCTCGGACAGGATCCCCGTGGCCACCTGGTAGAGCAGCGGCTGGAAGAGGTGATGGGTGGTCTTGGCGACCACGGTGACGTCGACGTCGGAGCGTCGTAGCGCCTTGGTGCCGAAGAGCCCGCCGAAGCCGGAGCCCACGACGACGACTCGGTGCCGCTCGGGTTGTCCTGCGGTCTGGGCGGTCATGGTGGTCCCCTTCGGCAAGTGACATGATCCCGGAAGTCCATTGTCCGCCGCTGTCCAGGGGAAGCCCAAATATGGGACGCGTTCCCTGCCTCACATCCTAAATCCGTTCAAATCTCAAACAATTCCTGCATTGGTGTTTGTGTCTTGGAGGACGCGGGTAGTGATGGCGTGCTTGGCTGGACACACACTGCACCCATCGAGGACCCCCCTTGCCCCTCAACAAACCAGCGTTGCCGCTGGACTCCGCACCCAGTGCCGTCGCCGACGCGCGACGCTGGGTCTCGGGTCTATGCCGCGAACTGGGGCGCGAGGACCTCTTGGACTGTGCCGAGCTGGGGGTCTCCGAGCTGGTCACCAACGCGATCCTGCACGGTGAGGCCCCGATCAGCGTCCGGGTCCGTGGCACCCGCGACCACCCGCGCATCGAGGTCTCCGACGGCTCCTCACGTCCTCCGGTGATGCCCGACCCCGCGAGCGGCGACGAGGAGGACATCGAGAACTTCCTCACCACCTTCGGGCGCGGGCTCTCCATGGTGTCCATGGCCGCCAACGCGTGGGGCGCCTCGATCGAGCGGAACGGCAAGGTCGTCTGGTTCGAGCCGGCGAGCACCCTCCAGGAGGGCGGCGAGCGCGAGGGCGTCATCGACGGGCTGCACGACGACGTCGAGTGGTACCCGATGGACGACGCCGTCTCCGTCGAGCTGCTCAACGTCGACCTCAAGCTCCTGCTCGGCGTGCTCAACCAGTACAACAACCTCCGGCGCGAGCTGCGGCTGCTCGCCCTCGCCCACGAGTCCGACTATCCGCTGGCGCGGGACCTGTCCCGGATGTTCGCCACCTTCGAGCGGCAGTTCCCGCCCGCCATGCTCGACAAGGTGGGCGCCAGCCTGCGCCGGGGTGGGAAGCGGGCGAACCTGGTCTTCCAGGCCTCCCCCAGTCGGCGTCCATCTTCACCACCATGCTGGAGATGTTCGACCTCGCCGACGCCTTCTGCCGGGCCCAGCGGCTGCTGTCGCTGGCCCGCAACGCCGAGCAGCGTCGGCTCCAGCAGTGGCTGCTCAACGAGTTCATCAACCAGACGGCGGGACAGCCGCCGACCCCGTGGACGACCGCACAGACGACCGTCGCCGCCAACAGCCACGTGTCGTGAGCTCGGCCGGCTCCGCCGGACCGAGCCTGCTGGGATGGGTCGCGCTCGGTGGCGCCGCCGGCGGTCTGCTGCGGTGGCTGCTCGGCGAGCTGGTCCCCGACGGGCCGGGGTTCGCCCTCACCACCTGGTGCCTCAACGTCCTGGGCTCCTTCGCCCTGGCCCTGCTGCCCCTGACCTTGCTGACCGCCACCGCCCGCCGCGGGCGGCGGCTGCGGCCCCAGCTCGCGGCCCTGCTGGGACCCGGACTGCTGGGCGGCTTCACCACGCTGTCGGCGTACTCGCTGACCACGCGTGACCTGCTCGCCCAGGGGCGCCCGCTGCTGGCGGCGGCGTACTCGCTGGGCACCCTGGTCGCGGCCCTGGCCGGGGTGGCGATCGCGCGCCGCTGGGAGTCCCGAGCCCACGTCCCGGCGCCGGCGGGCCGGGCATGACGGCACTGCTGGTGGCGTTGGGCGCCGGGCTTGGCGCCAGCGTGCGCTACAGCGTGGCCCGGCGGCTGGACCGGGGGTGGCCGCTCGGGACGCTGCTGGTCAACGTGGCCGGCTCCACGCTGGTGGGGCTCTTCGCCGGGCTCGCGGTCGGCGATCGGCCCTGGGCCCTGCTGGGGGTCGGCGTGTGCGGCGGGCTCACGACGTACTCCGGGTTCGCGGTGCTGGCCCACAACCTGGGCTGGCGCCGCGGTACGGCGTACGCCGCGGCCACCGTGGCCCTGGCCCTGGCCGGTTGTGCCCTGGGGTACGCCGTCGCGACCTGAGGCCCGGCGCGCGGCCGCCCGCTGCTCGCGGGCGCTCAGGCGTAGCCGAGCTCGTGGAGCCGGGTGTCGTCGATGCCGAAGTGGTGGGCGATCTCGTGGACCACGGTGATGCGCACCTCCTCGACCAGCTCCTCGCGGTCCGCGCACATGTCGAGCAGCGGGCCCCGGAACAGCAGGATGCGGTCGGGCAGCTCGGCGCTGTGGTTGGCGGGCCTCTCGGTGAGCGCCAGGCCCTCGTAGTAGCCCAGCAGGTCGGGGTCGTCGGCCGGCGGCTCGTCCTCGACGAGCACCACCACGTTGTCGACCAGCCGGGCCAGCTCCTCGGGGATCTCGTCGAGAGCCCGCTCGACCAGCGAGTCGAACTCCACCGCAGTCATCTCCAGAGCCACGGGGTCAGCCTAGGCAAGGATCCCAACCCGGGCGGGACGCCCCGCGCTCGCACGTGCTGAGGGCTCTGGGCGAAAGCGACTCGGTCGAAATGGACTCGGGCGAAATGACAAGAGACGCTCCGGATAGATCCGGAGCGTCTCTGTGCTGGCGACCCTGACGAGACTCGAACTCGCGACCTCCGCCGTGACAGGGCGGCGCGCTAACCAACTGCGCTACAGGGCCAAGTTTTTACTTGGTGAAGCGGGTGGAACTCTAACCCATGCTCGTCCCGGACTCACAATCGACCGGTTCCGAGCGGTGGTGCCGTACCCCCAACGGGATTCGAACCCGTGCTACCGCCGTGAAAGGGCGACGTCCTAGGCCGCTAGACGATGGGGGCCCGCTCGCCGGGAGCAGCCGGAGCCGCGCACGAAGAGCGAGCCCAGCATAAGGGGTCGCGGCGACTGCGGGCACCACGACCCGATCGCAGCAGAGGATGCACGATGCTGTGCCATTGCCTATACTGTGTGTCACACACTATGGTGTGAAACATGCCGAAGAAGCCCGATCCTGACGACGTACTGCGCACGCACGTCCAGGAGCTCCGTCGCGGGACGGTGGTGGTGGCGAGCCTGATGGCGCTGCGCACCCCGGGCTACGGCTACGGGCTGCTGGAGTCGCTGGCCACCCACGGCCTCCACGTGGACGCCAACACGCTCTACCCGTTGCTGCGCCGCCTCGAGGACCAGGGGCTGCTCACCAGCGAGTGGAACACCGAGGACGCGCGACCGCGCAAGGTCTACCGCACCAGCGCCGAGGGCGAACGGATCCTCGCCCTGCTCCTCGCGGAGCTCGACGCCGTCCAGATCTCGATCACCAGTCTGTCCGCCGCGTCGGCGGGCCCCGGAGAGGGAGAAGCACGATGACCACGCGCAGCACGCCCACCACCACGCTCACGGACCGGTACGTCCACGCCGCCACCCGCGCGCTGCCCGAGGACCGGCGCGACGACATCGGCGAGGAGCTGCACAGCACCGTCGACGACATGGTCCAGGCTCGGGTCCGCGAGGGATCGCCCGACCCGGAGCGCGAGGCGCTGGTCGAGCTCGGCGACCCACGGCGTCTGGCCGCGCGCTACACCGACGAGCGGCTCATGCTCATCGGCCCGACGTACTACCTGCTGTGGAAGCGCGTCCTGACCCAGCTGCTGACCTGGGTGCCCCTGGCGCTCGGCGTGCTGGCCGGAGTCAGGGCGGCGCTCGAGGATGACGCCACCGTCGGCACGGTGGTCGTCGAGGGCCTCGGGTCGGCTGCCGCGACCGCCATCCAGATCGCCTTCTGGGTCACTGCGGTCTTCGCCGTGCTCGATCGGACGGGCGCCGGCGACGAGGTCCCGGAGTGGACACCGGAGGACCTGGCCGAGCTCCCCACCGGGCGGGCAGGCTCGATCAGCGACAGCGTGGCCTCGATCGGGTTCCACGTCGTGGTGGGGGCCGTCCTGGTGCTCCAGCACTTCCGCTCCCTGTTGCCTGACTGGGCCCACGGGCCCGACGGACGAGACCTGCCCGTCCTGGACCCCGAGCTCTGGACCCCTTGGATCGTGTTCCTGCTGGTCGCCCTGGCCGCCGGCATCGGTGTCGAGCTGTGGAAGGTGCGCGCCGGCTGGACGTGGCCGGTGACGGCGGGGGTTGCGGTGACCTCGCTGGCCTTCGCGGCCCCGGTGGTGTGGCTCTGCGCACAGGACCGGCTGCTCAACCCCGAGTTCGTCCGCGCCGTCTCGCTGACCGGCGACCAGTTGGGCGCCTTGAACCAGGCGATCATCGTGGGTGCCGTCGTGGTGGCCGCCTGGGAGATCGGCGAGGCCGGGTGGCGCACCGCGACCGGCCGACGCGCCTGGTGCTGACGACACGGGCTGGTCGTTTTCGGCCGACCAGACCTGCTGATGTAGGGTTTCCCCCGCTTGGGCAGGTAGCTCAGTTGGTACGAGCGTCCGCCTGAAAAGTGGAAGGTCGGCGGTTCGACCCCGCCCCTGCCCACAAGCGCAGAACCCCGCCTGACACGTCCCGTCAGGCGGGGTTCGTGGCGTCCGGACGTGCCACAGTGCGAGGCGTGATCGCTCGCCTGCCTCTCCCCCGTCCCCTCGCGGTGCTCCCGCTGATGCTGGCTCTGCTCCTCGGGCTGCTCCTCGGCCTGCTCCTCGGGCTGCCCCTGGGGCCGCCGGTCGGCGCCGCACCGGCCCACGGCGCCACCGTGAGCCGGGCCGCCCGGCCGGCCGCCGGGGTGCTGCTGCCGCCCACCGACGCGGCCTGGGACTACCAGATCGGCGGGGCCCGGCCGGTCCCCGACCCGGCCCAGGTCGTGGTCCGGGACCGCCGGGAACCGGCCGCCGGGGCCTACCCGGTCTGCTACGTCAACGGGTTCCAGACCCAGCCCGACGAGCGCGCCTTCTGGGCACGTCGCCCCGCCCTGGTGCTGCGCGACGGCCGGGGTCGCCCGGTCCTGGACTCCGCGTGGGGCGAGCAGCTCCTCGACCTACGCACCCCCGCCAAGCGTCAGCGGCTCGCCCGCGTGGTCGACCGGTGGCTGGGCAGGTGCGCCCAGGACGGCTTCGTGGGCGCGGAGCTCGACAACCTCGACTCCTGGACCCGGTCCCACGGGCTGGTGAAGCGGCACCACGCCACGGCGTACGCCCGCCTCCTGACTGCCGCCGCGCACCGGCACGGGCTGGCCGTGGCCCAGAAGAACGCCTCCACCCTGCTTCAGCAACGACTCGGGTTCGACTTCGCCGTGGTGGAGGAGTGCGCGCGGTGGGACGAGTGCCGGAGGTTCGCGGACGTCTTCGGCGGCCGGGTCTTCGTCGTGGAGTACCGCACGAGCGACTGGGAGCGGGCCTGCCACCAGGTCGGCGACCGGGTCTCGGTGCTGCTGCGCGACCGGGACGTGACGCCGGAGGGTCCGTTCCGCACCTGCTGAGCGGCGTACCCGGGTGGGCGCTGCCGCCGGGTGCGCGTGGGGGGCCACAATGGCGCCATGCTTCCCCCGCTCGAGGTCGTGGCTCGACTGCGCCCGCTGGACCTGGTGTCCCCCGGCACCGGCACGGACCACGTCACCTCCGGGACCTCGACCCTCTTCGCCGCGCCCCGACCCGCGCCGTACGCCGCGGTGGTCGCCGAGCTGCGGCACGTCGACCACCGCGCGGGTCGGGTGGTGGTCGGCTTCGGCAGTGGCGCCACCAAGCTCGTCGCCTGGTACACCCCCGACACCGGCGACGTCGGGCTCGACGTCACCGACGCCGCGATCCGCACCACCACGCACCGCAGCCGCCGGCACGGGCGCGTGGCCTGGCGGCCCGACAAGCTGGCGCTGACCCTCACCGGCACCCACGTCAGCGCCTTCTGCCACGAGGACGACCGCTGGGTGCTGCGGGCGCGGGTCGACGTGGAGCACCTGATCGACACCCACGACGAGCACTGGCTCTCCAGCCTGAAGGCGGGTCACCGCTCCGAGAGCGGGCTGGTGCGCCGGGTGCACGCCGGCGCGTTCGGGCAGCTGGGCCTGCGCGACATCCGCCTGGTGACCGAGGCGGACGGGACACCGTGCCGCGACGGGTCGGCGTACTGGCTGACCGCGACCTCGGCCGGGCCGGGCTTCTTCGACACCGCCCACGCCAGCGTGTGGCGCTTCGACCCGGACCGCCGTACACCCGGGCTGGACTCCCTGCAGCACACCGGCGACCTCTACTTCCGCCGCCCCGACCGGCCCGGGGTGTACGGCGACCACGCGCTGCACCTGGTCCGCGAGGCCGGGCGCTGGCTGGTCGCCACCAGCACCTGGGGCGACTTCGACCGGGAGACCAACGCCTCGGTGCGGGTCACCCTGGCCGAGAGCACCGACGACCTGCTCCACGGCGAGCACGTGCTCGACACCCGTGAGCTGCCGCTGCCCACCGACGGCTTCCGCTCCGTCGGCGTCTGGGACCCGCACCTGGTGCGCGAGGGCGAGACCTGGCACGTCGGCTACGCCAGCGCCAGCAAGTTCTTCAAGTTCCACCCCTGCGTGGCGTCGGGGCCCTCGCTGGACGCGCTGACCCTGCGCGCCGCGGACACCGATCGACGCGCCACCGAGGGAGTGACGCTGCTCCGCATCGACGGCACCCTGCGGGTGCTGGCCAGCGACGGCCGCGACAGCCCGCGCGGCACCCGGGCCCGCTTCCCGGTGCTGGACCTGGACCTCGACGAGGTCGGCGAGCTGACGGCGCCGTACCCCACCAACCTGCCCTGGCCCACCCTGCTGGAGACCGAGCATGGCTGGACGATGGTGACGTTCAACGGTGCCAGCACCGGCGGCCCCCTGGTCGGCTACGGCACCCACGGGGACGTGGTGGTGATGCGGGAGTCACGCCGGGCGACCTCGCACTAGGGTGGTGACCAGGGCCACAACACCGGAGTGGTTCGGCGAGGAGCGCCACACCACCCCCGTGGCCGATCACAGCAGAAAGAGGGACCCACATGCCCACCCCCGGCACCAGCGCGGACCTCACCCCCCTCGACTCCGCCGTCGACGTCTTCGACCTCGGCCGCGAGCACGAGCAGGTGGTCTTCGCCTCGGACCCCGCGAGCGGCCTCAAGGCCGTCATCGCCCTCCACTCCACCGCGCTCGGCCCGGGACTGGGTGGGACCCGGTTCTACCCCTACGCCTCGACGGCCGACGCGGTGCGCGACGTGCTCGCCCTGTCCCGCGGGATGTCGTACAAGAACGCGCTGGCCGGGCTGGACCACGGGGGCGGCAAGGCCGTCATCATCGGCGACCCGCGCCGGGACAAGTCCGAGGCGCTGCTGCGTGCCTACGGGCGCTTCGTGCAGTCCCTGCACGGGCGCTACCTCACCGCCTGCGACGTGGGGACCACCTCGGTGGACATGGACCTGATCGCGCGGGAGTGCGACTTCGTCACCGGCCGCACCGTCGCCCACGGCGGCGCCGGCGACTCCTCGGTGCTCACCGCGTACGGCGTCTTCCAGGGCATGCGGGCCAGCGCCGAGCACCTGTGGGGCAGCACGTCGCTGGAGGGCCGCACCGTCGGCATCGCCGGGGTCGGCAAGGTGGGCCGCCACCTGGTCGGGCACCTGATCGACGACGGCGCGCGCGTGGTGGCCACCGACGTGCACGCCCCCGCGGTGGACCGGGTCCGCACCGAGCACCCCGGGGTCACCGTGGTGGCCACCACCGAGGAGCTGGTCGCCTCCGACCTCGACGTCTACGCCCCCTGCGCGATGGGAGGGGCGCTGGACGACGACGTGGTCGAGGTCCTGAAGGCCCGGATCGTGTGCGGGGCGGCGAACAACCAGCTGGCCCACCCCGGGGTCGAGAAGGCGCTCGAGGAGCGAGGCATCCTCTACGCCCCCGACTACTGCGTGAACTCCGGCGGGGTCATCCAGGTGGCCGACGAGCTCGAGGGCTTCTCCTTCGAGCGTGCGCACCAGCGCGCCGCCGGCATCTTCGACACCACCCGGTCGGTCCTCGAGCTCGCCCGCACCGAGGGTGTCCCCGCCGCCCTTGCCGCAGACCGACTGGCCGAGCGTCGCATGAGTGACGTCGGTCGGTTGCACGGGATCTGGCTGGGGTGAGGGCCACCGAGTGTCCGGGTGGCCCTACCCCGGTTCAGTCGCGGCGGGGCTCTGAGTAGTCAGACCACTCGTCGAGATCACTCGACGACTCGTCTGGCTGGGTACTGCTTCGTTCCGGTTGGCCATGCAGCTCTTGTGCCAGCGCCCCGAAGTCCGTCTCGTGAGTCCGGTACTTCAGGTCGCGAGCGACCTTGGTCTGCTTCGCCTTAGCTCGGCCGCGCCCCATAAGGTCCGACCCCCTCGCACGCTTGGCCGGGGCTCTTGGCGCGTGCGCCGTGGCTCCCGGTCTCTGATCTGACTTCTCGTGGGGGCAACGCTACCCGGTCCCCGGCTGTTCCCCCACACCGGAGTCGCAGTTTCCCCACAGTTGTGTGCGAAATTCGCTGCCAGCGCAAAAGCGGCGGCTCACCAACCGGGATGCTGGCCGCGCAACCGCACGCGTCCGGCGTCCTCGGACGCGTCGGCGGCCCTGACCTCACCGGCCACCCAGGCGCGTACGCCGTACCCCGCGAGCAGGGCGATGGCGGCGTCCACGTCCTCGGGCGCGGTGAGCGAGACCATGCCGACACCGCAGTTCAGCGTCGCCTCCAGGTCCGGCTGCGGGACGTCCCCGACCTGGCGCACCAGGTCGAAGATCGGCTGCGGCGTCCAGCTCGCCCGGTCGATTCCGACGGTCAGCTCCTCGGGCAGCACCCGCTCCAGGTTGGCCGCCAGCCCACCGCCGGTGACGTGGGACATCGCGTGCGTCTGGGTGCTGCGAGCCAGGTCCAGGCAGGCCTTGGTGTAGATGCGGGTCGGCACCAGCAGCTCCTCCCCCAGCGCGCGGCCCAGCTCGGGCACGTCGCGGTCCAGCGCCCAGCCGGCGGTGTTGAGCAGCACGTGCCGCACCAGCGAGTAGCCGTTGGAGTGCAGTCCCGAGGCCTCCATCGCGATCACCACGTCGCCGGGGCGGACCCGGCCGGGACCGAGCAGCTGGTCGGCCTCGACCACCCCGGTGGTCGCCCCCGCGACGTCGTACTCGTCAGGGTGCAGCAGGCCGGGGTGCTCGGCGGTCTCCCCGCCCACCAGGGCGCAGCCGGCCTCCACGCACGCCTCGGCGATGCCCTTCACGATCGCCGCGATCCGCTCGGGGACGACCCGGCCGCAGGCGATGTAGTCGGTCATGAACAGCGGCTCGGCACCGCAGACCACCAGGTCGTCCACGACCATGCCGACCAGGTCGTAGCCGATCGTGTCGTGCACGTCCATCGCCTGGGCGATCGCCACCTTGGTGCCGACGCCGTCGGTGGAGGTGGCCAGCAACGGCCGCTTGTAGGACAGCAGGGCGCTGGCGTCGAAGAGGCCGGCGAAGCCGCCGAGGCCGCCGATCATCTCCGGGCGCCGGGCCTTCTCGACCCAGGCCTTCATCAGGTCGATGGCCCGGTCGGCGGCCTCGATGGAGACACCCGCCTCGGCGTAGGCGTTGCCAGTGTGTTCGGTCACGAGTGCTCCCGGTGCGTCATCGGTACGTCGGCAGGGTGGTGTCGGTGTCGCCGAGGTGGCGCTGGTCAGGGACGACCGAGGGCGTCGACCGCCCCGGCGCTGGTGAGGGAGACGCTGAGCCCGTCCACGTCGCCCGGGCCCGCGGTCTCGAACGACCCGCAGGCCGCTCCCCCGTCGGCTCCGCCGTCCACCAGGCCCTGGCTGGCCAGCACCGGATCGGGCAGCGGGATCGGGTACTCCCCGTCGAAGCAGGCGCGGCACAGGTTCTGCCGCGGCACCGTGGTCGCCTCGACGAGCTCGTCGATGTCGATGTAGCCGAGCGAGTCGGCGTCGATGGAGCGGCGGATCTCCTCGATCGAGAGGCCGTTGGCGACCAGCTCGGCCCGGGTGGCGAAGTCGATGCCGTAGAAGCACGGCCACTTCACCGGCGGTGAGGAGATGCGCACGTGGATCTCCCGGGCGCCCGCCTCGCGCAGCATCCGGATGAGCGCCCGCTGGGTGTTGCCGCGCACGATGGAGTCGTCGACCACCACCAGCCGCTTGCCCTCGATCACGTCGCGCAGCGGGTTGAGCTTGAGCCGGATGCCGAGCTGGCGGATGGTCTGGGAGGGCTGGATGAACGTCCGCCCGACGTAGGAGTTCTTGACCAGGCCCACGCCGTACGGGATGCCCGACTCCTCGGCGTACCCGATGGCGGCGGGGGTGCCGGACTCCGGCACGGGCATCACCAGGTCGGCGTCGGCAGGAAACTCGCGCGCCAGCCGGCGGCCGATCTCGACCCGCACGCTGTGCACCCGCTGGTCGTTCATCAACGTGTCGGGACGGGCCAGGTAGACGAACTCGAACAGGCAGTGCTTGGGCGCGGCGTCGGCGAAGCGGCGGGTGCGCAGCCCGCTCTCGTCGACCGCGATCAGCTCGCCCGGCTCCACCTCCCGGATGAAGGAAGCCCCCACGATGTCCAGCGCGGCGGTCTCCGAGGCGACGACCCAGCCGCGCTCGAGGCGACCCAGCACCAGCGGCCGGACGCCCTGGGGGTCGCGGGCGGCGTACAGGGTGTGCTCGTCCATCCACACGAAGGAGAAGGCGCCCTTGACCTGCGGGAGCAGCTCGACGGCGCGCTCCTCGACCGTGGTCTCGGGGTGGTGCGCGAGCAGCGCGGTGACCACGCTGGTGTCGTTGGTGGAGACCGGGACCCGCACGTCGAGGAGCCCCTCGAGCTCGCTGGCCTCGACCATCTTGGCGAGCTCGGCGGTGTTGGTCAGGTTGCCGTTGTGGGCCAGCGCGATGGAGCCGCTCTCGGTGGGGTGGAACGTCGGCTGGGCGTTGTGCCAGGTGCTCGCCCCGGTGGTGGAATACCTGGCGTGGCCGATGGCGAGGTGCCCCTTGAGGGAACCGAGCGTCGACTCGTCGAAGACCTGTGAGACCAGTCCCATGTCCTTGTAGACCAGGATCTGGCGGCCGTTGCTGACCGCGATCCCGGCCGACTCCTGACCACGGTGCTGCAGGGCGTAGATCCCGTAGTAGGTGAGCTTGGCGACGTCCTCGCCGGGGGCCCACACGCCGAAGACGCCGCAGGCGTCCTGGGGTCCTTGGTCATGAGGGTCGAGGGCAGCAGTGAGACGGCCGTCGCCGCCCTTGCGCGAGATGCTGGACTGGGCCACCCGGCAAGTGTACGGCGCCGGGGAGCGGGGTACCGGCTGCAGTGCCGGACTCGGACGGCAGTGGCGTGCGGCACTCGGCGGGGGCAATGAGAGCGATTCCCCGGTCTGGGTGGGTGGCCCCGCCTACGATGAGCCGTCAACAGCGCAAGCGAGACTCGGGCGCAACCACGGGGGGAACGACCCAGGATGACAGAGCCGCACACCGAGGCTGTGTTCGTCGACACTTTGAACAACATCGCATCGGGCGTCACCGACCTGGTGGGATTCGAGGTGGCGGCGATCAGCGTGGCGCGCGACGACGACCGCTCCCTGGAGATGATCGCCGTCGCCGGCAGCGACGAGTGCCGCGAGCAGCTCCTGGGCCACCGCACCCCCGTGGCCGAGATCGAGCGCGAGATCTCCACCGCCGAGCACTGGGGCGACCTGCGTTTCGTGCCGCACGAGCGGATGGACCTGGACATCGACCGGCTGGGCTGGGTGCCCGACCTCGAGCCGACCGACGACCCCGAGATGTGGCACCCGCTGGACCTGCTGCTCGCCCCGATCTACGACGACGAGGGCCGGCTGCGCGGCCTGCTCAGCGTCGACGTCCCGCTGGACCGCCGACGCCCCAACCCCCAGAAGCGTCAGGACCTGCAGCGCTTCGTCCAGCAGACCCGGCGGGCCATCCTCGCCGCCCTCGAGCGATCCGAGCTGGCCGAGCAGGTGCGGTTGGCCGACGCGGCCCGGATGATCGTGCGCGAGGTCAGCTCCGAGCTGTCCATGGACCGCATCATCGAGGTCTGCCAGGAGGCGCTGACCGTCGGCTTCAACGCCATCGGCATGTGGATCCAGACCTTCGACGAGGACGGCGAGGGCAGCGGCGCGATCTACAACTCCGCCGGGGCCGAGATCGCCCTGCCCGAGGACCTGCGGATCATCGCCCGCAACTCCGCCCGGATGCTGTGGCGCGCCCAGGACGTCACCGTGCTCAACGACACGATCCCCGAGCTCGGGGTGATGACGGTCGACCAGGAGCAGGAGATCACCAGCTTCATGAAGACCATCGACGTCACCTCGATGCTGTTCGTGCCGCTGGGCGCCGGACCGGAGTGCCTGGGCAACCTGGTGCTCACCCGCCGGGGCGGCAACCTCGACTGGAGCCCCATCGAGAAGCAGGCCGCGATGGACATCGGCCACGACCTCGGCCGGGCGCTGATCAACGCGCGCACCTTCGAGCGCGAGCGACGTCTGGTCGACGAGCTGCGCGAGCTCGACGGCTACAAGAGCCGGCTCATCGCCACCATCTCCCACGAGCTCAAGAACCCGCTGACCTCGATCCTGGGACACGTCGAGATGCTCGAGTCGGTGCCCGACCTGACCGGCTCGGTGCGCAACTCCATCTCCTCGATGGAGCGGGGCGCGGTCCGGATGCAGCGGCTCATCGACGACCTCCTGGTCCTGGCCCGGGTCGGCGACCCGCACATCGAGTTCAAGCCCGTCCCCGTCGACCTCTCCGCGGTGATCGCCGAGGTGCTGGACCTGCTGCGCGTCACCCTGGAGCGCAAGGAGCTCAAGGTCATCGTGGAGGCGCCCCAGGGGCCGCTGTTCGTGCTGGGCGAGGAGTCCGGTCTGGACCGGGTCTGCGCCAACCTGATCAGCAACGCCGCCAAGTACACCCCCGACGGCGGCACCGTGACCATCTCGCTGGAGACCCGCGCCAAGGACGTCGAGCTGCGGGTCTCCGACACCGGGCTCGGCATCTCCGAGGGCGACCAGGCCCAGCTCTTCCAGGAGTTCTTCCGCTCCACCAACCCCGCCGCCGTGGCCCTCCCCGGCACCGGGCTGGGACTGACCATCGTGCAGCGGATCGTGGAACGGCACCGGGGCCGCATCTCCTTCGGCTCGACGCTCGGAGTGGGCACCACCTTCACCGTCAGCCTGCCGCGCGCCGACTGACGCGGGCTCGCGATCGTCGTACGGCGGGGGTTAGCGGGGCTTCCCTCGGGTTCGAGGGGCATGCACGCCCCCCTAAGCGCAGGGATCCCCGCTCAGGCGGGTGAACCAGCACCACCGACCAAGGTTCGAGGGGCTTCCCTCGGGTTCGAGGGGCATGCATGCCCCCCTAAGCGCAGGGATCCCCGCTCAGGCGGGTGAACCAGCACCACCGACCAAGGTTCGAGGGGCTTCCCTCGGGTTCGAGGGGCATGCATGCCCCCTAAGCGCAGGGATCCCCGCTCAGGCGGGTGAACCAGCAGCCCCCGCGAGGCGGGCGAGCATCAGCGCCTCCGCCAGCACCACCCGCTCGAACTCCGCCAGGTGCAGGCCCTCGTTGGCGCCGTGGGCGCGGGTGTCGGGGTCCTCGACCCCGGTGACCAGCACGCTGGCCTCGGGGAAGGTGTTGAGGAACTCGGCGATGAAGGGGATCGAGCCGCCGACGCCCATGTCGACCGGGGCGGTGCCGTCCCAGGCCTCGGTGAACGCCTCGCGGGCCGCGTCGTACGCCGGTCCGGTGGCGTCGATCTGGGTGGCCTCCCCGGTGTCGACGACCGTGAAGGTCAGCTCGGCGCCCCACGGGACGTGCTGCTCGACGTGGCGGCGCAGGCACTCGACGGCGTTGGCGGTGGTGTCGCCCGGGGCGATCCGCATGCTGATCCGGGCGCGGGCGGCGGGGACCAGGGTGTTGCTGGCGCCCTCCACGGCGGGGGCGTCCAGGCCGGTGATGCTCAGAGCGGGCTTGGTCCACAGCCGCTCGACGGCGGAGCCGGTGCCGAGCCACTCGATGCCGGGCACCGCGCCGGACTCGGCACGGAGCCGCTCCTCGGGGTAGTCCACGTCGGCAGCGGGACCGGAGTGCAGTCCGGCGACCGCGACGTCGCCGGCGTCATCGTGCAGGCTCGCGATCACCCGGGACAGGGCGATGAGCGAGTCGGGCGCCAGCCCACCCCACATGCCGGAGTGCACGGCGTGGGTCAGGGTGCGCACCTCGATGTCGGCCCGGACCAGGCCCCGCAGGCTGGTGGTCAGGGCGGGGACGCCGATGTCCCAGTTGCCGGAGTCGGCGATCACGATGACGTCGGCGGCGAGCTCGTCGGCGTGCTGGTGCAGCAGCGGCACCAGGGTCTCCGAGCCGACCTCCTCCTCGCCCTCGATGAAGATGACGACGTTGACGGGCAGGTCGTCGCCGAAGATCCGCAACGCGGCCAGGTGGGCCACGATGCCGGCCTTGTCGTCGGCGGCGCCGCGGCCGTAGAGCCGGCCGTCGCGCTCGGTCGGCTCCCACGGCGGGGAGTCCCAGTCGGCGTGGTCGTTCTCGGGCTGCACGTCGTGGTGGGCGTACAGGAGCACCGTCGGGGCACCCGTGGGGCCGGCCTTGTGGGCCAGCACGGCAGGGGGGCCGCCGGCGACGCGGGTGATGCGCGCGAAGCAGCCGGCGTCGGCGAACAGGGCCTTGACGGCTTCGGCGCTGCGCTCCACCTCGGAGGCCCGGGCGGGGTCGGCGCTCACGGACTGGATGCGGACGAGGTCCTCGAGGTCGCGGCGGATCCCGGGCAGGACCTCGGCCACCTTGGCACGCAGCTCAGCACTCATGCTCCGACTTTAGACGACGCTCACAGCACCTGGAGCAGCTCGGTGACCCGCTCGCTCTCGGCGAACCCCAGCCCGGCGTAGAGGCGGGCGGAGTCCTGGTCCGCGTCGGCCACGATCACCAGCCCGCTGACCCCGGGCTGGGCCAGCCCGTGCTCGCCGAGCCGGTGCACCAGCGTGCCCGCGAGCCCCTGGCGGCGTACGTCGGGACGGGTCTCCACCGACTGGTAGCGGGCGAGGCCGTCCTCGAGGGTGAACAGCGCCGCCGTGGACACCAGCCGGCCGTCGAGGAACGCGCCCCAGCGCTGGCCGAGCCCCTGGGCCTCCAGGGCCCGCTCGGCGGTGACCCGGCCGCGGGTGAAGGCCTCGTGCGAGGCGCTGCCCTCGTGGACCGCCAGGGCCAGGGCGACCCGCTGCTCCCAGTCGTCGTCGGAGGCGAACGGGCGCAGCTCGGCGTCGGCGTTGGGCCGGGGCGGCGGCACCAGCGCGGTCGCGGTCATGGCCACGGTGTCCGAGGCGGTCATCCCGGCCGCCACGAACTCGCCCGCGTCGACCGAGCCGGTGAGGTCGAAGGTGATGGCCCGGTGCCGCGAGGTGGGGAACTCCGCGTCGCAGGCGGCCATCACCTCGCGCGCACCACCGGGGAAGGGGAGCGCCCGGAGCGCCAGGAAGTTGCCCCAGTAGTACGTCGGGTTGTCCGGGGTCCGCACCACGAGGTGGGTGCCGTAGTCCTCGACGGTGCTCCCGGACCGGGTCAGCAGGCTCAGGTCGGTGCGCAGGGCGAGCGAGGTCACGGGGGTCATGCCCTCAATCCTGACGCAGCGGCAGGTAGGGGCTGAGGTCGGCCCGCTGCCCGCTGGCACGGACCACGCCGCGGGACTCGGCCTCGCTCCAGCTGAGCTCGCCGGTGGCCAGCGCCACCCAGGTCGCGCCGTCCATCTCCACCACCGCGGGCGGGGTGCCCCGGGTGTGGCGCACCCCGGGGATCACCTGCGCGGCGGCGTACGGCGGGACGCGGACCTCCACCGAGGCCCCAGGCGCCTGCTCCGAGAGCACGGCGAGGAAGTGCTTGGTGAGGAGCTTGAGCTCGGGAGCCGACCGGTCGGGGTGCGACAGCGCCTCGGCGACGGCGGCGGGGTCGGCGCGACGCAGGCGGGCACTCATGGCCGTCACAGTAGTCGCCGGTCGCGGCGCTCAGCCGGCCAGTCGCTGGTCGTCGTCGTCGTCGGAGGCGTCGGAGAAGCGCTTCAGGTAGGCCGCGACGAAGGGCGCGCTGGCCAGCACGATCAGCAGTCGCAGCACCTGCGCGGCGGCCACGAAGGTGACGTCGCTGCCGGTCGCGGCGGCGGTCCCCATCACCGCGTAGATCCCCCGGGCGTGGTGGCCAGGTAGGCCTCCAGCGGGGTCTGGTCGGTGGCCAGGGTCAGCACCGCGGCGAGGCCCGCGCAGGCGAGGAGGGTCAGCGCGATGGTCAGCAGGGCGGTGGGCACCATCGCCCCGATGGCGCGCAGGCTGGCCACGGTGAACTTGAGGCCGACCTGGATCCCGATGCACAGGTAGCCCACCGCCACCACGACCGGCGGCACCTCGGCACCGGACCACCAAGGCACGAGCGCGAGCAGCGCCGCGACCAGCAGCGGACCCAGGATCGCCCCGAGGGCAGCCGCAGCCAGGTGCCGGCGAGCAGCCCCAGGCCGATCGCCGCGGCGGCGTAGGAGAAGTCGCGCAGCAGGGTGTGGCCGGTGACCGCCTCCAGGGCCGTGGTGGCGCCGGAGTCCTCGCCACCGAAGACGAGGAACACCACCACGGGCATCGTCACCAGCACCACCAGCAGGCGCAGGTACTGCAGGACGGCGACCACCCGGGCGTCGGCACCGAGCTCCTCGGCCAGCGCGGTGAGGCCCGCGGCGCCGCCGGCGATGGAGGAGAAGGTCGCGGTGGCCCGGCTCACCCGGTGCCGCACGAGCAGCTGGCCGGCGAGGACGCTCACGGCCAGGGAGAAGCAGGAGACCGCGACCACCAGCACCCAGCTCGGCCCCAGGGCCACCAGGCTCCGCCAGTCCACCGCCGCGCCCACCACCGCGCCCACCACGGCCTGCCCGCCGGTGAACCAGCGCCCCGGCAGCGCCAGCGGCCGCGCCGGCCGGGCCAGGGCGTAGACCAGCGCTCCGACCAGCCCGCCGAAGAGGAACGGGGTCGGCAGGCGCACCAGCCAGAACGCCGCGCAGGCCGCGGCGACCGCCACCGCCAGCAGGCTCCAGCGCCGTACGACGGCCATCACGGGAGCATCACAGCAGGGGTCACGGCAGCAGTCACGGCAGGCAGGGCCACGAGGAGGGCGACACGGGTCATGGCGCACAACGTAGACCCTGTGTCCCGGACCGCAAAATGCCCTCTGACCTGCGGTTTTGCTGATTTCTGTCCCCCTGTCCCGACGTTTGTAACAGGCGCGAGAAGTCTCGTCGGGGCCTTGTAAACAGCCTGTGAACCCCGGCTGTCCGAGCCGATTCGCTGCCTAGTCTCGGCCTCCCGACCGGCCCCCCAGGGCTGGCACCGAGACCCTCGAGGACGTGTCCGACGCATGACCACGACTCCCACCGCCGCCGTCCGGCCGGACGACGCACCGGCCCGTACGACGTACCGCCTGGCGATCGCCCAGCCCCGGCGGATCGCCGGCGAGGACGGCAGCCCGAACGTCGACCACGCGGTCGGGCTGGTCGCGCAGGCCGCCGCCGAGGACGCCGACCTAGTGCTCTTCCCGGAGTTCAGCCCCGGCCCGGTCCGCGCCGGTGACGCCTTCTACGACGCCGGTCCCGCGATGGCCCAGGCCGCGAAGGACGGCGGGCTGAACGTGGTGTGGAGCCGCACCGAGGAGTGCCCGGACGGGCTCTTCCGGCTCGTGGTCTACGTCGTGGGCCGGACCGGGGAGACGGTGCTGCGCTACGAGCGCACCCACCCCGCCACCATCCCGGCGACCGAGGACGGCTTCATCACCTCGCCGGGCGAGGTGTTCGGCCTCTTCGAGGTCGACGGGCTGCGCCTGGGCATCGTGGTCTGCTCGGAGATGTGGACCCCCGAGGTCGCCCGGATCGTGGCGCTGCGCGGCGCCGAGGTGATCCTCTCCCCCGCCGGCGGCGGCTTCACCAGCCTGACCCGCAACTGGCAGGTGATCAACCAGGCTCGGGCGATCGAGAACGTCTGCTACGTCGCGCTCACCAACAACCTCTGGGGCGAGGAGCAGGGCGCGGCGATGATCACCGGTCCCGAGCACCCCCTGGTGCACGCCGGCCGCCGCGAGCTGGTCTGCGCCGACCTGGACCTGGCGCGGCTGCGCTGGCTCCGCGACAACGACGACTCGATGGTCGAGCCCAAGACCTTCGACTCCATCCCCGGGCTGCTGCGGGCCCGTCGCCCCGAGCTGTACGCCGAGCTGGCCGCCCCCCAGGCCGACGCCTACGACTACGCCAACGGCGGGCCCGCGTGAGCGCCGCCCCCGGGGAGCGCGTCACCCTGCTGCGCGGCGCCTGGGTGATGGCGCCCGAGCCGGTGCGCGACGGCGCGGTCGCGATCCGCGGCAACGAGATCGTGGCGGTCGGCCGCTGGACCGACCTGCGAGCCGCCCACCCCGACGCCGACGTGCGGGGCTCCGCCCACGACCTGGTGCTGCCGGGCTTCGTCAACACCCACGGCCACTTCTCCGAGGGGCTGCTCACCGGGATCGCCAGCCACTTCACCCTCTTCGAGTGGCTGCACGCGCTGATCGAGCAGGTCAAGCCGCACACCGACGCCCGGGTCGCCCGGCTCGGCACCCTGGTCGCGGGGATCCAGATGCTGCGCAGCGGCATCACCACCGCCAACGACATGTTCGTCACCGACCCGCGTCCCGAGGGCCCGGTCACCCCCGCGGTGGTGCACGCCCTGGACCAGCTCGGGCTGCGCGGCGTCGTCTCCTTCGGGGCCGGCGACCGCGGCGGGCGCGACATCGCGGCCCAGTTCGCCGAGCACGAGGCCCTGCGGGAGGCCGCGGCCGCCAGCCGGCTCGCCACCTTCCGAGTGGGCATCGGCGCCGTGCCGGGGCAGAGCGAGGAGATGTTCGCCCGCAGCATCGGCTACGCCATCGACGGTGGTCACGGCGTCCACGTCCACCTGCAGGAGGTGCGCGAGGAGGTCACCGCGATGCGGACCGCCCACGGCCGCACCACCGTCGAGCACTGTGCCCACGAAGGACTCTTCGCCGCACCGACCCTGGCCGCGCACTGCGTCTGGGTGGACCGCGACGACCGCGCCCTGATGGCCGAGCACCGGGTCGGCGTGGCCCACAACCCGCTGGCCAACGGGATCCTGGCGAGCGGGATCGCCCCGGTGGCCGAGATGCGCCAGCTCGGCATCGACGTCGGCTTCGGCGTCGACGGAGCCGCCTCCAACGACGCCCAGGACTTCCTCCAGGCCATCAAGACCGGGGCGATGCTGGCCCGGGTCCGCGACCAGCAGGCCACCGCCATGACCGCCCGGGAGGCGTTCGAGATCGCCACCATCGGCGGCGCCCGCGCGCTGCGGATGGAGGACCGGATCGGCTCCCTGGAGGTGGGCAAGCTCGCCGACGTGGTGGTCCTCGACGGCACCGGCCCCACCCTGGCCTCGGTGCACGACCCCTACCAGGCGGTGGTGTTCGTCGCCGGGTCCCGGGAGGTCAAGGAGGTCTGGGTCGACGGCCGGCTCAGCGTCGCCGACTTCGAGGTGGTGAACGTGGACCCGCTGGAGGTGGCGCGGGAGTCCCGACCGGTGACGGCCGAGCTAGTGGCCCGCGCCGGGTTGGGCCACCTCTCCGCACTGGCCGAGCAGCCGCGCCCGGGGACGGACCCCCACGTCTCCGCGCGCGCCGAGGCAGGAGTCTCGTGAGCGCCCCGCTGGTCACCGGCTTCGAGCTGGCCCCGACCGTGGACGACCTGCACCGGGTGCTGCTCGACCGGGTGCTGGCCGGCGCCTACCCGGCCGGCTCCAAGCTGCCGTCGTGCCGGGCGCTGGCCGAGGAGCTCGGCTCCAACTCCTCCACCGTGGACCGCGCGATCGGCCGGCTCGCCGCCGGCGGCCGGGTGCGCACGGTGCCGCGCCGCGGCACCTTCGTGCTGGAGCAGACCGAGGCCCCGGTCGACGCCGCGCAGGTGGTCACCGGGCACCTGGAGGAGCTGCTGCAGCGTGCCCGCCGCCTCGGGGTGTCCGCCGCCGAGCTGCGCCAGCTGGTGGAGCGCAGCCTGGACCGCGTCGACGCGATGCCGCGGATCGCGGTGGTGGAGTGCAACGAGCGGGACCTGCGCAAGGTCACCGCGGCGGTGCAGCAGGCCAGCGACGTCGAGGTGCAGCCGGTGCTGCTCTGCGAGATCGGCGACCGGGTGCTCGACGAGGAGTTCGACGCCGTCGCGGTCCCGATCTTCCACCTCAACGACGTCGCCGGGGCGATCCGCGACCTCGACCGGGTGCTCGACCTCAACCTGGTGGCCGCGCCCTCGGCGCTCCGCCGGCTGATCGCCCTGCGGGACCTGGACCGGCTGGTCGTGGTGGCCCCGCACCCCCGCGGCGTGGACTGGATGAAGTCGCTGGTCGGGCAGTACTTCCCCGGCCAGATCGACGGTCTCGCCACCGACGTCGAGGATCCGGCCCTGCTGGTCGGCGAGCCGGTGGTGGTGGTCAACAACGCCGCCGGGATCCCCGCCGAGGTCGAGCAGGGCATCGCCCAGCTGATCTCCATCGAGTGGGAGCTCGACGCCCGCTTCGCCGCCGAGCTGCAGGGCCGCATCGACGGCACCATCGACCGGAAGAAGGCACGCCCATGAGGCTCACCCTCGGACTCTCCGACACCGCCCGCACCCGGCCCCTGGCCGCCGGACGCGTCGCCATCCCCGGCGTCGAGGCCGACATCACCCTGATGGGCGTCCAGAAGCTGTTCAACCACCAGCTCGCCCAGCACACCTTCGACGTCGCCGAGTTCCCGCTGGCCACCTACCTGCGCAGCCTGGAACGGCCCGACCGGCCCTACCTCGCCATCCCGGTCTTCCCCTCCCGGCACTTCCGGCTCTCCTCGCTCTTCGCCAGCGAGAAGAGCGACGTGCAGACGCCTGCGGACCTGGCCGGCCGACGGATCGGCATCTCGGTCTTCGACATGGCCGCGGGCGTGTGGCTGCGCGGCATCCTGCACGACCACTTCGGGCTGGACCGGCACGCGCCGACGTACGTCATCGGCGGGCTGGAGGGTCCGCGCAGCGGCGACGAGCACCCGCAGTTCTACCCGCCCGGCTTCCGCTTCGAGCACCGCACCGACGCCGGGCTGGCCGAGCTCCTGGCAGCCGGCGAGATCGACGCGCTGATGACCGCCCGCGCGCCCTCCACCTGGCCCGACGGCGGCGTACGCCGGCTGCTCCCCGACGCACGCCAGGCGGAGCGCGACTACTACCGCAGCACCGGGATCTTCCCGGCCATGCACGTGCTGGTCGTCAAGCGAGCCCTGGCCGAGCAGCACCCCGAGCTGCCGTGGGCGTTGCACCAGGCGTTCACGCAGTCCATCGATCTGGCCCGGTCCGACCTGGCCGACGCGGCCGCGCTCGACACCCTGCTGCCCTGGCAGCTCGACGACCTGATGGACGCCGAGCGGCTGCTGGGTGCGGACTTCTGGGCCAGCGGGCTCCGCGCCAACTCCCCGATGCTCGCCCGCGCCATCGACTACTGCCTGGCCGACGGGCTGATCACCACCCCCTTCACCCCGAGGACCTCTTCCGGGGTCCCGGCGACCACCGCGTGCTGACGAGCTGAGGAGCCGCAGATGACCATCACCTCCCCTACCCCGGACCTCACCGGCACCCGGTTGCGCACCGGCGCCGACTACCTCGCCGCCCTCTCGGATGGCCGCGACGTGCGAGTCGACGGCGAGCAGGTCACCGACGTCGCCGGCCACCCCGCCTTCCGCGGCGTCGCGGAGACCATGGCCGCGATGTACGACGCCGCAGGCGCGCCCGGGTCACCCCTGGTCGACCCGGAGACCGGGCGGCTGGCGCTGTTCACCGTCCCGCGCACCCGCGCCCAGCACGACCTGCGCAAGGTCGCGCTGGAGGAGTGGAACCGGATGTCGCACGGCTTCATCGGCCGCGGCCCCGACCACGTCTCCGGCCTGCTGGCCGGCTTCGCCGGCAACCCGGGCGTCTTCGACACCGACGAGCACCAGCTCGGCGCGACGGTGGTCGCCTTCCACGACTACGCCGCCGCGGGCGGGCTGTGGATCACCAACTCGATCGTCCCGCCGCAGGCCAACCCCAACGACCCGACCAGCCGGGTCACCCCGGTGCACCTGGTGGAGAAGACGTCCGAGGGGATCGTGGTCTCGGGCGCGCAGATGCTCGGCACCGGCGCCGCGGTGGCCGACGAGATCTTCGTGACCAGCGTCCGCCCGCTGGCGCCGACCGAGCCGGAGAAGGCGCTCTCCTTCGTGGTGCCGGTCAATGCCCCGGGCCTGCGCCTGATCTGTCGCCGGCCCTACGCCACCAGCGGGTCGCGGTTCGACTACCCGCTGAGCAACCGGCTCGACGAGTCCGACGCCATGGTCGCCTTCGACCGGGTGCTGGTGCCCTGGGACCGGGTGTTCGCCGCCGGCAGCGTCGAGGTGGTCAACCGCCAGTTCTTCGGCACCGCCGCCCACCAGATCGGCAACCTGCAGTCGATCATCCGGCTCACCGCCAAGCTCCGCTTCCTGACCGGGGTGGCCGCCAAGGTCGCCCGGGCCAACGGCCGCGACTCTGACCTGGCCATCAAGATGCAGCTCGCCGACCTGGCGACCATCCAGACGGTCTCGGAGTCGCTGACCGAGTCCGCGCACGCGTTCGCCACCGCCGACGACCAGGGCGTCATCCGGCCGGCCGGGAAGTACCTCTACGCCGCGCTCGGCATGCAGACCGAGGTCTACCCCCGGGCGGTGCGGATGCTCGGTGAGCTGGTGGGCGGCGGGGTGATCCAGGTGCCCAGCTCGGTGCTGGACCTCGACGACCCCGAGTCGATCGCCTCGATGGACCTGCTGATGGGCTCGGACCACCTGCCGATGGTGGAGCGCGTCAAGCTGTTCAAGCTGGCCTGGGACCTGGTCGGCTCGGAGTTCGCGGGCCGGCACGTGCAGTACGAGCGGTTCTACTCCGGCGCCGCCCCGGTGGTGAAGATGTACGCCCACCGGCACTACCCGTTCGCGGAGGCGGAGGCGCTGGTGGAGGAGTTCCTCGGCTCCTACGACGCGACCCAGCGATGAGCCTGCCCCCGAGGATGCTGGCCCCCGACGGCGAGCTGGTGGTGGGCCCCACGGGTGCCGGCCCGCTGGACGGGGTCACCGTCGCGGTCAAGGACCTCTTCGACGTTGCCGGGCGGGTGACCGCCGCCGGCAACCCCACGCTGGCCGCCGGCGTCCCGGCGAGCAGCCACGCCGGGGCCGTCGCCCGGCTGCTCCGGGCCGGCGCCACGGTGGTGGGCAAGACCGCCACCGACGAGCTGGCCATGGGCATGTTCGGCGCCAACACCCACTACGGCACCCCGCCCAACCCGGCCGCACCGGACCGGGTGCCGGGCGGCTCCTCGAGCGGGTCGGCGAGCGCGGTGGCGGCCGGGCTGGCCGACCTCGGTCTCGGCACCGACACCGGCGGCTCGATCCGGGTGCCGGGCGCCTTCTGCGGACTCGTCGGCCTGCGTCCCACCCACGGCCGCATCGACACCGCCGGACTGCGTCCGATGGCCCCGCGCTTCGACACCGTCGGGCTGCTGGCACGCGAGGTGGCCACCGTGGGTGCGGCCTTCGGCGCGCTCGCCGCCGCCCCCCGTGCGCCCCGCGGCGTACGGCGGCTGGTGCTGCTCACCGACCTGCTCGACCTGGCTGCCCCGGAGGTGGCGACCGCCACCATGCGCACCGCGGTCCGGCTGGCCGAGGCGACCGGGCTGCAGCTGGTGGGGCTGCCGCTGCTGGACGACCCGCTGCCCGAGGGGATGCGCGCCCCGGAGCTGCTCTCGGTCTTCTGGCCCCTGATGAGCCGGCAGCTGTGGCACACCAACGGCGCCTGGCTGCGCGAGGCCGACCCCACGCTCGGCGAGGGCATCGCAGACCGGATCCGGGTGGCCGGGACGGTCACCGACGCCGAGGTGCGGGCCGCGGAGTCCGGCCGCGCCCGGCTGGTCCAGCGCCTGGAGTCCCTGCTCCTGGAGGAGGTGGCGGTGCTGCCCACCACGATCGCGGCGGCGCCGCTGCGCACCAGCAGCCACGCGTCGCTGATGGACTACCGGGACCGCAACCTGCCGCTGGTGGTGCCCGCCTCGTTGGCCGGCGCCCCGCAGCTGACGCTGCCCGCGGGCCGGGTGACCGACTACGGGACCGGCACCTCGGCCCCCGTGGGCGTCTCGTTGCTGGGGCTGCCCGGGGACGACGAGCTGCTGCTCGACCTGGCGGCGGCGGTGCCGTCATGAGCCCGGCCGAGCGCCGGGCGCCGGCGCCGTTCGCGCTCTCCGGCGATGGTCCGCGGCTCATCCCGCTCGCCGGCGCGTCGGTGCTGGTCAACGTGGTGCTCAACCTCGAGCACTGGACGCTGGACCGGCCGATGCCCCGGGCCGCGCTGCCGGCACCGCACGGCCTGACGGTGGTCCCGGACGTGGCCAACCACTCGTGGGTGCTCTACGGGCTGCGGGCCGGGCTCCCCCGGCTCGCCGAGGCCCTGGCGCCGCTGGGCCGGGCGGTCACCGTGGCGCTCAACGCCGACGTGATCGACCACTACCCGCAGGTCGCCGACCTGGTCGCCGACCTGGGGTGGGAGGTGGTCGCGCACGGGGTGCGGCAGCAGAGCATCCAGTCCTACGACGACGAGGCGGCCGTGGTCGCCGAGGCCGTGTCCCGGATCGCCGACCGGTTCGGCGCGCCCCGGGGGTGGCTGAGCCCGGGGATGAACCAGAGCGACGACTCGCTCGCGCACCTGGCGCGGGCCGGGCTGGTCTTCAACCACGACTGGATGATCGACGACCGGCCCCTCTGGCTGGCCAGCGCCGCCGGACCGGTCCTGGGACTGCCCTACACGCTGACCCTCAACGACGTCACCACCTACCAGGTGGGTCTCCAGGCCGACGGCGCTCTGGCCGACCGCACCCTGCGCACCCTGGTCCGGCACCGCCGCGAGGCGAGCGACAACCCGCTGGTGATGCCGGTCGGGCTGCACCCCCACATCATGGGCACCGCGCACCGGATCGGCGAGGTGGAGCAGATCGTCGCCGCGATCTGCGCCGCCGCGGCCGAGGGCGACGTGCGGGCGGTCACCTCCGGGGAGATCCACGACTGGTACGCCGCCCAGGTCCCGGCGCCGGCCCACGGAGCCGCGTCGTGATCTTCCGCGGCTCCCGGCCACCCGCGCCTCCGGTCCCGCGGCCGTGGACCGGCAACGCCCGCGACCACCTCACCGAGGCGTCGCGGCTGCTCGCCGAGCGCGAGCCCTGGCTGCGCGCCTTCACCCACGTCGAGCCGCCGGTGCTGGAGGCCGCCATCCACCCCGGAGCCGGGCCGCTGGCCGGGATGCCGATCGCGGTCAAGGAGATCATCGACGTCGCCGGGATGCCGGTCGGTCTCGGGTCCTCGCTGTTCGCCGACCGGGTGCCGACCGGCGACGCCGAGGCGGTGGCCCGGCTGAGGGCTGCCGGGGCCCGGGTGCTGGGCATCACCACCAGCACCCCGTTCGCCTGCGGCACCACCACGGTGACCGCCAACCCGCAGCGCCGCTCGCACACCCCCGGCGGCAGCTCGGCGGGCTCCGCCGCCGCCGTGGGCGCCGGGATCGTGCCGGTGGCGCTGGCCAGCCAGAGCCAGGCCTCCACCCTGCGCCCGGCGTCGTACTGCGGGGTGTGGGGCTTCAAGCCCACCCACCTGCGCCTGCCCCGCGGCGGGATGCACCTGCTCGCCGACACCCTCGACGACCTCGGGGTGATCGCCGCGTCGCTCGGGGACCTCGAGCGGGTGCTGCCGGTGCTGGCCGACTGGCGACCGACCGGGGCGCCCCAGGGGCTGCGGATCGGGCGGCTGCACCTCGACGACGGCGGCCTCACCCACCCGGCGACCGTCGCCGGGGTGGACCGGCTGGTGCGCAGCCTGGACGGGGTGGCCGGGATCGACCTGGTGGACCAGGACCCGCTGCGCGCCTTCGACCAGGCGGTCCGGGGGTCGGGGCGGAGCTGCTTCGACATCTTCGCCGCCGAGAGCGCCCCCACCCTGGCTGGCTACGTCGCTGCCGGGGAGCGCGACCCGCGGCTCGGCGAGATGGTCTCGCACGCGGCCGGGATCGGCGCCTCCGGTCTGGCCCAGGCCCTCGCGGTCCGCTCCCGGCTGCAGCGCCAGTACGCCGACCTGGCCGAGCACGTCGACCTGATGATCGCCCCGGCGACGACCGCCCCGGCGCCGCCGGGGCTGGCCAGCACCGGCTGCCGCCGGATGCCGGCCACCTCGTCCCTGCTCGGGGTGCCCGCCCTCTCCGCGCCGTGGCTGAGCGTGGAGGACCTGCCGCAGGGCGTCCAGCTGCTCGGCTTCGCCGGCCGCGACGAGGAGCTGCTCGCCGCAGCCCGGCTCCTGCACGACACGCTCACCGCCCAGTCCCCCACCCGATCCGCCCGTCAGCACCTCCAGGAGTCACGATGAACCTGCCCGAGCTCGAGACCCAGGTCGCCCGCCAGCTGGAGCTGACGGCCTACCCGCGCCCGGAGTGGGTCCGCGCGCGCCGCCACCAGGGGGAGCCGGTGGTGGACGTGCTGATCGTGGGCGGCGGGCAGGCCGGGCTCACGCTGGCGTTCGCCCTCAAGCGCCGCGCGATCACCAACACCCGCATCCTCGAGGCCGCGCCCGCGGGCAGCGAAGGTCCCTGGACGACGTACGCGGCGATGCACACGCTGCGCACTCCCAAGACGCTGACCGGTCCGGACCAGGGGCTGCCGGCGCTGACCCCGGAGGCCTGGTACCGCGCGGCGCACGGCGACGCGGCCTGGGAGGCGCTGACCCACATCCCCAAGGAGCACTGGCAGGACTACCTGGGCTGGTTCCGCGCGGTGACCGCGCCGGACGTGCGCAACGGCGTCGAAGTGCACGCGATCGAGCCGGCCGGCGACGGCGTCCTGGAGGTCCGGCACACCGGCGGTACGACGTACGCCCGGCGGGTGGTGCTGGCCACCGGCCTGGCCGGCAACGGCCAGTGGGGCGTGCCCCGGCTGATCAGCGACCACCTCCCGTCCGAGCGCTACATCCACACCGGTGCCCGGACCGACTTCTCCCGGTTCGCCGGCCAGCGGGTCGGGGTGCTCGGCGGCGGCGCGTCGGCGTTCGACTACGCCGCCTCCGCGCTGGAGCACGGGGCCGCCTCGGTGGACCTGTTCTACCGCCGGCACGAGGTGCCGCGGGTCAACCCGTTCCGGTGGATGGAGTTCTACGCCTTCGGCGCCCACTTCCCCGACCTCCCCGACGAGGACAAGTGGAAGTTCACCGTGCAGTTCCAGCGGATCAACCAGCCGCCGCCGCAGCAGACCTGGTACCGCTGCACCAGCCACGACACCTTCGCCTGGCACACCGGCGCCGACTGGAAGGGCGTGCGGCTGGACGGCCCCGGACCAGACGCGGACATCGTCGTGGACTCAGGCGCCGGCCAGTTCCGCTTCGACGCGCTGATCAGCGGCATCGGCCCCACCGTCGACCTCGCCTCCCGGCCCGAGCTGTCCGCGCTGGCGCCGCACGCGGCCCGGTGGTCGGACCGGTTCACCCCGCCCGCGGACTGGGAGGACCCCGCCCTGCTCGGCTACCCCTACCTGGACGGCGACTTCGGCTTCACCGAGGCCCGGCCGGGCACCGCACCGTGGCTGTCCCGGGTGCACGACTTCACCTACGGGGCCCGGCTCTCGATGGGGCTCAACGGCAACATGAACTCCGGGCTCGGCGCCGGGGGCCGCCGACTCGCCGAGGCGCTGTCGCGGTCGCTGTTCCTCGAGGACCGGGCGCAGTTCTTCGACGCCTACCAGGCCTTCGACGTCCCCGAGCTCGTCGACCTGGGGCGGCCGTGACGGTCCTCGGCCGGGACCTGGTCGGCTACGGCCGGGACCGGCCCGACCCGCGGTGGCCCGGCGGCGCCCGGCTGGCGCTCAACATCGCGGTCAACATCGAGGAGGGCGCGGAGGACTCGGTGCCCGACGGGGCGAGCCGCAGCGAGTCGCCGCTGACCGACGCCGGCGCCGCGGGGGCCGACGTACCGGGGCGGGACCTGGCCGCGGAGTCGATGATGGCCTACGGCAGCCGCGTCGGGTTCTGGCGCGTGCTGCGGCTGCTCACCGAGCGCGGCCTCCCGGCGACGGCCTCGGCGTGCGCGGTGGCGCTGGAGCGCAACCCGCAGATCGCCGCCGCGGCCCGGGAGGCCGGCTGGGACCTGCTCGGCCACGGGCACCGCTTCACCAAGCACTACCTGCTCACCGAGGACGCCGAGCGCGCCGAGCTGGCGGCGGCCACCGCGTCGTTCCGCACGACCTGGGGGGCAGCGCCGACCGGCTGGTACTGCCGCTACGGGCCCTCGCTGCAGACCCGGCGCCTGCTGCTGGAGCACGGCGGGTTCAGCTACGACTCCGACGCCTACGACGACGAGCTGCCCTACTGGACCCAGGTGTCGGGTCGCGACCACCTGGTGGTCCCGCACACCTTCTCCAACAACGACAACAAGTACGCCAAGGGGTGGTGGGCCACCAGCGACGACGCCTTCACCTACCTGCGCGACGCCTTCGACGTGCTGTACGCCGAGGGCGGGGCGATGATGGTCGTCTCGGTCCATCCCCGACTCACCGGCCACCCGGCCCGGGCCGCGGGGCTGGCCCGGTTCCTGGACCACGTCGCTACGCACCCCGACGTCTGGGTGACGACCCGCTCCGCGATCGCCGAGCACTGGGCCGCGACCCACCCCGCGCCGACCCGCACCGGGACAGCCTCATGAGGCGGCTGGTGATCTCCGGCGGGCTGGTGCTGACCGGTCCCCGGTGGCGACCCGAACCCCTGGACCTGCTGGTCGTCGACGGACGCATCGCGTCGGTCTCGGCGCCGGGCTCGTTCGCCGAGGTCGACGCCGAGCGGCACGACGCCACCGGCGCGTTGGTGATCCCCGGGCTGGTCAACGGCCACACCCACTCCCACGCCCGGCACGCCCGCGGGGTGAACCGCGACTGGACGCTGGAGACCTCGCTGCTGCACGGCCCCTGGCTCGCCGCCGGGCTGGACGGGGAACGCGGCCTGGAGCTGGCCGAGCTCTCGGCCACGCTGACCGCCGTCGAGCTGCTCCGCTCGGGCTGCACCGGGGCGTTCGACCTGGTCGCCCAGGCCGGGCTGCCCGACTTCGAGCGCCTCTCCGCGGTGGCCGGCGGCTACCACGGCGCCGGGATGCGGGCGGTGATCGCGCCGATGGTCGCCGACCGCTCCGTGCACGCGGCGGTCCCGGCGATCGGCGGATGCTGCCCGCCACCGCCGGCCGGCCCGTCGACGGACCTGGTGCTGGCCGCCTGCCGGGACTGGGCGACGTACGCACCGGCGCTGCCGGGGATCAGCCCGGCGCTGGCGCCCACCATCGCGGCGCACTGCACCCCCGAGCTGATCACCGGGCTGCACGCGCTGGCCCGGGAGCAGGGGCTGCGGCTGCACACCCACCTCGCGGAGTCGCTGCCGCAGGCGGCCAGCGGCGAGGACCGGTTCGGCCGCTCGATCACCGCCGAGCTCGGCGACCTCGGCGTGCTCGACCACCACCTCACCGTGGCCCACGCGATCTGGGTGGACGCCGCGGACCTGGCGCTGCTGGCCGAGGCCGGGGCGGTGGCGGTCACCGTGCCGGGCTCGAACCTGCGCCTGGGCTCCGGGGTCGCCGACACCCGGGCGATGCTGGACGCCGGGATCCGGCTGGCCGTCGGCACCGACGGTGCCAACTCCTCCGACGCCTACGACCAGCTCGACGCGGCCCGGCTGGCGGCGCTGCTCTCCCGGGTCGGCTCGCGCTCGCCCGGCGGGTGGCTGAGCGTCGAGGAGACGCTGAGCGCCGCGACCGAGGGCGGCGCCGCCGCGTGCGGCTGGACCGAGACCGGTCGCCTGGCGCCCGACCACGCCGCCGACCTGGCGCTGCTCGACCTGGGGTCCTCGGCGTTCCGTCCCGCGAACGACGTACCCAACCAGCTGCTGACGGCCGCCCGCGCCGCCGACGTCACCGACGTCTTCGTGGCCGGCCGGCGGGTGATCGCGGACCGGGCGGCTGTGCGGGTCGACGTGGCGGCAGCCGAGAGCCGGTTCTCCGAGCTGGTCGCCGAGCTCCACGAGCGCCACGCGCCCGCCCGGCGTCGAGGGGTGGACGAGGCGGCCGCCTCGGCGGCGGCGCTGGCGGCACTGCGAGCGCGGCCCCGTGGCGACGCCCGGCTGCTGCCCGCCACGTCCCCGCTCGCCGACCCGACCCCTGGCCCGACCCCTGGAGAGAACCGGAGGCCCAGCCCATGACCACCACCGACGTCGCCGTCGAGGACGACCTCACGCTCGACCCGGGCGAGCTGCGTCGCGCCATCGCCCGCATCCCCGCCCCCGTGACGCTGGTGACCGCTTTCTGGGAGGGCCGGCCCGTGGGCTTCACGGCCAGCAGCTTCGTCAACATCTCCACCGAGCCGCCGCTGGTCGGGGTCTTCGTCGGCGAGACCACCCGCTCCTACGGCGTCTTCGCGCAGGTCGAGCGGGTGGCGATCAACGTGCTCGCCGACGACCAGGCCAAGGTCGCCGGGATCTTCGCCGGCAAGTCCGACGACAAGTTCACCCACGTCACGCTCGACCCCGAGCACCCCGACGTACCGGTGGTGACCGAGGCGATGACCACCATGCTCGGCCGGGTGGTGCAGCGCCCGGTCCTGGGCGACCACCTGATGCTGGTGCTCCAGGTCGACCGGCTGGTACGCCGCCTGCACGCGCCGTTGGTCTATCAGGACCGCAAGTTCCGCACCCTGACGGATCTCCCGGGGTGAGGCAGCGGGCTGCACGGTCGAAGGGGGCAGAGGCCGCGGCGTCGGCCCTCCCGGTCCTGTCTCCGTGAGCCGCCCGCTGTGACGCCCCGGTAAACCCCTCGTGTCAATCGTTCGACTCTCTTGCGGCAAGCGGGGAACTGTCTAACTCTTGTCAAAGACAGCAGACAGAGCGGCACGCCGGGGTGTCGCTCTACTGCTCACCGGGGCCGATCGACGGTCCCCCGATCCCGTGAAGAGGGCACCCCATGAGACGACCGCACCTCCACCCCCGGCTGGGCCTGATGCTGCTGGCCCTCGTCCTGCCCGCGACTCTCGCCGCCTGCGGCGAAGGGACCGGGGCCACCGGGGCCACCGGCGACAGCGACCGCACCGTCGGCGTGGCCTACGACCTCGGCGGCCGGGGAGACGGCGGCTTCAACGACCTGGCGTACGCCGGTGCCACACAGGCGGCGGAGTCGATGGACGCGAAGGTGATGGAGTCGTCAGCGCGTGCCGAGGACACTGACGCCGATCGCACCGCGCGGCTGAAGCTGATGGCGGAAGGCGGGGCCAATCCGGTCGTGGCCGTGGGGTATCTCTACGCCCCGTCGGTGGCGGAGGTCGCGGAGCAGTTCCCCGAGACGTGGTTCGCGATCGTGGACGACGACACGATCACCGCGGACAACGTCGTCTCACTCACCTTCGCCGCGAACGAGGGTTCGTTCCTCGTCGGGGTCGCAGCTGCTCTCCAGAGCGAGACAGGACAGGTGGGCTTCATCGGGGGTGTCAACACACCTTTGATCAACGAGTTCGAAGCCGGCTTCGCGGCTGGCGTCGAGGCGGCCGACAACGGAGTCGAGCTCGACACGGCCTACCTGACCCAGCCGCCGGACTTCAACGGATTCAACGACCCGCAGCGTGGCGCAGAGGCCGCCGCTGGCATGTACGACAGCGGGGTCGACATCATCTTCGCCGCAGCCGGCGGCTCGGGCCAAGGTGTCTTCGAGACCGCCGCCAAGGTCGGGGCCAAGGCCATCGGTGTCGACAACGACCAGTACGAGACCGCGGAACCTCCGCTCAACGAGGTCATCATCACCTCGATGCTCAAGCGGGTCGACGTGGGCGTCGAGCAGTTCATCTCCTCCGTGGAGGACGGCACCGTCACCAGTGGAACCACCAAGCTCAACCTGTCCAGCGAGGGCGTCGGCTACGCGACCTCGGGCGACTTCCTGAGCCCGGAGACGATCAAGGCCGTCGACGCCTTCGCGGAGAAGATCAAGTCCGGCGAGCTCGCCGTACCACGGTCCGTGGATCAGTGACGTGAGCCTGCTGGCCTCGGTGGAGCTGGACCGCATCACCAAGACCTACCCGGGGGTGGTCGCCAATGCTGACGTGAGCCTGCGCGTCGCCCCTGGCTCCGTCCACGCGATCGTCGGTGAGAACGGGGCCGGTAAGTCCACCCTGATGAAGATCCTCTACGGCGCCACCCTCCCCGACCACGGCACCATGCGCGTCGACGGCAAAGCGGTCTCCTTCACCTCGCCCCTCGACGCCATCACGGCCGGTATCGGGATGGTCTTCCAGCACTTCAAGCTTGCGGAGAACCTCACCGTCCTGGACAACGTGATCCTGGGTGCTGAGCCGATGCGACGGAGTCGGTTCGGTTCGATAGACCGCGAGTCCGCGGCCTCGCGGATCGCAGAGATCTCGGAGCGGTACGGCCTCGAGCTCGACCCACACGCCCGGGTGCGAGATCTGGGCGTCGGCGTCCGTCAGCGGGTCGAGCTGGTCAAGGTGCTCTATCGCGGGGCTCGCATCCTCATCCTCGACGAGCCGACCGCGCTGCTCACCGTGCAGGAGTCCTCGGAACTGCTGGCGAAGCTGCGTGACATGTGCCGGGACGGTCTCACTGTGCTGTTCATCTCCCACCACCTCGACGAGGTGGTGGGGATCAGCGACCACATCACCGTCATGCGCCACGGTCGGGTCGTCGCCGACGTGGCGTCGGGTGAGACCAACACCAAGGAGCTCGCCATGCTGATGGTCGGCTCAGAGCCGATCGAGCTGCCACGGCGTCCCATCGCGGGCTCGTGCGAGCCGGTACTCGAACTACGTGGTGTCAGTGGCGCGAGCGAGACCGGCGGCAGACTCAACGGGCTGGACCTCGTGGTCGGCGCAGGAGAGATCGTCGGCGTCGCCGGCGTCGAGGGGAACGGCCAGGACGAGCTCGTCGAGGCGGTCCTCGGCGTGCTCACGCCGCAGACCGGCCAGGTCCTGCTGGACGGACGCGACCTGGCCGGTGTCTCCACCGCCCAGCGACGGGGCAGCGGGATCGGCTGCATCCCCCAGGACCGGCAGCGGGAGGGCATCCTGATGGGGCACCCCCTGTGGATGTCTCAGCTTCTCGGTCACCTGCACGACCGCCGACTCGTTCGCGGTCGCTGGCTCCGAGTGAGCCGGGTCCGCGCCGCCGCCGCACAGGTGGTCGTCGACTCCGACGTACGTGTCCCCTCGGTCGAGATCCTGGCTTCGGCCCTCTCCGGTGGCAACCAGCAGAAGTTCATCGTCGGACGCGAGCTCGCAGGCAGGCCGAGGCTGCTGATCGCCGCTCAGCCCACCCGGGGAGTCGACATCGGGGCCCAGCGCCAGATCTGGTCGCGGCTCATCGAGGCGGCGACGAAAGGCACCGGCATCCTTCTCATCAGCACCGATCTTGAGGAGCTGACCAGCCTCTCCGACCGCATCGCCGTGCTCGCCCGAGGTCGGGTCACCGCCGTCTATGACGCCGACACCGTGAGCCGTGCCGCCATCGGCGAGTCGATGACGGCCGGGACCGCATGAGCGCCGACCCGCACGTCACGCCTCGCGGGACGCTGGAGGCGGCGGCGCTGCGCATCGTCTCCCCACCCCGCCTGGCCTCGCTCGCCCTGCATGCTCTGGCCGTCGGGATCTCCTTGGCTCTCGCAGTGGGCGTGCTAGGCCTCATCCTGGCTGCCTACGGGACCTCGCCGATCGCGGTCATCGACGTGGTCGGCACCTACGCAGTCACACCCCAGGGGTGGGTGGCGATCGTCAACAAGGCGACCACCTACTACCTCGCGGGGTTGGCGGCCGCCATCGGGTTCAGGATGTTCCTGTTCAACATCGGCATCGACGGCCAGTACCGACTCGGCGTCTTCGCCGCCGCAGTCGTCGGCGGAGCGGTCGAGCTGCCGTTCCTCCTTCACGTAGGGCTGATGATCGTGGTGGCCTCCGCAGTGGCGGCGGCCTACGCGATGGTGGCCGCCTACCTCAAGGCGGAGCGCGGTGTCTCCGAGGTGATCAGCACGATCATGCTCAACGCGATCGCGACGGGGATCATCGCCTATCTCTTGGCGCCCTCGCGCTTCGGCGTGCACCAGGAGGGCAGCAACAACGTCCAGACGGCACTCATCTCCGACTCCGGCTGGGTCCCCTCGATCACCGTCCCCGGCGCGGGCGACGTCTACGGCTTCACGGTCGTCGCGGTCCTCGTCGGGGTGCTCTTCTGGCTGGTGACCGAGCGCTCCCGCTTCGGCTTCGAGGTGAGGGCGGTCGGCAGCAGTCCCCGGGCCGCGCTGCTGGGCGGCAGCGACCCACGCCGGATGGTGATCCTGACGATGCTTGCCTCGGGCATGCTCGCCGGCCTGGCGGGGCTCCCGGAGCTGCTGGGTGCCACTCACCGCTACGGGATCTCATTCCCCGCCGGCCTGGCCTGGGTCGGGCTCTCGGTCGCCATCATCGGGCGTAACCACCCCGTGGGGGTTGCCGGCGGCGCGCTGCTGTGGGCCTTCCTCGAGCGCTGCGCCCTGCCGCTGGACCTCATCGGTGTCCCCAAGGAGGTGGTCTCTATCGTGCAGGCCGTCGTCGTCCTGTCCGTGGTGACGGCCTACGAGCTCGTGCACCGTGTCTCGGCTCGCCGCGAGCGCCGCCGAGCCGCGAGCGTCGCGCTAGGCAGCGCCCGACCGGACGCCGACGAACTGCCAGTCGCGGTGTCCGACCCGGAGCAGGTGACGAGTAGATGAGCCTCCTGACGCTCCTCCGGGCGGACCGCCGCGCACCCGACGGTGGGGAACCCCGCCCTCGTCGGCCGCGGTGGGTCCTGGTGGTCCTCGCCGTCGCAGCACTCAGCGCGGTCGCCACCTTTGCCGACGCCCCTGACCTCACCTCCGCGGGGATCGCCGCAGCCACGCTGCGCTTCGCCGTCCCCATCCTGCTCGCGGGACTGGGGGGCCTCTGGGCAGAACGATCGGGGACTCTCAACATCGGCCTCGACGGCATGATGATCATGGGCTGCTGGACCGGCGCCTGGGTGGGTCTCTCGCACGGACCGTGGGCTGCCCTCGTCGCAGGGGTGGTTGGGGGCACCCTCTGCGGCCTCCTACAAGCGGTCGTCACCCTGGGCTGGGGCGTCGACCAGGCGATCTCCGGGATCGTCATCAACATGGGCGCCATCGGCGTGGTCCGTTTCCTCTCCTCGGTCACGTTCGCCCGGCAGCCCGGAGGGAGCATCAGCCAGAGCCCCACGCTCGAGCAGCTGCCACTGGTCTCCTTGCCGGGTGCAGAGCTGCTCCTCGGTCCGGTCGCCCGGAGCGACGTCCCTGTGGTCGCGGACGCCGCACGCCTGCTCACCGGCCTACTGACCGGGGTCTCGGCCGGAACCGTCCTGGCCCTGCTACTGGTACCCGCGAGCTGGTGGATCCTGTCGCGGACCCGGTTCGGGCTCCGGGTCACCGCCTGCGGTGAGAACCCGTCCGCCGCGGACTCCCTCGGAGTCTCGCCCTACCGCATCCGCTGTGCCGCCCAGGCCATCTCCGGTGGACTCGCCGGCCTGGGGGGCGCCTACCTGGTGGTCGCCGCGTCCTCGCTCTACCGCGAGGGCCAGGTGGGAGGCCGCGGCTTCATCGGTCTCGCCACGGTTGTCTTCGGCAACTGGACCCCCGGTGGAGTGCTCACCGGCAGCCTTCTGTTCGGCTTCACCGATGCTCTCAGCACCCGCCAGGCGGGGTCGGTGACCGCCCTGCTGCTGCTCGGCGCCGGGGCCCTGATCGGCCGTGCACTGTTCCTCTACCGCCAGGGCCGTCTCACCACCGCCACCTGGAACGTCGCCTTCGGCGTCCCGGTCCTCGTCTGGTTCCTGGTCGGCCCGGAGGTGCCCCGTGAGCTGCTCGGGGTCGCCCCATACCTCACCACCCTGGTCGTGCTCGTCGCGGCCCGCCAGACCCTGCGGCCGCCCGCCGCCGTAGGTGCCACCTATCGAAGATCCGAGGAGTAGTCGATGCCCAGCACCACCTCTCTGAACCCCTCGCCAGGCCCGACCGGGGCGACCGGCCCCCTACGACGCAGCGCCGCATGGGACGCGGCGGTCCTCCGCAGCGCCGCCCTCGCGAGTCCCCGGTGCCAGGACGTCGAGGTGGACCGCGACCAGCTCAGCGCGGTCGCCGACTGGATGTGCTTCGAGTTGTTCGCGCCCCTGGACGGGAACGCGGAAGGGCCGGACCCGGAGCGTCCCGAGCTCGCGACCCTCGAGGAGCAGATCGACTTCACGATGGTCACCGTGGCGATCAACTTCGCCTACACCGACTTCGAGACGAAGATCCCGTGGTCGATCGAGCACGAGGGGCGCGAGCTCGTGGATGCCGACGCGATGTTCCGCCGGTTCCTGCAGGCCCATGCCGCGGGCGTTCCCGTGCTCTCGGGCGAGTGGCTCGCCGAACTCACCGAGGAGAGGCTGGCCGCAGTGCTCCACGGCCCGCGGCCGATTCCGCTGCTGACCGAGCGTGTCGAGGTGCTCAGGGGCCTGGGCCGCACGCTGGTGGAGTCCTACGGTGGCAGCTTCAGCGCCTTCGTCCGCGATTGCCCCCCACGGGTGTACGCCGACGGTCACGGGCTGCTTGAGCGCCTGGTCCGGGAGTTCCCCCATTTCGACGACAGCGGCACCGTCCACGGGCTCACGGTGCGCTTCGACAAGCTGGCCCAGCTTGCGGTGTGGACCTTGCAGCGGCTCGGTCTGGTGCAGCTGGAGGACCTGGACTCCCTGGCTATCTTCGCCGACTACATCGTTCCCGCGGCCCTGCGGGCGATGCGAGTGCTGCGCTACTCCCCAGCGCTCGCGGAGGCCGTGGACAACGGAGTGGTCGTGGCCGCCGGTTCCGACTGGGAGCACGAGATCCGGGTACAGAGCATCTACGCCTGCGGGCTCCTCACCGACGAGTTGAACGTCAGACGCACCGATGCCCTGGTGAACCCGCAGCTCGACTACCGTCTCTGGTCGGGGTTCCACGACCTCATCCGACCGCACCACCTGACCGTCACGACGAGGTACTGAGATGCGGTCACCCAGGGTCTCGGTCGCGCCACCCCGGCGCGAGGCGGGTAGGCAGTCCCTGATCCTCGACGTGGACACCGGCATCGACGACATGCTGGCTCTTCTCTACGCAGCAGGGCACCCGGACGTCGATCTGGTGGCGGTGACCACGGTGGCCGGCAACGTCGGCGTGGACGACGTGGTGTGCAACACGCTGGGGGTGCTTGAACTGGCGGGCGCCGGGCACGTCGAAGTGGCGGCGGGAGCGGCGGGCCCCATCGCGCGCACCCTGTGCACCACCCCGGAGACCCACGGCCCGCACGGCCTGGGCCACGCGGTGGTGGATCCGGTCGGCACGGTGTCGGGCCGTTCGGCGGTCAATCTCCTCCTCGAGGAGGCACGGGCCCGGCCCGGCGAGATCACTCTGGTCACGATGGGGCCGCTGACCAACCTCGCCGCCGCCGTCCTGGCCGAACCGAACCTGCCGCTGCTGCTCAAGGACGTCTGGGTGATGGGGGGCACCTTCACGGGCGCCGGCAACGTCGCGCCCCGGGTGGAATGGAACATCCACGTCGATCCTGAGGCGGCGCGCACCGTCTTCCACCAGTGGTCCACAGCGACCGAGCGCGGCGCGACACCCATCACGGTGATGGGGCTGGATGTCACCGAGACCTCGCAGTTCCACGCCAGGGACCTGGTCGCGGTCGCTGAGGCGGCGGGAATCGGCACGATCGGGGGGACCGACAAGGAGGTGATGGCCGCCCCGCTGGGCAACCCGGTGCTGGACCTGGTGCGCGACGCCCTCCGCTTCTACTTCGAGTTCCACGAGGAGTACGACGGGTTCTACGGCGCCCACGTGCACGACCCGTTCGTCGTGGGCGCGGCACTGGACCCGACCCTGGTGGAGGTCCGATCCACTGTCGTCGACGTCGACCTCGGGGGTGGCCATACCGACGGGGAGACGGTCGCGGACTGGCGTGGACACGTCGACAAGCCGGTCAACGCGTTCGTCGCGCTGAGCGGCGACGGCCCGAAGTTCATCGCGCGGCTGCGGACCGTCCTCGCCGAGCTGGCCTGCCGGGTGACGGCGTGAGCCCGAGGGCGCCGGCCAGTCGCCGTACGGGATGGGTCTTCCACGAGACCTATCTGTGGCACGACACCGGCACGGGGGCGGGGCCGTTTCCGGCCGGCGGGTGGATCGAGCCGATGGAGCACATCGAGGGTCCGTCCGCCAAGCGCCGTTTCGCCAACCTGGTGGCGGCTTGCGGCCTGGACCGCGAGCTCGTGCCGATCACCCCGGTGCCCGCCACACCCGAGCAGGTCGAAGCAGTCCACACGGCCGACTACCGGGCCTCCGTGCAGGCCCAGGCGGCCACCGGCCGGGGCGACGCCGGTGACGGCTCGAGTCCCTTCGGCCGGGAGTCCTACGCGATCGCGATGCTCGCCGCCGGCGGGGTGGTTCGCGCGGTCGACGCGGTGCTCGACGGGGAGGTCGAGAACGCCTACGCGCTCGTCCGACCTCCGGGGCACCACGCGTCGGCGGAGACCGGCTGGGGCTTCTGCCTCTTCAACAACGTAGCCGTGGCTGCCAGGCACGCGCAGCGGCGTGGCGCCGCTCGTGTGGCGATCCTCGACTGGGACGTGCACCACGGGAACGGGACCGAGTCGATCTTCGCCGCCGACGACACCGTGCTGACCATCTCCTTGCACCAGGACGGCGCCTACCCGCCGGGGTCCGGGCCGGTCGAGGTCGTCGGCACCGGCGCCGGGGTGGGCGCCAATCTCAACGTGCCGTTGCCGCCAGGGTCCGGGACGGGTGCCTACGCCGCCGCGATGGAACGGGTGGTGCGTCCGGCACTGGCCCGCTTCCGGCCTGACCTGATCCTGATCGCCAGTGGCCTCGACGGGAACGGGATGGACCCGCTGGCCCGCCAGATGCTGCACTCCGACGGCTTCCGGATGCTCGCCCGGCACGCCCGCGAGGCGGCCGAGGAACTCTGCGACAGCCGACTCGTGCTGGCCCACGAGGGCGGCTACTCCCCGTTCGTGGTCCCGTTCTGCGGGCTGGCCATCCTGGAGGAGCTCAGCGGCGCCCGGACGGGGGTGCTCGACCCGTTCCTCGCCGCGATCCAGGGCTACGGCCAAGAGTTGCTGCCGCACCAGGAGGCCGCCGTGGACCGGGCCGCCGCGAACGTGCCGAGGGTGCCGCGCCCATGATGACCCCGGTTCGCTCCCGGCCGACGCGCGCCGCCGTGCTCCGCGTCACCGGCGAGCCGCTGCGGCTCGAGGAGCTGGAGATCGACGCTCCGCGCGCGGGCGAGGTGCTGGTGCGGATCGCGGGGACGGGGCTGTGCCACACCGACCTGCTGCCACGAGCCTGGACGCCCTCGTCGCTGCCTCTGGTCACGGGTCACGAAGGCGCCGGCGTGGTCGAATCCGTCGGTCCCGACGTCCACGATGTCCGCGTGGGGGACCACGTGGTGATGTCGTACGCCTGGTGCACCGACTGCGTGCCGTGCCGGACCGGTCGACCGTCGTACTGCGCCGACTTCTCCCTTCTCAACTTCTCCCCACTCCGTCCGGACGGATCCGCCACGTTGCGGGACCGCGCCGGCTCGCCCGTGGGGTCCGAGTGGTTCGGCCAGTCCAGCCTGGCCGAGCACGCAGTGGTGGCGGCGAGGAGCGTGGTCGTGGTCGACCGCGATCTTCCGCTCGAACTGCTCGGCCCGTTCGGCTGCAGCCTGCCGACCGGCGCACTGGCGGCGCTGGGTCACCTGCGCGCCGGTCCGGGTCGGCGGATCGGGATCTTCGGTGCAGGTGCGGTGGGACTGGCCGCCGTGATGGCCGCCCGAGCGGCCGGCGCGGACCGGGTGGTCGTCGTCGAACCGGATCCCGTCCGCCGGGCGCTGGCCCTCGAGCTGGGCGCCACCGAGGCGCACCACCCCGATCATCTCGATGACGAGGCCGACGGGCTGCGGGGGCAGCTGGACGGGGTGCTCGAGACCTCCGGTGCCAGTCCGGCGCTGGGCAGCGCCCTCGCGTCGCTGGCACCGCTCGGCGACTTGGCCTTGGTCGGCGGGGCCGGGACCGACCTGCCCTGGCGCGCGGAGGCACTGGTGGGGCGGAGCGTCACCTATCTCTCGCAGGGCGGGGCCGTGCCCCGGCTCGCCGTGCCGATGCTGCTGGGGATGTGGGAGCGGGGACTGCTGCCCTACGAGCGGCTCGTGACCACCTACCCCCTAACCGCAGCGGCCGAGGCGGAGGCGGACCTCGCCTCGGGACGCGTCGTGAAGCCGGTCGTGCTGCCGGGGGCACCTCTAGGATCGGTCCGGACGCCGGTGACGAGGAGCGTGGACGCGTGAGCAAGGCGAAGCCTCCATCGGTCGAGGACGTCGAGGCGCGGTTGACCGACCGGCTCAGCCGGGGGGTGTACGCCGTGGGCAGCCGGTTGCCCTCGTGCCGCGCCCTTGCCGGTGAGCTTGAGTCCAACCCCTCGACCGTGGACCGTGCTGTGCGGCGACTGGCGGAGCGAGGTGTCCTGCGCACGGTCCCGAGACGAGGAACGTTCGTGAGAACGACCGACGTGCCGCGCGTCTTCGGGACCGTGGAGCTGACTGGCGAGCTCTCCTCGCTCGTCGAGCGAGCGGTCCTGTCCGGGATCACCGTCACCGAGATCCGCAGGGCTCTCGAGGAGGTCGTCACCTCCGAGGTGCTCACTCCCAGGGTGGTGCTCCTCGAGTGCAACGACCGCGACCTGGCCACCATGTCCGAGCGGGTGGCGGCGATCAGCGGCCTCGAGGTGATACCCAGACTGATCGGTGACCCCGGCGAGGGTCCGCTGGACGCGGACGCCGACGTGGTGGTCGTCCCCTACTTCCACCTGGCCGAGGTGTCCGGGCGGCTGGAACGCCCGGAACGTCTGGTGCCGGTCAACGTGCGCGCGGCTCCGCGGGTGCTGCGGCGGCTCGCCACCCTCGATCCCGCGGGTCGCGTGTTCGCCGTCGCCCCCACCGAGCGGGGGGTGCAGCGGATGTGCGCCCTGGTCAGCCAGTACTACAGCGGCGATATCAGCGGCTTCCTGGCCGGCAGTCACGATCCGTCCGTCCTTGAGGACGCCACGGCGGTGGTGGTCAACAACGCGGCCGTGCTCGCCCTGCCGGCGAACGTAGAGGTGGTCGGCGTCGAGTGGGAGATCGAGGACAACTTCGGCAGTCAGCTGCTCGCCCAGGTCAAGGGCCTGCCGCCGCTCGTCGGGGAGCACACGTGACCCGACCACGCGTGCTCGTTGTCGGCAGCTTCAGCTGCGACACCATGGTGCGGGTTGAGCACCTCCCACGCGAGGGCGAGACCTCGCGCGCCCGCACCTTGGCACGGCTGCCCGGAGGCAAGGGCAACAACCAGGCGGTCGCGATGGCCCGACTGGGCGCCCGGGTGAGCATGGTCGGAGCCGTGGGCGACGACGACGAGGGCAGGATGATCCTGGCCGCTCTGCAGGAGGAAGACGTCGATGTCCGGCACGTCCGAGTGACCGACGGGTCGACCGGGATCGCCCTGGTGATGGTCGACGACGCAGCCGACAACACGATCATCATCCACGGAGGCGCCAATGACACGGTGACGTGCGAGCAGGTGGACGAGGCGCTCGCCGAGGCCCGGGCGACAGGGGTGAGGTACGACGCGGTGGTGCTCCAGCACGAACTGGACCTCGACGTCGTGGCGCACACCATCTCCCGGGCCGTCGAGGTGTCCGACCTGCTCGTGCTCAACGCAGCCCCTGCTGCACGCGTCGCCCAGGAGACCCTTGCCCTGGTGGACGTGCTGGTCGTCAACGAGCACGAGGCCCGCGTCGTCGCCGGAGAAGACGACCCCAAGGGCTCGCCGTGGGATCCGGTCACGGCGGTCGCGCGACTCCGCGAGCGGGTCGGCGGGCTGGCAGTCATCACCCTGGGCTCCGCGGGTGGGGTGCTGGCCGGCGAGCAGGAGTCCACCTGGTCGGTGCCGCCCGGTGTCGAGGCGGTGGACACCACGGGTGCTGGTGATGCCTTCGTCGGCGCACTGGTCGACGGCTTGATCCGCGGGATGGCGGCAGGCGACGCGGCGCAGAGGGCCGCCGCGGCAGCCGCGCTCGCGGTGCAGGCCCACGGCGCGCAGTCCGCTCTCCCTCGGGCCGACGCCCTGGACTGCTAGACCGCGCGGCGGCACCGCCGCCGCCCCGCCGGTGCAGATGCGCAGTTGCGGCGGTCACGCGACCCTTGGGTTCATATGCGCAGTTACGCCGGGCGGGTACGGCGGCCCGGCGCCGGCTACTTCGGCGGCAGCGACGCGGCGTAGGCCAGCCCGACCTCGACCCACCGGGTGAGGTCCTGGTCGTCGGCGGTGGCCGACGGGGCCACGTGCAGCCAGTCGTGGAGCGGGCGCCCGCGCATCTCGAAGCGGACCACGCTGCGGACCCGATCCGCGAGGTGCACGTCGTACGCCATGGGACCAGGATGCCCGCACCGCGGGCCCCACAGCCAGCTTGAGCAGCGTCCTGCAGTTACCACGCCCGGGGCCGGCACCGAGATCATCTCGTTACGGCCAATCCCGGGACGTGGCAGCCAGTCCCGGTTAGCGTGATCCCGCGGCCTCTCGGTGAGCCGCGGGGTGCCTGATGGTGCGGAAGGAAGTCGTCGTGCTGACCCTCTTAGCGACCCTCACGGCGCTCGCCACGATGGTCCTGGCCGGCATGGCGGCGTACGTCGCGTGGCGGCGGGAGTCGCGCATGGGCTGGGCCCTGGCGGTCCTGCTGGTCTCCGTCGCCTGGTGGAGCCTGGCCTACACCGTGGAGCTCTCGGTCGACGAGATCGCGGTGAAGAGCCGCTGGGGCGACCTGAAGTACCTGGGCATCACCACCCTGGCGCCGGCCTGGCTGGTCTTCGTGCTCCAGTACACCGGTCGCTCCCGCCTGGTGACCCGGCGCCTGCTGGCGTTCCTGGCGGTGGAGCCGGTGCTCGTGATGGCGATCCTGGCGATCCCGGCCACCCACGACCTGATGCGCTACTACCCCGAGGCGAGCGCCGGGGACGAGCTGCCGATCGTCGCGTCCGGACCGGCGTTCTGGGTCATCCTCGTCTACAACAACGCCCTCCTGGTGGGCTCGACCGCGCTCTTCGTGATCAGCATGGTGCGGCTGGCCCGCACCTACCGTCGGATGGCGCTGGGACTGCTGGCCGGCGCGCTGCTGCCCTGGGCGGCGAACCTGCTGCACAACTTCCAGGTCGGCTGGTTCGCCCGGATGGACCTGACGCCCTTCGCGTTCGCCGTCACCGGCGCGGTGCTGGTGTGGGGGCTGTTCCACGAGCGGCTGGTCGACCTGACGCCGCTGGCGCGCAGCGCCGTGCTCGACTCGATGTCCGACGCGGTGTTCGTCCTCGACCCGTTCGGCCGGATCGTCGACGTGAACCCGGCCGCCGTCGAGCTGGGCGCCGCCGGCCGGGCCGCCCTGCTCGGTCGACGTCTGGACGACGTCCTGCCCGCAGCAGCGGTGACGGAGCCGACGGAGGTGACCCTGCCCGGCCTCGGTGCCCGACCCGGCGACGAGGCCGAGCGGCTCCACAGTCGGACCTTCGACGTCTCGCACCGCGAGCTCACCGACAGCTCGGGTCGTACGGCGGGCGGGCTGGTGGTGCTGCGGGAGATCACCGACCGGGTCCGCGACCAGGAGCGGCTGCGGAAGGTGCTGGCCGAGAAGTCCCGGATCGCCGCCTCGCTCCAGGCCAGCATGATTCCCCGGGCACTGCCCGAGATCGGCGGCGCCGAGCTTGCCAGCAGGTACGAGCCGGCCGGGAACGGCAGCGAGGTGGGCGGCGACTTCCTCGACGTCTTCGACCTGGACCCGCACACCTGGGCCTTCGTGCTCGGCGACGTGAGCGGGAAGGGCGCCGAGGCGGCCACCGTGAGCACGGCCGCGCGCTACACGCTGCGCGCGCTGGCACGCGCGGACCACAGCCCGGCCCAGACCCTGCGCGGGGTCAACACCAAGCTGCTCACCCAGACCGACACCGAACGGCACTGCACCCTGGTCTACGGCTATCTGAGGCCCAGCAGTCGCGGGACCCTGGTCACCCTCGCCCTCGCGGGCCACCACCCGCCCCTGCTGCTGCGGACCACCGGGGAGGTGGAGGAGGCTGGCGAGGCGGGGACCGCGCTGGCGATGTTCGAGGAGCCCGAGCTGCACGACACCACCCACGACCTCGCCCCGGGCGAGGTGTTGTGCGTCTTCACCGACGGACTGGTGGAGGCCCGCCGCGACGGCGACATGTTCGGCACCGAGCGCGTCGCCGAGCTGCTGAGGAAGTACGGCGACCTGCCGATCGACGAGCTGGCGGGGGTGGTGATCGACGCCGTCCGGGGCTTCCACGGCGACCACCTCGCCGACGACCTCGCCCTGCTGCTGGTCAGGAGCACCGGCACCGGGTGCTGAGCGGCACCCCAGGCTCAACGGTCCGGGAGCAGGTCCTGGACCCGGCCGCCCCGGACGCCCAGGACCCGGTCGGCCACCGCGCTCGCCTCCTCGAGGTCCTCGGTGGCGTAGAGGGCGGTGACCCGCAGCGCCCGCTGAGCCGCGACCAGGCGATCGCGCAGGTCCGTGCGCACCCCTGGCTCGAGGTTGGCCAGCGGCTCGTCCATCAGCAGCACCCCGGGACGACGGACCAGGGAGCGTGCCATCGCCACTCGCATCCGCTCACTGGCCGACAGCGAGGAGACCGGGCGCTTCACCAGCGACCCCAGGTCCAGCAGGGTGATGACCTCGTCCAGGTTCGCCTCGATGTCCCGGCGCGAGCGGCTCCCGGGCAGGGTCTTGGTGATGTTGTCCCGCACGCTGAGGTTCGGGTACGTCGCGTAGTTCTGGTAGAGCAGCACGACCTCGACCTGCTCGCCGTCACCCCCCTCGCCGTCACCCCCGGAGCCCAGCAGCACCCGCCCCTGGTCGGGCACCTCGAGTCCCGCGGCCAGGCGCAGCAGGGTGGTCTTGCCCGCCCCCGGCGGCCCGACGAGGGCCACCGCCTCCCCGTCGGCGATCTCCAGGTCGACCCCGGCGACCGCCGGCTCGTCGGCCCCGGAAAAGTGCCGGGTCACGTCTTGGAAGCAGATCCGGGCCATCTCTCGTCCCCCCTCGGTCGGGCTCGCACGGCACAACCGACCAGGGTGATCATGCGACAGCAGCAGGGCGGGACGGCTCGGATCCAGTGATGAATACCCAAAATTGGATCGTTACAAGCCGGACACGTGCGCGAAAACAAGGCGTGGTCCAGGCCGCCTACCGTGATGCCGGTGGGCGATCCGACGCCCACCTTGTCCGGGGGGACGGCACATGCACCACGACGACATCCTGCAGCTCGACCGACATGTTCCGAGCACGCGGCGGGCGGCCTCGGACCAGCACCACTCGCCACTCCTGATCGTCCTCACCCTGCTCGCCACCCTGGGAGTGCTGCTCTACGCGTCCTTCCTGCTCAACCCGAACAACCGGGGCGACCTGGTGCCGTGGCTGGTCGTGGTGCTGGCCGAGGGGGTGCTCGTGGTGCACACCCTGCTGGCGATGTGGACGGTGCTCTCGGGCACCAAGGACCCACGGACCTACGCCTACTGGGCGGCGAGGGACTCCCTGCTCGTGCGTCGCGGGCAGGAGCCGGCCTCCCGGTGGGAGCTGTCCCTCCGGGGTCGCCGGCCCGGCGTGGAGGTCTTCGTGACGGTGTACGGCGAACCGGTGGAGACCGTCCGGCGTACCGCCACCGCGGCGCTGGCCATCCACGGCGAGCACCGCACCTGGATCCTGGACGACGGTCGCTCGGACGAGATCCGGGACCTGGCCGAGGAGCTCGGCTGCCTCTACCTGCGCCGGCTGAGCAACACCGGCGCCAAGGCGGGCAACATCAACCACGCGCTGTCGATCGCCAAGGGCGACTTCTTCTGCATCTTCGACGCCGACTTCGTGCCGCACCCGGAGTTCATCGAGCACACGCTGCCGTTCTTCACCGACGACACCGTGGCCTTCGTCCAGACCCCGCAGACCTACGGCAACCTGTCCAACCTCATCTCCCGCGGCGCGGGCTACATGCAGACCATGTTCTACCGCTTCGTCCAGCCGGGACGGAACCACTTCAACGCCGCCTTCTGCGTCGGCACCAACGTGATGTTCCGCCGCAGCGCCGTGCACGAGATCGGCGGCATCTGCGTCGACTCCAAGTCCGAGGACGTCTGGACCTCGCTGCGGCTGCACGAGCGGGGCTGGCGCAGCATCTACCTCGCCAAGTCCCTGGCCGTCGGCGACGCCCCGGAGACCGTCGAGGCCTACACCAAGCAGCAGCTGCGCTGGGCCACCGGCGGCTTCGAGATCTGGTTCCGGGCCAATCCCTTCTCGCCGCGGCGCCGGCTGACGCCGGACCAGCGGATCATGTACGGGATCACCTCGACCCACTACCTGACCGGCATCGTCCCCGGGGCGCTGCTCTTCGTCCCGCCGATGGAGATCTTCTTCGACCTGCGCCCGGTCAACCTGACGGTCGGGGTGGGTCAGTGGCTGCTGATGTACGCCGGGTTCTACCTGCTGCAGGTGGCGCTGGCCTTCTTCAGCGTGGGCAGCTTCCGCTGGGAGGTCCTGATGCTGGCCGCGGTCTCCTACCCGATCTACCTCAAGGCCCTGGTGAACGCCCTGGTCGGGCGGGAGCAGCAGTGGCACGTCACCGGCAGCACCACCCGCACCGCGTCGCCGTTCAACTTCATGGTGCCGCAGGTGCTGACCTTCGTCTTCCTGGCCCTGACCGGAGCCGTCGGGGTCTGGCAGAACCTGGTGACCGGTCGGTTCACCCTCGGCACGGCGTGGTGCGTGACCAACGCCCTGGTGCTGGGCGCCTTCATCGTCGTCGCGTTGGGCGAGTCGCGCCGCAACCGCCGAGCCGTGCGCTCCGCCCGCCGTTCGCCCCCTCCCACCCGGACGGTGGACCCGCCGGTGCCGGTCGCGGTGCCGAGGCCGCGGCACCGGCCCGACCGGGTCGCCCGGCAGGTGCTGGACGGAGGCCGGGCATGACGTGGCGCAACCGGCTCCGGCTCTGGTGCGGACTGCTGCTGGTGGTGGGCGTGGTCGCCGCGCTCACCCTGGTGGTCAACCAGCGCTCACGGCAGGCGTTCAGCAGCAACGCCCAGGTCGGGGCGGAGCTGTCCACGATCGGCTCGGAGTACGGCGGGGTCGTGGTGGAGCAGTACGCCGAGAAGGGTGACGAGGTCGAGCTGGGCCAGGAGCTGTTCACGATCTCGTCGTTGAGCCTCAAGCGCGACCTCTCCAACGGCCTCCAGTCCATCTCCACGCGGGCCTACGAGGTCGACGCCAGGCATGGCCGCGTGACCTTCCTGGCCCCGATGGCCGGCACCCTGACCGACCTCAGGGCGGAGCGGGGCACCTTCCTGGCCGCGGGCGAGATGGCCACGATCACCGATGGCGGCACGCAGTACGTCACCGCGCAGTTCCGGCTCACGCCCGAGCAGTACGGGCGGATCCGCATCGGGGGCGAGGCGCAGGTCGAGCTGCCCTCGCGCAGCCGGATGCCGGGGACGGTCTCCGACGTCTCGGTGCAGACCTCCGAGGGGGTCGCGGTGACCACGGTCGAGCTCGCCGTGCCGCGCCTGGAGTCCGAGAGCCTGGCCTCGCTGAACCAGCCGGGGAGCCCGGTCTCGGTCACGCTGACGCTCGCCGACTCCGGCATCCTCGCGGGCCCCACGGACAGCCTCGTGCAGTTCCTCCACCGGGTGGGCGTGCGGTGACCGTCCGGGGCGTGCTCGGCGCCGCGCTGGCACTCGGGCTGCTCTGCCCGGTCAGCGCCTGCCGGGACGCCGGCCCGGGGACGTCACCGGCGGACGCGGAGGCGAGGGGCTCGATCGACTCGGCCACCGACCCGCCCCTCGACGCGCCCTGGGCGCTCCCCGCCCCGACCGTCGTCCCGCTCGCCGAGGCGCTGCCCCGGCGCACCGTGGCCCCGATGCCGCCGCACCGGCTCGCCGACGGTCTCACCCCGCCCACCAACCGCTGGTTCTCCGGCCTGGTCTTCGGCGACGAGCCGCAGCCGGTGTTCCCCCTCCCCCTGGCCTTCACCCTCGGCCCCCGCGGCTTCGGGTTCGGGCTGCCGCAGGTGGTCACCTCGGCCGCCGCGGTGGTGGGCAGCCACCAGGAGGACCTCAGCGTGCGGATCGAGGGGGTCGCCGACCAGGTGGTCACGGCGTACGACGACGCCTCCGTCACGGTCAGCGGGCGGGACCAGGACGAGCAGGAGACCGGCCGCACGGTGGTCGCCGAGGGGTCACCCTTCGTCAGCCACGTCGCGGTGCGCGCCGAGCGGCTGACCACCTCGGTGAGCTGGTCCGGTGACCACGACGGGTGGACCGCGGTGACGCCCACCGGCACCTGGGGCCTGGCCGTCCGCAGCGGCCGGGTGGCGGGCCGCGCCATCGATCTCGAGGAGGGCGGGAGCGCCACCTTCTTCCCCGTCCCGCGGGGGCAGGACGCAGCCACGCTCGCTCGGTTCGCCGCTCCGCTCACCGCAACAGCGACGACGTACTCCGTGGGACAGGATGAGGTGACGACCTCGCTGTCGTACAGCGGCACCGACGCCGGCACCGATACCGCGTTCGTCGTCCTGCCCTCCCAGGCCGCGGGACTGTCCGAGGAGGTGACCTGCGACCTGGGGACCTTCCCCAGCGTGTACGGCCAGCTGGCGCTGTGCCGGGGGCCGGCGCTGACCTGGTCGGTGCCGCGACGGCCGGCCACCGCCGGACTGGACCTGTCGCGGCTGGACGCGGCCGAGCGCGCCGAGCTGGCCGAGCAGGTCGCCGCCGACGTCGCCGCGTCGGAGCCCGCTCCCGAGGACACCTACTTCGGCGGGAAGTGGCTCTACCGGCAGGCCCAGCTGCTGGACATCGCCTCGCAGGTCGGCGCGGCCGACGCGGAGGAGGCGGCACGGCGGGCCCTCACCACGACCCTGCAGCGGTGGGCGGAGCCGGCGGGCTGCGAGGAGCGCACCACGCAGTGCTTCGTCCACGACCCCGCCTGGCGCGGCGTGGTCGGTCTGGCGCCCGCCTTCGGCTCCGAGGAGTTCAACGACCACCACTTCCACTACGGCTACTTCCTCTACGCCGCCGGTGTGCTCGCCGCCCACGACCCGTCCGTGGTGGCCCGGCTGCGTCCGGTGATGGACCTGCTGGCGGCCGACATCGCCGGCGGCGAGGACACCGGGCTGACGCCGCGACTGCGGGTCTTCGACGTCTACGCAGGCCATTCCTGGGCCTCCGGCACGGCCCCCTTCGCCGACGGCAACAACCAGGAGTCGAGCTCGGAGGCGGTCACCGCGTGGGCCGGGCTCGCGCTGTGGGCGGACGCCACGGGCGACGACGCCCTCGCCACGCAGGCGGCCTGGCTGCTGTCGTCCGAGGCGGCGAGCGCCCGGGCGTACTGGACGCAGCCCGACCTTCCGACCGGCTTCGAGCACCAGGTCTTCGGGATCAGCTGGGGCGGCAAGCGCGACTACGCGACCTGGTTCTCCCCCGAGCCGTCGGCGATCCTGGGCATCCAGCTCATCCCGATGAGCCCGTCGTCGGGCTACCTCGCCGGCGACCCGGCCCGCATCCGGGCGGCCGTGGCGGAGGTGGACGGCTTCGAAGGACCGCTGTCGGACTACGTCCTGATGTACTCCGCACTCGCCGGCGACGCCGAGGCCGACGCTGCGCTCTCCGCCGCCCGAGTGCGTCCCGACCAGGCGATCGACGACGCGGTCAGCCGCACCTATCTGATCGCGTTCGCGATGTCCCGACGCTGACCGGGCCTCGGCCCCGCACGTCCCGCACGTCCCGTCCGAGACGCGGAACGCAGCGAACCCCGCGGACCTCGGGGTCCACGGGGTTCGCGGGGTTCGTCCTTGCGGCGGGGCTCCTGGTCGGCCCCTCGCCGCACCGCTCAGGAGTCGGCCTTCTTGCCGGACAGCTCGTGCTGGTGCTTGTGCAGCACCTTGTGGTCGGTGTCCAGCTCCACCTCCCAGACGGCACCCTTGGAGTCGCGGACCTCGACCTCGTAGGCCTCCGCGCCGGGGCCGTCCTCGCGCTCGACGGAGAGCACCGTGCCACCGTCGACCGCGGCCAGGGCCGCCTTCTCGGCCGCCTTGCGCTCGGAGTCGCTCAGCGCCCGGTCGTCGTCCCGGCTGTCGTCCCGGCTGTCGTCCCGGCTGTCGTCGCCGCGACCGAAGTCGTCGCCGCGCGGACCGTGGCCGTCGTCGTCGTGGGGCCCGGCGCCGGGTCCGGTGCTCTCGTCGCCGTCGGGCCGGTCACTGTCGGGCCGGTCACCGTCGGGGCCGTAGCCGTCCTCGGGGCCGTGGCCGGGGAACTGCCCGTCCCGACCGTCGGCGTCGTCCATGTCGTCACGCTCGACGTCGACGACCTTGAGGTCGTCGTCCAGGGCCACGGTGACCTCGGTGCCGTCCTCCAGCTCGACCTCGACCTCGTAGGCCTCGCCCGGGTCGTCGCTGGTCTCCACGTCGACCGCCGTGCCACCAACCGCCTGGACGGCGGCCTCCGCGACGCGGTCGCGCTCGGAGCCGTCCACGTCGTCGTTGGACGTGGCCGCCCAGGCGGTTCCTCCGATGACGGCGGCGGCGAGCACCCCGACGGCGGGGATGATGACGCGCTTGGTGCGAAGCTTCTCGGTGTTCATGCTGTCTCCCTTCTCGTGCTCGTCCGGGGCTCCGGACCAGGTATGGATCCAGCATGCGACGAGGTCGCTGAAGCCAACCTGAAGGCACCTGAAGGGGCGTTCAGGTTGGGTCGGCCCTAGGGGGCAGCCGGCAGCCGGACCACGAACCGGGCGCCGCCCAGCGGCGAGGAGTCCACCCGGACGCTGCCACCCAGCGCGGTGACGATCTCCCGGACGATCGCCAGGCCCAGGCCGCTGCCGCCCGCGTCCCGGGTGCGGGCCTCGTCCAGGCGCACGAACCGCTCGAAGACCCGTTCCCGGTCGGCCTCGGGGATCCCGGGCCCGTCGTCCTCGACGCTCAGCTCGACCGCGCCGGCGCTCTCGCGGACGGAGACCGCGAGGGTCTTCTCGGCGTGCCGGGCGGCGTTCTCGACCAGGTTGCGCACCACCTGGCCGAGCGAGGTCCGGTCGCCCAGCACCCGACCGGCGCCGACGCCGGTGGTGTCGACGTCCAGCCCGGCACGGCGTACCCGGCGGGCCTCGGTCAGGGCCAGGTCGTCGAGATCGACCTCCTGGTGCGTCCGCACCACGGCCCCCTCGTCCGCGCGGGAGAGCAGCAGCAGCTGCTCCACCAGCCGCTGCATGCGCAGCGAGTCCTCCAGCACCGCCTCGGCGAGCTCGCCCTCGGGCAGGGCCCCCGGGTGGGTCTGCGCCACCTCGGCGGTCTGCCGGATGCTGGCCAACGGCGAGCGCAGCTCGTGGGAGGCGTCGGCGACGAACTGCTGCTGTCGGTGCCGGGAGCTCTCCAACCGGCCGAGCATCGAGTTCATGGTCTGGGCCAGGCGATGGATCTCGTCGCGCGAGGCGGGCACGGGGACCCGACGGTCCAGCCGGTCGCCGGTGATCTGCTCCACCTCCCGGCGGATGCGCTCCACCGGCGCCAGCGCCCGGGTCGCCACCACCCAGGTGGTGCCCCCGACCAGGAGCAGCAGCAGCGGCAGCCCGACCAGCAGCGGCCCCACCAGCGCCTCCGCGGACTCCTCCACCCCCTCCAACGAGGCGGCCACCGCGACCGCGTACTCCCGCCCCTCCGTGCGCGCCACGCCCGCCACCACCAGGTACGGCGGGCCCGCTCCGGGCAGGTGCACCTCGTCGGTGTCCTCGGTGGGCAGCGAGCCCTCCAGCGGTTCCGAGGACCTGACCACCGAGCCCGAGGCATCGATCACCTGCCACACCAGCTCGTCCGGCTCCTCGGGATCGTCGAGGTCGTCGTCCAGCTCGCCGTCGGGACCGTCATCGCCGGGACCACCGGGATCACCGGGGCCGCCCGGTCCGCCGCGCCCGCGCCCGTCGCCGGCACCGGGAGCCGGTAGCCCCGAGGTCTCGATCTGGTCGATCAGGGAGGAGACCCGCTGCTCGGCTGTGGTCTCCACGCCGTCGCGCAGCGAGTCCTTCACCAGTGCCAGCAGCACGAACGTGCCCACGAGCAGCGCGAGGGCGACCACCACCACCGCGGCGGCCGTGGTGCGCAGCCGCACCGAGGCGCGCAGCGACCGGGCGCCGGCAGCCCGGTCAGCCACCGTTGCTCGCCAACCGGTAGCCCGCGCCCCGGACCGTCTGGATGCCCTCGCGCCCGAACGGACGGTCGAGCTTGTTGCGCAGGTGCCGGACGTAGACCTCGACGATGTTGGGGTCGCCCTCGAAGTCGAGGTCCCACACCGCGTCGAGGATCTGTCGCTTGGAGACCACGTCGCCGGCGTGCCGCCCCAGGAAGGCCAGGAGCGAGAACTCGCGCGCGGTCAGCTCGATCTCCTTCTCCCCCCGCCACACGCGCCGGGCGGCAGGGTCGATCGTGATGTCCCCGACCTCCAGCTGGGTGGGGCGCTCCCGGGCGCCGCGGCGCGCCACCGCGCGCAGCCGGGCCACCAGGACGGGGAAGGAGAAGGGCTTGGTCAGGTAGTCGTCGGCGCCGGTGTCCAGCCCTTCGACCTGGTCCCACTCGCCGTCCTTGGCGGTGAGCATCAGGATCGGGGTCCAGTCCTGCTCCGCGCGCAGGGTCTCGCAGACCTTGTAGCCGTTGATCCCCGGCAGCATCAGGTCGAGCACGATCGCGTCGTAGTCGTTCTCCCGCGCCAGCCACAGCCCGTCGGTGCCGTCGTGCGCGACGTCCACGGCGAAGCCCTCGGCCTCGAGGCCCACCTTCAGGGAACGGGCGAGCCGTCTCTCGTCGTCGACGACCAGCACGCGCATCGCAGCCTCCCGGGGTTCAGGACCAGTCTCGCCCATCCCACCGCACGACACCTGAACCCAGCCTGAACCCGGCGGTGGGCCTCGCGGCTCAGTCGCCCTCGCGGCGCTCGTGCAGCCGCTGCTGGGCCTCGGCACGGTAGGCCAGGCACGGCGCCTCGGTGCCGGGATGCTTCTCGTCGAGGTGGAAGATCCAGCGGTCCATCGCCGCCATGTAGCCGTTGTCCTCCCCGGGACGGTACGTCGACCAGCTGCGCTCACCCTTGCCGGTGCAGGTGGTGCAGGCGACCTTGTAGACGAACTGCCGCTCGTCGTCGAGGTCGATCCGCACCTTGGCCAGGGGGCCGGCCTCCACGGCGGCCTTCCGCTCGCGGGCGGATCGGCTGGCGACCATGTCGGGCTCCTCGTCGGTGTCGTCGTCGGTGTCGTCGTCGGCGGAGAGCACCGCCGGGAAGCAGCCTACGTGCGACGGTCGGCCTTGCCGGAATGGCAAAGATGTTTGTCGATCGACGGCGGGGTGCGCAGACTCGAGGACATGACTCGACAGACACCCTCAGCACCTGGTCAGGACTTCGACGTGGTCGTCGTCGGCGGCGGCGCGGCAGGACTCGCGGGGGCGGTGGCCCTGGGTCGCTCGCGCCGCTCCGTGCTCGTCCTCGACGCCGGGACTCCGCGCAACGCCACGGCCGGTCATGTGCACAACTACCTGGGCCGCGAGAGCACCCCGCCGGCCGAGCTCACCGCGATCGGTCGCGAGGAGGCCGCCCGGTACGGCGTCGAGGTGGCCGCCGCCCGAGTGAGCGACGTACGCCCCTGGGACGGCGCCGGGACCGGGTTCGTGGTGCGCCTCGACGACGGCCGCGAGACCACGGCTCGCCGACTGCTGGTGGCGTCCGGCTCCACCGACGTGCTGCCCGAGGTCCCCGGTCTCGCCGAGCGCTGGGGACGCGACGTGCTGCACTGCCCCTACTGCCACGGGTGGGAGGTCCAGGACCAGCCGATCGTGGTGCTGGCCACCAACGTGATGGCCGCGCACCAGGCCTCGCTCTTCCGCCAGCTCAGCGACGACGTCGTGGTCGTGCTGGCCGAGGGCGCGCCGCAGCCCGGTGACGACGAGGTGGAGCAGCTGGTCGCCCGCGGCATCCGGGTGCTCGACGACGCGCCGACCGAGGTGCTCGTCGTCGACGACGCCATCCGCGGCCTGCGCCTGGCCTCCGGCGCGGAGCTCGACTGCCGGGCCGTGGTGGTCTCGCCGCGGTTCGAGGCCAACGCCGCCTTCCTCGCCCCGCTGGGGTTGGCGCCCGAGCCGTTCCAGCTGGGCGAGCACGTGCTGGGGACCCGCGTCCCAACCGCCGACCCGCACGGCGCGACCACCGTGCCGGGGGTCTGGGTGGCCGGCAACGTGACCGACCCGATGGCCCAGGTGGTCGCGTCCGCGGCCGCCGGTCTGCGGGCGGGCGCGATGATCAACGCCGACCTGATCGGGGAGGAGACCCGGGAAGCCGTGGCCGCCCACCGCGCCAGCCTCTTCGAGCAGCCCGCCTGGGAGGAGCGGTACGCCGGGGAGTCGATCTGGAGCGGCCGGGTCAACCCGCAGCTGGAGACCGAGGCGGCCACCCTGGCGCCGGGCCGCGCGCTCGACATCGGGTGCGGCGAGGGTGCCGACGCGGTGTGGCTCGCCGGGCACGGCTGGTCGGTGACCGGGGTGGACTTCAGCACCACCGGGCTGGCCCGGGCCGCCGAGCACGCCAGCGCCGCCGGGGTCGCGGACCGGATCGAGTGGCGCCACCTCGACGTCCGCACCTTCGACCCGGGCCCGGAGCGCTGGGACCTGGTCACCTCGCAGTTCATGCACCTGCCCGACGGCGCCATGGTGGACCTGACTCGGCGCCTCGGCGGCGCGGTCGCGCCCGGCGGCACGCTGCTGGTGGTCGGTCACCACCCCGACGACCACGCCACGGGGCTGCGGCACGGTGGTCACGGCTTCCTGTTCACCCCCGAGGACCTGCTGCCCGCGCTCGACCCGGCCGAGTGGGAGGTCGAGGTCACCGACGTCCGGCCCCGCGCCGCGACGGGCCACGACGGCGAGCAGGTCACCGTGCGGGACTCGGTGCTGCGAGCCAGGCGCCGCTGAGGCGAACGTCTACCGGCGGCTGGCTACCGTGGACGGGTGACTCGAGCGGAGGCTTCCGCGAGGGCTCAGATCCCGGCAGAAGGGTACGTGGCGAGGATGGGACGCAGGACTGCTCGCAGGCGCATCGTGGTGGCGACCGCGGCGGGTGCCCGGACGCGCCGGGAGGAGCGCATCGCCGCGGAGGAGCCGCTGGAGATCCGGCTGGGGTCGACGCCGTTCACCACCACGATGCGCACGCCGGGGGACGACTTCGACCTGGTCGCCGGGTTCCTGGTCGCCGAGGGGATCGTGAGCCACCCCAACGACCTCACCTCGATGCGCTACTGCGCCGGCACCGACGAGGAGGGCAACCAGACGTTCAACGTCATCGAGGCAGGCCTGGGAGCCGGTGCCCGGCCGCCGGCCTCGGCCCGCAACGTGGTGACCAGCTCGGCCTGCGGGATCTGCGGGACCAGCTCCATCGACGAGGTGCGCAAGAAGTCGCCGTACGTGCTGGACCCGGACGCCGGGAGGATCGACCTCGGCGTGCTGCTGGGCCTGCCGGACACGATGCGGGCCAAGCAGGAGCTCTTCGGCAGCACCGGCGGGGTGCACGCGGCGGGGCTCTTCAGCCCCGACGGCGAGCTGCTGCTGGTGCGGGAGGACGTGGGGCGGCACAACGCGGTGGACAAGGTCGTCGGGGCCGCGCTGCGCGAGGGCGGGCTGCCGCTGAGCGACAGCGTGCTCCAGGTGTCGGGGCGGGCCTCGTTCGAGCTGGTGCAGAAGGCCGCCATGGCCGGCATCCCGGTGCTCACGGCCGTCAGCGCTCCCTCGTCCCTGGCCGTCGCGCTCGCCGAGGAGTGCGGCCTGACGCTGGCGGCGTTCTCCCGCGGGGCCAGCGTGAACCTCTACTCCCATCCCGACCGGGTCACGGGACCGCCGGCCGCGGACCGCTAGACCGAGGCCACCCGGGGCGCCACCTCGGTGCCGAGCAGCTCGATGCCGCGGAGCAGGTCCTCGTGGGCCAGCCGCGGGTTGGTCATCTGCAGCGAGAGCCGGTCCACCCCGCCCAGCTGCTCCGAGACGCGCCGGATCTTGGTCGCGACCGTCTCCGGGTCACCCATGAAGAAGGCCCCGTCCGGCCCGGAGGTGGCGTCGAACTGGCGCCGGCTGGGCTGGGCGAACCCGCGCTCCCGGGCGATCTTGGCGAACATCTCCTCCCAGCCGGGATAGATGGTGTCGGCGGCCGCCCGGGTGCTCTCGGCGACGAAGCCGAAGACGTGGATGCCAACCTGCAGCCGCTCCGGCGGGTGCCCCGCCTCGGCGCCCGCCCGCCGGTAGAGGTCGACCAGCGGCGCGAACTGGCGCGGCTCGCCACCGATGATCGCCACCATCAGCGGCAGGCCGAGCAGTCCCGCGCGGACGAAGGACTCCGGGGTGCCGCCCACCCCGACCCAGATGGGCAACGGGTCCTGCAGGGGGCGCGGGTAGACCGGCTGCCGCCGCAGCGCCGGGCGGTGCCGCCCGGACCAGGTCACCTCGGTCTCGTCCCGGATCTTGAGCAGCAGCTCCAGCTTCTCGGCGAACAGCGAGTCGTAGTCGGCCAGGTCCAGGCCGAACAGCGGGAACGCCTCGGTGAAGGAGCCCCGGCCGACCACCAGGTCGATGCGGCCCTTGGAGATCAGGTCGAGCGTGGCGAACTGCTGGAAGATCCGCACCGGGTCGGCGGCGCTGAGCACGGTCACCGCGCTGCCCAGCCGGATCCGCTCGGTGCGCGCGGCCGCGGCAGCCAGGATGACCGGCGGCGCGGAGTCGTAGTACTCGCTGCGGTGGTGCTCGCCGATGCCGAAGGAGTACAGCCCCACCCGGTCGGCGAGCGCGATCTCCTCCAGCAGGTGCTCCATCCGCTCCGCCGGGCCGACCACGTGGCCGGTCCTGGGGTCGGTGACGGTGGAGACGAAGCTGTCGACGCCCACGTGCATGAGGTTGCCTCTCGTTGGTGGCCCTCAGGACCCGACCCGCGGCGTGCCCCGGGTCGCTCCTGCTCCCTCTAGACCGTATCCCCCGGCCGCCCGACGACCACCCCGTGCGGCAACGAGTACGCCGGGTCGACGGCCACATCGGTCAACCCGGCGTCGGTCATCAGCCCCACCAGCTCGGACAGCCGCCGGGCCCGGCCCGGGGTCTCCACCTCCATCATCAGGTCGAACATCGGGCCGAACGCCCCCGGCGGGTCCCCTGGCAGCTCGAAGACCACCACCCGCCCTCCGGGTGCCACGATCGTGGCGGCCAGCGACAGCACGCGGTGGCAGTCCTCGTCGGTGAGGTCGTGCAGCAGGTGGGAGAGCAGGACCACGTCGTAGCCCGCGCCCAGCGTCGAGGCTGCCTCGACGGCGAGCAGGTCGACCGGGCGCACCGTGACCAGCCCGGCCACCTCCGCGCCCAGCCCCAGCGCCGCGACCCGGTCCGGGACCTCCTCGGCGCACCACTGCGCGACCAGCGGCAGGTCCGCCACGGTGACCGAGGCCCCGGCCGCGGCGAGCCGCACGGCGTACGCCCCGAGGCCCCCGCCGAGGTCGGCCACCCGCATCCCGGGCGAGACCAGCCGCGCCAGGTCGGGGCCGGTCTCGTCGGCCAGCACCAGCAGCGCGCGGAGGAACTCACGGGCCTGTGCCGGGTCGGAGACCAGGCGCGAGGCCCACGGGTCGAGCCGCGGGGTGCCGGACCGGACCGACTCCTCCAGGTCGAGCCAGGCGCGGGCGAAGAACGCCTCCTTCTCCGCGACCAGGCGCAGGTCACCGCCGTGGGTGAGCCGGGCCGCGACCGGGGTGACGAAGTAGAGGTCGTCGTCGACCTGGAGCAGGTGCAGGCCCACCAGGGAGTCCAGCAGCGCACGGGTGGCCAGCGGGTCCAGCTCGAGGAGGGTCGAGACCTCCTCGGTCAGCCGGGGACCTTGGACCAGGAGGTCGAAGACCCCGAGCCGCGCGGCGGCGGTCAGGGTGGCTGCGCCCTGGTAGCCGGTCATCAGGTCGATCACGTCGAAGACACCGAGCTCGCCGTCGGCGGCCGGGGCGGGGGTCGGGGCGGGGGTCGGGGCGGCGGGCGGGAGAACAGTCATCGCAGGGTTCCTTTGCGCATCGAGCGGTAGGCGGACAGGCCGCGGGTGAGCCCGCGGACCTCGGCCGAGAGGCGGGAGACCGCGCCGGTACGCCGGCCCGGCCCGGCGGAGAGGACGCTCGCGGCCGCCGCCAGGCCGGAGGCGCCGCTGAGGCCGCCGCCGGGGTTCTGGCCGGCTCCGGTGAGGTGGAGCCAGTCGAGCTCGGTGGTCAGGTCGGCGTGGCCCGGCGGACGCCAGCCGAGCAGCTGGTCGATGGTGTTGTCCAGGTGGTTGGGGTTGCCGTCGCCGGCGAGCCGCTCCCCCCAGGTGGCCGGTCCGCTGACCACCACGTCGACCAGGTGCGCTCGCAGGTCGACCCCCAGGATGCGGGCCACGGAGTCGATGACGTGGTCGGCGGCGGCGCGCTCGGCGACCGGCGTCCAGGGGCCGTCGGCCCGGTGCAGCGGCACGATGGAGGAGAGCCAGACCGCTCCCCCGGCGACGTCCGGGGGCTGGGCGACCTGGCCCACCATCGACCAGGGCGAGGACGGCAGCCGGCCGGCGACCACCTCGCCGAAGCCGCGACGCAGGTCCTCGAGCCGGTCGGCGGCGAACCAGACCGCCGCCGGGTCGACCGCCATCGCGGGCAGGTCGGGCGGGGTGGAGTAGACCAGCGAGACGGTGAGCTCGCAGATGTTGAAGTGGCCGCTGTGCAGCCCCACGGACGAGCGCTGCATCCGGGGCGCCGCGGCGCCCAGCAGCGCCGAGGTGCGGGGCAGGTCGACCGAGGAGACGACCACGTCGAACGCCAGCTGCTCGCCCGAGGCCAGGGTCACGGTCCCGCCACCCGCTGCTGCGGGCGCCAGCGCGGTCACCAGCGCGCCGGTGCGCACCCGGCCACCGGCCGCCTCCAGCGCGGCCCGGAGCGCGGCCGGCAGCGCCCCCGACCCGCCGACCGGGCGGCAGGAGGTGTGGCCGTGCCCGCTGGGCAGGACCAGCGCCATCATCCCCGAGCCGGGTGCCCACACCGGCACCTGGGAGTGGGAGGCGTAGAGGCCCAGGGCGGTCACCAGGTGGGGGTCCTCGAAGGTGGCGGAGAGCAAGGTCTCGGCCGGCATCAGCAGCGAGCGGAAGAGGTCGTCGCCGCCGCGCAGGCCGGCCAGCGCCGCGGCCACCTCGGTCAGCGTCGGCGGCGCCGGGAAGGCGTCGAGCATCCCGAACAGCGACCCGGCCCGCTCCACCAGTGCCCGGTACGCCGGCCCGTCCGCGCCGAGCTCCGCGGCGGTGCGGTCCACGTCGGACCAGAACAGCCGGCGCTCGCCGTCACCGAACACGAAGCCGGCCAGCAGCGGGTGGTCGACGTACTCCAGGCCGTGCTCGGCGAGCCGCAGGGCGTCGGCCACCTCGCGCACCCCGCCGTGCTCCCAGGCTCCCCGCTCCAGCAGCACCCCGGTGGCGTGCCGCTGGGTCCACAGGCAGCCGCCGACCTCGTCAGCCTGCTCCAGCACGGTGACGTCCAGACCTGCCCGGGCCAGGGTGACGGCGCCGACGAGGGCGTTGTGCCCGCCCCCGACGATCCCCGCGGTACGGCGGGTCACCCGATCACCGAGTGCCCCGCGGCCACCAGCCCCGCGTCGCGGCCGAGCCGGGCGGCGAGCGGACGGCACCGCTCGATCTGAGCGGCCTCGTCGACGGAGACGCAGGCATGGTCGAGGACCACCTGGACGCCGTCGACCCAGACGTCGCGGACCGCCCGCGGCGAGGCGCCGTAGACCAGCTGGGAGACCGGGTCGTGCAGCACCGCCACCTCCACGGTGTCCTGGAGCAGCACCAGGTCGGCGCGCTTGCCGGGCTCCAGGGAGCCGACCAGGTGGTCCAGGCCCAGGGCGCGGGCACCGTCGATGGTGGCCATCGTCAGCACGTCGAGGGCGTCGACGACCAACGGGTCGAGGTGGTGCACCTTCTGCAGCAGCGCCGCCATCTTGAGCGCCTGGAGCATGTCCTGGCCGTCGTTGGAGGCGGCACCGTCGGTGCCGATGCCGACGGTCACGCCGGCGGCACGCAGCCGCGGCACCGGGCAGACACCGGAGCCGAGGATCATGTTGGCCACCGGGCTGTGCGCGATCGCCACGTCGTGGCGCGCCAGCGAGGCGACGTCGGCCTCGGTGAGCCAGACCCCGTGCCCGGCGATGAGCGGCCGCTCGAACATCCCCAGGCGCTCGGCGTGCTCCACCGTGCGGTGTCCCCACCGGGCGCGGGCGGCGGTGAGCTCCTCGCGCACCTCGGCCAGGTGGGTGTGCACACCCCAGCCGCGCTGCCGGCAGAGGTCGACGCCGGCGGCCAGCAGCTCGTCCGTCTGGCCCAGCAGGGTGCCGACGCCGTACCTGAACTCCAGCAGCGGGGCGCCGGCGACCTGGGTGGCCAGGTCCACCTGCTCGGCCAGCACGTCGGCGACCACCGCGGCGGCGGCCTCGCTGCCGGGCTCGGCGAGGCCCACGTCCTCGGCCCCGAAGGAGACCACCCCGCGCAGCCCGGCCCGGGTCAGCCCGTCGACCACGCCCAGGCTGGCCCGGGAGCCCACGTGGTTGTGGCAGAACATGTCGTTGACGCAGGTGACGCCCGACATGAGCATCTCGACCGCCTTGAGGGCGGTGCCCTCGGCGGCGTCCTCGCGGGTCAGCACCGCCCCGACGGGGCCGACGATCCCCTCGCCCCACTCGAAGAGCGAGAGCTCCGAGCCCATCCCGGTGGCCAGGCCCTCGGAGAGGTGGGTGTGGGTGGAGACCAGACCGGGGATGACCAGGCCGGTGCCGTCACCGTGCACCGGCAACGCGGGGTGGGCGGCAACCAGGCGCGCGGCGTCGTCGACCGCGACGATCTCCCCGTCGCGCACGTGCACGCACGCGTCGGCGAGCACGCCGTCCAGGTGCGCCCCCGGCGTACGGTCCCGCTCGCCCGGGCCGGGCAGCCCGGCCATGGTCAGCACGTAGCGACCGCGCACCAGGAACTCGGTGCTCATGCCGCCGTGCCCTCCTGGGCCGCGACGGCGGCCAGCACGGTGCGCAGGGCGGCGACGAACTGGTCGACCTCGGCCACGCTGATCACCAGCGGCGGCATGATCCGGATGGTCCCGGACTGGTTGAGCACCGAGCCGACCAGCACCCCCAGCTCCTGGAGCCGGCGCACCACCGGGTTGGCGTCCACGGAGAGCTCGATGGCGTTCCACAGGCCCTTGCCGCGGACGTCGACGACGAGGCCGCCGAAGTCGGCGGCCAGGCCGCGCAGGGCACCGCGCAGGTGCTCGCCGACGGAGTCGACGTGGTCCAGGAGTCCGTCGGCGATGATGTCGAAGGCCGCGATCCCGGCGGCGCACGCCACGGGGTTGCCGCCCATCGTGGTCAGGTGCGACAGCGGCGGGTCGGTGAAGGTCTCGAAGACCTCCGAGCGGGCCAGCACCGCACCCAGCGGCAGTCCGCCGCCGACCGCCTTGGCGGTGGTGATGATGTCGGGCAGCACGCCCCAGTGCTGGTGGGCGAACCACTGGCCGGAACGGCCCATGCCGCCCTGGACCTCGTCGATGATGAGCAGGGCTCCGGCCTCGTCGCACAGTCGGCGCAGACCGGGCAGGAAGTCGTCCGAGGGCACCCGGATGCCGCCCTCGCCCTGGATCGGCTCCACGATCACCGCGGCGGTGTGCTCGTCGATCACCGCCGCGGCGGCGGCCAGGTCGTCGTACGGCGCGAAGGCGACCTCCTCGAGCAGCGGCTCGAAGGGCTTGCGCCACTCCTCGCGCCAGCTCACCGACAGCGCCCCCAGGGTGCGGCCGTGGTAGCTGCGCTCGAACGCGACGAACTTGGGCCGCCCGGTGTGCTTGCGCGCCAGCTTGAGGGCGCACTCGGTGGACTCGGCGCCCGAGGAGGTCAGGTAGGCCATGTCGAGCCCGCCGGCGACCGAGACCAGCCGCTCCACCATCTCGACCTGCTCGGGGACCACGAACCGGCCGTAGACGTTGACGTGGGAGTAGCGCGCGGCTTGGGCGGTGATCGCGGCCACCACGTCGGGGTGGCAGTGGCCGACGTTGGCGACGCCGATGCCCGAGGTCATGTCGAGGTAGGAGCGGCCGTCGGTGGTGGTGACCCAGCAGCCCGAGGCGCTGGCCACCACGAACTCCTTGCGACCCGGCACGGTCTGGGACAGGTGGGCCACGAAGCGGTCGCGGTAGGAGTCCGCCTCAGCTTCGGTCATCGTGGGGGCGGGGTCGATCACGGGGTTCCTCCGGTGCTCAGGGTCGCGGGCACCGGGACGGTGCCCGCCGGGCGTACGCCGCGCAGGGCGATGAACTTGGTGCGGGTCAGCTCCGAGAGCGTCCAGCCCAGGCCCTCGCGGCCGGCTCCGGCCAGGTCGACGCCGCCGAACGGCACGATCGGCGGCCGGTAGTTGTTGGTGCCGTTGACCACCACTCCCCGAAGTCCAGCCGTCCCGCCATCGCCAGCGCGGTGGGCAGGTCGGCGGAGAAGACGGCGGCGGTGAGCCGCAGCCGGGTGTCGTTGGCCAGGGCGAGGGCCTGCTCGTCGTCGTCGACGACGGCGACCGGGAAGACCGGGCCGAAGATCTCGTCGTCGTGCAGCACCGCTGCCTGGTGCGGTACGTCGGCCAGCACGGTGGGCGCGAAGAAGGCGCCGTCGGGCGCCCTCCCGAGCACCCGCCGGGCCCCGGCGTCAACCGCCCACTGCACCTGGGTCTCGACCCGGGCCGCGGAGGCGGCGTCGATCAGCGGGCCGAGCAGGGCACCCTCGGCGAGCGGGTCGGTCGGGATCACCGGGGCCAGCGCCGCGACCAGTCGCTCGGTCAGCTCGGCGGCGACCGAGCGGTGCACGATCAGCCGCTTGGTGGCCGCGCACGCCTGGCCGTTCATCAGCAGCCGACCGCGCAGCGACTCCGAGACCACGTGCTCCAGGTCGGCGTCGGCGCGCACGATGGCGGCACCGTTGCCGCCGAGCTCAAAGTGCAGCGGGCGCAGCAGCGGGGCGGCTGCTGCGGCCACCGCCTGGCCCGCAGCCACCGAGCCGGTCAGCGAGACCGCGTCCACGCCCGGAGCGCTGCACAGCGCCGCGGACGCCGGCACGTCGGCGTACACCTGCTGGACCACCCCGGACGGCAGGTGGCGGGCCAGGACGTCGAGGACGGCCGCTGTGGTCAGCGGGTTCTGCGGCGGCAGCTTGACCACCACCACGTTGCCGACCGCGAGCGCCGCCGCGGCCTTCTCCATGGTCAGCTCGACGGGGAAGTTGAAGGGGATGACCGCGACCACCACGCCGAGCGGCACCCGCTCGACGAGGGTGATGTCCCGCTCCCCGCCCGGCAGGCTGCCGGTGGGGGCGAGCTCGCCCGCGGCCATCCGGCCCAGCTCGGCGTTGCGGCGCAGCAGCGCCACCGCGCCGCGGACCTCGTGCAGCGCCTGCGGAGCGATCTTGCCGGACTCCCTCGCGTGCCGGACGGCGAGCTCCTCCACCATGCCGGCCAGCTCGTCGGCGGCGGCGAGGAGCAGGTCGGCCCGGGCGTGCGGGGCCGCGGCGGCCCAGTCGGGCAGCGCCCGGCGGGCGGTGAACACCACCTCGGGCACCGCCTGGACCGCCAGCGCGGCGACCTCGCCGAGCAGCTCGCCGTCGGCCGGAGCCCGGACCTGGCGCACGTCACCGGCCACCACGGCGCTCATGCGGCACCGGGCTCGGAGGCCGTGGCGGCCACGAGCCGGTCCAAGCGCTCCACCAGCATCGCGGTGAGCTCGGGCAGGCCGAGGGGGGTGTCGTGGCCGTCACCGCGGGCGTAGACGGCCCGCACCGAGCCCGGTCCGCTGGCCCGGCCCTCGGCGGCCAGCCGGGTCGCGAGCTGCTCGCGGGCCGCGCCCTGCTGCTCCTTGGTGGGCAGGATCTCCACCGCACCGGGCAGCGCGTCGAGCACCCCGCGCAGCGCCATCGCCCGTCCGTCGAGCCCCATGCGGGTGGACGGGATGGAGTCGGTACGCCGGGTGGCGGCGTCGGCGAGGAAGCTGCGGTGGGTCAGTCCCGGCGCGACCCAGGAGACGATCGCCCGGTAGTGCGGCGACAGCCGGCCCAGCGCCGTGCTCAGCGTGTCAGCCATCGCGTTGTGCATCGCGACGTAGGCGCTGCGCTCGGCCGGGCCCCAGGCCCAGGTGCCGTCGGCTCGCTGGGTCGCGGTGCAGTCGGGACGCTCGGGAGAGATGGAGGTGCCGCGGGCCTCGAAGAGCCCGGGGTCGTCGTAGGAGGTGGCGGGCGACTGCTCCCCGTCGACGTACATGGTCAGCTCGTAGGGCACCAGGGCGAGCGGCTCGGAGATCACGAACCGGTCCAGGACGACCCCGTCCCGCTCCAGCGGCGCGGTGTTGAGGACGTCGGGGTCCTCCCCGGGGTCCAGCACCGAGAGCAGTGCGACCGGGCCGTCGTACCCGCGGACCGGACGCCAACCGGCGGCCAGCAGGGCGCCGTTGATGCCGCGGTGCTCGCGGCTGGTGACGTAGGGCTTGTACTTGGTGCAGGGCACCAGCAGCGCCAGTCGGGTCCCGGAGCCGGCGGTGGGGACCGGGGCGGGGGTCCACTCGTCGCGCACGCGCTCGGTCAGGGCGCGGACCCGCGGGTGCTCGAGCGCCTCGACGTTGGTCTGCGGGGAGTAGAAGCGCATGGAGTCGTCCAGCACGAACGGCGCGCGGATCTTGCGGCGCGAGGACGTCAGACGTGCGTCGGGGTGCAGGTCGGAGGGGGGCAGGTCAGTGGTGGTCATCGACGTACTCCTGGCGGTGCGGATCCGACGGGTGCGGATCGGGTGCGGGTCGGGTGGGTCACGGGGTCGTGCCCGGGTCGGGACGGACTGACCCGGGCACGACGTCCGGTGGTGGTGCGCCGAGGCGGTGGGTCAGCCGAGCGAGATCGAGGGGTCGATGAACTCGTTGGTGAACATGTCCTCGGGGCCCAGCCCGTCGAGGTCGGCACCGGCGTGCTTCTCCACGATGTCCATCAGGGTCTGCACGCGGTCGGCCTCGAACGAGCCGATCGCCCCGTCGGCGCCGTTGGCGACGATGCCGAGCTCCAGTCCCTTGTCGTGGGCGTACTCGGCGCCCTCGGGGGTGTAGACCCAGCCAGTGTCGTAGGCCTCGACCAGCTCGACGACGAGCTCGTTGGTGGCGGTCGGGTCCTCGGCGTAGTCCACGTGCGCCTGCTGCATGATCGGCACCAGCGCCTTGAGGCAGTCGGCCTGCGCCTCCACGTCGGAGGTGCGCACCGAGATGGCCTGGAAGTACTCCGGGTAGCCGTTGTCCGCGACCAGGTCGCCCACGACGGGGCGACCCCACTCGGCGATCTCCTCCTCGTACATGAACGGCTCGGCGGTGATGAACCCGACCTCGGCGTCCTTGCCCTTGGCGGCCACGAACGTGGCGGGCTTGGGGGCGTCGCTGCGGTCCAGCTTGGACTTGTCCAGCACACCCTCGGCGACCAGGTAGTCGATCCAGGTCTCCGGCAGGCTGCCGACGTGGATGGTGGCGCCGGTCGCCTTGAGGTCACCCATGGTCTTGACGTCGGGGTAGGTCTGGGCGTCCCAGTAGACGGCGTACGGGCTCTTCTCCATCGCCGCCATCACCGCGGTCACCGGGGTGTCCTGCTGGGCGATCAGCTGGTCGCCGACCCGGCCGTAGCCGAGCAGGATGTCGCGGTCCTGGTAGAGCAGGGACTGGGCCGACTGGAAGCCGACGCTGTTGCCGCCGATGCGGATCTCCAGCGCCACCCCGGTGTCCTCCCCGCCGGCGACCAGCGGACCGGTGACCGACTTGGCGTCGGTGTCGATCTCGTAGCCCTCGCCGAGCATCTCGTAGACGCCGCCGTGCTCGGCCTCAGGCTCCCAGTCGGCCTGGAAGACCACGGTGTCGGGGCAGACGCCGGAGAGCGCGCCGTCGCCCGAGCCGGCTGCGGCGGGCTCGTCGTCGGAGCCGCAGGCGGTCAGCGCCAGGCACCCCAGCAGCAGCGTCGAGGCGAGGGCGGTGGAACGGGCGGGAAGCGATCGAGCAGACATGGATGTCCCTTCGGGGTGGGCGAGCGGGGGTGGGGCGGGTCCGAGAAGAGGGCAGGACGCGTCAGCGCGCTCCCCAGGCCGGCGACCAGCGGCCGACCAACCGGCGCCCGAGCGCGCCGAAGATCCAGAAGACGACCAGCCCGAGCAGGCAGGTGACCATCACGGTGGCCAGCAGCTCCGCGGACTGCAGCCGCGAGCTGTAGCGCTGCATCAGCAGGCCCAGACCGATCGCGCCGCGGCCGAAGAACAGGTCGCCGACGGTGGCGCCGACCACCGACAGGCCGGCCGCCACCTGCAGCCCGACGAAGACGTCGGGCAGCGCCGCGGGCACCTGCAGCTTGATCAGCCGGGTGAAGCCGGAGGCCCCCGAGAGGGTGAACAGGTCGTGCAGGCCGCGGTCCGCGCTCAGCAGGCCCTGGAGCGGGTTGATGATGAGCGGGAACAGGGAGATGATCACGCAGATCAGCACCCGGGCGAACATCTCGTAGCCGAACCAGAAGCCGACCAGCGGCACGATCGCCAGGATCGGAACGGTCTGCAGGAACACCGCGTACGGGTAGACCGAGCGCTCGATCCAGCGGGCCTTGGCCATCGCGACGGCGAGCACCACGCCGATGGCCAGCGAGACCGCCAGACCGACCAGGGCCGTCTTGGTGGTCACCCACAGGGCGTCCAGCACGTCGGCCCGGACCTCCTCGACCATCAGGGCGTCGGTGAACAGCTCGTGCGGCGGCGGCAGCAGGAACTTCTCGGTCTCCTCCAGCACCTGGTAGCTCATCAGGTACCAGACCCCGAGCGCCGCCAGCAGCACCAGCAGCGGTGGGACGACGACCACGGCCAGCGAGCGGACGCGGCCGGAGGCTCGGGCGATCACGACGCCGCCTCGAGGGCCTTGGCGACGCGGCCGGCGAGCTCGGCGAACTGCGGGGTGTAGCGCAGGTCCAGGCTGCGGGGGAAGTCGAAGGGCACGTCGAACTCCTCGGTGATCCGGCCGGGGCGGGCGGACATGACGACCACCCGGGTGGAGAGGAAGACCGCCTCCTCGACCGAGTGGGTGACGAACAGCCCGGCGAAGCTGTGCTCGCGGAAGAGGTCCAGCAGCACCAGGTTGAGGCGGCCGCGGGTGATCTCGTCCAGCGCCCCGAACGGCTCGTCGAAGAGGAAGACCTCCGGGTTGAGCACCAGGGACCGAGCCAGCGAGGCGCGCATCTTCATGCCGCCGGAGAGCTGGTGCGGGAGGTGGTCGGCGAAGTCGCTGAGCCCGACGGTGGCCAGCGCCTCGTCCACCAGCGCGGCGGTGCCGGCGCGGCTCAGGCCGCTGAGCTCGGCGAGCAGCCCGACGTTGCGCCGCACGGTGCGCCACGGCATCAGGGTGGCGTCCTGGAAGACGTACCCGACGGAGTCGGTGGTGAACTCGACGGAGCCGACCGTCGGCTGGTCGAGCTTGGAGGCCAGCCGCAGCAGCGTCGACTTGCCACAGCCCGAGGGCCCGATCAGGGAGACCAGCTCGCCGCGGCGCACGGTCAGGTCGGTGGGGGCGAGGGCCTCCACGGCGCCGAAGGAGCGACCGACGCCACGGAACTCCACCAGCGGCCGGGGCCGGGTGTGGGCCCACGAGTGGCCGGTGGACTGTCCCACGATGTCGTGCATGGCGTCGGCCTCCTGGGTGCTCGGCGGTTCGGATGAGACGGAGCCTAGGAGCCGAAATCGGGCGTACTGCCTCCCGTAACGACCTATTAACGGCCTTCCGGGGAAGTTCTCGGCGCTGTTACACAACGTGGGTCAGGGGGACAGCGGCCGAATCTGGCGGCGACCTCCGCGACTGCCGTGACGAGCTCGGGCGGCGACTCCACGGTGAAGTCGGCACCGCACTCCCCCAGCACCATCAGCGGCCAGCCGAGCGAGTCGGTGTTCATCTCCAGCAGGCAGCCGCCCTCGACCGCGCTCACCTCGGCCCAGCGGCCCGTCAGGGCCATCAGCCGCTCGGGTTCGGCGGCGACGCGCACCCGGACGGCGTACCGCTGGGGGCGGCGGCGGATGCCGGCCTGGACGAAGGAGAGCGCGTCGGCGGCGGGCAGCTCCCGGGGCCGGAACCGGGGCCCACCCGGCACCGGCGCGGTGATCCGGTCGAGCCGGAAGCTGCGCCAGTCCAGCCGGTCGCGGTCGTAGGCCACCAGGTACCACCGGCGTCCGAGCGAGACCATCTTGAGCGGCTCCACCCGGCGGTGCGTGGTCTCGGCGCCGACCGCGGAGTAGTCGAAGGTGACCGGCTCCTGGTCGCGGCAGGCCTGGGCCAGGGTGGTGAGCACCCCGGCGTCGACCACGGGCCCGCCCGCCCACGGCCCCGGCGTCTCGGTCTCCGAGGCCACGGCGTCCAGCTGACGGCGCAGCCGCGGCGGCATCAGCGCGATCACCTTGGCCAGCGCCTGCACCGAGAAGTCCTGGATACCGCCCACGGACGCCGCGGCCGCCGACCGCAGCCCCACCGCGACGGCCACCGCCTCCTCGTCCTCCAGCAGCAGCGGGGGCAGCGAGCCGCCGGCCCGGAGCTGGTAGCCGCCGGCGACCCCACGGACCGCGTCCACCTGGTAGCCCAGGTCCCGGAGCCGCTCGATGTCGCGGCGCAGCGTGCGCGGGCTGACCTCCAGGCGCTGCGACAGCTCCCCACCGGGCCAGTAGCGGTGGGTCTGCAGCAGGGACAGCAGCCGCAGCATCCGGGCACTCGTGCTCATGTCCCCAGACTAGATTCCATTGAGGTCACAGCCTGACCGCATGAGTTCCTAGCGTGGTCGTCATGACCACTTCGACCCACACCCAGACGTCCCGCGGGCCGGCGATCGTGACTCGCGGGCTCACCCGCCACTTCGCCTCTCGCTCAGCCAAGAGGAAGCAGCCGGTGGAGGCCGTCCGCGGCCTCGACCTCGAGATCGGCCAGGGCGAGCTCGTCGCCTTCCTGGGTCCCAACGGGGCCGGCAAGTCGACCACCCTGCGGATGCTCACCACGCTGATCCCGCCCACCTCCGGGAGCGCCTCGGTGGCCGGCCACGACGTGCTCACCGGACAGCGCGAGGTACGCCGCGCCATCGGGTACGTCGGTCAGGGCAACGGGGCCGGTCACCGGCAGCGCGGCCGCGACGAGCTGCTCAGCCAGGGCCGGGCCCACGGGCTCTCCCGCTCCGAGGCCCGCCGCCGGACCGACGAGCTGGTCGCCGAGCTCGACCTGGAGGCCGTGGTGGACCGCAACGTCTCCACGCTCTCGGGCGGCCAGCGGCGCCGCCTCGACATCGCCATGGGCCTGGTGCACCTGCCCCGGGTGCTCTTCCTCGACGAGCCGTCCACGGGTCTGGACCCGCAGAACCGGGCCAACCTGGCGGCGATCGTGCAGCGGCTGCACGCCGAGACCGGCAGCACGATCGTGCTCACCACCCACTACCTCGAGGAGGCTGACGCGATCGCGGACCGGGTGATCGTCATCGACCACGGCCTGGTGATCGCCGACGACACCGCCACCCGCCTCAAGTCCGGGCTGGGCGACCTGGTCCGGCTGGGCTTCGCCTCCGCCGACGCCGCGGCCACGGCCGCCGCCCGGGCCAGCCGGATCGCGGGCTCCCGGGTGGAGCACACCGCGAGCGAGATCACCCTGCGGGTGGCCGGGGGTGCGGAGCTGGTGCCGGGGCTCGTGGTCGACCTGTTCGGCGACCACGCACCGGTGACCCGGGTCGAGGTGGTCCGGCCCACCCTCGACGACGTCTTCCTGGACCTGACGGGCCGCAGCCTGCGCGAGGCGCACGACTCACCGACCGAGACCGACGACAAGACCGAGGTGGCGGCATGAGCACGATGACGACAGAAACCCAGAGCCGGACCGGACTGCAGGCGGCGGACACCCCCCGCAGCAGCTTCCTCGCCGACACCCTGAACGTGATGAACCGCGAGCTCAAGCCGGTCTGGCGCGAGCCGATGGCCGTCGTCTTCGCGATGATCCAGCCGCTGGTCTTCCTGGGGCTGTTCGCCCCGCTGCTGCCGGACCTGGCGACCGGGTCGGCGCTGCAGTGGTTCGTGCCGGGCATCGTCACCATGACCTGCCTGATGGGCGGCTCCTTCACCGGGGCCAACCTGATGGAGGAGATGCAGACCGGCTCACACGAGCGGCAGCTCGTCTCGCCGCTGCGCCGCCCGGCGCTGCTGGTCGGCCGGGCCCTCAAGGAGGTGGTGCCGATGCTGATGCAGACCGCGATCATCCTGGCGGTGGTCACGCCGTTCAGCTTCGACCTGCACCTGGGCGGCGTGCTCGTCGGCGTGCTGGTGCTTGCGCTGTTCAGCGTGGGCGTCGGTGCGCTGTCGTTCGCGCTGGCGCTGGCCTCGAAGGGACAGGACTGGATGTTCTGGACCGTCCAGCAGACGCTGCTGTTCCCGGTGCTGCTGCTGGCCGGGGTGCTGCTGCCGATCGACGACGCGCCGCGCTGGCTGCAGGTCGCCTCCGACCTCAACCCGATGACGTACGTCGTGGAGGCGGTGCGCGCCCTCTTCGCCGGGCAGTGGCCGGCCGACACCATCGCAGCCGGGTTCGCCGGCGCGGGGGCCGTGGCCGCCCTGGGGCTGGTGGTCGGCGTCCGGGCGATGCGCCGCTCCAGCTGAACGCCGCACTAGCACCGGGATCGCCACGGGGTTACTCGAAGCCCTCGCCAATGCCGTGTCGGACGGACGACTCTCGGGGCCAGCCCTTGCTGCTGTGCTGGGCCCGCGGAGCCGCGCGTACATCGACGCCTGGGACGAGTTCACCCTCGGCAGGTCATCGCTGCAACCGTGAGCCCAGACCGGGAGCTCTCCCAGTCGCGGCTCAGGATGCAGCGGGGTCGTGCACCACGTTGCGCAACGGCTCCCCGGCGACGTACGCCTCGATCTGGGCGCGTGCCAACGCGGCCATCCGGGGCAGCATCGCGGTGGTGCCGCCACCGAGGTGCGGGGTGATCAGCACCCCGGGCGCCTGCCACAGCGGGTGCTCGGGCGGCAGCGGCTCGGGGTCGGTGACGTCGAGGGCGAAGCGCAGCCGTCCGGCGTGGGCGAGCACGGCGTCGGTGTCCAGCAGGGGTCCGCGCCCGACGTTGACCACCAGCGCCCCGTCGGGCAGCTGGCCGAGGAAGGCGTCGTCCACGACGTGCCGGGTGGCCTCGCTCAGCGGCAGCACCACGACGACCACGTCGGTCTCCGGCAGCAGCCGCGCCAAGTCCTCGGGTCCGTGCACCTTCTCGAGCAGGTCGTCAGGCCGCGGCCGGCTGGCCACGCCGGTGACCACGGCCTTGCAGGCCAGCATCCGCTCCGCCACCGCGCGGCCGATCGACCCGTAGCCCAGCACCAGGACGCGGCTGTCGGCCAGCGAGCGGCGACCCAGGTCCCGGAGCCACTGGCCGCGGTTGCGGACCGCGTCGTCGATGCCGCGCAGGCTGGCGATCGTGATGCCGAGTGCCAGCTCGGCGGTGGCGTCGTCGTGGACGCCGGTCGCGTTGGCCAGCGCGACGCCGTCGGGCAACTGGGCGACCATCCCGTCGTACCCGGCGGACTGGACCTGGACCACCCGCAGCCGCGGGAGCCCGCTCAGGTCGGGCAGGCCGCCGGTGTTGTACGGCGCCACCACCAGCTCGATCTCCGCGGCCCGCTCCGGCACCGAGGTGCCGTCCCAGAGCACCGTCTCGACACCCGGCACCTCCCCCACCGCCTCGATCAGGGCGGGAGTGGCCAGGGCGACGACGGTGCTCATCGACTCAGCCCAGGGCCGCCGGCATGGTGGCCGCCCACGCCTGGCGCAACGTCGCGACCGGGATGCTGAACTGCTCGGCCACGACCAGGTCGTCACCGCCGGTCGTGCCGATGGCGGTGACCGGCACGGCGTACCGCTCGGCGAGGGCGAGCAGCGCCTCGGCCCGGTCGTCGGCGACGGTGACGATGGCCCGGGCCGCGGACTCGGTGAACAGTCCGGTGAACGCGTCGCCGCCGGCGACGTCGGCCAGCGAGACCGAGACCCCGACGCCGTTGCGGAAGGTCGCCTCTGCCAGCGCCTGGGCGAGGCCGCCGTCGGAGAGGTCGTGCGCGCTGGTCAGGACGCCGTCGCGGCCGGCGTCGGCGAGCAGCTCGGCCAGCGCCTTCTCGGCCGCCAGGTCTACCCGCGGCGGGGTGCCGCCGAGGTGGCCGTGCACGACGTGCGCCCACTCCGAGCCGGACAGCTCCTCGCGGGTCTCGCCGAGCAGGAAGACCTGCTCCCCGGCGCCGGCGAAGTGGCTGGGGGTGCGCTTGGTGACGTCCTCGATCACACCGAGCACCGCGACCACCGGGGTCGGCAGGATCGCGGTCTCGCCGGTCTGGTTGTAGAGGCTGACGTTGCCGCCGGTGACCGGGATGCCCAGCTCCAGGCAGGCGTCCTTGAGACCGCGGCAGGCCTCGGCGAACTGCCACATCACGTCGGGGTCCTCGGGGCTGCCGAAGTTGAGGCAGTCGGAGATGGCCAGCGGACGGGCACCGCCGGTGGCGACGTTGCGGTAGCTCTCGGCCAGCGCGAGCTGCGCGCCGGCGTACGGGTCGAGCTTGGCGAAGCGGCCGTTGCAGTCGGTGGAGACCGCGACGCCGAGGTTGGTCTGGTCGTCGACGCGGATCATGCCGGAGTCGGCGGGCTGGGCCAGCACGGTGTTGCCGCGGACGTAGCGATCGTACTGGTCGGTGATCCAGGACTTGTCGCACAGGTTGGGGCTGGCGACCAGGCGCAGCAGCGTCTCGCGCAGCTCGTCGCCGGTGCCCGGCCGGGGCAGCGCCTCGGCGCCGTCTGCCTGGAGCGCGTCCTGCCACGCCGGGCGGGCGAAGGGCCGGTGGTACGTCGGTCCGTCGTGCGCCACGCTGCGCGGCGGTACGTCGACCACCCGCTCGCCGTGCCAGTCGATGTGCAGCCGGCCGGTGTCGGTGACCTCGCCGACCACCACGGCCTCGACGTCCCACTTGGCGCAGATCTTGAGGAACGCCTCGACGTCGCCGGGCTCGACGACGGCCATCATCCGCTCCTGGGACTCGCTCATCAGGATCTCCTCGGGAGCCAGCGTGGAGTCGCGCAGCGGGACCCGGTCCAGCTCGACGTGCATGCCGCCGTCCCCGGCGCTTGCCAGCTCGGAGGTGGCGCAGCTCAGGCCGGCGCCGCCCAGGTCCTGGATGCCGGCCACCACGCCGGCCGCGAAGAGCTCCAGGGTGCACTCGATGAGGAGCTTCTCCATGAAGGGGTCGCCCACCTGGACGCTGGGCCGCTTGGCCGGCCCGCTGCTGCCGTCGGCGTTGGCGTCGAAGGTCTCCGAGGCGAGCACGCTCACCCCGCCGATGCCGTCGCCGCCGGTGCGGGCGCCGTACAGGATGACCTGGTTGCCCACGCCGGTGGCGTTGGCCAGGTGCAGGTCCTCGTGGCGCAGCACGCCCACGCAGAGCGCGTTGACCAGCGGGTTGCCGGTGTAGGTCTCGTCGAAGACGGCCTCGCCGCCGATGTTGGGCAGGCCCAGGCAGTTGCCGTAGCCGCCGACGCCCGCGACGATCCCGGGCAGCACCCGCTGGGTGTCGGGGGCGTCCAGGGGGCCGAAGCGCAGCGGGTCCATCACCGCGACGGGCCGCGCACCCATCGCCAGGATGTCGCGCACGATGCCGCCGATGCCGGTGGCCGCCCCCTGGTAGGGCTCGACGAAGGAGGGGTGGTTGTGGCTCTCCACCTTGAACGTGACGGCGTACCCCTGGCCGATGTCGATGACGCCGGCGTTCTCCCCGATGCCGGCCAGCATCTTGCCCGCGGCGGTCTCCTGGGGCAGCTCGCCGAACTGCTTGAGGTGCACCTTGGTCGACTTGTAGGAGCAGTGCTCGCTCCACATCACCGAGTACATCGCCAGCTCGCTGCTGGTGGGACGCCGTCCCAGGATCTCGCGGATGCTGGCGTACTCGTCGGCCTTCAGCCCCAGGTCCTGCCAGGGCTGCTCGCGGGCGGGGTCCTGGGCGGCGGCGGCGACGGTGTCGAGGTTCTGGGCTGCGGGCACGTCGCCAAGCCTAGGCGACCCCCCGGACCACCCGACGCCGCAGTCCGGAGCGAGGAACTACTGGGCTGTAGTTCTGCTCAACCCGTGGGACTCGTGGGACTGGTGAGGTTATGGTGCCTGGACCGCCACTCGTCTGGAGCCTTCTGCATGCGCCTCACCGTCCCCTCCGCCCCCCGTCTCACGGCTCGTCTCAAGACTGGTCTCACGGCCGGTCTGGCCACCCTGGCGCTGACCGCCGGGCTGCTCGCCGGCACCACCGCGCCCGCCACGTCCGCCACCGCGTCTGTCGGCACGTCCGTCGGCACATCGGTCGGCACGTCCGTCGGCACCGCGGCCAAGCAGGCCGCCCGCAAGCAGAACGTGGTCACTCCCGGGGACTTCACCGGCTACGGCTTCGACCAGTGCGTCGCGCCCACGCAGAAGGCGATGGACGCCTGGCTGGAGCACTCGCCGTTCCTGGCCGCCGGGATCTACATCTCCGGTGACTCCCGCGCCTGCCGGAGCCAGCCCAACCTCAGCCCGACCTGGATCAGCACCCAGCTCGCCAAGGGCTGGCGACTGCTGCCCATCGCGCTCGGGCCGCAGGCCTCCTGCCAGCCGAGGTTCCCGCGCTACTCCGACGACTTCAAGATCAACCCCACCCCGGGAGCCGACAAGACCTACGCCGCCGCCCGCGCCCAGGGCATGGCCGAGGCGGACAAGAACGCCGGCGACGCCCGCAGCTACGGGATCAGCCCGACCAGCACCATCTGGTACGACCTCGAGGGCTTCGACCACGCCAACACCAACTGCCGCGAGTCGGCGCTCGCCTTCGTCTCCGCCTGGGTGGAGCGCATCGAGTACCACGGCTACGTCAGCGGCCTGTACTCCAGCGCCAGCTCGGGCATCAAGATGCTCGACGACGCCCGGGTCAGCCGACCGGGCCAGTTCTCGCTGCCCAAGCAGATCTGGATCGCCCGCTGGGACGGCCTGGCCAACACCTCCACCAGCTACATCGGTGAGGACGGCTGGCGCCCGGGTGGCCGGATGAAGCAGTACCGCGGCGGCCACAACGAGACCTGGGGCGGCGTGACGATCAACATCGACAGCAACTACCTCGAGCTGGGCCGCGGCGGCGTCGCGGACGGCGAGAGCCGCTGCGGCGGCGTGCGTACGTCCTACCAGAAGTACCCGGTGCTCAAGCCCGGCAAGGTGCGGCCCAAGGCGGGCAAGGTGATGGCGCTGCAGTGCGCGCTCGCCGAGCAGGGCCTGTACACCTACAAGATCAACGGCCGCTACACCAAGCGCACCCGCGCGGCGGCCAACGTCTGGCAGGCCGCGCACGGATTCACCGTGTCACCGAAGTTCCGCAAGGCCCACTGGATCGGGCTGCACGCCCAGGGCGAGCCGACGGTGCTCAAGGTCGGCTCCGCCGGGTCGGCGGTCTATCGCCTGCAGCGCTCGCTGAACGCGGCCGGGGCCGGCAAGGTCAAGGCCACCGGCGTCTTCGACCTCACCACCGAGGCCGCGGTGAAGAAGTACCAGTCGCGGATCCGCGCCACCCAGAGCGGCATCGCCAACTCGACCGTGTGGACCCGGCTGCAGCAGGGTCGTTTCTGACCGGCGTCCTCCGGTCCCCCAGGACGGCGAGCGGGTCAGACCGGCGGACCGGCGAGCATGGCGCCGGCGAAGAGGACGGCGACCGCGACGACGCCGACGACCAGGCCCTGCAGGGGCTTGCGGACCAGCCAGGCGGCCAGCCTCTCCAGGAGGCCGGACGGTGCCTCGTCGCGCAGGCGCCAGCGGGAGTCGAGCAGGCCGCGCTTCTCGGCGTACCGCTCGAACCAGACGGTGACGAACGGCGGCACCGCGCAGAGCAGGCCGAGCACCACGTTCTTGAGCGACCAGCGCTGGTCGACCGCGACCAGAACCGTGGTGAGGCAGTAGGCCAGGAAGACGGCGCCGTGGATCATGCCGCCGATCCGGACCATGACCTCGGTGGTCTCGGTGACGTACTTGAGGAACATGCCGAGCAGCAGCAGCGCCCAGGTGATCGCCTCGGCGACCGCGACCCGGCGGTAGAGGGTGGTGGGGCTCACGCGAACACTCCGGCGGCGAGGCTGGTGAAGAAGCCCAGTCCGTCGGTGCCGGGACCGGTCAGCTCCTCCACCGCGTGCTCGGGGTGCGGCATCAGGCCGACCACGTTGCCGGCGGCGTTGGTGACGCCGGCGATCTCGCGCATCGAGCCGTTGGGGTTGCCGCCCAGGTAGCGCGCGACCACGCGGCCCTCGCCCTCGAGGCGGTCGAGGGTCTCGTTGTCGGCGACGTAGCCGCCCTCGCCGTTCTTGAGCACGATCGTCACCTCCTGCCCCTGCTCGTACGCCGCGGTGAACGGCGTGCGGTTGTTCTCGATGCGCAGGCGCTGGTCGACGCAGTTGAACTTGCGGTGGTCGTTGCGGATCAGCGCGCCGGGCAGCAGGTGGGACTCGCACAGGATCTGGAAGCCGTTGCAGATGCCCAGGACCGGCATGCCGCGCTCGGCGGCCTCGATGACGCTCTCCATCACCGGCGAGAAGCGGGAGATGGCGCCGCAGCGCAGGTAGTCGCCGTAGGAGAAGCCGCCCGGCAGCACCACGGCGTCGACACCGTGCAGGTCGGTGTCGCCGTGCCACAGCGCCACGGCCTCGTGGCCGCCGAAGCCGACGGCGCGACGGGCGTCGACATCGTCGAGGGAGCCCGGGAAGGTGACGACGCCGACCTTCATCGGCCCTCCTCCGCGGCTACCTCGGCGACCGAGTGCTTCTCCACGTGCACCTCGAAGTCCTCGATCACCGGGTTGGAGAGCAGGGTCTCGGCCATCTTGGCGACCTCGGCCAGCACCTCGTCGGTGATCTCGCCGTCCAGGGTGAGCTCGAACCGCTTGCCCTGACGGACGTCGGTGACACCGGAGAAGCCGAGCCGGGGAAGCGCGCCGAGGACGGCCTTTCCCTGCGGGTCGAGGATCTCGGGCTTGGGCATGACGTCAACGACGACTCGGGCCACGGGGCACTCCTTGGGGAACGACGGGGTGCGGCAAGTCTAGGTCGACGCACCCGCGCCACCGGGCGCCGGCGTCGCTGTGGGATCGGTCACCAGCCGGACGCCGCTCAGGTACGGGGACCGCGCGCGGCCACGATGATCAGGGCGACACCCAGACCGGCCACGGCCGGGCCGAGCTTGGCCCAGAAGTCGACACCGCTCATCGAGCTGCCGCCCCACCAGCCGAGCCCCTGGAAGGTCCAGACCGCCCCCACGACGAGCATGACGACTCCGAGACCCACGCCCACCATTCGACCCATGGTGGAAACAGTACGGCGTCCGTCCGGGGCGGCTGCCCTCCGCCGGGGGACGCCTCAGCGGTGCTTGGGGCCCTTGCCCTTCCTCTTCACGACCTTGAAGACCTGCCGGGACGGGACGGGGTCCGCGTCGGCGCCGAGGACCGCCCAGGCCCACAGCCGGTGCTTGCCCTGCTTGAGCTTCTTGGTCCGCACCCGGTACGGCGAGGTGCAGGGCTTGGCCTTCCGCTTGTCCAGGCGACACATGAAGGTCGCACCGGGCGTGGCCGAGGTGAAGGTGAACTTCGCCTTGCGGGGCTTGCGCACCTTCTTCGGTCCGGCGATGGCACTGGTCTCGGGCGGCTGCACCACCGGCGCGGGCGTGGTCAGGGTCCCGGTGCTCGTGGGGGCGATCAGTGGGGGAGGCAGGACCACCGTCTCGCAGTTGACGACGGTGTCGACCGCGTCGGCTCGGACCGTGTCGTAGCCGTCGCCGCAGTCCACCGAGTCCGCGACGCCGTCACGGGCCTCGACGACGTCGTCGCCCGCTCCGGCTCCGATCGTGTCGGGGCCACCCCCGCCGGTGATGGTGTCGTTGCCCCCCTGGGTCATCAGCACGTCGGGCCCCGGGGTCCCGATGAGCGTGACCTGGCCCGACGCCTCCATGCTGAGCACTCCTGGGAAGGCAGAGGCGTCGAAGACGTGGTTGTCACCCTCGAGCCGCACCGTCGCCGCCTCGATCCCGTCGACCGCCGGGGCGATCGAGAGGCCTTGGTCGTCGGTGACCTGCAGCCGAGCGGCGTCCAGGGTGAACCGGGTGGCCTGGGTGAATGCCTCGAAGCCGGCGCGCCACTCGTCCACACCGGCGCCGCCGCGGACCTGGGCCACCCGGAGGTCCGAGGTGAAGGGCTTGCCGTTGGCGGAGTAGCCCGAAGAGATGATGTCGTTGCCCGCGCCCGAGTCGACGATCGTGCTGCCGCCGATGAGGTCGTCGGTGTAGGTGCCCCACGTCTCGCGGGCGTCCTGCACCTCCAGCCACGCGCCCGCGGCCGGGGCCAGGGACCCCGGGGCGAGCTCACGCAGGTCGACCACGGCGAAACGTCCGCCGACGAGCTGGAAGCTGCGGATCTGGTTGCACCGGCCGATCGACGTACGGCCGTCGGAGACGTTGAGCAGCGCGGCCTGGGGTCCGGTACAGCGCAGCCGCAGCACCTTGCCCCGGTCGCCGTCGTCGGCGGTGATCCTGAACGGCTCCCCTTCGGTCCAGGTCGCCGCGCCCGCGGACGGGACGAACCCGGCACCCAGCACGGCGACCAGGGCCACCGCCGTCGCGGACGTCGGCCGCAGCCGTGCGTGCTGCCTGGTCTCGCGTCGCGATCTCATGCTCGGCCCCTCGTACCTGTGGGCAGAAGACCCGCGCACCCCCCGTGGCGCGCTCCACGATCCCCTGCCGGCGACATCTTGGCAGAGTCACCGAGCAGGGGGTGCGGTGTTCTACGTACGGACGGTTCAGCTGAGCTCGCGCTTGAGGATCTTGCCCGTGGAGGTCATGGGCAGCGAGTCGCGGAACTCCACGATGCGCGGGTACTTGTACGCCGCCATCTGCTCCTTGGCCCACGCCACCAGCTCGGCCTCGGTCACGCTTGCGCCGGGGTTGCGGATCACCACCGCCTTGATCTCCTCGCCGTGGCTGTCGTGCGGCACGCCGATGACCGCGCACAGGGAGACGTCAGGGTGAGTGAGCAGGGTCTCCTCGACCTCGCGGGGGTACACGTTGTAGCCGCCGCGGATGATCATGTCCTTGGAGCGGTCGACGATGTAGTACCACCCGTCCTCGTCCACCCGGGCCAGGTCGCCGGTGCGGAACCAGCCGTCGTGGATCGCCTCGGCGGTGGCCTCGGGGCGGCCGTGGTAGCCCTTCATCACGTTGGGGCCCTGGATGGCGATCTCACCGATCTCGCCGGGCTCGGAGTCCGACCAGTCGTCCTTGATCAGCTTCATCTGCACCCCGGGGATCGCCGGGCCGATGGAGCCGACCCGCACCGGCTCGCCGTACACCGAGAAGCTGGCCACCGGCGAGGTCTCCGAGAGGCCGTAGCCCTCGAGGATGGTGACGCCGAAGCGGCGCTCGAACTCCTTGTGCACCTCCACCGGGAGGGCCGCACCGCCGGACACCGCCACCCGCAGGTTGGCGGCCAGGTCCTGCACGTCGACGCCGGAGTCGTCCAGCACGCCCAGCAGCCCCCAGTACATCGTGGGGACACCGGCGAAGAACGTGACCTTCTCGCGGGCCATCAGCTGCAGCGCCGGCTCGGCCTCGAAGCGCGGCAGCATCACCACGGTGCCGCCGTAGGCGAAGGCGCCGTTCTGGATCACGGTCTGGCCGAAGGAGTGGAAGAGCGGCAGCACGCACAGGTAGGTGTCGGGGTGCTCCGCGTCGGCGTTGAAGAGGTCGGCTCCGGACAGCGCGTTGGAGAGCATGTTGCTGTGCGTCAGCTCGGCGCCCTTGGGCTGACCGGTGGTGCCGGAGGTGTAGAGGATGACCGCGGTGTCGGAGTCGTCGGTCGCCACGCTGGTGAACTCCGGCGACTGGGTCATCATCGCGCCGGCCATCGTCTCGGTGCCCTCGATCGGGGAGGCCGCGCCCAGGTCGGCGGTGATGACGAAGAAGTGCTCGCAGCCCTCGGTGGCGGTGAAGCCCTCGTGGCCCGCCTTGGCCATCGGCAGCTCGGGGGTCCCCTCGAAGCAGAAGTACGCCTTCACGTCGGCGTCGTCGAGGTGGTAGGCGACCTCACGGCCCTTGAGCAGCACGTTGAGCGGCACCACGGTCGCCCCGGCCTTGAGGATGCCGTAGTAGACGATCGAGAAGAACGGCAGGTTGGGGCAGGTCAGGGCCACCTTGTCGCCCGGCTTGATGCCCCGCTCGACGAGCAGGTTGGCGCACATGTTGGCGAACTGGTCGACCGCGGCGTACGTCAGCCGGGTGTCCCCCAGGACGATCGCGTCGCGGTCGCCGTACTTGGCGACGGAGTCCTCGAGGAGCGTGGCGAGATTGGTCATGGCGTCAATCTAGGGGATGAGCCGGGCCGCGCGCCTCAGGTCGTCGCGGGCGCCCAGCGGACCGAGCCGGTCCAGCACCCAGCCCAGCGGGCGACGCCAGCCGGGGGCCAGGACGTCGGTGGTGGCCCGCACCCGGGTGCGGTGCTCGTCCAGCGGGACGAAGACCAGGTCGAGGGTGACCTCCAGGCCGCGCCAGACGCCGTGCTCGACCCAGCGGACGTTCTGCTCCCAGGCGGTGATCTCCATCAGCGGGCGCACCCCGGGCCAGGTGACGTCGTACCAGCGGGTGCCGATGCCGGCAGGACCGGAGGTGAGGACTTCGACGCGGCGCAGGCTGGCCTGCCAGGCGGGGCGGTTCGCGGGCTCGCAGAGGTAGTCGAAGACCCGGTCCACGGGGGCTTCCACGTCGACGGTCACGGAGAAGCCCACGAGGTCAGAACCGCTCGCCGGTGAGCCGCTCGTAGGCCTCGACGTACCGGCCGCGGGTCAGCTCCACGACCTCGGCGGGCAGGGCGGGCGGCGGGGTGCCGGCCGTGCGGTCCCAGCCGGAGTCGGGGCCGGTCAGCCAGTCGCGCACGACCTGCTTGTCGTAGGACCGCTGGGCGCGGCCGGGCTGCCACTCGTCCGCGGGCCAGTAGCGGGAGGAGTCCGGGGTCAGCACCTCGTCGGCGAGCACCGTCGTACCGTCGGGACGGCGGCCGAACTCCAGCTTGGTGTCGGCCAGGATGATGCCGCGCTCGCGGGCGATCGCCTCGGCCCGGCCGTAGACCTCCAGCGTCAGCCGCCGCAGCTGGGCGGCGGTGGTGTCGCCGATGGTCGCGACGACCGCGTCGTAGGAGACGTTCTCGTCGTGGTCGCCCAGCTCGGCCTTGCTGGCGGGGGTGAAGATCGGCTCGGGGAGCCGGGAGGCGTCCTCCAGGCCCGGCGGGAGCGAGATGCCGCAGACCTCCCCGGTACGGCGGTAGTCGACGAGTCCGGACCCGGTCAGGTAGCCGCGGGCGACGCACTCGACGGGGAACATGTCCAGGCTCTCGCAGATCACGGCCCGTCCCGCCACTTGGGCGGGCACGTCGGTGGAGACGACGTGGTTGTCCGCCAGGTCCGCCAGCTGCCCGAACCACCACAGCGACATCCGGGTGAGGATCTCGCCCTTGTCGGGGATCGTGGAGTCCAGGACGTAGTCGTAGGCCGAGATCCGGTCGCTGGCGACCATCAGTAGCCTGCCCTGGTGCTCACCGGAGTCGATGCGGTAGAGGTCGCGCACCTTCCCGCTGTGCACGTGCGTGGTGCCCTCGATCGCGGGAGCAGCGGGAATGTTGAGGTCAGCCACGTCACAGAGCCTAGCGACGCGCGAGCACGTCCCGAGCACCGACGCCGGCGGCGGGACGGCTATGGCATCGGGCCTAGGCTCGTGGCATGTCAGTCGTGAAGATCAACGCCATCACCGTTCCTCCCGGCGCCGGCGAGGAGCTGGAGAAGCGGTTCGCCGCTCGGGCCGGCGCCGTCGAGGGCTCGCCGGGCTTCCTGGGCTTCCAGCTGCTGCGCCCCACGGCCGGCGGCTCGCGCTACTTCGTGGTCACCCACTGGGCGGACGAGGAGTCGTTCGCCGCGTGGCGCGACGGGGACAGCCGTGCCGCGCACGCCACCAAGCCCGGCGAGGCCCCCGCCAAGCCGGTCGCCTCCGGCGCGGAGCTGCTGGAGTTCGACGTCGTCCTGGACGTCAAGCCCTCGGCCTGACGCCCGGCTGCAGGAACCACTGCATCTTGCGGGTGGCGAACGGCATCAGCACGTAGGTCATCAGGGGCGTCATCACCGTGATGATGAGCAGCACCCGCGGCACCAGCGGCCAGTCGGGGATCAGGTGCCCCGCGAGCCAGTTGGTGCACAGGCTCAGCGGGAAGAACACCATGAAGATGATGACCATCTGCTTCCACCGCGGAGGCGCTGGCGCCACGGGAGCCACGGCGGAGTCGAGGGTCTCGAAGTGCACCGGCTCGTCGAACCAGCCCTCGATCCCGGTACGGCGCTCGACGCGGGTCTCCTCGATGCGTCCCTGACCGGCCGCCAGCCACCACGCCCGCTGCGGCGACTCCTCCCAGACCGAAAGGTGCTCGGCGGAGGCGAAGCGGTAGAGCATGTGCCACTCCGGCGAGCCGGTCTGCGGCTTGACCCAGCCGCTGCCCAGGAAGCCGTCGAAGCGCTGGGCCAACGTTGATCCGGCCTCGACCCAGGCCAGCATCTCCTCGGTGTGGGCGGGGTCGACGTGGCGGGTCACGGAGACGGTCACGGGGGTGGTCATCCGCCCAAGATCGGTCCTCGGGCCGGGCTGCGCCAAACTGCGGCGGGCGTCGGCTGGGTCACACGGCGTCTGCCAGGCGCCCGTCGTACCGGGCGGGACGGCTCAGGTGCCGGGTGTCACGGCGTAGTTGAGCCGGGTCACCTCGGCCGGCAGACCCAGCTCGCGGCCCTTCTCGCTCTCCGAGGTGAGCGCGGCCGCGGTGACCTGCCACTCCTCGGAGACGTAGACCGCCTCGGCGGTGCCGGCGGAGCTCTCCTCGGAGTCGACGACGAACCCCGCCTCCGACATCAGCGACTCGATCTCCCCCATCGTGGCCTCGAGCGGCTGGTCCACGGTCAGCACGAACATGAAGCCGTGCTTGGAGCCGAGCGCGTCGCTCACCTCGCCGTCGGGCATGGGCACGTCGTCGCGGGGGAAGTCCTCGGAGAGGCCGTCCTCGCTGGTGGAGCCGATCTGCCCCGGGGTGCCCTGCACGGGCTTGTCGTCGTTGCCGCAACCGGCCAGGCCCGTGCCCATCCCGACCAGGAGCACGGCGGCGAGAGCGTGAGGGAGGCGCATGGGCTGCAGTCTTACCGGTCGGTAACTGCCAGGGAACCCCCAAATCGGGGGACGCGCACCGCGCGACGGGGCGGCGTACGGGCGGGTTCGAGGGGGTTCCTTGCGGCTGGAGAGGCATGCATGCCCCCCTAGGCGCAGGGATCCCCGCCCAGGCGGGTATCCATGCACCACCACAGGAGGTTGGTGGGGTGTTCCTACGGTTCGAGGGGCATGCATGCCCCCCTAGGCGCAGGGATCCCCGGCTGAGCGGGGATCCCTGCCAGCCCCGCTTACAGAATCGCGCCAGGCGAGTACGCCGCAGCCTCGGGGTACCGCTCCGCCACCACCGCGACCCGGCGGCAGACCTCCTGCACCTGCGCCACCGCGGCGCCGGTGAACTCGATCGGGTCGGCGACCAGGCTGGCGATCTGGTCCTGGGTCAGGCCGAGCCGGGTGTCGGCGGCGAGACGGGCGAAGACGTCGTTCTCGACCTGGCCCTTGCGCATGTCCAGGGCCACGCCGACCGCGGCCTCCTTGATGGCCTCGTGGGCGACCTCGCGGCCGACGCCGTTGCGCACGGCGGCCATCAGCACCTTGGTGGTGGCCAGGAACGGCAGGTAGCGGTCGAGCTCGCGCTGGATGACGGCCGGGAATGCGCCGAACTCGTCGAGCACGGTGAGGAAGGTCTGGAAGAGGCCGTCGGCGGCGAAGAAGGCGTCGGGCAGCGCCACCCGGCGTACGACGGAGCAGGAGACGTCGCCCTCGTTCCACTGGTCGCCGGCGAGCTCGCCGACCATCGAGAGGTAGCCGCGGGTGATGACGGCCAGGCCGTTGACCCGCTCGCAGGAACGGGTGTTCATCTTGTGCGGCATCGCCGAGGAGCCGACCTGGCCCTCCTTGAAGCCCTCGGTGACCAGCTCGATCCCGGCCATCAGCCGGATCGTGGTCGCCAGGTTGGAGGGACCCGCCACCAGCTGCACCACCGCGGAGAGCACGTCGAAGTCCAGCGAGCGGGGGTAGACCTGGCCGACGCTGGTCAGCACGTTGTCGAACCCCAGGTGGGCCGCGACCCGGGTCTCCAGGTCGGCGAGCTTGGAGGCGTCGCCGTCGAGCAGGTCGAGCATGTCCTGCGCGGTGCCCATCGGGCCCTTGATGCCGCGCAGCGGGTAGCGCGCCAGCAGCTCCTCGACGCGCTGCAGGCCGATCAGCATCTCGTCCGCGATGGTGGCGAACCGCTTGCCCAGGGTGGTGGCCTGCGCGGCGACGTTGTGGGAGCGCCCGGCCATCACGGTGGTCTCGTGCTCGGCGGCGAGGCGGGCCAGCCGGGCCAAGGTGGCCACCGTCCGGTCGCGCAGCAGCTCGAGCGACTGCTTGAGCTGGAGCTGCTCCACGTTCTCGGTGAGGTCGCGCGAGGTCATGCCCTTGTGGATGTGCTCGTGGCCGGCGAGCGCGCAGAACTCCTCGATCCGAGCCTTCACGTCGTGCCGGGTGACCCGCTCGCGCGCGGCGATCGAGGCCAGGTCGACCTGGTCGACGACGGCCTCGTAGGCCTCGACGACGCCCTCGGGCACGTCGATGCCGAGGTCGGACTGGGCTCGCAGCACGGCGATCCAGAGCTGGCGCTCGAGCACGATCTTGTGCTCGGGCGACCAGATCGCGGCCAGGTCCGCACCGGCGTACCTGGTCGCGAGCACGTTGGGGACAGTCATCAGGGAGGCTCCTCGGGGAGGGGGCGGAGGTCAGGCGTGGAGGGCGGCGCCCTCGACGACGCCCAGCGGTTCGGCTGCGATGTCCCGGCGCCACTGGGCGCCGGGGAACGAGATCATGGCGACGCCCTCGTAGGCCTTGGCCCGGGCGTCGGCGACGTCGGTGCCGACGGCGCGTACGGCGAGCACCCGGCCGCCGGCGGTGAGCAGCGGCGACCCGCCGGAGGTGCCGGCGTGGATCACGTCGACGTCCGCGTCGGCGGCCAGCGTCTCGGTGCCGACGATGACGTCGCCCTTGGAGGAGGACTCGGGGTAGCCGGCGCTGGCGAGCACCACGCTGACCGCGGCACCGTCGCGGAACCGCGGCGGCGAGACCTCGCCGAGGCGGCCCTGCGCGGCAGCGAGCAGCAGCGACCCGAGCCCGGACTCCAGCAGCGCCAGCACCGGCTGCACGTCGGGGTCGCCGAAGCGGCAGTTGAACTCGATGACCCGCGGGCCGGCGGCGGTCAGCGCCAGGCCGACGTACAGGCAGCCGCGGAAGGCCGTCCCACGGCGGGCCATCTCGTCCAGCGTGGGCTGTACGACGTCCGCGAGCACCTGGGCGGCCAGGTCGGCTGGGGCCCACGGCAGCGGCGAGTAGGCGCCCATGCCGCCGGTGTTGGGGCCGAGTCCCCCGTCGAAGATCCGCTTGAAGTCCTGTGCGGGCTGCAGCGGGTACGCCGTGGTGCCGTCGCAGACGGCGAAGAGCGAGACCTCGGGCCCGTCGAGGAACTCCTCGATCACGACCCGCTCGCAGGACGAGGCGTGCGCCAGCGCCTCGATCTCGTCGTTGGTCACCACCACGCCCTTGCCGGCGGCCAGGGCGTCGTCCTTGACGACGTACGGCGGGCCGAAGGCGTCGAGAGCGGCCGCGACCTCCTCGGCGCTGGTGCAGGTGAACGAGCGAGCGGTCGGCACCCCGGCGGCGGCCATCACCTCCTTGGAGAAGGCCTTCGACCCCTCCAGGAGCGCCGCGGCCCGGCTGGGACCGAAGCAGGCGATGCCGGCGTCGGTAACCGCGTCCGCGACCCCGGCCACCAGCGGCGCCTCCGGGCCGATGACCACCAGGTCGACGCCCAGGCGTCCCGCCAGCGCGGCCACCGCGGCGCCGTCCATCGGGTCCACCTCGTGCAGCGTGGCGACCTCGGCGATGCCCGGGTTGCCCGGTGCGGCGTGCACCTCGGTGACCTCGGGATCGCGCGCGAGGGCCAGGGCGAGGGCGTGCTCACGGCCGCCGGTGCCGATCACGAGGGTCTTCACGTGGAGCGATTCTAGTCTCGATCGAGCCGCCCCCAGGACGCTGCCCGCAAGGGGGCGCGATGCGCCATGATCGGCCCATGCGGACAACGCCGGGGCTGGACACGGTCGGGATCTTCCTCGCGGGCTTCGGGATCACCAGCTACTGCGACGTCGACTGACGCACGGCTCCCCCTGCTCGGTCACCGGGTCAGGTGCGGCGGGCCTCGCTCTCGTACGCCGCCCGCACGCCGGCGTCGGCATGGGTGAGCACGTCGTCGGCCCCCATCAGCCGCCGGGCCACCTCCTGGAAGCGGCGCGGCAGCGCCTGGGAGACCTTGGTGACCGGCTGACCCCAGCGCGGTGCCCAGGCCTCGGGGACCGGGCGCCGGATCACGTCGACGACCACGGCGGCCACCTGCTCGGGGTCCAGCGTGGGCACCCCCCGGGTCCGGGCTACTCCGGCGCCGAGCGCGGTGTTGACGATCACCGGCAGCACCATCGAGACCTCGACGCCAGACGGCCCGAGCTCGGCACGCATCGCCTCGGTGAAGCCGACCACCGCGTGCTTGGACGCGGAGTACGACGCTCCGTTGGGCAGCGCGACGCGACCCACGGCGGAGGCGATGTTGACGACGTGCCCGCGGCCCCGCGCGACCATCCCGGGCGCGACGGCCCGGGTGCCGTTGATGACGCCGAAGGTGTTGACCTCGAAGATCTGCCGGGTGACGCCCGCGTCCTCGTCCAGGAACGGCCCGACGGGCATGATCCCGGCGTTGTTGACCAGCACGTCGATCTCCCCCGCCGCGGCGACGAAGGCGGTCCAGTCCTCGACCGAGGTGACGTCGAGGGGGTGCCAGCGCACCCCGAGCTCCCGGGCCGTCTCCTCCAGGTGGGCCGCGTCGCGGTCGCCGATGATCACGTCCGCGCCCCGCTCCTGCAGCAGCCGGGCGGTGGCGGCACCGATACCGCGGGCCCCGCCGGTGATGGCGATGGTGCGCCCCGCGAAGGGGCTGGCGCCGGGACCGGGGGTGCGGGAGGTGCGGCTCATGGGGCTCCTTCGAGGCATCTGACAGGACGTCCTGTCAGTTTTGCGGTGATACAGGTCACTGTCAAGGGCGGTACGGCAGGATGAGGCGGTGCGCGAATCGGAGCGGAGCTACGGCGGCAGGTCGGCGGCCGAGCGCGCCGCCGTACGACGGGAGCGCCTGGTCGCGGCCACGATCGCGACGCTGGCCGGCGGCGGCGAGCCCGGCACCACCATGACCGCCATCTGCGCCGAGGCCGGGCTCACCGAGCGCTATTTCTACGAGTCCTTCCGCAACCGCGACGAGGCGATGGTGGCCGCCCTGGACTCCGTGGCCACCGAGATGACCGCCGCCGCCCTGTCAGCGCTGACCGAGCACGCGGGCGATCCCTCGCGCCAGGTGCGGGCCGCGATCACCGCGGTGGTCGACCTGATCGGCGACTCCCCCGCCAAGGGCCGGGTGGCGGTGGTGGAGTCCACCGGCACCGCCGCGCTCCGCGCCCGTCGCCACCAGCTGCTGGCCGGCTTCGCCGAGCTCGTCGGCGACGAGGCGCAGCACGTGTTCGGAGCGGCGGCGTGGCCACCGGAACGGGCCCGGCTGCACGGTCTGCTCTTCGCCGCCGGGTTCGCTGAGGTGCTCGCCTCCTGGCTGGGCGAGGAGCTGCCGCTGAGCCGCGCCGAGCTGGTCGACCTGGGCAGCGATCTGCTCCACGCGGTGCAGCAGCGCCCCTGAAGACCGCGCGTCTGCCACGATCTGCGGCATGCCCCGCCCAGCAGCACCGCCTCGTCCCGTCCGCCGGCGAGCTCGCGCGGCGGCGCTCGTCGTACTGGCGCTGCTGAGCCTGGCCGCCTGCGGGATCAGCGACGAGACGGTCGAGGAGGCGTTCCGGGACGCGCCCGGGGTCCAGGAGGCCACGGTCGGCTGCCCCGAGTTCTCCTGCACGATCTCGCTGGACCTGCAGCTCGGCGCGGAAGCCGAGCAGATCAGCGACGCGATCCAGGTGGCCCGCGACCTGGACCCCCGGGAGATCTTGGTGACGCTGTGGGAGGACGCTCGCACCCACGACCAGCGACAGCACCTGACCGCCCGGATCGACGCCGACAGCGACGCGGCCGACGACTCCTACGTCGGCGCGGCCCTCGCCTGGGCCGCGGACAACCCCGACGTCGCGGTGCTCGAGGCCGATCTCGGCCCCGAGCGCGCGGACCTGACGCTCCGGCCGACCCGGCGCGCGGACTTCTGGACCGTGGCCGAGACCGCTTGGGAGCTGGTCGCCCCCGCCGCCGGCCCCCGCCTCGAGGTCTCCTTCACCGCGGAGGGCACCACCGGCTTGGACCGGCTGCTGCGGGCGACCGGCGAGTTCCCGACCGCCGCGGTCGACCTGGCGCGCAGCGTGGAGTCGCAGCACGACGGCGCGCGTACGGCGTTCGCCCTGACCGGGCTGGCCGTGCAGCCCGAGGGCGTGATCCTCGGGGTCTCCGACGCACGCGCCGTCGCCCCCGCCGAGGCGGCCGCGGCGGCTGGACCGCACGGCGCCGGCCTCGGGCCGGTGGAGGTGGTGGTCACCGACAACGTGTTCACGGCCTCGTTCCAGGACCCGGCGGAGCGGGTGGACCCGACCCGGGTGATCGAGGTGCTGTCCGGTGGCCCGGGGGTCGAGTCGGCCCGCCTGGCGGGCCCGGCCGTCGAGGTGCGGCTCCAGGGCTCCCTGGCCACCGCGATGCCCCTGATGGAGCTGCTGCGCCGCGAGGCGGGCGAGGCGCTGGGCTCCACCACGCTGCACTTCCTGACGGCGGTGGGCGACGTGGTCGAGATCGTGCCCGGAGGAGACGACTCCCTGGTGATGCTCGGGCACGAGCTGCTCACCTCCCCCGGACCAACGGGCACCCTGGAGATCACCCAGGAGGAGGACGAGCCGCCGTACGTCGGGCTCGAGGTGCGCGCCGCTGCCCTGGCCCCGCAGCTGACCCGGGTCGCCTCGGTGCTGGCGCGGCACCAGGGCGAGACCGACCGCTACCAGCTGTGGGTGCGGGCGACCGATCCCGAGGGACGCACCCCCTCGGTAGGGTTCAGCGTCGAGATGACTCCCACCGGGCCGGAGATCACCGAGTCACGGGGCACCGGGGAGCAGGCCGCCGAGCTGCGGGCCGCGTGGTCGCGCGGGGTGCAGCGGGCGGCCCGCTGACTCGGCCCTGAGTCGAGCCGTGCCGACTCAGTCGTTGTGGACGACGACCGTCTGCTCGCGGCCCGGGCCGACGCCGACCGCCCAGATCCGGGTGCCGCTCATCTCCTCCAGCGCCGTCACGTAGGCCTGCGCCGCGGCGGGCAGCTCGGCGACCGTGCGGCAGCCGGAGATGTCCTCGCCCCAGCCCTCGAGGTACTCGTAGATGGGCTTGGCGTGGTGGAACTCGGTCTGCGTCATCGGCATCTCGTCGTGCCGCACGCCGTCGATCTCGTAGGCCACGCACACCGGGATCCGGTCCCAGCCCGAGAGCACGTCGAGCTTGGTGAGGAAGAGGTCTGTCAGGCCGTTGACCCGGGTGGCGTAGCGCGCCACCACCGCGTCGTACCACCCGCAGCGCCGGTCGCGGCCGGTGGAGACACCGACCTCGCCGCCCACGCGCCACAGCTTCTCGCCGTCCTCGTCGAACAGCTCGGTGGGGAACGGCCCCGAGCCGACGCGGGTGGTGTAGGCCTTGATCACGCCGATCACCCGGTCGATCCGGGTCGGTCCCACCCCCGCGCCGACGCAGACGCCGCCGGCGACCGGGTTCGAGGAGGTCACGAACGGGTAGGTGCCGTGGTCGACGTCGAGCATCGTGGCCTGGGCGCCCTCGAACAGCACGGTCTTGCCCTCGTCCAGCGCGCGGTTGAGCAGCAGCGAGGTGTCGGCCACCATCGGTCGCAGCCGGTCGGCGTAGGAGAGCAGCTCCTCCACGACCTGCTCCGGCCCGATCGCGCGACGGTTGTAGACCTTGGTCAACAGCTGGTTGCGGGCGTCCAGGGCACCCTCGACCTTGGCGGCGAGGATCTTCTCGTCGAAGAGGTCGGCGATGCGGATGCCGAGCCGGTTGACCTTGTCGGCGTACGCCGGCCCGATGCCGCGCCCGGTGGTGCCGATCTTGTTGTTGCCCAGGAACCGCTCGGTGACCTTGTCGATCGTGGAGTGGTACGAGGCGATGACGTGCGCGTTGGCGCTCACCACTAGCGGCGCCGGCTCCACCCCACGCGCGATCAGGGCGTCCAGCTCGCGGAACAGCGCCTCGGGCGAGACCACCACCCCGTTGCCGATCACGCAGCTCGCGCCCGGCGTCAGGATGCCGCTGGGCAGCAGGTGGGTGGCGAACTTCTCGCCGTTCACCACGATGGTGTGGCCGGCGTTGTGGCCACCGCTGGTGCGCACCACGTAGTCGATGCTGTCGGTGGTGGAGGCGAGCAGGTCGGTGGCCTTGCCCTTGCCCTCGTCGCCCCACTGGGCACCCAGAACCATGATCGCGGGCATCGCAGCCCCCTTCACGTCGGTGGCGAGATCGGGTCCACGAACTCGCACACAAAAAAGCAGCTCCGGCACAAGTGCACCGGAGCTCTTGCAGCGAGACCTTACCAAAGTCCGGGACCCAGCCCGGAGTCGTCATTTTCGCTCGGCTCTGAGTGCAGCCTCTCCGCTATGGTCCGTGCCATGGAATCGTTGCTGGTCATCACCAACTCGGAGGCGGGCACCGCCGACCAGCAGTCGCTCGACGCCGCGCTGGAAGTGCTGCACGGCAAGGCGTCCGTCGAGGTGGCTGCGACCTCGAACCCCGGCGAGCTGGACGGCGTCCTGCACCGCGCCGGCTCGCGGCGCATCGTGGTCGCCGGCGGCGACGGCAGCCTGCACGCCGTGGTCTCGGTGCTGCACCGGCGCAACGAGCTGAAGGACAAGGTGCTCGGCCTGATCCCGCTCGGCACCGGCAACGACTTCGCGCGCCACATGGAGATCCCGCTGGACCCGCAGGAGGCGGCCCGGGTGCTGGTCACCGGCGACATCCGACCGGTCGACCTGATCGTCGACGAGCTCGGCGAGGTGGTGGTCAACAGCGTGCACGTGGGCGCCGGCGCGCAGGCCAGTCGTCGCGGCCACCGCTGGAAGAACCGGCTGGGCTCGGTCGGGATCGGCAAGGTCAACCTGGGCCGGCTCGGCTATCCGCTCGGCGCGCTGCAGGCCGCCTTCCTGCCGCCCTCGCTGCGCGTGCGGGTCGAGGTGGACGGCCGCGTGGTCAACGACTTCGACCGGCCCGTGCTGATGGTCGCGGTCGGCAACGGCACCTCGGTCGGCGGCGGCGCGGAGCTGACCCCGGAGGCGGACGCCGAGGACGGCCTCGTCGACATCATGGTCTCGCGCGCCACGGGCCCGCTGGCCAAGTTCGCCTACGTCGCCAGGCTGTCCCGCGGCACCCACCACGAGCAGGACAACGTCACCTACCTGCGCGGCCGGGAGGTCTCGGTCTCCGGCGAGGAGTTCTTCGCCTCGGCCGACGGCGAGCTCTACGGCCCGGAGCGGACCCGGACCTGGCACGTCGAGTCCGGCGCGTACTCGATGATCCTACCCTGAGCCTGCCCTGAGCACCCGGGAGGTCGGCGGCCAGCGGTAGCGTTGGTGTGCCAGCCCGCCCCAGGCCCCCATCGCCATCCCATCATCGCCAGGAGACTCAGCGTGTCCGCAGGAGCCGCCCGTTCCGAGCCCGTCGACTGGGTGACCCGCGCCGCCGACGAGGCCGTCCGCCACGCCGGGGAGGGCAACCTCGTCACCTGCGCTTCGGGGGCCTCCCCCTCGGGCCCGGTGCACCTGGGCAACCTGCGCGAGTTCCTCACCGTGCACTTCGTCGCCGACGAGCTGCGGCGCCGCGGGGTCCCGGTCCGCCACCTGCACTCCTGGGACGACTACGACCGCTTCCGCAAGGTCCCCGCGGGCGTCGACCCGTCGTGGGCCCAGCACATCGGCCGCCCCCTCTCCGCGGTGCCCGACCCGTGGGAGTGCCACGAGTCCTGGGCCGAGCACTTCAAGGCGCCGCTGATCGAGGCGCTGGCCGAGATGGGCGTGGAGATGGAGGAGGTGTCGCAGACCCAGATGTACCGCGCCGGCACCTACCGCGAGCAGATCCTGCTCGCCGTACGCCGCCGGGGGGAGATCGAGGCGATCCTGGACCGCTACCGCACCAAGGCCAAGGCCCCCGAGCCCACCTCGGAGCAGGAGGCGGAGTCGCTGGAGGAGTCGGTCGCCGAGGCCGACGACGCGCCCACCGGGGCCGGCGACGACCTCGCTCGCTTCCCGTTCAAGCCCTACTGCCGCGACTGCGGACGCGACACCACCACGATCACCGCGTACGACGAGGAGAGCACCGACCTCGCCTACACCTGCACCGCCTGCACCTTCTCCGGCGTCACCAACCTGGCCACCCAGGACGAGGGCAAGCTGGTGTGGAAGGCCGACTGGCCGATGCGCTGGGCCTTCGAGAACGTCAACTTCGAGCCCGGCGGCGCCGACCACGCGACGCCCGGGTCGTCGTACACCGTCGGCAAGGATGTGGTGAAGCTCTTCGGCGGCCGCGCCCCGTCGTTCGTGGCCTACGGCTTCGTCGGGTTCGCCGGCATGCAGAAGATGTCCTCCTCCGCGGGCGGGGTGCCCACCGCGAGCGACGCGCTGCGGGTCCTCGAGGCGCCGATCCTGCGCTGGCTCTACGTCCGCCGGGCGCCCAAGCAGACCTTCAACATCGACTTCGGCCCCGAGGTCGTCCGCCTGTACGACGAGTGGGACGCCCTGGGCCGCAAGGCCGCCGACCCCGCCAAGCGCGACGCCGCCGTGCTGGCCCACGACCGGGCGATCGGCCCGGCCTCCGGTCCGCTGCCCACCTCGCGGGTCGTGGTGCCGTTCCGCACCCTCTCCTCGGTGGCCGACGTGACCGCTGGCTCCGCGGAGCTGATCAGCGCCGTCATCGGCCAGGTCGGGTTCGCCCACGACTCGGTGGCCGACCTGGAGCCCCGGCTGACCAAGGCGATGCAGTGGACCGCGGAGTTCGTGCCCGCCGAGGACCGCACCATCGTCCGCAGCGCCCCGGACACCGAGCGGCTCGCAGCCCTCACCGAGCGCGAGGCGCGGTGGCTGTCGCTGCTGCTTGAGCACCTGCCCGAGGAGCTGGAGCTGGACTCGGTCACCACCGTGGTCTACGGCGTGCCCAAGCTGGCCCACGGCCTCGCCGTCGACGCCGCGCCCACCGACGAGGTCAAGGCCGACCAGAAGGAGTTCTTCAAGCTCCTCTACAACCTCCTCGTGGACAAGGACCGGGGCCCGCGACTGCCGACGCTGATCGTGGCACTCGGCGCGGACACCGTGCGGGGACTGCTCACCGCTCCCGCCTGAGACGATCTACGGTGGGTGGCAACCAGACGTCACCTCGGCGCGTCACACGCCTGAGACCCGCCGTCCACCGGGGGAGCACCGCATGAGCCGCATCAGCCGCGTCACCGTCCCGATCCTCGCGCTCGCGCTCGCGCTCAGCGCAGCCGTCGTGCCCGCCAGCGCGGAGACCCGCGAGCCCGCCGAGGACAGGCAGGCGCTGTGGATCACGCCGTTCGAGGGCGACCGCCCCTACGACAGCCATGTCTACGGGACCGGGGTGGTGCTGGACCCCACCAGCGGGGACGTCTTCGCCGCCCGGTACGACGACGACTTCGACGAGCGCATCAGGGTGAGCCGCCTCGACGGCGAGACGGGGAGCAGCGAGTGGGAGATCGGCCTGGGCCCCGACAAGGAGTCCGACCTCGCCGACCTGGCGATCGACCCCGCGGGCCAGCGGATCGTGCTGGTCTCCGCCCTGCGCAGCGGCGCGGTCGTCCACTCCCTGGACCTCCAGGGGACCGTGCAGTGGTCGGTCCCGCTGTCGGCTCGCGAGTGCGAAGGGCCGTGCCGAGGCGCAGGCACCCTGCAGGACGTCGAGGTCAACCCGCGGACCGGGACGGCCTGCGTCACCCGGGTGAGCAAGGCGTCGGCGAAGTGGGGCACCCCGACCGCCTGGCGGCTGGACTGCGTGGACCGCAACGGCGCGACGGTGATGAACCGGGAATTCCGACACGGTGGCGCCGACTCCGGCGACACCGCACTCGCCGTCGATCCGACGCGCAACCGCTGGTACCTCGCGGGGGCCCACCTCAAGGGCGGCGACACCCGGACCGTGCTGCTGGCCTTCCGCGAGGGGCGGGAGCGGGTCTGGCGACGGACCCGTGACCTCCGCGGGACCACCAAGACCACCGACGTCACCCTGGCGGTGGACACCGCATCGCACCGCATCCACGTAGCGGGGCACCACTCGGCCGGCGCCCACCGTGGCAACCGGATCACCTTGGTCTCGTGGAGCGCCACCGGGCACCGCAAGGCCGACCGGGCCTGGCGCGCCGAGCGGGCGCACCGGGCGCACCGGGCGCACCGGGCGGAGGCGATCGCGGTCGACCCGAGGAGTCACCGGATCTTCGTCGCCGCGGCGGGGACCTACGCCAACACCGTCCGGGTGCGCGTGATGCGCGCCAACGGCAAGCCGATCCGGACCATCAAGCACACCCGTGGCGAGACCGACGTCGCCCAGATCGAGATCGACCCGAAGCGCCGGCTGGTGCTGATCGGCGCCCGAACCGTCGCGGCCTATACGTGGAACGGCACGAAGGTGTGGCAGGACGCGACGCGGATGTGGTTCGACGAGCTCGTGGCCTACCGGGCCGAGTCCGCCGCCTACGACCAGGAGCGTGGACGCCTCGTGGTCGGCTGGTCCCACAACGACGACCCGGCACCCGACACCTACGTGTCCGGGTGGCAGGTCGGATGAGGAACACCACGGCCACCTCAGGGCGCTCGTCGTCGCGTGCGATGCTGGCGGCATGACTCACCAAGACCTGATGGCTGGCCCCCCGGCCACGCTCCTCCCCGAAGACCCCGCCGCCGCCGAGCTCGCTGCCGGCACCGCCCCCGCGACCGCAGTGCGCCACCACCCGGCCTCCCCCTTCGCCTGGGCCGCGCTGGCCGAGGAGGCCCGCGACAACGGCGACGACGACGTCACCGTCTACGCCTTCTCCCGGGTGGGCTACCACCGCTCGCTGGACATGCTGCGCCGCAACGGCTGGAAGGGCCACGGCCCGGTGCCGTGGGAGCACGAGCCCAACCGCGGCTTCCTGCGGGCGCTTGCCCTGCTCGCCCTCTCGGCCCGCGCGATCGGCGAGACCCCGGAGTGGGAGCGCTGCTCGGAGTTCCTGCGCGACTCCAGCCCCGCGGCGTACGACGCACTCCTGGGCTGAGTCGAGCACAGGCCTGGAGCCACGCACCAACCAGTCAAGGTGCATGATTTTCCAGTGACCCAGACCACCCAGCCGCGCAGTGCTGCGCCCACCCTCCCGGAGAACCCCTGGCCCGCCCTGTGGGCGCTGTGTCTGGGCTTCTTCATGATCCTGGTCGACACCACGATCGTCACGGTCGCGACCCCGTCGATCATGGAGGACCTGGGCGCGGACGTGAACTCGGTGGTCTGGGTGACCAGCGCCTACCTGCTCGCGTACGCCGTACCGGTGCTGATCACCGGACGGCTCGGCGACCGCTACGGGCCCAAGCGGCTCTACCTGGTGGGGCTCGTCGTCTTCACCCTGGCCTCGCTGTGGTGCGGTCTCACCGGCTCCATCACCGGGCTGGTGCTCGCCCGGGTGGCCCAGGGTCTCGGTGCCGCGCTGATGACGCCGCAGACCATGGCCGTGATCACCCGGATCTTCCCGGTGGACCGTCGCGGCAGCGCGATGGCGCTGTGGGGCGCGACCGCCGGTGTCGCCACCCTGGTCGGCCCGATCCTGGGTGGGGTGCTGGTGGACTCCCTCGGCTGGGAGTGGATCTTCTTCATCAACATCCCGGTCGGCATCATCGCCTTCGTGCTGGCCTGGCGCCTGGTGCCGGCGCTGGCCACCCACGAGCACCGCTTCGACTGGCTCGGGGTGGCGCTCAGCGGCATCGGGATGTTCCTGCTGGTCTTCGGGCTCCAGGAGGGCCAGCAGTACGACTGGGGCACCATCACCGGCCCGCTCACCGTGTGGCGGCTGATCGCTGCCGGGCTGGTGGTACTGGCGGTCTTCATCTGGTGGCAGGCCCGCAACCGCAACGAGCCGCTGGTGCCGCTGGAGCTCTTCCGGGACCGCAACTTCTCCCTCGCCAACCTCGGCATCAGCACCGTGAGCTTCGGCTTCACCGCGATGGGCTTCCCGGTGATGCTCTACGCCCAGCTGGTCCGGGGGTGGTCCCCCACCCAGGCCGGCATGCTGCTCATCCCGATGGCCGCGATGTCGATCCTGCTGGCCCCGCTGGTCGGGCGGCTCGCCGACCGGGTGCACCCGCGCATCCTGACCTCGTTCGGCTTCGTGGTGATGGGCGGCGCGCTGACCGCGATCGCGCTCATCCTCGCCCCGGACACCCCGGTCTGGCAGCTGCTGGTGGCGCTCGGCTGCCTGGGCATCGGCAGCTCGTTCCTGTGGGCGGTGCTCAGCACCACCGCCAACCGCAACCTGCCGGTGCAGCAGGCCGGTGCCGGCTCGGGGATCTACAACGCGACCCGCCAGGTCGGCGCGGTCCTGGGCGCGGCGACGATCGCCGTACTGATGGACTCCCGGTTGGCCGCCCAGGGCCTGGGCGCCGGCGGCTCCCCCGAGACCGCGATGGGCGGCGGCGGACTCCCCGAGGCCGCCTGGGGTCCGTTCACCCAGGCGATGGGCGAGTCGCTGCTCATCATCCCCGCCGTCCTGGTCATCGGGCTGCTGGCCGCGCTCTCCTTCGAGGGCATGAAGCACGCGCGCTGATCCGCCCCGCCCGCTCTGCCCTGCTCACCGCGCCGCCCACCGCGCCCCGCACATGTAACGCGCTGTTAGACACGCTCCACGTACCCGCCGGTGGGGGCGTAGAGCGTGTCTAACAGCGCGTTACATGTGGTTGACCCCGGCAGGTGCACAGGCTGGCCCGGTCCCGGCGGGTCCACAGCCGATCGCACCAGCGGCGCACCGGGCGCGAGAAGTCCCGAGCCTGGGGCGATGGATCTCACCGGCTTTCTCCCCGCCCGCCGCCAGCACGGGCTCTTGACCAGCCGCCAGGCCCTCGCGGCCGGGCTCGACGTCCCGGCGGTGGCGCGACTGGTGCGCACCGGAGCCTGGGTCCGGCTCCGCCGCGGCGTCTACGTCGACGGCGACCAGTGGCGCGAGGCGGGCGAGTTCGACGAGAAACCACTCCTGCGGGTCCGGGCCGCCGCCCTGGTCCTCGAGGTGGAACACGTCTTCAGCCACGACTCGGCCTCACTCGTGCACGGACTCGGGCTTCCCGACGCCAGGGCAAGCCTGGTCCACATCACCCGCGAAGGGGTGCACGGCACCCGCCTCATCGCCGGGACCAAGCACCACGGGGCGCCGTTCCATCCGGACCAGGTGCGCCACGTCGACGGCCTCGAGGTGCTCGATCCCGCCAGGACCTGTCTGGACCTGGTCCGCGAGCACGGGCTCCGAGGCGGACTGCCCGCCTGCGACCGCGCGCTCAGTCTCGGCGTCACCCGCTCCCAGCTGCGGCAGGCCGCATCCGGGATGAAGTGCTGGCCAGGACGGCGTTCGGTGGACCGGGCAATCCTGCTGGCAGACCCGGGCGCCGAGAGCTGGCAGGAGTCCCTGGGCCGACTGCTGGTGACCGAGCTGGGGATCGGTCGGCCCGAGACCCAGTTCGGGCTCAGGGACGCGCGCCGGACCGTGTGGTGCGACCTGCGCGTCGGGCGGCACGTCATCGAGATCGACGGCCGCATCAAGTACGACGGCACCTTCGCGGGCCAGGAGCCGGCGGACGTGCTGTGGGCCGAGAAGCTCCGACAGGACTTCATCACCGGCTTCCACCTCGGGATGTCGCGCCTGACCCACCGCGACCTGACCTCGGGCTGGGACCACGCCAAGAGACGGGTGCTGCGCGAGTTCGAGGCCACCGTGGCCCGTTACGGCACCGACGTGGCCGACCTGGCGCCGTACCTGGTGCGACGGGATCGGGCCCGGCACGGGTGACCGCGGTCGTGTGGCAGCTGCTCGCGCCTGCCCAAACACATGTAACGCGCTGTTTAACGTGCTCCGCGCCCCCACCGGTGGGTACGTAGAGCGTGTCTAACAGCGCGTTACATGTGTTTGGCGCGGCCGGAGCCGCCGGGCTCAGGCGCCCAGCGTGGTGCCCGCCGAGCGCAGGTTCTGGCACGCCTCCACGATCCGGGCGGCCATGCCGGCCTCGCCGGCCTTGCCCCAGGCGCGGGGGTCGTAGTGCTTCTTGTTGCCGACCTCGCCGTCGGTCTTCAGCACGCCGTCGTAGTTGCGGAACATGTGGTCCGCGACCGGGCGGGTGAAGGCGTACTGGGTGTCGGTGTCGACGTTCATCTTCACCACGCCGTAGTCGACGGCCGCGCCGATCTCCTCGGCGGTGGAGCCGGAGCCGCCGTGGAAGACCAGGTCGAACGGCTTGGCGCCTGCGGTCAGGCCGAGCTCGGCGACCACGGCCTCCTGGGCGGCCTGGAGGATCTCGGGGCGCAGCTTGACGTTGCCGGGCTTGTAGACGCCGTGCACGTTGCCGAAGGTCAGCGCCGTCATGTAGCGGCCCTTCTCACCGGTGCCGAGCGCGCGGACCGTGGCCAGCGCGTCCTCGGGGGTGGTGTAGAGCTTGTCGTTGATCTCGTTGGCGACACCGTCCTCCTCGCCGCCGACGACGCCGATCTCCACCTCGAGGATGATGTGGGCCGCGGCGCACTTGGCGAGCAGCTCCTCGGCGATCTTCAGGTTCTCCTCCAGCGGCACCGCGGAGCCGTCCCACATGTGCGACTGGAACAGCGGCAGCTCGCCACGGGCGACGCGCTCGGCGGAGATGTCGAGGAGCGGCCGGACGAAGCCGTCGAGCTTGTCCTGGGGGCAGTGGTCGGTGTGCAGCGCGATGTTGACGGGGTAGTTCTTCGCGACCTCGGCGGCGTACGCGGCGAAGGCCACGGAGCCGGTGACCATGTTCTTGACCGACGGGCCGGAGAGGTACTCCGCGCCACCGGTGGAGATCTGGATGATGCCGTCGGAGCCCGCGTCGGCGAAGCCCTTGAGCGCGGCGTTCAGCGTCTGCGACGAGGAGACGTTGATGGCGGGGAAGGCGAAGCCCTTGGACTTCGCGGCGTCGAGCATCTCGGCGTAGCGCTCGGGGGTGGCGATGGGCATCTGCGGGCTCCTCGGGTGATCTTCGCGGTCGACGCCACCAGCCTAGTCACTCAGCGCCGGGAAGGTCTCCGGCGCCTGGCTCAGGTTCCCCTACGATGACGGTCGAGGGCCGCCCCCGCGGCCCCACGAGGGGGAGTCATGACGGACCAGAGCACCCAGACCGTGGGATCGACCGACGTCGTCGCCGACCGGACCCGAGCATTCGTGGCGGTGGCGGTCGGCCTGGTCGGTGCGCTCGGCGGTGGGAGCCTCTCCAACGCGCTGTCGGCGCTGTTCAGCAGCAGGTTCCTCTCCGACGTGATGACGGAAGGGCGGCTGGTCTGGATGGTGCCGCTCGGCATGCTCCCGGCGTTGATCGGCCTCGTCGCCGTGATGCTGGCCGTTCCGCTGCGCCGGTCCCCCGACCCGTTGACCGTGCCCCTGGCCACGACCGCCGTCGTGCTGGGGTCGCTGGCGCTCGCGGGTGGCCTGGTGGTAGCGGTCCTGGGCTTCTTCCAGGACTACTGACCGGCGGTCCCCCGCTGACGAGAGGCGTCAGTCGTCGATCCCCAACGCGGCCCGCGCCTTCCGCGCCCACGCCGGCTCCTCGCCGTACTGCTGGAACTTCACCAGCCGACCCTTGGAGCAGGCTTCGACGAGCTCAGCGAGCCGCTTCGCCACGGTCGCCTCACGCTTGGCCGACGTCACCCACGAGACCACGGTGCGCCGGTACGACGGGGTCCCGGCCGCCCAGAAGTCCGCTGCGGGCGGCGTCTCCTCCAGTCGTGACTGCATGACCGCGGGCAGCTGGTCGTCGTTCCCGTTCTCGAACGAGTAGATCCCCGACCGGTCGGCCTGGCGCCGCTGGAAGGCCGCAAGCCCGGCGGGGTGCATCCGCCCCTCGGCGGTCAACCGCTCCACGTGGGCGATGTTGACGTTGCTCCAGTTGCTGCCCGCGCGTCGCGGCGTCCACCGCTGCCGCCGAGAGTCCTCGTCGATCGGCTGGGAGACCGAGTCGATCCACCCGAAGCAGAGCGCCTCGGGGACCGCCTGCTCCCACGTCAGTCCCCGGTCGGGCACGTGCTTCTTCCTCAGGCCCATCCACAGCTCCGGGGCGGTGTCGTGGTTGGCCTCCAGCCAGGCGCGGAACTCCTCGGGCCCGCGGAAGAAGGTCGCGGGTCGCTCGGGAGTGCCGCCAGGAGTTCCGACAGGGTTTCCGACAGGGTTTCCGGCCATGGGTCCACGCTAGGGCCAGCCGGGGACACCCGCGAGCCACTCGGCCTCAGCCCCGCCAAGCCGCCTCGTCGCTGAGGTCCGCGTGCGCCACGATCCAGCTGTGCATCGCGATCGCGGCGGCAGCGCTGGCGTTGATGGAGCGGGTGGAGCCGAACTGGGCGATGGAGAAGGTGCCGTCGCACGCCTCGCGCGCGGCGGCGGAGAGCCCGGGGCCCTCCTGGCCGAAGAGGAAGCAGACCCGGCGCGGCACCTGCATGGTCTCCAGGTGGGAGGAGCCAGGCAGGTTGTCGATCCCCATCAGCCGCACCGGCTCCGGCAGCGAGTGCAGGTAGGCGGCGAGCGCGTCGGCGTCCTCGTGGTGCCGCACGTGCTGGTAGCGGTCGGTGACCATGGCGCCGCGTCGGTTCCACCGCCTGCGCCCCACGATGTGCACCTCGGCGGCCAGGAACGCGTTCGCCGAGCGGACGATGGTGCCGATGTTGAAGTCGTGCTGCCAGTTCTCGATCGCGACGTGGAAGTCGTGGCGCCGGGTGTCGAGGTCGGCGACGATCGCCTCCACCGTCCAGTAGCGGTAGCGGTCGACCACGTTGCGCCGGTCGCCCTCGGCGAGCAGCCGGGCGTCGTACTGCGCGCCTGTGGGCCACTCCCCCTGCCACGGACCCACGCCCACCTCCGCGGGGCCGTGCGGCATCGGGTCGTACGGCGCCCGCTGTTCCGGGGCGACGGAGGGGTCGGTGGGGTGGTCGGGCATGGGGGAAGGGTAGGTGCCCCCCGATAGGGTGTGCCCCGTGACCGAACTGATCGCACTCGTCCATCCGCTCCTGCTCGGGATGGACTGGATGGATCCCAACTGGCTCCTCAGCAGGTTCGGCGAGGAGCTGTTCTGGCTGAGCCTGGCGATCATCTTCATCGAGTGCGGTCTGTTCTTCCCGTTCCTGCCCGGCGACTCCCTGCTCTTCGCGATGGGACTGTTCATCGCCGGCGAGAAGATCGACGTCTTCCCCGGCCCGCCCGTGGTGGAGCTGTTCGCGGCGCTGCTGCTGTTCACCCTGGCCGGGTTCCTGGGCAACGTCACCGGCTACGAGATCGGGCGAGCCCTCGGACCGCCGCTCTACGAGCGTGACGGCAAGATCCTCAAGCGCAAGTACTTCGACCAGACCCAGGTCTTCTTCGACAAGCACGGCAACAAGGCCCTGGTGATCGGCCGGTTCGTGCCGTTCGTGCGCACCTACATCACCGTGGTCGCCGGCGTGACGCTGATGAACCGCAAGCGCTTCTTCACCTGGAGCGCCGTGGGCGCCGTGGCGTGGGTCCTGAGCATCACGCTGCTCGGCTACTTCCTCGGCAAGACCTTCCCGGCGCTGGGCGACAGCATCGACAAGATCATCATCGCCGTCGTCGCCTTCTCGGTGATCCCGGTCGCCTTCGAGTGGATCCGGCACAAGCGCACCCACGCCCCGGAGGCCGAGGACCGCGACCACGACGGCCGTCCCGACCGCGACATCCTGGGTCAGGACGTCGACTGATCGCCTTACGGGGCTGAGGTCGGCGGACCGGACGCCGAGCGCCCGGGTCCGCCGAACGTCTCGCGCTCGGCCAGGTCCTGCTGCCGGGTGATCCGCTCGTTCTCGGCCGGGTCCAGCCTCAGCTGCTCCGGCAGCGCCTGACGGCAGCCCGCGCCGGCGCAGTCGACGTACTGCTCCCAGACCTGGTCCAGGCGGGCCAGCAGCGCGGTGTCCGGTCCGGCGGCGAGGTTCTCCAGCTCCAGGGGGTCGCGGTCGAGGTCGTAGACCTCGCGCTCGCCGGTGGCGTAGCGCACCACCTTCCACCGCCCCAGGCGTACGCCGACGGTGCCGAGGCCGTCCCAGTCGGGCTCGCTGTCGGCGGCCGCCTCGTAGCCGGCCTCGGGCATCCGCCCCTGGATCACCACCGCCCGCGACCATCCCCGGTCGCCCTGGGCAATCAGCGGTCGCAGGTCCGTGCCGTCCGCGCCGGGCAGCTCCACCCCGGCGTACGCCGCCAGCGTCGCCGACAGGTCCAGGGTGGTGACCGGGTCGAACCGGGTGCCCTGCGGGACACCGGGGCCGCGGATCAGCAGCGGCACCCGGATCGAGGGCTCGTGCAGGTTGATCTTGCCCTGACGCTTGCGGTGCTCACCGAGGTAGTAGCCGTTGTCGGAGGTGAAGACCACGACCGTGTCGTCCGCCTCGCCGATCTTCTTCAGGTGTGCGAACGTCTCCGCGATCCGGTCGTCGAGGACGGAGAGCGCCTCGGCACGCTGCCGGGTGACGGTGCGCAGCACGTCGCGCTCGGTGTCACTGAGCTCCGGGAGCAGCCGCAGGTAGCGGGGCTTGTCGGAGACGTCTGCCTCGGGCGACCCGGACGCCGGCACCCCGGCACCCTTGCCGATCTCGTCGTCGAAGCGACCGCGCACCTCGTCCGGGCGGGCCGGGGTGACCCAGTTCACCCCGAAGCCGTCGCTGCGCTTCACGGTGCCCGGGTCGTCGTCCTCGATCGGGGCGCCGTGGTGCGGCGCGACGGGGTTCCACCACACGAACCACGGCCGGTCGGGGTCCTGCGAGAACGCGTCCACCACCTCGCCGGTCTGCTCTGCGGTCAGGTCGGTGCTGTAGCGGCCGGGCCAGCTCACCTGCTCGCCGTTGACGTTGGCGGTGAGGTGGAAGTAGTCGTAGGTGCCGCCGGCGCGACCGCGCTTGTTGTCCAGCCCGGCCCACCACTGGGTCCAGCCCGGCGGCACGTAGCCGCTGGAGTCCTCCCCCGCCAGCGTCGGCTGTACGCCGTACCCGTTGAGGTACTTGCCGATCAGCGCGGTCGAGTAGCCGGCGTCGGCCAGCTGCGTGGCCAGGGTGACCGAGTCGTCGAAGGCGCCGAAGCCGTACGGAGGCTCGTGGCTGAGCACCCGGTGGTTGTGGGAGTACTTGCCGGTCAGGAAGCTGGCCCGCGCCGGGCAGCACAGCGGGTTGGGCGAGAACGAGTTGAGGAACTGCAGGCCCTTGGCCCCCAGCAGCCGCGAGGTGCGGGGCATCCAGACCAGCTCGTCGGCGCGCATGTCGTCGGTCTCGATGACCAGCAGGTTGGGCCGGGTGGGGTCCGCGGGACCGCTGCCCACGGCGGTGGGCGACGGCGCACTCGAGGCGACGTCCGCCGGGTTCCCCCCGCCCGAGCAGGCCGCGGTGACCAGGCAGAGACCGGCCAGGAGTGCGGCGGCCGCCCGCGTCCGCCCGCTCATCCGCCCACCATGACGTCGAGCACGACGAAGCCGACCGCGGCCACGCACGACACGAGCCCGGGCAGCATTCTGACCAGCGGACTGACGTGCGTCCTGACCTGCGGCTCGAGGGGGTCCTGCAGCGGGTCGTCGTCCTGCCGGGCCAGCCACCCGACCTCGCCCACCAGGACCACCGCCCCCACCAGGGCGATCGGCAGCGCCGGGAGGGAGGCGACCGTGACGTCGCCGAGCGTGAACGCGATGAGCACCTGAACGGCGAAGACGACCGCCGCGCCCAGGCCGATCCGCCACGGCGCGGCGTGCATCACCGTGGACAGGTACCTCGGGATGAGCAGCACCAGCAGCGCGGCGAGCAGGAGCAGCGCCACGGTGCTGGCGTCGAGCTCCACGCTCTCACCGCGCCACGCGGGCCCTCCGGCGTACACGACCGCGAAGAAGCCGAGGAGCACGAGGAGGCCGCCGAGGACCGCCCGCCGCACCCCCCGCTCCGCGTCGGGGGCTGGCGCCAGGGCGAGCGCGTCGGCGTACTCCCGGGGGCTGCCGAACGCCTCCTCGGCGCTGGTCCCGGAGTCGCGCAGGAACTCCCGCGCGGTGGCCACCGCGTCCCCGATGTCCCGGCCGCTCACGTCCTTGAGCCGCAGCTCGAGCGTCAGCTCGTCGAGCCACGCCTTGTGGTCCTTGTCGAGATCGGTGGTCATGAGGCCCCCTGGTGCTCGTGCAGGTGCTCGCGCACCATGCCGGTGAAGTCGTCCCACAGCTCGCTCTGCCGGCGCAGCTCCTCGACGCCGTGCGGGGTCAGCGAGAAGTACTTGCGTCCCGGTCCGCCCTCGCCGGCGCGCCACTCCACGCTCACCCACCCGGCAGCCTCCAGGCGGCCGAGCAGCGGATAGAGGGTGCCTCCCTTGACGGCGCCCAGGCCGGCGTCCTCCAGCACCCCGGCCAGCGCGTAGCCGTAGGTGGGCCCCGGCGCCAGCGCGCGGAGCACGCACAGCGTCAGGACTGCGCGGGTCCAGTCGCTGGGCCAGGTGGGTGCGGGCATGCTAGATGGTCTCACTACCTAGTCAGCCTGTCTAGCGGGTGCAGTGATCCCCGGCTATGCGGGGATCCCGACGGTTAGAGGGGCTTGCATGCCCCCCTAACCCGCAGAACACCCGCCTAGGCGGGGATCCCTGCACCCCCCGCCTCACCCCTGGACGGCGTCCAGCTCCGCCTTCGTCAGCACCGGGCGCACCTCGAGCCCGACGTCGGCGAGCGGGTTCTCACCGGCGGGCGAGCGGTCAATGGCGCAGACCACGACCTCGACGATCGCGCCGGCCGCGCGCAGCTCGCGGGTGGCGTCGCGGACCGCGCCCCCAGTGGTGATGACGTCCTCGATCAGCGTCACCCGGCGACCGGCGACGTCGGGGCCCTCGGCGAGCTTGCAGGTGCCGTACTCCTTGGCCTTCTTGCGCACGAACAGCGCCGGGAGCCCGGTGCGGGCGCTGACCATGGTGGCGATCGGCACGCCGCCGAGCTCGAGTCCGCCGAGCAGCTCGGTGCCCTCGGGCAGCAGCCCGACCATCTGCTCGGCGACGCGGGCGAGCAGGGTGGGCTGGGACTCGAAGAGGTACTTGTCGAAGTACTCGGTCGCCTGCTGGCCCGAGCGGAGGGTGAACTCTCCGGTGAGGCGGCAGCAGGCGTCGATGTCGGCGGCGAGGGCCGGGTCCTGGAGGGAGTCGCTCATGAGGCGATCCTTGCACCCGGGCTGCGGGCTACGCTCGCAGGCATGCACTCCCACGCGACTCGGCTGGACGGCATCCCGCCCACGATCTTCACCCAGATGTCGGCGCTGGCGGTGCGCACCGGAGCGCTGAACCTGGGGCAGGGCTTCCCCGACTCCGACGGCCCGGCGAGCGTGGTGGAGGCGGCGCGCAGCGCGCTGGCGCAGGGCCGCAACCAGTACGCGCCCGGTCCCGGCACCCCCGAGCTGCGCGCGGCGATCGCCCGGCACCAGCAGCGCCACTACGGGATCGAGCTGGACCCCGAGCGCGAGGTGGTGGTCACCACCGGCGCCACCGAGGGGATCGCCGCGGCCCTGCTGGGCCTGGTCGACCCCGGCGACGAGGTGGCGGTGCTCGAGCCCTACTACGACTCCTACCTGGCGATGATCCAGATCGCCGGCGGGGTGCGCCGACCGGTCACCCTGCGCGCCCCGACTTCCGCCTCGACGCCGAGACGCTGCGCACCGCGATCACGCCCCGGACCAAGGTGCTGCTGCTCAACAGTCCGCACAACCCGACCGGCACGGTGCTCACCGGCGCCGAGCTGCAGTTGGTCGCCGACGTGGCCATCGAGCACGACCTGGTGGTGGTCACCGACGAGGTCTACGAGCACCTGACCTACTCCGGCCACACCCACGTCCCGATCGCCACGCTGCCCGGGATGGCCGAGCGGACCCTGACGCTGTCCAGCTCGGGCAAGAGCTACTCGCTGACCGGCTGGAAGATCGGCTGGGCGACCGGGCCGGCCGACCTGGTGGGCGCCCTGCTGTCGGCCAAGCAGTGGCTGACCTTCACCTCCGGCTCCCCGCTGCAGCCCGCGATCGCGCACGCCCTGGACGCCGAGCCGGAGTGGCCGCGCGAGCTGGCGCGCTCCCTGGAGTCACGCCGCGACCTGCTCTGCGAGGGGCTGGCCGCGGCGGGACTGTCCCCCGGATCCCCGAGGGCACCTACTTCGTCACCACCGACATCTCGGCGCTGGGCTGGACCGACGGCCTGGCCTTCTGCGAGGCCCTGCCGGAACGGGCCGGGGTGGTGGCGATCCCCACCCAGGCCTTCTACGACGACGTCGACGCGGGGCGCCACCTGGTGCGGTGGGCGTTCTGCAAGCAGCCGGACGTCGTCGCCGAAGGGGTACGTCGACTGGTCGCCGCCGAGCTGCGCGCCTGAGGCAGCAGGCGCGCCTGAGGCGGCGGGGTCAGCGGCTCTGGAACCAGGCCTGGACGTCCGGGCGGCGCAGCAGCACGAACACCACGGCCCCGGCCAGCACCGCCAGGATCATCGGCGGCGCACTCAGGGCGCCCACCAGGCCGAACACGGCGGTGGCCACGGCCGAGCCCAGGAGCAGGCTGCGCCCGCCGGGGCGGCGGCGCATCACCAGGACCGCGGCCACGATCGCGACCAGGCACCACAGGGCGACCACGGCACCGACGCCCAGCACGGTGTTGACGACCAGGTCCTGGGTCACCCCCTCCTGCTCGAGCAGGTCGGGCTGCTGCTTCTCCAGCTCCTCCATCACCGCGTCCGGGGAGGTGCCGACCAGCACCATGCTGCCCACCGTGGAGAGCAGGGTGAAGCCGGCGCAGACCCAGGTGAGCACGGCGGCCGCCACCACGGCACCGGGCCGGCCGCCGGGGGCGGCGGCGCCGGGCGCGGCCGGCTTGGTGAGCGACACGGCGCCGGGGGCCTCCCAGCTGGGCTGGTCCCCGAAGCCGTGCACCGGGCGGGCACCCTGGTCCGGGACCTCGGGGTCGGCTCCGGTCGTGCCGGAACCGTTCTCGGCGGGCGGCGCCGAGGACTCGACCGAGGCCTGCACCGGCGGCCACGGCACCCGCTGGTCGGGGACCGCGGGGGCGGGCTTGCCGGCGAACCAGTTGCGCGCCGGCTGCAGCCACAGCAGCAGCGAGGCCGCGGCGACCAGGGAGGAGGTGAACCCGCCGGTGACGAGCCCGCTGAGGAACAGCGGGACGGCGAGCACGGTGAGACCCACCCGCGCGCCGCGGTTGCGCTGCAGCACGTGCCATCCCAGGACGGCGGCCGCCGCCGCGCACGCCGCGGTGACCAGGGCGGTCGCGCGCAGGATCTGCAGCACCTGCTCGACGTCGAGCCCCAGCGTGCTGGGTGCCTCGGAGAGGAAGGTCTCGACGCTCTCCCGCGTCTCCAGGGAGCGCAGTCCGGTGACGACCTCGACCGCGGAGACCACCACGAGGAAGGACCCCACGATGATCATCCACGCAGCCAACGTCACCTGAGGGGGTCTGGGCAGCGCGGGAGAACTCACCCGCTCATCTCATCATGGGGGACAAAATGCGCGACACCTCGCCTGCGGGGCACCGGGGTGCCGGGCAGACGAGGTGTCGGGAGGCCAGGCCTCAGACGAGCACGAGCCCGTCCTCGCCCCGTTCGACGCGCACGGTGCCGCCGTCGGTGACCTGGCCGGCGATCAGCATCCGGGCGAGCGGGTCGCCGATGGCGGTCTGGATCAGCCGGCGCAGCGGCCGGGCGCCGTACGCCGGGTCGTAGCCGGTCTCGGCGAGCCACTGCCGGGCCTCGTCGGTCACCTCGATGGTGATGCGCCGGGTCGCCAGCCGCTTCTCCAGCAGGGCCAGCTGGAGGTCGACGATGTGGGTCAGCTCCTCCTTGGTCAGGGCGTCGAAGATGACGATCTCGTCGAGGCGGTTGAGGAACTCCGGCTTGAAGCTGGAGCGGACCACCGTCATCACCGACTCCTTCTTGGCGTGCTGGTCCAGCGTCGGGTCGACCAGGAAGTTGGAGCCCAGGTTGGAGGTCAGCACCAGCAGCGTGTTGCGGAAGTCGACCGTGCGTCCCTGGCCGTCGGTGAGCCGTCCGTCGTCGAGCACCTGCAGCAGGATGTCGAAGACCTCGGGGTGCGCCTTCTCCACCTCGTCGAGCAGGACCACCGAGTAGGGGCGCCGACGCACGGCCTCGGTGAGCTGGCCGCCCTCGTCGTAGCCGACGTACCCGGGCGGGGCGCCGACCAGGCGGGAGACCGAGTGCTTCTCGGAGTACTCGCTCATGTCGATGCGCACGATGGCCCGCTCGTCGTCGAACAGGAAGTCGGCCAGGCTCTTGGCGAGCTCGGTCTTGCCGGTGCCGGTGGGGCCCAGGAAGAGGAAGGAGCCGGTGGGCCGGTTGGGGTCGGAGATCCCGGCGCGCGAACGGCGTACGGCGTCGCTGACGGCCTGGACGGCCTGGTGCTGTCCGACCAGCCGCTGGCCGATCTCGGACTCCATGTCCAGCAGCTTCGCGGTCTCGCCCTGCAGCATCCGTCCGGTGGGGATGCCGGTCCACGCCTCGACCACCTCCGCGATCTGCTCGGAGCCGACCTCCTCGCCCACCAGGGGCTCCAACGTCGTGGTCTCGGCGGCGGCGGAGTCGGCCAGGGACTGCTCCAGCTGCGGGATCTGCACGTAGAGCAGCTCGGAGGCCTGGCGCAGGTTCTCCTCGCCGCCGTCGCGCATCAGCTTCTCGGCCTGCATCCGCACGGTGTCCAGGCGCCGGCGCAGCTCGCCCTCGCCCTCGAGCGAGGACTTCTCCCGTGCCCACCTGGCCTCGAGCGCCCGCAGCTCCTCCTCGTGGTTGGCGAGGTCGCCGCGCAGCACCTCGAGCCGTTCGCGGGAGGCCGGGTCGCTCTCCTTCTCCAGGGCGAACTCCTCCATCTTGAGGCGCTCCACCGAGCGGCGCAGCTGGTCGATCTCCTCCGGGGAGGACTCGATCTCCATCCGCAGCCGGGAGGCGGCCTCGTCGATCAGGTCGATCGCCTTGTCGGGGAGCTGGCGGCCGCTGATGTAGCGGTCCGAGAGGGTGGCGGCCGCCACCAGCGCGGCGTCGGTGATCCGCACGCCGTGGTGCGCCTCGTACTTCTCCTGGATGCCGCGCAGGATCTGGATGGTGTCCTCCACGCTCGGCTCGCCGACGAAGACCTGCTGGAAGCGACGCTCCAGGGCCGGGTCCTTCTCGATCCGCTCGCGGTACTCGTCCAGCGTGGTGGCGCCGATCATGTGCAGCTCGCCGCGGGCCAGCATGGGCTTGAGCATGTTGCCGGCGTCCATCGAGGAGTCGCCTCCGGCGCCCGCACCGACCACGGTGTGCAGCTCGTCGATGAAGGTGATGATCTGGCCGCCGGCGTCCTTGATCTCCTCCAGGACGGCCTTGAGCCGCTCCTCGAACTCGCCGCGGTACTTCGCCCCGGCCACCATGGCGGACAGGTCGAGGCTCAGCACCCGCCGACCCTTGAGGGAGTCGGGCACGTCGCCGGCGACCACGCGCTGGGCCAGGCCCTCCACCACGGCGGTCTTGCCGACGCCGGGCTCGCCGATCAGCACCGGGTTGTTCTTGGTGCGGCGACTGAGCACCTGCACCACGCGCCGGATCTCGGAGTCCCGCCCGATCACCGGGTCGAGCCGGCCCTCCTGGGCCGCGGCAGTCAGGTCGACGGAGTACTTCTCCAGCGCCTCGTACGTCGACTCCGCCTCCTGGCTGGTGACCCGGCGGTTGCCGCGCACCGCGGTGAGCCCCTCGCGCAGGACCTCCGCGCTGAGCCCGGAGTCGGTGAGCACCCGCTGTGCGTCGGACTGCACGCTGGCCAGCGCGACGAGCAGGTGCTCGGTGGCGACGTACTCGTCCTTCATGGAACCGGCCAGGTCCAGGGCCGAGGCCAGCACCCGGGTCAGGGCCGAGGAGGCCGCCGGCTGCTGGACGGTGGCGCCGGTCGCGGTGGGCAGCGCGGAGAGCGCGGCCTCGGCGCGGGCCAGCACGACCGCCGGGTCCAGCCCGGACTTGGCGATCAGGCTCCGGGCGATCCCGTCCTCCTGGCGCAGCAGCGCGACCAGGAGGTGCAGCGGGTCGGTCTGGCTGTTGCCGCCGGTGGTGGCCGCGATCTGCGCGGCCTCGATGGCTTCACGACTGCGGGTGGTGAACTTGTCGGCTCCGAACTGGCTCACGTCAGGCTGACCTTTCTGGTGACGAGGTGATCTTCGAGCGGGGCGGCACGGCCGGTCGGTTGCTCCACATCCATTGTCCTCCCGCACCGGTGAAACACGCCAGAAGTTGAGTGCATTCCACTCAACTTCGACTATTGCCGCGACTTGGACTATTGCTGCGGGAACGCTCTTCGCCGTGGCACGATTGCCCCCGGTCAGCACCCGGGCGTGGAGGAATAGTGAAGCTGTTTCGCGGTCAGTCCGCCGACAAGAGCAAGTCGGCGGTCCCACAGGAGAGCGTGGTCGAGCCCACGCAACCCCAGCCGACGCTCGAGTCGTTGCGCTATCCCGGACCGATGCGCGTGGTCATCGTCGACGACGACGAGGAGGTGCGCTTCGTGCTGCGCATCGCCCTGGACGCGGCCGAGTTCGAGGTCGTCGGCGACGCCGGTGATGCCGAGAGCGCCATGGCGCTGATCGGGGCCGAGAAGCCCGACATCGTGCTGCTTGACCTGCACATGCCCGACATTGGCGGCCTGGAGATCCTGCCGCTGATCTACGAGGACTCCCCCTTCACCAAGGTCGTGGTCTGCTCCGCGATCTCGGCGACCTACATGACCGAGGCCGCCCTCAAGGAGGGCGCCTGGGGCTACATCGTCAAGGGCGTCTCGGCGAAGTCGATCACCGAGCACCTCAAGCAGATCGGCCTCACGGGCGCGGTGCGCCCGATCCGGCCCTACCCGCTGGGCCGGGACTTCGCGAGCCGCGACACCACCGCGGAGAGCCAGCTGCGCGGCTGAGTGGGACCATGGGCCGGTGATCCGCGCCCCCCTCCCCCTGCTCAGGGCCGACTGCTCCTCGTGTGCGGCCCTGTGCTGCGTGGTGACCCCGTTCCGCGCCGACTCCGGCTTCGGGGTGGACAAGCCGGCGGGTCCGGCCTGCCACCACCTGTCCTCCGCCGATCGGTGCACCATCCATGAGTCGCTGCGCGAGCGGGGCTGGCCCGGCTGCACCGTCTTCGACTGCTTCGGCGCCGGGCAGCAGGTCACCCAGGTGACGTACGCCGGCCGCTCCTGGCGCGACCCGGGCGCGGACCGGGGCGAGATGGCGGCGGTGCTCTCGGTGATGCGGATGCTGCACGAGGCGCTGCGACACCTGGTGGAGGTGTCGCAGCGCTCCCCCGCCCCGGACGCCGAGGTGCTCCTCGCCCAGCTCGCCGACGCTGTCGCGCTCTCCCCCACCGAGCTGCTCGTGCTGGACATGGACGAGGTCATGGGCCAGGTCGGGGCCCTCCTGCGCGCCGGGTCCGCGCGGCTGCGACCCACTGACGCCTCCGACCTGTCCCGCACCGACCTCAGCGGACGGGACCTCCGGTCGGGCGCTCACGGGGGCGCCACGCTCAAGGACGCCGACCTGCACGGCGCGCTGCTGCTGGCAGCCGACCTCCGGGGACTCGACCTGGGCCGGGCCGACCTGCTCGGGGCCGACGTACGGGACGCGAACGTGCAGGATGCGCGGCTGAGCGACGTGCTCTACCTCACACAGTCCCAGGTGAACGCTACCCGCGGAAACGCCCGCACCGCCCTACCGGCCGGGCTCGAGCGTCCCGGCCACTGGCCGCGCGAGGGCGCCGAAGGACCGGGGGCGACAGGCCCGGAAGAGTAAAAGATCCTGGTTCGCCCCGCGCTCCGCGCGCAGCGGTGGCACTGTGCGGGAGGACCGCTGGAGGTACCAGCGGCAGCAGTCCTGGAGGTCTCGTGCGCTCCCCCACAACCAAGTTCTACGCCGCATCGGTGTCGCTCTTCCTCGCCCTCGCGGCCACCGTCCTGGTCGCCCCGGGCGCCTCTGCCGCCCCCGGCACGGCCACCGTCCAGGGCACGGTGACCGTGCCCGCGGGCCTGTTCGCCGACGACGTCACCGTCAGCGCCTACCAGAACGTCGGCTCGCCCGACAGCCCGGAGTGGCGGCAGGCGACCAACACCTGGGTCGAGCCCGACGGCAGCTACACCGTGCCGGACCTGGCTCCCGGCACCTACCGCCTGGGCTTCGAGCACCCGGGTCTGGTCGAGGAGTTCTACGACGACGTCACCGACGTCGAGCAGGCTCAGGACATCACCGTCGGCGACGGGGACGTCAAGACCGGCTACGACGCCGAGCTCGCCCGCGGTGGCGAGATCTACGGCACCGCGACGCTGGCCTCGACCGCTCCCCAGGTGGAGGTCTACGCCTACCTCTACCAGTGGAACGCGGCCGAGTCCTACTGGGCCAGCATCGACTGGGCCTTCGTGGACGCCGACGGCGGCTACGCCTTCGACCCCCGGGCCGACGGCACCTACCGGGTCGGCTTCACCGACGACTCCGGCATCCACGCCGACGAGTACTACGACGACGCCGCCCGCGTCGAGGACGCCACGGACGTCGTGGTCACCAACCGCACCGACGTCCAGGTCGACGCCGAGCTGGCGCTGGCCGGACACATCATGGGCCGGGTGACCGGCCCCGAGGGCCTGGCTCTCCCGGAGGCCCAGGTCACCGTGAGCACCCTGGTGCGCGGCGCGTGGGTGCCGGTCGCGTGGGCCTACTCCGACGCCGACGGCTTCTACGACGTGGAGCGGCTGCTGGCCGGTACCTACCGGCTCCAGTTCGACGACTGGTCGACCAACTGGTTCGACTCCAAGTTCTACCCGAACGCCGGCACCATCGAGGAGGCCGCCGACGTCACGGTCACCGCGGGCAACATCGCCCCCGGCGTCAACGTCACCCTCGGCACCCCGGCGGACGGCTACGTCCCGCCGACTGACGAGCCGACTGACGAGCCGACCGACGAGCCGACCACGCCGCCGGCCCCGCCCGCCCCGGTCCCGGTCCCGCCTGTCGTCCCGAGCGTGCCCGCGACCATCGGTTTCGGCACCCCGCAGGGCACCCCGGTCGCCAAGGGCTCGGCCAAGGTCGGCGGCGCCCTCAAGGCGGTCGTCGGCAAGGTGACGCCGTCCAGCGCCAAGGTCAAGATCCAGTGGTTCGCCAACGGCAAGAAGATCAAGGGCGCGACCAAGGCGAAGTTCAAGATCACCAAGAAGTACGCCGGCAAGAAGCTGCAGGCCAAGGTCACCGCCAAGGCCCCGGCTACCCCTCGCTGGTGATGAAGACGAAGCCCAAGAAGGTCAAGCGCTAGAAGCCACGTCGGCGCCAGACGACCAGGGACTGCGGCGGCTCGGGCCGCCGCAGCACCGGCAGCCGGTTGACCGCGCTGACGGTGGCCCCCATCGGGTTGGCCCTCCGGCGCAGCAGGTCACGGGCCGCCGCAAGCTCTGCCTCGAGCTCTGCGTTGCGGGCTCGCAGCTCGGCGACCTCGGAGTCCAGCGCGAGGATCCGCCGTACCCCGTCCAGCCCGATCCCGGAGCTGGTCAGGCTGGCGATCTCGCGCAGCAGCTCCAGGTCACGGTGGGAGTAGCGACGTCCCCCGCCGCTGGTGCGCCCGGGCCGGATCAGGCCCATCCGCTCATAGGTGCGCAGGGTCTGGGGATGCAGCCCCGTCAGCTCCGCCGCGACCGAGATGACGTAGACCGCGGCGTCAGGCGATGGGGCCCCGGGGCCGCTCATCAGGCACCCTGGAACAGGTTCGTGCGCAACGGCCGGTCAGTGGTGGCGTCCCGGTAGGCCTCCACGGCCTCGCGAGCCGCCTGGTTGAGCACTGCCGGCACCTGCACCTCGACGGTCGCGAGCAGGTCGCCCTTGGTGCCGTCCCGCCTGGTCACGCCCTTGCCGCGGACCCGGAAGGTGCGGCCGCTCGGAGTGCCGGCCGGGATCTTGAGCGTCACCGGCATGCCCCCGAGCGTCGGAATCTTCACCTCCGCCCCGAGGGCCGCCTCGTCGAAGGAGACCGGGACCTCCAGGGTGAGGTTGTCGCCCGTGCGCCCGAAGACCCGGTGCTTGCCGACCTTGACGGTGACCAGCAGGTCACCGGCCGGTCCGCCGTTCTCGCCGGAGCCGCCCTTGCCCTTGAGCCGGATGCGCTGACCGTCCTTCACCCCGGCGGGGATGCGCGCCTGGATGGAGCGCGAGGACACCCCGCGGCCGCTGCCGTGGCAGGTGGGGCAGGGGTCGTCGTAGACCAGCTGGCGACCGCCGCAGGTCGGGCACTGCTCGTTCATCGAGAAGGCACCGCCGACCGAGGACACCACGTAGCCGGCGCCCTCGCAGGTGGTGCACACGTGCGGCTTGGTGCCCGGCTTCCCGCCCGTGCCGTGGCAGGTCGGGCAGGCAGCGTCGGAGGTCAACCGGAGGGAGATCGTCACTCCGTCGATGGCGTCGGTGAAGCTGATGGTCGCCGTCGTCTCGACATCGGCGCCCCGCTGGGGTCGCGCCTGGGCGCGTCCCCGCTGCCGGCCACCCCCACCTCCGAACAGGTCGCTGAAGACGTCGCCGAACCCGCCGCCGGCACCACCGGCACCGGGCTGGCCCCGGTCCCCGAAGAGGTCGTTGAAGTCGAACCCGCCGGCACCGCCGCCGGTGCTGCGGCCGCCGAAGCCGCCGGATCCGTAGAGGGAGCGCATCTCGTCGTACTTCTTGCGCTTCTCGGCGTCGCCGAGGACGTCGTAGGCCTCCGCGATCTCCTTGAACTTCTCGTGCTTGGCCTCGTTGCCCGGGTTGGAGTCGGGATGGTTCTCCCGGGCGAGCTTGCGATAGGCAGTCTTGATCTCCGAGGCGGAGGCATCCTTCTTCACCCCCAGCACGGAGTAGAAGTCCTTGCCTGCCCAGTCGGCACGCATGCCGTCGGTCGCGCTCACTCGCTCACCCTCCTCTCGCCATCGTTCTCATGTCGCCCGAACCTGCGCGCCGCACCGCGGTGCGGTGACCGCGGTGCGGCTTGCAGTGTGTCTGTTCGGGCTGTCGTTCCTCGGGCACCACGCTCAGGAGCTGGGCGGGATACCTGTCTCGGACGCCGGGTCCGGCTCGCCGCTCTGGTCCTGCGGCTCCCCGGTCGACTGCTCGGAGTCGGCCGGCGCCGCCGGGCTGGACGCGGGGTCCACCACCAGCACCTGAGCGGCGCGGACCACCCGCTCGCCCATCCGGTAGCCGCCCTTGGCCACCACCTTGACGGTGGTCACCGCGACGTCGGGGTCCTCGCCCAGGTGGCTGAGCGCCTCGTGCAGCTGCGGGTCGAACGCGTCGCCCGCGGCACCGAAGCGGGACAGCCCGGAGACCGCGACCGCCCGCTCGAGCTGCTCGGCGACCGCCTTGAACCCGCCGTCGACCTCACCGGCCTCCCTGGCCCGGTCGACGGTGTCGAGGACCTCGATCACCGGAAGCAGCGCCTTGTACGCCGCGTTCTCGGCCACCAGCTGGCGGTCCCGGTCGACCCGGCGCTTGTAGTTGAGGTACTCGGCCTGCAGCCGCTGCAGGTCGGCAGTCAGGGCCGCGACGTCGGACCGCGCCTTGGCGATGTCCTCCTCCGCCGTGCTGGAGTCGGCCGGCTTGTCGCCGGACTTGTCAGCCGTCCGGGCCGGGGCCGAGGCCCCCTGATCAGTCAGGGGTGCCTCGACCTCGGTCTCGGCCGCCATCTCGCCGGCGCCGGCCCCGAAGGTCCCGTCCGCTGCGGGCGGCTCCTGGGAGCCCCCCGCCGAGCCAGTGGGGGGAGGAGTCACTTGGCCTCACCGTCGCCTGGCTCGTCGACGATCTCGGCGTCCACCACGTCGTCGTCGGACTCGCCCGTCGAGCCGTCGCTGCCTCCGGCGGCGGCCTGGTCGGCCTCCGCGGCGGCGTACATCGCGGCGCCCATCTTCTGGCTGGACTCGTTGAGCTTGTTGACCCCGACCTGGATCGTCTCGGCGTCCACCTCGGTGTTCTCCAGCGTGGCCTTGAGGGCCTCGACGTCGGCGGTCACCTCGGTCTTGACGTCCTCGGGGATCTTGTCGCCGTTGTCGGCCAGGAACTTCTCGGTGGTGTAGACGAGGCTGTCGGCCTGGTTGCGGGCGTCCACCGCGGCACGACGCTTGGCGTCCTCCTCGGCGTACTGCTCGGCCTCCTTGACCATGCGGTCGATCTCGTCCTTGCCCAGCGCGGAGCCACCGGAGATCGTCATCGACTGCTCGCGGCCGGACGCGTGGTCCTTGGCGGAGACGTGCACGATGCCGTTGGCGTCGATGTCGAAGGTGACCTCGATCTTCGGCACGCCGCGGGGAGCCGGCGGCAGACCGGTGAGCTCGAAGTTGCCCAGGGGCTGGTTCTGCGCCCACATCTGGCGCTCACCCTGGGCGACCTTGATCTCCACCGACGGCTGGTTGTCGTCCGCGGTGGTGAAGATCTCCGAGCGCTTGGTCGGGATGGTGGTGTTGCGCTCGATCAGGGTGGTCATCACGCCGCCCTTGGTCTCGATGCCGAGGCTCAGCGGGGTGACGTCGAGGAGCAGCACGTCCTTGACCTCACCCTTGAGCACGCCGGCCTGCAGGGCCGCACCCAGGGCCACGACCTCATCGGGGTTGACGCCCTTGTTGGGCTCCTTGCCACCGAGCAGGTCCTTGACGACCTCGGCCACAGCCGGCATCCGGGTGGAGCCACCGACGAGGACCACGTGGTCGATGTCCTTGACCGCGACGCCGCCGTCCTTGAGCACCGACTGGAACGGCGTCTTGGTGCGGTCGAGCAGGTCTGCGGTCATCTTCTGGAACTCGGCGCGCGTCAGCTTCTCCTCGAAGTGCAGCGGGCCGGACTCGCCGTGCGTGATGTAGGGCAGGTGGATCGTGGTCTCGCTGGAACTGGAGAGCTCGATCTTCGCCTTCTCCGCAGCCTCCTGCAGGCGCTGCTTGGCGATCTTGTCGGCGGCCAGGTCCACGCCGTTGTTCTTCTTGAACTTGTCGACCATCCAGGCCACGACGCGGTTGTCCCAGTCGTCGCCACCGAGGTGGTTGTCACCGGAGGTCGCCTTGACCTCCACGACGCCCTCGCCGATCTCCAGCAGCGAGACGTCGAACGTGCCGCCACCGAGGTCGAAGACGAGGATCGTCTGGTCCTCGCCCTTGTCCAGGCCGTAGGCCAGGGCGGCCGCGGTGGGCTCGTTGACGATGCGCGAGACGTTGAGGCCGGCGATCTCGCCCGCCTCCTTGGTCGCCTGGCGCTGGGCGTCGGAGAAGTACGCCGGCACGGTGATCACGGCGTCGGTGACGGGCTCACCGAGGTAGGCCTCCGCGTCGCGCTTGAGCTTCTGCAGCACGAAGGCGCTGATCTGCTGAGAGGTGAACTTCTTGTCGTCGATCTGGGTGCTCCAGTCGGTGCCCATGTGGCGCTTGACGGAGCGGATGGTGCGGTCCACGTTGGTGACGGCCTGGCGCTTGGCCACCTCGCCGACCAGCACCTCGCCGGACTTGGTGAAGGCGACCACCGAGGGAGTGGTCCGGGCGCCCTCTGCGTTGGCGATGACGGTGGGCTCGCCACCCTCCAGGACGGCGACGACGCTGTTCGTCGTGCCGAGGTCGATGCCGACAGCACGTGCCATGTTGGGTTACCTCCGTTGTCGCGTCCCGGGAACGTCCCGGGAAAGATCTGGTGACGCCATCCTGCGCCCTTGGGAGCGATTCTGGCAAACAAGTTGAGTGGCTTCAACTCAACTTCGTTCATGGAGTTCAACGCACGTACGTCCGGGGATTGTTCCCGAACGGGGGCCGATTTTCCCAGGCGAGACCGCCGACCTGAGGAGGCGGACGTCCCTCAGCCGCGGTCCCCGGGCCGGGAGCGGGGTCGGGCGGCCACCTTGCCGTCGGTGGTCACGATCCAGACCGTCAGCGCCACCCCCGCGAGCACCGCGAGGGTGAAGAAGCTCAGCGCCACGCCGGGGACCCCGAAGAGTCGCGGCCCCTCGTCGACCCGCATCATCAGCGCGGCGCCGACCAGCATCGCCGCGATCACCATCCCCAGGGTGATCCGGTTCGCGACCCGCAGCAGCACGGTGTGCAGCCGCTCCTCGTCGAGGGCGTCGACCCGGACGTTGAACTCCCCGGCGGCCAGGTTGTCCAGGATGCGGTTGGCGCGGCGGGGCAGCAGCTTGGCGAACTCCTTCGCCTCGATCGCGGCAGCCATGATGCCGCCTGGGCTCACCCCGAGCCCGCTGGCCAGGATGGCGGAGACGTTGTCGCGCAGCGCCTCGGCCGGGGAGAAGTCCGGATCGAGGTGCAGGGTGGAGCTGTCCAGGTTGAGCAGCGCCTTGCCGATCAGCGACATCTCCGCCGGAGGACGCAGCCCGTGCAGCCCCGAGAGCCGGCTCAGCTCGACCAGGACCATGCCGGCCTGCAGGTCCGGGCCGGCCCCCACGGCCTCGGAGACCAGGTGGGCGACGTCGTTGCGGAAGGCCCCGGCGTCGTAGTCCGGCAGCTGGTGCCCCATCTCGGCGAGCACCGCGGCGACCTCCTCGCCGTCGCCGTCGGTGATGGCGAGCAGGAGCTTGACCACCTTGTCCTGCAGCCGCGGCGGCACCGAGACGACCATGCCGAGGTCCAGCAGGGCCAGCCGGCCGTCGTCGGTGAGCAGCAGGTTGCCCGGGTGCGGGTCGGCGTGCAGCACCCCCTCCCCGAGCATCAGGTGCAGGTAGCAGGCGAAGAGCTGCTCGGCCACGGGAGCGGAGTCGAGGTCCAGGAGTGCCAGCTTGCCCAGCTCGGTCACCTTGCGTCCCTCGACCAGGTCCATGGTCAGCACCCGGCCGGTGCTCAGCGCGGGCACGGGCTGCGGGACCAGCAGCAGGTCGTAGGGCTCGACGAGCCTCCCAAAACGCTGCAGGTTGCGCGCCTCGCGGCGGTAGTCCAGCTCCCCGGCCAGGGACTGGCGGAACTGGGCGACCAGCTTCTCGAAGCCGTAGCGCCGCCCCACGTCGGTACGCCGGTCGATCATGGCGGCCAGGCTGGCCAGGGTGTCCATGTCGGCGCGAGCCACGTCCCGGGCCTCGGGACGCTGCACCTTGACCACCACCTCCCGGCCGTTGCGCAGGGTCGCCCGGTGCACCTGGCCCAGGCTGGCCGCCGCCATCGGCTCCGGGTCGAAGTCGCCGTACAGGTCCTCCAGGCGCCCGCCCAGCTCGGCCTCGACGATCTCGCGCACGGCTTCGAACCCGAACGGCGTGACGTCGTCCTGGAGCCGCGCGAGGGCCTGGGTGTAGGCCGCGGGCAGCAGGTCGAAGCGGGTGGAGAGCAGCTGGCCCAGCTTGATGTACGTCGGACCCATCTTCTCCAGGTCACGGGCGAAGGCCTCGGCCTTGTCGTCGTCGCCCAGCGGCGGGTCGTCGTCGTGGCTGAACTCGTCCATCTCCAGCCCCTGGAGCAGGTCGCCCCGGCCGTGCCGATAGGCCAAGCGGGCGATCCGGGCGTAGCGCCGGAGCGGGGAGTCGGTGCTCTCGGGCGCTTTCGCGGTGCTGGTCATGGACGACGAGGATGCCACGCGACGGCACCCGGTGGGTGGATACGGTGAGTGACATGGACCTCCCCCACCTCCCCCTCCACGACGGCACCTCCATCCCCCAGCTGGGCCTGGGCACCTACAAGGTGAGCGACCAGGACGCGCAGCAGGTGGTCGCGGCGGCCCTGGAGCTGGGCTACCGGCACATCGACACCGCCCAGATGTACGGCAACGAGGCCGGCGTGGGGCGGGCGCTGCGCGAGTCCGGCGTACCTCGCGAGGAGCTCTACGTCACCACCAAGCTGGACAACCCCAACCACGAGCCGGCCCGGGCTCGGCGCAGCCTGGAGGAGTCCCTGACCAAGCTCGGGCTGGACCGGGTCGACCTCTTCCTGATCCACTGGCCGCTGCCCTCGCGTGACGACTACGTGACTGCGTGGCGGGCCCTGGTCTCCTTCGTCGAGGAGGGCCTGGTCACCTCCGCCGGGGTCTCGAACTTCCAGCCCGACCACCTGGACCGGGTGGTCGCCGAGACCGGCGTGGTGCCGGTGGTCAACCAGGTCGAGGTGCACCCCTTCTTCATCAACGAGGCGGTCCGCGCCGCCAACGCCCGGCACGGCGTGGTCACCGAGGCCTGGTCCCCCATCGCCAGGGGCGCGGTCTCCCGGTCCGAGCCGATCGTGGAGATCGCCGACCGGCTCGGCCGTACGCCGGCCCAGGTCACGCTGCGCTGGCACCTGCAGCGCGGGGACGTGATCTTCCCGAAGACCACCCACCCCAGCGGATGCGGGAGAACGCCGAGATCCTGGACTTCGAGCTGACCTCGGAGCAGATGGCCACGCTCAGCGGCCTGGACCGTGGCCCCGAGGGCCGCACGGGTCCGGACCCGGACCTCTTCGGCTGAGCGAGGCGACGCCCGGCTCAGTCGATCGTCCGCCCCCACTGCTCCAGCAGCTGGGCCAGGCGCGAGCGCTCCGCGGCACCGAGCCCGGCGAGCAGCCGGTGCTCGTTGGCCACGTGCTCGGTCACCAGGCGGTCGACCAGCTCGAGCCCGTCGGGGGTCAGCGCGACGTCGCAGGAGCGTCCGTCGCGGGGGCTCGCGGACCGCTCGACCAGTCCGGCTGACACCAGGCGGTCCACCCGCTTGGTGACCGCCCCCGAGGTCACCATGGCGCTGTCGGCCAGCTGGCTGGGGGTCAGCCGGTACGGCGCTCCGCTGCGGCGCAGGGTGGCCAGCACGTCGAAGTCCCCCTCGCCCAGCCCGTGGGCGGCGAAGACGGGGCGCAGCTCGGCTTGGAGCCGGTCCGCGAGCCGGTGCAGGCGCCCGATGACCCCCATCGGAGAGACGTCGAGGTCGGGGCGCTCCCGGGCCCACTGGTCCATGATCCGGCCGACGTGGTCGGGCTCGCTGCTCATGGGGTGGACCTTACCTTCCCTGGAAGGTAAAGTCTCTTCCGTGGAAGACACCTCCGCCTCCTGGCGCACCGTCCTGCTGGCGGCCGTCGCGCCGATCACCTGGGGCACGACGTACGTCGTCACCGAGGAGCTGCTGCCGCCCGGCCGTCCGCTCTTCGCGGCGTTGGTGCGCGCCCTGCCCGTGGGACTGGTCCTGCTCGCCTGGACCCGGACCCTGCCGCGCGGGGACTGGTGGTGGAAGGCGCTGATTCTGGGGCTGTGCAACATCGGGCTCTTCTTCCCGCTGATCTTCGTCTCGGCCTACAACCTGCCTGGCGGGCTCGCCTCCACGCTGCAGGCGACCTCCCCGCTGGCGGTGATGGGGATGGCGTGGCTGGTGCTCTCCGAGCGCGCCCACGCCGTCCGGCTCGCCGCGGCGGTGGTCGGCCTGGTGGGGGTGGCGCTGCTGGTCTGGCAGACCCCTGACGGCGTGACGGGCGTGGGCCTGGCAGGTGCGTTCGGGTCCGTGCTGATCTCGGCGCTCGGGTTCACCCTGATCAAGCGGTGGCACCCGCCGGTGGACATGCTGACGCTGGTCTCCTGGCAGCTCGTGGTCGGCGGCCTGGCCATCCTGCCGGTCGCGCTGCTGGTCGAGGGCGCGCCGCCGGCGCTGGACCGCGACGCGGTGCTCGGACTGGCCTGGATCGCGGTGGTGGGCACCGGGCTGGCCTACTTCTGCTGGTTCACCGCGCTGCGCGCGATGCCCGCGGGCGCCGTGGCCCTGGTGGGCCTGCTCAACCCCCTGGTCGGCACGGTGCTCGGGGTCGTGGTCGCCGCCGAGGCCTTCGGGCTCCCCCAGGCGCTCGGCATGCTGCTGGTGCTCGGCGGGGTGCTGGCCGGCCAGACCGGAGCGACCAGGCGTCGGCGTGCTGCGCAAGAATCGGCGCCGTGTCCGCAGAGACCGAGTTCCGCCTCCGAGACGTAGCGGTCACCGCGTACGGGCCCACGATCGTCAACTCGATCGGGCACGGCGCGGTGATGCCGGTGCTGGCTCTGCACGCCCGCGACCTGGGCGCCGACGTGGCCACCGCCGCCTTCGTGGTGGCCCTGCTGGGCATCGGCAGCATGCTGACCTCGCTGCCGGCCGGCGCCCTGATCGCCCGGATCGGGGAGCGCCAGGCGCTGTTCACCGTCGGGTTCGTGGACGCGGCCGCGATGGTGTGGGCCGGCCTGACGCAGTCGCTGCTCGGCCTCGGAGCCGCCGTACTGCTCAGCGGGATGGCGTGGACCACCTTCCTGATGGCCCGTCAGGGCTTCATGATCGACGTGGTCCCGGCCCACTACCGGGCCCGGGCGCTGGCCGGGCTGGGCGGCAGCCACCGGGTGGGGATCTTCGTGGGGCCGCTGCTCGGCGCCGGGCTGATCCACTTCTTCGGCCTCGGGTCGGCGTTCCTGCTGGCCGCCGGCATGTCGGTGGCCAGCGCCCTGCTGGCCCGGATGATGCCCGACCTCGGTGCCTCGGAGCGGGCCGAGGCCCGGGCCTCGGGCCACCTCCCGGTGCTCTCGGTACTCCGCGCGGAGCGGCGGTCGCTGGCCACGCTCGGAGTCGCGGTGATCGTCATCGGCGTGAGCCGCTCCCTGCGGGTCGGGCTGCTCCCCCTCTGGGCGGACCACGTGGGGCTCAGCGCGAGCACCACGTCGCTGATCTTCGCCGTGGCCGGCGCGATCGACATCGCCTTCTTCTTCCCGGGCGGCTGGCTGATGGACACCTACGGCCGGATGGTCGTGGCACTGCCCGTGGTCGCCTCCGTCGCGGTCGCCAGCTTCGTGCTCCCCCTGGCCACCGCCGCCTGGTCGGTGACCGCGGTGATGGTGCTCATCGCCGTCGGCAACGGCCTGGGCTCCGGCATCGTGATGACGATCGGCGCGGACACCGCGCCCGTGGCCGGCCGGGCGCAGTACCTCGGCGGGTGGCGGCTGTGCGGCGACATCGGCAACAGCGGCGGCCCGCTGCTGGTCAGCGCCGTGGCCGCCGTCGCCCCGCTGGCCATCGCCTGCCTGGTGCTCGGTGTGCTGATGGTGCTGGGCACCGGCTGGGTCGGCTACTGGACCCGACAGCTCGACGTACGGCTGCGGGGCGCGGGGGGCGCCTGACCTGCCTGGCGCGAGGCCGCAGTCTCCGCTTCAGGCTCAGCCGACGGTGACGACGACCTCGTTGGAGGCCAGGCCGGAGTCGGTGTCGAGCACCCGGAACTTGGTCTCGCCGCCCTGGCCGGTCTGGACGTACGTCGCGAAGGTCTCCCCGCTCACCGAGACGGTCACCGGGAAGGCCGCCCAGCCGCCGTTCTCGAACCGCTGCACCTGCAGGATGGCGCCGTCGCCCTGGGGGTAGGAGCCACTGAGGTCGATCTGCTGCATCGCCGCCACCGTCGACTGGCCGGCGGTGAGGGTGATTGCCTTCTCCGGCGGCGCGGAGGTGGTCGGGGACTCGGGCACGGGCGTCACCACCGTGCTGGTGGGCGTGGGACCGGTGGCGTCCAGGGTGATCTGGGGGCCGGTGGGCCGCACCGTCTCGGACGGGGTGGGCAGGTAGAGGGACTCACCGGAGGTCACCTTGGTGTCCGATGCCGTGGCGGTGTCCTCGCCGCCGAGGCCGAGCACCTTGCTGCCGATCAGCACCCCGACACCGGCGAGCAGGCCGACGACCAGGGCCACGCCCACCAGGGCGAGGATCCCGGCGAGCACGGGGCGCTCTTCGAGCGACGGGCGGTCGGGCACGGGGGCTTCTCCTCCGGACGGATCGGGTCGGGCGCCCCCATTGTTCCATCTCGGCGGCGGGCGTCCACCTTCGTCGTCATCTGGTCTCGGTCCAGGCCCCGCGGCAGGCGGCGATCAGGCCTGGACGGGCCCCGCGGCGACCACCTCGTGCACCAGGACCGGCTTGCCCTGCAGGTCCGCGCAGCTCTGCCGCACGGCCTCCCCGGTACGGGTCAGGACGCCCACCTGCCACGGCGTGCCGTCGGCGCTCAGGCTCACCACGCCGTCGGCCTCACCGGTGACGACCACGTCACCGAGGCCGTCGAGCCCGGTCTCCTCCACCACGTGCAGCTGCGCCACCTGCGCCGCTGGGCTGACGCCGGCCCTGCCGCGGGAGAAGCCGAGGGGGTGCCGGCCGGCCTGGAGCTCCTCGACGGCCAGCACGGCTGACTCGTGGTCCAGACGTCCCAACGTCACCGCGCTGGGGAACGCCAGCAGGGTGGCGGCGAAGCGGTGCCCGCCGAGGTGGTTGATCTCCCAGGTCGCCTCCGGCCAGCGCGCCCCCAGGGCGGCCGTCACGGGCCGGCCCAGCTCGGCGCAGCACACGTCCCGCCGCCCGTTGGTGCAGACCAGCAGGAGCTCGTCGTGGTACGGCGTGAGGTCCAGGCCGCGGCCCGCGATCAACGGGGTGAGGTCCATCTCGAGCAGCTCCGAGACATCGCCCAGCACCGCGGTCTCCAGCCGTACGGCGGACTCCGACACGTGGGCGGTGAAGATCCGCACCCCCGGCCCCGAGATGCCGCCGTGCCTGCGGATCAGCTGCACCCGGACCCCGGTCAGGCTGCTCAGCAACACCCGCACCGCTTCGGGAAGCCGGCTCTCCTCCAGCGCCTGCCGACCCCAGGCCCCGGCGTACTCGACGAACAGGTACGTCGTCTCCGTGGGCGCGGTGCCGGCCAGCGGCTCCCCGGTGCTGCGGCTGGCCACGGCGCACCGCAGCGTCGGGGACTCGGTCTGCGGCTGGCTCACGCAGGAGATTGTGCCTCTCAGCCGATCAGCCCCCGCCTGCGGGCCAGGGCCGCGGCCTCGGTGCGCGAGGCGGCGCCCAGCTTGGCCAGGATGTTGGACACGTGCACGCTCACCGTCTTGGTGGCGATGAAGAGCTGCTGGCCGATCTCGCCGTTGCTGCGCCCCTCGGCGACCAGCGCCAGGATCTCGCTCTCCCGCGGCGTCAGCCCCACCTGCTCCGCGCGGCCGGCGACCGGGGCGCTGCCCAGCGCCGTCAGCTCACCGAGCAGCGGCTGCGCGCCGAGCGAGTGGGCGGCGGCGCGGGCGAGGTCGCCGGCCTCCCGGGCGAGCTCGGGCTCGCCGAGGCCGCGCAGCACGTCGCTGAGCCGGGCCCGCACCCGGGCCAGCTCGTGCACGTGGCCGTAGCGGACGAACGCCGCCTCGGTCTGCTCCCAGGCCTCGCGGAGCTCGTCCGGGGCGGGCGGGTCGATCTGCGCCAGCCAGCGCCAGCGCAGGTGCTCGGCCTCCAGCCGCTGGATCCACGCCAGTGCCTCGGGGCCGAAGACCAGCCCGTCCTCCCGGGTGTGGGCCACCACCCGACGCCCGTCGCTGAGCAGCCGGTCGGCGGTGGCCTGGGCCGCGATCCGCTCGGCGCCGCTCTCCTGCCGGGACGCCGTGCCGAGCACCCCGAGGGTGAGCGCGGCCAGCCGGAGCCGGGCCTGGAACAGGTCGCGCCACATGGCGCCCAGCACCTCGACGGCGCGGGCGTAGGTGCCGAGCGCGCCCCTGCTGTCCGCGGACTGCTCCGCCAGCTCCAGCTCGGCGGTGGCGGCGAACAGCCCGACGAGCCCCTCGCCCGACCACAGGGGCCGCAGCTCGGCCACCAGCTGGGTCGCCACGCGCTCACCGCGGGCGGCCGCCACCGTGGCCTCCAGTCCGCGCAGCACCCCGGCGACCAGGGGCGCCGGAGCGTTGCGGGCCTGGCCGGCGGTGCGCAGCGCGTCCTCCCAGCGGCCGGTCACGAACTGCACGGACCCGCTCATCACCAGCGCGTCGAAGGAGTACGGCGCCCACGGCGTGCCGATCTGGACGCCGCGGGCACGGCAGGTCTCGAACAGGGCGAGCGCCTCGTCCATCTCGCCCCGGTCCTGGTGGAACCGCCCGAGGCCGTACAGACCGCGCAGCTCGGCGTGCACGGCGCCGCTGCTGCGCGCCTGTCCGATGACGTCGGCCAGCGCGTCGCCGACGTCGTCCCCGAGCTGGTGGCGCTGTAGCGAGGCGAGCGTGGTCAGGATGTCGGCGCTGAGCCGTGGCAGGTCCAGGCGCTGGCTCATCGCCAGCGCCTCGGCGCCGACCCGGCGGGCCTCGTCCTCGCGCAGGTGCCCGGCCAGGATGCGTGCCTGGTTGGCCAGGGACCGCGCCCGCTGGGCCTCGGTGCCCCCCGACAGCAGCGCCACGGCCCGGCGGGCCAGCTCCAGCTCGTCGCCCTCGTCCTCGATGGTGAAGATGCTCAGTGCCAGCTGGGAGGTCAGCAGCCCCCGGTCGATGTCGGAGGAGCCGGCGGGCAGCCGCTGCAGGGTCTCGGCCAGCAGCGCGTTTGCCCGGTGCGCGTGGCCGGCGGCGGTGAGCGCGTCGGCGGTGCGCATCGCCAGCTCGGCCAGGCCGAGGGCTCCTGGGGCAGCCTCGCGGGTGGCCGGGTGGTCGAGGAGCTGCATCGCGAGCTCGTAGTGCTGGGAGGCCTCCTCGGGGCCGCCCACCCGCATCGCCTCGTCGCCCGCGTCGATGCTGGCCCGCAGCGCCGTGGCGACGTCCTGGCCGAGCCTGGCGTGCCGGGCCAGCTCGGCCGAGGTCCCGGGCACCGCGCCGGACTGCAGCACCCGGGCGTACGCCGCGTGCCGGCGTACCCGTTCGCCGGGCAGCAGGTCGTCGTAGACCGCCTCGGCCAGCAGGGCGTGGCGGAAGGAGTAGGCGTCGCCGCCGACCGGCTCGAGGACGTGCCGCTCCACCGCGGTGCGCAGCGCCTCGTCGAGCTCCTGCTCCCCCAGCCCGGAGACCGCCGCGAGCAGCGCGTGGCTGACCTTGCGCCCGGCCACCGCGGCGGTCCGCACCACCTGCTGGGCGCCGTCGTCGAGCCGCTCCAGCCGGACCAGCAGCAGGTCGGCCAGGTCGGCCGGCACCCCGCCGGTCACCCGGGCGGCGCCCACCAGCTCCTCGACGAAGAACGCATTGCCCTCGGCCCGCTCCACGATGTCGGCCACGTCGCGCTCGGCGATCGGGTCGGGGTGCAGCACGTGGACCAGCTGGCGCACCTCGCTGGCGCCCAGCGGCTCCAGCTGCATCCGCACCACCGGCAGCCGGGACCACTGCGCGACCTGGCGGCGCAGCGGGTGGCGCCGGTGCAGGTCGTCGGATCGGTAGCTGACCACGAGCCCCACCGGGGCGGCGAACCCCCGGGAGAAGAGGAAGCTGAGCAGGTCGCGGGTGGACTGGTCGGCCCAGTGGGCGTCCTCGACCACCACCAGGATCGGAGCCTCCCCCGCCGCCCGCTCGAGCAGGGCATGCATCGCCTCGAAGAGGTCGGCCCGCTCCAGCGGCGACTCGTCGGCATGCTCGGTGCTGGTGCGGACCCGGCGTCCGGGCTGCAGCCGCTGCAGCACCGGCTGGTCGGCCAGGGTGCTGCCCGCGACCTCGGGCAGGGTGCCGGCCAGCAGGCCCAGGATCTCGGAGAACGGCAGGTAGGGCAGGGCGGAGTCCGACAGGTCCACGCAGTGCCCGGCCACGACGTGCCAGCCGGCCGTCAGGGCACGGTCCCGCAGCTCGCTGAGCAACCGGGTCTTGCCCACGCCCGCGTCGCCGGCCAGGAGCACCGAGGTGGTGCGTGCCGTCAAGCCGTCCGCGGACGCGGCGATGCCGAGCCGGGAGCACAGCTCCTCCAGCTCGGCATCTCGTCCCACGAGGTCGACGCTGCGGTTGGCGGTCACGACGTCCATCATGTCGTGCCCCACCGACAGTGCGGGCATGGATTTCACGCCGCCGCTCAGCGCATCTCCTCGGCACCCCGCAGGGGCCCCTGCCACCGGCTGGTGGTCGCCGCGCGGCGGCCCCTGCGGCGACTCCGGGGCCAGGCCCGGCGCGCTCGCTCCAGCCGGTAGTCGATCTCGGCCTGGGTGTAGTAGTCGATGCCGCCCATGATGCTCTCCTTCTCGCGATGACTGATGAGAAGAGAGTCGGTCGCTGAGGTAGCCGCTCACATCGGGCGCCTGCCCTATCTGTGCCGCACCCCGGGGCGCCCCCCTACCTCAGGGCGGCCGCGCGGCACCTCAGACCGCGAGCCGGGCCAGGGTGTCTGCGAGGGCCTGGACGCCGACCAGGCAGTCGGCGAGGTCGGCGTGCCCGGCCCGCCTTCAGGCCGGCAGGTCGCCACCAGGCCGAGAGGTTGCCGAACGGGTCGACCTCGCAGCTCATCCCCCGCTCCGCGGCGGCCGCGGCGAACCACTGCCGCAGCTCCAGGTCGGCGGCGGCGAAGGACTGGCGTCGATAGCCGCCCCCGTCGACCCGGCCCACCGTCGCCACGTCCTGCCACATCTGCTCGATGTTCACCGATCCAGTCTCCCAGCGACACCGGCCGTCCGGGCCGGCGCGCGGCTGGGCCAGGATGTGGCGCATGGAGTTCCGCGAGGTCGTACGTCGTCGCCACATGGTCCGCCGCTACACCGACGAGCCCGTCGACCCGGGCGCCCTGGACCGGATGCTCGAGCACGCCGTGCGGGCCCCCAGCGCGGGCTTCTCCCAGGGCTGGGCGTTCCTGCGGCTGGAGGGGCCGGCGGAGGTGACGCGCTTCTGGCGGGCCACCTCGCCGGACCCCGACGCCAGCAACGCCTGGCTGGACGGGATGCGGACCGCGCCGGCGGTGATCGTCCCGCTGAGCAACCGCGAGGCCTACCTGGACCGCTACGCCGAGCCGGACAAGGGCTGGACCGACCGCGACGAGGCCCGCTGGCCCGTCCCCTACTGGCACGTCGACACCGGGATGGCGGCACTGCTGATCCTGCAGACGTGCGTGGACGAAGGCCTGGGGGCGTGCTTCTTCGGGATCCCGCCCGACCGGCTGGCCGCGTTCCGGACGGAGTTCGGGGTGCCGGCCGAGCTCACCCCGATCGGGGCGATCACCGTGGGGCACCCGGCCCCGAACGGCGCCACCGGCTCGGCGGCGCGCCGCACCCGACGCGGCCCGGACCAGGTGGTGCACCACGGCCGGTGGGGTCAGCTCACGGCGCCCCGCGCGGCTCCTGGCCCTGGTCGAACTCCCCGCTGAGCTCGTCGACCACCAGCAGGTCCTCGCGCACCTGCCCGGCCCGGAACGAGGCCCGGCCCACCATGTGGCCCGAGACGACGCTGGTGGCCATCTGCATCACCACGATCAGCGCCAGGACGCCCAGGGCCGCGGGCTCGCGCAGCCGCAGCGCCAGCCCCACGACCACCAGCATCAGCCCGATCACCTGCGGCTTGGTCGCCGCGTGCATCCGGCTGAGCAGGTCCGGCAGGCGCACCACGCCGATGGCGGCCACCAGGGCGAAGAACGAGCCGGACAGCAGGAGGACGGCCGAGAGCAGGTCGAGCAGCAGGGTCCAGCTCATCGCTCACCATCCCTGTCGTCGGCCCCGTAGCGGGCCCCGTCGCTGGCCCGGTCACGCTCGTGGGCGGAGCGGTCGCTGACCGGGTCCTCGGCGCTCAGCTCCGCCTCCACGTCGTCCACGCCGCTGGCGTAGCGGGCGATGCCGACCGAGCCCACGAACCCCACGGTGCTGAGCACCAGCAGCATCGGGAGCAGGTCCACCTCGTCGGTGTGCGCCGACCACAGGGCGACCGCGCAGACCATCACCGCCATCATCACGTCCAGCGCCATGCTGCGGTCCAGGATCGTGGGACCGATGGTCAGGCGCACCACCAGCAGGATCGAGGCGATCCCGAGCAGCGACGCGGCGACGACGAGCACGACCGTCATGGCCGACCACCGCCCTGCGCCGAGCCGAGCGCGTCCTGCTCGGCAGCCGCCGCCTTGGGCGGGAAGGCGGCCAGGAACCGCTGCTCGACCGCCAGCGCCTGGGCGCGGAACGCCTCGGCGGCCGCGGGGTCCGGGACGTCGAGCACGTGCAGGAAGAGCGTGTGGGTGGAGCGCCGTGCCTCCACCACGATGGAGCCGGGCACCAGGGACAGCATCGCGGCCACCGAGGTGAGCACGAAGTCCGAGGAGCTCTCCAGGTTGACCGCCACCACCGCGTTGCGCACCGGGCGGCGCCGGAGCACCACCCGCGACACGTCGATGCTGGCGCGGACCACGTCGACCAGGAAGTGCGCGAGGAGGTAGACCAAGCGCGCCGGGCGCACCCGGGAGCCGAAGTCGATCGGGGGCAGCGGGAAGGCCAGGCAGGCCAGCACGGCCACCAGCACGCCGGAGACCACCAGCATCGGCGAGACCTCGCCCCACAGCGCGAGCCACACTAGGGTCAGCCAGACCAGGGCGGCGGGCTGCAGCGCGCGGTAGCGCGCGGGTCGCCGGGTGCCGTCGCGCCGGGTGCGCAGCTGCGGGCTCATGGCTGTCCACCTCCCAGCACCGACTCGATGTACGGCGACCGGTCCAGCAGGTCGTGGGCCGCGCGGTCGCTCAGGGCGTACAGCGGCCCGGCGATGACGGTGAGCGCGACCGTGGCCGCGACGAGCCCGGCGGCGGGCAGCACCATGCTGGCCGGCATGTGCTCGGTGTCGTCACCGGCCTCGATCAGCTCGTAGAAGTCGCGGTCCGGCTCCCCCTCGTCGGCGAGCCTGCGCGCGTCCTCCAGCGTCTGGCGCGAGATGGTGCCGGTGACGGTGTGCACGTGCCCCTTGTGCTGCGCCACGGGCGCGGTGTCGTGCCCGGGCAGCGGATCGGCGTCGACCTCGACGATCGCCTCCAGTGCCTCGTGGGCCTCCAGCGGGGTGCGCCAGAACGCCACCGCCCAGGTCTTGGCCACGGCGTACAGGGTGAGCAGGCTGGTCAGCACCCCGGCGGCCACCAGCACCCAGGCCAGGGGGCTGCCGTTGGCCTCGGCGGCCTGGAGCAGTCCCACCTTGCCGATGAAGCCGGAGAAGGGCGGGATCCCGGCCAGGTTCATCGCGGGGATGAAGAACAGCACGGCCACCAGCGGCGAGAGCCGGGCCAGCCCGCCGATCCGGACCAGCGAGGTGCTGCCCGCCCGCCGCTCCACCAGCCCGATGACCAGGAAGAGCGCGGTCTGCACGGTGATGTGGTGCACGACGTAGAAGATGGTGGCCGCGACGCCCAGCTCGCCGCCCAGCGCGATGCCGAGCACCAGGTAGCCGATGTGGCTGACCAGGGTGAAGGAGAGCATCCGCTTGATGTCCGACTGTGCGATGGCTCCCAGGATGCCGATGACCAGGGTGAACAGGGCCGCCCACAGCAGCAGGCCGGTGAGCCGGCTGTCGGGGAACAGCAGCGTCTGCATCCGCAGGATCGCGTAGACGCCGACCTTGGTGAGCAGTCCGGCGAAGACGGCGGTGACCGGGGCGGGTGCGGTGGGATAGCTGTCGGGCAGCCAGAAGGAGAGCGGGAAGATCGCGGCCTTGATCGCGAACGTGGTGAGCAGCAGCAGCAGCTGCAGCATCAGCGAGACGTGGTCGGGCAGGTCGGCGATCCGCTGGGCCAGGTGCGCCAGCGTGAGGGTGCCCGTGGCGGCATAGACCACGGCCAGGGAGATCAGGAACAGGGTGGAGGAGAGCAGGTTGACCAGCACGTAGATCGTCCCGGCGCGGATCCGGGTGATGGTGCCGCCGAGGGTGAGCAGCACGTAGCTGGAGAAGAGCAGCATCTCGAAGCTGACGAACAGGTTGAACAGGTCGCCGGCCAGGAAGGCGTTGGCCACTCCGGCCACCAGCACCAGGAACGTCGGGTGGTACACCGACAGCGGCGCGCCCTCCTCGTCCTCGACCATGCCCTGCCCGATGGAGTAGCTCAGCACCGCGAGCGTCACCACCGCGCTGACCAGCAGCATCAGCGCCGAGAGCCGGTCCGCGACGAGCACGATGCCGACGGTCTCGGGCCAGCCGCCGACCCACAGCGTCTGCGGCCCGTCGCGGTCGGCGGCCACCAGCAGGAGCGCGGCCACCACCACCATCGCGGTCAGCACTGCCGCGCTCAGCCACCGCTGGGCGCGGGGCTGGTGGGCCAGCACCAGGGACAGGCCGGCACCCAGCAGCGGCAGGGCGACGGGAAGGGGGACGAGCCAGCTCATGTGCGGGTCTCCTGCTCGCCGTCTGCCTGATCTGCCTGAGCTGCCTGTTCTGCCTGCTCCGCCTGCTCGGCGGCGAGCTCGCCCTCGGCGAAGTCGCTCGCGAGCTCCTGGTCCGGGTCTCCCTCGTCGGAGGAGGCGTCGTAGGAGTCGGAGGTGACGTCCATGGTGGCCAACCGTCGGATCAGGGCGTCCTCGGCGTCGTCCTGGACGTCGTCGTGCCCGTTGAGCTGCCAGCTGCGGTAGGCCATGGCCAGGACGAAGGCGGTGGTGGCCAGGGTGATCACGATGGCGGTCAGCACCATCGCCTGCGGCAGCGGGTCGGCCATGTCGGCGGTGTCTCCGCGGCCGGCGATCGGGGGGTCACCGGTGGGTCCACCGGCCACCAGGAAGGCGATGCTCACCCCGTTGCCCATCATCACCAGGCCGACCAGCACCCGCGACAGGCTGCGCTCCAGAAGCAGGTAGACGCCGCAGGCGAGCAGGGACGAGGAGATGATCACCAGGGTCAGGTTGACGTCGGTCATGACTGTCGGGCCTCCTCGGCGGTACGGCGTTCCCGGATCACCTGGCGGTCGATCTGGGAGCCCAGCGCCCGCAGCAGGTCCAGGACCAGCCCGATCACCACCAGGTAGACGCCCACGTCGAAGAGCACCGAGGTGACCAGGTGCAGGTCGCCCAGCAGCGGCAGGTGCAGGTCGACCACGGCCGACTGCAGCACGTCGCCGCCGAAGGCCAGCGGCAGCAGCGCCGCCAGCGCGGCGACCGCGAGGCCGCCGCCGATCAGTCGGCCCGCGTCCACGGGCGCGGCCTCGTCCAGCTCGTAGCGGCCCCCGGCCAGGTAGCGGATGACCAGGGCCAGTCCGGCCGCCATCCCGGCCGCGAACCCGCCGCCGGGAGCGTTGTGGCCGGCCAGCAGCAGGTAGACGGAGAACACGATGATGGTGTGGAAGATCAGTCGGGTGATCACCTCGAAGATGATCGAGCGGCTCTCCGGCGGCAGGGTCCGCGGCGCCGCGAGCCACACCCGGCGACCGCCCCCGGTGGGCTGCTTCTGCACCGCCGCCGGGTAGCGGATCTCGTGCACGCGCCGGATGCCGGCGCCCCGAGCGTCGATGAAGATCAGGCTGGCCACCCCGGTCGCCGCAGCCACCAGCACCGAGATCTCCCCGAGGGTGTCCCAGGCCCGGACGTCGACCAGGATGACGTTGACGATGTTCTTGCCGCCGCCGTAGTCGACCGCCAGCTCGGGCAGGACGGCGGAGACCGGCTCGGCCACGCGCGCCCCGGAGCCGACGATCATGAAGCCGGCGGCGACCAGCCCGACGCCGGCGCCGAGCGCCATCCGCCAGAAGCGCTGCCGGGTCAGCGGCCGGTCGGAGAAGTACTCCGGCAGGCGGCGCAGCGCGAGCACGAAGACCACGACGGTGAGGGTCTCCACCAGCACCTGGGTCAGGGCGAGGTCGGGGGCGCCGTGCAGCACGAACAGGACCGCGGTGCCGTAGCCGGTGGCGCCGGCGAGCAGCACCGCGCGCAGCCGCCGCCGGGACCGGGCCGCCATCAGCGCCGCGGCCACGATGACCACGCCGATCACGGCCTGGGCCGGAGTGTCCCAGGCACGCACGCGCATGTCGTCCCAGGCGCCGATCAGCGTCGAGCCGGGAGCCACGATGACCACCACCAGGATGATCCCCAGGTACGCCGCCGCGGAGCCCCGCTGCACGACCGCGGTGACCTCGACGGCGGTGCGGTCCAGCAGCCGCATCCCGCCCCGGTAGGCGCGGTCGAGGCTGAGGTCGTGGGCGAAGCCGGCCTGGAGGTGCGCGAACGGCCCACGGGCCAGGTGCAGGGCCAGGCCCAGCAGCACCGCCACCGCCGTGCAGGCCAGCGGCAGTCCCACGCCGTGCCACAGCGCCAGCTCGGCGTGGTGCACGCCGGGCGGCAACAGGTCGACGTACGGAGCGAGGAGCTCGGTGATCGGGTGGGCGAAGAACGCCAGCAGCACCGTCAGGGCGGCCAGCAGCACCGGGCCGGCGACGAAGCCCGGGGGGACCCGGCGCACCGTCAGCTTCTCCTCGACGTCGCGGTCGGCGAAGGCGCCCCAGACGAAGCGGGCCGAGTAGGCCACGGTCAGCGCGGAGCCCAGCACCACCCCGACCAGCACCACCCAGCCGAGCGGTCCGCCCAGGCCGGTGCCGTCGCCCTCGCGGGCGACGTCGACGAGCGCGACGAAGACGCTCTCCTTGGCCACGTAGCCCAGCAGCGGCGGCAGCCCGGCCATCGACGCGGCGGCCACCACGGCGGCGCCGGTCACCCACGGCATCCGGCGACGCAGCCCGGTGAGCCGGCGCAGGTCGCGGGTCCCGGTGGTGCGGTCGATGATCCCGACCACCAGGAACAGGGTGGCCTTGAACAGCGCGTGGGCCAGCAGCAGCCCGAGCCCGGCCAGCATCGCGCTCCGGGTGCCGAGCCCCAGGACCAGCATCAGGAACCCGAGCTGACTCACGGTGCCGTAGGCCAGCAGCAGCTTGAGGTCGTGCTGGCGCAGCGCCCGCAGGCCGCCGAGCAGCATCGTCACCAGGCCCAGGGCGACCAGGACCTCCCGGAAGCCGGCGACGTCGCCGAACGCCGGCGCCATCAGCGCGACCAGGAAGACCCCGGCCTTCACCATCGACGCGGCGTGCAGGTACGCGCTGACCGGGGTCGGCGCGGCCATCGCGGCGGGCAGCCAGAAGTGGAACGGCACCAGGGCCGACTTGCTGATCGCGCCGACCAGCAGCAGCTGCACCGCGACCACGACCGCGACGCCGCCCGGGGGGTCGGCCAGGATCTCGCTGGTCCGGTAGGTGCCGGCGCTCTGGCCCAGCACCAGCATGCCGACGAGCATCGCCAGCCCGCCCAGCGTGGTGACCACCAGCGCCTGGATCGCCGCCTGGCGGCTGCTGCGCCGGGCCGGGTCGTGCCCGATGAGCAGGAAGGAGAAGACCGTGGTCAGCTCCCAGAAGACGTAGGTCAGCAGCAGGTCGTCGGCCAGCACCAGGCCGAGCATCGCGGCGACGAAGGCAACCAGCACGGCCGCGAAGCGGGGCACCCCCAGGCTGTCGTCGTGGAAGTACCAGGCGCAGTAGGCCAGCACCACGCTGCCGATCCCCAGCACGATGACGGCCATCAGCCACTGCAGGGGTCCCAGGGCGAACGCCAGGTCGACGCCGATGCTCCCCACCCAGGGGTGCACCTCGGTGAGCACCTCGCCGTCGGCGACGGCAGTGACCTGGGTGGCCAGCCAGGCCGTCCCCGCCAGCGGTACGACGGCCACGGGCAGGAACGCCCGTCGACCCATCGCCTGGACCAGCCACGGGCACACCGCGGCCAAGCCGAAGAGCGCGGCGAGCAAGATCAGCAAGAAGAGGCCCCTGGGCGCCCTGCCGGGGAGACAGGGCCTGATGGTCTGGTCGTGGTCGGTGCTGCGGGGGCCATTCTACGTGACGGTGCGGACCACGGACGACGCCAGAGCGTGGCCCCTCTAGGGTCCCTCCATGGATCACGCCGCACCGGACACCGCCGGCCCCGCCCGGCCCGCCCCACACCGGGCGGTCTCCAAGCTGCAGGCCCTGGTCCGCCTGCCCACCGTCTCCGACCGCGACCCGGCGCTGGTCGACGTCGCGGCCTTCGACGCCCTGCTGGTCGAGCTGGAGCGCCAGTTCCCGCTGCTGCACCAGCGGCTCGAGCTCACCCGCGTCGGCTCGCACGGCCTGCTCTTCCGCTGGGCCGGAGCCGACGACGCGCGGCCGGTGGTGCTGATGGCCCACCTGGACGTCGTACCTGTGGAGGGGACCTGGACCCACCCGGCCTTCGACGGGGTCATCGCCGACGGCCAGCTCTGGGGCCGCGGCACCCTGGACGACAAGGGCTGCGTGGTGGGGATCTGCGAGGCGGTGGAGACCCTGCTGGAACGCGGCTTCACCCCCGCCCAGGACCTCTGGCTCTCCTTCGGCTGCGACGAGGAGGTGATGGGCGCCACCGCCCAGGAGGCCGTCCGGGTGCTCACCGAGCGCGGCGTGCACCCGTGGTTCGTGGTCGACGAGGGCGGCGCGGTCGCCTCCGGCGCGTTCCCCGGCGTCACCACGCCGGTCGCGGTCGTCGGCGTCACCGAGAAGGGCGTCACCTCCGTCGAGCTGCGCGCCGAGGGCCGCGGCGGCCACGCCTCGACCCCGGCCCGGATGGGGCCCACGGCCCGGATAGCCCGAGCCATCATGCGGCTGGAGCGGACGCCGTTCGCCGCGAGCCTGCCCGCCCCCACCGTGGAGCTGCTGCGCCGGCTCGCCCCGCACGCCCCGCGGGCGCTGCGACCGGTGATGGCCCACGGCTCGCGGATCGCCCCCGTCCTGACCCGGGCGCTGGTGGCCGCCGGCCCCGAGTCCGCGGCGATGACCCGGACCACGGCCGCGGTCACCACCTTGTCCGGCTCGCCGGCGCTCAACGTGATCGCGGCGCAGGCCCGGGCCGGCGTCAACGTGCGGATCATGGTCGGCGACACCGTGGCCGGGGTGCTGTCCCACCTGCGCAGGGCCGTCGACGACGAGCACGTGCACATCGACGTCATCGAGTCCGGCGAGCCCAGCCCGATCTCGCCCTTCCTCGACGACCCGGCGTTCGCCCTGCTGGAGGCCACGATCGCCGAGGTCTTCCCCGATGCGGTGGCGTCGCCGTACGTGATGATGGCCGCCACCGACAGCCGGCACTTCACCGAGATCTGCGAGCGCGTCTACCGCTTCGCCCCGTTCCGGATGAGCAAGGCGCAGCGGGAGTCGATCCACTCCTTCGACGAGCGCATCGGCCTGGACGACCTGGTCGACGGCGTGCGCTGGTACACCACCCTGATCGAGAGGATCCGCTGATGAGTCAAGCCAGCGACGCGAGGCCCTCCACCGCCCACAGCCTCACCCTGGTGGTGGGCTTTCTGGTGGCGGTGGAGTTCGCCAGCGGCATCCTCCAGGGCTTCTACACCCCGATCTTCACCGACATCGCCGAGCACCTGTCGATCGGCGACGCCGACGTCAACTGGTTCGAGGCCGCGCAGCTGATCGTCTCGGCCCTCTGCGTGCCGCTGCTGGCGCGGCTGGCCGACCTGGTCGGGCACAAGAAGGTGCTGCTGCTCTCCACGGCCGTCACCGCGATCGGCTCCTGGATCCTGGTACTGGCTCCCTCCTTCACCACCTTCCTCATCGGCTGGGCACTGCAGGGCGCCTACGTCGTGTGGCTGCCCATCGAGGTCGCGATCGTCTACCGCCGCACCGCCGACTCCGGTCGCCAGGCGCAGCTCACCCGGCGCGCGGCGGGCATCCTGGTGGGGGCCCTGGAGCTGAGCGTCATCATCGGCGCCCTGACCAGCGGCGCCCTGGTCGAGTCCTGGTCGATGCCGGCGCTGCTCTCGCTGCCGGCCATCGTGGTGACGGCCTGCCTCGGCATCATCTGGCTCGGCATCGAGGACCTGCCCGGCACCGGCCGCGGCGGCATCGACTGGCGCGGCTTCGCTCTCATCACCACCGCCCTCGGCCTGGCGATGGCGGGGCTGATGGTCATCCGGCTGGAGGGGCCCGGCTCGTTCCTGGCGTGGCTGCTGATCCTGGCCGGTGTGCTGGTGCTGGTCCCGTTCTGGCGGCACTCGGCCCGCCTCGCCGAGCCGCTGGTCGACGTGCGGCTGCTCGCCACCGCGGCGCAGTGGCCGATCCAGCTGACCGCCTTCCTCTTCGGCTTCTCCGTGCTGGGGGCACAGATCCCGATGTCCACCTTCGCGCGCACCGACCCCGACGTCGTCGGCTACGGACTGGGCGCCGACGCCGGCTTCGTCTCCACCCTGATCGGCCTCTACGTGGTGAGCCTGGCAGTGGGCGCCTTCACCCTGCCGCTCACCTCACGCTGGTTCGGCGCCCACAACGCCCTGGTCCTGGGGGCGGTGCTGGTGGCCCTGGGCTACGCGCTGTGGCTGCCCTTCCACGACACCACGGTGCAGGCCATGGTCAACATGGGGGTGGCGGGCCTCGGCTCCGGCGCCCTGGTCGCCGCCCTGCCGGCGGCGGCCGCCGCCGCGGCACCACCCGAGCGCACCGGCTTCGCCACCGGGATGACGAACGCGACCAAGACCGTCGGCGGGGCCATCGCCTCCTCGATCTTCGCCATCGCGCTCGCCTCCACCGGCTCCCTCGCCGAGCCGCAGGCCGGAGCCGCGCCCCTGCTGGGCTACCTGACGGTGTGGTCGGTCTGCTCGCTGGCCGCCGTGCTGGCCGCCTGCGGGCTGCTGCTGGCCCCCAAGCACGTGTTCGAGCACCCCTCGGACTCCACCGAGGTGCTGCCCGGCATCTGAGCCCGGCCTTCTCCGGTTCCGTACGCTGGACGCGGCAGGAGGTGGGTGATGACGGACTCCGAACCGCGCGGACCGGAGCGGCCTCCGCGGCCTGCCCGGGCTCGGGACCGGCGCACCGGCCGGGACGCCGCCGAGCAGCGGATCGCCAACCAGGGCTCGTGGGTCGAGCTGCAGATCCAGCAGGCAGTGCAGCGCGGCGACTTCGCCGACCTGCCCGGGGCCGGGAGACCGATCTCGGACCTCGGTGCCGAGCACGACCCGGACTGGTGGGTCAAGAAGCTGGTGGAGCGGGAGCAGATCTCGGTGCTGCCGCCCGCCCTGGCGATCCGGCGCGAGGACGCCGAGCTCGACGACCAGCTCGACCGGGTGACGACCGAGGAGGGCGTGCGGCAGCGGGTCGCCGAGTTCAACGCGGCCGTCCGGACCGCGCTCTACACCCCGCCCGCGGGGCCGATGCCCGGCCCGCCGATGATCACCCGGCCCCGCGACCCCGACCTCGAGGTCGAGCGCTGGCGCGAGCGGCGTACGGCGCGGCGCGAGGCCCAGCGCCAGGCCCTGGCCGCGCTCCGGGCGGCGCAGCAGCCGCGGTCCCGGCGTTGGTGGCCGGGCCGCCGGCGGCGACCCGAGCAGGCCTGAGGCGGTCCACCGGCGCGGCCACGATGGGGAGCCGGGCTGCCGCGCTGTTAAATTCCGGCCCATGCGCTCTGCCAAGGACTTCTTCGCCCCGCTCGCCGTCGGCGCCCCCGCGCCGGTGCGCGAGGTGCCCGCTCGCCCCAGCCGGGCGATCCACTTCTTCGATCCGGGCAACCCCAAGATGGCCGCCAAGGTCCCCGACATGGTTGGCAAGGTCGACGTGCTCCTGGGCAACCTCGAGGATGCTGTCAAGGCCGAGAACAAGGAGACGGCTCGCGCCGGCCTGGTGAAGATCGGTCAGGAGACGGACTTCGGGCCCACCCAGTTCTGGACCCGCATCAACTCCCTGGACAGCCCGTGGGTGCTCGACGACCTGACCACGCTGGTGCCGGCCATCGGGGACAAGCTCGACGTCATCATGGTGCCCAAGGTCCAGGGGGCCGAGGACATCCACTACGTCGACCGGATCCTGGCCCAGCTCGAGGCCAAGGCCGGGCTGACCCGGCCGATCCTGATCCACGCGATCCTGGAGACCGCGCGCGGCGTGGCCAACATCGAGGAGATCTGCGCCGCCTCGCCGCGGATGCAGGGCCTCTCGCTGGGCCCGGCCGACCTGGCCGCGGACCGGCGGATGAAGACCACCCGCGTCGGCGGCGGGCACCCGGGCTACCTGGTGCGCGCCGACGCCCCGAAGAACGCCTCCGGCGAGACGCAGTACGACGCCGAGCGGACGACGTACCAGCAGGACCTGTGGCACTACACGATCGCGCGGATGGTCGACGCCTGCGCGATGCACGGCATCTACCCCTACTACGGCCCGTTCGGCGACATCACCGACGTCACGGCCTGCGAGGACCAGTTCCGCAACGCCTTCCTGCTGGGCTGCGTGGGCGCGTGGAGCCTGCACCCGAAGCAGATCGCCATCGCCAACCGGGTCTTCTCCCCCAGCGTCGAGGACGTGACCCACGCCCGCCGGGTGATCGCCGCGATGGGCGACGGCACCGGCGCGGTGATGCTGGACGGCAAGATGGAGGACGACGCCTCGGTGAAGCAGTGCCAGGTGATGGTCGCCCTCGCCGAGGAGCTGGCCGCCATCGACCCTGAGCTCAAGAAGTCCTACGACGCGATCGAGGTGGCCTGACCATGAGCGAGTTCACTCCCCTGCGCTCGGTGCTCTACATGCCCAGCTCCAACGAGCGGGCGCTGGAGAAGGCCAAGTCCATCGTCTGCGACGCGCTCATCCTGGACCTCGAGGACGCCGTCGCACCCGACGCCAAGCCGGCAGCCCGGGACGCGGCCTGCGCCGCGGTGGCCTCGGGCGACTACGGCCGCCGCACGGTGACGATCCGGGTCAACGGGATCGGCACCGAGTGGCACGACGCCGACATCGCGGCCGCGAGCAAGGCCGGGCCGGCCGCCATCGTGGTGCCCAAGGTCAACAGCGCCGAGGAGGTGCGTGGGCTGGTCGCGGCGATGGAGGCCGCAGGCGCACCGGAGCACACCAAGCTGTGGGCGATGGTCGAGACGCCGGTGGCAATCCTCGACGTGCTCTCGATCGCCCGGGCCTCGGAGCGGCTGACCGCCTTCGTGCTGGGCACCAACGACCTGGTCAAGGAGCTGTACGCCGAGCACGTGCCCGGTCGCGCCCCGATCCTGCCCAGCCTGCACACCGTGCTGCTGGCCGGCCGGGCCGCCGGGATCGCGGTGATCGACGGCGTCTACAACAACGTCAAGGACACCGAGGGCTTCCTCGCCGAGTGCGAGCAGGGCCGGCAGCTGGGCTTCGACGGCAAGACGCTGATCCACCCCGGACAGGTCGAGGGCGCCAACACCGCCTTCGCCCCGTCGGCCGAGGCGGTGGCCGACGCCCGCGGGCTGATCCAGGCCTTCGAGGATGGCAAGGGCAGCGGGGTGGTGACCTACAACGGCCGGATGGTGGAGAACCTGCACGTGGAGTCCGCCACTCGCACCCTGACGATCCACGAGGCGATCGAGGCGTTGCAGGGCTGAGCGGACACCATGGTGACAGCAAGTCGCTAGCACCTGGATCTGGGAAAATCCGAAGAATTCACAAAAAACTCAGGAAAGATGTTTAAGCCTCAAGGACGCGGGGTAACCAACCATTAACCGTCCGTGACCCCGCGGACCATGACGAAGGAGGGAACCATGGTCGTCCTCGGCCTGATTCTGCTCATCGTCGGCCTCGTTGCCGGCATCTCTGTCCTCACCACCATCGGCGGCATCCTGCTGGTCGTTGGTCTGATCCTGAACTTCGTCCCGATCGGCGGGAACTCCCGCCGGGTCTGGTAGTCGAACCAACCTGAGCACCGTGTAGCACCGCTTTGACGAAGGCCCCCAGCGACATCGCTGGGGGCCTTCGTCATGCCCGGCCCCTCGACGGCCGGTCGCTCAGCGGGCGGGCCGGCAGGCACAGGGTTATGGCTGCCCCCGCAGGGGTACATCACCGGAATGGACAATGAAGAGGTCACCTGGATCGTCGTCGCCGTCGTGGTGCTCCTGCTGCTCGCCGGCCTCGCGGCCTGGCTGCTCAGCAAGCGGAAGAAGCAGAAGCAGGAGCAGGAGCTGCGCGAGCGCACCGAGCGCGCCAGCGAGCTGCGTCAGCACGCCGACCAGCACGCGGCCGTCCTCCCGGACGCCGAGCTGCGCGCCAAGGAGGAGGAGGTCCGCGCCGAGAAGCTGCGCCGCGAGGCGGAAAGGGCCGAGGAGCGGGCGCAGGTCGCGCAGACCGACTACCAGCAGCAGGAGGCCCGCTACGAGGACAAGCTCCGCGAGGCGGACCGGATCGACCCCGACGTCGACCACACCTCCGGCGGCTACACCCCGGGCGCCGACCGGACCAGCACCGACCAGACGGTGACCGAGCGGAGCACCACCGAGGCGACGACCACGACCTCGGGCGGCGGGACCACCGAGACGACGAGCACCAGCGACACCACGGGCACCACCGGGACGGACACCGACCCCGGCTCGCCCCAGCACCGCGCCTGACCTCGCTCACCCGCCGACCACGTCGACACCCGGCGTGGTCAGCGGGTGATCTGCACCGCCACGTCTCGGGGCGCATCATCGCGGTCGCCCCAGATGGTGACCAGGGTCAGCCCGGGCGGTACCCCCATCGTGTCGTGCTCCCGGCCGAAGATGTCGCGGATCGACACCAGGCCCTCGGACTCGATCCAGAACTCCCCCAGCTTGCGCAGGTCGTGCCCCGGTGAGGGCGACAGCGCGATCCGCGTCGGGGACTGGGTCACGTCGATGACCGCCACGGCCACGCAGTCCGGCGTCGCCACACAGGTGGCGCCCCCGAAGGTCGTCGGAGGCGCGAAGTCCTCCCGCCCCACCACGAGGAGCACCGAGTGCGGGGGCCTGATCATCATGCTCACACCCTCATCCTGCCCGTCCCCGCCGACAACGGCGGCATGAGCGGGGCCCCGACTGGGCACCGGCCAGGCATGAGCGCGCCGCTGTCGGAGTACCGCCGGATGCGCGACTTCGCCCGGACGCCGGAACCCGCCGGGGCCGCCGTACCGGCCTCGGACGGGGCGCGGTTCGTGGTCCAGCGCCACCGGGCCAGCCGGTTGCACTACGACCTGCGCTTCGAGATCGACGGGGTCCTGGTCAGCTGGGCGGTGCCCAAGGGCCCCACCCTGGACCCGGCGGCCCGGCGCCTGGCCGTCCACGTCGAGGACCACCCGGTGGAGTACCTGCTCTTCGAGGGGGTCATCCCGTCGCGGGAGTACGGCGGCGGCGACGTCATCGTCTGGGACACCGGCACCTACGAGCCGGTGCACACCGACGACCCGGCGGCCGCGGTCGCGGCCGGGGAGCTGCACGTCGAGATGCACGGGGAGAAGCTGCAGGGGCGGCTGGTGCTGGTGCGCCGGGGCAGCGACGACCAGCAGTGGATGCTGCTGCACAAGCACGACGAGCACGCGGTCACCGGCTGGGACCCCGAGGACCACCTGAGATCGGTGCTCAGCGGCCGCACCAACGAGGAGGTCAAGGCCGACCCGGACCGGCTCTGGCGCTCGGACGCGCCGGCGGACCGGGCGAGCGTCTCCCTGGTCCCCGAGCCGCTGCCCACCGAGGCGATCGACGAGCTGGCAGCCCTGGGCACCCACGGCACCTGGGAGGTCTTCGGGCGCCGCCTCAAGGTCACCAACCTCGACAAGGTGCTGTTTCCCGGCGACCCGCCCGTCACCAAGCGCGAGCTCCTCGCCTACGCGGCCCGGATCGCGCCGACCTCGCTGCCCTACCTGCGGGGTCGCCCGGTGAACCTGCACCGCTTTCCCGACGGGGCCGGGTCGAAGGGCTTCTGGCACAAGCAGCGCCCCGCGCACGCGCCCGCGTGGCTGGGCGCCTGGGACAACCCGGACGCCGGCGAGGGCGAGACCCCGACGTACGTGGTGCCCGACGAACCCGCGGCCCTGGTGTGGATGGCCAACTTCGGGGCCCTGGAGTGGCACCCGTGGACCTCCACGGCCCACGCACCCCACGAGCCGACGTACGCCCTGATCGACCTGGACCCCGGCGAGCGGACCACCTGGGAGGAGCTGCTGGTGCTGGCCCGGCTGCACCGCACCGCACTGGAGCACCTGGACGTCACGGCCGGCGCGAAGGTGACCGGGCAGCGCGGGATCCAGATCTGGGTGCCGGTGGTGCCGGGCTACACCTTCGACGACACCCGCGCCTGGGTGGAGGGAATCTCACGCACCGTCGGCAAGGTGGTGCCCGAGCTGGTGAGCTGGAAGTGGGAGGTCAAGGCCCGCGGCGGCCTGGCCCGGCTCGACTACACCCAGAACGCGATCAACAAGACCCTGGTGGCGCCGTACTCGCCGCGGCCGGCGGCCGGAGCCCCGGTGTCGGTGCCGATCGGCTGGGACGAGCTGGACGACCCCGAGCTGCGTCCGGACCGCTGGACCATCCGGACGGTGCTCGACCGGCTGGAGTCAGTCGGCGACCCGTTCCGGGTGCTGCTGGGCGCGGCGCAGGAGCTTCCGGAGCTGACCTGAGCGGGGCGCCCGGGAGGCCCCGGGTCGACGCGGCCGCAGGGCCGCCGGCGAGCGCCCCCGCACCGCGCCCCACCACAGACCGGTGCCGTAGGCGAGGTCGTCGAGGCGACGCCCCAGCACCAGCGTCGCCAGGTCCAGGTCGGCGTCGCGGTGCTCGGTGGCCGCGACCACCGAGTCCACGACCAGGGCGGTGGCCACCGCACGCCGACCGGGGGCGAAGCAGCAGGCCAGCGCGCCGAGCGGCCACCAGTGCCGGAGCAGGAGCGCGGACTCCTGGCGGACCGACCAGCCCACTCCCTTGACCGCCAGCGTCCCCGACACCCGGGCCCGCGTGCCGAGCGGCACGTCCGCGGGCAGCGCCCGGGCCACCGAGACGCTCGCGTGCACGGCTGCGGCGCCCAGCACCGGCAGCGACCACCTGCTGCGCAGCAGCGCCGCGGCTCCGGCCAGCGCCAGGGTGGGCGAGAGCACGGCCGGCGCCACGTGGGCACCGTGCCGCTGGGCCAGGCCGGCGCCGCCGGACCCGTAGAGCACCTTGCGACCGAGCCAGCCGCGAACCGTGGGACGTACGTCGTGCCGCACGGTGACCGCCGGTTCGTAGCGCACCCGCCTGCCGGCGCCGACCAGCCGCCACACCAGGTCGACGTCCTCGCCGACGCGCAGGTCGGTGTCGAAGCCGGCCCCGAGGTGGTCGGTGCGGGCGACCAGGCAGGCGCTGGGCAGCCAGGCGACCCCGGCGCCGGGGCGCACCGCGTACGGCTTGGGGCCCAGGCTCAGCGACGAGGCGGCCGCGTCGTAGCGCTCGAACCACCGGGGGTCGGCACGCGGGACGTGGCCGGCCACCCGGGGCCCGACCATCGCCACGGTCGGGTCCGCGAGGTGACGCGAGAGCCGCAGCAGGTCGGCCGCCGAGGCCTGGACGTCGGAGTCGACGAAGGCGACCACCGGGGTGGTGACCTGCGCCAGCCCGGCGTTGCGGGCGCCGGCGGGTCCGAGGTTGGTCTCCAGGGCGACGACGGCGGCCCCGTGCCTGCGCGCGACGGCGGCCACGGCGGCCGGGTCCCGGGAGGCGTCGTCGACCACGACGACCGACAGCGGACCCAGCGCGGTCAGGCACCGGTCCAGCTGGGCGGGGCGGTCACGCACCGGCACCACCACGGTGAGGTCCTCGACCGCCACCTCGGCCGAGGCGTCGGGCACCGGACGGGCGAGGTTGGTGGCCAGCAGCCGCTCCGCGACCTCCGCGGAGGCGGCGTCCGTGACGACCAGCCGGTCGCCGACGAGCCGGGCCCGCGCCGCGTCGGCGAGACGCATGACGGTGAGCGGTGAGCCGCCGACCAGCAGGCGCCCCCGGTCGAGGACCAGCGCCGCCGGGTCCAGCTCGACCACGAACCCGGCCGGGAGGACGCGCGCGGGGGCGGGAGCCTGCAACGACGTCACCTCACGCCCCGAACCCGCCGTCGGCGTGCAGCACGGTGCCGTTGACCACGCCGCCGGCCGGGGAGGCGCAGAAGGCGATGGCGGCGGCGATCTCGGCCGGGTCGATCGCGCGGCGGATCAGCTGGTGCTGCGCCAGCTCGTCGACCGGTACGTCGTACAGGGCGGCCGTGGTGCGCAGCAGGTCGGTGTCGGTCGAGCCCGGGGAGACGGCGCTGGCGGTGACGCCGGTGCCCACCAGGTCGGCGGCCAGGCCCTTCACCATGCCGACCACCGCGTGCTTGGCGGCGTTGTAGCCGGCCAGGTGGAACAGGCCGTGGCTGCCGGCGGCCGAGGCGACGGCCACGAAACGGCAGGTCCCGGGCTCCGGGCCGGCGAGCATGGCGGGGACGCAGGCTGCGGCGGTGTTCCACACGCCCTTGGCCACCACGTCCCACAGGTCGTCGAGCACCGCGTCGGGGGTCTCCCACAGCGGCCGGCCGCCGAGGATGATGCCGGCCGCCGCGACCGCGACGTCGAGCCGTCCCCAGACCCGGACCGTCTCGGCGACGGCCCGCTCCAGGGCCGGGCGGTCCCGGACGTCGACCACCCGGCAGCGCACCCGGTCGCCGTGTCGGGCCGCGAGGGCGTCCAGCTGCTCGGCGGTGGCCAGGGGCGGGCCCTCGCAGGAGTCCAGCGCCATCACCCGGTAGCCGTCGGCCACCAGCCGCGCCACCGTGGCGGCACCGATGCCCCGGGCCGCCCCGGTGACGAGCGCGGTCCGGTCCGCGGGTGCGGCCAGGGGTGTCTCCGGGGGCTGGCTCATGGCGCGACCGGCGCCAGCCGGGCCAGCACGTCGGAAGTCATCGCGGCCAGCACCGCCCGGCCCTCGTCCGCGGAGGCGCCGGCGGGGTCGCCGAGCACCCCGTTGGCCGAGACTGCGGCCACGCCGCCCCGGACCAGGTCGGGGAGGATCTCGGTGAGCGGGCGGCAGTCACCGGCCTCGGCGAGCTCGAGCCGCACCAGGGCGGGGGCGAGGTGCAGCAGCAGCGAGGTCTCCGTGCGGCCGGCGTGCAGGTCGACGTCCTCGGTCGCGCACGCCACCCAGGCCACGTCGTGCCCCTCGACCACCAGCTGGTCGACCGCGGCGCGCAGCGCGGTGAGGTTGCCGCCGTGCCCGTTGACCAGGACGACGCGCTCGCTCCAGGTGCGCAGCGAGCGGACCAGCTCGACCACCAGGAACCGCAGCGCCTCGGTGCCGATGGAGGCGGTGCCGGGGAAGGACTGGTGCTCGCCGCTGGAGCCGTAGGCCAGGGCCGGCGCCACCCACACCCCGGCGCCGGGACCGCCCAGGCGCTCGGCGGCGGCCTCGGCGACCGCGGTCGCGATCAGGGTGTCGGTCTGCAGCGGCAGGTGGGGGCCGTGCTGCTCGGTCGAGCCGACCGGCACCAGCACCAGGCTGGCGCCGGCCGACTCCCGGGACGTCGCTTCGGCCAGCGACCCGGGTACCGGTCCCGAGGGCGGCCCGGGCCGGGGCATCCTCAGCCCCGGGTGCCGGTGGCCACGTGCGCGCCGGCCGGGCTGGTCGCGCCGAGCTCGCGGTGGAAGCCGTCAGGGACCAGCAGGTGCTCGGGGGTGAGCTCGTCGATCGAGGAGACCCCCAGCCCGAGCAGGGCCGAGTCGATCCCCGAGCGCAGCACGTCGAGCACGTTGCCCACGCCGGTCTCGCCGTTGGCCGCGAGGCCCCACAGGTAGGCGCGACCGATCATCACCGCGCGAGCACCCAGGGCGACCGCCTTGACGACGTCCGACCCGCGCCGGATGCCGCCGTCCATCACGACCTCGAGGTCGTGTCCCACAGCGTCCGCGATCGGCTTCACCATGCGGATCGCGGCGGGGGTGCCGTCGAGGTTGTTGCCGCCGTGGTTGGAGACCGAGATGGCGGCGGCGCCGGCGTCCCGGGCCCGCAGCGCGTCGTCGATCCGGCAGACGCCCTTGAGCATGAACGGCTTGCCGCCGCTGATCTGCGACCACTGCTCGCGCATCCAGGCCACGTCGTCCCAGGACGGCGGCGGGGTGGTCATCCACTCGTAGTACGCCCCGAAGAACGTGGGCGCCTCGCCGCCGGGCGGCGCCAGGTTGGGGGCGGTCAGGTCGGGGATCTGGCCGGTGCGGCCGAACTCCCACAGCCAGCGCGGCTTGGTGACGACCTTGGGCGCCATCCGCACCATCGTCTTCAGGTCGACCTTCTCGGGGATCTCCGGGCTGCCCCAGTCGCGACCCATCGAGAAGGACCAGTCCAGGGTGGCGATCAGGCCGACGGCACCGGCGGCGTGGGCGCGCTGCATCCGCTGCACCACCACGTCGCGGTCCCCGGTCCAGTACATCTGGAAGAAGGTGGTGGCACCGGTGGCGACCACGTCCTCGATCGACTTGGAGGCGAAGTTCGACAGGCCCACCACCGTGCCGCGCGAGTGCGCCGCGCGGGCGACCGCGACCTCGCCGTCGGGGTGCACCGCCTGGACGCCGGTCGGACTCATCAGCACCGGCAGCGAGATCGGCTGCCCCATCACCGAGGTGGCCATCTCGCGCACCGGCTGCTGGCCGGCGACGTGCGGGGCGACGCCCAGCTCGGCGAAGGCGGCCTGGTTGTCGCCGACCGTCTGGCCGCGTTCGGACCCGGCGACCAGGGCGCCGTACACGGGGGCGGGCAGCCGCTTGCGGGCGCGCTCCTGGGCGACGGCGACGGACTCGAACCAGGGGTTCGGCTTCCAGGGGTTCTGCAGCCACTGGGGCTTCGACATCGGGTTTCCTCTACTTGGTGAGCGGGATGAAGCCGGCCAGCGGGTCCTCGGCGCAGGCCGACACGGGCGGCGCGCTGGGCAGGGTCAGCTGGTCGGGACGGCGGCTGAGCGTGAGCATCACCGGCTGGTTGCGGGTCGGGTTGGCCTTGGAGTGGTCCTGGCTGGCGGCCGGGATGACCCGTCCGCCGGACTGCGCGAGCTGGTCCAGGGCGGTCTCGCCGTAGCCCTGGACGCACTCGGGGTCGGGCCCGTCCAGCGGCAGGCCGGTGAAGAACTTGGCGGCCATGCAGCCGCCCCGGCAGGTGTCGTAGAAGGTGCACTTCGAGCAGGCCCCGCCGGTCTGCGGGGAGCGCAGCTCGGTGAAGAGCTCCGAGGTCTGCCAGACCCGCTGGAAGCCGCCCTCGGCCAGCAGGTTGCCGGCCAGGAAGTTGTCGTGGATCGCGAACGGGCAGGCGTAGACGTCGCCGATCGGGTCGATCAGGCAGACCACGCGGCCGGCGCCGCACAGGTTGAGGCCGGGCAGCGGCTCGCCGAACGCGGCAAGGTGGAAGAACGAGTCGCCGGTCAGCACCCCCTCGCCGTGGGCCATCAGCCAGTCGTAGAGCTCGCGCTGCTGCTCGGGCAGCGGGTGCAGCTCGTCCCAGACGTCGGCGCCGCGGCCACTGGGGCGCAGCCGGGTGAGGCGCAGGGTGGCGCCGAACCGGTCGGCCAACGCCTTGAACTCGTCGAGCTGGCCGATGTTCTGCCGGGTGCAGACGACCGAGATCTTGGCGTCGGTGAAGCCGGCGTCCTGGAGGTTCGCCAACGCGGTCAGGGCGGTGTCGTAGGAGCCGGGGCCCCGGACGTAGTCGTTGACCTCGGCGGTCGCGCCGTCCAGGGAGATCTGCACGTCGACGTACCCCGCGCAGGCCGGGCTGGTCAGGAACGCAGCGCGCTCGGGGGTGAGGCGGACGCCGTTGGTGGAGAACTTCACGCCCACCTGGTGGTTCACGGCGTACTCGAGCAGGTGCCAGAAGTCGGGGCGGATGGTGGGCTCGCCGCCGCCGATGTTGACGTAGAAGACCTGCATCCGCTGCAGCTCGTCGATGACGGCCTCGCACTGCTCGGTGCTGAGCTCGCGGGGGTCGCGACGGCCGCTGCTGGACAGGCAGTGCGCGCACTCCAGGTTGCAGGCGTAGGTGAGCTCCCACGTCAGGCAGATCGGGGCGTCGAGGCCGAGCTCGAACTGCTCGACAAGCGAGCCGGTGATGGGACGTTCGGGCGCGATGGTCACGCGGCCACTCCTTCGCGGGGGCGGATCATGTCGGTGCGGGCGAGGCCGGCGAGTGCGTCGGCGTACGCCAGGTGCTGGGTCTCGGGGACGCCGGCGGCGACCAGCGCCGAGCGGACGTCGGGCTGCTCACCGAGTGCCCGGACCACTGCCACCAGCTCGGGCCGCTTGAGGAACGTGAGCTTGCGGTTGCCGAAGTGGTAGGCCAGCGCACCGAAGGGCTCGGGGCGCAGCGCCACCGACGGTGACAGGGTCCAGGCCTCGTCGAGCATCAGTACACGCCGCACATGCCGTCGATGGAGACCTCTTCGATCAAGCTCTCGGCGGTGAGCTGCTCTGCCGACTGCGGGGCCGTCTGCTCTGCGATGGTGACGTTCTCGGGGGTCATGACAGGTCCTTCCGAAGGGGTGTGTGACGTGGGCCTCACAATAAGTGCACTCGTGGCACTAATGCAAGGGCCTACATTGCACTCGTGTCCAGGAGAACGTCGGCGGGTCGCCCCGAGGTGACCAGCCACGCCGCCATCGAGCAGGCGGCCTTCGCGCTCTTCCGTGAGCGGGGCTTCGAGGCCACCACCCTGGAGGCGATCGCCGGCGCCATCGGGGTGGGGCGCCGCACCCTGTTCCGCTACTACCGCTCCAAGAACGACATCCCCTGGGGCCAGTTCGACCGCACCCTGGCCGGCTTCCGCCAGATCCTGGACGAGACGCCCGCGGACCTGAGCGTCTACCAGGCCGTGGGCCGGGGCATCGTGGAGTTCAACCGCTTCCCCGCCGACGCCTCGCCGCCACACGTGGAGCGGATGCGGCTGATCCTCCAGACGCCCGCGCTGCAGGCACACTCCGCCCTGCGGTACGGCGAGTGGCGCCGGGTGATCGCCGAGTACGCCGCCGCACGACTCGACCTCGAGCCCGACGCGCTCGAGCCCCGACTGCTGGGCCACGCGGGCCTGGCCCTGGCGATGACGGCGTACGAGCTGTGGCTCGACGACCCCGCGCGCGACCTCACCGCACTGCTGGAGCAGGGCCTCTCGGCGCTCTCCGCACTCTCGCGGCCCTAGCGCCCCCTCCACCCGCCACGCCGGCCGGTGGGGCGCCGTCGTCGCTGTGCACTCTCGACGCCGCCTTGCCTTTCCGGCCCTCACGTGTGCAAGATCATATTCATCAATCGGATAATTCGGGCGATTGACTATGACTTGAGGAGCAGAGATGAAGATTCAAGGCGCACTGTTGTGGGAGCCCGGCACCAAGTCGGGATGGACCGTCGAGGAGATCGAGCTCGACCCGCCCAAGCGCGGCGAGGCGACCGTCAAGCTGGCCGCGTCCGGCATCTGCCACAGCGACGACCACCTGGACACCGGCGACATCCCGCTCGACTGGGCCCCGGTGCTCGGCGGCCACGAGGGTGCCGGCGTGGTGACCGAGGTCGGCGAGGGCGTGGACGGCATCGAGGTCGGCGACCACGTGGTGCTCTCGTTCCTGCCCAGCTGCGGCAAGTGCAGCATGTGCGTGAGCGGCCGGGCCAACATGTGCGACCTGGGCGCAGGCGTCCTGGCCGGCACCTCCCCCGACGGCACCCACCGCATCCACGCCCGCGGCAAGGGCATCGGGGCGATGTCCTACCTGGGCACCTTCGCCCCCTACGTGACCGTGCCGACCAACGCACTGGTCAAGATCGACAAGGACATCCCGCTCAAGTCCGCCGCGCTCATCGGCTGCGGCGTGCCCACCGGCTGGGGCTCCTCGGTCCGGGCCGCCGACATGCAGCTCGGCGACACCGTGGTCGTGATCGGAACCGGCGGCGTCGGCATGAACGCCGTGCAGGGCGCCCGCCAGAAGGGGGCGAAGAACCTCGTCGCGGTCGAGCCGGTGGAGTTCAAGCGCGACCTGGCCAAGCAGCTCGGGGCGACGCACAGCGCGGCCGACTTCGCCGAGGCGGCCGAGCTGGTCGCCGGCATGACCAACGGCCAGGGAGCCGACGTCGTCATCATCACCGTCGGCGTGCTGACCCCGGAGATCCTCCAGCCCGCCCAGGAGATGACCAAGCGCGGGGGCACCATCGTGGTGACCTCGGCCGCCCCGGTCACCCAGCGCGACATCCAGCTGGACCTGTACACCTTCGCCATGTCCGGCAAGCGGATCCAGGGCACGCTCTACGGCACCACCAACGCCCAGAACGACATCCCGCTGATCGCCGACCTCTACCGCCGTGGCGAGCACAAGCTCGACGAGCTGATCACCAAGGAGTACAAGCTCGAGGACATCAACACCGCCTTCCAGGACATGCGCGAGGGCAAGAACGTCCGCGGCGTCATCGTCTACGAGGACTGATCGGCCGACCGATGACCACCACGACACAGGACGAGCTCGACATCGTGCGGGCGACCCACACCTACGCGCTGGGGCTGGACCGCTTCGAGCCCGAGCTCGCCCTGTCGGCGTTCGCAGCCGACGCGGTGTGGGACGCCACGGCGGTGGGACTGGAGCGCTACGAGGGGCACGAGCAGATCAGGGCCTTCTTCGAGAACGACGCGAAGGCGGTCGCGCGCCAGTTCCACATCCTCACCAACCACATCGTCGCCTTCGACGACGCCGACCATGCCCGCGGCACCAACTACGTCTTCTCCGAGGGCGAGACGCGGACCGGGGCGAAGTTCAAGGCGATCGCGCTCAACGAGGACACCTATGTCCGCACTCCCCAGGGATGGCGGATCGCCAGCCGGGTGATCAGCCCGCTCACGACGCCGGAGATGGCGGGGTTCGAGGTATGACGACCAGCGATCGCCACCTGGGCGACAAGCAGGTGATCGAGGCCTACCTCGACGCCGTCGGCTCGCTCCGGGTCGCCGACGTCGCTCCGCTGTTCCACGAGGACGGCCGGGTGCTGCTGCCCTACGCACCCCTGGGCATCCCCCAGGAGGTGGCGGGGCGGCCGGCGATCGGCGACTACTACGAGGCGCTGCCCCAGATGATCGGGGCGCTCAACTTCTCCGACTACCGGATCCAGGCCACCGAGACGCCTGGCGAGTACGTCGCGGAGTACACCTCGGACGCGTCGATGCGCGCCACGGGGACGTCGTACCGCAACACCTACATCACCAAGGTGACCGTGGCGGAGGGGCAGATCGCCGAGCTCACCGAGTTCTTCGACCCCATCCGGCTGGTCGAGGCCATGGGCGGCACTGTCGTGCCGCCCGAGACACCAGAGATCGAGGAAGAAGTCCATGACTGAGACAAACATCCGGAGCTTCGACAAGCTCTTCATCGGCGGGCACTGGGTCGAGCCCAGCACCGAGGCGAAGATCGAGGTCGTCTCGCCCATCACCGAGCAGGTGATCGCGACCGTCCCCGCGGCCGCCGAGGCAGACATGGACCGCGCCGTGGCCGCGGCTCGCAAGGCGTTCGACGAGGGCCCGTGGCCCCGCATGTCGCCCGCCGAGCGCGCCGAGGTGCTGACCCGCGTCGGCAAGGAGGTGGAGGCCCGACTCCCCGAGATGATCGAGGCGTTCACCGCCGAGATCGGTGCCCCGGCCGCGGTCAGCGCGGCCTTCCACGACAACGCGATCAAGATGTGGGGCGACGCCGCCACGCTGCACGAGCGGTTCGAGTTCGAGGAGGAGCGCACCTGGGCCGACGGCCACGGCAAGGTGGTGCGCGAGCCCATCGGCGTGGTCGCGGTGATCATCCCGTGGAACGGGCCCGTCGCCACGGCCTCGCTCAAGATCGCCCCGGCACTCGCGGCCGGCTGCACCGTGGTGCTGAAGCCGGCCCCCGAGGGTCCGGTCAGCACGATGATCCTGGCCGAGGCGCTGGAAGCCGCAGGGCTGCCCGAAGGCGTTATCAGCCTGCTGCCGGGAGGTCGCGAGGTCGGTGAGTACCTCGTCAAGCACTCCGACGTAGACAAGATCTCGTTCACCGGCAGCACGGCCGCCGGTCGCCGCATCATGAGCCTGGCGGGCGAGCGGATCGCTCGGGTCACCCTCGAGCTCGGGGGCAAGTCGGCCGGGATCATCGCCGACGACATCCCGCTCGACCAGGTCCTGCCGACGCTGGCCTTCGCCGGCATCGGCAGCTCCGGCCAGGTGTGCGCGGCCATCACCCGGATCGTGGTGCCCCGGCACCGCCAGGACGAGGTGGTCGAGGCGCTCAAGGGCATCTTCGAGGGCCTCAAGGTCGGCGACCCCCGCGAGGGCGACACCGTCATCGGGCCGCTGGCCGCCGAGCGTCAGCGCGAGCGGGTCGAGGGCTACATCCAGATCGGCGTCGAGGAGGGCGCCCGCCTGGTCACCGGCGGCGACCGGCCCTCGGACCTGGACGCGGGCTGGTACGTCAAGCCGACGATCTTCGCCGACGTGCGCAACGACATGCGCATCGCCCAGGAGGAGATCTTCGGACCCGTGGTCTGCGTGATCCCCTTCGACACCGTCGAGGAGGCGATCCAGATCGCCAACGACTCCGACTACGGCCTCTCGGGCGCCGTGTACGCCTCGGACGTCGAGCTCGCCGAGCGGATCGCCCGGCAGGTGCGCACCGGTCAGATCTCGATCAACACCTGGGGCATGTGCGTGGTGCAGCCCTTCGGCGGCTACAAGCAGTCCGGCCTCGGCCGGGAGGGCAACGTCGAGGGTCTGAGCGCGTTCCTCGAGACCAAGCTCATCCAGTACGCCTGAGCCTAGTCAGCCAGTCAGTCACCGCAGGGATGCCGGATCGCTCCGGCATCCCTGTGGTGCTTCTAGGAGTACCGGTGGCTCTTGGCGGCGTGGCCCTTCTCCCGGGTGCAGCTGCGGCCGCTCATGTTGCGGTGACCGCACAGCTCTTCGGCGGGCCCCGGCGCCTCGGCTGCGGGGGCGGCCTGCGGCGCCGCCGCCTTGCGCGCAGCAGGCTTCTCAGCCGCCGCCGCCGACTTGGTCGCGCGCGGCGTCGTACCGGCCTGCTTGGTGCGCGCCTGGCTCTCGGCGTACCGGGCTTCGCGCATGGCGCGCAGGTTGTCCATCTTGCTCATCGCGTGATCACACTCCGCACTCTAGGACCTGCTCCCGACAGCCCTGGAGCTACCCGCAGGTACGGCCCCGGCGACCAGGGCCGATGGGGCCTCGTGACACCGTTCGCCCATGAACTCGGTGCACGACGTCATCATCCACACTCCCAGCGGCCGCGGGGTCTTCGTGACCGCCGCGCTGCGCGCCGGCTCCGGCGTCCAGATCACGGAGCCCATCCGGACCACCGTCCGCCCCGGCGGCCGCGACACCATCGAGTTCTACACCAGCAACATCGAGCTGGTCACCAAGATCACGCTGGCCACCGAGCCCGGGGCGCGCATCATGCAGGCCTCCCGCCCGGCCGCCTGACCGGACCGCGCTGACCGGCCTTCAGGGCGTCGGCACCGCCAGGGCGGCCACCACCGCGGTGCCGCCGTCCCAGGAGGCCACCAGGCGCACCTCGCCCTGAGGGGCCTCCCCCTGGGCTGCCGGGTCCAGGTCGCCGACCAGCACGAGGCTGCCGCCCTCGACCGGCACCGGACCCTCGCGCACCACCCGCACGGCCGGCTCACGGGTCCCGGCGAAGGTCTCCCCGTGCCACACCTCGACGACGGCCTGCTGCTGCTCGCCGCGCAGCGCCCGCACGAAGCAGTCCACGCCCACCGGGTCGTGGCCGGCCTCGTAGACCCAGCGCTGCCCCAGGGCGGAGTGCTGCATGGTGCAGACCAGGTGCTCCTCGGCGCCGGCCAGGGGCGCCCCGCGGTAGGTGAGCGGGACGTGCAGCGTGCGCTCGCCCCGGCGTACGACGAGCCCCTCGACGCCGACCTCTCCGGCCGGGTCGTCGAAGCGGTAGCCGCCCACCAGGTCCACCGGTCCGGAGCCGCCCCACGGCTGCCGGTCCAGCCAGGTCTCGAGCAGCTCGGGCTTGGCCGGGGTCAGGTTCGCCTCGTGGATGATCGCCATGCCGACGACCCTAGGGCCCACGGACCCTAGGGTGTGCGCCATGAGGTCACGGGTGGGCGTCCAGGTCGTCACGGCGGCGTTGCTGGCGCTCACCGCCCTGCCCGCCGGGGCGGCGCCCGCCGGCCAGACCCGGCTGCGTCTGGACTTCGACCGGGTCCGGACGCTGACCCCGGGCACCTCGGTGACCGGGAGCCCGGCCCGGGCGAGCGCCCAGGTGGTCACCGACGGCGTGGGGCAGCTCCGGCGCCGACCGGGGGCCCGGGGCCGGGGTGTGGAGTTCCCGTGCGTGGGCTGCGGCCGGGCCGTCCTGGAGGTGGGCGACCGCAGCTCGCTGGACCCGCGCAGCGACACCTTCGCCTTCGGCGCCTCCGTGCGGATCGGGCCCCGGCAGGCGCTGCACTCCATGAACGTGATGCAGAAGGGCTACCACGACGAGCCCGGCGGCCAGTACAAGCTGCAGGTCGACCAGGGAGTGCCCAGCTGCGTGGTCTCCGGGTCGTCCGGCCGGGTGCTCCTCGGCTCCACCGCGAGCATCGCCGATCGCGCGTGGCACCGGCTGACCTGCCGCCGTACGCCGTCAGGGATGGTGCTGGTGGTCGACGGGAGCGTGGTCGCCAGCAGCGCCGCCCCGACGGGCAACCTGAGCAGCGCGGCGCCGGTGCGGCTCGGGGGCAAGGACGTGACCAGCATCGACAACGACCAGTTCCACGGCCGCCTCGACGACGTCTTCGTGCGGATCGACCGCACGGGCTGAGTCAGGCGCCGGCGACCCGGGGCGCGGTCGGGTCGGCGCCGCCCGCGGCCTGCTCGCGCGCGACGTACTCCTCGATGTCCTCGATGTCGTCGACGTTGCGGCTGACCACGGCCAGCAGGTCGGTCATGGTGGCGACCTCCTCGACCTGCTCCTTGATGAACCACTGCATGAACTGCTCGGAGGCGAAGTCGAACTCCTCGCGGGCGATCCGCAGCAGGCCGTTGATCTGCTCGGTGACGCGCTTCTCCTGGGCCAGGGCCAGCGCGACCGGCGCGATCACGTCGTCGAACGCCGAGACCGGGGCCCCGACACCGGGGACCGTCACCTCGGCGTCGGTGTCGAGCAGGTACTGCACCATCATCAGCGCGTGCTCGCGCTCCTCGAGCGCCTGGGCGTAGAAGAAGGCGGCCATCCGCGGCATCGTCTGGGCGTCGTAGTAGACGGCGCACGCCAGGTACTGGTTGTGCGCGGCGAGCTCGTTCCCGATCTGGACGTTGAGCTGATCGGCGAAGCGTGCGGCGGGCATCGAAGGGCTCCTGGTACGTCGGCTGGCAGGGGACGCAGCCGCGACTCAGGCGACCTCGGAGAGCCGCTTCTTGGTGACCTTCTTGCCGTCGACCCGGACGAGCTTGCGCTTCTTGACCGTATACCCCTCGGGCAGGGTGCCTTCCTTCAGCATCCGCAGGGGGCACCTGCCGCACTTCGTCTTGGACTCGCAGCACTCCCGCTTGGGGAGCTTGCGGGCCTGGTCCTTGGTCTTGGCCACGCAGCGACGGTAGCAGTCACTAATTAGGCATGCCTAACCTGCTTCTCAGTACGTGGACGGCTGGCCCGCCGCCCTGCAAGTTACCGCCGGGTACGCTGCTACGTACGGGATGGAGCAGATGACGTCATACCCCTCGCATAGGCTCCCCCCTGACGTCACGTCGTACAGCACGGCGACGTCCTTCACAGCCACGAGGAGCAAAGTCTCATGCAGACCATCGCGATCATCGTCTCCCTCGCCATCGCGGCGGTGGGCATCGCCTTGTTCGTCCGGGCCATCCGCGGCATCCTCGCGGTCGTCCGGATGGGCCAGCCGACGCTCGGACGGACCGACAACCCGGTGGGTCGCGGTCTGACCCTGGCCAAGGAGACGCTGGGGCACACGCGCATGCTCCAGTGGACCTGGATGGGTGCGGGCCACTGGTTCGTCTTCGTCGGCTTCGGGCTGCTCTTCTTCACCCTGCTCACCGCGTTCGGCCAGCTCTTCGACCCCCACTTCGCGCTGCCGCTCATCGGCCACTTCTTCCTCTGGGAGTGGATCTCGGAGCTGTTCACCGTGGTCATGGTGGTGGCGATCGTGGCCTTCATCATCTACCGCGCCACCCGCCCCAAGGAGCGCACCCGCGGCGCCAAGGGCCGCTTCTTCGGCTCCACCATGTGGCAGGCCTACTTCGTCGAGAGCGTCATCCTGGGTGTCGGCCTGTGCATCCTGGTGCTGCGCGGCCTCGAGTACGCGCTGCTGGACCTGGACGGCCACAAGTACGCCGACAACGCCAGCGCCCTGCACTTCCCCTTCACGTTCTGGCTGGGCGAGCTGTTCAGCGGCCTGTCCGTGGGCACCGTCGAGAACCTCATCTACCTCGTCGCGATGCTCAAGATCGTCATCTCCTTCACCTGGATGATCACGATCTCGCTGAACCTCACGATGGGTGTCGCCTGGCACCGCTTCACCGCGTTCTTCAACATCTTCTTCAAGCGTGAGGCCTCCGGCCGTACGGCGCTGGGCGCGATGAAGCCGCTCACCTCCGAGGGCAAGGCCATCACCCTCGACGACATCGACGACCTCGACGAGGACTCGGTGCTCGGCGTGGGCAAGATCGAGGACTTCTCCTGGAAGGGCATCCTCGACTTCACCACCTGCACCGAGTGCGGCCGCTGCCAGTCGCAGTGCCCCGCGTGGAACACCGAGAAGCCCCTCTCCCCCAAGCTCTTCATCACCGCGATGCGCGACCACGCCTACGCGAAGGCGCCGTACGTCCAGGCCGGAGGCGAGGGCAGCGAGGCCGCCACCGCCCTGCTGGAGAACGACGAGGACCTCGCCCGCGAGGTCAACCGCCCGATGGTCGGCGACACCGGCGAGGGCTGGTTCTACATGCCCGAGGACGGCTCCGCGGTCATCGACCCGGAGGTGCTGTGGAACTGCACCTCGTGCGGCGCCTGCGTCCAGCAGTGCCCCGTCGACATCGAGCACGTCGACCACATCATGGACATGCGCCGCTACCAGGTGCTGGTGGAGGCCAACTTCCCCGCCGAGCTCAACCAGCTCTTCAAGGGCCTGGAGAACAAGGGCAACCCCTGGAACATGTCGCCGAACGCGCGCATGGACTGGGCCAAGGACCTGCCCTTCGAGGTGCCCGTCGTCGGCGAGACCATCGAGTCGCTCGACGAGGTGGACTGGCTGTTCTGGGTCGGCTGCGCCGGCGCCTACGAGGACCGCGCCAAGAAGACCACCCGCGCGGTCGCCGAGCTGCTCGACATCGCCGGCATCAGCTTCGGCGTGCTCGGCAACGGCGAGACCTGCTCCGGTGACCCGGCCCGCCGCGCCGGCAACGAGTTCGTCTTCCAGGGCCTGGCCATGCAGAACGTGGAGACCTTCAAGGAGTACAAGGTCAAGAAGGTCGTCTCGACCTGCGCCCACTGCTTCAACACCCTCAAGAACGAGTACAAGGACTTCGGCATCGAGCTCGAGGTCGTGCACCACACGCAGCTGCTCAACCGGCTCGTCCGCGAGGGCAAGCTGACCCCGGTGAAGGAGGGGGCCGGCGCCGCGAAGCGCTCGATCACCTACCACGACCCCTGCTACCTGGGTCGGCACAACGAGGTCTACACGCCCCCGCGCGAGCTGCTGCAGATCCTGCCCGGCGCCGAGGTCGTCGAGATGGAGCGCAACTCCGAGCGGTCCTTCTGCTGTGGCGCCGGCGGTGCCCGCATGTGGATGGAGGAGAACATCGGGGAGCGGATCAACGTCAACCGCACCCAGGAGGCCGTGGGCACCGGCGCCGACCAGATCGCCGTGGGCTGCCCCTTCTGCCGGGTGATGCTGGCCGACGGGCTCACCTCCGAGCAGGCCAAGGGCAACGCCCGCGAGGAGGTCGAGGTCCTCGACGTCGCGCAGATGCTGCTCGCCTCGGTCAAGGGCGAGTCTGCCACCAAGGCGGCCCCCGGATCCGCCAAGAAGGCAGCCGCCGCCGGCGCCACCGCGGCCACGGTCGCCGCCGGCGACGAGGAGGTCAAGGACGAGCCCGAGGTCGGGGACGTCACCCAGACCGAGGACACCGTCACCGAGACCGCCGACGTGGGTCCGAACGCCAAGGCCAGCGGCGGGTCGTCGCTCTTCGACACTCCCGCTGCCGAGGCTCCGGCTCCCGCGGCCAAGCAGGAGACCGGCGGGTCGCTCTTCGACACCCCCGCTCCCGAGGCAGCCGCTCCCGCCAAGCAGGAGACCGGTGGGTCGCTCTTCGACACCCCGGCCCCCGAGGCCCCGGCTCCCGCGGCCAAGCAGGAGACCGGCGGGTCGCTCTTCGACACCCCCGCCCCCGAGGCGAAGGCCGAGGCCCCCAAGGCAGAGGTCAAGGCAGAGGTCAAGGCGGAGGCCCCCAAGGCGGAGCCTGCTGCGGACCTGGGCTCGGGTGGATCGCTGTTCGACCTGAGCGCTCCCGCCGAGCCGGCTGCTCCGGCGGCCGAACCGGAGCCGGAGGAGACGGCCAAGGCAGAGCCGGCTGCGGCTGACTCCGCTCCAACTGACTCCGCTCCGGCTGAGTCCGCCCCGGCCGCGCCGGCCAGCGAGATCGGCAGCGGCTCGCTGTTCGACATCGCCGCCCCGGAGCCCGCACCCGTCGCCGAGCCGAAGGTCGAGGCTGCCCCGGAGGCCGCCGAGACAGAGCCGGAGACCGAGCCTGAGGTCGAGGTCGAGGTCGCGCCCGAGTCTGCCGCGGCGGAGACGGCGTCCGAGCCGCAGGCAGCTGAGCCGCAGGCAGAGACGCCGGCCCCGCCGGCTGCTGCTGCCCCGGCTGCGGCACCTGCCCAGTCGATCCCGGACGGCGGCTCGCTGTTCGACATCGTCGCTCCGGAGCCTGCCCCGGCAACTGCCCCGGCAACTGCCCCGGCAACTGCTTCGGCAGCCACCGAGGCGCCTGCCGAGGCGCCTGCCGAGGCGGCAACCGAGCCGGTCGCCGAGGCATCAACCTCGACCGAGTCCCCCGCCGAGGACCGCGTGGCCCCGGCCGCGCCCGACGGGGCTGCGTTGAGCGCTGCTGCGACCCAGGCCGCTGCGGACTCGGACGCCGTGGACTCGGATGCAGTGGACTCGGACGCAGTGGACTCGGACGCAGTGGAAGCCGACGAGGCTTCCGCTGAGGCAGGGTCCGAGGCAGCACCGACGGAGGAGACCACCGAGTCTCCTGCCGAGGAGCCCGCCGAGGAGGAGCCCGCAGCTCCCGCCGCGAGCACGCCCCCCGCATCCAACGGAGAGGCGCACCAGCCGAAGACCGATGTCGACATCCACGGATCGGGTTCGCTCTTCGACCTCTGATCCCCGCTTCACCGAACAGCCGCAACCGCGCACCTGCGCAGTTGCGGCTGTTCTGCGTCTTGGACGGGATGTCGGCCAGGGCGCACGCACTGACATCACGACGACGCCATTTCTATTGACTATGACGTCACTATGACGTCATAGTGGTGCGCATGGACATCACGCCGTACGTCGACCACCTGCGCCGGGACCTGACGGCCGCGGCACAGGCGGGCGGCGAGGAGCTCCAGGCCGCCGCAGAGCGGCTCGCCTACGCCCTCGACCCTGCCGCCCGGCTGGCGCTGATGGAGGCGATCAGCCAGGCTGCCGCCGAGATCACCACCGAGATGCCCAACGGCAGCGTCGACGTCAGGCTCAACGGGCGCGAGCTGGACTTCGTCGTCGAGCAGGCGCCGCCGGCGGGAGTCGTGGCGCCCCCCACTCCTCCCCCACTGCAGCCCGCCCCCGAGGACCCCGACGGGGGCCTGGCCCGGGTCACCCTCCGACTGCCGGAGTCGGTCAAGGCGAAGGCGGAGGAGCAGGCGGCACAGTCCGGGCACAGCCTCAACACCTGGCTGGTCAACCTGGTCCGCCACGCGACCAACGACAACGCCGTCAACATCGACCTCGACCTGTCGAGCATCCCGTTCCTCGGGGGTACCGACCCGTTCGGTCGCCCGGGCCGTTCCGGCCGCGGCACCAAGCACATGACCGGCTGGATCTGACCAACTGCACTCCGGGGCCACTCAGCCCCAACCGACAGCACCCACCCCTCCGGAGCCGGCCACGCCGACGCCGCGGACGAGCACACCCTGGAGACGCCATGAACCACCGCTTCCACACCCCCGACCCCATCCAGCTCCGCGCCGAGGTCGGCCGCGGCACCCTCACGATCGACGCCGCCGACGAGGCTCGCGCCCAGGGCGAGACCAGGGTCGACGTCGAGGGTCCCCACTCCGACCTGGTGGAGGTGACCCAGCACGGCGACCAGATCTCGGTGCTCGCCCCACCCCCGCGCTTCGGCTTCGAATCCGCCGGCGAGCAGTCGCTCCACGTCACCGTGGTGCTGCCTACCGGGAGCGACGCGGTGCTGCGCACCGGCAGCGCCCGGACGAAGGTCACCGGCTCGCTCGCCACCCTCGCCGTGAAGAGCGGCTCCGGGGAGGTGGAGGTGGCCAGGCTCGCCGGACAGGCCCTGCTGGAGACAGGCTCCGGCCAGATCAGGATCGACGTGGTCGCGGGCGAGCTCCAGGCCAAGAGCGGCTCCGGCGACATCGTCCTCGGCCTGGTCACCGCCCCGGCCACCCTCTCGACCGGATCCGGGGACGTCACGGTCCAGACCGTCGAGGCGGAGCTGGTCGTCAAGACCGGCTCCGGCGACCTCACCGTCACCCACGCGGCTGCCGACCTGAGCATGGCCACCGGGAGCGGCGACGTACGCCTGACGAAGGTGCAGCGAGGGCGGGTCGGCGTGCGCGGCGCCTCCGGCGACGTCCGCCTCGGCATCCCCGGCGGCACCCCGGTGTGGACCGACATCACCACCCTCTCCGGCGCCATCCGCTCCGACCTGCCGCCGACGGGCGAACCGGCCGACGGCCAGGACCACGTCGAGGTCCGCGCCAAGACCGTCTCCGGCGACGTCGTGCTCACCCAGCTCTGATCGAGCGCCCCCAGTTTTCCGACCGCACATCAGCCACCCTTGGAGGACACCATGTGGTTCGAGCTGTTCGACTCACCCACCGACCTCGAGCTGGTCGCTCGCAACAAGACGCGCGCCCGCACCGAGCAGCGCCCCCGGCCCCCCGCCGTACGACGCCGCGCGCAGCTCGCCGGCCAGCTGCGCCGGTTCGCCGACCGGATCGACAGCTGAGGTTCCGGGTCGAGCGACACTAGGCACCATGACCCCGACCCAGGCGACTGCGCTCCTCGAGGCCGAGCGCGACCGGACGCTACGCCGACTGGCCGACCTGACCGGCGACTTCGACTCCATCGTCGCGGCCTCGCTCGACACCAACGCCGACGACGAGCACGACCCGGAAGGCGCCACCATCGCCTTCGAGCGCTCCCAGGTGGACGCGCTGGTCGGGCAGGCGCGACGCCAGCTGAAGGAGATCGAGGCGGCCGAGGAGCGCCTGGCCGCCGGCACGTACGGCGTCTGCGAGGTGTGCGGCGCCCGGGTGCCGGACGCCCGGCTGGAGGCGCGCCCCACCGCGCGGACCTGCGTCAGCTGCGCCTGAGCCGCGACCGACCCAGGGCCTCAGGACCTCAGGGCCTCAGGAGCGCATGGAGACGCCGCGACGCCAGTAGCCCATGAACGCCACCTGGCGGCGGTCGATCTCCAGCCCCCGGACCAGCGCCCGGCGCAGCCCGGTGACCATGCCGGACTCGCCGGCGATCCAGGCGTAGAGGCCGGCGTGCGGCAGGACCGGTGCCTCCCCCGCGCCGGCGATCTCCTCGATCGTCTCCCCGGAGGAGGAGTAGGTCGGCGTCTCCCACAAGTCCGGGTCGATCTCGTCGGGCTCGGCGGCCAGGAAGGCGGCGGACTGCCCCTCGGTCCCCAAGTGGGCCAGCACGGCGGCGTGCAGCTGCTCGCCGTGCGGCGCCTGGTCCCGCGCGATCCACACCAGCTCGATGCCGCTGGGGGCGATGACGTCCTCGAGGAAGTCAGCCGCCACGGGCACCTCCAGGAACGCCGCCCCGCGGATCCCCGCGGGCAGGTCGCGCAGGATGCCCGCGATGGCGGGGACGGCGGTCTCGTCGCCGACCAGCAGGAGCTCGGTGGCCTCGCCCGGCACGAACTCCACACCGCCGAACGCCTGACCAGCACGCGGCGCGAGGGTCACCAGGCGGTCACCGGGCTTGGCCCGGGCGGCCCAGTCGGCCCCGGGACCGTGCTCGCCGGCACCGAGGTGGAGCACGATGTCGACCACGATCCGGGTCTCCGGGCCGCTGCCGCGGACCTCCCGTACCGTGTAGGTGCGCATGTGGCCGCGCTTCTCGGCGGGGATGTCCAGCCACGAGGCGAACCAGGACTGGGTCGCACCGGAGAAGTCCGGGAGCTCGCCGGAGTCCCCTGGGAAGACCAGCTTGAAGCGCTGGTCGCGCAGGGGGCCGCCGGTGCCGAACTCGGCCAGGCAGGCGCCCCCCAGCTCGACGCGCACGAACGACGGGGAGAGGCGGTGCACGTCGACGACCTCGACGACGTCGAGGATCAGCGGCAGGGCCTGGGGGCTCGTCACGGTCATGGCGGTCCGTTCAGTGGTGGTGGCGGCCCAGGGGGACCACCAAGGGGGTGTGGGAGACCGGGTCGTCGATGACCCGGCAGCGGAGCCCGAAGACGTCGTGGACGACCGTCTCGGTCACGACCGTGGCCGGGCTGCCCTCGGCGACGACGTGTCCTTCGTGCATGGCGAGCAGGTGCTGGGCGTAGCGGGCGGCCAGGTTGAGGTCGTGCAGGACCATCACGATGGTGGTGCCGCGGGACTGGTTGAGGTCGGCGAGCAGGTCGAGCATCTCGACCTGGTGCGCCACGTCGAGGTAGGTCGTGGGCTCGTCGAGGAGCAGCAGGTCGGTCCCCTGCGCCAGCGCCATCGCGATCCACACCCGCTGGCGCTGACCACCGGAGAGCTCGTCGACCAGCCGGTCGGCCACCGACTCGGTGCTGGTCAGGGCCAGCGCCTCGGCGACCGCCGCGTCGTCGGCTGCCGACCAGCGGCGCAGGGCACCGCGGTGCGGGTTGCGCCCTCGCGAGACCAGGTCGACGACGGTGACGCCCTCGGGAGCGACCGGGTTCTGCGGCAACAGGCCCAGGCTGCGGGCCACGTCCTTGGTGGAGCGGCGGTGGATCGCCTCGCCGTCCAGCAGCACCGTGCCGGCCGAGGGCCGCAGCAGCCGGGCCATTCCCCGCAGCAGCGTCGACTTGCCGCAGCCGTTGGCGCCCACGATGACCGTGACGGCGTGGTCCGGGATCTGCACGGTCAGCGAGTCCACGACCACGCGGTCGCCGTACCCCAGCGAGACCTCGCGGGTGGCCAGACGGGTCGGGGCGGTGGTCAGGGGGGCGGTCAGGGGGGTGGCGCTCATGCGCCTCTCCTTCCGGTGCGGCCGCTGGCGATCAGCCAGAGCAGGAACGGGGCGCCGCAGGCGCCGGTGACGACGCCGACGGGGAAGTTCACGTCGGCGATCAGGTAGTCCGCCACGTAGTCGCCGCCGACCACCAGCACCGCGCCCACCAGGGCGGCGCCGGTCAGGCAGGTGCGCCCGGCGTTGAGCACCCGGGCGATGGGTCCGGCCAGGAAGGCCACGAACGCGACCGGTCCCGAGGCGGCCACGGCGAGGGCGACCAGCACCACGGCACCCAGCAGCAGCGCCTCGGAGCGCCAGCGGTCCACCCCCAGCGCGGTCGCGGTGTCCGGCCCCAGCTCGGTGACGGGCAGGCTGCGCGCCAGCCACGCCACCACCGGTACGACGACCACGAGGGCCGCGGCGAGCAACCGGATGGTGGGCCAGTCCGCGGAGCTGACGCTGCCGGTGAGCCAGCGCAGGGCGACGTGGGCGTCGTACACGTCGGCGCGGGTGAACAGGTAGTGGATGACGGACAGGAGCGCGGCGGCCAGGCCGACGCCGATGAGCACCAGCCGGTTGCCGCCGATGTCCCCGGCGACCAGGCGGATCACCAGCGCGACGCCGATGGCGCCCACCACGGCGAAGCCCGAGACCGCGAGGCCCGCCAGGTCCAGCTCGATGATCGCGACCAGGGCCGCCGCGCTGGCGCCGACGCTGATGCCGAGGATGTCCGGGCTGGCCAGCGGGTTGCGCAGGGTCGCCTGGAAGATGGCGCCGCCGAGTCCGAACGCGGCGCCCACCATCGCCCCGAGCAGCGCCCGGGGCAGCTTGGACTCCATCACGATGAAGCTCGCGCCGGGGATCTCCTGCCCGCCCAGGATGCGCAGGAAGTCGGGGATGGTCACGGTGTAGTCGCCGAGCAGCACCCGGGCGGCGAGGGCCAGCAGCAGGGCGACCGCGAGCCCGCCCACCACCAGCCGGGTACGGCGGCGGGTGCCGCGCCGCACCCGTCGTACCAGCGCGGGGTCCCCGGTCGGGCGGGCCGTCTCGGCCCCCGGGCGCGCCAGCATGGCGGTCACAGGCCACTCACCCGGCCGCGGCGGATCAGGTGGAAGAAGAAGGGCAGCCCCACCACGGCGGTCATGATCCCGACCTGCACCTCGGTGGGCGGCAGGACCACCCGGCCCAGGGTGTCCGCGGCGGTGACCAGCAGCGCGCCGCCCACGGCCGACCAGGGCAGCAGCCGGGTGTGGTGCGCCCCGACCAGGGCGCGCACGGCGTGCGGGACCACGAGACCGACGAAGGCGATGGGTCCGGCCAGCGCGGTGGCGGCGCCGGCGAGCAGCACGATGGCCAGGCCGACCACCGCGCGGTCCAGCCAGACCCGGCGGCCCAGGCCGCGCGCCAGGTCGTCACCCAGCGCGAGCAGGTCCAGCACCCGGGCGCCGTACGCCGCCAGCAGCACGCCGAGGACCAGGAACGGGGCGCCGGCGGCCAGCACGTCCCAGCCGCGGCCGCCGACGGTGCCGACCTGCCAGAAGCGGAAGACCTCCATGGTGCGACGGTCCGAGAGCAGGATGCCCGAGGTCCAGCTGGTGAGGGCGGCGGTCAGGGCGGCACCGGCGATGGCCAGCTTGACCGGGGTGGCGCCGTCGCGACCCAGCCCGGCCAGCGCGTGCACCAGCACGGCGGCCAGCGCGGCCCCCAGCAGCGCGAAGAAGAGGCGTCCGGTGAGCGTGGAGATGCCCACGAACGAGATGGCCACCACCATGGCGAACGAGGCGCCGGCGGTGACGCCGAGGATCCCCGGGTCGGCCAGGGGGTTGCGGGTCAGTCCCTGCATGCAGGCGCCGGACAGGGCGAGCGCGGCACCGACGGCCAGCGCCAGGGCGGTGCGCGGGAAGCGCGCGAGCGCGATGGGGTGCTGCGGGTGGGAGCTGTCGAAGAGGACGGCCGGGCTGATGGTGCGGGAGCCGACCAGCAGGGAGGCGGTCACCACCGCCGCGGCGAGCAGCAGGACGAGCACCAGCGCGCGCCAGTGCCGCCGAGCCGGATCGGGCGTGGTGCCCCGGTCCGGCTCGGCGACGACGGCGAGCGTGGTCGTCACGAGCCCTGGACGGCCTCGGCGACGAGCGGCACGAACTTCTCCATGGCGTACGGGATGGAGAGGGGCGAGGGGGCGGAGAGACCCAGCGCGTCGGTCTGGTCGGTCGAGGCCAGCACGTGGCCGGACTTGAGGCCGGGGATCTGGCCGAGCAGCGGGTCCTTGGTGAAGGCGGCCAGGTCCTTGTCCGACTCGGCGTAGGTGATGAAGACGTCGGACTCCAGGTCGGCGGCGCGCTCGGCGGACAGGGTGCCGTAGAAGGCGCCCTTCTCGCTGATCTTCTCGATCACCGGCGCGTTGACCATGCCGAGGTCGGTGAGCAGCCGGGGCCGGTTGTCCTCGGGGGTGTAGTAGTCGATCTTCGACATGTCGGTGGTGGTCAGCGAGGCGAAGACGAACGACTTGCCGACCACCTCGGGGTGGGCCTCGGCGGCCTCGGCGATCGAGGCCTCGGTGTCGGCGCGGACCTCGTCGGCGAGGGCGGTGCGACCCAGGGCGCTGCCGACCATCTCCAGGGAGTCCTGCCAGCTGGTGGCCCAGGGGGCGTCCGGGTAGGCCACGACGTCGGCGACCTTGGACAGCTTCTTGTACTCCGCCTCGGTGATGCCGGAGCCGGTGGCCAGGATCAGGTCGGGCTCGAGCTGGGCGATCTCGTCGACGGGGGCACCGTCGGCGTCGGAGAGGCGCTCCGGCTGCTCGCCGTCCAGCTCGGCGAGGGCGTCGTCGAACCACGGGGTCGAACCCTGCTCGTTGCCGCCCCAGGAGATCTCGGTGGCGCCGACCGGCACCACGCCGAGGGAGAGCACGACGTCGTGGTCGGACCAGCCCATCGTGACCACGCGCGTGGGCTCGGCCTCGATCTCGGTCGCGCCGAAAGCGTGCTCGACGGTGACCGGGAAGGCGTCCGCGTCCACCGAGCTCGACGGCTCCACGGGAGCGGCCTCGTCCTCGGCGGTGTCGGTGGAGCCGGTGGAGCAGGCGGAGAGCAGCAGCGTGAGACCGGCCGCGGCGGCCGTGATCGTGGTGCGACGCATGGAGATCCTCAGTGTTAGGGAAGCCTTACTTAATGAAGGCTAGCCTCAACTGCCAACGCGCCGCCACCCCGGTCCGCAGGATGAGTACCCGAACGCATCCCCCGGTGCTGCTCGCTGGCCCATGCTGGCCCCGGAAGAGGGGGCAGACATGGACACAGGAACGGCCAGCAGCAAGGCCGGCAGGACGCCGGCCAAGACCGGGGGACCCTGGCTGATGTACGCGCTGTGCTGCGCGGTGCCACCCACCCTGCTCAACGGGCTCGTCGTCGGCTACGGCTCCCTGTGGTTCCTGATCGGCGGCAGCACCCCGGACGCCGGGGACTACGCGCTCTCCACCGGTGGGTACGCCGCGGCGGCGCTCGTCCTGGCCCTCGCGGTGCCCGCCCTGCTGGCCCACGGGGGCTCTGGGTGGCTCATCGCGATCGCCACCGTCTGCGCTCCGCTCCTGACCGTCCTGGCCCTGACCTCGGCGGTGTCGTGGTTCCGGACGCCGACACCGCACGCCTACTGGACCTTCTGGGACGGCGTCGGCGCGGTGCTGTGGGGGCCGTGGACCTGGCTGCTGCTGGCGGTCGGCGTCCGTCAGATCTGGGTGCGGTGGAAGTTCGCGTAGGACTTCGACGGGGTCGGACCTCGCTGGCCCTGGTAGCGCGAGCCGTACTTCGCCGAGCCGTAGGGGTGCTCCGCCGGCGAGGAGAGGCGGAAGAAGCACAGCTGGCCGATCTTCATGCCCGGGTAGAGCTTGATCGGCAGCGTGGCGACGTTCGCCAGCTCCAGGGTGACGTGCCCGGAGAAGCCCGGGTCCACGAACCCGGCCGTGGCGTGGGTGAGCAGCCCGAGGCGACCCAGGGAGGACTTGCCCTCCACCCGGGCGGCGATGTCGTCGGGCAGCGAGCACACCTCGTACGTCGACCCGAGCACGAACTCGCCGGGGTGCAGGATGAAGGCCTCGTCGCCCTGGGGCTCGACCATGCGCGTCAGGTCGAACTGGTCCGCGGCCGGGTCGATGTGGGGATAGCGGTGGTTCTCGAAGACGCGGAAGTAGCGGTCCAGCCGGATGTCCACGCTCGAGGGCTGGAGCATCGTCGACTCCCACGGGTCGAGGGCGATCCGACCGGCCTCGATCTCTGCGGCGATGTCGCGATCTGAGAGCAGCACCCGACCACCCTACCGTCGTCCCGCCTTGTCGACATCGGGGACAATCGAGCCATGACATTTCACCGCTACGTCGCTCTGGGAGACTCCTTCACCGAGGGAGTCGGCGATCCGGATCCGACCCGCCCCAACGGCCTGCGCGGTTGGGCCGACCGGGTCGCGGAGCACCTGGCGCGCGAGACCGACGACTTCGGCTACGCCAACCTCGCGATCCGCGGGCGCAAGCTGCCCGCGATCATCGCCGACCAGGTCGACCCGGCCATCGCCCTGGAGCCGGACCTGGTGACGATCCACGGCGGCGGCAACGACGTGCTGCGACCCCGGGTCGACCTCGACGGCCTCGCCGCGGCGTACGACGAGGCGATCGGGCGCCTGAGCGCCACCGGCGCCCGGGTGGTGATGTTCACCATCGTCGATCCCGGGAGCTCAGGCATCTACGCCGCGGTCCGCGGCCGGATGGCGATCTTCAACGAGTGGGTCCGCGAGATCGCGGAGAAGCACGACGCCACCCTGGTCGACATGTGGCGGATGCGCCTGCCCGACCTGCCCGCGCACATGGACCCGGACCGGATGCACCTCAACGCCGCCGGCCACCAGTACATGGCGATGCAGGTGCTGGACGCGCTCGGTGTCGAGCACCCGCTGGTGCCGATCCCGGTCCAGCCGATGACGGTGCTGCCGCGCCGCGAGCAGCTGCGGGAGAACGCCCGCTGGACCCGGGAGTTCCTCGGCCCGTGGGTGCACCGCCGCATCACGGGCCGGTCCTCCGGCGACGGTCTGACGCCCAAGCACCCCACCTTGGAGCGGATCGGGTAGCATCCACCGTCGTCGGCCGGAGAGATCCGGACGGCATGCGGACGTAGCTCAGTTGGTAGAGCGCGACCTTCCCAAGGTCGATGTCGCGAGTTCGAGTCTCGTCGTCCGCTCCACGCACTCCCCCCTGGCTCGTGTCCGCGCCGAGCCCCTTCTGCCGCGCACTCCGGCCTGGTGCGCTCGCGACCGCGCCCACGCACCCCGCTAGCGCTGCAGACCCTGGGCGCGATACGTCTATCACCCTGGGACGGTTGCGACTGGAGTGACAGTCGGGAACAGTGGGGCGATGTAGCAGTCGTCCCCCACCCGAAGGCGCTCTCGTGGCTCGCTCCCCCTTTCACTCCCGACGCTGGCAGCTGGCGCTCTGCGGCCTGGCCCTGCTGCTCGCCGCGGCCCCCTTCGTGCCGCGCGACGACGAGCCCGCCGCCACAGCTGCCACCTCCGCGGCGGCGCCGAGCGCGAGCGCCCAGGCGGACTGGCGCACCCACGGCCGGATCACGCCCGCGATGCGGGTCGAGATCGACCGCGTCGTCCAGGCCGGCGCGCTCACCGGCCGCCGGTCCGCGGCGGCGGAGGCCGCCCGCTGCGCCGTCTTCGCCGGCGAGCGCTACTGCCTGGGCCTGGGCTGGACCACGGCCTCCCCGGCCGAGGTCGGCGACCGGCTGGCGTACGCCGCCCAGGACGCGGGTCGGCACGCACGCCAAGCCGCTGGCGGCAGGGTCGAGCGAACCGGCGACCTGGACGCCGCCGGCCTGCTGGAGCGCCGGCGTCGGATGACGCCGACGGAGCGCGCCGCGGCGGACCGCCGGGAGCTGGAGGCAGCGGCCCGCGCCGTGGACAAGGTGCGGCTGCTGCGCGCCGAGGTCCAGGGTCGCCCGCTGCCCGACGGGACGCTGGGGCGTCCGAAGAAGGCCCGCGAGCACGCCAGGCGCGCCTCGATCCTGACGAGTCGGCGGAGCCGGGAGCAGAACCAGGTCTACTGGTGCGGGCCGGCCACCGCCCAGTCCATCGCCTGGGGGTGGCGCAAGCGGCGCCAGGACCAGCGGGTGTGGGCGAAGCGCCTGGGCACCACCCGCGCCGGCACCGCGATCACCGACCTGGTGCGGGTGGTCAACAACAACACCGGCTACGACCGCAATGCCTACGCCGACGACTACGTCGTGCTCGACATCGACGACTTCACGTTCCGGCAGTGGTTCCGGCTGATGATGCGCCACATCGAGGACTACCGCGCGCCGGTGGTGCTGCACCCGGTGCTCGAGAAGCGGTTCTACCCCTATCTCGACGACGACGCCTCGGGGCACTTCCAGGTGGGCCGCGGCTTCCAGCGCACCGGCGACGGCGACCCCCAGCTGGGCTACTTCGAGCCGTGGAACCAGCAGCGCTTCGACCCCTCCGAGCCCTTCATCGCCCGCAACCAGTGGCACTCGGCCTACCAGCAGTACCGCGCCAACCGCGCCCACTTCCAGCACAACGTCGGGGTCTGATGCTCCCCCGGTACGCCGTCCGGCGCGCAGCGCCCTGGATCACCCTCCCCCTGGTCCTGGCGCTCGGGGCATGCACCCAGGACGCCGCCGACGACGCGCCCGGCGACCCGACCAGCGACTCCCCCAGCGACTCCCCCGAGTCCCCGGCTGCCGGCTCGAGCGCCCCGGCACCCCTGGACTGGCGTCCGACCGGGGAGGCGGCCACCGCGACCGTGGTGGTCAGCCAGGAGTGGCGAGCGGTGGTGTCCCCCGACGGCCGCCGGGCGACGTTGCGGCGCAACGTCGACCCCGGTGCCGAGGAGATCGTGGTCCCGGCGCCGCGCGGCCGCCGCATCTCCCAGGTGCTGCTGGACGAGGACCGCGCAGTGGTGGTCTCCCCGCCGGCGGCGGAGACCGGTCCGACCACGGGGACGGTCGTCGACCTCGGCACCGGAGACCGGACGCGGGTGCGCAGACCGGTGCCGGCCGCCGGCGGCGCGTGGGCGTCGTACGGCGACGAGCTGCGCTACCCCGCCATCGGCCCGCGGGGCGCCTACTGCCTGGCCCTGCTCGACCTGCCCTCCGGCCACGCGCAGCGAGACCACTGCGCCGGCAAGGGCGAGGGCTTCTCGCAGGTCACGATGTCGTCTGCCGGCACGGCGATGCTCACCTTCGACGACCGTCGTCCCACCTCGTGCCGCACCCCGGTGCTCCTGGTCGAGGGCCGGGCCGTCCCCATCGCGGAGGCAACCCCGTGCCGCGGCTGGGAGGCGGTGGCCACCGAGACCGGGGCGGTGTGGTCGGAGGTGCGCGACGAGCGCCAGGTGAGCCGGGGACACGTCCTGGCCCTGGACGACGGCACCGTGACCGAGCTGGGCGCCGGGGCGACCGGGACCCTGACCCCGTGCGGCAGCTCGGTCTACTTCGCCGCCGCCCCGGCCCGGGGCGAGCCGACCCGGGTGCTCGCCTGGCGGCCCGGCGGCGAGGTCCAGGTGGCCTACCGCTCGGGCGGCACCGGACGGGGCTTCGTCTCCGCGCTGGAGTGCGCGGGCGACGTCCTCAACCTGACCGTGCTCAGCGACGACGGCGACGAGCAGCTCTGGGCACCGGTGGAGTGACGCACCGCACCGGCCGGCCGCACTGGCTGGGTCCGGCGCCGCGTGCCTCACTAGGGTGACCGGGTGGAGTTCACCGGTTTTCCCGTCGCTGCCCTCGACTTCTACGACGACCTCGAGGTCGACAACACCCGGTCCTTCTGGGAGGCCCACAAGCATGTCTACAAGGAGGCTGTGGAGGCGCCGATGAAGGCGCTGATGGCGGCCCTTGAGCCGGAGTTCGGCGCCGCCAAGGTGTTCCGCCCCTACCGCGACGTGCGGTTCAGCAAGGACAAGACGCCGTACAAGACCCACCAGGGCGCGTTCGTCGCCGCCGGCCCGTCGACCGGCTGGTACTTCGAGCTCTCTCCGCGGGGCACCCGGGTGGGCGCCGGCTTCTACGACGCCAGCGGTCCCCGGCTCGCCGGGATCCGCGACGCGATGGCCGACGACCAGACCGGCCCCACGCTGCAGCGGCTGCTGAGGAAGTACGAGAAGAACGGGTGGGAGGTCGGCGGGGACCGCCTCAAGACCTCCCCGCGCGGCTACGACGCCGACCACCCCCGGATCGAGCTGCTGCGGCACAAGCAGCTCTTCGTGGGCCGGGACTACGGGTTCGAGGCGGACGCCCTGGGCCCGGAGCTGCTGGAGCGGGTGCGCGGGGACTGGCGCGAGCTGCGGCCCCTGGTGGCGTGGATCAGCTCCGCCGCCGCGGGGTGACCCGGAAGACGTCACTGCGCCGCAACTGCTCGGCCGATGGGCCGGTGAAGACCCGGACCCTGCCGGTCGGGGCGACCCACCGGCGACGCGCGTTGCTCCAGTGCTCCAGCACCCGCCGGTCGATCGCCACCCGCACCCGGGCCGTGCGCCCCGGACCCAGCCGGACCAGCTTGACACCGGCGAGCTGGCGGATCGGCGTGCTCACCCGGCCCGGCAGCCGCCCGACGTAGACGTGCACCGGCTCGGTCACCGCACGCCGGGACCGGTTGCGGACCCGGACCACGGCATAGCCGGTCTTTCCGCGCTTCACGTCCCTGGCGCGAACCGATTGATACCGGACCCTGGAGTAGGACAGGCCGTAGCCGAAGGGGAAGAGCGGGCGCTGCTTCTTGGCCAGGTAGCCGCGGTACCCCATCGCCCAGCGTTCGGGGTACCTGACTGTGGGCGCGAGCGCGCTGAAGTCCGCGACCGGGTTGGCTCCGGACACGATGCCCCCGACCTGCTCCTCGCTGGCCGGAAAGGTCAGCGGCAGGCGGCCGGTGAAGTTGGCGTCGCCGTAGAGCAGGGAGGCGAGAGCCGAGCCGCCGGCCTCCCCTGGGTACCACGACTGGACCACGGCCTCGACCCGGCGCAACCAGGGCATCAGCACCGGGCCCGAGGTGGCGGAGACGACCACGGTGCGCGGGTTCACCCGGGCGACCGCCCGTACGAGCGCGTCCTGACTCTGCGGCAGCGTCAGGGTGTAGCGGTCGGTGCCCTCGCCGACGTCGTCGCGCACCACCACCACGGCCGTGTCCACGGCGCGGGCCACCTCTACGGCCCGCTGCATCTGCGGGGTGGCGGCGTCGACCGGCGGAACCCAGCCGAACCGGATGGTGGGACCGGGGCGGTCCGTGACGGGGCAGCACTGGTTGGGCGCGTCGGCGGAGTAGTCGATCCGGACGTCGTAGCTCTGCCCGGCCGTGAGGTCGACGGGGACCCGCTGGACGTTCAGCGTGGTCCCCGGGTCGTTCAGCACGCGTTCGCCGCTCAGGTACAGGGTCGCGGCGCCCAGGTGCGTCAGGCTCAGCGTGTAGCGCCCGCTGGCGACCGGTCGCAGCGTCCCGGTCCAGCGCACGGAGCCCGGCTGCACCAGCAGCGGGGACGGCACCGGGCCCGGATCCAGCCGAGTGTGCTCGTCGAAGGTCTCGATGAGCGCGCTCAGGCCGGTGCGGATGTTGACCTGGGGGTCGGTCCGCTGGATGAACGGCTGGCCGGAGAAGTCCGGGTTCGCGAAGTACTGCGCGGTGAGCCCGGCCCCCGCGCCGCCACTGGGGGTGAGCACCGAGGACTGCACCGCCGGTGGGCCGGGAAGCACGTCGCCCAGCCGCATGGGGTCGGTTCCCTCGGCGTACACCACGGAGGCGCCCGCGGCCCGCCGCTGGAGCCCCTCGAGGATCGTGGTGAGCCTGGCGGGCTGCGGCACCTGGGGTGACCCGGTCCCGGTCAGGTACTCGTCGGCTCCGGAGCCGATCACCGCCAGGGACCGGGTCCTCTCGCTGCTCAGCGGAAGTACGCCGGAGTTCCTCAGCAGCACGCTGCCTCGTACGGCTGCGTCCCGGGCGATCTCCTCGCCCCTGGCAACCACAGGCTCGGTCAACGGCTGCGGTGGCTCGATGGCGCCCCCGGTGGTCCCCGGGGCCCGGCGGTCGAAGAGACCCTGCGCGAACATCGTGCGCAGGATCCGGTGGACCATGTCCTCGAAGCGGGCCTTGGGGATGGCGCCGGTGCGCACCTGGTCGAGCAGCGCCGGTCCGACCCACGGCGCGCCGGCGACGTCGGTGCCTGCCTCGAACATGCTCCAGCTGTGCCCGGCGTTGACGTCGGTGGAGACGAAGCCGGGCCAGCCCCACTCCCGCTTGAGGATCCGGGTCAGCAGCCGGCGGGACTCACAGGCGTACTCGCCGTTGATCTTGGGGAAGGCGCACATCACGGCCCCTGGCCGGGCGGCGCGCGCCGCGATCGCCCAGTTGCGCAGGTAGGTGCCACGCATCGTGGCCTGGTCGATGACGTTGTCCAGCTGGGCCCGGCCGGTCTCCTGGTTGTAGACCCCGAAGTGCTTGACGAGGGCGTAGACGCCCTCGACGGACTGGACGCCCCGGATCTCGGAGGCACCCAGGATGCCGCTGAGGATCGGGTCCTCGCCGAAGGTCTCCCAGGTGCGGCCCCAGAACGGGGAGCGCACCACGTCCATCGTCGGCGCGGCGTTGCCGTCGTAGCCGAAGGCGAAGGCCTCGGTGGAGGTCTGCCGGCCCCACTGCCGCGCCAGCCTGCGGTTCCGGGAGGAGGCCAGCGCCAGCGCCGAGGGCATCGCGGTGGCCGGCAGCTCGCTCTGGTGCACCCCGGACGTCCCGTCGATCTCGTGCCGCGGCGGGATGCCGAGCGCGGGCACGGTGACCTCGCCGTTGACGTTGAACAGCGCGACCTTCTGCTCCAGCGTCATCACCCGGGACAGCAGGTCGGCCCGCCGGTCCGGGGACAGCGACGCGTTCATCCACGGCTCGTCCGCGGCGGACGATGGTCCGGGGATGCCCAGCACGCCGACCAGCAGCGCGGCACCGAGGGCACCGGCCGCGGTGCGCCACCGGCGGGTGCGTCGTACGCCGAGGGCGCGCATAGCAGGTCGCGGAATGGCGGACATGGAGGTTCCCAACGTGGAAGGGCTACCTCGGCAGCGTGCGTCGCCGACTGCTCCCTGCCCAGAGTCCAATGACCCTGCCGCCGTCCAATGACCCTGCCGCGGTTGCCCCCAGCCGGGGGACGGCTCAGTGTCGGACTAGTGCGGCTGCCAGGCGTCTTCGTCGGAGGTGCGGGAGGTGACCTCCTCGGGCAGCGTGCCCGACGCGAGCGCCGCGATCGAGACCTGCTCGAAGACGTCGCGCAGCGAGTGCCGGGCCGCGATCCACACGTGCTGGAGCACGGCGGCCTTCTCGTTGTAGGAGACGGCCTCGGGCCGCAGACCGTAGACGGAGACCAGCGGCCCGTCGACGGCGCGGATCACGTCGGCCACCGAGACCTCCTCGGCGGCGCGCGCCATCCGCCAGCCACCGGACTGCCCCCGCTGGGAGACCACGACACCCGCCCGCCGCAGGTCGGCCAGGATCGCCTGGAGGAACCCGTGCGGGATCTCCTGGCGGCGACCCAGCTCCTCGGCGCTGACCGGGCCCTCGTTGCTGCGTGCCAGCTCGATCAGCGCTCGCAGGGCGTAATCGGACTTGGCAGAGACTCGCATGAGCCCAGTTTGTCAGACGAGTCGACCGAACTAGTGCACTTGGGTCTTCTCCGCAGCGACATCGCGGAAAAAGGTAGGATTGCGCCTCGTTGCATAGATCACTGGCACGTCTGCTTGCGCGACAGGCGGGCGGCAAGGCACCATTAGGGTTACTGGCGGGTAGCACGCGCGTGCTACGCGCCAGTCACGTGCGTAGGCCGACAGGTCCTGGCCTGTCTACCCGCACCGACACGATCCGAAACGCAAGGACTGGTCTTCCGTCCGGAACCGGTCACTCCGAAACAGACAGGTGGGTCCGTGAGCCACTACAAGAGCAACCTGCGCGACATCGAGTTCAACCTCTTCGAGGTCTTCGGTCGCGACGAGGTCCTGGGCCAGGGTCCGTTCGCCGAGGTGGACGCCGACACCGCCCGCGAGGTGCTGGCCGAGGTCGACCGCCTCGCTCGCGAGGAGATCGCCGCGTCCTACGAGGACAGCGACCGCAACCCGCCGGTCTTCGACCCCAAGACCCACACCGCCCCTGTGCCGGAGTCGTTCAAGAAGAGCTACCGGGCCTGGATCGACGCCGAGTTCTGGCGTCTCCAGATCCGTGAGGAGCTCGGCGGCACCCCCGCCCCCTCCAGCCTCAACTGGGCGATGTGCGAGATGGTGCTCGGCTCCAACGCTCCGGTCCACATGTACGCCGCCGGCGCCCCGTTCGCGGGCGTCGTCTACGCCAACGGCAACGAGCGCGACCAGCGCGTCGCCCAGATCATGGTCGAGCGCGAGTGGGGCTGCACCATGGTGCTCACCGAGCCCGACGCCGGCTCCGACGTGGGCGCGGGCCGCTCCAAGGCCACCCCCAACGAGGACGGCTCCTGGAACATCACCGGGGTCAAGCGCTTCATCACCTCGGCCGAGTCCGACCTCAACGAGAACATCATGCACCTGGTGCTCGCCCGCCCCGAGGGCGTCGAGGGCGTCGGCGGCCCGGGCACCAAGGGCCTCTCGCTCTTCTGGATGCCCAAGCACCACTTCGACCACGAGACCGGCGAGCTGACCGGCGAGCGCAACGGCGTCTACGTCACCAACGTCGAGCACAAGATGGGCATCAAGGTCTCCAACACCTGCGAGGTCACCTTCGGCGACCCGCAGGTCGGCGGCGGCGAGCCCGCGAAGGGCTGGCTGCTCGGCGAGGTGCACAACGGCATCGCGCAGATGTTCGACGTCATCGAGAACGCCCGGATGATGGTGGGCACCAAGGCCATCGCGACCCTGTCCACCGGCTACCTCAACGCGCTGGAGTACGCCAAGGAGCGCGTCCAGGGCGCCGACCTCACCCAGTCGGCCGACAAGACCGCCCCCCGCGTCACGATCACCCACCACCCCGACGTACGTCGCTCGCTGATGGTGCAGAAGTCGTTCGCCGAGGCCATGCGCGCCCTGGTGATCTACACCGCCACCTGGCAGGACCAGATCATGATCGCCGAGCACAACGGCGAGCACGACAAGCTCGCCGCGGCGGTCAACGACCTGCTGCTCCCGATCGTCAAGGGCTACGGCTCCGAGCGCTCGTGGGTGCTGCTGGGCACCGAGTCGCTGCAGATCTTCGGCGGCTCCGGCTTCCTCCAGGAGTACCCCGTCGAGCAGTACGTCCGCGACGCCAAGATCGACACCCTCTACGAGGGCACCACGGCGATCCAGGGCCAGGACTTCTTCTTCCGCAAGATCGTCAAGGACCAGGGTCGCGCGCTGGGCCACCTGGCCGGCGAGATCGAGAGCTTCATCAAGTCCGAGGCCGGCAACGGCCGCCTGAAGAACGAGCGCGCCCTGCTGGCCACCGCGCTCGCGGACGCCAACGCCATCGTCGGCCACATGATCAACGACCTGATGTCGGCCGACGCCTCCGCCGAGGGCGGCGACCTGCGCAACATCTACAAGGTGGGCCTCAACACCACCCGCCTGCTGATGGTGCTGGGCGACGTCGTCTGCGCCTGGCTGCTGCTGCGCCAGGCCGAGGTGGCGCTGGCCAAGCTCGGCGGCGACGTCAAGCCGTCGGACAAGGCGTTCTACGAGGGCAAGGTCGCGGCGGCGCAGTTCTTCGTCACCACCAACCTGCCCCGGCTCACCGCCGAGCGCGCCATCGCCGAGAGCATCGACCTCTCGCTGATGGACCTCGACGAGGCCGCGTTCTGATCGGCGCCAGACACTGAAGGGCCGCACCCCGAGGGGGTGCGGCCCTTCGTCGTTCCAGGCCCTGGCTCCTCGGCGCGGCGCCGTTCAGCGCGCGGGGAGCCGGGCGAAACGTCCGCTCTCCCGGACCAGGGCCCCGCAGGCGAGCAGGGGGAGCAGGGCGAAGGCGATCCACGGCAGCTCGCCGCGGGCGACGCCCGCGACCGTGAGGACCAGGCCGCCCACGGCCAGGCCGCGGAAGAACCGCGCGATCACCACGCCGGCCTCGGGACCGTCCCCCCACCGCAGCGGGACCAGGGCCATGGTCCCGAGGGCGGCCGCGACCAGGCCGACCGACAACGGGATGAAGACGCCCAGCAGGTCCGCGGGCTCGTCGAGGCGGAAGAGGAAGAATACGGCCAGAGCGAGCAGCCCGGCACCCACCAGGGCGCCCACCAGCCCACCGCGCAGCACGGCTCCGCGGTCTGGCAGCTGGTCGTTCGAGGTTTCCATCGCTCATCCTGGGGTAGTTTCGGGGCGGCGCGGCACAGTCGCCAGCGCTGTGGGAGGGGGACGCCGTGGGTTTCAAGGTCCGTCCGGGCCGGGTGAAGCAGTTCGCCCGAGAGTTCATCATGCTGGAGGCAGCCTGCCAAGGGGCTGTCACCTACGCCGCACACACCAAGCCCGACGCGTCGGGCGGCTCCGCCTTCGTGCGGCTGCTCAACTCCACCAGCGAGGTGCGCCCCGCGGTGCAGGAGCTCTTCGCCCACCTCGCCCAGGTGTGCGACAAGTCGGCGGACGAGCTGCTGGCCACCGCCCGTCACTACGAGGACACGGACACCGAGCGGGCGGCCGAGGCCGACGCCCAGCTCCACTCGATGGCATCCACCCGGATCCCGAAGGTGGGCTGACATGGACGACCCGAGCAAGCTGCTGACCGCCCCCCAGGCCGAGCCGCTGATCCCGGCGGCGCTGGACCAGTACCTGCACATCGGCGACCTCATCTCCCTGGGCCACTGGGCCATGGTCGCCATCGACAAGATGGGCGGGCCCAACATCCCCCAGGAGGTCGGCGAGTGGTTCGCCGGCGACTGGAGCGAGGTCTCGCGGTCGGCCGACGCCCTCCGCAAGCTGGGCCAGTTCTGCGACGAGGCGGCCCACGGGGTCACCACCGACCTGGACACGCTCCGCGTCACCTGGGACGGACAGGCTGCGGCCTCGGCGTCGACGTACTTCACCGACCTCGCCGCCCGCCTCACCGAGCAGAAGGCGAACTTCGAGGACATCGCCTCCCAGTACGACCAGACCGCCTTCGGGGTCAAGGAGATGGCCAACGCCGTGGGAGGACTCGTGGAGAGCCTTGCCGACTGGGCGATCGCCGCCGGCATCAGCCTGGCCGCCGCGGCGGCCAGCTCCTGGACGATCGTCGGAGGGATCGCCGGTGCCAGCGGCGCCGGCTACTCGATCTACAAGGGCGCCCAGGTGATCAAGGAGCTGCTCGAGATCCGGGCGAAGGTGTGGCTCGCCTGCGAGGCGCTGCTCGGCCTGATCGCCGGTTCCCTGGCGTCGGTCAAGGGGTTCAGCACCGTCGACCTCCCCGGCGCCTACAACAACACGCAGGTGCCCGGGTGAGTGAGGAGGAGGAGCCGAGGCCGCTGCTCCCCACGCTGGCGGCGAACAGCAAGCTCGACGCGATGCTCCGTGAGTCCCTGCGGACCCTGCGCGACCATGCCGAGGACGAGGCGGTGCGCCGACGGATCGACGCCGTGCTGCGTGGCGAGGAGTCGTTGCGAACGCTGGCGCGCGACGACGAGTTCGGGGCGTTCGTCGCCCCCCTGGCCTCGCGCGGCTACGGCACCTGGGATGCCATGGACCCTGACCAGCGCGAGCGGCTCGTGGAGTCCGCCCGCGAGGAGCTCGACCCCTGGCGCGAGGCCTGACCTCCCGGCTGCCGGGTCTTCACCTGCCCTCACCGACCCCGGTGCCGCCCAGGGGCAGCCTCAGCACGGCCTCCCCGTCGGCGCTGACCCGCACCGGCACGCCCCAGTCCTGCTGGTGCACGTGGCAGGCCGCGCCCTCGCCCAGCACGTCGTCACAGGAGGCAGCGCGGGCCGCGAGGTGCAGCACGCCCTCGCCGACGCTCGGGTCCAGCTCGAGGGTGCGCCGCAGGTCGGTGCCGCGTCCTTCACCGCTGCGCAGCAGCGCGGCCGGGGTGGCGGTCACCATCAGCTGGGTGGCCGGGCCGTAGCGGTCGTCCACCTTCTGCCCCGGCGGCGGCGTGAACGCCACGTCCAGCACCAGCGACGCCGCCACCTCGGTGACCGGGCGCTGGGTGCGGTGGCTGAAGTCGGCGGCCTTGGCCGAGGCGCCGAGCGCGACCCGGGTGAGGCGGTGCGCGCCCGACTCCACGACCACCAGGTGCTCGCCGTCGACGTACGCCCCGCTGGGCTCGGCCAGGCCGGTGGCCAGCGTGGTGAGCTCGCCGTCCTCGGGTGAGAACCGGCGTACGGCGCCGTTGTAGGTGTCGCAGACCGCGACCGAGCCGTCGGGCAGGGCGGTCACTCCCAACGGGTGCTGGAGCAGCGCCTGGTCGCTCGCGCCGTCTCGGAAGCCGAAGTCGAAGAGTCCGGTCCCCACCGCGGTGTGCACCTCCCCGTCGGCCACCCAGCGCAGCGCCGAGACCTCGCTGTCGGCCAACCACAGCCGCTCCCCCGCCACCGCGAGGCCGCTGGTCTGCGCCAGCCATGCCTGGTCGGCCGGTCCGTCGCGCAGTCCCTCGTTGGTGGTGCCGGCCGCCACGGCGACGGAGCCGGTGCGCGGGTCGAAGGTCCACAGCTGGTGGATCCCGGCCATTGCCACCCAGACCGCCCCCTCCCACCAGGCGACGTCCCAGGGGCTGGAGAGCCTGCTGGTGTCGTCGCCGGGCATCCACTGCTCGCCGTCGCCGGCCAGCACCCGGACCTCGCCGGTGGCCAGGGTGATGCCGGCCAGCTGGTGGTGCCGGGTGTCGGCCACCACCACGTCGTAGCCCACCTCGGCGGCCACCTCGCCGGGCAGCAGGCACAGGCCGTTGGGCTCGGCGAAGCCGGCGAACCGGCGCAGCACCGGCCCCTCCGGGCCGGCCAGCTCGACCACCTCGTGGTGCCCGGCGTCCGCGACCAGCACCCCGCCACCGGGCAGCGGCACCGCCTTGGCCGGGAACCGCAGGTCGCTCGGCTCCACCACCGGCGGGACGTACGGCGAGTCGCCGGGCTGCAGGGTGCCGCGCTCGCGGTGCTCGGGCACCAGCTCGCCGAGCAGCCGGTCGATGGCGTGCACGTGCCCCTCCCCGGCGTACTGGGCGACCACGTAGCCCTCGGGGTCGACCAGCACCAGCGTGGGCCAGGCCCGCGCGGTGTAGGCCGACCAGGTGGTGAGCTCCGGGTCGTCCAGCACGGGGTGGTGCACGTCGTAGCGCTCCACGGCGGCGACCAGCGCGTCCGGGTCGGCCTCGTGCACGAACTTGGGCGAGTGCACGCCGACCACCACCAGCTCCTCGGCGTACCGCTCCTCCAGGGGCCGCAGCTCGTCGATCACGTGCAGGCAGTTGACGCAGCAGAAGGTCCAGAAGTCCAGGAGCACGAAGCGCCCCCGGAGATCGGCCAGGGACAGGGGACCGGAGGTGTTGAGCCACCCGCGTCCGGTCAGCTCGGGAGCACGAACACGCATGCAGCCATTCTCCCCGCACCCACCCAGACCCTAGGCTGCGGGCCATGACCGAGCAGCGCGAGACGACCACGGCCACCACCGACGAGGCGTCCCGAGAGCTCGCCGCCGCGGTGACGACCTGGTGGCAGGCCGTCAACGACTTCACCACGCTGCTGGAGGAGCTGGACGACGACGACTGGGCGCGCCCCACCGACCTGCCCGGCTGGGACGTGCACGCGGTCGCCGCACACACCGCGCACCTGGAGTCGCTGCTGGTGGGCACCCCGCACGCCGAGGTCGAGCTCGTCGAGAGCGGGCACCTGAAGAGCCCGATGGGCACCTTCACCGAGCAGGGCGTGGTGGCCCGGCGCGACGCCTCCCCGGACCAGCTGATCAACGAGATCCGCGAGTCCGCCACCAGCCGCAACACCGCGCTCCTCGCCGACCCGCCCCGCGACCCGGACGCGGTCGCACCGGGCCTCTTCGGCGCCATCGGCTGGTCCACCCGCACCCTGCTGCGCAACCGTCCCCTGGACGTGTGGATGCACGAGCAGGACGTGCGCCGGGCGGTCGGGCGCCCCGGCAACCTCGACTCCCCCGCGGCCCGGCACTCGGCCGAGTACCTCGCCGAGAGCCTGGGCTTCGTGCTCGCCAAGAAGGTGCGCGCGCCGGTCGGCACCACGGTCGCGCTGGAGGTCGCCGGGCTGCCCCGCCGTGTGGCCTGCGTCGCTCCCGACGGCCGCGGCCGGCTGCTCGCCGAGACGGCGTCGGACGAGATCGACGCCACCATCCACTGCGACCTGGAGTCCTTCCTGCTGCTGGCCGGCGGCCGGCGCCGTCCCGAGCCCGGCCTGGTGCGGGTCGGCGGCGACACCGACCTGGGCCTGCGCGTGGTGGAGTCCCTGGCGGTCACCCCGTGACCGAGCCGTGGTCGCCGGCCGAGATCGGCGACCTGACCGGACGCACCGCCCTGGTCACCGGCCCCAGCCTCGGCGGCCTGGGACACCACACCGCCCTGGAGCTGGCCCGGCACGGCGCCCGGGTGGTGCTGGCGGGCCGCACCCGGGCCAAGCTCGAGGAGACCGCCCAGGCGATCCGGGCCGAGGTGCCCGCGGCCGCCCTGGAGAAGCTGGTGGTCGACCTGGCGTCGCTGGACTCGGTACGCCGGGCAGGGCAGGACGCCGCGGCGTACGGGCCGCTGCACCTGCTGGTCAACAACGCCGGGGTGATGGCGCCCGCCTACCAGCGGACCGTGGACGGCCTGGAGCTGCAGATGGCGACCAACCACTTCGGGCCGTTCCTGCTCACCGGGCTGCTGCTGCCGCAGCTGACCGAGAGCGGCGAGGGACGGGTGGTCACGGTGAGCTCGCAGATGCACCGCCGGGCCCGGACCGCGCCGCTGGACGACCCGCGCACGCCCCGGGGCAGCTACAAGCGCTGGCCGGAGTACGCCGAGTCCAAGCTGGCCAACCTGCTCTTCACCTTCGAGCTGGACCGGCGAGCCCGGTCCCGGGGACTCCCGGTCAGGGCGCTGGCCGCGCACCCCGGCATCTCCGGCACCCACCTGGTCGCCAACGGTCGCACCGGCCGCTCCGCCGGCGGCCTCGCCTCGATCCTCGACGCGGCTACCAAGGCGGTCTCCCAGTCCGCCGAGCGCGGCGCCTGGCCGGTGCTGATGGCCGCGACCGCCGACCTGCCCGGCGGGTCCTACTGCGGGCCCGGTGGCTTCGGGCAGCTGTCCGGGCCGCCCCGCCTGGTGGGCAGCACCCCGCTGGCCCGGGACGAGATGGCGCAGCGCCGCCTCTGGGAGATCAGCGAGCAGACGGTGGGCCTGACCTACCCCTGACCGGTCAGTCCTCGCTCTTCCGCTGGTAGTCCCGCACCCGCACCAGCCCGCCCAGCGTGCCGACGTACGCCGACCCGTCGGCACCGAGGACGAGCCCGCTGTGGTGGTTGTCGTGCAGCGCCCCGGTCCCCGACCGCACCGAGAAGGCGGTGTGGCCGGAGTGCACGTCGATCGCGGTCAGGTACCACGCGGCGACGCCCCACAGGTTGGGCCGCTTGGTCCAGGTGTAGAGCAGCCCGTTGGCCCAGGAGACCACCGGCACCGCCGAGGGCGCGACCGAGTCGTTGGTCCACACCACCCGGCACTGGCCGTCGCGCTCGTCGACCCGGGCCAGACCGGGCGACGTGCCGAAGCCCAGCGCCGTGGAGAGCGGCGAGTCGTAGTCGTGGTTGTTCTCCACCACCACACCGGATCCGACCGAGACCAGGGAGGTGTCGGTGGCGCTCTCGCCGCCGTCGAAGACCGCTGAGTGGCAGACCTCGGTGCCGGTGCCGCGGTCCAGGAAGACCACCCGCATCCGGGGCTCGGCGTTGTCCGCGATCGCCACCAGGTTGCCGTCGACCAGGGTGGGCGTGGTGCCGCTGCCCTGGCTGGGCTGACCCGCCTTGCGCTCCACGCCGCGGTCGTACTCGGTGCGCCAGGTGACCACCGGCGCGCCCGCGGCGTCGACGGCCAACCGGTAGAGCGCCCGGTCGGTGACCAGGAAGACCCCGCCGGTCTCGTCGACGGCGAAGGAGTTGCTCACCGCCTCACCGAGCTCCAGCACCTGCACGGTGCCGGCCACCGGGTCCACGACGCCGACCCGCCCCGCCTGGGAGCTCCACCAGATCCGTCCGGTCCAGTCCGGCAGCGCGGCCACCAGGCAGTCGTCGGCGGGCACCAGGTCCTCCAGGCTCCACGACTCGTCGACGGTGAGGTCGGGCTCGTCGTCGGCGTCCGCGGTGCCGATCGCCTGGATCTTGCGGTCGGCGGTGATGACCACGGCGCGGTCGCCGTTGTCGAGGTAGAAGTAGCTCCCCCCGCAGACGTCGTGGCCCTCCGGGCCCTCGTCCTTGCCGGCGGGCAGTCGCTTGGTCGCCAGCGGACGCAGCTTCTCCGGATCCAGCACCCGCAGCACCGGGCCCTTGCGGTCGCGGCACAGGCCGACCATCCGGCCGCGACTGTCGAAGGCCAGCGAGGCGCACTGCTCCAGCCCGTAGGAGCCGGTCTCCACCCCGGGCCGGTCCCCCAGCGGGCCCGGCCCCTGGACGGCGTCGGTGTTCCAGGCGTCCTTGTGCAGGGAGCTGGTGCCGTTGGCCGCCAGCCACGGGTGCTGGGGCGGGACCTCGGCGGCCACGGGCCGGGCCGAGACCTGGCGGCCGTCGTACGCCGGGGTCACCAGGGAGCCGCCCGCGGAGGGGATGGGCAGCCGGCCGTCGGGGATCAGCACCACCAGCAGCGCCAGCACGGCCAGCGCCGCGACCCCGATGCCGGCGCCCCGCCAGGTGGGCCGAGGGCGCGGGACCCGCTCCCGGATCCGGGGCACCGCGAGCAGCGCGGCGGCCAGGAAGAAGGTCCAGGGGCCTACGGCGAGGTAGACCAGCGCGAAGAGCGCCAGCAGCAGCCAGCCCACGTCTCAGCGACCGCGGGCCGCGAGGACGGACGCGACTCGAGCGGAGGTACGCCGGGGGAAGGCGGGGGAAGGCATGGCCGCAAGGGTAGTTGCTCACCATGCCGAGATCCCCGCCGGTGACGCCCGAGTCGGGCACCTTCCGGCGGGGATCAGGGCGAGCAGGCCTCAGGCCGCGGTGCGCTCCGGGGCCGGGGCGGCCTGGCCGGGCTGACGCCGGCGCGCCTCCTGCAGGAGGCGGGCCTGGATGGCGCGGCGCACCTTGGGGCCGCCAGTGGTCATCTTGTAGAGCTTGGTCAGCTGGCCGGGCAGGTTCTTGGGAGTGGTGGAGGCCAGGAACCCGTTGGGCAGGCTGAGGCGGACCACCTTGTGCCAGGCGCTGTAGACCTGCTGGGGCAGCGGGCGCTCCAGGTAGGTCAGGTCGTACTTGTCGAAGAGCGCCTTCACCTGCGGGGCGACCTCCTTGTAGCGGTTGCTCGGCAGGTCGGGGAACAGGTGGTGCTCGATCTGGTGGCTCAGGTTGCCGGTCATGATGTGCATGGCCTCGGACCCGGAGATGTTGGCGCTGCCCAGCATCTGGCGCAGGTACCACTCGCCGCGGGTCTCCTTATCCGGGATGGCGTCGCGCTCGAAGGTCTCGACGCCCTCGGGGAAGTGCCCGCACATGATCACCGAGTGCGACCACAGGTTGCGCACCAGGTTGGCGGTGAAGTTGGCCGCCAGGGTCGGCAGGAACGACCCGGTCGGGATCGACAGCGCGGGGTGGACGACGTAGTCCTTGGTCATCTGCTGGCGGATCTTGCGCAGGGTGTTGGCGGCGCGGCGCTTGAACTCCGGGCTGCGCTTGTCCTTGGGCTTGGAGAGGTTCTTGCCGAGCTCGAGGTCGTAGGCGGCGATGCCGTACTCGAAGAAGCAGGCGTTGATGAAGTTCCACAGCGGCTGGCCCAGGTGCATCGGGTACCACTTCTGGTCCTCGTCGACGCGCATGATGCCGTAGCCGAGGTCGTTGTCCTTGCCGACGATGTTGGTGTAGGTGTGGTGCACCTCGTTGTGGCTGTGCTTCCAGCCCTCGGCGGTCGAGGCGTTGTCCCACTCCCAGGTCGAGGAGTGGATCTTCGGGTCGCGCATCCAGTCCCACTGGCCGTGCATGACGTTGTGGCCGACCTCCATGTTCTCGAGGATCTTGGCCACGCTCAGCCCGGCGGTGCCGACCAGCCAGGCCGGGGGCAGCGACGAGAAGAGCAGCACGGCGCGGCTGCCGAGCTCGAGGTAGCGCTGGGTCTTCACCATGCCCCGGATGTACGCCGCGTCGCTGGCGCCGCGGTCGTCGATCACGCTCTGCCGGATGCGGTCGAGCTCGCGCCCGAGCTCCTCGATGTCCTCCGGGGAGAGGTGGGCGGTCGGGTTCTCGGCCTTCTTGGTGATGGCGGTCATGGCGACTCCTTGCAGGTCGGTCGAGTGGGAACGGTCAGTGGTCGATGCGGCAGGCGCCGGCGGCGGCGCTGATGCAGGTCTGGATCTTGATGCCCCCGGGGTCGGTCTCGCCGGGGATGGCGGTGGTCACCTCGCCGTTGCGCAGGTCGCGCACCGAGCCCTCCTTGAGCGGCAGCACGCAGCCCATGCAGATGCCCATCCGGCAGCCGCTGGGCATCAGCAGCCCGGCGTCCTCGGCGGCGTCGAGGATCGGCGTCGCGCCGTCCGCCTCGACCTCGCGGTCGGACTGCTCGAACGAGACGGTGCCCCCCTCCCCGGCGGCGACCCGGGTGGTGCGGAACTGCTCGATGATCAGCGCCAGCCCGGCGGCCTCGTGGTGCGAGCCCAGCGCGTCCAGCAGCCCGGCGGGCCCGCACGCCAGGGTGGTGCGGGCGGAGAGGTCGGGCACCAGCGAGGAGAGCTCCGCGACGTCGAGCACGCCGTGCACGTCGTCGTAGCGCGGCACCAGGTGGATCAGCCCGGCCTCGTGCAGCGCCTTGAGGTCGCGCAGGAAGATGGAGTCGGGCTCGCTGGGCGCGACGTGCACCACGGTGATGTCGAACGGTTCGCTGCGCGCCAGCCGGACGACGCCGGCGTCGGCGACCGGGAAGAGGTTGCGCAGCATCCCGATCACCGGGGTGACCCCGGAGCCGGCGGTGACGAAGAGGAACTTGCCGCCCTCGGGAGGAAGCACGAACTCACCCGTCGCCTGCTCCAGGTGGACCAGGGTGCCGGGCGCCGCGGCGCGGACCAGGTGGCTGGAGACGATGCCGTCCGGCACGGCCTTGACCGTGATGGAGATCAGGCCGTCGGCGCGCGGGCCGTGGGTGAGCGAGTAGGCCCGCCAGTGGCGCACCCCGTCGACGTCGATCCCGACGCGGGTGTACTGGCCGGGCACGTGACCGGCCCAGTCGGCACCCGGCTGGATCAGGATGGTGGCCGCGTCGGCGGTCTCGGGATGCACGGCCACTATGCGGCCGCGCAGCTCGGCGCCCGAGCGCAGGGGCGCGAAGAGGTCCAGGTAGTCGGCGGGGAGCAGCGGCGTGGTGGCCGCCTCCACCAGCCGGATGGCGCGGTCCCGCAACCGGGTGGCGCCGCGACGGCGCCCCGCAGCCCTCGGGCTGGGGTTGGGTTGGTTCAGCAACATGGCCATGCACCCATCATGACTGGTCCCGGGGGGTAGATTCCTGACCACCACACGTGAAGATACACATCACATTTGTTCGCTCATGATGAAACCAGCCTTGAGGGAGTCCCGATGCCCCGACATAACGCCCGGACGGCAGCGAACCACGGACTCGACCTCAGCGGCGCCGAGGTCGCGGTGATGCGGAGCCGCCTGCCCCGCGTCGCCGATGCGGCCGTCCAAGCCATCATCGCCGAGGTTCCCACTTATGCTAATGCGCTCTCCGGCGCCATGGGCGAGAACATCCGGAACGCCGTGCAGCTGGCCCTGGGCGGGTTCATCCAGCTGGCCTCGCGCCGCAACTCCGACGGCACCCGGCCCACCGCCCCGGCGATGGAGGGCGCCTACCAGCTGGGCCGCGGCGAGGCCCGCTCCGGGCGCAGCATGGAGTCGCTGCTCGCCGCTTACCGGGTGGGGGCGCGGGTCTCCTGGAACGAGATGTCGGCCGGCCTGCTCGCCGACGGGGTGGACGCCGAGACCCTGGCGAAGTTCGCCGGACTGGTCTTCGCCTACATCGACCAGCTCTCCGCCTCCAGCGTCTCCGGGCACAGCGACGAGGCCGCGACGTCCGGTCGGGTGCGGGAGCGGATGCGCGAGGCGCTGGCGCTGGCGCTGCTGCGCGGGGAGGAGACCGAGGCGCTGGCCCGGGCCGCCACGCGCGCCGACTGGGAGCTCCCCCAGACGCTGACCGCGGTGCTCGTCCCCGAGGCCCACCTGCGCCAGGTCCGGGACCTGCTCGACCCGCGCACCCTGACGGTCACCGACCCCGCGTCCGTCGACGACGACTCGGTGCTGCTGGTGCCGGACGCCCTCCGGGCGGTGCTGCTGCGCAGCGCCACGGGCCACCCGGCCGTGGTCGGTCCGGCCCGGCCCTGGGACCAGGTGCGGACGTCGTACCTGCGGGCGCGGCGGGGCCTGGAGCTGTCCGGCCCGGTCAGCGACACCGAGTCCCACCTGGCCGAGCTGGTGGTGAGCGCCGACGCCGAGGCGGCCGCCGACCTGCGCGTCCGGGTCCTGGCGCCGCTGGCCGAGCTGACCCCGGCGGCCCGCGACAAGCTGACCGAGACGCTGCGGCTCTGGCTGCTGCACCAGGGACGGCGCGAGGCGGTGGCGGCCGCCCTCTTCGTGCACGGTCAGACGGTCCGCTACCGGGTGGGCCAGCTCCGAGAGGTGTACGGCGACCTGCTGGAGGACCCCGACTTCGTGCGCGACGCGGTCATCGCCTTGGCGGTGCCCCCGCGCTGAGCCACCAGTCTCTCGTCAGGAACGCGAACTGCGCCTGCTTCCCCGGCAGCTGCACCACCGGGCCCAGGGTCGCGCCCAGCCGGCGCAGCAGGGCGATGGACCTGTCGTTGGCCACGTCCGGCTCGAGCACCACCCGGTTCACCTGCGGGTCGGTGAACACGCCCGCCATCAGGAACGCCATCAGCGCCGGGGTCTGACCCGCGCGCGCGGCGTCGTCGGCGAGGAAGAGGTGCACCCCGAGGTCACCGGGCCGGCGCTGGTAGAACTCCCCGATCTCGTCGACCGCGGGGTCGTAGGTCTGGAAGATCCCGATCGGCACGCCGTCGCTGCGCACCAGGCTGGCGCTCAGGTGCGGCTGGTCGGCGATGTAGGCGTAGATCTCCCCGACCTCCGCCGGCGTCCGCTCGGCCATCCCCCAGAACTCCGCGCGGGGCGCAGTCACCCAGCGGTGGATCAGCTCGGCGTCGCGAGCCGGGTCCACCGGAGCGAGGGTGAAGGGCTCGACCGGCAGCAGCGTCCCGGCCGCCCAGACCGGCACCTGCGAAGCCTCGGGCATCGCCCAGCGGCTGCGGCTCCGTCCCGCCAGGTCCCACACGTAGCGCGCCACCGGCCCGCGGGCGACCAGCTCGGAGCCCGGGGCCCAGCCGGTGGCCGCGACGCAGTCGGTGTCCCCGGAGAGCGGGGTGCCGTCGTGGACGAACCGGTGCCGCTCGCCCCAGGTGCCCGACGGCGGGTCGCCCGCGACGTCGTCGACCGCCGTGGCCAGCAGGGCCGGGAGGTCCACGTCGAGCAGGCGGCGTACGTCGTCGGGGCGGCGCAGCAGGTGCGGCAGCGCGGTGGCGACCCGCACCCCGAGGTGGAACCAGGGCGCGTGCAGGACGCCGTACGGGCAGGGCTCGCGCAGCGGCGCCAACGCCGGCGACGCGCAGACCAGCTCGACCAGCCGGGCACGCACCGCCGCGAAGAGCGCCGCCTCTGTGCTGTCGGCCGCCATCCGGCCGTCCCAGGCCCGCAGCCGGGCGACGACGGGTGAGGACGAGTCCGGGAGCGCGTCCAGCAGCGAGCGCCACGCCAGCTGGAGGTCGTCGGTGAGCACCTCGGCCGCGCGGGTCGCGTCCCAGCCGTCGCCGGCCAGCAGCTCGGTGATCCGGTCCCGGCGGAACGGCGCGGCGAAGTCCTCGGTCAGCACGGCGAAGGAGTCGTCGCGCCGGTCGTTGGCGGTGACCAGCACGTCGTCCGGTCCGCCCTCGATCCGGGGCAGCGGGGGGTCCCCCGCCATCCGGCCGGCGACCTTGTGCAGCAGCCGGCCGCCGGTGTCGGCGACGATCCAGTTGTTCACCGGCTCCACCCAGGCCTCCAGGGCGCTCTCCACGTCGGCGACGGAACGGGCGCGCAGCAGCGGCAGCAGGGCCCCGAAGCCGAGATCTCCGGCCGACCAGGCGGGAGTCCACAGCGCCCACGCCTCCTTGCCGGCGGCGTCGTGCACCACGACGGGCCCGTGGGCGGTGGTGGCGATCTCGACCGGCACCGGGTCGGCCCCGGCGACCTCGACCAGCTCGGTACGCCGCTCGAGCACCGCCTCGCCCGTGACCTGCCGGAGCTCCTGGTGGTCGGCCATCGCGTTGGTGACCGCCCACGCCACCTCGCCGGCGTGGCCGAAGTGCTGCACCCCGGGCACGCCGGGGAAGGCGAGGCCCGCGACGTCGAGCTCGTCGCAGACCAGCCGCACCTGCATGTAGACGCCCGGGGACTCGAAGATGCGGTGCGGGTCGCCGGCGATGATCGGCAGCCCCGAGCCGGTCCGGCCGCCCCCGATCACGAACGCGTTGCTGCCGTTCGGCATCCCTTCGCGCCGGAAGAGGTCCTTGACTGCCGTGCCGAGGTGCCGCTCGACGTGGTGGCGCCACAGCACGCTCGGGTAGTTGGCGAAGTGGATGTGCTGGACCAGGAAGACCGCCAGCGGGGTCCACGGCTGCCACTCAGTGAGCCCGGCCGCCCGCACCCCGTCGACGTACCCCCGGACGAACTCCTGCGTCTCCGCGTCGAGGCCTGAGAACGCCCGTTCGGCGAGCTCGGCGATCCCGGCGCGGCGGGCGAAGGCGTCCCACTCCACCCCGGACTGCCCGACGACGGAGGCGAGACGTCCCTCGCCGTGCAGCCGCTCCCGCTCCAGCTGCTCCCCGCGCGCCTCGACGGTCACCCGGCCCTGCTCGAAGGCGAGCTCGGCCACCGACCCGCCGCGCACGTGCGGGACCCCCCAGGGGTCGCGCCACACGCTCACCGGTCCGCTCCTGCCGGGGAGACCGCCGCGACGGGCTTGGCAGCCGGATTCTCCAGGGTGCCGGCAAAGATCAGCGACTCCGACTGGTCGGCCAGGTCGACCATGGCCAGGGTGTTGCGCAGCTGGAGCCGGTTCAGACAGCTGTGCCGGAACTCCTCCCGGGTCAGGTCGTGCCGGGCGACGGCGTCGGCGAGCTCGGGGTGGTCGGCCGCGTGGTCGTCGAGGCAGCGGCGCACCTCGGCCCAGAAGTCGGCGTCGGAGAGCACCCCGTCCTCGTCGAGGATCGCTGCGACGTAGCGCAGCACCCCGTCGAAGACGTCGGTGTGGATGGCCAGGGCCTGGACGTCGGCGGGCACCTGGGCGCGGATCCGCTCCACCTCGGGCGGCAGCGGGGCGTCACCCATCACCGCCACCTCCTCGCCGATGTCCTTCATGATCGTGCGCACCACGACGTGGTCGCGGAGCACCAGCACCAGGTTCTCCCCGTGCGGCATGAACGCCAGGTCGTGGGCGACCAGGCAGTGCACCAGCGGGCGCAGGTAGGCCCGCAGCCAGGACCGCACCCAGGTTGCCGGGTCCAGGCCGGACGCGGCGACCAGGGCGGCCACGTGCGAGGCGCCGACGGCGTCGCGGTGCAGCAGGGAGGCCATGGTGGCCAGCCGCTCGCCGGGTGCCAGCCGCGGCACCGGGCTCTCCCGCCACAGTGCGGCCACCATCTTGCGGTACGGCGAGGGTGTGGCGAGCGCGTGGAAGGCGTCCCCGGTCCAGCCGATGGCGGCGTGCTCGCGGAGCACGGTGAACCCGCACTCGCCCAGCGTCGCGTCGCCGGCGACCAGGTCGGCCACGAGGTCGTTGACCGCCGGGGTGGCGGCCATGTACGCCGGAGAGAGTCCGCGCAGGAAGCCCATGTTCTGGATCGCCAGGGCGGTCTTCACGTACGAGCGCTCCGGGTGCTCGCGCGGGAAGAAGGTGCGGATCGACTGCTGGGCCCGGAACGCGCCGGGCCCCTCCCCCAGCAGCACCAGGTCGCGGCGGGCCACCGAGGGGGCGAAGGAGATCGCCACCCGGTTGACCCACTGCCACGGGTGCACCGGGAGGTAGAGGTAGCCGGCCGGGTCCAGGCCGAGCTCGCGCAGCCGGTCCTCGAACTCCGCGACGGTCTCCGCCCCGAGCTCGCGCAGGTAGTGGGTGCGCTCGTCGACGTCACGGGCCAGGGACAGCCGGGCCTGGTCCCGGCGTACCGCCAGCCACAGCAGCCGGACGTCACTCCCGGTCTCCGGGGCGTACGCCGCGTAGTCGTCGGCGCCGAACCCGATCCGGCCGTTGTTGGCCAGGAACGCGGGGTGGCCCTCGGTCATCGCGGCCTCGATCTGCTGGTAGTCCGCGTGCACCAGCTCGGCGGCGGTGAGCGTGCCGTGCGCCAGCTTCCAGGTGGCCGCGGCCAGGGTGCTGGCCAGCTCCTCCAGGTAGGTCGGCAGCAGGGCGTCCGGGATGCCCAGCACCCCGGCGAGCTCCACCACCAGCTCCTGGACGTCGAGCGCGGCCGGCTCGCCGTCGACGGTGCGGGTCACGCTCTGCTCGTCGATCACCCAGTGCTCCAGGGGGTGCACCCGGGCGGTGAACGAGTACGCCGAGCGCCCGCCGGGGGTCTCCAGCAGGTAGCCGTCGCCGACGGCCCGCGGGGCGAGCAGCCGCTCGTGGGAGAACTCCGAGATCGCCTTGGCCATCAGGTGGCGCTGGGCCCGCTCCAGCAGCTCGGGGGTGAGGTGCTCGTCGTACCTCATGCGGCACCGCCCTGCCCGGCGCGGCCCAGGCGGGAGGCGGCGAAGTCGGCGCGGTCGCAGACGCTGAGCGCGGCGACCTTGTCGCTGAGCTGGACGTGCCGCAGCACCCGGAAGCCGGCGGCGGCGTTGAGCGCCGCGATCTTGTCGTTGCGGACGTCGGGCTCGACCACCACCCGCGGCGCGTCGGCCAGGATGGAGGCGACGGCCGCGCGCATCACCACGGAGGTGAAGCCGGGCACGGGCGAGTCGGTGGGCGCCACCAGCAGGTGCATCCCGACGTCGCCGGGCTCCAGCTCGGGCAGTTCGGCCAGCTGGGGGTGGTGGCGCGGGTCGTAGCGCTCGAGGAGGAACTGCGGCTCCCCGGCGGCGCGTCCCAGCAGGGCGTGGTGGTGCGGGTCCTCGGCGATCCGGGCGTACTCGCCCGCCACGTCGGCCACCGAGGCGTCCTGCATCCCCCAGTAGACCGAGCGCGGGTGGGTGACCCAGCGGTGCAGCAGGCCCAGGTCGCGCTCCAGGTCGAGCGGCTCCATGGTGAGTCTCGGGCTCATCGGGCCACCTCCGTCAGCCGCAGCCGGTCCGGGACGCCGAACTCCTGGAAGGCGATCCGCTTCTCCACCGGATAGACCTCGCGGCCCAGCATCGCCGCGATGATCACGGAGTTGCGCATCGCGCCCATCCCCAGGTCGGGGGCGACGAAGCCGTGGGTGTGCTCCTCGCCGTTCTGCACGAAGATCTCGCGGCCCTCGTGGTCCACGGAGAAGGTGGCGCTGGCCAGGTAGCGGCCCCGGTCGTCGAGCCGGAGCCGGTCGCGGACGGGCGCTAGGAACGCCGGCACTCCTGCGGCGTAGCCGGTGGCGAGCACCACCGAGTCGGTGCGCAACGCGAACTCCTCCTCGGTCTCGGTGTGCCGCAGGCCCAGCCGCCAGCCGGCACCGTCACGGGTGGCGCCGGTGACCTCGGTGGCGGTGAGCAGCGTGGTGTCGAGGTCGTCGTCCAGGGAGCGAGCGTAGAGCGCGTCGTGGATGGCGTCGATCGTCTCGGCGCTGATCCCCTTGGACAGCGCCGCCTGGCCGGCCTGCACCCGGGCCCGGGTCTGCGCCGGGAGTCCCTGGAAGTGCGCCGACCACTCCGGGGAGGTCAGCTCCAGGGTGAGCTTGGTGTACTCCATCGGGAAGAAGCGCGGGCTGCGCGTCACCCAGCTCAGCGCGTAGCCGTGGGCGGGCTGGTCGGCCAGCAGGTCGGCGTACACCTCGGCGGCGGACTGGCCGCTGCCGACCACGGTGATCGACCCGGTGGCCTGGAGCTCGGCCTTGCGGTGCAGGTAGTCGGAGGAGTGGATGCCGACGTTCTCGAGACCGGCAGGCACCCGGGGCGCGGTGCCGGTGCCGAGCACCAGGCGGCGGCCGCGGAACACCTCGCCGGTCGCGGCGGTCACGACGTACGCCGTCCCGTCGTGCTCGACCGCGGTGACCGAGCGGCCGAAGAGGACCGCGGGCAGCTCGTCGGCGACCCAGCGGCAGTAGCGGTTGTACTCCCGGCGCAGCGGTAGGAAGTTCTCCCGGATGTAGAACTGGTAGAGCCGGCCGGTCTCCTTGAGGAACGCCAGGAAGGAGAACCGGGAGGTGGGGTCGGCCAGGGTCACCAGGTCGGCCAGGAACGGCACCTGCAGGGTGGCCTGGGGCAGCATCATCCCGCCGTGCCAGTCGAAGGCGTCGCGGGCCTCGAGGAAGACGCCGTCCAGCTCCGCGATCGGCTCGGTGAGCGCGGCCAGGCCGAGGTTGAACGGGCCCACGCCGACGGCGACGAAGTCGTGCAGTCGGTCCCGGGTCATCGACCAGCCTCCACCAGGTGCAGGTCGCGGCCCGCGAGGCCGCCGGTGCGGGGCGAGGGGATGCGTTCGAGCAGCAGCGCCTCGCCGGCCTCGCGGACCCGGGCGAGGACACCGAGGATGTCCGCGGGCGTGGCCATCGGGTTGAGCAGGGTGAGCTTGAGGTAGGTGCGGCCGGCGACCTTGGTGGCCGCGACCATCGCCTGGCCGCCGGAGTAGAGCCGGGCCCGGATCCGGGTGTTGAGCTGGTCGGTCTCGGCGTCGGCGAGCCCGGCGGGGCGGTAGCGGAAGACCACGGTGGAGAGCTGGGGCTCGGCGGCGAGCTCGAGCTCACCGGACCCGGCGACCGCCTGGGCCGCCTGGTCGGCCAGGTCGATGGCGGCGTCGAACCAGTCGCCGACGGTGTCGGCGCCCATGGTGCGCAGCGTCATCCAGAGCTTGAGGGCGTCGAAGCGCCGCGTGGTCTGCATGGACTTGTCCACCTGGTTGGGGTGGGCGGCGTCCTTGGGGTTGAGGTAGTCGGCGTGCCAGGTGACGTGCCGCAGGGTGGCGGCGTCGCGCACCACCAGCGCGCTGGCCGAGACCGGTTGGAACCAGGTCTTGTGGAAGTCCACGGTCACCGAGTCGGCGTGCTCGATGCCGGCCAGCAGGTGCCGGCGGGTCCGGGAGGCGAGCAGCCCCCCGCCGTACGCCGCGTCGACGTGCAGCCAGGCACCGTGCGCGCCGGCCAGGGCGGCGATCTCGGGCAGCGGGTCCAGCGCGCCGAAGTCGGTGGTGCCGGCGGTGGCGACCACCGCCATCACGACGTCGCCGTCGGCCGCGGCGGTGTCCAGGGCGCGGGCGAGCGCCGCCGGGTCCATCCGGCGCTGGGCGTCGGTGGCGACGGCCACGACCGCGGCGTCGCCGAGCCCGAGCAGCCGCGCGGCCTTGCCGACGCTGAAGTGGGCCTCGGCGGAGGCGAGGATGCGCAGCCGGCCCTGGGACGTCCCGGCGAGCGCGTGGTCCCGGGCCAGCAGCAGCGCCTGGAGGTTGGACTGGGTGCCGCCGCTGGTGAAGATGCCGTCGGCGTCGGGGGCGGCGGCGCCGTAGATGCGTCCGGCGGTCCAGTCGACCAGGTGCCGCTCGATGAAGGTGGCGCCCACGCTCTGGTCGAAGGTGTCCAGGGAGGCGTTGACGGAGCTGATCAGCACCTCGGCGAGCAGCGCCGGGATGGCGACGGGGCAGTTGAGGTGCGCGGCGTACGTCGGCTCGTGGAACCAGACCGTGTCGCAGAGCCAGAGCCGGGAGAGCTCCTCCAGCGCCGCGGCGCTGTCACCGAGGGGGGCGTCCAGGTCGACCGCCGCGACCTGGGCCGCGGCGTCGCGGGCGTCGCACCCGGTGGCCGGGCGGCCGCCGCGGTCCAGGTGGGCCGCGACCGTCTCGGCGCCGGCGCGGACGCTGTCCAGGTAGGCCGCGGCGTTGCGGGGGTGGAAGAGGTGCTGCAGGGGTGGAGGGGTCACCGAGCTGACCTTCCGCGAGGGAGTTAGGTAAGGCTTACCTTAGGGGTAGACCCGCCGTCCCGCTACCCATGTCCCAGCGACCCGCTCCCCCATCCCGCGCAGGTGCGCGGCGACCTCGGTGGGCGAGCCCAGCTCGGCCAGCGGGTCCACCTCGAGCAGCACCAGGTCGCCCGGGTGCCCGGGTGCCACGACGCCCAGACCGTCGGTGGAGGCGGCCAGCGCCTCCCGCGCGGTGATCGACTGCTCGGGGTGCCAGGGCTCCCGCTCGTCCGCGGTCCGGTGCACCGCGGCGGCCATCGCCAGCCAGGGGTCGAGCTGGGCCACCGGGGCGTCGGAGCCCATCGCCAGCCGCACCCCGTCGTCGAGCATCCAGCGCAGGGCGAAGCACCGGTCACCGCGCCCGGGCCAGAGCCGCTCGCTCACGTCCCGGTCGTCGAGCAGGTGGGCCGGCTGCACGCTGGCCACCACGCCCAGGGCCGCCATCCGGGTCACGTCCTCGCGGCGCACCAGCTGGGCGTGCTCGACGGTGCCGCGGGCGCCGGTGGCCTCGAAGGCGTCGAGCACCTCGGCCACCGCCTGGTCGCCGATGGCGTGCACCGCCACCTCGAGCCCGTGCTCGGTGGCCCGGGCCAGCAGCTCGCGCAGCTCCTCGGTGCTCTGGTTGGGGTTGCCGAGCGGGAAGCCCAGCGGCGACGGGCCGACGTACGGCTCGCAGCACCAGGCGGTCTTGGTGTTCAGCGAGCCGTCGCTGATGATCTTCAGCGGTCCCATCCGGATCAGGTCGTCGCAGTCGGGCAGGGGGTCGCCGGTGCGCAGACCTGCCGCGATCACCTCGTCGAGCCCGTCGGCGTAGGTGGCCATCCGCACCCGCAGGGTGTCGGCGCCGCCGCGGCGGCGCTCCACCCACTCCCGGAAGCCCCCGGAGAACTCGAAGTCGGTGACCCCCACGACGCCGAGGCGGGCGGCCCCGTCGAAGGTACGGCGGTAGGCGTCGGGGCCGCTGCCGTCGTCGCCGATCACCGTGGCGAGCCGGCCGTAGGCGCGGAACCACTCGGCCTCGGAGACCACGCCCTCGCGCACCGGCAGCGCCAGGGTGACCAGTGCGGTGGTGTTGAGCCAGCCGTGGTGACCGTCGCCGGCGATCAGGATGATCGGCTGGTCGGTGTCGATGGCGTCAAGCATGGAGACCACCGGCTCCTCCGGCCACGCGGTGGACCGGTGCCCCCACCCGATGACGGGCCGGTCCGGCCACTCATCCAGGCGCTCGCGCACCATCCGCACCGCGTCGGCCGCGGAGCGGGCCGGGCTGAGGTCCAGGCGGCTGCTGGCCAGCGTCCACTGGGCCAGGTGCACGTGGTGGTCCCAGAGCCCGGGGATCACCCATCCCCCGCCACCGTCGACGACCTCGGCGTCCTCGACCGCCAGGCCGGGACCGACCTCGGTCACCTCGCCGCCGCGGATCCGGATGTCGACGGGGGCGTCGGGCACGACATCGCCGGCACGCACGGGCACCAGCCGTACGTCGCGCATCAGCAGGTGGTCCATGCGCGAACCCTAGGCGCCGACTCCGGCGCTGCGCGAAGGCCCCGCATGAGGCCCGCGTCCGGTGGGCACGTGGGTGCTCGGCGAGCAGGAGGAGAAGGCGATGCGAGGACGACGTGGCTGAGCAGCGGCTGGTGGCCGACCTGGTCGTGGAGCGGCTGCGCGCGTGGGGGGTCGGCCGGCTCTTCGGCTACTCCGGCGACGGCATCAACCCGGTGATGGGGGCGCTGCGCCGGGCCGGCGGTGACCCGGAGTTCGTGCAGGCCCGGCACGAGGAGAACGCCGCGCTGATGGCGGTGGGGCACGCCAAGTACACCGGCGAGGTCGGAGTGATGATCAGCACCCAGGGTCCGGGCGCCGTCCACCTGCTCAACGGGCTGTACGACGCCAAGCTCGACCACCAGCCGGTCGTCGCGATCGTGGGTCAGCAACCGACCACCGCCCTGGGGGCGGAGTACCAGCAGGAGATCGACCTCAGCAGCCTGTTCAAAGACGTCGCGGCGCAGTACGTGCAGGCGGTGCTGGCACCCGAGCAGGCCGCCATGGTCATCGATCGCGCCTTCCGCACCGCGCTGGCCACCCGCTCGCCGTGCGTGGTGATCCTGCCCCACGACATCCAGGTGGAGCCCGCGCCCGAGGACCTGCCGCACGAGCACGGCGTGGTGCCGACCGTGCCGCAGTGGCGCCCGCCCCGGGTGCTGCCCGCCGAGCACGACCTGGCGGAGGCCGCTGCGGTGCTCAACGCCGGGCAGCGGGTCGCGCTGCTGGTGGGCCAGGGGGCGCGCGACGCCGGCGACCAGGTCCGCGCGGTCGCGGAGCGGCTCGGCGCCGGGGTGACCACGAGCCTGCTCGGCAAGCCGTGGTGGGACGAGACGCTGCCCACCAGCTGCGGGGTGATGGGCCACCTGGGCACCACCGCGTCCGGGTGGCTGCTGGACCAGTGCGACACCCTGCTCATCGTCGGCAGCAACGACCCCTGGACAGAGTTCTATCCCGCGCCGGGACAGGCCCGCGGCGTGCAGGTGGACATCGACGGCCGCCACCTGGGCAACCGCTACCCCGTCGAGGTGGGCCTGGTGGGCGACGCCGCCGAGACGCTCGAGGCGCTGCTGCCGCTGCTGGAGGAGGAACGCGACCCCGTGTGGGGCGAGCGCGTCACCGAACAGGTGGTGCGCTGGCACGAGATCGCCGCGGAGCGCGCCAACGCCGACGCCCACCCGCTCAGTCCCGAGCGGGTGGTGCGCGCCCTGTCCTCCCGGTTGCCCGCGGACGCTCAGGTGGCCGTGGACGTCGGGTCCATCACCTACTGGTACGCCCGGCACCTCACCCTGCCACCCGGCGTGCCGGCCCACCTGTCCTCGACGCTGGCGTCGATGGGGTCGGGCCTGCCCTACGGCATCGCGGCCAAGCTGGCCGCCCCGGACCGGCCGGTGGTGGCGCTGGTCGGCGACGGCGCGATGCAGATGAACGGCATCGCCGAGCTGGTCACCGTCGCGCACCGCTGGCGCGACTGGGCGGACCCGCGGTTCGTGGTGCTGGTGCTGCACAACGACGAGCTCGCCGAGGTGACCTGGGAGCAGCGCGAGACCGAGGGCGACCCGCGCTTCGACGCCAGCCAGACGCTGCCGGACTTTCCCTACGCCCGGTACGCCGACCTGCTCGGCCTCACCGGCATCCGGGTGGAGCGCCCCGAGGAGCTGGACTCGGCTTGGGACCGGGCGCTGGCCGCCGACCGACCGGTGGTGCTGGAGGCGATCGTGGACCCCGACGTACCGCTGCTGCCGCCGTTCCCGGGCGGGGAGGAAAAGCTGGAGAGCTTCCGCAGGGGGCTTGACCAGGAGGAGGACGGCGAGCACGCCCGCGCGCTGCTCGACGAGCAGGCACGTCAGGAGAGTGAATGAGGATCTCCTGAGCGCGTCCCGTGCCGGGACTGCACCTGCTCGTGCAGCAGCCCTGGCCACCGGGCGACGTCTTCCGGCGCGCTCGCCAGCACCAGCCGGCTCCCCCGCACCAGCGAGACCAGCTCCTCCGCGGTGCTCTGCGGGTGCGAGGGGTCGTCGGTCCAGGCCAGCACCGTGGTCGGCACGGCAATCCGGGCCACGGCGTCGCGGGGTGGCAGGTCGGTGAGCGCCGCGCCGCGGAACAGGGTGGAGAGCATCTCCTTCGGCACGTCGGGCACCGTGCGCGGCGTACCGACCGTCGCCGGCGGCAGAGCGACCGCGGCTCCCACCGCGACGAACGCCTCGAACCCCTCGCGGTCCACCAGGTCAGCGGCCTCCAGGTAGTCCGCAGACTTGGCCGTGCGCGTCTCCCACGCCGTGGGCGGCACCACCAGAGTCAGCGCGGAGAACCGGTCAGGTCGCCGGGTGATCGCGTGCAGCAGGGTGCCGCACCCCATGGACGGCCCGACCCCGTGCACCGCCTCCCCGGGGAACACGTGGTCCAGGAGCCGCAGCAGGTCGTCGGCAAGCGCCTCCCACCGGTAGTCCTGCGGCACCTTCCGTCCGGTGGACCGACCGTGCCCGCGTGCGTCGTAGCGCAGCAGTCGGGTGCCGCTGAGCCCCAGGCCGAGGTCCAGGTCGAGCAGCCGGTCCCGGTACCGGCTGGAGGTGAGGCCGTGCAGCTGGACGACGGGGGCGCCGCCCTCGTCGCTGAGCTCCCAGTCGAGCTCGGCGTGGGGCACGGTGAGTCTGGGCAAGCCGGGGCTCCTGTCCGTGACGGGAGACCTAGGGTACGGCTCATGCGCCTGACCAACATCGCTCATCTTCGGCTGCCCTTCGGTCGGTTGCGCACCTATGAGCTGTCGGTCGTGCCCACCGACCGCGCCCTGCCCGTCTCGTTCGACCAGCGACGACACGTCGGGGCCGGTGACCGCGAGGGGTCGTGGATGGCCCTCTCCTTCCGGCTCCCCTCCGCCAGGCCGGTCCACGAGGTGGAGGCGGCCTGGCGGGCGGTCCTGCTCCGGCACGGCACGCTGCGCTCGGTCTTCTCCCCCGGCCCTGACGGCCCCGAGCTGCACGCGACCGCCGTCGGCGAGGGCCGGTGGGCCGACCACCGGATCGGTCCTGGGCAGGCGGTGAACGACGCGCTGCGCGAGCTCCTCGACGCCGCGTGCCGCCCCTGCTCCGCGCCGTCGCACCGGCTCTCCCTGCTGGAGACGGCGGACGGTCAGACCGTGGTGGTGGCCGCCGACCACGCGCATGTCGACATGTGGTCGATGCTGGTGATCGCCCGGGACCTGCTCAGCGCCCTGGACGCCGTACGGCTGGGCCACGAGCCGTTCGCGGGACTGCCCGCCCCGCCGCCCTTCGCCGACCACACGGCCGCACTGCGGGCCATGGAGCCGGCGCCGGCGGAGGTGCGTGAGCGCTGGCGCAGCGCCCTCGAGGAGTCGGGCGGGGTGATGCCGCGGTTCCCGATGTCGCTCGGCGAGGACGACGGCATGCACTGGGAGCGGGTCGAGGTCCGCGACGTGCTGGACGTGGACGGGAGCGCCTCGCTGGACGCCCTGGCCGCTGGGCTCGGCGTCTCGGCGTTGGCCGTGGTCGTCGCCGCGATGACCCGGGTCACGCGGGTGCTGGCCGACGAGCCGCTGCGCGCGGTCTTCCCGGTGCACAGTCGCTACGAGCCCACGTGGCACGACTCGGTGGGCTGGTTCATCACCAACTCGGTGCTCTGCAGCGACGACCCGGACCCCCGCGCCGCCGCGGCCGCGGTCAAGGACGCGGTCCGGCTTGGCTCCTGGCCGTTGGAGGACGTGCTCTCGCCCTGGGGCGGGATGCCCGAGGCCCCGGGCATGTTCGCGATCTCCTGGCTCGACCTGCGGCGACTGCCGGTCAGGGTCGATGCCACCGGGCTGGAGGCGCAGTACGTCGGCGCCTCCATCCGCACCGACGGGGTGATGCTCTGGTTCGTGCTGGACGAGTCGGGACTGCACCTGCGCTGTCGCTACCCCGACACCGACGAGGCGCGCCGCAACGTCGGTCGGTGGCTGGACCTGCTCGTCGCCGAGCTGCGCCGGGAGGTCCAGGACGTCTCGGGAGGTCCGCTCGAGGACGCCACCCCATAGCCCGCGGCCTGCTGCGCCTCAGGCTCGGTGCAGCAGGTCGCGGACTGCTCCGGCGACGACCGCCGTCTCCGCCTCCCGCACGCCGGGGCGACCGGCCACGTGACCCAGGTCGGAGACCAGCGGCCGGAGCTCGGCGCCGGGCACCAGGTCGGCCTCGATCCGGGAGTCGGCGAGGGTGAAGTACTGGTCGGTGGTCGAGGGCATCACGATGCTCCGCGCGGTGATGGAACCGAGCGCGGCTTCGTAACCACCGGGACGTCCGCGCCCGACGTCCCCGGACTGCCAGGTGTCCATCATCGCCAGCAGGTCTCCGGCGTCGCGGCCCTCGTGGTCGCGGGCCCAGTCCTCGAGTACGGCGTCCACGTCTGCGTAGCCGAGCGCCTGGTAGGCGCGGTCGTGGAAGAAGTCGCGGGAGTAGGCCCACCCGGCGTACACCGTGCCGAAGGCGCGCAGCCCCGCGACCGGCGGTACGTCGTACGCCCCACCGGCGAACGCGGGGTCGGCCCGGAGCGCCGCCCGGGCGCCCTCGAGGAAGACGTGGTTGTGCGGGGAGCAGCGGGCCGCCCCGGCGATCGCCAGCAGCGCGTCCACGTCGCCGGGGTGGGAAACCGCCCACTCGTAGGCCTGCATGGCGCCCATCGACCAGCCCATCACCAGCCGCAGCCGCCGGACGCCGAGGTGGTCCAGCAACAGCCGCTGGGCTCGCACCTGGTCGCGCACGGTGACCAGCGGGAAGCGCGGGCCGCGCACCTCGGGGTCCGCGTTGGACGGGGAGGTGGAGAGGCCGTTGCCGAGCATGTCGACCACGACCACGAACCAGCGGTCGGTGTCGAGGACCCGGCCGGGACCGATCCACGGCAGGTAGCTGTCGTGGGTCCCGGTGTAGTACGACGGCACCAGGACGACGTTGTCGCCGTCCGGGGCCAGCGTGCCGTGGGTGGCGTAGACCAACCGCCCGGGCAGGCTCGCGCCGGACTCGAGCGCGAGCCTGCCCAGGTCGAAGGTGTCCATCCCCTCAGCGTGCGGCATCAGAAGAACTTGAGGTAGCGCTCGGTCTCCCACGCCGAGACGTGCGAGGCGTAGGACTCCCACTCGCCGCGCTTGAGGTCGATGAAGGAGTTGTAGAGCGCCTCCCCGAAGACCTCGCGGGACAGCGAGTCGGCCTCGAACTCGTCGATCGCCTCGGAGAGGTTGCGGGGCAGCATCCCGATGCCGAGCTCGGCGATCTGGGCGTCGGAGTAGTCGTACATGTTCTCCCGGTGCGGGGCGCCGGGGTCGAGGTGCTCGCGGACCCCTTCCAGGCCGGCGGCCAGCAGCATGGCGGCACCCAGGTAGGGGTTGCAGCTGATGTCGGCGGCGCGGCACTCCACGCGGCCCCGGCGGACGGGACGCGGATCATGTTGGTGCGGTTGTTGTCGCCGTAGCTGACGAAGACCGGCGCCCAGGTGGAGCCGGACGTGGAGCCCTTGCGGACCAGTCGCTTGTAGCTGTTGACGGTGGGGGCGATGACCGCGCTGATCGCCTTGGCGTGGCGCAGGATGCCGGCGATGAAGTGGTAGCCGATCTCGGAGACGCCGACCCCGTGCGGGTCGTCGCCCTCGGCGAAGAGGTTGGCGCCGGTGTCCAGGTCGGCCAGCGACATGTTGAAGTGCGCGCCGGAGCCGGTGCGGTCGGCGAATGGCTTGGCCATGAAGGAGGCGAAGTGGCCGTGCTTGCGGGCGATCTCGCCGGCCATCAGCCGGAAGAACGCGACGCGGTCGGCCATGGTGAGGGCGTCGGCGTACATGAAGTCGATCTCGAACTGGCCGCGGGCGTCCTCGTGGTCGAAGGAGTAGACGTCCCAGCCGAGCTCGTCCATCGCCTCCACCAGCTCGGTGAGCCAACCGAAGTTGTCCAGGGTGGTGGTCAGGTCGTAGCAGGGCTTCTCGGCGGTGTCGCGGTCGGAGACCTCGGTGGGCCCGTCCGGGCCGTCGTCGAGCACGAAGAACTCGGTCTCGATGCCGAGGTTGAACTTCAGGCCGAGCTCGGCGGCGGCGGCGATCTGGCGCTGCAAGATGTGCCGGGAGCCGGCCTCGAACGGCTTGCCCTCGGTGTAGAGGGTGGAGGGGAAGTAGGCGACGTCCTTCTTCCACGGCAGCACGAAGGCCCGGTCGAGGTCGGGCTGGGCGGAGACCTCCTCGTCGTTGATCTCCTGCGGTACGCCGTCCACCGCCGCGCCGGTGAAGAGCTCGGAGCCGCCGGCCATGTTGGCCAGGTGGGCGATGGGGACGACCTTGCCCTTGAGGCGCCCGTGCACGTCGCTGAAGCCGGCCAGCGCGTAGCGCACGCCGGCGGCCTCGAGCCGGCCCTGGACCTCGGCGACGTCGGTCTCGGCGGGGGTCACACTGGTGGTGTCGGTGGCGCTCATCGTGGTCCTCCTGGGATACGGTTTCAATGGCTCATCGAAAGAGTGCTCTCGACACGTTTCGATGGCACATCGAAATTGTTGCGGGCTCGTTAACTCTGCGAATCGATCGGAGATGCCATGACCAGGACGTCCACCAAAGACTCCCCGGCCCAGCCGCGCGCGGTGGGGCGCCCCCGGCGTACCGGTGCCGCGGGCGGGGACCCGCGGCAGGAGATCCTGGACGCCGCCGCCCGGCTCTTCGCCGAGCGGGGGTACGCCGCGACGACGATGACCGAGGTGGCCCGGACCGTGGGGCTGGGGCAGTCCTCGGTCTACTACTGGTTCTCCTCCAAGGAGGAGCTGCTGCGGGCGCTGGTCAGCGCCAACCGCGAGTCCCTGGAGGTCGCCGAGCGACTCTCCGGCGGAGCCACTCCCCCGGCGGTGCACCTGTATGCGGTGCTGCACACCGACGTGCTGCAGATGTGCCGCGGCGCCCTGGACTTCTACGACCTGGAGCGGGTGGCACGCTCCCAGCCCGAGACCTTCGCGGAGATCCTCGACGACTACGGCCGGTTGCGCGCGGCGCTGGAGGAGATCGTGGCCGCCGGCATCGCCTCGGGCGACTTCGTCGCTGCCGACGCCCGGATCGCGGTGGTCGCCTGCCTGGCGCAGACCGAGGGCGTCCAGCACCGCTTCCGCACCCCCACCCCGGACGCCGCTGACCGACCGGCGGCCCTCGCGGATGCTCCCGCTGCCGCGCGACTGGCGGCCGCGACGGCGCTGCGGGCCCTGCTGGCCGACCCCTCCTTAGCGCCCGAGGTGGAGGCTGCAGCGCTGGCGGAGCTCGGCGAGGTTTAACAGGACGGAAACAGATTCGATGCGTTATTGAAAACTGGCAGTCCCACGCTTTCAATAACGCATCGAATTCCGGGTGCGCATCCCACTCCCGACCTCCGGAGGCGCACCGCCATGGACTCCACGACTGCCGGCAACACCGCCTGGCTGCTCACCGCGATCATCGCGGTGATCCTGATGCTGCCCGGGCTCGTCCTCTTCTACGGCGGCATGGTCTCGCGCCGCACCACGACCAACATGATGATGATGGTCTTCGGGTCGTTCGCCCTGACCGCCTTCATCTGGGTGGCCTACGGCTACTCGGTCGTCTTCGGCGACTCGGTCGGCGGCGCCGGGATCATCGGCAACCCGCTCGAGCACGCAGGGATGGGGTCGCTGCTGGTCGCCGAGGAAGGGGCAGGGCTCCCGCCGCTGGGCCTGGCCACCATCCACCTGGGCTTCGCCGGCCTGACCATCGGCATCGTCGCCGGGGCGGCGGCGGACCGGATGAAGTTCGGCGCCTGGATGGTGTTCGCCGCGATCTGGGTGACGCTGTGCTACCTGCCGGTGGCGCACTGGACGTTCGCCTTCGACGCCGAGGGCTACACCGGCGGCTGGCTGGCCAACGTGCTCGGCGCGGTCGACTACGCCGGGTCCACCCCGATCCACGTCAACTCCGGCATCGCGGCGCTCGCCCTGGCCATCGTGCTCGGGCGGCGGCGTACCTGGCCGGTGCAGCCCAAGGCGCACAACCTGCCGATGGTCATCGTGGGCGTGGGCCTGCTGCTCACCGGCTGGCTCGGCTTCGACGGCTCCGCGCTGGGCGCGGCCGACAACGACGCCGCGGTCGCCATCTTCAACACCCTGGCCGCCGCGTGCGCCGGCGCCTGCGCCTGGTTGGTGGTGGAGAAGCTGCGCGACGACCACGCCACCACGCTGGGCGCCTGCTCGGGCGCGATCGCCGCCCTGGTCGCCATCACCCCGTCGTGCGGCACGGTCTCCCCGATCGGCTCGATGGCGATCGGCATCCTGGCCGCGGTCGTGTGCTACTTCGCGGTGAGCCTGAAGCACCGCTTCGGGTACGACGACGCGCTCGACGTGGTCGCCCTGCACCTGGTCGGCGGCATCGTCGGGGCACTGGCCATCGGCTTCCTCGGCCACCCCGACTCCCCCATCGGCCAGGCCGGCCTGCTGTACGGCGGCGGGATCGACCTGCTCGGCAAGCAGGCCCTGGCGCTGCTGGCCACCTGCGCCTGGACCTTCACCATGACCTTCCTGATCGCCACCGTGCTGCAGCGCACCATCGGGATCCGGGTCTCCGACGAGGACGAGCGGGTCGGTCTGGACTCGGCACTGCACGCGGAGAACGCCTACGAGGACACCGGCGAGCTGGCGCACCAGCCGCGCGGGCACGCGGAGCAGCAGCACTACCTGGAGGTGTGAGGAATCCGGCTCAGCCCCCGAGGTGAAGGCGAACGCCGAGGCCTTCCGGGAGCAGAGCGAGCAGCGTCCCCGCGCCGAGCACGAGGAGCAGCACATGCGCAGGAGGCAGGACGGCGTCGCCGGAGCCGGGCATTCCCACGACGATGTCCAGCAGTGTGCCGCCCGTGGTCGCGACGACCGCCATGATGACGCTGAGGCGCGCCTCGAAGCAGTCGCGGAACCACATGGCGGTTGCCCCGAGTGCAGCGACGACGAGCACGGAGACCTCCAGCACCGCCGCGATGGTGCTGGCAGCCCGGATGGCGCAGAAGGCCAGGACGACAGCCAAGAGCCAAGTGGAGACAGCGGCCGATCGCACCGCGCGCCTGCTGGGCAGTGCATCGCGGGAACCCGCGTCGTCCGGGCGTCGGATCACGGACACCTACACGCTGCTCGGCCGTAGCGGGACCCGGACCGTCACGCCGGTTCCTCGGTCGGGAAGGCTGGCGAGGGTGACGGCGCCGCCGTGGGCTTCCACGATCTGCCGGGTGATCGAGAGCCCCACCCCGAGGCCCTGGATCGCCCGGTCGCGTGCCGTCGTGGTGCGGTAGAAGGGCTCGAAGGCTCGCTCCTGCTCGGCCCGCGACATCCCGATGCCGGTGTCCACGACGCGGAGGGTGAGCGCGTCGTCCCAGCACTCCAGAGCCACCTCGATCTCTCCGTCGGCGGGGGTGTACTTGATGGCGTTGGAGACCAAGTGATCGACCACCTGCTGCCACGCGTCGGGGTCCAGGTGGGCGGTCACGGGCGTCTGCACCTCGGCGGTCAGGGCGATGCCGGCGTCCGACGCACTGCCCTGGTGCCTGGCCACCACGTCCCGCACGAGGGCGGCGACGTCGACGGGTCGCGGCTGGATCGGCGGTCCGTCCGCCCCCGAGACCTGCAGGAGCTGGGAGACCCTGGACAGCAGCACGCCGGCGTTGCGCTGGGCGATCGCGAGCATGGGGCCGATCCGGTGGTCTTGCGGGTCGAGCTCGTCGACGATCAGCTCCTGGTATCCCATGATGGCGGTCAGCGGCGTCCGCAGCTCGTGGGAGACGGTGGTGAGGAACTCCTCCCGCACCCTGACCGCCTCGAGACTCGCGGTCACGTCCCAGCCCACCACGACGGCGCCAAGCCGGTCACCGTTTCGGCGATGCATCTGCCGCGCCGAGAGCGTCACCGCCACCTGGTCCTCGGGAGGCCCGAGCCAGTAGGTCTGCGACGGCACATCCTCGCCTGCCTTCGCACGGCTCAACACGCCCTGGCCCTCGGGCACCGGGGTCGCCCGGTCGTCGCAGTAGAAGTGGAGCGGTCGACCGTCCCAGGGCCCGGTCAGTCGCGCCCCGCCCGGGCGGCGAGTGCGTGAGCAGAGGAGTTCTCCAGGATCACCTCGCCGTCCTCGTCGTATCCCACGATGGCCGCGTCGACCGAGTCGAGGATGGCCTGCACCAGGAGGAGCCGGTCGTGGGCGAGCTCCAGGGTGCTCTCCAGCAGCGCTGCCTGCTCTGCCATCACCTTGCCCTTCTCCCGCAGCCGTTCCGTCACGTGCTGGGCACCGAGGCACAGGCTCACGGCGACCATGAGCGGCATGACTGCCTGCGCCCAAGCCACGCTCGTGGCGGGGAGATAGGGATCTCTCAGGTAGTCGACGTACTGCAGCGCCGCGACGGAGAAGACGGCCAGCGCCGTACCGGTCCGCCCGAACTCGAAGACGAGCCACAGGGCGGGGAAGAGTCCCAGCAGCACCACGGAGGGCATCACCTCGACGGTGTCGATCTCCATCAACGCCACGGCGACCATGGACGTCAACGGCATGAGGGCCTGCCAGCGGCGCGCCAGTGCGGTCCAGGGGACGACACCGCAGGCGAACGTCACCGCCGCCATCAGCGCCAGGCCGACCACCGTGGTCGCCGAGGCGTGGGGCGCCGGTCTGCCGAGCATGAGACCGGCTCCCGCGACTGCCGTGAGGCACAGGGTGGGCAGCTGCCACACCAGCGGCGGTGGCAGTCGTACGTCGGAGCGTGGCATCAGTTTCATAGCCGTGGCACTAGTCCCCTGCCCTTTCGGTGGACGATCCAGGTCGAGTCGGCTCGCTGCAGCGGACGATATGTCGGCCGTAGCGGATCCGGTCCGGCGTGCGCGGCTCCCTGCCCGAGGCCGCGCTCTCGGTACAGGAGCATGCGCACATCGGACAGCGATCCCGTCGGACCAGCCGCTCCCGGCGGTACGCCGCTGCAGCACCGACGGACCGACACGCCGCGGGCATGGGGCATGAATGCCAGCCCGGGGGGTAACCCTTGTGCGTGGCCCACCGGTTCTGGACCCCTGCACTGGGGATGAGCAAGCTGCCCACCCGAGCGCGCGGCGAAGTCGCGCGTCGCGTGGGCGGCCTGTGATGCCTGCGACCGAGCTCGGACCCCCGAGTGGGATCCACCCGGACGCCACCTTCCAGACGACCGATCCCGAAGAGGCCGAGGCCGCCGTCGCCTCGAGGTACCAGGTGTCCACCCGGCTGGTGCTGCCCAGCCAGGCCCAGCCGGAGTTCCACCTGAATCTGACCGAGGCCAAGTTCGCATCGTCGATGGTCGGGGTGCTGTCGTTCGGCTCGGCGGCCCGGGTGGTCACCGACGCCACCAGCGGCTTTCACATCAACTTGACCCTCCAGGGTCGGGCCACCGGAGCGGCCAACGGCGGCGAGGCCCAGGCTGCGGTCGCCGGCGAGGGACTGGTCTACGAACCGGGCACGGTCACCAACGCGTACTGGTTCCGCGGTTGCCGGGTGCTGACTCTGTTCCTGTCCCAGTGGGCCATCGAACACCAGCTGGAGTCGCTCCTCGGGCACAGCCTCCGCGGGCCGCTGCGTCCAGAGGCCAAGGCCGAGGCCAACGGGTTGGCGCGGGCCCTCGTCCCGGCTGTGCAGCTGGCACTCATGCACCTGGACCGTGGCACAGCGCCGACCGCGCTGGTGCAACGCCACGTCGAGGCGCTCGTCGTCAACAGCTTCCTGCTCACCCACCGCCACCGGTACAGCGATGAGCTCGACCGACCGGGGCCGACGTCTCCCAGGTCAGCCATCGAGCGAGCCGCGCACCTGCTCGAGGAGCGTCCGGAACACCCATGGACGACAGTCACCCTGGCGAGCGAGGTGCATCTCAGCGTCCGGGCGTTGCAGGACGGGTTCAAGCGCCACTACGACACTCCACCGATGACCTACCTGCGCGGCGTACGACTCCGCGGGGCGCACGCAGCCCTGGTCGCGGCGTCGCCGGGAGAGACGACCGTGCAGGAGGTGGCGCTACGCCACGGGATCCTGCATCCGGGGCGCTTCTCGATCGCCTACCGCAAGGAGTACGGCGAGACCCCTTCCGCGACGATGTCGCGTCCGGTGTCCTGAGCTGGGCCTAAGGCGTACGCCGCTCGGCGAGAGTCCTCGCCGAGCGTCACTTCACCCACTATGCTCCACAGTCCGTCCGGCCACTGGAAGCCCGGCATTGGGCGAAGCGAGCTGCCCCGCCGCTACTCAGCTATGCGCCGAGCATTGTCCGGAAGCAGACACAGTCGACTGCGCCCGGATAGTGGGGCGGAAAGCCGCAGCCCGGCAGACGAGCCCTGCTCAGCCACCTTCACGGTGGCGTTATTCACCTGGATCTCCTTTACGACGGCGGCCGATACCCGATCACTCCTGATGATGGCGACTACCCGCCCGGTTGCGACTTCTTGTGGCAGGGTCAGGTACCCGGCGACCTCGCGGCGAAAGACTCTGTCTGGACGTCCCAGGCTCCCGAATTCGATGATCGCCCCCTCCGCCAAGATCACGCGCAACGTCGCCGATGCCGCTGACGCGTAAAGCGCTTCAGCGAATGCCTCGATAACGGCAACATACGAGCCCAGCAATTCGAAGGAGAGGAGATCTGACGTAATCCCGTGAGCGAGGGCATTCCGCCGCTCCGCCAAGTCATTGATGACGAAGACTGGATCCCCCTCGTCCGGGAAGTGCGCCGCCATGGCATCAGTCAGATGACTGGATGTCCGTGTTGACGCCACATCAAGACCGGCTCTAGCAAACAGCGACTTGATGAGTTCCCAGCGAAAATTCGCGGTATGCCTTGAGAACACACCCGTCGCGAGAGGGATAGGGGTAGTTCGCTTGAGCGTTCCGTACAGGCCCGCCGCTAACTCCTCCTCCGTCACGCTTCCGGAGTAGCGTTCGGCTGCCATGGCGGTCAGCACCTCAGCGCTCAAGATTGAGTACTGTCGGAGAACGCCTCCAGGTAGACCGGCGTACGACTGGCAACAAGCGATGTACGTCTCGACGGAATCTTCGATCAGCCGCTCGACGTACTGCTCAAGGGCGCCATACAGGCCAACCAAGATTCCACTGTTGGTGAACCCTCTTGTGTCCGCCTTCCCTGGTGCGTTGCGCTGGAAGGCCTCGATCTGTCGATCGGCGGCATACCGTCGAGCGTGGGGTCGGCGCCAAGATCGAAGTGCGTCTACCGACTCGGCGAGTTCGAGGTTTCTGCGGAGTAGAGCTGTGCGCGCATACAACTCGATCAGGTTGGACCTCATTCGCTCGGAACGTATCGCCCATGCTCGACAACCGACTCCACGAGCCTCCCGAGCAGCATGTCTCGTTCACGCAAATTCGTCATGTTGGTGGTCCGCGCGTCGAAGGCTTGCACGTGGTGCTGGTAAAAAACGGGCATCGCTGCCCGGAAATCTTCGGCATGCCTCCGGAGTTCGGCTGCTCGGTGCAGGTTCTGGCTGAATACGTACATAACCGCGTCGTAGGCAGAGGTAGTTGGACGGGCGAGCCAGTTCCACTGGTTGTGCCTGAAGCGCCATAACCAGAAAGCTTTTTCGCCGAGAACTTCGCGCACGAGGGCTATGGTCTCTTCGAAGAGGGTCGCTAGGTCGTCACGCGTCGATTCAGGAAAGCTGTTCCCCTGTTTGAGGTACATGTCGAGGTACGTCTTTAGGGCACCCCCCCGATGCGCCGTCGTTGCCGATGCGCAAAGAAGCGAAGGACCAATTCTACGTCGCCCATAGTCTGATACAGCGGATTGATCTCCAGTTGTGGATCAGCGACCTCAAGATGTTCCATGAGGTTCGGCGGAGGGATCCCCCACAGGACGCACAGGTCCGGATTGCGTGAGAGCTTGATACAAAGTTTGTTCAATGGCCCGTTATAGACAGCGTTACGGGACTCTTGCTCTTTAAGTTTCTCTCCGCCGCTGTTGATACGCTCGAAAACAAGTTGCTTGAGGCGCTCCGCCTCCTCGGGCGTGTTGGCCGTCTCCCGTAGCAGAATTATGGACGAGAGGTATCGGCGATCTATCCCGCGGCGGACTTGGTCCGGCAGTTGGGCGTACGTGCGACCGTTCAGTTCTGGCCATTCGGTGAGGCCAACTAGTTCTAGATCGTTCCGATAGAAGCTCGATATAGCAGTCAGTCGCTGCAGGCCGTCCATCACTTCGAAGTGCGAGTACTCATCCTCGTAAAGAAAAACTGGAGGGACTGGCACGTTCATGATAAAAGACTCGATAAGTCGAGACTGCTTCTCAGGTGACCAGCGATGGCGGCGCTGGAACTCGGGATTGAGTTCGTAGTCGGGGCTGCTCACCATCGTGGCTATGGTGTTCAACGGGTAGCGAGCCTGCTCGGTGACGATCCGAACTTCGCCAGAGACGTACTTCTCATTGACCGCGTCGTCCGACGACCTGAGCGCTACGGCGGGCTGTGTCGAGAACGTCAGTTCCTCGCCTGGAAAGAGCGACACTCGTCAACTTCTCCTGTCTGCGTCCAGTGTGATTGCCGACTCTAGACCGATCCAGCGGATCTTGGTGCCAGTTCCCGTTGCAGCCGTGGGCGTGACTGAATTGCCTCAGTCTGTAGCGCCCACGATGACCAGAACGGCACCGCGTCACACCCTCGCGAACGAGCGCGATGTACACCCCGGGGCGGCGCGCGGGACAGCGAATCAGCCGAACTCCTGCGAGCTTAGGAGAACGACCTAGCCTGTCGGCTCGGTCTGCGAAATGCATCGAGGAGAGCCCCCCTGTGGAAGACGAAGTGCAAACACCCCCGTCCGCGAAGCCTCGCGTAAAGAAGCTGAGCCTCATCGTTGCCGCGGCTCTTGTTGCGGTGCTTGCAGTCGTAGGCGCCTGGTACCTCCAAGTCAAGGTTCCCCACGACGAGGCCGTCGACGCCTTCAAGAAGGCCAACGAGGGGTACAACACCGCCGTCGAACGACTCGATGCACGGAACGGTGAGTTGGACGCTGCCGTCTCTGGGCTACAAGACGTGATCGATTCGGACGCGCAGCCCCTCGACGCGAACCTCCTGGTGAGCGCTGGTGCGACCATTGGCGAGGCTCAGGGCAGTCGTAACGATGCGCCTGCAGCCCCGGATCTCCCCCGGTCAACTGAAGACATCAAGAAGGCGACCGAAGAGTTCCCGGCGCGGATCGCCGACATAGAGGACCTCGGGACTACGGCGCGGTGATCGTCCAGGTAAGTGAGTCCAAGGCGGCCCTTGAGGCGAGCATCAAGCAGATGGAGCAGGTGACCAACCCCGGCGGGAACTTTGCGATTGACCGGGTCAAGGACCTCAGGGCCGTCCGCGGGGTCCAGGCAGTCACTGAAGATCGCGATCCAAACGGGAACCTCAACAAGCAGGGCGGGTACACCGCGACCGTGTACCTCGCTTCAACCCTGGTGGATCAGGAAAGCGTGTTTGGCCGTGACCTCGTTGACAAGGGAACCGAAGCTGGCGGCGCTATCGAGGTCTACAAGACGATCGATGATGCGGAGGCGCGCAACACCTACCTGGCGGCTTTCGACGGCGGCGTCCTTTCCTCGGGGTCACACAGCGTTGTCGGCACCGTTGTCATACGCACCTCGGACGAACTAACGGCTTCGCAGCAGGCCAAGCTCGAAGCAGCAATCCGAAACGCCCTTGCCAGGCTCGAGTAGTTGCCGGGGTCAGGAGATGACAGTCAACGGACCGTTAGGTGGGCGCCCTCGAGAGTCGCCAGGAGTGCCACGTCCCACAGCGGAACGGCATGGCCCACCTTCCGGGGCACTCCCGAAAACCTCGGCGAGGATGGTCATACCGCCGCGTGAGTCGTACTGCGCTCGGAGCGAACGAGTCACTGTCACACACTCGTTCGCATTGGCCCGAGGCTGGAGAAGCAGGCCGGAGGTCTCCACCCGCGCTTGTGCATCGCGGCGTTGAGTTGCGACATCATAGCGGGGTGATGAAACCGAATGGTTGGGGTCCCCGCAAGATTCTCTTGAGCGCCCTGGCTGGGGTGGCACTGACCAGCGCGCTCTCCTGGGGAAGTTGGCGCGTGGCAGGCCGGCCGTTATCAGAGTTACCTTCGTGGCTTGAAGCCTGGGCGACACTGATCGGTGTGGGCGCTGCCATTGTGGCGGGCTTCTACGCGGCTCGGGCATTTGGCCTCGAATCGCAGCGAGAGCATAGATGGGAGGAGGCTCAACGAGCTTCCCAAGCCGCGCTGATCGCAGCGTGGCCAGCTGGGCTCTCGCTGGGGACGAGATCCTCGATCGAGGACGTCTATACCGAGGAAGACCCTGAAGCAATCGTCGGTGCGCGCGCGTTGCTCCGGAACGCGTCGGCTCTGCCGGCGACCGAAGTGGAAGTCGACTTCTGGCTCGTTCTTATGGATGAGACTTCCGTGGGCCGCGACCGGCGGCTGCTGGGAAGCGAGCGGCTGGCGTATCTGCCTCCGACACAGGAGAACCTCCCAGTGAGTCTGGACCTCACCGCCAAGCCCCATGGACGGACACCGAGCGAGGTGGAGCATTCGGAATTGCGCGTAGAAGTTCGCTTTCGTGATGCGGCAGGTCAAGTCTGGTCGCGGGATGCCATCGGACAGCTCGTAGTAGCGCGTTAGAGATCCAAGCTCGCCAGTCTGGAGCCACCGAGCTCCGAGTGATGCGCCAGACGGCAGGCTCGCCCTCGTCGGAAGCCAGCAAGAAGCGCGTCATACCGCCGCTTTGCGGGCGCCGCCCCCGACTTCGCCCACATCGTATTGAGCGCTTCCCGCCGATGTCATGGGTGCGCTGCACCCGTTGATCTCGATTGCAGGGCTAGGGTCAAGGAATGACAGCAGAGGACGACCGCCGCGGTGAGGTGGAGCCCAAGCAGGACTACCGCAGCCTCCCGCCAGTCGTGCGGCTGGACGAGACCGTCGCGAGTGTCGAGTCGGATGTTCCGCCGGACCCCGCGGCCGGACGGAACGTCGACCAGCATCGAGCCCTGCGAGACGACTGACAGAATCCGCGCCGAGAGGACGACTCCAGCCTCCGCCGCGATGGGCGCTGTACAAGGTGCGTCTTTCCTCCGCCTGCGGACGCGCTGAGTCCGGCGCCGGATTAGCGTCGCGGACCCAGGAGCTCGGCGCGTTGGCGGCGGGCGGGCTGAGCTAAGCCAGCCGCGGCACGGAGCGTTTCATGTCCGACTCGACCGTCTTCCCGTTCCAGCCCTTCACCATGACCGCTGCGCAACTCGCAGCCGTCTCCTACCTCGCCCGATACTCGGGACGCACGCACCGGCTCTACGCCTACCAGCTCCGGCGCTGGTTCACCTGGTGCGAGAACAACGGACTGGACCCCCTCCTCGGGATCCAGCGTGCCCACGTCGAGCTGTACATCCACCAACTCGGCGAAACCGGCCTGATGGACTCCTCGATCGTCACGATGATGCACGGCGTCCGCGGCTTCTTCCGGTTCGCACACATCGATGGCCTGATCGCAGCCGACCCTGCCGTCTACGCGCGCCTCCCCAAGATCCAGCACGACGAGTCCCGCACCCAAGGACTCGACCGGCTCGAACTCATCTGCTTCCTCCAAGTCGCCCAGACACTCACGGCGCACCACGGGGCGCTCGCATTCCTTCTCGGCATCAACGCTCTGCGCGCATCTGAAGCAGCCGCAGTGCGCATCGAGGATTACGCCGATACGCTGCGCGGTCACCGAGTCCTGCATCTGGTCGGAAAGGGCAACAAGCCCGCCACCATGCCGATCACGATCCCCAGTGCTGCGTGTCCTTGAGGCCTGCCGAGGGCAGCGATCCGACGGGCCGCTCGTCCTGAGACCGACGACGGGGAATCCGATCGACCGCCGAGACGTCTACCGGATGGTTGTGAGGATCGCCAAGGTCGCGGGCGTCCCTCGGCACATCAGCCCGCACTCGCTGCGTCACGCCGCGATCACCAACGCTCTCGACGCCGGCGTCCCGCTCCGCGACGCGCAGATCCTGGCGCGCCACGCCGACCCACGCACGACCGAGCACTACGACCGCGCCCGCGGAAACCTCGACCGACACGGTGTCCACTTCCTCACCGCTTACGTCGCTGGAGTGTGAACGTCCTGCGTCCCCTGCGCCTAGAAGGATATGCGCCCCTTTCCGAGGGAAGACAAGGCCTTGTCGCTGACACGTCGCGACGTTTCCTCGTTTCCCCCCGGCGATTCAGGCCATTCGACTTCAGGACGCGATGTAGGCCAGCATTGCCCCATGGCAGCCGGCGCGACGATGCACACGTTCGAGATCGAGCTGGCCGACATGGATCGGGGCGTCTACGAGCAGTTCACGCTTCGGGCGGCGCGGCATCCGTCAGAAACCGAGGCGTACCTCGTGACGCGTGTGCTCGCCTACTGCCTCGAATACGAAGAGGGCATCGCGTTCAGCGAGGGGATCTCGGCGGCCGCCGACCCGGCGGTGCTCGTGCGCGACCTAAGCGGGAAGCTGCTGGCCTGGATCGAGGTTGGGGCGCCGGACGCCGCGCGCCTTCACGCGGGCAGCAAGGCTGCTGAGCGCACGGCCATCTACACGCACCGCGACCACACCAGGGTGCTGGCGCAGTGGGCGGGCGCGAAAATACATCGCTCAAGCGAGATCGTCCTGCACAACTTTGATCCCGGGTTCATCGATTCCGCCGTGGACGCGATCGAGCGCCGCAACGCCCTCACGCTCACTGTTACCGAGCGGCAGCTCTACCTCGAACTAAATGGCGTGCACCTTTCGTCGGCGGTCCACGATCATCCGATCAGTTAGTGGCGCGGGCTCCCCTCGCTATCGGCCCCGCTGTTGCCGAGCAGCACTTCATGGGTGCCAGCAGGCCACACCCACTCCGCCGCCTGCGGGACGTGCAGATCTGTGGAAACGCGGACACCTCCTACGGCACCATGTGGATATGTCTCTCGACCCGCCGCCGTACGTCCCGAACGAATTTCTCGGGAGGCTCGTAGGTGCGCGATTGGTCTCGGTGGAGTTTGTCCAGGACTACGCTCAACTGCGGTTCGAGGGCCTCGGAGAAGACATGCCCGTCCTGACCTGCGACGCGATGCCCACAGTAGAAGCCGTAGGCGGACAAGTGCTCTCGGATGGCGACCTCGGCTACGCGGACGCACTTCGTGCCCTGATCCCCAACCTGGTCCTGAACACGCACGAAGCGACAGGGACGGGATTGCGCATCGAGTTCCCGAACGCGGCAATCGCATTGCATCCAGACCGGGATGCCTTGACCGGTGCAGAGATTGCGGTACTGACCGGTTTCGAGGACCAAGCTTGGATGTGCTGGAGGCCCGGCGAAGAGTCCTTCGAGGACCTCGCCTGACGGGCCATTGGCCGCTGCTTGTGCGGTTCGGAAAGCTGCGTCACTTCCCCGCATATGGGCCCGACCAGAACATCCGATCATGCCGAGATGCGATCACTAGGCTTCCCGCATGACCTCCCTTCAAGTTGCGGATGACGAGGCGTGGCGGACGGCCCTCGGTGTGACGCCAGACGTTGAGGCCGTTTCCGGCGACGAGTACGTCCGTGAGTTGGTCTACCCCGTCACGGGCGGCGAAGCCGTTCATCTGACCTGGGATGTCACCGACAACAGCGTGCGGGTGCGACACCGCCGGGGTGGTGAGATCGTGACGGACCTTCACCGCGAGACGGCGACTGTGCTCACGGTCGCTGGCGCCGGAAAGACGGCAGAGATCTTGTTGGAGTACGGATCTGCGGGTCACCTGGGCCGAACGCGGGTGCGACTGGCCCCTGAGGTGCTCATCGAAGACACCTTCCTGCGGTCCTAGCGAACAACCGGATCTGCCGCGATGCGCGCGGGCCTACTCAGGAGGCATGTGCCGTGCGCCGCCTGCGGTGGAGTCCCCTCAGCACGGTGAACAAGGCCAATGCTCCGAATGCGATGGGGCCGAAGAAGATGAGGTATCCGAGTGGCCCGGCCTGTTCATCCACCGGTAACCACTCGGGCAGCACCCCCTCGCGGGTCTGTGGCTCCGGGAAAGCGGACAACGGTGGGCCGCTGACCTGTCGGGTGGCGGTGCAGGCGTTGTCCGAGTACGGGGAGTCCTCGTTGAGCGGGTGAAACTCGTACCTACCGCCTAACGCGTAGCGCCGGTCGCTCGAACTGTAGGAGTTGGAGAACCAGGTCCTGTCCTTGGTGCCCTGGACGGTCACCGTCGCTGCCTCGTCTGTGACGACCTCCGCCACTCGACCGCCCTCGCTGGTCCCGACGACCGTTCCTAGGAACGCATACGGCGATGGATCTGGGGAGTCTGTCGCGCACGAAGCGGTAGCCGTGGCCGCGCCGAGCACACCGAGCGTCCAGGCGCACACCAGGAGGGCCGCCGCGCGGGAGGGATGCACGTCTGTGAGTCTCACACGACTCATTCGTGGGTCAGCGCAATCGTTCCGTTCTTTCGTACGTCTGGATCTGCCGCAAGTCGGGCGCCAGGATGTGCGTCAATCTCCCGCGAGTCGGGCATGAGCTCGACTCGCACTTCATGCCGACGAGCGCACGACCCCGCGCCTTGCCGACCTGGCCTGCCCGGACCTATTCGTCGGAGACTTTGGGGCTGCCGACCACAGGGTTGTCTGTGCCGGGTTGTGGGCATGGCCCGAGCGGGTCAGGGCCGCTCCGCCGTCAGTAGCCGAGTGACCTCGTCGGCCATCGACACCCCCGAGCCGTGCGGCCGAGCAGGAACGGCGCCCGCTTCGGTCCGGGCACGGTGTGCCCACCGCCGCTCACGGTGAGCAGGGTGACGGACGCCCGATCGAGTTCGGCGTACTCGACTCGCTCCACGTCACCGTTTGACCGCTGCGTGGGCGGGGTGGTGATGCCGTTGCGCTGCGCAAAGTAGGCCGCGGTCTCTGGCGCGGAGAGCGTGGTCCCACCGACCTTGAAGACCCGGCGCATGAGGCCGCTCATGGTGCCGCCGTCGAAGGGGGCGATCCGGTCCTTGGTGCCGTGCGCGAGCACGACCGGGACCGGGACGGCGGATGGCTGCGAGATGTCGGTGCGGAAACTGCCCGGCGCCGGCATCGTTGCCGAGACCACGGCGGCCCCGGCAAGCAGATCAGGGACCTCGTGCAGGAGCCGCAGAACCATCTGGCCACCGTTGGAGTAGCCGACCGCGACGATCCGGGCGCGGTCCACGCCCCACCCTGCGACAAGCCGATCGACGACCGCCCTAACGAAGGCGACGTCGTCGACGCCCTCCATGCGAGCTGGGAAGAACGACTGCTTGCGCGCGTCGTTCCAGTTGCCCTGGTAGCCGTCGAGGTAGACGACGACCGCCTGCGCGTCAGCGGCGAGCGCGTCGTACATCTGGCCGGTGAAGCGCCGGTGCGCGGCGCCGTCCTGTTTGGAGCCGTGGAAGACGAGCAGCAGCGCCCGTCCCGGCGGCCCCTCCTGCTCGCCCACGACGGTGAAGGTCCTCTGCCGGCCCGCGGCCTCGATGCTCTCGCTCACGTTGGATGACGCTAGAGTCTGACATCGTGTCAAGGTCAAGTGCGAGCGGAGTCACCGTGTGAACATCGGCGAGCTCAGCACTCGCAGCGGCGTCAGCCCACGCTCGCTGCGCTACTACGAACAGCAGGGGCTGGTCACACCGCAGCGCGCGCTCAACGGCTACCGACAGTACGCCGAGAGCGACGTGGTCGTGGTCCAGACAATCCGGGTCATGTACGAGATCGGCTTCTCACGCGAGGCGGTAAGCGCAGTGCTGCCGTGCGCAACCGGCAAACCTGACGAGGTCGATCCGGTCGCAGTGCGCGCCCGCGTCGAGTCGATGTGCGAAGACCTGGGTGCCCGCATTGACGACCTGACCCGGACCCGCGCCTTGCTCGTCGACTTCCTCCAAGAGAACGCGTCGACGGGCTGCTCCGCAGAAGGCGCCGGGGCGTGGACAACGTCTCATGCAAAGCGCGCAGGCTAACGCCCTCGACCTGCCCGACGGCGTCGACCCTCCCTTGAGGTCGAACCAGAGCGGGCGGTACTACCACCAGGGATGATGATGGAATGCTGACTGGGCTGATCCTTGCGGCCGGGGCGGGCCGTCGGTACGGACAGCCCAAGGTTTTGGTTCGTGATCCTGGCGGCGTCCCCTTGGTGCACCACGCGATGAACGCACTCGTCCTGGGTGGCTGCGACCACCTCGTTGTCGTACTTGGTGCGGCAGCGGCTGAGGCACGCACGTTGGTCGCTCGTTGTGCCGTGAATGGCAGCATCGTCGAATCCGTCATCGCCGAGGATTGGGACACGGGGCAGTCGGCGTCATTGAGGGCAGGACTGGCTGCGGCCGCGGGAACTGCGGCACAGGCAGCCGTCGTCACCCTGGTGGACCTGCCGGACGTGTCGGCTGCAGTCGTGCAGAGAATGACGGCCCGTTTTGGTCCCGATTCGCTCGCACGTGCGGTCTATGACGGCAACGCAGGCCACCCCGTGGTCCTGGGCCGCGCGCACTGGAGCGCGATTCGAAGCAGCTCCGTGGGCGACGCTGGAGCCCGCGGCTACCTGGCAACACATCAGGTCGTCTCCGTGGAATGCGGAGACTTGGCAACCGGGATGGACGTCGACCGCCCCGAGGACTTCCCTTCGTCACGCCGTTGACTCGTTCCGCCCCTGACACGTCAGCTCATCCAGTAAGGGGGCGCGCCGCATGGTGGATCGTCCCCTGCGTGGCACGAAGCCGCTGACCGGTCCCGCCGCAGCGACTCGCAATGATCTCGGCGGCGATGCTGATCGCAGTCTCTTCCGGCGTCCTGGCTCCGAGATCGAGACCGATCGGGCTGGACAACCGGGCCAGCTCCTTCTCATCCAACCCCGCCTCACGGAGCTTCGTCATCCGGTCCTCGTGGGTACGCCGCGAGCCCATGGCGCCGACGTAGCCGATCTCGGGCACCCGTAACGCCACCTCCAGCAGCGGTACGTCGAACTTCGGATCGTGGGTGAGAACCGCGACCACGGTGCGCCCGTCGATGCGTCCCCCCTGCAGTTCCCCGGCTAGGTAGTGGTGCGGCCACTCCACGACGACCTCGTCGGCCTCCGGGAACCGACTCGCCGTGGCAAAGACCGGCCGGGCATCACACACCGTGACTCGGTAGCCGAGGAAGCCACCGACTCGTGCCATCTCGGCGGCAAAGTCGGTCGCACCGAAGACGAGCATGCGAGGCGGCGGTGCGAAGGCCCAGACGAAAACGCGCATGCCTTCCCCGCGCCGTTCCCCGCTCGGCCCGTACGAGAGGGTTCCGCTGTGGCCAGTTGCGAGCATGCCCAAGGCGTCGTCTCGAACGGCGGCATCTACACGCGCGCTCCCTAGCGATCTCTCGCTCGAAGTCACCACGTCACTGGGCCGGATCACCATGCGGCGGCCCATCCGAGCTCTATCCGGATGTTCGACAACGGTCGCCACGGCGACCGGCCGCCCGGCGGCGATGTCTGCAGCGATCTCAGGCAGTTCCGGAAATGTGTCCCGGTTCACCCTCTCGATGTAGACGTCGAGGATTCCCCGCAAGTCAGACCAACGGCGAAGGCATCGTCGTCGGACACGCCGTAGCGGTGCAGAACCGGCTCGCCCGTGCCGGCAACTTCCTGGGCTGACTCGTAGACGGATCCCTCCACGCAGCCTCCCGAGACCGATCCGACGGCCGACGCGTCTGGACCCACCAGCATCGACGCACCCGGCGGACGGGGCGCGGACTGGAAGGTCGCAATGACGGTCCCCATGCCCACGGTTTGGCCGGCCTCCCACCACGTCAGCAACTGGGGCAGCACCTCACGCATCGCATCGGCCTAGCCACATGTCCACACTTCTCTCCACTCCGTTCCGTTGCAGGGTCCGTCGAACGACGCTCGGGCGCGGCCGGCCTGACCGGACACGACGAGCACCCGGGGGCGGCGGATCGCCCCAGGACTTTAGGTGGTGAGGAAGTGGTCGGGCGTCAGCGGCAGCGAGCGCACCCGTACCCCGGTGGCGTGGAAGGTGGCGTTGGCGACCGCCGCGGCCGTGCCGACGATGCCGATCTCGCCGACGCCGCGCGACCCCATGGGCGTGAAGACCTCGTCGGACTCCTCGAGCCACTCCGCGTCGACGTCGAGCACATCGGCGTGCGCGGCCACGTGGTACGTCGCGAGGTCCTGGGTGACGACGTGGCCGAAGCGCGGGTCGCGGTACGACTCCTCGAACAGGCCCGCGGAGAGCCCCATCACGAGCCCGCCGATCAGCTGCGAGCGCGCGGTCCTCGGGTTGATGACCCGACCGACGGAGTAGACGCCGTGCAGCCGCGGGACCCGGACCTCGCCGGTCCAGCGGTTGACCCGGGCCTCGGCGAAGACGGCACCGAACGAGTGGAACGCGAACTCCTCGGCCGCGGGGTTGTCCGCGGCCGAGGCCGTGGTGTGCAGTCCCGGGTCGGGGGTGTCGCCGTGGTCGGCTCGGAAGAGCTGCGCGGCGGCGACGATCGCCGTGCCCCACGAGGTCGTGCCGGACGAGCCCCCAGCCACCGAGGCGGGTGGCAGGAGGCTGTCCGCGAGCGCGAGGTCGATGTCCGCCGGGTCGACCTCGAGCGCGTCGGCCGCGATCTGGGTCAGGACCGTCCGCGCGCCGGTGCCGATGTCGACGGCGCCGATCGCGACGGCGTAGCGACCACCCTCGAGCGAGGTGATGCGAGCGCTGTTCCCGGGCGATCTCATGGCCGGGTACGTCGCCGACGCGACCCCCGTGCCGACCCACCAGTCGCCGTCCAGGCGGGACCGCGGCTGGAGCGGACGGTCACCCCAGCCGAACCGGTCGGCCCCGCGGTGCAGGCAGTCCAGCAGCCGACGGTCGTTGAAGGGCTTGCCGGTCTCCGGGTCCCGGTCGGGCTCGTTGCGCTCGCGCAGCACGATCGGATCGAGACCGCACGCGACAGCGAGCTCGTCCATCGCGACCTCGTGGGCGTACATGCCGGGCATCTCCCCCGGCGCCCGCATCCACGACGGCACGGCGACGTCGAGCCGTGCCAGGCGGTGGCTGGTGCGCCGGTTCGGGGCGGCGTACATCATCCGCGTCGGCGCGGCGGTCTGCTCGGCGAACTCGCGCACGACCGACGTCTGCTCCTGCACGGCGTGCTCGATGGCAGCCAGTCGACCATCGGCGTCCGCCCCGAGCCTGATGTGCGAGATCGTGGCGGTGCGGTAGCCGGTGAGGGAGAACATCTGCTGCCGGGTCACCGCGAGGCGGACCGGTCGTCCCCTGGTCGTGCGGGCGGCGAGCGCGGCCGCCATGACGTGTGCGTGGGCCTCGCCCTTGCTACCGAACCCGCCCCCGACGTACGGCGCCCGCACCCGCACCTGGTCGGGCTCGAGGCCGAGCATGGGTGCCAGGGCCTGGACGACACCGTGCACACCCTGGGTCGAGTCGAACATCGTGAGCACGTCGCGCCCGTCGTGCTGCTCCCACCAGGCGACGGTGGCGTGCGGCTCGAGCGGGTTGTTGTGCTCGTAGGGCGTGCGGTAGGTCTGCTCGACCACCACCTCCGCCGACGCGAGGGCCGCGTCCACGTCGCCCTCATCGGTGTCGGTCTCCATGTCGGGATTGACCCGCTCGGGACGGTACGTCGCGTTGTCCTCGCGCAGCTCGGCCGCGTGCGGCTGCTGCTCGTAAGTCACCTCGACCAGCGCCGCGCCCTCCCGCGCCGCCTCGGAGGTCTCGGCCAGCACCAGGGCGACCACCTGGCCGCGGAAGCCCACCCGGTCGTCCTGCAGGATCGCCAGCTCGCCGTTGTCCGTCTTCGCCAGCCGGGGCGCGTTGGTGTGGTCCAGCACGGCGGTCACACCGGGGTGGGTCAGCGCGGCGGAGCCGTCGACCCGGGTCACCCGCCCCTTGGCCACCGTCGAGGTCACGAGCCACAGGCTGAGCGGCGCGGCGACTCCGTCGTCCGCGGCGTGCTCCACGGCGTACGACGCCAGGCCCGTCACCTTCTCGGGCCCGTCCACGCGGTCCAGCGACGTGCCGATCGAGCGCGGCGAGATCCGTCGGGTCTGCTGCTCGGTCATCGCGCTGCCTCCTCGGCGAGCCGCAGGAGCGTCATGGTGGTGGCGTTGCGGACCATGGCGACCTTGAAGGCGGTCTCGGCACTGGTCGTGGCTACGTCCAGCTCGTCATCGACGGCGGCCCGGACCGCGTCCTCGTCGAGCCGTCCTCCGACCAGCGCCGTTTCGGCGACGTGCGCGCGCCATGGCTTGTGGGCGACACCGCCCCAGGCGATGCGGACCTCGTCCACGGTGCCACCGTCGAGGCGCAGGGTCGCGGCCACCGAGACGAGGGCGAAGGCGAAGGAGGCGCGGTCGCGGACCTTCGAGTACGTCGACACCGTGTCCGGGTGACTCATCGGCAGCTCGACGGCGGTGATCAGGTCGGTGGGAGCGAGCGTGGTGTCGGCCTCGGGGTGCTCTCCCGGCAGCCGGTGCAGGTCCTCCAGCGGGACCCGGCGCTCGCCGTCCACGCCGAGCACCACCACGGTGGCGTCGACGGCGGCCAGCCCGACCGCCAGGTCCGAGGGATGGGTCGTCACACATTCCGGACTCGCGCCGAGGATCGCGTTGTAGCGCCCATAGCCGTCCAGCGCGGAGCAGCCGCTTCCCGGCTCCCGCTTGTTGCACGGCGTCGTGACGTCCTGAAAGTAGACGCAGCGGGTGCGCTGGAGGAGGTTGCCGGCCGTGGTCGCCTGATTCCGGATCTGGCCGGAGGCACCGGCGAGCAACGCGCGAGCGACCACCGCGAAACGGGAGCGGACCACCGGGTGCGCAGCCAGGTCGCTGTTGCGGACGTTGGCGCCGATGCGCAGCAAGTGGCCGTCCTCCCCCTCGCACTCCTCGACGACGTCGAGGGGAAGGGCGCTGACGTCGACCACCAGCTCCGGAGAGGCGACACCGAGCTTGAGGTGGTCGACCAGGTTGCTGCCGCCGGCCATGAACTTGGCCCCGGGGTTGCTCGCCATGAGCTCGACTGCCTCCTCCGCGGAGGTGGGGCGGCGGTAAGCCAAGGTCCTCATCGGCCGGCCGCCTGGCGAACTGCCGCGAGGATCCCGGGATAGGCCCCGCACCGGCAGAGGTTGCCGCTCATCCGCTCCCGGATCTCCGCATCATCGAGGTCCACGTCCGCTGTCAGGTCGCCGGTGACGTAACTCGGGTGCCCCTGCCTGGCCTCCTCCAGCATGCCGACCGCCGAGCAGACCTGGCCGGGCGTGCAGTAGCCGCACTGGTAGCCGTCGTGCTCCAGGAACGACTCCTGCATGGGGTGCAGGTCGCCCTGCTCCTCGCCCTCGCCGTGACACAGTCCCGCTGCCGTGACGATCTCGGCTCCGTCGTGCGCGACCGCCAGCGCCAGGCAGGTCAGGTGCCGACGTCCCTCGAGCAGGACGGTGCACGTGCCGCACTGGCCGTGGTCACACCCCTTCTTCGGGGAGGTGACCTGCAGCCGCTCGCGCAGCGCGTCAAGGAGGGTGGTCCGCGTGTCGACGGACAGGGAGTGCGGGGTGCCGTCGACGACCAGCCGGATCTCGGAATCCATGGCCGGGCCGTACCCAGATCGTTCGCAGCTATTCGCGGCTGTTCGACGTTCGACTTTCGGTCTGATCCACAACACCTGCCGAGTTCGAGCGCGTCCCGGTCCTCGTGGTGGCGGTACACGGTGGCCCGCGTCAGGCCAGCCCGTTCGCCACGTCGCTGATGCTCGCCTGAGGGTTGTTCAGCACCGCCGCTGCGGCGGCGTCGAGGATCAGCTGGCGGTTGCGTCGGACGTCGGCGCGCTCCGACCCCCTCGTGGACATTCTTCGATGGTAGGGCCTGCAGGGATGTGCACGTGGGCAGTGAGGCCGCGCCTCAGATCGGAGTACGGCGCTTCGGCACTCACGCCGCGACCTGACCGACGAGGTGACAGGTGGCGAAGCGATTGGACGCGTCCGGTTGGGCCACGAGACGCCAGCGTTCGAGAATGCCGGCCTCTGTCAGTGCGGCCGCCATCGCGTCAGGGTGCCAGCGCCACGCCCGAGCGACGACGTGGTCGAACTCCATCACCGCCTCAGCCGGATCCTCGGCGCACTGGAACGCGACCATGACGTGGGCGCCCGGCTGCAGTCGAGCGGTCCAGCTGGTGAAGACGTCCGGGATCAGCTCCGGGTCGACATGGATGAGGCTGAACCGGGCGACGATCCCTGCCAAGGGAGGTTGGTCCTGCGGGAGCTCGCGAAGACTCGCATCTCCCAGCGCCCAGCTCATCTCCGGATAACGCTGCTGCGCCCGCCCCAGCATCGCGGTCGACGGATCGACCCCCAGGACCTCCAGTCCTCGCGCTGACAGGTCGCGGGTGACGTGCCCCGTGCCGCACCCGACGTCCAAGACCGTCCCCTGCAGTCCGGTCGCCACCAGGTCCTCGGCGAAGAGCGCGATCACCTGCCGCTCAACCGACGAGACGTATCCGGTCGGGAACGCCTCGTCGTAGGCCGCGGCCAGCGCGTCGTAGCCAGGCTGGGTGCCGCACCCCGCCCTCAGGGCCACGGTCGCCGGTCGTCCGGTGGACGTACGTCGACCGCCAAGACGGTCGCCAGGGGCTGGGGCCCCGCCGTCAGGAGTCGGTCGTGCTCCCAGGCCCAGTGCACGACCAGCCCGGCGACCACCGACCCGATCGAGCCGAGCGTGAGGTCGCCCAGCGTGTCGGCGTACCGGTCGACGTTTCCCGAGGTGCTGAGGAAGGCGTAGTACTCCGCGACCTCCCAGGCGAGCGCCGCGGAGACGCCGAAGGCGAGGGAGCGCTCGAGCACCCGTCCACGGGTCTGGGACGGCGGCAGGGTGAGGAGGATGAACGCAGCGGTCAGCACGCCGGTGTTGACGAAGTGCATCACGTCGTCGAACCACCGGATGCTGTCGTAGAGGTCCATCCGGTTGCCCAGCGTGTCCGTGAAGCAGGTCAGGGTCGCCATCAGGTCCACCAGCCACGGGAACGTCGTCCGGTGGCGGTACCGCAGAAACCACACCGCCGGGATCGCGAACGCCATCAGCGGATAGCCGACCGCCCGGGCGGTGGCGCCCTTGCCCTCGAGGTGGCCGAGCTCGGGGTACCGGATCGCGGTCATCAGCAGGACAAGGAGCATCGCCTTGGCCGCCAGGTCGAGGACGATGACGATGACGGGTTCCCGAACGGGGAGTGGAACGGGGACTGAAGTGAGTTCGCTCACACAACCCACGCTAGCGGGCTCCACGAAGCCGACCGGAGCGGCGGCTACGGTCGTGCCCCCATGACCAGCTCCATGACGTACGAGGCGCCTCTCACGGAACGTCGCGCCCTAGGTCGTGCTCCTCGCGGCTATTCGGCCACGTCCGTGCGGCGCAGCTGGGACGTCTCGTCCTCGCGCGGTGTCAGGTCCTTGACGCCCACACCACTGGCACCGCCGGCGAGGATCGACCGCACGAGACCGTCGAGCACCCGCGCGGCACCGGCGTACGACTGGCCGCCCGGGGTCCGGATGTTCGAGACGCAGTTGCGCTCGGCATCGGTGCGTCCCGGCCGCGGGTCGAAGGTCAGGTAGGCGCCCAGGCTGTCCGGGGACGAGAGTCCCGGCCGCTCGCCGATGAGCACCAGCACCAGGGCCGCGCCGAACGCGTGGCCGATCGGGTCGCCCAGGGCGACACGAGCCTGGGTCGCGGCCAGGCAGGCCACGACCTCCATGTCCAGGCGAGGCAGCAGCTCGACCAGCAGCGGCAGCGCGTGGCACTGCGTGGCCTGGGCAGACAGCCCGTCCGCGCACACCACGACCAGACGCGGACGACTGCCCGCAGCTGCGCCGTCACGCTCCGCGGGCACCACGGCGCCCAGCGAACCGTGGTCCTCCTCTGACAGCCGTCTGCCGAGGTCGGGCCGGCGCAGGTACTCCGCACGGTCCCGGGCCCGGGAGCGCACCCGGACCGGCGCGGGCAGGCCCGCTGCGCGGAAGTCCCGCTCCAGGGCGTCGGTGTCCAGGTCGGTCAGGACGTTGCGCCGTGCCTCGGCGTGCGCGATCCGCAGCTCCAGGTCGGCCGCGACCGGCACCGCGTTGCCGGCACGACCCAGACCGATCCTGGCGCTGGTCGACTGCCGCAGCCGCACCCAGTCCGGGGCGCTCACGAGCCGAGCCCCGTCAGCGGCGAGTGCTCGAGCGGGACGAGCGCACCGTCGGCCGAGAGCAGCCCCAGACCCGCCAGCCACCCCTCGAACTCCGGGGCGGGCCGCAGGGCCAGCAGCTCACGTACGGCGAGGGCGTCGTGGAAGGAGGCACTCTGGTAGCCGAGCATCACGTCGTCCCCACCTGGCACGGTGATGATGAACGAGACCCCCGAAGCGGCCAGGGAGACCAGCAGGACGTCCATGTCGTCCTGGTCGGCCATCGAGTGGTTCGTGTAGCAGACGTCGACCCCCATCGGCAGTCCCAGCAGCTTGCCGCAGAAGTGGTCCTCGAGCCCGGCGCGGGTGATCTGCTTGCCGTCGTAGAGGTACTCCGGACCGATGAACCCGACCACGGTGTTCACCAGGAACGGGCTGAGGTGGCGCGCGAGACCGTAGGCCCTGGCCTCCAGGGTCTGCTGGTCCACCGGACGTCCCCCGGTGCCGAGGTGTGCGCTCGCCGACAGCGAGGACCCCTGGCCGGTCTCGAAGTACATCAGGTCCTGCCCGACGGTGCCGCGGCCCAGCGACAGCGCCGCGTCCCTGGCCTCGGTCAGCAGCGCGAGGTCGACCCCGAAGGACCGGTTGGTCGCCTCGGTACCGCCGATGGACTGGAAGACCAGGTCCACCGGGGCGCCCCGCTCGATCAGCTCCAAGGTGGTGGTCACGTGGGCCAGGACGCACGACTGGGTGGGGATCTCGTAGGTGGTGCGGACCTCGTCGAGGAGCACCAGCAGGTCGTGCGCCGCGCCGGGTGAGTCCGAGGCCGGGTTGATGCCGATCACCGCGTCCCCGCACCCCAGCAGCAGGCCGTCGAGGACCGAGGCGGCCACGCCGCGCGGGTCGTCCAGCGGGTGGTTCGGCTGGAGCCGGGTCGAGAGCCTGCCCGGGCCGCCGACCGTCGTCCGGAACCGGGACCGTACGTCGACGGCCCGGGCCACCACGACCAGGTCCTGGTTGCGCATGATCTTCGAGACGGCCGCCGCCATCTCCGGCATCAGGCCCGGGGCGAGCGCCGCGAGCGCGGCGGCGGCACCGGCACCCGAGGCGGTCTCCAGCAGGTGGTCCCGCAGACCGCCGACGGTGAGCTCGGAGACGGCCGAGAAGGCGTCCCGGTCCAGGGAGTCCACGATGAGCCGGCTGACCTCGTCGTCCTCGTAGGCGACGACGAGGTCGTCGAGGAAGTCGGTGAGCCGTACGTCGGCCAGCGCCACCTGGGCTGCCACCCGCTCCAGCGGGTCCTCGGCCGCGCAGCCGGCCAGCTCGTCGCCGGAGCGCAGCGGGGAGGCCTTGGCCAGCAGGTCGGTCAGTCCGTGGAAGGCGTAGCCGTGTCCTCGCAGGGCTTGCCGGTAGATGCGCACGGACCTACCCTCCCCCATGAGTCGCGCGTGGACTGCTTTCTCTCGAGGGTCACCTTCGAGGCTGATCCCGGGCAGGATGAGGCCCAACAGCGAAGTTCCGGGGGGAAATGTGAAGGTTCGCACCGTCAACCTGTCGACGTCCGCGGCGTTGGCCGCCGTCGCACTGTCCGTGCCTGCCTCCGCCCAGGCGGAGCCGCGGGACATCCACGTGGTCGATCAGCAGTTCCAGGTCCTGGACGCCACCATCAGTGATGTCATCGTCACGTTCTCCCAGGGCGTCGCCGCGGATGTGACCTACACCGTCACCGTCACTGGCTGCGACCGCGTGGTGACGACCGAGTCCTTCGCCGGCGCGGGCGCTACCAGCCGGTACGACGGCTTCACGGTCTCGGAGCGGATGGACCCCGACGACGTCGGACCGGCTGTCGGGTATCGCGTCACGTTCTCCGACCCGACCATGCCTGTCCTCGCAGGGCAGGTCCCGACGCCGAGCGACTACCCGCGCGACTGCGACGATGCCTGGCAGGACGGCCCAGCGACCGTCGTACCTGCCTCGTACATCGCCGCGTGGAGCACCAAGGCCCCCGGTACGCCCAGGCGGGCGAAGGTCGGGAAGACGCTGCGCGTCACCAAGACGCGCCTCAACCCCCTGGAGGGGCCGGTGATCGGTGGATCGGTGACCGAACCCCGCATGATCGCCTACAAGTGGGTCGTGGGCGGGAAGGTCGTCAAGCAGGGCCTGAAGGCCAAGGTGCGGCCCGGCTGGAAGGGCAAGCGGGTCCTGCTCCGGGTCATCGTCACCGCCCCGAGCCACAAGCCCCGGGTCAAGCACATCTCCTTCAAGAGAGTCTCCTGAAGCGCTCCGCTGCCCGCCGTCAGGCGTTTCCTGGGCCCGTAGCGCCCACCGCAGAGCACGGTTGCCGGGATCCGCGGGCTCCGCCAGAGTGGTCACATGTCGAACCGACTGACGGTGATCGGAGCGCCGAGCAGCGCCGGGGCCTACGGACCTGGCCAGGAACAGGCTCCGCGCGCATTGCGGGACGCGGGCCTGATCGACCTGCTCCGCGGGCACGGCGTGGACGTCGAGGACGCGGGTGACACCGAGACGATCCGCATGCGAGCCGACCGGGACAACCCGCGCGCGAGAAACGCGGACCTGGTCACCCACACCGCCAGCAGCGTCGCGTCCCGGGTCCGAGACGCCCTGGCCGCGGAGGGCTCGAAGGTGCTGGTCCTCGGCGGTGACTGCACCGTGGAGCTCGGGACCGTCGCCGGCGCCGCCACGGCGCCGGGGACCCTTGGCCTGGTCTACCTCGACCACGATGCCGACCTGAACACTCCGCAGAGCACCGACGACGGCGCGCTGGACTGGATGGGAGTGGCCCACCTGCTCGGTGTGGACGGGACCGTCGCGAGCCTCGCAGGGGTCGGTCCTCGTGTCCCGCTCCTGGACCCTGAGCAGGTCCTGCTGTTCGGGCAGGTGGAGCCGACCGCCTTCGAGCGCACCGTCATCGACGAGCGCGACATCGCCTGGGTCCACCACGACGAGGTACGTGACGACCCGGTCGAGGCCGCCACCCGGGTGGTGAAGGGATGGGCCGCGCAGTTCGACCGGCTGTTGCTGCACCTGGACATCGACCTGGTCGACTTCGCGGACGCTCCGCTGGCCGAGAACACCCGCCGCAACGTTGCCCTGAAGCTGGAGACCGTGATGGCGGCGCTCGAGGTGCTGGTGGCCGCGCCCAACTTCTGCGGCCTGACCGTGTGCGAGATCAATCCCGATCACGGCGAGCCGGACGGCTCCACGCTCCAAGACCTGGCATCTCGTCTGGCCCGAGTGCTCGCGGGAGCGGTGGGCGACCACTCGTAGCGACCGATCGTGCGGACTCAGCCGGAGAGCAGGTCGCGGAACCGCTCCGCGTCCCCGGTGCGCGGCAGGTTGTTGAACATGACGTACGGCGATGGGCGACCGTCGACGAGGTCCCGTAGCCGGCGCAGCTCGTCATCGGTGTGGACGTGCCGCGAGCCCGTGGTGCCGTGCAGCCGGTAGTAGGTCTGCTCCGGCGTCACCGTCTCGGTCTGCATCGGGTCGACCACGTGGACCAGGTCCAGCTCGGCGCACAGCTCGGTGAGCAGCTGCGTGGGCCACTCGCCGCGAGGCTCCCACAGCAGCCGCCCGGTCGGCCGCTCCACCTGCGACACGAAGGTCCGCAGCCGTGCCACGTTCTCGGCCGTGGGACGGAAGCTCTTCGGGCACTGCAGCAGCACGGCGGTGGCCTGCAGGACCCGGGCGCACTCCAGGGTCCGCTGCCAGGCCGCGAGCACCGGAGGCGTCGTACGGAACGCCCCGACCTGGCCCCGGGCACTGGCCGGCAGCGGCTGCTTCATCCGCCGGTAGGTGGGGCTGTTGGACTCGTGGGTGACGACCTGCCAGGCCTTGATCGTGAACTCGAAGCCTGGCGGCACCTGCGCGCGCCAGCGGGCCAGCAGGGCGTCGGCCGGCGGCTCGTAGAAGGTGTGCTGCACCTCGACGACCGGGAACCGACGCACGTACGACGACTGCGAGACCGTCCAGCCGCACAGGCCCACCCGAACATCCACGTGCTCAACCCTCTCAGGTGGTCGCCGGGTCCGTCCGATCGGTCGACTCAGGAGCCGACGGGCCTCCTCGCCCGCATGCGGCGGCATGAGCAGCCCGGAGAGCAGCAGTGCCAGGGCAACCACCGCGGAGCAGACGAACACCAGGTGGATCGCGGGCGCCAGCACCCCGGCCGAGAGGTGCTCGAGGTCGAGTGAGGCGCCCTCGGCGCTGCCGGCCAGCCGGCTGTTCACGATCGCGCCGAAGACCGCCACCCCGACGGCGCTGCCCATCGAGCGCGAGAACATGTTGGTGCCGGTGGCCACGCCGCGGTGCTGCCAGCCCACCGAGGACTGCGCGACGATGACGCCGGGGCTGGCGACGTACCCGAACCCGATGCCCATCACGAAGCACGGCAGGGCCAGCTGCCACAGCGCGCTGTCGGCGTTCACCGGGAGCAGCAGTGCCGCGCCGGCGATCACGAACAGCGAGCCCATCAGGACCGTCTTGCGGAAGCCCATCGACAGGTAGAAGCGCCCGCTCGTGGAGGCCGCGATCGGCCACCCGATCGTCATCGACGCCAGCGCCAGACCGGCGACCAGGGCGCCGTGCCCGAGCACGCCCTGGGCGTACAACGGCACGTACGACGTCAGCCCGAGCATCAGCACGCCGACGACGAAGGCGCCCGAGTTCGACGCGTTCAGCACCCGGCGCCGGAAGATCCACAGCGGCAGGACCGGCTCCGGAGCCCGCGACTCCACCCCGACGAACGCGGCCAGCAGCAAGGCGGCGACGACGAAGATCGCGACCCCGGGGACCGACGCCCACTCCCAGCGCACCCCGCCCTCGAGCAGGCCGAGCAGAAGCAGCGTGCCCCCGGCGGCCAGCAAGACGGCACCCAGGTAGTCGATGCTGTGCTTGCGCGGCTCCACCCGCTCGTCGAAGCGGCGCCACATCACCCAGCCGGCGGCGATGCCCAGCGGCAGGTTCACGAAGAAGATCCAGCGCCACGACAGGTAGTCGGCGAAGACCCCGCCCAGCGTCGGGCCCACGATGGACGCGGTGGCCCAGACGCTGGCGATGTAGCCCTGGACCTTCGCGCGCTCCTCCATGGAGTAGATGTCGCCCACGATCGTCATGCCCATCGGCTGCACGGCGCCGGCGCCCAGGCCCTGCAGCAGCCGGAAGACGATGAGCGCCGGCATGCTCCACGCGATGCCGCACAGCAGCGACCCGAGGACGAAGAGTCCGATGCCCAGCAGCATCACCGGCTTGCGGCCGTAGAGGTCGGCGACCTTGCCGTAGATCGGCACCGCGACGGCCTGGGCCAGCAGGTAGATCGAGAACAGCCACGGGAACGACGTGAACCCGCCGAGGTCGTCGACGACCGCGGGCACCGCGGTGGCCAGGATCGTCGAGTCGATGGCGACCAGGCCGATGCTGAGCATGACGGCCAGCAGGATCGGCCCCCGCTCGCTGCGAAGGCCGACGCTGGCGCGGGTGATCTCTGGTGCACTCACGGGCCCCTCAACCCGCACCGGCCCCGCTCTGTTCCCGGCCGCTTCGCCCGGCGGTCATCCCGCCAGGTCTGCCACCTGGCTCAGCAGCTCGAAGGAGCGCAGCGTCGCCTCGGTGCTGCGCGCCATCGAGGCGACGATCAGCTCGTCGGCGTCGGCGTGCACGGCGAACTTGTCGAGGTACTCGCGGACCTCGTCAGGGTTGCCCACGGCGGTGTAGTGGCTCATCTGCTTGATCTGCTGGCCCGACGGCGAGTCGAGGACGGCGTCGGCCTCGGCGTCGCTGAAGGTGCGACCCCGGCCGACGAGCTGGCTGACCCGCAGTCGCTGGGACTCCCGCAGCAGCGCGTGGGCCTCCTCGCTGGAGTCGGCGGCGACCACGTTGGCGCCGGCGATGACGTAGGGCTCGGCGAGCTGCTCGGACGGCTGGAAGCTGCGGCGGTACGTCGCCACGGCCTGTTGCAGCGCCTGAGGCGCGAAGTGCGAGGCGAAGGCGTAGGGCAGACCCAGCGCGGCCGCCAGCTGGGCCCCGAAGAGCGAGGAGCCGAGGATGTAGAGGGGCACGTTCGTCCCGGTGCCCGGGACGGCCTCGACACCGGGGATCTGCGACCTGCCGGTCAGGTAGCCCTGAAGCTCCTGGACGTCGCTGGGGAACGACTCGGCCGATCTCGGGTCCCGGCGCAGGGCGCGCATCGTGTTCTGGTCGCTCCCGGGAGCACGGCCCAGCCCGAGGTCGATCCGGTCCGGGTGCAGCGTCGCCAGGGTGCCGAACTGCTCGGCGATCACCAGCGGGGAGTGGTTGGGCAGCATCACCCCGCCGGCCCCAAGACGGATGGACGACGTGTGTGCCGCGACGTGCGCGATGAGTACGGCGGTCGCCGAGGACGCGATGGTCGGCATGTTGTGGTGCTCGGCGTACCAGACGCGACGGTAGCCGCTGCGCTCCGCGAGCTGGGCGATCTCGACGCTGGTCCGGAAGCTGTCGGCGGCGCTGCCTCCGGCTGCGATCTGGGCGAGGTCGAGGATCGAGATGGGGGTCGCAGTCATGGTGTGCCAACGGCCTGGGGGCGGGGGTCTATTCCGCTCCGGACGTGCCGGAGCAGGTGTGATCCGTCGCTGTGCCTAGTGGGCGCCGGGGAACCCGTGCTGCCGCCAGGCCTCGTAGGTCACCACGGCTGCGGAGTTCGACAGGTTCAGCGAGCGACGGCCCGGCACCATCGGGATCCGGAGCCGCTCCGTCACCCGGCCGTGGTTCAGCACCTGGTCCGGCAGGCCCGTCGGCTCCGGGCCGAAGAGCAGCACGTCGCCGGGCTGGAACTCGATGTCGGTGTACCAACGCGTCGCGTGCGCGGTGAAGGCGAACACCCTGGAGGAGGCCAGCGCCTCGCCGGCGAGCGCGGTGTCGAGGTCAGGGTGCACCTCGACCGAGGCCAGGTCGTGGTAGTCCAGGCCCGCACGCTTCAGCTTGGACTCCTCGAGGTCGAAGCCGAGCGGTTCGACCAGGTGCAGGGTGGCGCCGGTCCCGGAGACCATCCGGATCGCGTTCCCCGTGTTGGGAGGGATGCGGGGCTCGAGGAACATGACGTGAAACACCCCTCAAACTAACTCCCCGTCGATGACCCGGGAGAAACGCCGGCGGCTCAGCCGGTCTGCCCCTCCTCGCGGCTCTCGGCGACCCGGTGCGGGACCCGCAGCAGACGGAGGCCGGTGACGAGCACGAGTCCGCCGACGACGTTGCCGAGCGCGGACCAGCCGAGCGCTCCCAACCAGTCCAGGTAGCCGTAGTCGGCCTCGCCGGTCAACAGCCCGGCGAACATCAGGATCGAGTCGAGCACGGAGTGGAAGAGCTGGGCGCCCACGAGCACGAAAGACATCAGCACAGCCGGGACCAGGCGGACACCGAGGCTCTCGGTCGCGTTCTGCATCCGCGTCAGCAGCGTGATCACTGCGCCGGCGAGCACGGCGAGGAAGAACGAGCGCCATGACACACCCAGGTGGGCGTAGTGCGAGCCGGCCTCCACCGCCACCTCGTGCACGTCCGGCAGCGCCACCACGATCATCCCCGCCATGGCGTAGCCGGCCACCAGGTTCGCCGCCAGCGTGACGACCCAGAGCCTGAGCAGCTGGGTGAGCGTCCCCTCCTTGGCAACCACCGCCATCACCGGCACCAGGAAGTTCTCGGTGAACAGCTCGCTGCTGGCCAGCAGCAGGGCCACGAAGCCGACGGTGAAGGCGAGCGAGGCGAGCAGGTGGTTGCCCGTCTCCGCCTGCACCACCAGGTACATCAGCACCCCGACGCCCACGTCGACCCCACCCAGGAGACCGGTCGACAGCAGTGGCAGCAGGGGGCGGCTCAGCCGCTCGTGCCCTTGGTCGACCAGGCGGTCGTAGGCCTCCTCCAGCTCGGGTTCCTCGCGAGAGCCCTTCGGCGCCGCCAGGTCGTCGGAACCACCGGACGGCCGGGTCACGATCGGGACCGCAGTCGCCAAGGAGGTGCGTTCATGACGACACGCTATCGACCCCGGAGGCCGCCCGCGCGGGTCACCGCCGACGAGCTCAGCAGTCGACGATCTTCTCGCGACACTCGGGCGGCCCGTCCTCGGCGCAGGCCCGGGCGATCGTCCGAGCCGCCTCGCCCAGAGCAGCGAGCTGCTCCGGGGTCAGTCTGTCGACCACCAGCCGGCGCGCCTCGCGGGCGTGACCGGGGGCGAGCTCCTCGAGCTTGGCCAGGCCCGCCTCGGTGAGTCGGGCCTCCGTGCGCCGAGCACCGGGCACGGAGCAGGACCCTCGCTCCACCCAGCCGGCGCGCTCGAGCCGCGTCACGGCGTGCGAGATCCGCGAGAGCGATCCCTGGGCGAGCAGGGCCAGGTCACTGAGGACCATCCTGTGATCGGGCGCCTCCCCCAGGGCGGCGAGCAGCTGGTACTCGAACGAGTTCACTCCGCCGTCGCGCTTGAGCTGAGCGTCCAGGGCGGCCGGAAGGGTCATCAGCAGTGCCACGAGCCCGCGCCACTCGCGCTGCTGCTCGGGCGTCAGCCACGGCTCGTCCTCCTGGGCCGAGTGGATCCGGCTCTCCTTCTCTGCGGTCACGTACCCAGGATAGCGCGGGGCTTGAATGTTCAAGTCACAGCGGCTACCGTGTGACTTGAACATTCAAGCGGGGTCGATCCTCGCGCCCCCTCGTCAGGAGACTCCCGTGTCCATCCTTCGTGTCGATTCCTCCATCCAGGGCGACCACTCCGCCAGCAGCGCGCTGGGGGACCTCGTCCTCACCGAGCTCACCACCGCGCACCCCGACGCCCCCGTCGTACGCCGGCACCTCGGCCGCGACCCGCTGCCTGCGGAGGCCTGGGCCTCGGCGGTCGTCGGCGGCGCCACCGCGGAGACGGACCGTACTGACGCGCAGCACCAGGCTCTGGGCCTCGCGCAGCAGCTGGCCGACGAGCTGCAGCAGGCCACCACGGCCGTGCTCGCGCTCCCGCTCTACAACTTCGGCGTCTCCCAGCACGTGAAGTCCTGGATCGACCTGGCGCTGGCCGGCGCACCGCAGGGCGCCCGGCTGCTGGAGGGCACCCCGACCGCTCTGGTGGTCACCCGCGGCGGCGCCTACGGCGCCGGGACCCCGCGCGAGGGCTGGGACCACAACACCGACTACCTGCGTCGGATCCTGGTCGACCTGTGGGGCGCGGACCTGACGCTGATCGAGCGCGAGTTCACCCTCGTCGGCATCAACCCCGCTCTCGACGAGTTCGCCGAGCTGGCGGCGGTGATGCGCAAGAGCGCCGAGGAAGCTGCCGTCGAGACCGGAGCCGCGCTGGCGGCCCGGCGCGCCGCCTGAGCCACCCAGGACCGGTCAAGAAGAGGCGCATCATGACGCAGCACGGACGGGCAGTCCGATCCGACCTCCGGGCGCACCGCCGTCCCGGGATCGACTACGACGGACTGCCCGACGTGCTGGCCGGGACCGCGGTGGAACCCGGCGACGCTGCGTACCCGGGTGTCCGGTCGACGTACCTGCGCGGCGGCAGCCCGGGGCTGGTGCTCCGACCGCAGAGCCCGGCCGAGGTGGTGGAGGCGGTCGCGGTCGCCCGGCGCCACCAGCACCTGCCGCTGGGAGTCCGCAGCGGCGGTCACGGCATCAGCGGTCGCTCCACCAACGACGGCGGCCTCGTCATCGACGTCGGCGCCCTGGACGCGATCGAGGTCCTCGACGCATCCCGTCGACTCGTCCGCGTCGGGCCCGGCGCGCGGTGGAAGCACGTCGCCAGCGCCCTCCAGCCCCACGGCTGGGCGCTCGGTTCGGGCGACTACGGCGGGGTCGGGGTCGGTGGCCTGGCCACCGCCGGTGGCATCGGGTTCCTGGGCCGCAAGCACGGTCTGACCATCGACCACCTGCGCGCCGTCGAGATGGTGCTGGCCGACGGCTCCGTCGTACGGGCCAGCGACACCGAGCACCCCGAGCTGTTCTGGGCCGTCCGCGGCGCCGGCGCCAACTTCGGCATCGTCACGTCGTTCGAGTTCACCGTTGACGAGGTGCCCGACATCGGCTGGGCCCAGCTCGCCTTCCGGGTCGACGACCCGGCCGCGTTCCTCGAGGAGTTCGGTCGCGTCACCGATGCCGCCCCACGGGAGACCACCCCCAACCTGATCATGGGCAGATCCGGGGTCGCCCAGATCATGGCGATGGTCGCCTCCGACGACCCCGACGTCGTCGTGGCGCAGCTCCAGCCGTTCGCCGAGATCGCGCCGCTGGTCCAGCAGCAGGTGGTGATCGCGCCGTACGCGGCGGTGATGAACATGTTCCCCGACGCGCCGCACCAGGGACGCGGCGAGCCGGTCTCCCGGTCCGGGCTGGTCACCGAGCTCACGCCCGAGGTCGCCGCTGCGAGCGCGCGGCTGCTCGCCAGCGGCGCGGTGCACTGGTTCCAGCTGCGCAGCATGGGCGGGGCGGTCGCCGACGTGCCCCGGGACGCGACGGCCTTCGCGCACCGCGACGCCCGATTCTCCATCGTCGCCATGGGCGCCAACGCCCAGCGCGTCGACCGCGCCTGGGACCAGCTCCGGCCGCACCTGTCCGGCAGCTACCTGAGCTTCGAGACCGACACCGGCCCCGACCGCATCCTCGAGGCGTTCCCGCCGGCCACCCTGGCCCGGCTGCGGGCCCTGAAGGCCGAGCTCGACCCGACCAACCTGTTCCGCGACAACTTCAACCTCGCCACCCCACCCACCAGGAGCCTCGCATGACCGACTACGGACACGACCTGCTTTTCGGCACCTTCGTCACCCCGACCAACCAGCCGGTCCACCACGCGGTGGAGCAGGCGATCGTGGCCGACCGGGCCGGCCTGGACCTGGTCACCTTCCAGGACCACCCGTACGTCGCGAAGTTCCACGACACCTGGACCTTGATCGCCTACGCCGCGGCCCGTACCGAGCGGATCCACCTCAGCGCCAACGTAACCAACCTGCCGCTGCGCCCGCCCGCCGTGCTCGCCCGCAGCGTCGCCACGGCCGACCTGCTCTCCGGCGGACGCGTCGAGCTCGGCATCGGCGCCGGTGCCTTCTGGGACGGCGTGGAGGCCATGGGCGGGCCTCGGCGGACCGCTGGCGAGTCGATCGCGGCCCTGGAGGAGGCGGTCACCATCATCCGCGGCATCTGGGACACCGACCAGCCGGGCGGCCTGAGCGTCACCGGCACCCACTACTCGGTCAGCGGCGCCAAGCGCGGACCGGCGCCGGCCCACCACCCCGGCATCTGGATCGGCGCCTACAAGCCACGCATGCTGGACCTGACCGGCCGGGTCGCCGACGGCTGGCTGCCCTCCCTGCCCTACCTGCCCGGCGGCGCCGCCGACCTCACCGCCATGAACAAGCACATCGACGAGGGCGTCGAGTCCGCCGGGCGGGACCCCCGTGCCGTACGACGCTTCCTCAACATCTCCGGCGCCTTCGCCCGCACCAGCACCGGCGTCCTCCAGGGCCCGCCCGAGCAGTGGGTCGAGGAGCTCACCGACATCGCCCTCACCTACGGCACCAGCGGGTTCATCCTCCCCTCCGACGACACCGCCACCACCGAGCTGTTCGCGGCCGAGGTGGCCCCCGCCGTACGACGTGAGGTCGCCGCGGCGCGCGCCTGAACGGCCCTGTGGCCACCCGCGCGAGTTGCTTTGTCTCAAGGACGTGCTTGCCTGAGTCGATCAAGGGTCGTGCTGCGCTGCGCCCCCAGCAGGGTGGCTCCACGCCGACCCAACGAGCCGCACTCGTGCCTTCGTTCTTGCCGGTGACCGGGGCTGGCTACCCGGCGACGGCCAGGTAGCGGAGGCTCACCGTGAAGGTGCCCACGTCGAACGCGTCATCCCCTTCGGTCCAGAACTCCCAGTAAGCGCCCGGCAGTCGCCGGCGGTCGCGGTCCGAGCGCTCGACCCCGTCGCCATAGACCGGGTCCTCGACCCATCGCGTTCGTCCTGTGCTGCCGGAGGACACCATGGCCTCGGCTCCCGGCCCGCCCGCTCCCGCGGAGAGGTGGCCGACGTCGGTCCCGCCCGGGTTCGTCGGCTCACCGGCGAAGGCGACCCGGATGGCGTCCACCCCGCGCACTGCCTTCGGCACCGCCAGGAAGTGCTGTGACCGGGCTCTTCCCATGAAGGGTTGGCTCGGCTCAGCCCGGTGGGTCAGTCCGCCCGCGAGACGGACACTGGGCGTCACCTCCCCACCGGGGACGGTCATCTGGCACTCGGGAGTCGTACTGCCGCTGCACGGCGAGATCCACGCCTTCTGCGCCGTCAGCACCCGGGTCCGTTGACGCCACACCAGGCGATCCTGGGAGACCCACAGCCGCAGCGGCTTGCTGGCGCCCTCGTTGCCCAGCCTGTCGGCCCCCGACACAGTGGCGAGGTAGCGACCTGGCGGCAGCGGGCGTCCCCGACTGTCGCGACCCTCCCAGATCAGCTCGTCGTCCCGGTCCAGGGAACGCAGGTCACGGCGCAGCACGACGCCACCGGACGCGTTGCGGAAGGTCACGACACCGCTTCGCACCTCACCGTCGGAAACCCGGCCGACGAACAGGCGTACGCCGTCCCGGACGGCGACGGAGCGCGGGTAGACCTTGGAGACCTGGTCGCGAGGGGCACCGAAGCGCTCCGAGACGAAGACCCCTGACTCGAACGTCAGGTCCAGCGACGCGAACGACTCCGCGCGACCCTGTGGCGTCAGGAGGTGGACCTCGTACAAGCCCTCTGGCACGAGCCTCCCCTGTGGGGTCCGCCCGTTCCACCTCCAGGTGTGGCGGCCTGCTGGCTTCCACCCGAGCGCGACGGTGAACGGCGCAACCTTGGTGCGCGGCTCTACCCGGATCTGGACGACAGCGCCGACTCGGAGCTGGTAGCCGACCTCGAGACGGTCATGGTCCCCGTCCCCGTTGGGCGAGAAGCTGGGGTAGTCCTCCAGGAAGCGCGGCCCGTTGTCGGCAGGTGCCGCAGCTTCGAGAGAAGCCGCCGTGGCGGCCTGGCCCCCGAGAAGTGTCGTCAGCAGCGCAGTCAACAGCGCCGTCACCATCAGTCCGAGCCCCCGTGCGTTCATGTCCGAAGACTAGGGCCCTGGTCCCTGGCCTCGTCGCTGTCCAAGAAGGCCTGACTCAGCTGCCTGCGAAGCTCGTTGCGCTCATGCCGGGTCAGCGCCTCCCCCGAGAGCAGCGGCGCCGAGCCGACGAGCAGCCTGGTGTAGAGGTGCTGCGGGTCGGTGACCACGTCCTGGGTGCGGCCGGACTCCACCACGACTCCCTGGCTCAGCACCACGGTGCGGTCAGTCACGCCGGCCACCGAGCCGAGGTCGTGGGAGATGTAGAGCATGCCGATGCCCTCGTCGCGCAGGGCGGTCAGACCGTCGATGATCCGCACCCGGGTCGCCGCGTCGAGCGCGCTCACGGGCTCGTCGAGGATCAGCAGCTTGGGCTCGGTGATCAGCGCCCGTGCGATGGCCGCGCGCTGTCGCTGCCCACCCGAGATCTCGGCCGGATAGCAGTCGAGCAGCTGAACGTCGAGCCGGGCCTTGCCGGCGTACTCGCGGACCTTCTCCTTGACCGCCGCCCGGGACAGGCCGCCGCGGATGCGGAGCGGCTCCGCGATCGAGTCGCCGATCGAGACGTCGCCGTCGAGGCTGCGCAGCGGATCCTGGAAGACGTACTGCACGACGCCGCGGCGCCGGAAGGCGCGGCGCTGGGCCCGCGAGTGGACGTTGACGTGCTCACCGTCGACATGGATGTCACCGCCGCTGAGCCCCACCAGGCCGAGGACCGCGCGCGCGATCGTGGACTTGCCCGAGCCGCTCTCCCCGATGAGTCCGACGATCTCGCCGCGGGCGACCTGGAGGCTCACGTCATGGATGACGTGAGTGCTGGTGCGGCCACGGCCGTAGTGCACGTCGATGCGCTCGAGGGCGAGCAGCGGACGGGTGCGGGGCAGGTCAGGCATAGGTGGCGACCTTCCGTGACGAGGCGAGGGCGTGCTTGGCGAAGAAGTAGTCGAGCCCGTACCGCTCGTGCTCGGCGATGAGCAGCTGGGTGTACTCGTGCTGCGGGGAGCGCAGCACGGCCTCGGCGGTGCCATGCTCGATGACCTCCCCGTCCCGCATCACCAGGACGTCGTCGCACAGCTGGGCGACGACCGCCAGGTCGTGGGAGATCACCACGAGGGAGAGCCCCTCCCTCTCCTTGAGCTCCACGAGGAGGTCGAGGATCTCGGCCTGCACGGTCACGTCCAGGGCGGTGGTGGCCTCGTCGGCGATGAGGACCTCGGGTCCCAGCGCGATGGCCGCGGCGATCAGCACCCGCTGCAGCATGCCGCCGGACAGCTCGTGGGTGTACTGCTGGTAGACCAGCTCGGGGTCGCGCAGGTGCACTGCCTCGAAGAGACGCAGGGTCTCGGCCCGCGCCTCGGCACGGGACAGGCCCTTCTTGACGCGCAGCACCTCCTGGACCTGCTTGCCCATGCGGATGGAGGGGTTGAGGTAGGAGCCCGGGTCCTGGAACACCGCCGAGATGACGGTGCCTCGGGTGTCGATCCAGTCCTGGGCGCTGAAGCTGGTCGTCGCTCGGCCCAGGATCTCGATGGAGCCGCGGGTGATCTCCAGGACGTGCGGCAGGATGCCGAGCACGGCGCGGATCGTGATCGTCTTGCCGCTTCCGGACTCGCCGACGATGCCCAGCACCTGGCCCCGCCGCAGGTCGAGGTCCACCCGGTGGACGAGCGGTGCTCCCGTCACCGTGTTGGTGATCTCGAGGTCCCGCACGGTGAGAACGCTGTCAGACATGGGTGTCTCCTTCGGGGGTTCCAGCGGGGGATGGTGCCGCGACCAGGGGGCGACGGCGTGACCGCCTGGCCTCCCGAGCGGCGAGGAGCTGCCGGCCCGACTCGCCCGTCACGTCCCGGATGGCGTCGGCGAGCAGGTTGCAGGCCAGCACCGAGACGAGGATGAGCACGACCGGGACGAACGGGGCGAAGGGCCGGATCGCGATGAACTGGAGGTCGGTGGCCAGCACGCCGCCCCAGGTCGCGGTGGGCGGGGTGACACCGATGGAGAGGAACGTCAGGCTCGCGATGACCACCAGGCCCATGCCCAGGGTCGTCGCGAACGAGATCGCCAGCGGCGGCAGCACCTTGACCAGCACGTGCTTGGAGACCACCCAGCTGGTGCTGGCCCCGGCCAGGACGGCCGCTTCGACGTACTGCGAGCTCTCGACGCCCATCGTGGCGCTGCGCGCCACGCGGTAGAAGACGGGGGCGAGCAGGATGCCGACCGCGAAGAGCGCCTGCACCACGCCGTTGCCGAGCAGGGCCGTCATCGCCACCGCGAAAACCAGGAACGGCAGCGCGATCAGGGTGTCGGTCAGCCGCAGCGAGATCCACTCGAACGTCCGGCCGAGGTAGATCGACAGCATGCCCGGCACCGTCCCGAGGAGGAAGGCCAGGACCGCGACGAACAGCGCGCCGGCGAGGCTCAGCGCGGAGCCCGCGAGCAGGCGGCTCAGCACGTCGCGCCCGAGGTAGTCGGCGCCGAGCCAGTGCCCTCCCGAGGGACCGGTCAGGGGGTCCCCGACGGTGGCGTTGGGTTCGTACGGCGCCAGGAAGCCGCCGAGGACGGCGAGCAGGACCAGGAGCGCCAGCATCGTCACCGCCACCTGCCCGCTCCGGAGCCGCAGCACGTTGCGGACCATCACACACCTCTCTTCGATGCCGGGATGAGCAGGGCGAGGACCGCGTTGACGACCAGGTTGAAGACGACGACGAGGATCACCGCGACCACCAGCACGGCCTGGACGGCCGGGACGTCGCCCTTGATCGCCGACTGCGCGGAGAACAGGCCGTAGCCGGAGAGCTGGAAGATCGACTCCGTGACCACCGCACCGCCGAGCAGGTTGGGGAACTTGAGCCCGAGCACGGCGATGGCCGGACCGACGCCGTTGCGCAGGGTGTGGACGAAGAACACCCGGCGAGGGCTGAGACCGCGCACGATCGCCCCGGTCACGTAGTTCTCCTTCGAGGTGTTGAGCAGGCCCACGCGCAGCTGCCGCGCCATGTCGGAGATGGTGTCCAGGCTGAGCGCCAGCGCCGGCAGGATGATGTGGCTCAGCCACGGCCAGAGCCCCTGCTCGAACGGCACGTAGCTGGCGGCGGGGAGCCACTCGAAGCGGACCGCCACGACGACGATCAGCGCGATGCCCACGATGAAGGGCGGCATCACGGAGATGATCGAGGTGAAGATCGTGACGCCCCGGTCGAACCACGAGCCGTGGTAGTGCGCGGCCAGGGCGCCGAGGGCCGACCCGACGACGACGCCCAGCACCAGGGCGAGCACCGCCACGGAGAGGCTGATCGCCGCCCGGCCGGCGAGCAGCTCGCTGACCGGGGTGTTGTTCGCCCAGCTCACCCCGAAGTCGCCGCGGAGCACGTCGCCGAGCCAGTCGACGTACTGGACGAGGAAGGGCCGGTCCAGGCCCCACTCCTTGTTCATCGCCTCGACCGCCTCCGGCGTGGCGTTCTCGCCCAGCTGGATGACCGCCGGGCTCCGCCCGCTCAACGCGCCCAGCAGGAAGGTGAAGATCGAGCCGAGCAGAAAGACCGGGACGAAGGCGGCCAGCAGCCGCCCCGCGCCGGCGGCGACCCGCCGCAGACGGTGGAGGGCGGGCCGGACGGTCCAGTCCGTCCCGCTCTCCGCGAGCACGGTCATCCGACCGTGATCCCGTTCCAGCGGAAGAAGCCGTCGGTCTTGCCGAAGTCGGAGACGTCCGCCGACGTCACCGAGGCGGTGGGCGAGGTGTAGAGGAAGACGCTGCCGCCGGTCTCGACGCCGACCTTGGCGGCAGCCTGGAGGTAGTCGTCGTAGTTCGGGTCGTCGAGCGGGGTGGTGAGTACCTTCTGCCGCGCGGCGGTGTAGGCCGGGTCCTCGGTCGCGGAGAGGTTCAGGATGCCGGACTCCGAGAAGTGCTCGTCGAGGGCGAGCAGCTTGTTGTCCCGCCCCACGTAGCCGTAGACCGCGGCCTGCTGGGTCTTGCCGTAGTAGCCGGGGTAGAACGACGTGGTGTCGTCGGCGACGATCTTGACCTTGAAGCCCACGGCCTCCAGCTGCTGCTGGAGCTGCTCCGCGGGAGCCGACGTCGTCGGGAAGACGTGGACCTCGATCGAGAGGTCCTTCTCGCCCGACTCGGCGAGCAGCTTCTTGGCCTTCGCCGGGTCGAAGGCGATCTCCTCGTCGATGGCGGGGTTGAACGCCGGGTTGTTCGAGGGCACCGGGTTGGCGCTCGCGACACCGAGCCCGAAGGTCAGGTTCTTTACGAACGCCTCGCGGTCGATGGCGGCGTTGAACGCCTCGACGACCTTGGGGTTGGTGAAGGGGGCGATCTTCTTGTTGACGTTGACGAACGCGGCGACCCAGTTGGCCGCCGTGTCCGCCCACACCTTCAGGCCTGAGGACTTGGCCGACTCGACGTTCTGCGGCGACAGGCTGAGCGCGAAGTTGTAGACGCCGGTCTGCAGACCGGAGAGCACCGTGGCCGGGTCGGTCTGCAGGCTGACCTTGACGCTGTCGATCTTGATGTTGTCGGCGTCCCAGTAGCCGTCCCACTTCTCCAGCGTGATCGACGCGCCGGGCACGACCTTGACCACCTTGAACGGGCCCGCCCCACGGGACCGGTGGCGTTGAGGGTCTTCAGGTCGCTCTCCGCGGCCTGCTTGCTGGCAATCAGGGCGGAGCGGTTCGCCAGGATCAGCGGGAATCCGAAGTCGGTCCGGATGAGGTCGATCTGGACGTGGGTGGCGTCCACCGCCTTCACGCTCTTGATCTCGTGGTACGCCGCCTTCAGCGCCGAGTTCTCCTGGGAGAGGCCGCGCTCGAGGTGGTAGACGACGGCCTCGGCGTCGAGCGGGGAACCGTCCTGGAACGTCAGCCCCTTGCGCAGGGTCAGCGAGAGCCGGTCGCCCTTGTCGTTGAAGGTGTACTCGGTCGCGAGGGCCGGCTGGATCTTGCCGGCCTCGTCGAGGGTGAAGAGGGGCTCGTAGATCAGCGAGAGCGTCTGGGTGGTTGCGGTGGGGCCGAGCACCACCGGGTCGTACGCCGGCACGTCGCCGGGGTTGGCGATGTTGAGGACGCCCCCGGTGCCGCTGCCGGCGGCACCGGACGAGCTCGAGCCACCGCAGGCGGCCAGGAGCGAGGCGGTCAGGACGGCCGCGGACGCGGCGACGAGGGAGCGCCGCACGCGGTTCGTGCGACGGCGGACGGTGCCGCGGGGGGCGGGCGCAGCCAGGGTGGGGCGCGACTTCTTCCTCATGGTGCGATTCAGCCTTTCTTGCGGCCAGGCCGCGCTGCCGGGGTCGTCAGGACCCCGTGGATCGGGCGCCACCGCTGAGGCGGCTGCGAGTCCTGAATATAAGTTAGTTGATCGACTTAATCCGGGACGGGTACGAGGGTGCCCGTCAGGACGCCTGGAGTCCAACAACGCTTTCTCGCCGCATTCATCGCCCAGCGCGATGGGTCACCGCGCTCACACCGCCACGTCGACACCCCGCTCCGCACGTGGGGCGGCGGCCACCGTCCGGCCCAGGGCGTCGGCGACGAAGGCGAGCAGCCCGGGGTCGATCCCGGAGCGCCCCCACACCGCGAACTCCAGCGGCGGCACCAGCGGCAGGTCCTCGACCTCGACGAGACCCGTGGGCACCTGGCCCAGCGTGGCCATCAGCGCGACCCCCACGCCCGCGGCGGCGGCCGCCTGCACCCCGGCGAGCTGGACCGCCTCGCCGACCACGCTCGGACTGAGCCCGTGGGCGTTCAGCGTCTCCACCGCGCGCACCCGCAGCGCGCACGGGCTCTCGAAGACGACGATCGGCACCGTGCCGTCACCGGGCAGCCTCCACCCGGGGGCGGCGTACCAGGTGAGCTCGAGCGAGCCGACGGTCAGGGCACTGGCCGACCCGTCGAGCTCGGGGTTCGCCGTCGGTCCCGGCAGGATCGCCAGGTCGAGCCGACCCGCGGCGAGGTCCTCCCGCAGGCGGACGCCGCGGTCGAGCCGCAGGCGCACCTCGTGCCGGAGCAGGGCACTGCCCATGGCGCCGGTCAGGGCGGGCAGCAGCTGGGCCGCGGCGTGCTCGGTGGAGCCGATGGCCAGCGCCGGGACCTCGTCGGGGAGGAAGTGGGCCAGGGTGCGGTCGTGCAGCTCCAGCAGCCGGCGCGCGTAGCCGAGCAGCGCCTCGCCGTCGTGGGTGAACCGCGAGGACCGCCCGTCCCGCTCGAACAGCCGCCGCCCCACGGCCAGCTCCAGACGGCGTACGTGCTGGCTGACGGCCGCCTGGCTCAGGTGCAGCGCGTCGGCGGCTCGCTGGAAGCCGCCGTTGTCAGCGACGGCGACGAAGCTGCGCAGCGGGGTGATGTCGAGGGTTCCTGGCATTGCTCGGCAGACCTGTCCGTCCTACCCATCAGCGGACGTGATGGATGAAGTGGTGACTCATTGTTGGACATTGTCTCGTAACTTAGTTGAGATTGTGTTCAATGCGACTCGAGAGGTTCGGGCGCGTATCACGGATTGGATGATGATGGCGAAGCGGCAGATTCACCTGGGGGCGGTCACCACCCCGACCGGCGGCCCCGGTCAGCACACGCTCTGGCACGACCCGGACATCCCGGGCGACGCGAGCGTCAACATCGGCTGGTACCTCAAGGCCGTCAAGGAGGCCGAGGCGGCGAAGTTCGACCTGCTCTTCATCGTCGACAGCCAGTTCATCACCCCGTACTCGCCGCCGCACTACCTCAACCGGCTGGAGCCGCTCACCCTGCTGAGCGCGCTGGCGACCCACACCACCAACATCGGTCTGGTCGGCACCTTGACGACCAGCTTCAACAGCCCGTTCAACCTGGTGCGCCGCCTCGCCTCGCTCGACCTGATCAGCGGCGGCCGCGCCGGCTGGAACGTGGTCACCACCGGCGACGCCGGGACCGCACTCAACTACGGCCTCGACGAGATGTACGACTACGACACCCGCTACGGGCGGGCCCGGGAGTACGTCGAGCTCGCCCGCGCGCTGTGGGACTCCTACGAGGACGACGCCTTCCCGCGCAACCGGGAGACCGGGCAGTTCCTCGACGCCGCGAAGCAGCACACGCTGAACTGGGAGGGCGAGTACTTCAAGGTCCGGGGCCCGCTCAACATCGAGAGCTCGCGCCAGGGCGCCCCGGTGATCTTCCAGGCCGGCGACTCCGACCAGGGCCGTGACCTCGGCGCCAGCGTGGGCGAGGGCATCTTCACCCACGCACCCGACGTGCCGAGCGGCCAGGCGTTCTACACCGACATCAAGGCCCGGGCCCGGGACAAGTTCGGCCGCAACCCCGACGAGCTCGTGGTGATGCCGGGGGTCCAGGTGGTCGTGGCCGACACCGACGAGGAGGCCCGCGAGCTCGAGGCGCACTACCACGAGGTGGACCACACCTTCGAGGCCGCGCTGGGGGAGTTCGGGCGCCCGTTCGGCTGGCACGACTTCACCCAGTACGACCTCGACGCCCCCTTCCCGGCCGAGACCCTCGCCTACGGCGAGCGCTCGTTCTACACCCAGGCGCAGGCGATCACGAAGCGCGCCGTCGACAACGGCTGGACCCTGCGCGAGGCCGTCGAGTCCACCCGGGTGTGGCGCAAGCGCGAGTTCGTGGGATCGCCGTCGACCGTCGCCGACAAGCTCGTCGAGTGGTGGGAGGCGCGGGCCGCCGACGGCTTCAACATCCACACCGGGCACCCGGCGAACTTCTCCCGCTTCGTGCAGGAGGTGGTGCCGATCCTCCAGGAGCGCGGCGTCTACCGGAAGGACTACGAGTCCGACACCCTGCGCGGCAACCTGGGCCTTCCGGTCCCGGCCAACAGGTACGCCGCGGCGCGCACCTCGGGCGCGAGCGCATGAGCACCGGGGAGCGGGGCCCGGACGCCTGGGACGAGCCGACCGGCGCGGTCCCGCGCGGGACGCTCATCGTCGTCCCGGGCCGGGGTGAAACAACGGCGCAGTACCAGCGCTTCGGCCGGCGCATCGCGGCGGAGAGCTGGAAGGTGCGGCTGGTAGCCCTGGACCTCGACGACACCGAGGGCAGCCGCACGGTCCTGGAGAAGCTGGTCGCCGACGAGTCCCTGCCGGCCCCCAAGGTGCTGCTCGGCGCCGACACCGGGGCCAGCTGGGTGGGTCGGGTGGCCGACGACGTGCACGCGGACGCGGCGATCATCGCCGGTGCCGCGTCGGCCTCCTCGGCCTCCTGGGCCGGCGTGGACGACTGGGCGGCCGAGCTGGACGCGCGCTCGGCGTGCCCCGTGCACCGCGGAGTCCTCGAGGGCGACAGCGCCTTCGAGCGCGGCGCGCTCAACCTGCCGCTTCCCCGCGACTGGGAGGCACCCGTCGTACCGGAGCAGCCCACGCTGGTGCTGCACGGGGACGCCGACACCGTCACGGCCCTGGACGAGGCCGTCGCGCCGTACGCCGGCGTGCCCCACGCCGTGGTCAAGGTGGTCCACGGCGGACGGCACGACGTGCTCAACGACGCCACGCACCGCGCGGTCGCGGCGACCATCGTGCTCTTCCTGGAGTCCCTGCGCCTGGGACGCGACCTGCCGGCGATCGTCAGCGAGCTCGCCCTGGACGGGGTCACGGCATGAGCCCGCAGCACCGCTTCATGCTGATGAGCCTCATCCCGCACGAGCCGGGCGCCGACGTCTCCCAGCGCTACCGGCAGCTCGGCGACACCGCCGCGTTCGCCGAGAGCCTCGGGTTCGACGGGTTCGGCGTCGGCGAGCGCCACGAGCCGACGTACCTGAGCTCGTCGCCGGCCGTGCTGCTGGGCTACCTCGCGGCTCGCACGTCGACGATCCGCCTGTTCACCGCCGCCACCACGATCGCCATGCACGACCCGGTGCGGGCCTACGAGGACTACGCCACGGTGGACCAGCTCTCGGGTGGACGGCTCGAGCTCATCATCGGGACCGGCCTCGGCCCGACCTCCGCCAAGGTCTTCGGCATCAGCGCCGAGCAGCAGACGCCCCTGACGGTCGCGTCGTACGAGCTGCTGCGCGACCTGTGGCACAACCGCTCCGCGACGTACGACGGTGGGCTCCGGCCCGCCCTCGACGGCGTCGAGCTCTCGCCCCCGCCGAGGCAGCCGCGGATCCCCGTCTGGCACGCCGGGCTCTCCTCGCGCGAGTCGGCCGCCCGGCCGGCGGCCTGGGGCGAACGGCTCGTCAGCGGCAACCTCTTCGCCACGATCGACGCGGTGGCTCAGCACCTCGCGACCTACCGGGAGGAGTGGGCCGCGAACGGCCGCGACGCGGCCGAGGTCCAGGTCGGCGTCGGGGTCGCCGGGGTGCACGTCGCCGCGAGCAGCCAGGACGCCCGCCGGCAGTTCCGGCCGGCGTTCGACTGCCAGATGCAGCAGTTCGGCCAGGTCTTCGGCCGGCTGCCGTACGACGACTTCGAGTCCTACCTGGCCACCAGCACCGCCCTGGTCGGCAGCCCGGCGGAGGTGCGCGAGAAGTTCGAGCAGCTCCAGGGCCGCCTCGGCCACACCATGACCTACCACCACGCGGACTCCCCCGGCCTCGACCCGGCCACCTGGCGCGCCGGCAAGGAGCTCTTCGCCGAGCACGTCATCGCACCCGTTCCCGAGGTGGCCAGTGCCTGAGCGCAGTCGTCCAGCCGCTCCCCCGCTGCGTCGACCCCTCGAGGGCGTCCGGGTGGTGGAGCTGGCGCACGTGGCCGCCGGGCCGTTCGCCGGGATGCTGCTGGCCGACCTCGGCGCCGACGTCGTCAAGGTGGAGCCGCCGAGCGGTGACCAGATGCGCGCCTGGCCGCCGTTCGCCACCTCCGCCGACGGCGAGCAGCGGTTCAGCCACAACTTCGCCTCGGTGAACCGCAACAAGCGCTCGGTGGTCGCGGACCTGAAGGACCCGGCCCAGCTCGCGCACGCCCGGCAGCTGATCGAGGCCGCGGACGTGGTGGTGGAGAACTACCGTCCGGGCGTGCTCGACCGGCTCGGGCTCGGCTACGACGAGGTCACCGCGGGCCACCCGGGGCTGGTCTACTGCTCGATCTCCGGCTACGGACTCTCCAGCCCGTACGTCAACGACGGCGCCTACGACGTGGTCATCCAGGGCATGTCCGGGCTGATGAGCGTCACCGGCGACCCCGACGGGCACCCGGTGAAGGCGGGAGTGCCGGTCGGCGACTTCACCGCCGGCCTGTACGCCGCCTACACCATCGCCGCGCTGCTGCCGCAGGTCCGCGACAGCGGACGTTCGGTGCACGTGGACTGCCCCATGCTGGACTGCCTCATCGGGGTCTCGGCGCTGCAGACGAGCGAGTACTGGGGGTCGGGCCGGGAGCCGCAACGTCTGGGGACCGCGCACCCGCGCAACGCGCCGTACCAGGGGTTCGCGGCCGCCGACGGGGAGTTCACGGTCGCGGCGGGCAACGACCGGCTGTGGCACGCCGTCGCCGAGGTCGTCGGGCTGCCTGGGCTGGTGACCGATCCCCGGTTCCTGACCCAGCTCGACCGGGTCGCGCACCAGCACGACCTCGAGGCGCTGCTCCAGGAGCAGTTCCACCGGGAGAAGCGGGAGCACTGGCTCACCGAGCTGCGCGCCCGCGGGGTCCCGTGCGGTCCGGTCAACACCTTCGGCGAGATGCTCGCCGACCGGCACGTCAGCGACACCGGGCTGGTGGACGAGCTGGAGGTGCCGCTGGCCGGCCCGACGCCGGCCGTGGTGTTCCCCGCGCGGATCGCGGGGCTCGACCCGCGGCTGGACCGGGCGGCGCCGCTGCTCGGCCACGACACCGCCGAGGTGCTCGCCGAATGGGCGGCGCGGTGACGCTCCGGGTCCGGCGCGGCGCGGTCTGGCAGGTCGCGCTCGACCGGCCGGACCGCGCCAACGCGCTCTCCACCGAGCTGGTCGAGGCGCTCCACGGCGTGCTGGAGGAGGCCGCGGAGGCCCGCCCCGACGCGCTGGTGCTGCGCGGCAACGACCGGCACTTCGCCGCCGGGCTCGACCTCGCCGACCTGCCCCAGGAGACCGACGGGTCGCTGGCCCATCGGCTGCTGCGCATCGGCCTCGTCCTGGAGCGGCTGCTGACCCTGCCCTGCCTGACCGTCGCGGTGGTCGAGGGCGCCGCGATCGGCGCCGGTGCCGACCTCGCGCTGGCCTGCGACAGGCGGATCGGCACCCCGGGAGCATCGTTCCGGTTCCCGGGCTCGGCCTTCGGCGTCGTCCTGGGCACGGCGCGGCTCTCCTCGCAGGCCGGCGCCCACCGGGCCCTGGACGGCGGCCGCCGGCGGGACGCGTCGGAGGCACTCGGCGAGGGGCTGCTCACCGAGCTCGCCGACGACCCGGAACCCTGCGTCGACGCCGTGCTGCGCACCTGGGCGCTCACCGCTCCGATCGCCCGGCCCGGTCTGCTGGCCCAGGCCCGTGCCTACGACGCCGACGGCGCTCTCGCCGCGCTCGCCCGCTCGGTGGCCGAGCCCGGCCTGCAGGAGCGCGTCCTGGCCTATGCCGCCACACCCCGTCAGCCGTCCCGCCAGCCGTCCCGTCAGAGAGAGAGCGTGTGATGACAAGGGAGATCGTCCCCGTGCAGAGCGACATCCCCGAGGTGGCGGAGTTCGCCGCCACCGTGCGGGCGCTGATCGACCAGGGCCTGGACGAGCAGGCCCTGACCGCGGCGGTCCACGGGGAGCTCACCGCACTGCTCCGCAGCGGCTTCGAGATCCCGGAGCTGCTGCGACGGCCCGACCCGGAGCGCTACGTGATGTACCCGCTGCACGTCGCCGCCGACGGCGCCTTCTCGATCGCCAGCGCCGTCTGGGACGTCGGCCAGGGCACGCCGGTGCACGGCCACGAGACCTGGGGCGTGGTGGGCATCTACAGCGGTGTCGAGGTCGAGACCCGCTTCCACAAGCCCGCGGCACCGGACGTCCCGCTGGTCGCCGAGGGCAGCGACTCGTGGACCGCCGGTGAGGTGACGGTGTGCTGCACCACCGACGACGACGTGCACCAGGTCTCGTGCGGTGGCGCCGAGCCGGTGATCGGCATCCACGTCTACGGCGCCGACATCGGCACCCTGCCGCGGCGCAGCTACGACCCGGAGACCGGGGCCGTGCACTGGTTCACCTCCACCTGGGCACGCTGAGGCAGGGCCCGGGCAGCGAGCCTCCTCGGCCAGGTCTGGCTCCGACCTGACCGAGGAGTCCGTCGCGCTCAGGTCAGCGGCAGCCGCCCCACGAGCCGCGTCCGTGCTTCCGCGCGGCGCGCTGCACCTTGGTGTAGGCCTTGCGCTTGGTGAAGGACCCCTTGGCCACCAGCAGGTGACCGCCGCGCACCAGTCGCTTCCCCAGGTCCTTGCCGCCCACCATCACGTAGCGGCTCGAGGCGCGCTTGCCGGATGCTCGGGCGTCGCGGACCAGGACCACCTTCTTGCCCTTGGCCAGCACCTTCCGGGCCGCCTTCCGGGCGGCGGGACGACACGACGACCGGGGCTGCTTCACCCCGACGAGCCGGACCACGGCCTTGCTCCCGTCGGCCAGTCGCACCCGGACCCGGTCGGGCCGGGGCGAGCCGAGCACCGTGGCGTTGACCCGCCGCTGCTCCGTCGTGGCGCCGGCGCTGGTCTCGGTCGCGGTGGGCGCGGGAACCTGCGTCGCCGTGCCCGCTCCCGTCCCGGCTCCGGTGCCCGCTCCCGGGGACCCCGACTCCGCCGGCCCGTAGACCTCCAGGTCGAAGAGCGAGATGCCGTAGCGCGTCGCGCGCTTGGCGGCACTGACCCGGACGTAACGAGCCTGCGTGGCGTCGAAGGTGGCGGTGTCGTGCCCGCCGTCCCCGTTGATCGTCTCCCACACGGTGCGCCAGGTGGCGCCGTCGTCGGAGACCTCGATCCGGTAGCCGGCGGCGTACGCCTTCTCCCAGTTGAGCACCAGCCGGTCCACCGACCGGCGGGCGCCGAGGTCGACCTGCAGCCAGGCGCCGTCCGCCCACTCACCGCTGGCCCAGCGGGTCGAGGTGTCGTTGTCCACGGCGTACGACGGTGCGTAGCCGTGCTCGGTGCCCGAGGCCTGGACCTGCCGGCCGCGGGCCAGGTCGGTGCCGAAGAGGGTCTCGTAGACGATCTTCGCGCCGGCCTCCATGCCGGAGGCGAACGGGTGGTACTCCATCGCCTTGAGGATGTCGATCCACTTGCCCTGCACCCAAGCGTCCTCGCCCGCGCAGGCGTCGTGGCCGCGCGAGGGGCCGTACAGGTCGACGTACTTCGCGCCGCGCTCCGCCGCGGCCTCGGCCAGCGCGGTGTTCAGCTGGCGCTGGAGGCTGTCGGCCCAGAGCATGTCCTTGCCGGTCATCGGGACCGCGCCGTTGGTGCACGAGCCGCTCTCCGGCATCAGGCGGAGGTAGCCGACGACCGCCACCTCGGCGTACGGCGACCGCTCGCGGATGCCGTCGAGCACGCCGAGCACGTCCTGCTTGGTCTTGACGATCTTGGCGGCCATCAGGTCGACGCCGCCCTGGGTGAACTCGTCCTGGCACGGCGAGCCCTCCGGGTCGCTGGGGGCGAGCGCGGGGCACTCGTCGATCAGCGTGCCGAAGAGGCCGCCGTCGTTGCCGCCGATGCCGAGGGTGACCAGGTCGGTGTCGGGGCGCAGCGCGTCGAACTGCGGCGGCGCGGTGCCGAGGATGCCCTCCTGAGGGGTGGTCATGTGCTCGGTGCGGGCCGAGGAGCACGAGACGTCGGTGAGCTTCACGCCCAGCCGATCGGCCAGGATCCGCGGGTAGTTGTTGGTCGAGCGCGCACACGGCGCCAGGCTGGTCGGCGGGATCAACGGGCCCGCGGTGAACGAGTCGCCGAGCGCGACGTAGTGGTCGAAGGGACGTGTCGGCACGGCGGCCTGGGCCGGCGTCGAGCCGGCCAGGACGGCGGCCACGGAGCCGACGAGAGTGAGCGCCAACGTGGCGCTGAGGCGTGACAAGAGAGGGAACCTTCCCGAGGTGTGCGAGTCCGAGGGGCTGCAGCCGGGGGAAGCGGGGAGGGAGCTGGGACCGCGGGTGTGCGGAGACCTCCGGGTGTCGGCGTGTGACACCCCGGCGCCGACGCCGCCCCTCCCGGTAACGCCGGCCGGAGCACCGTAAGCCGGGCCGGGCGCAAAGACCAAAGTGGTCCAGACCACACTGGTGTCGTAGACCGATCCCCCACCGCGAGAGGACTGCCATGTCCGAGTCAGCAACCACCTCACCGGGGCGCGCCCTGGTCGTCGGAGCCACCGGGATCGTGGGGCAGTCCGTCGCCCGGCGACTCCTCGAGGACGGCTGGGAGACCTATGGCCTCTCACGCAGCGGCTCGACGCCCCACCCCGACGTACGCCCCGTCCGTGCCGACCTCGGCGACCCCGCGGGGCTGGCCACGGCGCTGGCCGACGTGGCGCCGGAGTTCGTGGCGATCACCGCGTGGACCCGGATGGAGACCGAGTCCGAGAACATCCGGGTCAACGGCGGCGCCGTGCGTGACCTCCTGGCGGCGCTGTCTCCGGGCAAGTCGCTCAAGCACGTTGCCCTGATGACCGGGCTCAAGCACTACCTCGGCCCCTTCGAGGCCTACGGCCAGGGCGCGATGCCGGACACCCCGTTCCACGAGGACGAGGAGCGGCTGCCCTACCCCAACTTCTACTACGCCCAGGAGGACGAGCTCTTCGCCGCCGCCGAGCGCGACGGGTTCACCTGGAGCGTGCACCGCTCCCACACGGTGTTCGGGTTCGCCACCGGCAACGCGATGAACATGGTCGCCACCCTGTGCGCCTACGCCTCGCTGTGCCGCGAGCGGCACCTGCCCTTCGTCTTCCCCGGCTCGGAGAAGCAGTGGAACTCGCTGACCGACGTCACCGACGCCGGCCTGCTCGCCGAGCAGATGACCTGGGCCGCGCGGACGCCCGCGGGTCGGAACCAGGCGTTCAACACCGCCAACGGCGACGTCTTCCGGTGGCGCTGGCTCTGGCCCCAGATCGCGGCGTGGTTCGACCTGGAGTGGGAGGGGTACGCCGGGGCGCCGCGCACGCTGGAGGCCTCGATGGCCGGCACGGAGCCGCTGTGGCGGGAGATGGCAGCCAAGTACGACCTGGTGGAGCCGGACCTGTCCCGCGTCGCGTCCTGGTGGCACTCCGACGCCGACCTGGGGCGCGAGATCGAGGTCGTCACCGACATGAACAAGAGCCGCGCCGCGGGCTTCTCCGCGACCCGCGACTCCCGGAAGACGTTCTTCGACTACGCCCAGCAGTACCGCGACGCCCGCGTCATCCCGTGAGAGCTCGTCCCCGGCCTCCCTTCCTCAGTGCTCCTCGGTGGCGGCACGGGAGTCGGTGAGGGAGAGCAAGCCGAAGGTCGCGACCAGGCCCACGATCACCGCCAGCACCAGGAAGGTGACCCGCTCGCCGTGGAAGAGCGAAGGAGTTCGTGGAGAGCGGTCTCGAGCCGGCCGAGTTCCTGCGCAGGTACGCCGACCGCTGGCGGGCGCTGGACCTGCTGCTGGCGGGGATCCGGCTGCAGTCCGAGAGCTGAGCGCCGGGCTGCGGGACGCGATGAGGGGTAAATGCACGAAGAGCCCCGACCGCAGTGCGGTCGGGGCTCTTCGGAGTTAAATCAGGAGACGCGGACGTTCTCAGCCTGGGGACCCTTGGGGCCCTGGGCGAGGTCGAACTCGACCTTCTGGTTCTCGTCGAGCGACTTGTAGCCACCGGACTGGATCGCGGAGAAGTGGACGAACACGTCCTCGCCGCCACCATCCTGAGCGATGAAGCCGAAGCCCTTGTCAGCGTTGAACCACTTAACGGTGCCCTGTGCCATGATCTGTTCCTTTGTTCGGTACCGGGGAGCACTGTGCTCCGCGGGCCGCTGAAGACATCCAAACTGAGCTGATGTCCAGCGAACCGAAAACCAGGAGTACGAGATACAAGCCGCGACATGGTGTGCGGCCAAGACGGCTCTAGGAGCCATCCCTTCAACACGATGAACCATACGTCATGAAGTGGAATGTTCTTGCTTCGGCGACGACCCGCGCCTGCGCCGGCACCTCACAGCATGGCGGTGAGGACTCCCCCGTCCGCCCGCACCGCGGCTCCGTTGGTGGCAGCGGAGAGCGGGCTCGCGAGGTAGAGCGCAAGGTTGGCGATCTCGCCCGGCTCGATGAACCGCTCCAGCAGCGAGGTCTGGTTCTGGCCGATGATGGCGCCCTTCAGCACCTCGCCCGGGATGCCCTGGGCCGCCGCGATCCGGGCGACGGTGCCAGCGACCCCGTCGGAGTACGTCGGTCCGCCGAGGATGGTGTTCACCGTGACCTCGGTGCCGCGGGTGAGCTTGGCCAGCCCGTTGGCGAGCGCCAGCATCCCGGCCTTCGTGACGCCGTAGTGGAGCATGTCGGCCGGCACGTTCACCCCCGACTCGCTCCCCACGAAGAGGATGCGACCCCAGGTCCGCGCCAGCATCCCGGGCAGCACGTACCGCGACAGCCGCACGCTGCTCATCAGGTTGACCTCGAAGTAGCGCTGCCACTCCTGGTCCGCGATCTCTGCGAACGGGCGGAGCTCGAACAGGCCGACGTTGTTGACCAGGATGTCGAGGTCGCCCAGGGACTCCAGCAGCCGCGACACCTGCTCCGGGTCGGCGAAGTCCGCGGCGACCCCGGAGACGGCCGCACCGGGCACCGCCGCCTCCAGGGTGGCCACCGCCGCGCGGACCCGGTCGGCGTCCCGGCCGTTGATCACGACCGCCGCGCCCTCTCGCAACAGCCCCTGCGCGATCGCATAGCCGATTCCTTGCGTCGAGCCGCTCACGAACGCCGACTTGCCCGCCAGTTGCAGATCCATGTCTTCCCATCATCCGGTCCGGTAGCGCCGCCCCTCGGGCAGCCGATTCACTTGCTCAGTCAAGTGAACCGTAGGCCGGATGACTTTCCTGATCAAGTCATCACCTCGGCGTGACGTCCCGTACCCTGCTGCCATGTCGGACCCCAGCACCCCCGCAGAGCTCATCGGCGAGGACCTCGAGACCTGGGCCTCCCTGGCCACCGTGCTGGAGTGGCTGCCCTCCGCGCTCGACGCCCAGCTGCAGCGGGACGCCGAGCTGACGCACTTCGAGTACGGCCTCCTCTACGCGCTCGCCCAGGCGCCCGACCGGACGCTGCGCCTCAGCGTGCTGGCGGGCTACGCCAACAGCTCCCTGTCCCGGCTCTCCCGAGCGGTCTCGCGCCTGGAGACCAAGGGCTGGCTGCGGCGCGAGACCGACCCGAGCGACGGGCGGTACACCCTGGCGACCCTCTCCGACCTGGGGTCACGGAAGGTGGAGCAGGCCACCCCCGGACACGTGGCCACGGTGCACCGACTCGTCCTCGATCCGCTGACGCAGGCTCAGCAGAGGCAGCTGCGTCAGATCACCCAGCGGATCATGCGCTCGATCCGCGACGAGGGCGGCTGGCAGCCCCCTGCTTCCACGAGCTGAGACGGGTCACGCCACGCCCCCCAGCAGCCGCGGGGCGCCGTCGCCGGTGAGCCGCGCCGCAGCGACCGGGCGACCGCTGACCGCGAGCAGCAGGTCGAGGGCGGGGCCCACCACCTCGGGACCGTCGCCCCAGCTGGTGCCGGAGGAGGCCTCCACCAACCTCAGGCCGGACACGCGCTCCCGCCCTCCACCGAAGGAGACGGGCGTCCGGACCTGGTAGCCGAGCGCCGCGATCGTCGCCGGGTGCGGGTAGGCCCCGTGGATCCCGAGCGGGCGGCGGATGTCCTCCCCATGCACGATCGCCTCGACCAGACGCGTCGCCAGGTTCGCCGGCGGCGTCCGCGTGAGGTCGCTCGCCGCTCGCAGGGACGCCAGGGTGTCGCGCGGCTCGGCGCTCTGCTGACGGGTGATCCCGCGGTCGTTGACCCGGTCGAAGCTGCCGCGCGCCATCACCATGTCGCGAGCGAACGACAGCCGGGTGGTCCTGGCGGTGTGCACCAGGTGCGCCAGGACGTCGTGCACGTCCCAGCCGGCACACAGCGACGGGGTCCGCCACTGCTCCGCGGTCAGATCCGCCAGGTCGTCGGCCAGCCGATCCCGCTCCGCATGGACGACCGGCCAGACCTCCGCTGCAGACGGTCGCATCCGCAGCCCCTCTCCCTCGTCGCGCCCCGGCCCGTCAGCGCCGCAGGCCGTCCTTCAGCTCGCCCAGCGCCTGGTCCAGGTCGACCTTCGGCTCCCAGCCCCAGCGCCGGGCCCGGTCGGAGAGGATCTGCCCGGTCCACGCCGGGCCCTCCTCCCACACCGGCTCCACACCCAGCGCCTCGGTCACCGCGCCGTAGTAGTCCCGCAGCGTCGCCGGGCCGCCGGCCACGTTGACCGGGGTGCACGCGCCCTCCACCGGTCCGTCGTCCGGGTCGTTCGCGGTCGCCACCAGGCCGGCCGCCACGTCGGCGGCCAGCGCCGCCAGGTCGTCGACGTGCACCCAGGCGAACGACTTCTCCGGCACCGCGTGCCGCTCCGCCTCGTCGCGGGCGATGTCCGCCGGGCGCAGGGTGTTCCACACCGAGGACTCCCCCGGGCCGAGGATCGCCGGGGGCCGCAGCAGCACCCGGGTCAGGCCGCTCACCTCGGACAGCGCCAGGTCCAGGTCCCGCTTGATCACCGCGTAGTCGCCCGGGTCGTCCGGCGCCAGCGCGGCGTGCTCGTCGACGTCGCCGACCCCGGGGCGGCGGTCGTAGACGGCCGCCGTCGACAGGTGCACCAGCCGCTGGACCCCCGCCTCGGCGGCGGCCTCCACGATCACCAGGGTGCCGGCGTACCCGACCTCGAGCTGGGTCTGGGCGTCCCCGCTCAACGGGTGCACGGTGGTGACGAGGGTGTCGGCGCCCGCGACCACGTGGCCGGCGAACGCCGGGTCGGAGAACTCCCCCACCCGCTCCTCGACCCCGGGGATCGCGGGCGCCGTCCCCGGACGGCGTACGACGGCCCGCACCGTCGCCCCTCGTGCGGCCAGCGCGGCGACGACGTGGCTGCCGACGAGGCCGTTGGCACCGGTCACGACGACGACGGGCAGGGGCGGGCGGGTGGTGGAGGTCATTGCTCCACGATGTCAGACGGCACTGGCGTGCGGCAGGTGAGGAGCACGCCGACGACGAGCTCGTCACCGATCAGCCCGGCGATCGTCTCCTGCTGGGCCTGGGCGCGCTGCCAGCGCTCGTCGTCGCGGTGCTCGCGCGCCACGACCTCCTCGACCCGGGAAGCGGCCTCGTCCCAGTCCTCGGGGGTGGCCGCGACGTCGGCCAGCGCGGTCTCGTCGTCCAGCTCGAGCCCGACCGCCGCCAGGTCGGCGACGAGCTCGTCGTGGCTGGGGAAGTGGTTGCCCTCGGGCTGGTCGGGCAGGTCGTCGACGGCCCGGGTGTAGACGAGCAGCCCCACGGCACCGCCCGGGACCACTGTGCGCCGAAGCTCGCTCAGGTAGGCCCGCTTGTCCTCCACGGTGCACAGCACGCCCAGCGACCAGGCGGCGTCGAAGGCCGCGTCCGGGAAGGGCAGTCGCAGCCCGTCGGAGACCACGACGGGGCGCCGGAAGAGGCGGCGCGCCGCGCGACAGGCGCCCTCCATGGGCTCGGCCAGGACCGGGCGCACGCCGTACGAGCGGGCGGCGTACTCCGCGGGACCGCCGACCCCGGCACCGGAGTCCAGCAGCCGGGTGCCCTGACCCAGCTCCATCGAGGAGGCCAGCCAGGCGAGCGCAGCCGGGCTGCCGCTGCCCCGGCACGCAGCCGGCAGGGCATGGTCCTCCCCGAGCTCCGCGACCGCCGAGGCCGTCCACCACGCGATGGTGTCGAACTCGTCGGCCATCGCCTCTGCTTCGCTCATCTGTCCTCCCGGATCCGGTTGCCCACCTCGGCCTTGACCTGTGCGCCGGCCATCGCCCCGGCGCCGGAGCCCAGACCGGACAGGTTGACCCCCGCCACGCCGTCGATGGCCAGCATCGCCCGCGCCTCGCGCACGGCCGCCTCGACGCCCGCGGATCGTACGTCGGAGGCGCCCAGCACCTGCGTGACCTGGGCGTCGTCCAGGTGGAGCCCGGGGAAGTTCTGCAGCAGCCGCGCGGACCGCTCGTCGCTGTAGACCGCGACCGCCGCGATCACCGGGATGGTCAGGCCGAGGGCGCGGGAGGCCGCCACGAACGCCGCCACCTCCTCGGGGCTGCGCACGTGGTTCAGGACGGCCAGGTGCGCCCCGGCGCGCTGCTTCTCCACTAGGCGGGCGGGCCGCAGGTGTCGCGGCAGGGCCGCGGGCGACTCCGGTACGGCGACCGCGTGACCGGCCTCCCGGGCCAGCGCCGCGAGCTGGGTGCCGTCGAGGTCGAAGACCTGGGTGACGTCGGGTCGCACGCCCTGGGCGCGCACGTCCCCGGTCACGCACAGCACCCCGTCGACGCCCGCGACGGCGAGGCCGGCGAGCTCCTGCTCCAGCACCAGCCGGTTGCGGTCGCGGCAGGCCAGCGTCACCCAGGCGACGCCCCCGGCCTCGGCGATCAGGGCGGCCATCAGGGTCGGCGGGAAGTCCGGCCGGTTCTGGTGCTCCCCCACCAGCAGCGCGTCGCAGGAGCCGGCCAGCGTGCGGGTGACGGCCGCGACGCCGGCAGGGTCGAACGACGGGATGGTGAGGTCGGTGAGCACGACCGGGCCGCGCCCGGCCGCGGCGAGCAACGAGCTGCCCGGCAAGGTGGGCTCGCTCGGCGGGCGCTCCCACGCCACGACGGTCGCGTCCGGCCCGGCGAACGGGCACGGCCGCGTGTCGAGCTCGCACGAGGCGTCGTCGCGCACCCCGCCGCACGGCCCGTAGGTCATCGTCTTGGGGCAGCCGAGGACCATTCCCCGACTCTAGACCGACCGGACTATCTGTCACCTCACACGCGCAAGCACTGGTCGGCGTGGCGCGGACGGAGGAACGTGGGGGGCATGAAGAACGCACCCCCGCCATGAGCACCCTGGTGGTCTACGAGTCGATGTGGGGCAACACCCGCGCGATCGCCCGGGCGGTGGCACGCGGGCTGGGCCCCGACGTACCGGCGCTCGAGGTCGGGGACGCGCCCCCCACGCTCCCCGCCGTCGTCGACCTGCTGGTCGTGGGCGGCCCCACGCACGCGTTCTCCATGAGTCGGGAGTCCACCCGCAAGGACGCCACCACCAAGGGCGCGGCGCCGGGCCACGAGGGTCGCGGGATCCGCGAGTGGCTGGAGGCGCAGGCACCTTCGGACCAGGTCGCGGTCGCCACCTTCGACACCCGGGTCGCGAAGGTGCGCTCCCTCCCCGGGTCGGCGGCCAAGGCAGCCGCCAGGAGCGTGAAGCGGCACCACCTTGGCCGTCTCATCGCGGTGGAGAGCTTCTACGTGGAGGAACTGGAGGGCCCACTGCTCGAGCACGAGATCGAGCGGGCACAGCGCTGGGGTGCCACACTCAGCCCGTGACCGACGTTGCGGACAAGACGACGACCCCGACGCTGCCCGGCTCCGCCTGGATCCTGGGATGGACCTTCCTGGCGATGCAGCTGCTGGACGTCGTCGATCGCGGCTTCACCGACTCCGGGCCGATCTCCGTGCTGCTCTCGGCGGCGGTGGGTGCCGCGCTCCTCACCTGGGGCTCCGTGGGGGTGCTGCACGGGCGCACCGTCCGGCTGGTGCTCGCGTGGATCGCCGTCGGTCTCCAGCCGGTGGTGGCGCTCTGGAGCGCTGGGGAGTCGGCGAACGCCCTCTGGTTGGTCGCCCTGGCGGTCTCCCTGGTCCAGCTGGTGGCCATGGTCAACTTCTCCACCAGCGACTACCTGCGTCGGCAGCGCACCCTGACCAAGGCCGAGCTGCAGCCCCTCGCCCGAGGCCTGCTGCTCCTCGCGGTCGCGGTGGGTGTGCTGGCCGGGCTCGCCGCGCCGGCAGGCGACCGCGTGGGCAACGGGTTCTCCGTCCACCTCGACCTCAACGGCATCTGAGGATCCAGCCCTCAACCCCGCTCGCTCAGCACCCGGTCGAGGAACTGCCGCGTCCGCGCCTCCCGCGGGCTGGAGAAGATGTCGGCGGGCGCACCCTGCTCCAGGATCCGGCCCCCGTCGAGGAAGCAGACCCGGGTCGCCACCTCGCGGGCGAACGACATCTCGTGGGTGGCCAGCACCAAGGTCGTCCCCTCCTGCGCCAGGCTCCGCACCGCCCCCAGCACGTCGCCGACCAGCTCGGGGTCCAGGGCCGCGGTGATCTCGTCGAGCAGCAGCAGCGCCGGGCTCGTCGCCAGCGCGCGGACCAGCGCGACCCGCTGCTGCTGACCGCCGGAGAGGCGGTCGGGGTGCGCGGCGGCCTTGTCGGCCAGACCGAACCGGGCGAGCAGGTCGCGGGCCCGCTGCTCGGCCTCGGCACGCCCCACGCCGTGCACCTTGCGCGGGGCCAGGGTGATGTTGTCCAGCACGCTCAGGTGCGGGAAAAGGTTGTAGGCCTGGAAGACCATCCCCATCTGCGAGCGCACCGCCCGGCGGTCCGTGCGCGGGTCGGAGATGTCGACCCCGGCCAGCTCGATCAGGCCGTCGTCGATCTCCTCGAGCAGGTTGAGGCAGCGCAGCAGGGTGGACTTGCCGGAGCCGGAGGACCCGATCAGGCAGATCACGTCACCGGGGGCGACGTCGAGGTCGATGTCGTGCAGCACCACCCGGTCGCCGTACGTCTTGCGCAGGCCGCGCACCCGCAGCAGCGGCTCCGCGGAGGTCGGGGCGGTCATCGCGCACCCGCCCGCTCCCGGGCCGCGACCCGCTTCTGCAGGTGGTCGGTGAGCCGGGCCAACGGGATGGTGATGACCACGAAGAACAGCGCCACCACCACCAGGGGCGTGTCGTTGAAGTTGTAGTTGCCGTAGTCGCGGGCGGCGAAGACGGCGTCGAAGATGCCGACGGTGGAGACCAGCGCGGTGTCCTTCTGCAGGGAGACGAAGTCGTTGAGCAGCGGCGGTACGACGCGGCGCACCGCCTGCGGCACCACCACGTGGCGCATCGCCTGCGCCCGGGTCAGCCCCAGCGTCTCGGCACTGGCCAGCTGGGAGGGGTGCACCGACTCGATGCCGGCACGGAAGACCTCCGCGACGTAGGCGCCGTAGGAGAGCACCAGCGCCACCAGCGCCCAGAAGAACCGGTCGTTGGGGACGCCCTGGAGCTGCAGCGCAGGCATCCCGAAGGCCAGCAGCACCACCAGCAGGATGGTCGGCACGCCCCGGAACAGGTCGGTGTAGAGCACGGCCAGCAGCCGGAGCGGGGTCAGCCACGCCACGCGGGCCTGGCGGGCCAGCGCCAGACCCAGTCCCAGCAGCAGGATCAGCGGCTCGGCGATCAGGAACATCTTGACGTTGAGCCAGAAACCCGCCCAGATCGCGGGGAACGAGTCCCGGGCGTGGTCGAGGTCGAAGAAGTACTCCTGCACCACTCCCCAGCCGGGCGATGAGACGACCACGGCCGCCAGCGCCCCGAAGACGACGAGCGTGGTCAGCGTCGCGACGCCCAGCGAGCGGCGGTGCAGCGTGCGCCGGACCCGGCGCCGGTCCAGCTCGCGCTCGCTCGGCTGCCAGTCAGCCGTGGCGGCGTACGCCGGGTCTGGCCGGCTCACTGGAGCTCGGGAACGCCGACCGTGTCGGAGAGCCACGCCTGCTGCAGCTGGGCCAGGGTGCCGTCGGTGTCCATCTCGGCCAGCGCGGCGTCGACGCAGCCGACCAGCTCGCTGCCCTTCTCGAAGAGCAGGCCGAACGTCTCCTGGTCCTCGGAGTCGGGCTGGAACTGACCGGTGATCGAGGCCTGCGGGATCTCCGCGGCGGTGATGTAGAAGGCGCTGGGCAGGTCCGCGACGATCGCGTCGACCTGGTCGTTCATCATCGCCTGCTTGGCGGCGTTGGTGTCCTCGAAGACGGAGATCTCGGCGTCGGGCTGGATCTGGTCGCGGATCGCGGTGAGCGAGGTGGTGCCGGTCTGGGCGCCGAGGCGCAGGCCCTTGAGGTCCTCCAGGCTGGTGGCCTGGGCGGCGGCGTTCTCCTCCAGTGCGATCACGGCCTGGGCGGCGGAGTAGTAGCCGGAGGAGAAGTCGACGCGCTCGGCCCGCTCGGGGGTGACCGAGATCTGGTTGATGTCGAAGTCGAACTCCTTGGGCCCGGGCTTGTAGGAGGTGTTGAACGGCACCGTGACCCACGTGACGGCGTCGGCGTCGAAGCCGAGGCGCTTGGCCACCTCGTAGGCCACGGCCGACTCGAAGCCCTCGCCGGTGGTGGGGTCGTTGTCGGTGAACCACGGCTCGTACGCCGGGGAGTCCGTCGCGATGGTCAGGGTGCCGGGCTTGCGCACCGCGTCCTCGGCACAGGCCGCGGGGTCGGTGACCTCGGCGTCGCTGGCACCGGTCTCGCTGTCGGTGGCCTCGTCGTCCGCGTCCTCGGTCGGGGCGCACGCGGAACCCACCAGCAGCAGCGGAGCGAGAGCGAAGGCGCCGACGCGACGGCGTACGGCGGGACGGGCGGAGACGGGGCGAAGGCGCATGGGCGAATCGTAAGTCCTGACCCGGGCACCTTCGGTCGCGGCCACGGGGCGCGGGACGCGGGCTACCAGGGAGTGGTGCGCGCCATCGCCAGCGCCCGGTCCAGCACGAACGGGTCGTTCTGCATGTTCAGCCACGGCCGGCCGAACCACAGGTAGGCGTCCACGTGCTCGGCCGCGGCGGCCGACAGCTCCTCGCCCAGCCCCCAGCGCGGGTTGGCCACGTCGACGGTGGGCGGGATGCCGAGGGTCACGCAGACCCGTTCCGCCGGCGTGCGGCACACGTTGGCGTTGTCGGGGTGGTTGCCGCGGCCCTGGCTGAACTCGAAGCCCTGGCCGTTGGAGGAGGTGTTGATGACGAAGTGCCGGCCGGGGATGCCGCGGCGGGCCAGCTCGGCGACCACCTTGGTGCCGAAGGCGATGTCGTCGGCCACCGCGACGTAGTGGGTGGAGTTGAGCGCGAACCCGCGAACCTGTCCCACTCCTGCTCGCACCAGGATCTCGGCGGCCTCTGCGGGGTTGTCCTTGGGCCAGTCGGCGGCACCGGCGTCGATGTAGACGTGGGTGTTCGGCAGCGCGGCGAACCTGGTGGCGGCGTACTTCACCAGCTCCGAGGGCAGCCGGGAGCCGCCGGGGGCGCACAGCGCGAACGGACCGTCGGGCTGGAGCACGATGGCGGCGTGGGCGGCGCCGACGCCGGCGGCGAACTCGTCGATCCAGAACCGGTAGCTGGCCTGCTCGCCCGGGGTGGGCAGCCGACGGCACGCCTCGTGCTCCCAGGGGACCATGCGGAACACCGCCATCTGCACCAGGACGTTGGGGTCGCCGCCGGTGCTGTTGGCGACGTAGTCGGCGACGCTGGCCCGGATGCTGCGGTCCGCGATCCAGGCACCGAACCACTTGGCCTTGGGGCGCAGCGCGATCTTCGCGAGCAGCTCGCGGTTGGCCCCGCTGGAGTTCACGTACGGCGCCCACGCCTGGTCGCCGGGCCCCTGGTAGACGCCCATCGGGTGCCCGACCAGCGGGTTGTCGCTCGCCGGGGCGGCCTTCCGTGCCGCCGCCTTCTTCTTGGCCCGACGCTTGTCCGCCTGCTGCTTCTTGGTCTCGGCCTTGCCCGCCTTGCCCTTCCCGGTGCCCCGCCCGTTGCCGGGCCCGTTCACCCCGGGGCCGTCCGACGCGGGCAGTCTCGCCAGCCTCGTGGCCGCCTCGTCCAGGGCGGGCGAGAGCTGCGGCGCCGGAGCGGTGGCGAGCGCCGACACCACGGTGAACGACAGCGCGAGGAGGTACTTGACGAGCGCGTCGCGGTGGCCACGGCGGATCTTGGGCATGACCAGGCACCTTAGCGACCGAGGAAGGATTCGGCTGCCCGCTAGGACGATTCCCGGTCCCGCCCGGTACGACGTTCCTCCTCGATGCGGGCGAGCATCCATGAGGCAAGCGAGGCGGTCACGGAGCCGACGAGACCGATGCCGACGACCATGAGCACGACGGCCACCGCGCGCCCCTCGAAGGTGACCGGGAACCGATCTCCGTAGCCGACGGTCGTCACCGTCGTGCAAGCCCACCAGACGGCATCGCCGAACGAGGTGAGGTTCGCCCCGGCAGCGTCCTGCTCGGCGTCCAGGACTGCCAGGCCACCGAGGCCCACGGCCATCACCGCCACCGAGGCGGCATAGACCAGGACCCGGCCCGCAAAGTTGCTGGCGGCCGAGCGGTCGAGGATCCGCAGGAGCGCGAGGAGTCGAAGGAGTCGCAGCGGCCTAAGGATCGGCAGCACCACCAGCGCGACGTCGTACCAGTGCTGCGCGGCGTACGTCTTCCGCTCCTCGGCGAGGAACAGCCGGATGGCGAGGTCCACGGCGAAGGCGACCCACACGCCCCACGAGAGCGCGGTCAGGAACGTCCTGAGGTCCTGGTCGAGGCGCGGATCGAGGACCGGCCACGCGTAGGCAACCACGAACGCCAGCACGAGGAGCATCAGCGGGACCTCTGTGCGGCGCTCCCAGCGCGTCACAGCCGAGTCGCGGGTACGTCCCATTTCATGCCCATCGGATCGTCGGGATGCGCCGGTCCAACGCGCACAGCCGGCATCCTCGCCGAGGGACCACGGGACGCGCAGGAGAACGGGTCGTCCTGCAGTGGCGGCCGCGACCTGGAACCGCTTGACTGGACTCATGAGCCTCGTGACCTGGCAGGACCTGTGCATCGACGCCCTCGACGTCGGCTCCCAGTCGCGGTTCTGGTCCGCCGTCAGCGGCCTGGAGGTCGCCGACCCGGCCGACCCCGATCGGCTCACCGGCCCCACGCCGCGCCACACCGTGTGGGTCAACCAGGTGGACCGGCCGCACCGGGTCAAGAACCGGCTCCACCTCGACGTCGACTGCGCCTCGGTCGACGACCTGGTCGCCCTCGGCGCCACGGTGCTGGCACCGTCCTCGGAGACCGGCTTCGACTGGACGGTGCTGGCCGACCCCGAGGGCAACGAGTTCTGCGGGTTCGAGCGCGGCGCCGACCAGGTGCCGGACTACCGCCTCCACGGCGTCGCCATCGACTGCGCCGACCCCGAGCACCTGGCCCAGTGGTGGGGCGAGCTGTTCGGCGCGACCCCGACCCGCGACCCCCACGGCGACTGGTGGACCTTGACCGGCGTGGCCGTCGACGACCGGATGACGCTGGACTTCGGGCCGGTGCCCGAGCCGCGCACCGAGCCCAACCGGCTGCACTGGGACGTCGTGGGGCGGGCGGAGGAGCTGCTCGACCGGGGTGCGACCCATCTGTGGGACCAGCCGCAGTGGACGGTGCTGGCCGACCCCGAGGGCAACGAGTTCTGCGTGTTCCCGCCGCGCTGATCTGCGCTAGCGGTCGACGCTGCCCGCGAGCAGACCGGCCCGCACCAGCATCCGCTCCACCCGCTCGCGCTCCAGGTCGCGCTGGACGCCGGGCGGCAGGCGGCCCAGGCGCTGCTCCAGGTCCAGCGCCTCGCAGGCCACGACCAGCACGTCGTCGTAGGCCTGCTGCCAGCCGCGCATCCGGGCGACCGGCGTCCCTGCGGGAGCCTGCCGGATCGCCGAGCGGATCCGCTGGGCGTCGGCGGCGATCCGCTGGACCGGCGGGCCGGTCGGGGCCGGCGGCTCGGGAGCGTCGACCCCGAGGAGATGGACCATCCTCCGGGCACGCTCGCGGTAGGCCACCCAGTCAGGCAGCACCCAGAGCAGGACCAAAAAGGCGACGACGACGCCCAGCTGGACCAGGAGGCCTACGTCCATCCTCCGATGATCGCCGCAGCGTCAGCGACGCACAAGGTCACCGCAGGCAACGGGGCCGCTCGACGGTCTTGTGACGGCCGATCCTGAGGTCGCCGTCGCGCAGCGTCACCTTGGCCTTGACCAGGCCGCTGTGCCGCACCGTGCCCGCCTGGGCGGTGACCCGGAACGGCGCCTCCGGGGCCACGGCCACCCTCTGGCCGCCGACGACGAAGCGCACCCGGGTGACGTGGTCGGTGTCGCCGCGCATCCCGAGCCGCACCTTGGTGCCGCCCACGCAGGAGGCACGGACCCGCACCGTGCGGGCCTCGGCACGCAGCGCCGCGAGACGGGTCTCGCGGGTGGGCTGCGCCGCCGTCGTGGGGGTCGCCGTGGGGGTGGCCGTCGGGCTGGCAGTCGGCGACACGGTCGGCGTCGCCGTGGGGCTGGGCGCCGGGGTCGAGGCGGGGCCGCCGGCGCTGACGCACGAGTCGTCGAAGGGCGTCTGCGGGAAGCCGCGGAGGTCCTCGAGGGTGCGGGTCAGGTGCTGGGCCATGGCGGACATGCCGCAGGCCGAGGGGTGCAGCGTGACGCCGTCGTTGTAGGTGTTGAGGGCCCGGATCCACTGCCGCTCGGGAGCCGCACACGCGGTGTGGTCGACCGAGCCGGGGATGTCGCGCATGTCGACGAAGTCCACGCCCTGCTCGACGGCCACGGCCTCGAGGGTGTCCGACATCCGGTCGATCTGGCTCTGCACGTAGCCGAACTCCTCCAGCGTCAGCGCACCGCCGAAGACGTCGACGCAGCCGGCGGGCGGCAGGTAGGTGCCGTAGCCGACGACCAGGATCTGGGCGTCGGGCGCCTTGGTCATCGCCTCTGCGACGCCCTTGGTCAGCTGGGTCTTCAGGGCGTCGAACTTCGCCGCGTACGGGTCGCCCGACGTCGGGACGCAGTTCGTGGTGAAGCAGCTGGCCGCCAGCTGCACCAGCCCGATGTCGTTGCCGCCGATGGTGCCGAAGGTGACCAGGGTGGTGTCCGCGGACAGCGCGTCGAGCTGCCGGGGGTTGGCCGCGCTGCCGGCGCCCTGGGCGGCGAACAGCTCCTTGGTGGTGGCGCCCCCGCAGCTGGCGTCGGTGAACGCGTCGACGTCGAGCGCCTGGGCGAACAGGGTGGAGAAGTTGCGCTCGCTGCGGGTGCAGCCCTCGGGGCGCTGCGGCGCGATGCCGGGGCCGGAGGCGAAGGAGTCACCCAGGGCGACGTACCGCTCGCCGCCCGGACCCTTGTCCCACACCACGCTGAAGCCGCCGGGGTCCGCCTGGCTGGGTGGCATCCAGGCCAGGACGGCCATCACGGGGACGAGGGCGGACAGCAGCAGCGGAATCGTTCGGCGCACAAACGGACGGTAACACCCGATGTGATCGCAGTCACAGAGGGAGCCTCGCTACGGTTGCCCCCATGCTGATCGCCCTTGGAGACCGCTCCCCCGTCGTGCCCGACTCCGCCTGGGTCGCCCCCAACGCGACCCTGGTCGGCTCCGTCCACCTGGCCGAGGGAGCCTCGGTCTTCTACGGTGCCGTGCTGCGGGCCGACAACGAGCCGATCACCATCGGCCCCGGCTCCAACGTGCAGGACAACTGCGTCTTCCACGTGGACGCGGGCAAGCCGCTGACCCTCGGCGCTGGTGTCTCGGTCGGCCACGGCGCGGTCATCCACGGTGCCACGGTCGGCGACCACGTGCTGGTCGGCATGGGAGCCACGGTGATGAACGGCGCGGTCATCGGCGACGAGGTGCTCATCGCGGCCGGGGCCCTGGTCACCGAGGGCATGCAGGTGCCGCCCCGCACCCTGGTCGCGGGCGTCCCGGGCAAGGTGCGCCGCGAGCTCACCGAGGACGAGGTCGCCCGGCTGCACCTCAACGCGGCCATCTACGAGGAGCACCGCGAGCTGCACCGGGACGCCAAGATCCTGGACTGACTCCGGACGGGTCCGGGCTCGCCGGACAGCACCCGGTTCGACGATGGCGCGACTATCTTGGCGCCCATGAGCGGACGGGGACTGGCAGCGACGGGGCTGCTGCTCTGCCTCGGCGCGGGCGCCGGCTACGCCGCGTCGTACGCCGCCGATCCGGTGCGCGCCTCGGGCCGGGCGGTCCCGGTGCCGGCGGCCGCACCGAGCGTGCCGACGGCCGCCGGCGAGGAGATCACCCCGGACCCGGACGCGGCCCCCCTGCCCACCGGGCTGGCACTGGAGGAGACGTCGTTCGGCGAGGGGCCCACCCGGGTGACGTTCCCGGTCCCGGCTGCCTGGGTGCGGATCAGCAACGCCCCGAACGAGTTCAAGTGGAAGGTGCGGGGCAACCCCAACGACACCTTCGTGCTGCGCGTCGAGCACGTGGGCAGCCAGCAGGCGGGCGTCGCCGAGCACCGCGCGGCCCGGCTCGCCTCGGTCCGCGAGCAGGAGCGCGGGGTGCGCTCGACCTCGCTGGGCGCCGACGGCCTGGAGTACACCTACATCGACGACCTCGGCCACCAGCGTCACAACTTCGTGCGTTGGGTGGACCTGGGCGACGGTCCCGACGCGGAGGTGGAGGTCAACGTGAGCGGCCGGGCCCGGGACGCGGCGGGGGCCGAGGAGCTCCTGGACCGGGTGGCCGCGGGCCTGCGCCAGGGCTGACGCGCCGGGCTCAGCATCCGGGACCATGACTGCTCGTGGCTTTATTCTGGAGTATCTTGATAGACATTAGTTCAAAAGCCTCCAGGAGTGACATGAGCCAGCCCCTCTTCCCCGTTCGCCCCCGCGTCGCGGTGGTGGTCGGCAACCCCAAGCCGGCGTCGCGCACCCTGGCCGCCGCGACCCACGTCGCGACCGCGCTGGCGGGCTCCGCACCCGACCTGGTCGTCGATCTCGGCACCCTGGGCGGGCGCCTCCTGGACTGGTCCGACGCGGGCGTCACCGAGCTGGTGGCCCAGGTCGGCGCCGCCGACCTGGTGGTGGTCGCGAGCCCCACCTACAAGGCCACCTACACCGGCCTGCTGAAGATCTTCCTGGACCGCTTCGCCGGCGGCACGGGGCTGCGCGGGGTCGCGGTGCCGCTGATGCTCGGCGGCGGACCCGCCCACGCGCTGGCGCCGGAGCACACCCTGCGCCCGCTCCTGGACGAGCTCGGCGGCCGCACGGTGCGCGGGCTCTACGTGCTCGACGCCGCGCACGACGACCCCACGGCGTACGCCGACTGGCTGGACGCCGTCGCCGACGACGTGCGGGTGCTGGTCACCGCCCGGGCCGGGGTGCCGGCATGACCGACCCCGCCAGCAACCCGCTCAGCACCAACCAGGACCTGGACCCGGTGCAGCTGCGACAGGCCTTCGGCACCTTCCCCAGCGGCGTCGTCGCGGTGGCCGCGGAGGTTGACGGCCGGGCGACCGGGCTGGCGGCCAGCTCCTTCACCTCGGTCAGCCTCGACCCGCCGCTGGTGTCGTTCTCGATCGCGAACTCCTCCAAGACCTGGCCCGACCTGCGCCTGGCTCCGCACCTGGGGGTCACGGTGCTGGCCGACCACCACGGACAGGTGTGCCGACAGCTCGCCGGCCCGGTCGACCAGCGCTTCGACGACGTCCCGGTGCGGGTCAGCGAGCAGGGGGCGCTGTTCCCGGTCGAGGGGCTCGCCCACTTCGACTGCACCATCCACGACGAGGTGGTGGCCGGGGACCACACGATCGTGCTGCTGCGGCTGCACGCGGTGGCGCACTCGGAGACCTTCCAACCGCTGGTCTTCCACCGCAGCGTCTTCGGCAAGCTGGCGCGCCCGGCCTGAGCGCCGCGGCGCCGGTCAGCCGCCGTCCAGCTCCACGCTGGCCAGCACCTGCTCGGCGGTCGCGCGGTCGGCGCTGCGGACCTGCACCCACAGCAGCCGGTCGGCCGCGACCTGCACGACACGCTCCACGACCACCGACGCCGCTCCCGGACAGCCCCGGTGCACGACGGTGAGCAGCTCGTCGTCGCCGCGCCGTTCCGGGACCGGGCGACCCTGCTCGCTGCACTCGGCGTGCCCGGGCACCGCTGCGGGCAGGTCGCTGCCCGGCAGCAGCCCGACGAAGACGCCGTACCCGGCCTCGCGCCAGTCCGCGCCGGTGCCCAGCGCCAGGGCGGGGAAGTCGCGCTCGGAGCCCGGTGGCATCCACCCGGCGTCCTGCACCGAGGCGGTCCACGCCCGCGGGACCTCCACCGACACCGTCCCCTCGTCGACCCGGCGGGTCTCGGACCGGGTCAGCTCCCCGACCGCCCATCCCCCGCCCACGCCCAGCGCCAGCGCGGCGACCGCGACCATCCCGTGCCGCCAGGAGAGCCGGCGGCGCGACGAACGGGCCCGGGAGAGGGATCCGGGACGGTGCTCAGCCGGGTCCAGCACGGTCCGCTTGGGCTCCGACCCGGCCAGGGCCCCGGACTGGGTGGGTGCGGCCTCGCTGCGTCCACCGGCCGCGGCCAGCAGGGCCGAGGTGAACTCCCGCACCGAGTCCGGCCGCTGCTCCCGGTCGGTCGCCAGACCGCGCCGCACCACGGCCTCGACCTCCGCCGGGACCGCCTCCCCCATCGGCGGCACCGGTGGCGGCGCGGCGGCCACGGTCAGCGACTGGTGGGACCACACCGGACGACCGGCCAGCAGCAGGTAGGCCAGGGCTGCCAGGGAGAACAGGTCGGCACGGCCGTCCAGCGCCTCACCGCGGGCCTGCTCCGGGGCGACGTACGACGGGGTCCCGGCGATCACCGTCAACCGCGACGACATGTCCAGCTCCTTGCCCAGACCCAGGTCGGCCAGCATCGCCCGGACCCGGCCGTCATCGCTGCGCAGCAGCACGTTGCCCGGCTTCACGTCCCGGTGCAGCACCCCGCGGGTGTGCAGTGCCGTCAGTCCGGCACCCACCTCGGTGATCACCTGCAGCGCCTGGGCGCGGGTCATCGGCCCCCGGGACAGCCACTCGCCGAGCGTGCCCTGGTCGGCGTAGGCCATCACCAGGAACGGACGCCCGTCCTCCAGCTCGCCGGCGTCGTAGACCGGCACCACGTACGGCGATTCCACCTTGCGCAGGAAGCGCCCCTCCTCCACGAAGCGCTGACGCACGTGCCCGTCGCCGGCCCAGTTGTCGGCCAGCACCTTGATCGCGACCGGGGAGTCCAGCTGCTCGTCGTGCGCCAGCCACACCGTGGCGAAGGCCCCCGCGCCCAGGCGCCGACGCACCGGGTAGCGGCCGAGCGTCACGGGTGGGGGCACCGCTGCATTATGTTGCCTGCGTCCAGGTTCCCGGAGCGGAGAGGCGTGCGATGACACTGCCCGAGCCGCTGAGCCCGGACGAGGTGGACGACCTCGCGCGGCGCGCCCAGACCGGCGACCGCGACGCCATGGAGCTGCTGCTGGCCCAGGTGCGCCCCAGGGTGCTCAACCTGTGCCGGGGCGTGCTGCCGTACTCCGACGACGCCGAGGACGCCAGCCAGGAGGCGCTGCTCAGCGTGGCGGGCAAGATCGGGCAGTGGCACGGGCGGGGACGCTTCACCACCTGGCTGCACGTGGTGGCCCTCAACAGCGCCCGGACGACGTACCGCCGGTTGAAGAACCTGGCCACGCCCACCGACGACGCGCCGCTGGAGCGCCCGGACCCGCGCACCACCAGCATCATCGCCGGCACCCGGCTGGACCTGCTGGAGGCTCTGGAGACGATCGAGCGCGACCACCCCACGCTGGTGCAGCCGCTGGTGCTGCGGGACGTCTACGGCCTGGCCTACGACGACATCGCCACTCAGCTCGACGTGCCCCTGGGCACCGTCAAGGCCCAGATCCACCACGGTCGCAAGCTCGCGAGGCCGCTGCTGCGCGGCGGTGCCTGACCGGGAGCGTCGCCCGTGGCGGCCGCGAGCTAGGCCCGGAGGCAGAACGGGTGGCCGGCCGGGTCGCGCAGGACCCGGGACCGCTCCGGGCTCGGCTGCTCGGACTCCTTGGTCGCGCCGAGGCGCAGCGCCTCCTCCTCGGCGGCGTCGAGGTCCTCGACCGCGAGGTCGAGGTGGAGCTGCTGCGACCGTTCGGCCGACGGCCAGGTGGGCGGCAGGTAGCCCTGGACACGGACGGCGCCCAGGTAGATCGAGTCGACCTTGACGGCGCAGAAGTCGGGCGTCTCGACCGCGACCTCGCCACCGAGGAGGGCGGCCCAGAAGCCGGCCAGGACGACGGGATCGGGGCACTCGAGGTTGATCGAGGCGATGCGGGCGACGGACATGCTTCTCCTGCTGGTCAAGTGACGAGACACGACAAGATACAAAACTAATGACGTGGACACCGGCGTGTCCGTCTTGCCCCCACGCAGGTCTCCCAGGTTGCGTGGGGGGATGAGACTGCTGGTCTTGGGCGGCACCCAGTTCCTCTCCCGCGCCGTGGCGCGCGACGCCGTCGGCCGGGGGCACCAGGTGGCCTGCGCCTGCCGCGGCGTCTCCGGCGCGGTGGCGGCCGGAACCACTCACCTGCCCTGGGACCGGACGAACCCCGGGCCGGCCTCGGTGACCGAGGAGCGGTGGGACGCGGTGGTCGACGTGGCCCGGCTGCCCTCCCAGGTGCGGACCGCCGTGGCCGGCATGCCCGACGCCCACTGGGTCTTCGTCTCCACGATCAACGTCTACCCGGACACCGACGTCGCAGGGACGCCGGCGACGCTGCGGTTGCACGAGCCCCGCCACACCGACGGCGACCCTTACGAGTCGCCCGAGATCTACGGGCAGATGAAGGTCGCCTGCGAGCAGGCGGTGCTACGCGGAGCGGCCTCGGCCACGATCGTCCGTCCGGGTCTGGTCAGCGGGCCGGACGACAACACCGGCCGCTTCACCTACTGGCCCTGGCGGCTGGCCCAGGCACACGGGGCGCACGTCGAGGTGCTGGCCCCCGGCCGACCGGACGACCTGGTGCAGATCATCGACGTCCGCGACCTGGCGAGCTGGATCGTGGACCTGGCCGAGCGCCGTACCGCCGGCGTCTTCGACGCGGTCGGCGAGATCGTGCCGCTGGGAGACCTGCTGGACCGGGTCGCCGCCGGGGTGGGCGCCACCCCGGAGCTCACCTGGGTGGACCAGGACTTCCTGCAGTCCCGGGGCGTGCAGCCGTGGGCGGGGCCGAGGTCCATCCCGCTGTGGCTCCCCCGGCCAGAGCACGACGGGCTGGTCGCCCACGACCCGGCGCCCAGCATGGCGGCCGGGCTGAGGCTGCGGCCGCACGCCGAGACCGCCCGGGACACCCTGGCCTGGCTGAGCAGCACGCCTGGCGGGGCCCGGACCGGCCTGGCCCTGGAGGAGGAGGCCTCCCTCCTCCAGGACTGGCGGGTCGCGTCGTCGCGCCCGGGCTGAGCCGCCGCGCTCAGCCGCGCAGCGGCTGGACGGTGCGGCACGCCCAGCGCACCAGCACCTGGTACCAGGAGGGGCCGGTGGGCGGAGCAGAGCAGATCTGGCGCCACCACGGCGTCGGCGTCGGCGTCGGGGTAACCGTCGGTGTCGGGGTAACCGTCGGCGTCGGGGTAACGGTCGGCGTCGGGGTCGGGGTCGGGGCCGCCTTCAGGTCGAGGTCCGCGACGGCCACGTCGGCGGCGGTGCCGTCCAGCACGATCGGCTCCGCGTCGTTGATGCTCACCGCGTCCCGGAAGAACGTCGGGGAGTACTGGTCCCCGCCGTACTGCGAGGCGCTCACGAAGTAGGTGCCGGGCGAGAGGTTCTCGATGACGTAGTTGCCCCCGCTGCCGGGGAACTTGATGAAGCCCGGGACAGCCTGCCTCCGTCCCTGCGCGTCCTCGCGGTACAGGCCCAGGAGCGCGGTCACCCCCTCGAGCGGCTGACCCTCGGCGGTGACCCGGCCCCGGATGGAGCTCTCGCTCGACGGCAGCGGCGACAGGTCGAAGTCGAGGGGCTCCGCGCGGGGCGTCGCGACTTTCTGCGCCTCCTGCCAGGTGGCCACGCCCGGGTAGTACTGGGCGGCGTAGCGGGGGTCCTCGGGAGTGGCCAAGACGTAGTACTCACCCACGCCGAGGTTGGACAGCCGGTAGTTGCCCTGGGCGTCGGTGGTGGTGCTGACGACCGTCACGGGGAACGGTGTCGGGGTCTTGACCTGCAGCTCGATGGTCGCCCGGATCGGCACCCCGCCGGCCGTCACCTGGCCGTAGAGCTCGGTGACGCTGTCGTCCAGGACCAGGTCCAGGACCCCTGACGCGGTCACCTCACGGGTCAGGCTGACCGTCGGCAGCATCCGACCAGGCTCGCGGATCTCGACCCGGTAGGTCCCCACCGGGACGGTGGCGGTGTAGCGGCCCTCCGCGTCGGTGACCGCGCTGGCGACCAGCTGCGAGGAGCCCCCCTCGACCACGCTGAAGTCGACGGTCACCCCGACCAGCGGCCCGCCGGAGTGCTGGCTGGTGACCGTGCCGGCGACCTCACCCGGCGCCTGCTGGGCGATGGCGCTCGGCGCGAGGGCCGACATCACCAGCCCGAGCACCAGCCCGAGCACCAGGGTCAGCACCCCGGTCAGCGAGATACGTGCGTGCGTGCGTGTGCTCATGCGGCCCTCCCAAGCCTTCGGCGTGACCGCAGCCCTCCCGGCACGGCCCCGCCCTTGCGACCCTAGGGGTCACCGGTCCGCCTGACCACCCCTGCGGGAGGTCCGCCAGGCCCCGGGCCGCCGCCGGTCGGCCCGCCCTGCGTGGCCTACGCTCACGCCCGTGACCACTCGTCTGGACTCCCGGCAGCTGATCGACCTGGTCCTGGACGACGGCTCCTGGATCTCCTGGGACTCGCCGGCCGAGCACGGCGACGTCGCCCCGGCGTACGCCGCGCAGCTGGCGGCCGCCCGGGAGAAGTCCGGCGTCGACGAGGCGCTGGTCAGCGGCGAGGGACGGATGGACGGCCACCGGGTGGCCGTGGTTGTCAGCGAGTTCGGCTTCCTCGCCGGCTCCATCGGGCGCGCCACCGCCGACCGGCTGGTGTCGGCGATCCACCGGGCCACCGCCGAGGGCCTGCCGCTGCTGGGCGCTCCGGTCAGCGGCGGCACCCGGATGCAGGAGGGCACCGCGGCCTTCGTGCAGATGGTCCGGATCTCCGAGGCCGTCGCGGCGCACAAGCGCGCCGGGCTGCCCTACCTGGTCTACCTGCGGCACCCCACCACCGGCGGCGTGATGGCCTCGTGGGGCTCCACCGGTCACCTCACCGTGGCGGAGCCGGGCGCCCTGGTCGGCTTCCTGGGACCGCGGGTCTACGAGGCGCTCTACGGCAAGCCGTTCCCCGAGGGCGTGCAGACCTCGGAGAACCTCTTCGAGCGCGGCATCGTCGACGGGGTGATGGCCCCGAGGAGGTCCCCAACATCCTGCGGCGCACCCTGGACGTGCTCGAGCGCGCCCGGCTGCCGCTGCCCCCGGTCGAGGACCCGGGCACCGAGCCGATCGGCGACATCGACGCCTGGGACGTGGTGACCCGCTCGCGCCGTCCGGACCGCCCCGGCGTACGGCGGCTGCTGCGCTACGCCGCGACCAACGTGATCCCGCTCAACGGCACCGGGCAGGGCGAGTCGGACCCCGGGCTGCTCTTCGCACTGACCCGCTTCGGCGCGGCGCCGTGCGTCTTCCTCGGGCAGGACCGCCGCGGCCAGACCACCGACCACCCGATGGGGCCGGGAGCGCTGCGCGAGGCGCGGCGCGGGATGCGGCTCGCCTCCGAGCTCGGCGTGCCCCTGGTCACCGTGATCGACACCCAGGGCGCGGCGCTGTCCGCGGACGCCGAGAACGGCGGCCTCGCCGGGGAGATCGCGCGCTGCCTGGAGGACCTGGTCACCCTCGAGGCCCCGACCCTGTGCCTGATGATGGGCGAGGGCAACGGGGGCGGGGCACTCGCCCTGCTGCCCGCCGACCGGGTGGTCGCCGCCCAGCACGCCTGGCTCTCCCCGCTGCCCCCGGAGGGCGCGAGCGCCATCGTGCACCGCGACACCGACCACGCCCCGGACATGGCCCGGTCCCAGTGCGTGCGCGCCATCGACCTGCACGAGCTCGGCATCGTGGACCGGATCGTCGCCGAGCACCCGGACGCCGCCGACGAGCCGGTCGACTTCTGCCGCCGCATCGGCGCCGTGCTGGAGTACGAGCTGACCCGGCTGCTCAGCGTCGGGCCGGGCACCCCGGAGTCGCGGGCGGCGCGCTACCTGCGCTGAGCCGGCCGCGAGACTCAGCCGAAGTAGGCCTTCACGACCGCGGCGGAGTAGAAGCCCGTCTCGTTGCACGGACGACCGTCGAGGTTCCAGTCCAGCCACAGCGGCTTGAGCTGCCTTCGCCAGTACTCGACCGCGACCGGGTAGGAGACCGAGCTGACCAGGTTCCCACAGTTCAGGAGCGGCTTCAGGCCCTTGGCCGCCTCCGCGGGCGACGGGCCCACGGGCACGCTGACGGTCGGCACCGGCGTGGGTGGCGGCGTCGGCGTGGGCGTTGGCGTCGGCGCGATGGTGGGGGTGGGCTCAGGGGTGGCGCTGGGCTGGGGCGTGGGGTTCTGCGTCCGGGTCGGCCCGCTGGTGGGCTTGGGGGTCCGGGGCTTCCGGGGCTCACCCGGCTTGCCGGTCGGCTTCGCGGTCGGCGAGGGCTTCGCGGTGCCGCTGGCGGTCGGGCCGTTCGTGGGGCTCGGCGTGGCGCTGGCTGCGGGGCTCGACGACGGAGTGCCGGACGCGCTCGCCAACGGACTGGCCGACGCGCCCGACGACGGACTGGCCGAACCGCTGGGCCAGGCCTCGGGGGTCGGCTCGTCGCCGTCCGGACCGGGCACGAGCACCGTGTCGGCCGGGGGCTCGGAAAGGCTCTGGCCCCCGCCTGCTGCCGGGGTGTCACCCTCTCCTGGGAAGACGCTCATCGCGAGCAGGAGCAGCCCGGTCACCACGAGAATCCCGAAGACGGCGCTCACCTCGCGCGCCGAGGACCCGGAGCCGGCGGGCACGGGGGTCGGGGTGCCTCGCAGCAGCGGCCTGGAGAGCGGCTTGGTCGGTCCCAGAGTCGCCGGGAGCAGCTGCTGGAAGCCACAGTGGGGACACCACTTGGTCGCGCTCGCCAGTGCCTCGTCACACCTCGGACACGTCACTGCAGACCCCTCGTCACTCTCGATCCCTCCGTGCAGGGACACAACCTACGCGTGAGTAGGCACTTTGACACCACAACACGAGATTCGTGGAACCCAGCCCGGCGCGCCGCGTGCCCCAGGCGTCAGGACAGGCAGCTCCGCACCGCCAGCGCGAGCTGGTCCTTGAGGTCGGAGTCCACGGTCTCCAGGTCCCGGTCGTAGAAGTCCATCCGGGAGTCCAGGAACCGGGCGTCCACCAGGGAGGCCACGCCCACCGCGTCGATCCACGTCTGGGCGATGCACTCAGCCTTGTCCGGACCCACCACGAGCTGCTCGGCGAACGCCGTCGCCATGTTGTCCACCGCCACCGCCTCGTCCGGAGCGACCGGGACCGAGGAGACCGAGGCCGCGGGCGGCTCGGTCTCCTGGTCGACGACCAGCAGGGTCCCCGCGACGCCCAGGGCGGCTGCCGCGAGCAGCGCCACCGCCACGCCGGCTGTCCGCACCGAGGTGCGTCGTACTGCGGCTCGTCGCACCGCGCTCCGGCGGGCTGGTCGGCGGGGAGCGAGCACCGGCGCGGCGGGACTCGATCCCGGTCCGGGCAGCGCCTGGGCCGCGACCAGGTCGTCGCGCAGCTGGGCGGCCGACGGGTGCCGGCCCGCGGGGTCCTTGGAGAGCGCGCGGCGCAGGATGGCGTTGACGCGCTGCTCCAGCGGCGAGCCGTCCGCCAGCTGCGGCACGGGTGAGTCCAGGTGGGCCTGTGCGGTGCGGAAGTCGGTGCCCCCGGCGTACGGCGGCTGGCCCGACAGGGCGGCCCACAGCACGCAGCCGAGCGCGTAGACGTCGGTGCCGACGTCGGGCCGAGCACCGTGGTGCAGCTCGGGGGCCATCCAGGCCGCGGCGCCGCGGGCCAGCCCGAAGTCCACCAGGCAGGCCCGGAAGCCGGCACCCTCGCGGCGCAGCATCACGTTGGAGGGCTTGAGGTCGGCGTGGATCAGCCCCACCGCGTGCGCGTCGGCCAGACCGTCGGCCACCTGGGCGACCAGCTCCAGCGCCTGGCTCAGGGGCGGTGGGCCGAAGCGCTGCAGCATCCGGGCGAGGTCGCCGTCGGGGAACAGGTCGGTGGCCAGGTAGAGGTGACCGTCGGCCTCGCCGAAGGAATGGAGCGGCACCACGTGCTCGGAGCGAAGCGAGGAGAGCTTGCGCGCCTCACGGGCGAACGTGGCGCGGAACTCTCGGTCGTCGGCGACCTGGGTGCCGATCAGCTTGAGCGCGACCTGGCGGCCGGCCACGTCGTCGGTGGCCGCGTGCACCACGCCGATCTCCCCCCGGCCGATGCGGGGCCCCACGAGATAGGGGCCGATCCGGGCAGGCGCAGTCACGGCCGAGTCCTACCCCGTCGGCGGCGGGCGAAACCGGTGAAGACAAAATCAGTTGCCCGGGCCCGGCCACCGGGTGCTGCGGGCCATGGACAGGGCCCGCTTCTGCACGAAGGGGTCGGCCTGGTTGTACAGCCAGGGGCGCCCGAACCAGACGAAGCCGTCCACGTGCCGGGCCGCCAGCGCGCGCACGTCGGGCGACAGCCCCCAGCCCCGGTGCCAGGCCTGCGCGGTGGGCGGGACGCCCAGCGTGACGCAGCGCTTCTGCCGCCTGGTGCGGCAGGTGCGGGCGTTGTCCTTCTCGTCCCCCTTCGCGGCCGGGACGACGTCCTCCCAGGCGGTGGGGCGACCGCTCTTGGCGGTGTCCACGATGAAGTGCTTGCGGCCGTAGCCGTGGCGACGCAGCACCGCGGCGATCTCCGCGCCGTGCCGGATGTTCTCCGCCGGGCCGGTGTAGTGGGTGGAGTCCAGCGCGAAGCCGCGGGCGAACTCGATCCCGGTGCGCTCCAGGATCTCGGCGCAGCGCTCGGGGTCGTTGCCCTTGCCGTTCTCGCACCAGTCAGCGGCCCCCGCGTCGATGTAGACGGACGTGTTGGGCAGCGCGGCGAGGGTGCGGGTCGCGAAGCGCAGCTGGCGCGCGGTGGCCCGCGGCCGCGGCACGCACCACAGGAACGGCCCGTCGGGCTGCATCACCACCAGGGTGGGGGTGGACCCGATCCCGGCGGCCAGGTTCTTGATCCAGGTCCGGTAGCTGCGCCGCTCCTGGTCCGTGGCGGAACGCGAGCAGGCGTCCTGCTCCCACGGCTGCATCCGGAAGACGGCGAGCTGGACCAGCGCCTGCGGGTCGCCCTGCTGCGAGGAGGCGATGTAGTCCGCGACCCGGCTGCCGATCTGCTCGTCGGGCACGAACGCGCCGTACCACTTGGTCCGGGGGCGGAGCGCGATCTTGCCGATCAGCCGTTTCGCCTTGCCGGTGGCCGCCTGGTACGGAGCCCACACCTGGTCCTGCGGACCCTGGTAGACACCCCAGACCCGGCCCGCCAGCGGGTTGCGCGGGTTGGCGCGGTGCGCCCGCTGCGCGGTCTGCGAGATCTCCCCGGGGGTCGCGGCGCCGTGCACCGCCACCGCCCGCGAGACCTCGCCGTGCACGGGCGTGCCCAGACCCAGACCCGCCGCGATCAACGCGACCAGGACCAGCACGCCGGTCCGGTGGCGCACGAGCAGGAGGTCCGATCCGCGGTCTACGCCGAGGCCATGAGCTGGAGTCGTCGGGAACACGTACCTAATAATGGGTACGGCCGCTCGGCTTTGCAGCGAAACGACGTACGTCGGCGCGAACTGCCCAGCTCGCGGCCGCCCGCACCGCCGCGGGTCAGAACAGCAGCGCGGTCCCCGGGTCCTCCAGGATCCCGGCCACGTCGGCCAGGAACTGCGAGCCCTGCTGGCCGTCCACGTGCCGGTGGTCGAAGGAGAGCGCCAGCGTCGTCACCTGGCGCACCACGATGTCGTCGTCCACTACCCACGGCTGCTTGCGGACCGCCCCGAAGCACAGGATGGCGGACTCGCCGGGGTTGATGATCGGCGTCCCGGCGTCCACCCCGAAGACCCCGACGTTGGTGATCGTGAAGGTGCCGCCACTCATCTCGGCGGGCTGCGTCCGGCCCTCTCGCGCGGTGGCGGTGAGCTCGCCCAGGGCCCGCGCCAGCTCCACCAGCGAGAGGCTGTCGGCGTCCTTGATGTTGGGCACCACCAGTCCGCGCGGTGTCGCCGCGGCGATCCCGAGGTTGACGTAGCCCTTGTAGACCACCTCCTGGGCGGCCTGGTCCCAGAAGGAGTTGATCGCCGGGGTACGCCGCATCGCCAGCAGGCAGGCCCGGGCCAGCACCAGCAGCGGGCTGACCTTGACGTCGCGGAGCTCGGGGCGGCCCTTGAGCCGCTCGACGAGCTCCACGGTCGCGGTCACGTCCACGGTGATCCACTCCGTGACGTGGGGGGCGGTGAAGGCCGAGTCGACCATCGCCTGCCCCATCATCTTGCGCACGCCCTTGATCGGCTCGCGGGTCTCCCGGGCGCCGGTCATCGGGTGGACGCCGGGCCGGCCGAGGTCGGCGTACTGCTCGGGCATCGGCGCGGGCGCCGACTCCGTCGCGGCGGCCGCGGCTTCCACGTCCGCCCGGGTCACCGTGCCGCCGGGACCGCTCGCGGCCAACCGGGTCAGGTCCACCCCGAGATCCTTGGCGAGCTTGCGCACCGGGGGCTTGGCCAGGGCGCGCAGGCTGGCCGGTGCCGGCTCGGGCTCGCGGGCGGGCACCGCCGGCTCGTCGGCCGGGGCCACCTCCAGCGGCATGGCGCCGCCGGCGGCGAACGCGCCCTGGACCTGGAGCTGGGTCTGGGCCCCGGCGTCGGTGGCCGGGGACGCGGAGCCCTTGCGGGCCCGGCGCTGCGGGCCACGGTCGGCCTTGTTGCGTCCGACCAGCGACTCGCCCTCGCCCCCACCGCTGGCGGCGGGGTTGGACAGGTCGATCACCATCTCGGCCACCTGCTCGCCGATCGCGATGATCGCGGTACCCACCTCGACCGTCTCCCCCTCGACCACCAGCAGCGACAGCACCGTGCCGGCGTACGGGCTGGGCAGCTCCACGATCGACTTGGCGGTCTCGATCTCGCAGATCACCTGGTTGATCTCCACGAGGTCACCCGCCTGGACCTTCCAGGAGACGAGCTCGGCCTCGGTGAGGCCCTCGCCGACGTCGGGCAGCTTGAACTCGGCCATCTCGGCCCTTCCTGCTAGAAGTTGCGGGCTAGAACTTGAGCGAGCGGTCGACGGCGTCCAGCACCCGGTCCAGGTCGGGGAGGAAGTCCTCCTCGATCCGCGACGCCGGGTACGGCGTGTCGAAGCCGCCCACCCGCAGCACCGGGGCCTCCAGGCTGTAGAAGCACTCCTCGGTGATCCGCGCCGCGACCTCGGAGCCCATGCCCAGGTTGACGTGGGCCTCGTGGGTGATCACCGCGCGGCCGGTGCGGCGCACCGACTCGTACACCGGGCCCAGGTCCAGCGGGGAGAGCGTGCGCAGGTCGATCACCTCCAGCGAGGTGCCCTCGTTGGCCGCGGCCTCGGCCGCCGACAGGGCGGTCTTCACCGTCGGCCCGTAGGCCAGCAGCGTGACGTCCTGGCCGCGCCGCACCACCCGGGAGGAGAAGAGCGGGTCGGGGTCGACGGAGTCGTCGAGGTCGGCCTTGTCGGCGTGGTACTGCCGCTTGGGCTCGAGGAAGACGACCGGGTCGTCGCAGGCGATGGCCTGCTGGATCATCCAGTAGCCGTCGACCGGGTTGGAGCAGGCCACGACCTTGATTCCCGGGGTGTGCGCGAACTGCGCCTCCGGCGACTCGCTGTGGTGCTCGACCGCGCCGATGCCGCCGCCGAACGGGATGCGGATGACCATCGGCATCTTCGAGCGGCCCTTGGACCGGTAGTGCATCTTGGCGACCTGGCACACGATCTGGTCGTACGCCGGGTAGACGAAGCCGTCGAACTGGATCTCCACCACCGGCCGGTAGCCCCGCAGCGCCAGGCCCACCGCCGTGCCCACGATGCCGGACTCGGCCAGCGGGGAGTCGATGACCCGGTCCTCGCCGAAGTCCTTCTGCAGCCCGTCGGTGATCCGGAAGACCCCGCCGAGCTTGCCGACGTCCTCCCCCATCACCAGCACCTTGGGGTCGTCCTCCATCGCCTTGCGCAGCCCGGAGTTGAGCCCCTTGGCCAGGGTGATCCGCTGGATGGCCATCAGCGCCTCCCCTCGACGCTGTGTCCGTCGAACTGGGCGAGGTAGGCCGCGAAGCCCTCGCGCTCGGCGCGCAGCTCAGGGGTCTCCTCGGCGTAGACGTGGTCGAACATGTCCAGCGGCTGCGGGTCCGGCATCGCCTTGCAGCCCTCGCGCAGGTCGTGGCCGAGCTGGTCGGCCTCGGCGCGCACCGTGTCGATGAAGTCGTCGTCGACCAGGCCGTTGCGCCGCAGGTAGACCTCCACCCGGGAGATCGGGTCGCGCAGCTTCCAGCGCTCCACGTCGTCGGAGAGCCGGTAGCGGGTCGGGTCGTCGGTGGTGGTGTGGGCGCCCATCCGGTAGGTGTAGGCCTCCACCAGCGTCGGCCCCTGGCCGTCCCGCGCCCGCTGCAGCGCCGCCTGGGTCACGGCGTACGTCGCCAGCACGTCGTTGCCGTCGACCCGGACGCCGGGGAACCCGAAGCCCAGGGCCCGCTGGTAGAGCGGGATCCGGGACTGCCGCTCGATCGGCTCGGAGATTGCCCACTGGTTGTTCTGGCAGAAGAACACCACCGGGGCGTTGTAGGAGGCGGCGAAGATGAAGGCCTCGTTGACGTCGCCCTGGCTGGAGGCGCCGTCCCCGAAGTGCGCGACCACGGCCGCGTCGCGGTCCGGGTCGCCGGTGCCGACGACGCCGTCGCGCTGCATGCCCATGGCGTAGCCGGTGGCGTGCAGGGCCTGCGCGCCGATCACGATCGTGTAGAGCCCGAAGTGCTTCTCCTCCGGGTCCCAGGACCCGTGGTCGACCCCGCGGAAGAGGCCGAGGAGGGCCAGCGGGTCGATGCCCCGGCACCACGCGACGCCGTGCTCGCGGTAGGTGGGGAAGACGTGGTCCTGGGGGCGCAGCGCCCGGCCGGCGCCGATCTGGGCGGCCTCCTGGCCGAGCAGCTGGGCCCAGATCCCGAGCTCGCCGTGGCGCTGCAGGGCGGTGGCCTCGGTGTCGATGCGCCGGGTCAGCACCATGTCGCGGTAGAAGCCGCGCAGCTCCTCGGCGCTGAAGTCCCGGTCGAACTCCGGGTGGTGGACGCGCTCCCCCTCCGGGGTGAGCAGCTGGACCAGCTCTGGTCCTCCGTCGGACTGCGAGGGCCCGAAGACCTCGACCAGGTCCGGTCCGAATCCGTGGTGGCTCACGCTGCACTCCTTCTTCTCACCTGGCAGCCGCGGGATCACCGCCGCGCCAGTGCGCCTGTCGTCTCGCACGGGTCGCCGGTCGGGGGTGTGACCGACAACACATGTGAGAGCAACCTACATGGGCTGGGCGCGAAGGCTGTCGCTGGGCAGCCGGCCGTAGGCCTCGCGGTAGTGCGCGGCGAACCGACCGGGCTGGGCGAAGCCCCACCGGGCGGCCACCTCGGCCACCGTCACCCCGTCGTCCGGGTCTGCCTGGAGCAGCTCGCGGTGCGCCCGCTCCAGCCGCACCTGGCGCAGGTACGCCGTGGGGCTGCTGTCGTGGTGCCGGGCGAAGGCCTGCTGCAGCGCCCGCACGCTGGTGTGCGCGGCCCGGGCGATCTCGGCCACCGTCATCGGCTGGTCGGCGTTCTGGTCGATGAACGCCGTGGCCCGACGCACCGCGCTGGGTCCGGGCTCCCGGTGCCGGTCCTGCAGCTCGTGGGCGAACCCCGCCAGGGCGCTGACGGCCAGCGCCGACACCAGGTCTGCGACCACCCTGGGCTCGCCGCGGGCCTCCGAGCGCCCCAGCACCTCGCGGTTGAGGCGGCGCACCGCACCGCGCCACTGCTCGGGCCAGTCCGCGGAGAGCGGCGAGTGGTCGGGGAAGGAGATGGTGGCGCTCGGCTCGTCGGCCGCGGCCGCCAGCAGGTCGCGGGACAGCGTGACGATCCCGACGCTGAGCCGGTCGCTGGCGAGCCGGACCCGCGAGCCGGAGTCGATGGCGATCACCTGCCCGGGACGCAGCGTCGTCTCCACTCCTCGCACTCCCAGGCGTGCCGAGCCGCGCAGCACCTCCAGCACGTGCAGGTTCCCCGGGGGACCGGTGATCAACCGCGCCACCGAGGAGTGCGTCAGCCGCATCACGCTGAAGTCGTCGCCGCGCACCCCGCTGATGTCCAGGGACAGGTCGGGTCCGAACTCCAGCGACTCCACACCCACCAGGCTGCCTCGCAGCAGGCTCTCGGCCGCGGAGACGTCGGCGGTCTCCAAGCGAAGTGGTCGAAGGTGCATGCGCACGGTGTACCCGCGCCGATGCGCACCCATGCCCTCGGCGCACTAGCCTCGGCGCCATGACCCCTGACCCGCGCCGGGACGCGCCCGCGCGGGGGACCCGCACCACCCTGCTCCTGCTGGTGCTGGCAGGCGTCCTGGCGCTCGCCGGGACGACCACACTGGCGGCGCTGCCGGCCCGGGCCGAGCCCGGCCCGCCCACGGTGATCGGCAGCCCGAAGCCGATCGTGGCGAGCAACTTCGCCGATCCCGCGGTGGAGCGGCTCGGCGGCGGGTACGTCGGCTTCGCCACCGGGGAACGCGCCCCGCGCGCCTGGGTCCGGTCGCGCAACGGCCGCTGGCAGCGCGGCGGCCCCGCGCTGAGCAGGCTGCCCTCCTGGTCCCGAGCCGGCGACATCTGGGCCGCGGACGTCACCCGGGTCCGCGGCTGGTGGCTGCTCTACTACTCCGCCCCGGTCAAGGGGCTGGGGCCGTACGGACGGTGCATCGGCGTGGCCCGGTCCCGCTCCGCGCTGCGGGGGTTCACCCCGGTGGGAGACGCGCCGCTGGTCTGCCCGTCGTACGTCAAGACGCCGCCAGCAGGCGACCCGCTGGTCCCAACGGACGCCACGCTCCCCCGCGCCGGGGTGATCGACCCGTCGGTGCACCAGGGCTCGGACGGGCTGGTGCTGCTCTACAAGACCGACCGGATCCCCTCCTCGATCCGGCTGGTGCAGCTGGACCGCACCGGCACCGGGGTGCACCCCGGCGCCGTCAGCATCGAGCTGCTGCGGCACGACGGAGTGCTGGAGAACCCGGTGCTCGTCGCTCAACCCGAGGGGTGGGTGCTGCTGCTCTCCGAGGGCGACTACACGCGGTGCACCTACCGCACCATCTGGCTGCGCTCGCCGGTGCTGACCGACTGGAGCGCCCCCGAGTACGGCGTGCTGCTGGACCGGGCGACCACCGGCCTGTGCGGCCCCGGCGGCGCCGACGTGGCGGGGAACCGGATCTTCCTGCACGGGTGGACCTGCCACCGGATCGTCCGGCCCTGCTCCAGCGGCTTCGACTGGTCCAAGCGGACCAAGCAGCGGGCCCAGCGGGCGATGTACGCCGCCCGGCTGAACTGGGTCGACGGGCTGCCGCGGATCGGGCGCTGGGTCAGGCCCTGATCCCCCCATCACGTGGGTCAAGGTCCAGGTGGGTACAGGCCTGGCATGGACGTCGTACCAGCGCTGTCCGCGGTCGCCCGCGAGACCTTCCGGCTGGGCTCGCGAGCCCGGTCCGCCCGCTTCTTCCACCCGCGCGGGGAGGTGCTGGCCGGACACCTGGAGATCCAGGGCGCCGGACCGCTGCCGACCGGGCGCACCGAGTGCGTGGTGCGGATGTCCAAGGCGATCGGCCTGCCCGCGAGGCTGCCCGACATCCTGGGGATCGCGTTCCGCTACCCCGATGCCGGCGGAGCCGTGGACGTGCTGCTGGCCACCTCGCCCGGCACCCGTGGGTGGCGGCGGTGGGCGCTGTGGCCGGCCGCGTCGTGGGGTCGCGCCACCTTCACCTCGCTGTTGCCCTGGGAGTCGGTCGACCGCACCCGGGTGCTGGTGCTGGCGGAACTGGCGGACCACCGGCTGACCGGCGTCGAGGTGGATCAGCTCGCGGGCCGGCTCCCGGTGCGGATCCGGCTCCGAGTGGCCAGCGCCGCGGCAGAGCTGCAGCGCGGAGAGCTGGTGGTGACCGGGCCGCGGCGACCGACGCCGGACTTCGACCCGGTGCTCAACGAGCCGCCGGGGTGGCACTTCGTGCCCGCCTGGCTGGCTCGGGTGCGACGGTCGTCGTACGCCGGGAGCCGCGCCGGGCGGCCGGACACGGGTGGGTGTGAGCCGGACGCCCCTCGCGGAGACGCCCGGCCACCCCCCTCAGACCGTGGAACCAGAACTGCCTGAACCACTGGAGCCGGTCTCGGTCCCGCTGCTGGATCCCGATGTTGACTCCCGGACGTTCTGGGCCGAACTCTGGCCCTCAGACCTGAGAGACTCTGCGGAGTCCTGCGCCGAGGACTTCACCTCGGCCGCCCCTTGCTGGGCGGTCTCCTTCAGCTGCTGGCCGACGTCACCGGCCATGGACTTGGCCTGGTCGATGACGGGCTGGCCATGCTCCTTGGCGGCGTCCACGCCCTGCTGGGCGAGGCGCTGCTCGGCCCGGCTGGTTGGGATGAGCGAGGAGATCAGCATGCCGGCACCGAACGCGATGACGCCCGCTGCCAGCGGGTTGCCCTCGGCCTGCCGGCCGAGGGACTGGACGGCGCCGGTGGCGGTGTCCTTCGCCCCGGAGGCCGCGTCGGAGGCGGTGCCGGTGATCGAGTGACCGGCGGACTGACCGCCGCTCTGGACCGAGCCGACCGCGCCCTGGGCGGAGCCCATGACCTTGTCCTTGAGACCCACGACCCGCCCACGGACCGCCTGCTTGCGACGCTCCATCACCTGGCTCGGGCTCACCTTGTCGCCGAGCTCGTCGACGTCGCGGCTCAGCTGGCTGCGCGTGCGCTCGATGTCCCGGTTCAGCTCCTGCTGCCTGCGCTCCTCGGCGCTCAGCTCTTCTGGGCTTTGGCCCATTGCACGTCCTCCTTCAAGGTCTGCTGCGTCTTGGGCAGCTGCGGGTCTGCTTCCTTGATCTCCTTGCGACCGCGGGCACCCAGCACGGCGGCTGCGACACCCCACACGATGGCGACGATCAACGCCGCCAGCTCGGTCGGCATCCAGTTGTCGAGCAGGTAGACGACCGCCAGGGAGAGGAAGAGGAGCATCAGGTGGCCTGCGACTCCCGCGCCTCCCAGCAGCCCGGCTCCCTTGCCGAGCGTGGAGACCTCCTGCTTGATCTCGGTGCGAGCCAGCTCCATCTCCTGCTTGATCAGGTTGCTGAGCCCAGCCGTGATGTCACCGATGATGTCGCCCAGCGAGCGGGTCTCCGTCGGGGGCAGCGTGCCGCCCTGGTGCAGGGGATCCGTCGAGTGCAGCGGGTCCGGCGTCGGGTGCACAGGGTCGCCGGGTCCCCCGGTGACGCTCACGGCGTGGTCCCGCGCGTCTCGTCGTACAGCGGGGTGGACGAACCGGTCCCGGGCGATCCGGGCGCCGGAGCGCCCGCTACCGGACCCGGGGAGACCGCACCCGGCGGGGGCGAGACAGCGCCGCCAGCCGGCGGCCCGGTCCACAGGCCGACGCCCTCGTCACCGGTGCCGACCGGGGCCGACCCGGTCGAGCTGCCCGAGGCCGATCCGGACCCCATGCCCGAGCCCATGCCCGAGCCCGAGTCCGAGCCGGAGGCGTCCTTGGCGCCGCGGGCCACGCGGCCGAAGACCAGCCCCGCGGCCAGTGCGCCGAGGAGGAAGGTGCCGGGCCGTTCCCGGGCGAAGCTGCGCACGTCCTCGAGGATCTCCGAGGGCTCGCGGCCGTCGAGGCGGTCGCCGAGCTCGCGCGCCTTGCCCGCGACCTGGCGAGCCAGGTCGCCGGCCATGCCGCCGGGACCGTTGTCGGCCATCTCCTCGAGGTCCTGACCGAAGGTGCGGGCGGTCTCGACCAGCCGGTCGCGGCCGGTGCGCGACTGCTCGTCGACCATGGTGCGCGCGTCCCCCATGACGTTGCGCGCCTGGGTCTTGGCCTCTTCCGCGACCGACCTCACTTCGTCCTTGGTGGTGCCGGCCAGGCGACTGGCCTCATCCTTGGCGGTTCCTGCGGCGGAGGCATCAGTGCTGCTCATGGCCTCTCCTCTCGTGCGACGATGACGGATGGTGCGTCTGACGATGCTTCGACGTACCCGGACCTGCCGCAGGGATGCAGCCCGCGTCCGGGCGGCTGCGCAATCTGCGCATCCCCCTGGTCCAGCGCGTGACTCAGCGCAGCCGGGAGATGAGCCCCATCGCGTCGTAGGGCGCGAAGCCCTTCGCGTCGTTGTCGAAGTAGACGAAGACGTCCTGGCCGGACTCGGACCAGCGCCGGCAGCGGGCGGCCCACTCGTCCAGCGCCGGGTCGCCGTACCCGCTGGCGTAGAGCTCCGCGTCCCCGTGCAGCCGCACGTAGCGGAAGTCGGCGGTGTCCTGCTCCACCTTGGGCCAGCGGCCCGCGGTGTCGGCCAGCACGCAGGCGACGTGGTGCCGGCGCAGCAGGTCGTAGGCACCGGGGTCGAGGAAGGTCTCGGAGCGGAACTCCAGGGCGTGGCGCAGCACCCGGTCGGCGTCGGTGGCCAGGTGGACCCGGTCCTCGGCCAGCTTGTCGTCGTGGCGACGGGCCAGCTCGAGCGCCGCGGTGGTGCTCCGGGGCAGCTGCGCCAGGAAGGCGTCCAGCACGTCGTGGTCGTAGGCGAGGTTGGCCGGGAGCTGCCACAGCAGCGGGCCGAGCTTGGGGCCCAGGGCCAGCACCCCGGAGGCGAAGAAGTTGGCGAGCGCCGTCTCGACGTCGCGCAGCCGCTTGAGGTGGGTGATGAACCGGCCGCCCTTGACGGCGAAGACGAAGTCCTCGGGGGTCGCCTCGCGCCACGCGGCGTACGACGTGGGGCGCTGCAGGGAGTAGAAGGAGCCGTTGATCTCGATCGAGGTCAGGTGCTCCGCGGCGTACTCCAGCTCCCGGCGCTGGGGCAGGCCCTTGGGGTAGAAGTCGCCTCGCCAGCCGGCGTAGCGCCAGCCGCTGATGCCGACACGCAGGTCACCGGTCATCGCGGGCTCAGAGGCGGTCGCGCCCGTGCGCGGTGCGCCAGGACTCCAGCTCCGGCCCCTTGGGGATGATCCCGGACGGGTTGATGTCGGTGTGCACCACGTAGTAGTGCGCCTTGATCTGCTCGAAGTCGACCGTCTCGCCGAAGCCGGGGGTCTGGAACAGGTCGCGGGCATAGCCCCACAGCGCCGGCATCTCGGTCAGCTTGTTGCGGTTGCACTTGAAGTGGCCGTGGTAGACCGGATCGAAGCGGACCAGCGTGGTGAACAGCCGCACGTCGGCCTCGGTGATCGCCTCGCCCATCAGGTAGCGGCGGTCGGTGAGGCGCTCCTCGAGCCAGTCCATCGCGGCCCACAGCCGGTCGTACGCCGCGTCGTAGGCCTCCTGGGAGCCGGCGAAGCCGCAGCGGTAGACGCCGTTGTTGACCTCGGTGAAGACCCGCTTCATCACCTGCTCCATCTCCTCGCGCAGGTCCTCGGGCCAGAGGTCGGGAGCGTCCGGGCGGTGGTGTTCGCGCCACTCGAAGAAGAGGTCGTGGGTGATCCAGGGGAAGTCGTTGGTGACGACCTGCTTGGTCTCCACGTCCACGATCGCCGGGACGGTGATGCCCTTGGGGTAGTCCGGGAACCGGTTGAGGTAGGCCTCCTGCAGCCGCTCGATCCCGAGCACGGGGTCCCGCCCGCCCGGGTCGCGGTCGAAGGTCCAGCTGCGCTTGTCGTGGGTGGGCCCCGGCTTGCCCAGGCTGATCACCTCGGTCAGGCCGAGCAGCTCGCGCACGATGATGGAGCGGTTGGCCCACGGACAGGCCGGGGCGGCCACCAGGCGGTAGCGCCCGGGCTGCACGGGCCAGACCTGGACGTCGTCGCGGCCTCCGTACTCGGCGTCGTGCGGGTCCGAGGAGCGCTTCCCGGCGAGGACCCGGTCTCCGATGTAGTCCATGTCCCGCTCGAAGGGCTTGCCCTTCTCGGTGTACGTCGGAGTCAGGTCGTCGCTCATGCCTCGACCCTAGACGCCGCCCGGGCGGGGCGAGTCAGGTGCGCGGGAAGCTGCGGGCCAGCTCGACGACCCGGTCACTGGCCTCGTCCTCGCCGATGGTCACCCGCACCCCGTCGCCGGCGAACGGACGCACGGTGATGCCCAGCTCCTCGGCGGCGGCGGCGAACTCGCCGGCCCGGTCGCCGACGGGGAACCAGATGAAGTTGCCCTGGGACTCGGGCACGTCCCAGCCGGCGGCGCGGACGGCTGCCAGCACCCGGGTCCGTTCGGCGACCAGCGCCTCGACCCGCTCGAGCAGGGCCTCCTCGGCCTCCAGCGAGGCGATCGCCGCTGCCTGGGCGACGTGGCTGACCCCGAAGGGCAGGGAGACCGCACGCAGGGCGGCGGCGAGCTGCGGCTGCGCCACGGCGTACCCCACCCGGAAGCCGGCCAGGCCGTAGGCCTTGGAGAAGGTCCGCGTCACCACCACGTTGGGGTGCGCCAGCACGGTGGCCACGCCGTCGACCGGGTCGGGCGAGCGCACGAACTCCACGTACGCCTCGTCCAGGACCACCACGACGTGCGAGGGCACCCGCGCCAGGAACACCTCGACCTCGGTCTGGGTGAGCGCCGGGCCGGTGGGGTTGTTGGGCGTGCAGAGCAGCACCACCTTGGTCCGCTCGGTGACGGCCGCGGCCATCGCGTCCAGGTCGTGGCGCCCGTCGGCGGTCAGCGGCACCCGCACCGAGCGGGCGCCCGCCACGGTCACCGCGATCGGGTAGGCCTCGAAGGAGCGCCAGGCGTGCACCACCTCGTCGTGCGGCTCGCCGTGGGTGCAGTACGCGCTGAGCAGCTGGTAGATCAGCGCCACGCTGCCGGTCGCCACCGCCAGGTGGTCGCTCGGCACGCCGAGCCTGCCGGCGAGCGCCTGGTAGAGCTGCGCGGAGCCCATGTCGGGGTAGCGGTTCATCTCCTGCGCCGCGGCCACGGCCGCGTCCAGCACGCCGGGCAGCGGCGGGTAGGGGTTCTCGTTGGAGGAGAGCTTGTAGCCGATCAGGCCCGGCCGCGGGGTGGGCGGCCGGCCCGCGACGTACGCCGGGATGGCGGCGAGGTCGGCGCGCGGCTGGGGGTTGCTGGTCATGGCGCTCACCCTAGTAACCCCGGGTGCGTCCGGTCGCGCCGTGCCTCCTCGCGCATCCGGCGCCGCCACGGCTGGAGCACCAGCGCCAGCGCCAGCCCGATGCCGCAGCCGATGAGCGCCCCGGTGGCGTTGTCGACGACGTCGGTGATGTCGCAGGCGCGGTCGATGCGGGCCAGCTCCAGCTGGGTGATCTCGATGAGCACCGAGTAGCCCACCAGGCCGGCGAGCCCCATCGGGACCAGCAGCCAGGCGGTGCGCCACCGGGCCAGACCAAGCACCAGCAGCGCCCCGGCCGGCACGAAGAGCGCGGTGTTGAGCATCCGCTGGGTGCCGCTGAAGATCCAGAAGCCGTCCGGGGCCGGGCCACCGACGGTCCGCGAGCAGGTCGGCTGCCGCGCCTCCGCGGGCACCAGGGTGGTCGAGCCGGTCGGAGGCACCAGCGTGACCAGCCCGATGACCACCAGCGCCCACACGAAGCCCACCAGCGAGAACGCGGTGACCGGGCCCAGCCAGCGCGCGAGCACCAGCCCGACCAGAGCCAGGACGAGCCCGGAGGCCGCCGACCCCAGCACCATCACCGCCGCTCCGCCAACCTCGATCACGGGGTCGAGGCTACCTGCGCGACAATCTGCTCCATGTCAGTCCAGCGCCCGGTCCAGCGCCCGGTCCAGCGCTCTGCCCAGCGCTCTGCCCAGCGCCGGTTCGGCATCGGTCTCGTCGTGGTCGGCGCGACGCTGTTCATCCTCAACTCCGGGGTCTCGCGGGTCGCGCTGCGCAACGGGATCGGGTCGCTCGAGCTCACCTCGCTGCGGGTGACCGGCACCTTCGTCGCCCTGCTGGTGGTCGCCGTGGCGTGGCAGCGCTCGGCGCTGCGGCTGCCGCGGGGCCGGCAGCTGTTGCTGGTCACCGCCCTGGGTCTCTTCGGGGTGGCGCTGCTGCAGCTGTGCTACTTCATGGCACTGGACCGGCTGACCATCAGCCTGGCGCTGCTGCTGGAGTACCAGGCGCCGATCCTGGTGGCGCTGTGGGCGAAGTTCGTGCAGCGCACCGAGGTCACCGCGCGTCTGTGGTGGGGGCTGGCGCTGGCCGTGGCCGGGCTGGCGGCGGCCACCGAGATCTGGCAGGGCGCCTCGTTCGACACCCTCGGGGTGCTGGCGGGCATCGGCGGCGCCATCTGCTTCGCGGCGTACTTCCTGCTGGGTGAGGCCTGCCACGACGCCGGGCTCTCCTCGGTGCAGGTGATGCTGTGGGGCTTCGCCGTGGCGACGGTGGCGATGAACCTGGCCTCCCCGGTGTGGCTGGTGGAGGCGGACCTGACGGCCTCGGTCTCGCTCCAGGGCAGCCTGGACGCCCTCTCGGCGCCGCTGTGGCTGGTGCTGGCCTGGGTGGTGCTGCTGGGCACCCTGGCGCCGTTCGGGGTGGAGCTGGTGGCGCTGCGCTACATCCCGGCGACGCTGGTGACCGCGATCGCCATGCTCGAGCCGGTGGGCGCGGCGGCCCTCGGCTGGGCCTGGTACGCCGAGTCGCTCAGCGCGGTGGCCGTGCTGGGCTGCGTCGCCGTGGTGGCGGGCATCCTGCTGGCCCAGACCGCGCGGGGCGAGGAGCACCCCGAGGACCCGATCACCCTGACGTAGCCGCGGTGCCACCTAGCCGGGCAGCAGCACCTCGCCGCCGGGCACAAGCGGCAGGTCGCGGCCCAGCGTCACGTCCAGGGGGTTGGTCAGGCAGCGGACCGAGCCGCCGGCCTTGTGGAACTCGCCCATCTCCACCACCACGACGGTGAACCCCCACTCCTCCAGCTGGGTCCGCACCCGCTCCGGCGCAGCCGGCATCACGATGGTGCGCCCGATCACGATCGAGTTGGCCGCGAACGTGGTCAGTGCCTCGTCCTCGGTCAGGACCAGAGGCTCGGGCACCAGCTCGAGCAACGCGGCCCGGGAGGCGTCGTCGAAGGCCTCGGGGCAGATGATGGCGCGACGCTCGTCGAGGGGGCAGAAGGCCAGGTCGAGGTGGTACATCCCGGGGTGGTCGATGCGCAGCCCGCGCACCCGCACCCCGAGGCCGGCGGCGAGGTGCTTGAGGCCCAGCTCCTCGGTGCGCGGTCCGTAGCCCACCACCAGGGCGTCGCCGAAGGGGAAGGCGTCACCGGCCTCGAAGTGGGCGCCCACGCCGTCGCGACCGACGTAGGAGGTGACGTGGCCGGCGTCGGCGAACCAGGCCTGCGCCGACTCGGTCTCCATCCGGCGCTGCTCGTAGCGCATGTGGGAGAGCACCGCGCTCGCACTGCCGTCCGCGCCGCGCACGGCGAGACCGAGGTTCATCGCGTAGACCATGTCGGGGGCGTCGGAGCGCTGGCCGAGCACCTCCACCACGCCGCCGTGAGCCTCGATGGTGTGGACCAGGTGGTCCCACTGCTCCCGGGCCACCGCGGCGTCGGGCTGGTCGGCGGGGTCCATGAAGGGGTTGATGACGTAGTCGACCCGGAAGTGGTCGGGGCGCACCGCCAGGTAGTGCTTGCCCCACTGCAGCTCTGACATGTCATCGCCCCCGTTCTGTCAGATTGTCTGACAATCGTGTGGAGTGAGTGTGGCGGCGCGCCGCCCACTTATCAACTCCTGACAGACTCGGGGTCATGGGCGAGTCGTTCGGGAACCTGCACCTGGAGCAGTCCTCCATCGTCGACCGCGTCGTGGAGGAGCTGCGTCGGGCGATCTTCGACGGCGAGCTGGAGAGCGGTACGCCGCTGCGCGAGGTCGCGCTGGCCGAGCAGCTCGGGATCTCCCGCCCCACCGTGCGCGAGGCGCTCACCGTGCTGGTGGCCGAGGGCCTGGCCACCCGGGAGCCGCACCGCGGGGTCAGCGTCGCCCAGCCCGACCCCGACTCGGTCGCCGACGTCTGCCGGGCCCGGGCCGTGCTCGAGGTCGCCGGGGCCCGGCACTGGGCCGAGGCCGAGGAGGAGGCCCGCGAGGCGGTGCGCCAGGCCCTTGCCGCCTACGCCGCCGCGGTGGCCGACGGGGCGTCGTACCAGGCGCTCAACGCCCGACACCTGGCGGTGCACGCCTCCTTCGTCGGCCTGCTCGGCAGCCCCCGGCTGGTGGCGGTCGCCGAGGGCCTGAGCGCGGAGCTGCGCCTGGCGCTGGCCCAGATCGACCGGCTCCGGCGCAACGCCCACGACCAGGCGGGATCGCACACCCACCTGGTGGCGATGCTGGAGCGCGGCGACGTCGCCGCGGCAGCGGACCACCTTGCCGAGCACCTCGCCGACGCCGAGGTGGCGATCAAGGCGGCCCTGCGCTTCTGAGGCGCGTCCCAGGCCCGCGTCTCCGACCCGGCTGCGCGCCTCCCCCTAGGGTGAGGTGCATGCGCTTCCTGACGTGGCTGGTCGCCACCGCCGTGGCGGTGGCCACCGCAGCCTGGCTCTTCGACGGCATCCGGTTCGCCGGCGCCGACCATCCCTTCTCAGCCCAGCTGGAGGACAAGCTCGTCCCGCTGGTGGTGGTTTCCCTGATCTTCGGGGCGGTCAACATCGTGGTCGGCAAGGTGGTCAAGCTGCTCTCGCTGCCGTTCATCATCCTCACCCTGGGGCTCTTCCTGCTCGTCATCAACGCCCTGCTGCTGATGCTCACCGCCTGGGTGGCCGGCCAGCTCGACATCGGCTTCAAGGTCGACGGATTCTGGACGGCCGTGGGGGGATCGATCGTGATCACCGTGGTCGGCTGGTTCTTCAGCGCCGCCGTCGATGACTGACCGCCCGGGCGACACCGAGGCCCCGGGCGACACCGAGGCGCTGCCTCCTCCCCGCACGCCGGGCCGCTACCGGGTGGCACTGGTCTGCCTGGGCAACATCTGCCGCTCCCCGATGGCGCACGTGGTGCTGGCCGACCAGGTCGCCGCCGCCGGTCTCGACGACCGGGTCGAGGTGGTCAGCGCCGGCACCGCCGGCTGGCACGTGGGCAAGCCGATGGACGAGCGGGCCGCCGCCACCCTCGCCCGGGCCGGACACGACCCGACGCGGCACCGCGCCAGGCAGTTCGAGCCGAGCTGGCACCAGGACTGCGACCTGGTCCTGGTGATGGACCGGTCCAACCTCGCCGACGTCGGCGGCGAGACCCCTCGGGTCCGGCTGTTTCGCGCCTTCGATCCGGAGAACCCGGGCGGCGAGGTACCTGACCCGTACTACGGTGGGGAGCAAGGGTTCACGGAGGTGATGTCCATGGTCGAGCGCACCAGCACGCACCTGGTGAGGCTGCTTTCGGACGCCGTCGCCCCATGACCCGCTCCCCCGTGGTGGCACGCCGGGCCGAGGCGCTGCTCGGCGTGGCCGTGGTGAGCACCGCTCCCGTCGCGGGGGGCGACATCTCCACGGCGACCCGGCTGCGGCTCAACGACGGCTCCACGGCCCTGATGAAGACCCTCCCGCACCCGCCGCCGGGTTTTTTCGAGGCCGAGGCCGCCGGGCTGCGCTGGCTCGGCGAGGTCCCCGACGGCGCTCCCGCCGCCGAGGTGCTGGCCGTCGACAGCGACTGCCTGATCGTGCGCTGGATCGAGCCCGGGCGGACCACCCCGGACGCGGCGGTGGACTTCGGCCGGCGTCTCGCGCGCACCCACGCCGCGGGCGCCCCGGCGTACGGCGGGGAGCGCGACGGCTACATCGGCCGGCTGCCGCTGCCCAACCGCACCGCCCCGACCTGGGCGGAGTTCTTCGCCACCCGGCGGATCCTGCCCTACCTCAAGCTGGCCCGTGACCGGGGCGCGATCGAGGAGAGCGATGCCGCGGCCGTGGACTCCGTCCTGGGCCGGCTCTCGGCGCTGGTGCCCGAGGAGGGCCCGGCGCGCATCCACGGCGACCTGTGGAACGGCAACTGCCTGTGGGGCCTGGACGGCGCGGTGCACCTGATCGACCCTGCCGCGCACGGCGGTCACCGCGAGACCGACCTGGCGATGCTGTCGCTGTTCGGGCTGCCCAACCTGCAGCGGGCGCTCACCGCCTACGCCGACGAGGCCCCGCTGGCCGACGGCTGGCAGGACCGGACGGGGCTGCACCAGCTGCACCCGCTCCTGGTCCACGCCTGCCACTTCGGCGGCGGGTACGGTGCCCGTGCCGGTGCGGTCGCCGGCCGCTACACGTGAGCGCGAGCGGCCCTCTCAGCGCCGCCTCAGGTCGCGCTGGCAGCATGGCGGCCATGCCGGACAGCAAGCAGTCGACGAAGCCGCGGGTCCTGGTGGTCGACGACGACAAGGCGGTGCGGGAGTCCCTGCGTCGCTCCCTGGAGTTCAACGGCTACGACGTGGCGCTGGCCCGCGACGGCGCCGAGGCTCTTGCCAGCATCGGGTCCACCCTCCCGGACGTGGTGGTGATGGACGTGATGATGCCGCGGCTCGACGGGCTCGAGGCCACCCGCGCACTGCGCACCGCGGGCAACGACGTGCCGATCCTGGTGCTGACCGCCCGCGACGCGGTGGGCGACCGGGTGGAGGGGCTGGACGCCGGTGCCGACGACTACCTCACCAAGCCGTTCGCCCTCGAGGAGCTGCTGGCCCGGCTGCGCGCCCTGCTGCGCCGGATCACCCCCTCGGCCGAGGAGGCCGAGGAGTCGCTGGTCTTCGGCGACCTGTCCATGGACCTGGGCGCCCGGGAGGTGCGGCGCGGTGATCGGCTGATCGAGCTCACCCGTACCGAGTTCACCCTGCTGGAGATGTTCCTGCGCCGCCCCCGCCGGGTGCTGGAGCGCTCGTTCATCCTGGAGGAGGTCTGGGGCTACGACTTCCCGACGACCGCCAACTCCCTCGAGGTGTACGTCGGCTACCTGCGGCGCAAGACCGAGGCCGAGGGCGAGTCCCGCCTCCTGCACACGGTGCGCGGCGTCGGCTACGTGCTGAAGGACGGGTGAGCCCGGCGATGTGGCAGCGGCACGGGTGGCACTACCGCCGCTCGCTGGCCAGCCGGGTGGCGCTGCTGACCACCATGGCCGTCGGGGTGGCGATCGCGTTCATGGCCGCCGGGTCGTTCGTGACCGTCCGGATGCAGCTGCAGTCCTCCCTCGACGAGTCGCTGCTCAACCGTGCCACCAAGGCCGCCTCCTACAGCGCCCTGGCCGAGATGACCGCCCGGGACGTGCCTTCGTGGATGCTGGGCGCCGCGGACGTCCGGGTCATCTTCATCCGCGAGGACAAGAACGTCCTCACCGCCGACAACGAGGGCCCCACCGTGGCGCTGGGCGCCCCGGAGCTGGCCGTGGCCGAGGGCACCCTGGACGAGTCGGTGCGCACCATCCGGGCCGAGAACGGCGTCGTCTACCGGGCGGCCACCGTGCCTGCCGGCGGCGGCCAGGCCCTGGTGCTGTTGCAGACGCTGGACGAGAACGAGCGGACACTGCGCGGCCTGGGCACGGTGATGCTCGCCTTCGGAGCCACCGGGGTGCTGGTCGCCGCGATGGCCGGGTGGATGGTGGCGCGCAGCGGTCTGCGGCCGGTACGCCGACTGACCGCCTCCGTCGAGGACATCGCCCAGACCGAGGACCTGCGCCCGCTCGAGGTCGACGGGGACGACGAGATGGCCCGCCTGGCCACGGCGTTCAACCACATGCTGGCCGCCCTGTCGGCCTCCCGCGACCGGGAGCGTCGCCTCGTCGCGGACGCCGGGCACGAGCTGCGGACCCCGCTGACCAGCCTGCGTACCAATCTCGACCTGCTCAGCCAGGCCGGCGACGGGCTGCCCGAGGACGCCCGGCGCGAGCTGCTGGATGACGTGCGGGCCCAGATCGAGGAGCTCTCCACCCTGGTGGGGGACCTGGTGGAGCTGGCCCGGGAGGAGCCGCTCTCGCAGGTGATCGCCGAGATCGACCTGGTCGACGTGGTGGAGCGGGCGCTGGCCCGGGTGCGCCGGCGGGCCCCTGCCGTGGTCTTCGACGTCGAGCTCGAGCCGTGGCGGGTGCGCGGCGAGGCCCAGGCGCTGGAGCGGGCGGTGACCAACCTGCTCGACAACGCCGCCAAGTGGAGCAAGGAGGGCGGGACCATCAAGGTCCGGCTCACCAGCGGGGTGCTGACCATCGACGACGAGGGTCCCGGCATCGCCGCCAAGGACGTGCCGCACGTCTTCGACCGGTTCTACCGCTCCGACGACTCCCGCTCCATGCCCGGCTCCGGGCTGGGGCTCTCGATCGTGCGGCAGGCCGTGGAGCGGCACGCCGGCGCCGTCCGCGTGGACCGCTCCCCCAGCGGCGGCGCCCGTCTGGTGATGTGGCTGCCGCGCGCGCCCCAGCACGTGGCTTCGGAGTAGGAAGCGGCGCTCAGCCGGCGTCGGCGAAGAGGACCCGAGCACCGAAACCGGCCTCCACCGTGCTGAACCCCCGGCTCTCCAGCCACCTCCGGCCGGCCGGCACCCCCGGCGGTTCGGGGGCGCCGGGCCTGCTCGCCGCCAACCCGGCGCCCATCCCAGCGCCCGTCCCGGCGCCCGGACCCGGCGGCCGGGGCAGTCCGGGCGGATGGGACAGGTGGAGGTGACCGTGCGGCGTGAGGGTGCCGACCTCGTGCCGACCTCGCTCGTCGGTCGTGGCCCAGCTGTCCCAGCCCGGCGTCTCCTTGACGAGGTTGCAGGCCTCGCACAGCCCCTGGCCGTTGCCGAGGCTGGTGGCCCCGTCGTCGGCCACCGCGGTGACGTGGTCGGCGTGCCGGACTGGTGCGTCGCACCAGACGGTCCGGCAGACGCCGCCGTCGCGGAAGTTGATCATCATGGCGAGCTGGCGGTCGAAGAGCCTGGCACGGTTCTCCATCGCGACCAGCTGGTCGTCCCCGGGTGCGGTGAAGAGCCGGCGCAGCGACGCCCTGGAGTCCGCGGTCGCCAAGGAGACGAGGTCGGCACACAGTCCGGCAGGGATGTAGCCACCGATCGAGCCCCGGCCCGTGGGCCGCCCGGCGGTGGTGGTCAGCGCGTGCAGGAAGCCCGGCTCGCTGGAGTGCCCCAGCAGCGACTCGACGCTGATGACCAGGTTGACCGCGACCGGGGCGGCTCGGGTGGTGTCCAGCCCCGTGATCCGGGCGACCAAGGTGTCTGCCTTCACCTGGTCACGGGTCCGCGAGTCCCCCGCAGCAGCGGCGGCACCGGCCGCCTGCGCCAGGGCGGCCATCACCGACGCGTAGTGATCGTCGGGCAGGACGGCGCAGACCTTGCCGGTGCCGTCGCCCAGCAGCCGACCCACGACGCGCCGCTGCCGGCGGGCACGCCTCATGCGACGGGAGACCGCATCGTCGTCGAGCCGCAGGGAGAGGCGCACCACGGCCTGGCGCAGCGCCTCGGGCCCCATCGTGCCCAGCGCGCTCGCGCCGACCCCCTCGACCGGCCCGTCGAGAGCATCCGGCCCCTCCGCGGCACCGTCGGCCGCGGCCAGCTCGGCATCCAGGATCCGCCGCTGGGCCGGCGCCAGGTGCTCGGTCTCGCGGACCACCACCATCGCCCGCTCCTCGTCGAGGTCGCCGCGGCTCAGGGCGGCCAGGGTGTGCGGCAGGTCGCGCACCAGCAGCACGGCGGCGTCGGCGTACCGACGGCCCCGCGCCGGGGACTCGTGCCGGGCCAGCCCGACCTGGGCACCGACCACGAGCGCCGCCCGGGGGCCGGTCACCGCACGGCTGTGGGGACTGCGGGTGCCGGCGCGTCGCTCCCGCCGGACCCGGTCCCGCTCCGCCTCCACCCGCCGGGTCTCCTGGGCCACGAAGGACGCGGTGAGTCGCACCCGAGCCGCCGCCGCCGCGCAGGTGACCCGGGTGAGCTCTTCGATCAGGGCCAGCCGCGTGCCACCCCCGTCTGCACCGTCTTCTGCACCGTCTTCTGCACCGCCGTCGGCAGGCTCGCCGGTCACCGAGTCCGCGCAGGACCCGAGCTGCGAGAGCTGCTCGACCAGGTCGGCCGCCCAACCGACGGCGAGCGCCTCCGACGTCCCCGGACCGGCGCAGGGGTCAGGGGAACCGCCGCGCGAGGCCGAAGTGGATGACTCGATCATGTGTTCGATTCTAGTCACTACTGCCGACACTCGCTGCGGTCATCCACAGCCGCGCGAGCCCCTCAGCCCGCCAGCACCCGGAGCAGCCGTTCCGCCTTCCACGTCGCCTCGGCGTACTCCGCCGCGACCTCGGAGCGCACGGTGATCCCGCCGCCGGTCCCCAGCGTCCACCGGCCGTCGCCGGCCGTCATCAGGGACCGGATCACCACCCCCAGGTCCGCGCGTCCGTCCGCCGCGAGCCAGCCGAACCCGCCGGCGTACGCACCGCGGGGGGTGTCCTCGACCGCGTCGATGATCTCCATGGTGCGCAGCTTGGGCGCGCCGGTCATCGACCCCGGAGGGAAGAGGGCGTGCAGCGCGCGCACCGTCGAGACACCGGCACGCAGCCGTCCGCGGACGGTCGAGACCAGCTGGTGCACGCTCTCGTAGGACTCCACCGCCATCAGCTCGGGCACCGTGACCGTGCCCGGCTCGCACACCGCGGAGAGGTCGTTGCGCAGCAGGTCCACGATCATCAGGTTCTCGGCACGGAGCTTCGGGTCGGCCGCCAGGTGCGCGCGGGACGCCTCGTCCTGGGCTGCGCTGGCACCGCGCGGGGTGGTGCCCTTGATCGGCCTGGTCTCGCACTCCCCGTCGGCGCCGACCAGGGCGAAGCGCTCCGGCGAGGAGCTGAGCAGCCAGCCCCGGGCCCCGTCGACGTCGTGCTGGAGGAACCCGGCGTAGGGGCGGGGTTGAGCTCGCGCAGCCGCAGGTAGGCGGTCACCGGGTCGAGGTCGGAGCGGGTGGTGACCCGGTGCGTCAGGTTGACCTCGTAGGAGTTGCCGGCGCGCAGCTCCTCCTGGACGGCGGCGAACGCGGCGGCGTACTCCGCGGGCACCGTCGGCGATCCCTCCGCCGGTCCGGTACGCCGGGTGCCCACCGCCGCGGCGTGGGTGAAGGACCGCACGTGCCGGGGCCGCATCCACACCGCGTCCGGCAGCCCGCCCTCGGCCGCCGACCGGGCCGCCCGAGCGGGCAGGTCCGGGCGGGAGGCGTAGCCGAGGTAGCCGAACCACTGGTCCTGGGCAGACCCGGACGCCAGCTCGGCCTCCAGCACCTCGAAGATGTCGGAGCCGACCACCACGGACCCCCCGCCGCTGTGCCGCCGCACCTCCCCGGCCCGGGCGTCCAGGGTCAGGGAGACGTCGTCAGGGTCCAGCCAGCCGATGATGGAGCGGCGTCCCGACCAGTCGCGGGCACCGCCGCCGTCGAGCCAGAAGCAACGGGGCTGGGCGGCGGCGACCTCGGCGAAGTGCTCCTCGGGGGTGGTCATCACGCACCCCGGCCGAACCCGGGCGCCAGGAAGTTCGCCACCAGCGCGGCGCCGTGCTCGGACAGGATCGACTCGGGGTGGAACTGCACGCCCTCCAGCGGCAGCCGGCGGTGCCGCACGCCCATCACCACGGGGTCGCCGTCCGCACCGCGGCTGGTGGCGGTCTGCTCCAGGCAGTCGGGCAGCGCCCGGACCGCGAGCGAGTGGTAGCGCACGGCGCCGAAGCGCTGCGGCACGCCGGCGAACACCCCCCGCCCGTCGTGCTCGACCACGGCGAGGTCGCCGTGCGCGGGCTCCACCCGGTCCACCAGCCCACCGAAGGCGGTCACCAGGCCCTGCATCCCCAGGCAGACCCCCAGCACCGGGCGGGTACCGGCACGCAGCACCTCGCGCCCGACGCCGAAGTCGCGCTCCACCTCGGGGTGGCCCGGTCCCGGGGAGAGCACCACGTGGCTGTGCCTGAGCACCTCGGCGACCGGGACCTCGTCGTGCTGCACCACCCGCGGCAGCACCCCGGTGACGCCCGCGACCAGGTGCACCAGGTTGTGGGTGTAGGAGTCGTGGTGGTCCACCACCACCACGTCGGGGGTCACGGCAGCGCTACTCATGGCAGCGCCAGTCATAGCAGGGTTCACTGCGTGATGCGGCGGCAGCGTTCGCTCACCGCGGTGTCCCCGGCGGTCGCGGCGCACGCGTCGAGCTCCCCCAGCTTGGCCCGCAGCGCCGCGACCTGGGCGGCGTACCGGGCCTGGTGCACGACGTTCCTCTTCTCCCAGCCGCGCTTGGCGTAGGAGTAGAACTCGTAGGCGTACCTGGTCCGGCGCAGGTCGGGGTCGAGGTCGAGGCGCACCAGCAGCGCGTCGCGGCTGCGCACCGCGACGTAGGACGGGATGCGCTTGAGCTCGCCCCCGGTGAACGCCAGGTCCGGGTCGTCACCGGCGGTGTCGGTGGTGTGCTCGACGAAGACGTGGTCGCGGGTGCGCAGCGTCGGGTCGGTGAAGGTCGGCACCAGCGAGGTGCCGGAGCGGAACGCGGCCGGCTGCAGCCCGGCGAGCTCCTCGAAGGTGGGAGCCAGGTCGAGGTTGCTGGTCATCTCGGCCCGCGCGCCCGGGGCGATCCCCGGGCCCGCGATGAGCAGCGGCACCCGGATGTCGGTGTCGTAGGCCGTCCCCTTGCCCATCCCCATCCCGAGCTGGCCGAGGTGGAAGCCGTTGTCGGAGGTCAGCACCACCACGGTGTCCTCGTCGACCGCCTTGAGGATCCGGCGCAGGGTCCGGTCGATCGACTGCACCATCTGCGCCCGGTTGCGCAGGTGGGCCGTCGCCCGGGCGGCGCCGAGGGTGGGCACGGTGTTCCAGGCCCGGGCCTTGCGGCCGGCCAGGGTCCGCGGCGCGTTGTCTGCGCGGCGGTCCCCGAAGCCGGGCAGGTCCTTGGTGGTCAGCGAGCGGCAGGAGACGAGGCCGCAGTTGCCCTGCGCCTTCTTGCCACCCGCGCGGTCCCGGAAGGCGGGCGGGAAGACCGGGTCGCCCGGGTAGGCGCCCTGCGGGTTGGTCCGGTTGTGCGGCGCGTACGGCGCCACCTCGAGGAAGTACGGCGCGGCGTCGGAGCGGTGGGCACGGATGAAGTCCAGCGCGTAGTCCTCCACCACCTGGCCGGCGTACGAGGCGTCCCGGGTGGCGCGCGAGGCCGTGGCCGGCGGGATGGGGTGGTGCCGCGCTTGGAGCCGGCCGCCGGAGACGCCTGTGCTGTCGAAGCCCCACCCGTCGTACGCCGACCCGAACAGGGCGTTGAACTGCGACCAGCCGGCCGGCAGCGGGGGCAGCGGCTTGACCCCGGGGAGGTACTCGTACTGGTTGAGGTACTTGCCCACGAAGCCGGTGGTGTACCCGGCCGCCTGGAGCCGCACGTTGACGCTGCGCTGCTCGTTGCCGTAGGCGCGGAACGCCGACCAGCCGCCCATCGGTCCCGCCCCCGGCACGAGCGAGGCGGTGTTGGTGCGCACCCCCGTCTGGTGCGGGTACTGCCCCGTCATCAGGCTGGCGCGCGAGACGCAGCACAGCGAGTCCACGACGAAGTGCTGGTACGTCGCCGCCCGGCGGGCCAGGCGCCCCGCCCCCTTCATGGTCTGCAGCAGGTCCATGGAGAAGTCGTCCATCAGGACCAGGACGATGTTCGGACGGGCCTGGGGCGCAGCGATCCGGGACTTGCGGACCGGGCGGTCCGGGTGCACGTCGCCCATCGCGGGGACGCACCCGAGCAGCATCGCGACCGCGGCGACCAGGGCGACCGCCCGCGCGGCGCACCACCGTGCTCTCGTCATGTCACTCTCCCCCGTGCGGCCCCCACCCTAGGGACGCCCCGGCCCGCCGGCGCGTTGCCACACCGTGAGCCGGAGCGCCACCCGCTGGGACTCGGGGAGCCAGCGAGGTGAGGATCAGGGCAGCTTGACGCTGTTCGTCACCGGAGCGACCCGCGCGCCCTTCTTGAGCTCGGGACGCGAGCACCCGGCCTGCATGCCCTTGGTCGCGAGACCGGCGAGGTCCCCGGTGCCGTAGCGGGTGGGACGCTCGGGGCCGTTGATCGGGCCGAGCATCTGTCCCAGCGAGGTGGCGTGGCCCAGGCCGAGGGCGTGCGCGATCTCGTGGGTCAGGGTCTTGGACATCATGTCCTCGTTCCACGCGACCGGCGGCTCGACGGTGTCGAGCATCAGCGAGGCGCGGGTGATCTGCACGTGCCGCCCGCGCGAGTCCTTGGCCCACACGCCCTTGTCCGGACCACCGCGACCCAGCGTGTTGCCGGACAGGTCCATGGAGGTGTTCGCCTGGCCGCCGAAGCCGATGATCAGCATGGTGTCGGCGTCCGCACCGGCCTGCCCCGGAGCGGGGTCCGGCCAGCCGGCGGTGTCCCCGCCGTCGACCAGCGTGTAGCCCGTGGCGAGCCGGACGTGGCGCATCACGCGGGCCACCATGGCCCGGGCGTACCCGGGAGCGTGGGTGTAGTTGACCTTGTAGACGATCGGCGCGCACGGGTTGAACCGGAAGCGCCGGGACGGGTCGAACTCGGTCCAGTCGCCGGGGTCGGTGCCGTTGGGCACGTAGTCGGGGACGACCGCCGTACCGGCGGGCTCGGAGACCGCGGCGCGGGCGGACCCGGTCTTGGGGACCAGGACCCGGGTGGGGGCGCTGCGCAGCCAGTCGTTGCTCAGCGCGACCGAGAACGAGCCGTCGGCACCCGAGACGGTCTGGGCGGCGTCGAACCACTTCTTGCCGAACTGCTGCTGGACCAGCACGGTGCGACCGGCGGCCGCCTCACCGCCGACGAACCCCGAGGCGATCGTGGGCGCCGCGGAGTAGGCGACCGAGGTGCCGTTCGCCCAGGTCGGCGCCACGGCGCTCGCGGCCTTGTTGGACACGATGCGGACCTTGAACCGCTTCTGGAACTTCTTCACCCCACGCGCCCGGGGAGCCAGCACGGTGAACTTGCGGGCCTTCTGCTTCTTGCCCGCCTTGACCTTGAAGGTGAACACGCCCTTCTTGGAGGTCTTCTTGCGGGCGATGACCACGGTGCGCTTGCCGCGCTTCTCCAGCAGGCGCACGGTCCGCTTGGACTTGCCCTTCACCTTGACCTTGCCGCGGATGGAGAACTTGCTCTTGATCGGCGCCGACGAGGGCGCGGAGACCCGCTGCCCCGCGGCCCGGGCGGCGGGGTCGACGATGCTCAGGCTGACCTCGGTGGGGGTGGGGGAAGCCGTCGCGGTGGGGGCACCGGCCAGGGCGCCCAGCGCCACCGCTGCCGCCGACGCGCACGCCGCGAGGCGCACCTTGAATCCAGCCGTCATGTCTTGCGTCCCCCTGGTGGTGGTTGGTGCCTCAGCCGCGCAGCACCTGCGCGACCAGCTCGTTGATCAGGTCGTAGCCGCGCTCGGTGAGGATCGACTCCGCGTGGAACTGTATGCCTTGGTAGTGCGGTCCCACCAAGGAGTGGATGTCTCCGGTCTCCGGGTCGGTCTCGACCCGCACCGAGTCCGGCAGTCCGGACTCGCCGACCCGGCCGACGAAGGTGTTGTAGAAGCCCACCCGCTCCACCCGGTCGCCGATCGTGACCGTGGACTGGGTGCCCTGGAAGACGATGTCCTTGAAGACCAGGGGGATCTCCAGCCGCTCGCAGAGCGTCTGGTGCCCCAGGCACACGGCCAGGAACTTCTGGCGCCGCGCGAGCAGCCGGTCCACCGCGGCGCGGACCCGGGCGATCTTCGGGTCGTCGCCGTCGCGCGGGTCACCGGGGCCGGGACCGACGATGACCAGGTCCCACCGGTCGAAGAGCTCGTCGAGGTCGTGGTCGTCGAGCGCCTCGTGCCGGACCACCTCGCTGGTCATGCCCATCACGCCGAGCATGTGGCTCAGCATGTTGACGAAGTCGTCCTCGCAGTCGATGATCCCGACCCGCTTGCCCGCCAGCTCCGGGTCCGGGGTGGACCCGGCCTGGTCGGTGAGCCAGAACGTCGAGAGCCGGCGGTTGCGCGACTGCAGGGCGATCAGCACGTCCTCGTCACGCGCCAGCTCGGCCAGGCCCTGCGCGGGGGTGCCGGCACCGGGCACCAGGCCGAGGGCGGAGAGGATGCCGCCGGCCTTGGCGTGCGTCTCCGCCACCTCGTACGCCGGGTCGGAGTCACGCACCAGCGTGGCGCCCGCGGTCACCTTCACCCGGCCGTCGAGGGAGACGTCCGCGGTCCTGATCACGATGGGGCTGTCGGCCGTGGCCTCGCCGCTCTCGTCGCGCCCCAGCAGGGCCAGCGCCGCGCCGTAGTAGCCGCGGCCCTCGGGCTCGTAGGTCTTGATCAGCCGGCACGCGTTCTCCACCGGGCTGCCGGTCACGGTCGCGGCGTACATCGTGTCGCGCAGGATCTCGCGCACGTCCCGGTTGGACCGGCCCGCCAGCAGGTACTCGGTGTGCACCAGGTGGGTCATCGGCTTGAGGAAGGGCCCGAGCACCATGCCGCCCTCGTGGCACAGCTCGCACATCATCTTGAGCTCTTCGTCGACGACCATGAAGAGCTCGTAGATCTCCTTCTCGTCGCGCAGGAACTCCAGCAGCCGCGGCTTCATCTCCGCCGCGCTGGTCGCCCCGACCCGGAAGGTCCCCGAGATCGGGTTCATTCGCACGTCGCCGCCGTGCACGCTGACGTGCCGCTCCGGGCTGGCGCCGATCAGGTAGCGGTCGCCGGTGAAGAAGCAAAACGTCCAGTAGGCCCCGCGCTCGCGGTCCAGCAGCCGTCGGAACAGGGTCAACGCCTTGTCCGCGTCCCAGTCGGCGACGACAGCGGTGTAGTGCCGCCCGATGACCAGGTTGGCGCCCTCGCCCTGCCCGATCTCGTCGCGGATGATCGACTCCACGACCTCGGCGTAGTCCTCGTCAGAGGTCTCGAACCCGCCGCGGTCGGTGAACTCCAGCCCTTCGTCGACGATCGCCTCCAGCACCGCGGGCACCGCGAACCGCTGCTCGGTCTCGATGTCGACCACCACCAGCGGCGCGCCGTCGTCGTGGGCCTCGAAGCCACGCTCGCGCACCTGGCGGAAGGGCACCGCGAGCAGCCGGTCGAAACGGCGCCCCTCGGGCGGCGTCCCCTCCTCCAGCGGCACGTCGAGCAGCGAGTCGACCTCGCTGCGCGGGCCACCGACGAACGTGACGACGTCGGGGTCCCCGGGCTCCTTGCGAGCCAGCCGCAGCAGTGCCCAGGCCTCGTGCCCCTGGAGCTCGGCGAGCGCTGCTCGCACCTCCTGGGCCGACGCGTGGGTGGTGTCCATGGCGAGCACCCTAGTTCGCGTCGATCGACACCTGGCGCCGCGTCCCAAACGGCCCCTGGGTCAGCGCACCCTGCGCCCGTTCACGCAGCGCCACCATCCAGGCCAGACACGCTCGCCCGCTCTCAATCAGCACACTCGGCGCACGACCTGTGCCGGCCGTCCCAGCCTCGGGCCCGCAGGAGCCGCCCGATGCGGTCAGCCGTTCGGCACGGCGTCCCGAAGACCTGCCCCCAGCCGATCCGCACCGTCCCCAGTCGGGCCACGGCCGCGTCGAGGTCGCGGTCGAGATCGTGGTTGCGTCGCTGTGCCGAGTCGTGGAACAGGCGCCCGTCGAGCTCGACGATCTGACCCACCTGCTCGTAGACGACGTCGCGATAGATCGACCCGACTGCCGATGCCTGACGCCGAGCCCGAGGCAGGGCGTGCGGCCGCTCGACGCGGACCAGGTACCCGTGCTCGAGGACCGACCCTGCGCCCTGGTCGATGTCGAGCAGGACGGCGCGCAAGAACTGACGTCGGGCGAGACGCGCTCGTCCGTCGAGCGCTACGACCAGGCGCGCGGCCGTGGTGCGCCGGGCCTGGACGGCGTCGGCGAGCACCGAGATCGCGGCGAAGTCGTGGCTCGCCTCGGCAGCAACGTCAATCAGCGCCTCCTCGATCCGGACGCGCGGCGGCGTCGCATTCCACAGCACCTTGCCGTCGAGACCCACCGTCCGGTGCAGCCGGATGCCGGGGGCAGCCGTCAGCCCACGCTGGCGATCGACCGCCAGGTGGATCGGCGCCCCGTCCTCGGAGCGGCGCCCCGGGCCGTCGGTCCCGCGGAGCGCCGAGGTGTGGCTCAGCGCGGCCGGCCAGTGGAGCAGGACGCCACCCCAGGCGAGCTGAAGCCACGTCGGCTCTCCGGTGTGGTCCACGAAGACGCCCGGATGCAGTCGGACGAGCTCGCGCCGGCGCAGCAACCGGCGTACGTCGTGCGGAGCCAGCCCTGTGCGGAGGAGCTGGGCGCGCGTGACCACACCGGACTGGAGCGCGAGGTGGTGCGCGACCGGGGAAAGATCCATCGCTGCATCCTCACGAGACCTCGCACCCAGCACCTTCTGGAGAACCCCGGCTGTGTAGAACTCGGCGAGTGCGGCCCTTGTGAGCCACTGGGTGACACATCGGGGCCGCCCTGATTCAAGGACCAACGCCAAGCAAGTGCGGCAGGATGTGCGCCATGCCTGACGCCCCCACCACGCTCGTGACGTACGCCGTCTCCGACGCCGTCGCGACCATCACCCTCGACTCCCCCCACAACCGCAACGCCCTGTCGCGCCAGCTGGTCACCGAGCTCTTCGAGCACCTGGAGACCGCCGCCGGCGACGAGGCCGTGCGAGTGGTGCTGATCCAGAGCTCCGGCAAGGTGTTCTGCTCCGGCGCCGACCTCTCCGAGGCGAGCACCACCGGGATGGAGGAGGGGACCCGGCGGATCATCGCGCTGCAGCGCCTCATCGCCACGATGCCGAAGGTGGTGGTCACCAAGAACCTGGGCGCCGTGCGCGCCGGGGGCATCGGCATCGTCGCTGCGGCCGACGTCGCCGTCTCCGCCGAGGAGGCGACCTTCGCCCTGACCGAGGTCAAGCTCGGGCTGGCCGCGGCCATCATCAGCCTCTCGGTGTTCCACCGGATGAGCCCGCGGGCCGCGTCCCTGACCGCGCTGGGCGGCGAGGTCTTCACCGGCACCGAGGCGGCGGCGTACGGGCTGGTCACCAAGGCGGTCCCCGCGGCCGAGCTGGACGCCGAGGTGGAGCGCCTGTGCGCGAGCTTCGCCACCGGCGCCAACCAGGGCATCCGGGAGACCAAGCACATCCTCAACGCGGCCCTGGTGGCGCGGATCGACGCGGGCGCGGAGGAGATGGCCACGCTCAGCACCCGGCTCTTCGGCTCCGACGAGGCGCGCGAGGCGATGACGGCGTTCCTCTCCCGCAAGAAGTAGACGAAGAAGTCTCGTCCGGCGGGCAACCGAGGGAAGACCCAACAGGTCTCAACCAGCATGACCGCCTCAACCGCCAGCGACCGCTTGGAGGGGACCGTGACGAGCACAGTCGACTTCGACGGCTTCATCGCCGCCCGTTCCGGGGGCCTCCTGCGCACGGCGTACCTGCTGACCCGGGACCACGGGCTCGCCGAGGACCTGCTGCAGACCTCGCTGGCCAAGGCCTGGTTCGCCTGGGACAAGATCGAGACCCACCCCGAGCCGTACGTGCGCCGCATCCTGGTCAACACCTACTCCTCGTGGTGGCGCCGGCGCTGGAACGGCGAGCACGCCTCCGAGGACGTGCCGGACCCCGGCACACCCGACCCGTCGAACGGTGTGGACGACAGCCACGACCTGTGGCTGGCGTTGGGCGGGCTGCCCCGGCGCCAGCGTGCCGTGGTCGTGCTGCGCTTCTTCGACGACCTGTCGGTGGCCGAGACCGCCGACCTGCTCGACTGCTCCACCGGGACGGTCAAGAGCCAGACGAGCAAGGCGCTCGCCAAGCTGCGGATCGACCCCGCCCTCGCGAACGACACCGACCCCGTAGGAGGCCTGCGATGAGCTCTCTCGACGACCTGCGCACATCGCTGCACGCCCACGCCCACGCCGACGCCGTCTCGGGGCACGCCCCGGACGAGGTGTCCCGCAGGGCTGCGGTCCGGGATCGGATCACCGCCGTACGCCGACGCCGACGGGTCGCCGGCACCGCGGCGGCGGTGCTCTCCGTCGCCCTGGTGGGTGGACTGGCGGGTGGACTCAACCTGTTCCGGGGAGACTCCGCCTTCGGCCCCGCGGAACGCGGCGACGTGCCGGCCCAGCTGGCTGGGCACCCCGTGCCCCCACCATCGAGGCGGCCGGCTGGACCTACGAGTACGCCGGCTCCGTCACCGGCACCGACCAGGTCGAGATCGAGCTGGAGGAGTCGGACCGTCCCCAGGTGGTCGCCTGGGCGAACGGGGCCGATGTCGGATCTGGCGACCTGGACGACTGGACGGTGTCCGAGCCCGACGGCGACGTCTACCAGCCGGGCGCGGCGGACTTCTCCCAGTACTGGCGGGCCGACCCGGGTCAGGGCGGCACCCTGCGCTTCTCCGGTCCTGGCGAGAACGCCCTGGCTCTCTACGAGCTCTCCGACGAGCGGCCCCCCGGGGTGACCGTGGAGGGGCTCACCTTCCGCGAGCGGGTGGCCGGCGACCGGCTGGTCGCCGCCGACGCGGTGCGCGGCGAGGGCTCGCTGACCATGTCGGTCCAGGTGCCCGAAGGGGTGCTGAGCTTTGGGGCCGTGTGCCGGATCGAACCCGGAGTCGGGGCTCCGGAGACGATCTCGCTGGAGGTCCTCGTCGACGGCGAGATGATGGTCAGCGGCACCGGGTGCGACCGGCCCGACGCTCTCTTCGACCCGGGCGCCCATCAGTTCGCGTCGTGGCCCGATGGGATCCGGACCTCGGCCGGGCAGGTGCGCCCGGGGGAGACCGTCGAGGTGACGGCCCGGTTCGTCGACGACGCCGGAGACCCGGTCCCGGTGGGCGACGAGGCGCTGCTGGCCGCCGGCCTCTACGAGCAGGGCGACCCCCTGCCCTTCATGGCAGCCGGGCAGCCGGTGCCCCGCCTGGTCGAGGTCGACGGGGTGACCTGGACCTTCGACCGGGTGGCGCGCAGCGAGCCCGGTGGGCCACTGGTCACCACGCTGCCCGACGAGCCGGCGGTGATCTCCTACCACTTCTCGGGGGTGCCCGACGGGCACTTGGTCAGGCTGCTGGTGGACGGCAAGCCCGAAGGCACCCAGTTCATGGGCGAGGACGGTGCCATGCCCAGCGGCTTCCTGCCCTCCGGCGGCGAGGTGAGCCTGGAGGTCGAGGGCGGCCCCGGGCCGCGCACCCGCCTGGCGATCCTGCGCTACACCCGCCAGCAGTGAGCAGCGTCATGGCTGGATAGCACGAGGCGCCCGGTAGTCTTGGAGACTTGCCGAATCCGCCCTGGATCCGGACCTGACCGGGAGTGGGGAAGCAGAGTTGTCCGAGGAGCTCGTGGCGCGCGAGATCGCTGTGGAGCAGGCGTTCGTCGACCGGGTCTACGTGCAGCTGGGCAAGTCGGCCGAGGCCGCCAAGCAGCTCGCCCGCGAGGGTCACGGGCGCGGCAAGCTGGGCCACGAGGGCGGCCTCGTCGAGCGTGACGCGATGGTCTTCCAGGCCGCCAAGCGGATCGCGCAGCTCGACGCCGCCCACGAGGGCCTGGTCTTCGGCCGCCTCGACCTGAAGCCCGCGGTGGACGAGCAGCCGCGCTACATCGGGCGCATCGGCCTGCGCGACGAGGACCGCGACTCCCTGCTGATCGACTGGCGGGCCCCCGCGGCCGCGGTGTTCTACCAGGCCACCGGCGCCGAGCCGATGAACGTCGTACGTCGTCGGGTGCTGCGCTCGGACCACCGCACCGTGGTGGGCGTCGAGGACGAGCTGCTCGACGACTCCGAGCCGACCGACCTGCCGATCGTCGGCGAGGGTGCGCTGATGGCCCAGCTGTCCCGCGCCCGCGACCGCTCCATGCACTCCATCGTGGCCACCATCCAGGCCGAGCAGGACCGGGCGATCCGGGCCCCGGGCAAGGGCGTCGTCTCCATCTCCGGCGGCCCGGGCACCGGCAAGACCGTGGTGGCGCTGCACCGCGCGGCGTACCTGCTCTACAACGACCGCCGCCGCTACGAGACCGGCGGCGTGCTGATCGTCGGCCCGAGCGGCGTCTTCATGCGCTACATCGAGCGGGTGCTGCCCTCCCTGGGCGAGACCGCGGTGGCCCTGCGCTCCCTCGGCGAGGTCGTCGACGGGGTGCGCGCCACCCGGCACGACGAGCCCGCGGTGGCCGACGTCAAGGGCGCCGCCCGGATGGCGGAGCTGATGCGTCGTACGGCGCGTCAGGCCGCTCCCGGCAGCCCGAGCGACTACCGCATCTTCTGGCGCGACGACACCATCGTGCTCGACCCCGCGCTGCTCGGTCGGCTCCGACGCCAGCTGATGACCCAGGGCATGCGCAACCGACAGCTCCCGCGGGTGGCCTCGACCCTGCTGGACGCGATGTGGCGCCAGGTGCGCGGCGAGCGCGGCCGGGAGCGCGGCCGGGAGCTCTTCAACGACGACATGCTCTCCACCCAGTCCTTCCTCGACTTCGCGACCGCGTGGTGGCCGCCGCTGGACCCCGCTGACGTGCTCGGCTGGCTGCGGGACCCCGAGCTGCTGGCCCGGGTGGGCGAGGGCGTGATCAGCGCCGAGGACCAGGCCCTGCTGTCGAAGTCGTGGGCCGAGGGCCTGCCGCTCAGTGTGGAGGACGTGCCGCTGCTCGACGAGCTGCGCTACGCCCTGGGCGACGTGCCGGTGCGCGCGGACGAGGACCACACCCTGGACGACCACGTGGGCGGGGACCTCCAGGAGCTGACCACGGCCTCGGACCGGGAGTACGCACCGGCGGGCCGGACGTGGCGCCCGCCGCTGCACCGCCTCGAGGACGATCCCTTCGCGCACGTGCTGATCGACGAGGTCCAGGACCTCACCCCGATGCAGTGGCGGATGGTGGGCCGCCGCGGCCGCGTGGCGTCGTGGACCATCGTCGGCGACCCCGCACAGTCCTCCTGGCCGGTGCCCGCCGAGTCCGACGCCGCCCGCGACGCGGCCCTGTCGGGCAAGGAGATCCACTCCTTCCACCTGTCCAAGAACTACCGCAACTCCGCGGAGATCTACTCCTACGCCGCGGCGTACGCCCAGCGCGTGGGACTCGACGCGGACCTGCCCGAGGCCGTCCGGTCCACCGGCGAGGAGCCGCGCGAGGTGCAGGTGGACGACCTCGAGCGCGGCACCCGCGAAGCGGTCGCCGACATCGCCGGGCGCGTGGCCGGGACGGTCGCCATCGTGGTGCCGTCCGCCCGCCGCTCCGAGGTCAACGCCTGGCTCGCGTCCTGGCCGGAGTTCGCCGACGACGCCCCTGGCGCCGAGCGCGCGGTGGACTCCACGCAGGCCCCCTCCGGCGACGACCGCATCGTCGTGCTGACCGGCGTGGACACCAAGGGCCTGGAGTTCGACGGCATCGTGGTGGTGCGTCCCGACGAGATCGAGACCGAGTCCGCCACCGGCCGCGCCACCCTGTACGTCGTGCTCACCCGTGCCACCCAGCTGCTCACGATCCTGAGCTGAGGTCCTCCCCGCGACTGCGCCGCAGGCGCAGCCTCAGCCGCGGGGGCCGGCCGGCTCGGTCGTGGGCTGCCCGGGCGAGGGCTGGTCCGCCTTGCCGGGCTGGCCCGTCTGGGCCAGCGCCTGGGCGGTCTTGGCCCTCTGACGCTCCAGGCGACGCTTCGCCTTCGTCAGCTGCCGGGTCTGGCTGGCCACGACCAGGTTGAGCTCGTGCACCAGCGTCAGGGCGTCGCGCAGCTCGGCACGGAGCTGGTCCTGGACCTTCTCGTGCCGGTGGTGCACCTCCAAGATGGCGTCGCCCTGCTCGTCCACGATCTGCTCGGCCCGGCGCAGCCGGCCCAGGTCCTCGCGAAGCCGCCGGGTCTCCCCGGCCGGCAGCAGCAACGGACGCGAGTCGATGAGCCGGTCGATGGCAGCCCGGTTCTGGCTCCACTCCTCGGAGGAGTGCAGGGTGCGCGAGGACTCGCCCAGGGGCCACCACTGGTAGACGGCCACGGTGCGACCGACGTCGGTCACCCCGCTGAGCTGTGCGGCCCGCAGCAGGAACTGCCAGTCCTCGGTGGTGCTCAGCGAGTCGTCGAACTCCAGCCCGAGGTCGACGTGCAAGGAGCGGGGGAACGCGAAGGCGAACAGCGGGGTCTGGTTGGCGACCAGGTGGTGGGCCAGGGAGAACTCCCGGTCGAAGATCGCCTCCGGCGCGTCCAGCGCCTTGACGCCCGCCGCGCCGCGGACCTGGGACAGCGTGGCGCGCTGCCGGAGCGCCACGCCCCGCAGGATGCGCCCGGGACTGTCCTGCTCGGCCGTGCGGAACGCCTCGACCCAGTGGGCCAGCACGAGGTCGTCGTCGTCGAAGACCGCCACGTAGCGCCCATGCGCGTGCCGCAGCCCCAGGTTGATCGGGGCGGACCGGCCGCCCTCGTCCAGCAGCAGCAGCCTGAGTCGCGATCGCAGGTGCGGCGGCTGGTCCTCCACGATCCGCTCGACCGCCAGCTGCTCGGACACCGTGGTCCGGTGCGCCACCAGGATCACCTCGAAGTCGTCGCAGCTCTGGGCCGCAAGGCACAGCAGCGCTTCCCGCAACTCCTGGCTGCGGCGGCCCTGGGTGCGCATCACCACGCTGAGGAACACCTCGGAGGGCTCCCGCGCCGCCGGCGTCGCGGCCTGCGCAGGCACCGCGCCGAGCGCCCACACGAACTGGTTCGTGCTGCCGTGGCCCTCGGCGTCGGACCGCACGGCGCGGAGCCACTGCCCCAGGCTGGTCCGCTCCGACAGGCCGACGTGGTCCGACGGCAGGTGCTGGTCACTCCTGGCGAGCACCACGTCGCGCGAGTCGAGCCGGGCCAGCCCGGCCCGGCGCAGCGCCACCTCGAGCGAGCGGGCGCTGAACAGCTGGTAGTGCGTGGCGTCCAGCAGGCCGGACTCGGTGTACTCCCACTGCCCCAGCAGCGCCTTGGTGGCCACGTCGAGGTGGGTCACGTTGGGCACGCTGATCACGCCCACGGCGCGCTCGGCCGACATCAGCCGTGACATCGCCGTCAGCACGTGGACCGGGGAGGTCAGGTGCTCGAGACCGTCGAGGAAGGTGAGGGAGGCGAGTCGCCGCCCGTCCAGGACGCGCAGCAGCTCCTCGGCGGCCTCGGGGCTGCCGAGATCGACGGCATGCGCCTCCAGCCCGCGCTCGGTCACCGCCGCCAGGGCCTGCGGGTCGAGGTCCACGCCGACGTAGTGCAGGTCGAAGCGCTTGGACACGTGCTCGGCGATGTGGCCGAACCCGCAGGCCAGGTCCAGGTGGACCCCGCCGGCGGCGTCGTCGGCCAGGTGCTCGGCGAGCAGCGAGAGCGCGTGGCCGTAGACGTTGTCGTCGGCCACCTCGTTGTCGTACCGGTGCCCGCTCACAGCGCGAACCTGTGCTCGGCGTACGCCCCGGCGACGAAGGTGCCCACGCTCCCGGCGGGGTCGCGCTGCGGCACCAGCAACCCCTCGGCGCGGCGCCGGCGGAACTCCTCGGCCGCCCGTCTCTCGTCCTCGACCTCGCTGACCTCGAAGTGGTCCAGGATCTCGGCGACCAGGTCCTCGCGGGACCACTTGTGCGCCAGCAGCAGCGCGGCCTGCGCGGAGAAGAAGCGCTCGGCGCCGGTGGGCTGCCAGCGACCGTCGACGCTCAGCTCCTTGTCGTGGAAGACCACGGCGGAGGGCAGGAACACCACGTGCAGGCCGGCCTCACGCACCAGCCAGGAGTAGTCGACGTCGTCGCAGTACATGAAGAAGGTCTGCTCGTCGAAGCCGCCGACCGCCTCGAACACCGAGCGTCGGGTCATCGCGAACGCGGTGGCCGCCCACGAGGTGTGACCGGTGTGCTCGTCGTACTCCTTGGGGTGCTCGAAGGGCAGCTGCTTGGCCTCCACCATGCCCACCGACGGGTCGGCGAACGCGGCGGCCATCCGCCACAGGGCCCGGGCATCCGGGACGATGTCGGGGTTGGAGGTGACCAGCAGCTCGCTGTCGCTGAGCCGGGCCAGGGCGTTGTGCCCCTTGGCGGTGCCGACGTTGTCGTCGAAGTACACGTACTCCAGCCGGTCCAGCGAGGTCAGGCGGTCACGCAGCCCGGCCAGCGCCCCGGAGTCCAGCAGCGGCGCCCGGCTCGCGTCGCCGAGCAGGACCTCGACCCGGGTGCACGAGCCCTCAGCCTTGCCGATGCGCGCGGAGTGGTCCAGCGTCGCGAGGGTCCGCTCCACGGCCGGCACCGAGGTGTGGAACAGGATCGACTGGATCGCCACGGAGGTCGGGTCGGTGGAAGTCGGGTCGGTGGTGGTCGAGTCAGTGCCTGGCGAGGCTTCCGGCACGGGCAGATCCCCCTGTTCGGGCCGTCGGTCACGTTCGTCAGCGGCTCACCCTACTCTGGCCCGAGGCCCGCAACGCCTATGCTGCCTGCGCCGAGAAGATGCATCCGCAGCCTGCCTGGACCCGAGCCGGACCCGAGCTGGACCCGATCAGAAAGCGCGAGTCTTGACCAAGCCAACCCGCCTGGCCGTCCTCCTCATGGACTGGAGCGGCGACTCCCAGCCGACCTCGGAGCACGTCCCGGACCCGGTCCGCGAGGGTTGGGAGGCGGCCCTGCGGCACGCCCACGTGGACGCCGAGCTGGTCCGGGTGGCGCTCTCGCAGCAGGCGCGGGAGAGCACGCTCGAGCGCGGCGACGCCGGCGCCACCTTCACCGGCGCCACCTTCACCGACGGCGGCGCGGACTGGTGGCAGCGGCTCGTCGAGGCGCTCGCGCTGACAGACGAGGACCTGGTGCTCGTCTCCGAGGCCACCTCGCTGCCCTCGCCTGCGGCACTGACCCGGATGCTCTCGACGTACGACGCCCAGGCCGGTGCCGAGCCGGGTCGCGGCGGGGTGCTGGTCGACGCCCGGGTGCTGCCGACCGAGGTGCGGGCGATGCTGCCGGAGAGCACCGAGGACCCCACCGATGACCCCGCCGCGGACCCCACCGAGGACCCCACCGAGGACCCCGCCGCGGGCGACGCCGGTGACACAGCAGACGCCAGCGCTGAGCCAGACAGCCCGGACGGCGAGGACCAGACCGAGGAGCTCCTGGAGCTCGAGGACGAGCCGCTGCCCCCGGTCGGCCCCTACCTGGTCTCCGGCGCCTGCTCCCTGCTCGACGTCCGGGCCTTCCGGCGCCTGGGCGCGGCCTGGGAATCCTCCCCCCAGGACGGCGCCGGCGAGCGCCTGGAGGAGCTGGTCGAGGCGGCTGGCGTGCGGATCGTCCCCGAGCCGGGAGCGGCGATCTTCCGCCGGGTCCGCGTGGACAGCACCGGCCACCCGCTCCGGCTCGACGCGGCCCGGAGCACCGCCCCGGTCCCCGCACCCCGCGCCTCCGGCTCGTTGCACCCGGCCCACCTGCCGGCCACTTCGCTGAGCGCCTTCCTGCGCACCCTCGGGATCACGGTGCCGGGCACGGCCGAGCCGGAAGCAGCCGAGACTCAGCGCCCCTTCCTCTCCATCATCACCCGCACCCAGGGCACCCGCGGCCGCTGCCTGGAGGACGTGCTGACGTGCCTGGCCGCCCAGACCGACCGGGACTTCGAGCTCCTCGTCATGTGTCACCGCGCCGCCCCCGCCGCGGTCGAGGAGACGCGTCAGGTGCTGGCGGAGTTCCCCTCCTGGCTCACCGAGCGCACCCGCCTGGTCGAGGTGGAGCGGCCCGGCCGCTCCGCCCCGCTCAACGACGGGTTCGAGCTGGCCCGGGGCCGCTACCTGGTGATGCTCGACGACGACGACACCGTGCTGGAGCACTGGGTGGAGACCTTCCACCGCGCCGAGGAGCAGGCCGAGGGTCGGCTGCTGCGCTCGGTGGCGCTGCTGCAGCCCGTCCGGGCCGACCCCAGCACGTCGGAGTTCGTGCCGCGGGCCGTGGCGCCGATCAAGCGCGAGTGGCCCCTGCACTACGAGATGGTCGACCACCTGCGCGCCAACTACAGCCCGTGCATGACCATCGCCTTCCCGCGCGGGACCTTCCACGACCTGTCGCTGCGCTTCGACGAGAGCCTCAACACCACCGAGGACTGGGACCTCATCGTCCGCTCCGCCGGAGTGGTGGGGGTCCACTCGGCGCCGGAGATCACCTCGGTCTACCGGTGGTGGGGCTCCGGCTCCTCGCGCGAGGAGCACGACAAGTCCGAGTGGGACGACGCCATGCACCGGGTGCTGGACAAGTTCGACGAGGTCGAGATGCTGATGCCGCCGCACGCCTTCGAGCGCTTCCGCACCCTGATCAAGAAGGCCCAGGCCGACGCCACCAAGATGAACGACCAGGCGCGGGAGTTCGCCACCCGGCTGCACCACACCAACCTGCGCCTGGCCAAGGTCCTCGCGGAGCGCGACAAGGTCCGCGAGCGGGCCCAGCGGCTCAGCGAGAAGCTGGAGAAGCGCACCGCCCGTCAGGAGCAGCGCCTGGCCCTGCTGCGCGAGACCGACCTGCTGCTGACTCAGCACCCCGATCAGCGCCCGGAGGGCTCGATCGTCGACCTCACCCCCCAGGAGCTGCAGGAGCTGCTCGGGCGACTCCGGAGCCAGCCGTCGGGTCGCCGCGGGTGGCTCCCGGGCCGGCGTGCGGGCGCCTGAGGCTGCTCAGCCCCGGCCGAGCTTGGCCCGCAGCCGCTGCACCGTGGCGTCCTTCTTCTCCACCGTGGCCTGGAGCCTCGCCACCCGCTGCTCCAAGGCGGCCAGCTGCGCCTCGATGTTGGCGATGTGGTTGTCCTTGAGCTCCACCAGGTGGCGCAGCTGCGCCGTCTCGGCAGTGGTGGCCCCCTCGCCCTCGCGCTGGGTGTCGGCCACCAGAGGGGCGATGGACCCGGCCGGCAGCTGCCACCCGGCGGCGTCGACCTTCGCCAGCAGCCGGGCGGCGTCCTCGTCCCGCTCCAGGCCGAGTCCGGTGCCGGTGCCCTCGAGCTCGCAGCTCAGCGCCACCACCTCCCCGAGCTCGGTGACGCCCGTGCGCGCCACCACCCGCAGCAGCAGGTCGCGCAGGGCGGCCGTGCCCAGCTCGGGGTCCGGCCGCAGAGCGCCGTCGCCGAGCACCGCGCGGGGCAGCGCGAAACCGTGCCGGGAGGCCGCGGGCCGCGGCCCGAGGTGCTCTAGCACCGAGAAGGCGTCTCCCCCGCGGCGCACCGGCGCCCGCACCCCTCGTACGCCGGACAGGCCGCCGACCGAGGCTGCCTCCACCGCCTGGTGCAGCACCAGCCCGCGCAGCGTGGTCGACCCGTCCCCGGCGTGGAGCTGGCAGCTCTCGACGAAGTGCGCGAACCAGGTGAGCCCCTCGGAGATCGCCAGGTAGCGGCCGCGGGCCTGCGCCACGGCGGGCTCCAGCCAGCCCAGCGGTGCGTCGTCGTCGACGACCAGCACCCGCAGCCGGGAGCCCAGGGTCGGCGGGACCTCCGCCAGCAGGGCGTCGGGGTCCGGGTCGCCGGGGCCGCGCACCACCAGCGCCTCGAAGGAGGTGGAGGTCTGCGCGGCGAGCGAGAGGAGCCCTTCACGCAGCTGGTCGGGCCCGATGGCCGCGGGCACCAGGAAGGTCAGGAACGGGGCGGACTCGGTCACAACGCGTACCTGTGCTTCGTGTAGTAGCCATCGGCGAAGTAGCCGACCCGGTGCTCCGGGTCGTGCTGCGCCACCAGCAGCCCGGCGTCGCGCCGGCGCTCGAACTCCGCCACCGCGTCGGCGTACTCGGGGATCGTGGAGCGGCCGAAGTCCGCCAGGACCCGCTCCACGACGTCCTCCCGGGACCACTTGTGGGCCAGCAGCAGCGCCGCCTGGGCGGAGTAGAAGGTCTCCGCGCTTGTGGGCTGCCAGGCACCGGTGAGCGAGAGCCGCTTGTCGTGGAAGGCCAGCGCCGCGGGCTGGAACCGCACCACCCGGCCGGCCTCGCGCACCAGCCAGGAGTAGTCGACGTCGTCGCAGTACATGAAGAAGGTCTGCTCGTCGAAGCCGCCGAGCTCGTCGAAGAGGTCGCGGGGGGTCATCGCGAACGCCGTCGCGGCCCACCCCGTCTCGCCGGTCGCGACGTCGTACTCCTTGGGGTGCTCCACCGGGAGCTGCTTGGCCTCCACCATCCCGGTGCTCGGGTCCTCGAAGAGGTCCAGCATCCGCCACAGCGCGCGGGCGTCCGGGACGATGTCCGGGTTGCTGGTCACCAGGTACGCCGAGTCGGTGAGCCGGGCCATGGTGTTGTGGCCCTTGGCGGTGCCGGTGTTCTCGCCGAAGAACAGGTAGTCCAGCGACTCCAGCTCGCCGAAGCGGCTCCGGTAGCCCGCCAGCACCTCGTCACTGACCAGCCGGTGGGGCGAGGCGTCGCCGAGGACGACCCGGAGTCCGTCGCCCAGGCCGTCGCGGCGGGCCAGCGCGGCCGAGGTGTCCAGCGCCTCCAGGGTCCGCTCCAAGGCTCCGAGCTCCGTGCCGTAGAGGATGGACTGGACGGTCACGCTGCGCTCACGCGAAGGGCTCGGGGCCACGCTGCTCCTTCTCCATCGCTGGGTCGGCCACGCCCCGGTGGCGCCGCCGTCCCGTATGCTACAAGTCGCTCGACGCCGCGTACGACGGCGCGAACGGCTCGCCGCAGTCCGCTCCGGCCCTCATCGCCGGCCAACACGAAGGTGCTTCGCCATGTCCTCACGTCTCGGTCCGGTCCTGGTCACGGGAGGCGCGGGCTTCATCGGCTGCGCCCTGTCGCAGGTGCTCGCCGGCGAGGCGGAGCGCTGGGTGGTGCTGGACAACCTGCACCCCCAGGTGCACCCGGTCGCCGAGCGCCCGCAGGCGCTGCACCAGGCGGCTGAGTTCGTCCGCGGGGACGTCACGGTGGCCGCCGACCTGGACGCCGTGATGGCCGAGGTCCGTCCCGAGACCGTCATCCACCTCGCCGCGGAAACCGGCACCGCCCAGTCGCTGGACGAGAGCACCCGGCACAGCCTGGTCAACGTGGTGGGCACCACCCAGGTGCTCGACGCGCTCACCCGGATCGGGCACGTGCCCGACCACATCGTGCTCACCAGCAGCCGCGCCGTCTACGGCGAGGGCGAGTGGCAGCGACCCGACGGCACCCTGTTCCGCCCCGGCCTGCGCACCCACGCCCAGCTCGAGGCCGGCCGGTGGGACCACGAGGACGCCGTCGCGCAGCCGCACTCCGCCGGGACCACCGTGCCCGCCCCCGTCAACGTGTACGGCGCCACCAAGCTCGCCCAGGAGCACATCCTCTCGGCGTGGACCGGCTCCCGCGACACGTCGCTGACCGCGCTGCGGCTGCAGAACGTCTACGGGCCAGGCCAGTCGCTCAGCAACCCCTACACCGGGATCGTCTCCCTCTTCTCCCAGCTGGCGATGCGGGGCGAGTCGATCCCGCTCTACGAGGACGGCGACATCACCCGCGACTTCGTCTTCATCGACGACGTGGTCTCCGCGATCGCCACCGCGGTGCGCAACCGCCCCGAGGGACAGCGCCTGGTCGACGTCGGCTCGGGCGAGCCCTCCACCATCCGCCAGCTGGCCGAGACCATCGCTGCCTTCCACTCCGCGCCGGCACCCCACGTGACCGGCCAGTTCCGCGACGGCGACGTCCGGGCCGCCTCCAGCGTGCTGGACCAGGAGCTCGTCGGCCTGGGCTGGAAGCCGCAGTGGTCGCTGGCCGACGGGGTCGCCGCGCTGCAGGGGTGGATCCGGGACGAGCTCGCCGCGGGCTGAGCCGCTCGCTCGGGGGCAATCCGGGAGCGCGTCCGCTCCGAACCACCCCCATGGCTCCCTTCAGCAGACTGGCCGGAGCCCCCGCGGGGCTGCTCGCGGCGATCACCGGCATGGCCGCCGCCCACCTCATCGCCGGGTTGACCGACCCGGACGCTTCGCCGGTGCTGGCCGTCGGCTCCCAGGTCATCGACCTCACCCCCACCCCGGTGAAGGAGTGGGCGGTCGCTGAGTTCGGTACCGCCGACAAGCCCATCCTGATCGGCAGCGTGCTGGTCGCCACCCTGCTGCTGGCCGCGCTCGCGGGCATCGTCGCCCGGCGCAGCCTGGCCGCGGGCGCCGCCCTGATCGTGCTGCTCACCGGCCTCGCGGGCTACACCGCCGCGGCCCGCCCCGGGGCGGGCGCGGGCGTGCTCATCCCGTCGGCGGTCGCCCTGGTCGTCGGGGTCGGGGTGCTGTCCTGGCTCACGCCCTCCGGGTCCCGGGCCGGCACCGGCCCCGCGGACCCGGCACGGACCGGCGTACGGCGCCGCTCCCTGCTGCTGGCCGGAGCCCTCGGCGTGGCGCTCGCCGCGACCGGCGAGTGGGTGGCGCGGGCGCGCACCCGGATCTCCGACGTGGTGCTCCCCGCCGCGTCGAAGAAGGCGCCGCCGCTGCCCGAGGGTCTGGAAGAGACCTACGACGGGATCTCGGCCTTCCGCACGCCCAACGACGACTTCTACCGGATCGACACCCGGCTGACCCTGCCCATCGTCGACCTCGACGACTGGCGGCTCACCATCGACGGCGACGTCGGGCAGGAGGTGGAGCTCAGCTTCGACGACCTGCTCGCCATGCCGCTGGTCGAGCGCGACATCACCATGACCTGCGTGAGCAACGAGGTCGGCGGCGAGTACGTCGGTGCGGCGCGGTGGCTGGGCGTGCCGCTGACGACGCTGCTGGCGATGGCCGGCGTACGACGGGTCGGCGACACCGGGGCGGACCAGATCCTGTCCACCGACGTGGACGGCTTCACCATCAGCACCCCGCTCGAGGTGGCCCTCGACGGGCGCGAGCCCCTGGTCGCGGTGGGCATGAACGGCGCCCCCCTGCCGCGGGAGCACGGCTTCCCGGTCCGGCTGGTGACCCCGGGGCTCTACGGCTTCGTGGGGTCGACGAAGTGGCTGCGGCGCCTGACGTTGACCAGCTACGACGCCGAGCAGGCCTACTGGACCGAGCGCGACTGGGCCACGGACGCCCCGATCAAGGTCTCCAGCCGCATCGACACCCCCCAGGCGTTCGCCGAGGTGCAGGCCGGCCAGGTGGTGGTCGGCGGCGTCGCGTGGGCCCAGCAGCGCGGCATCGACAGCGTCGAGCTGCGGGTCGACGGCGGCCCCTGGCAGCGGTGCGAGCTCGGGCCGGACGCCGGGGTCGACTACTGGCGGCAGTGGTACTTCCTGCTCGACGCCGAGCCCGGCTCGCGCACGCTCGCGGTGCGGGCCACCACCTCCGACGGCGACGTGCAGACGCCGGCCCGGGCCACGCCCTTCCCCGCGGGATCGAGCGGTGTCCAGGAGATCGTCGTCACCGTCTCCTAGAACTTTCCGCCCCTCGGGCAATCCGGTTGCCCCGCGGCACCGAATGACCCATGACACGTGGCCGAGAAGGTCGCCCACCAGCAAAGGACGAGAAATCATGCGCAAGATCACCCGCACCACCGGACTGGCCGCCATGGCACTCACCCTGTCCCTGGGCCTCGCCGCCTGCGGCAACGAGGACGACGACTCGAGCGCCAGCGAGACCAGCTCCAGCGCCTCGGAGTCCCCGATGGAGTCGGAGTCGATGGAGTCCACCCCGATGGAGTCCGAGTCCACCATGACCGAGGGCTCCGCCGCGGCCGCGCCGTTCGGCGAGGGCTGTGCCGCCGTCCCCACCGAGGGAGCCGGCTCCGTGGACAGCATGGCCACCAAGCCGGTCGCCACCGCCGCGTCGGAGAACCCGCTGCTCACGACGCTGGTCGCCGCCGTCGGCAAGGCCGGACTGGTCGACACCCTGAACTCCGCCGAGGCGCTGACCGTCTTCGCGCCCACCGACGACGCCTTCGCGCAGATCCCGAAGAAGGACCTCAACGCGCTGCTGAAGGACAAGAAGGCCCTCACCGAGGTCCTCACCCACCACGTGGTGGCCGGCCAGCTGGGCCCGGACGAGGTCGGCGGCGAGCACGAGACGCTGGCCGGTGACACGGTCGAGGTCATGGGCGAGGGCGAGGCCTGGACCGTGGGCGACGAGGAGGCGGCCGTGCTCTGCGGCAACATCCCCACCGCCAACGCCACGGTGTACGTCATCGACACCGTGCTGATGCCCTGAGATTGCGGTAGCGACCCGGCATAGGTTTGATAGCCCCATGAGCCACCTCTCGTCCGTCCCCTCCGGTCCTCCGGAGGGGACGGACGGCGCTGACCTGGCTGACCTGCTCCGCGCCTCGGCGCGCGGCGACCAGCAGGCCTTCCGCCAGGTGTACGACGCGTGCGCGGCGCGGGTGCACGGACTGGTGCTCCGGGTGGTCCGCGACCCGGCCCAGTCCGAGGAGGTCACCCAGGAGGTCTTCCTGGAGATCTGGCGCAACGCCGCCCGGTTCGACCCCCAGCGCGGGTCGGCGGTCTCCTGGCTCCTGACCATCGCGCACCGCAAGGCAGTCGACCGGGTCCGCGCCGCGGAGGCCAGCAGCCGGCGCGACACGACGTACCACGACCAGAGCCACGAGGTGGCCCACGACGCCACCGCCGACGCCGCCACCGCCGGCCTGGAGGCCGTCCGGGTCCGCCAGGCGCTGGCCGGCCTGACCGAGGTCCAGCGCGAGGCCGTCGGCCTCGCCTTCTTCGGCGGCTACACCCACACCGAGGTGGCCACTCTGCTCGACCTGCCGGTCGGCACCGCCAAGACCCGCATCCGGGACGGACTGATCAGGATGCGCGACCAGATGGGAGTGCAGTCATGAGCGACATCCACGCGCTCTCAGGTGCTTACGCGATCCACGCGGTGGACGACTTCGAGCAGGCCCAGTTCGAGCGGCACCTCGAGGGGTGCCCCGAGTGCCGTGCCGAGGTCGACTCCTTCCGGGAGACCGCTGCGCTGCTCGCCCAGCTGAGCGCGACCGAGCCACCCGCCGAGCTGCGTCCCCGGGTGCTGCACGACGTGGCCGCCGTACGACCGCGGCCGCCGGTGACGACGCGCCGCACCGCCGCCCGACGCCTGGCCCCGGCCGTGGCGGCCGCCGCGGTGATCGCGGCCGTCGGCCTGGGCGCCGCGGTGACCCAGCCGTGGCAGGACGACGACTCCTCCCGGACGCTGACCGCCAGCGACCGGGTGCTGGCCGCGGCCGACGCGCAGCGGGTCGCCCTGGAGCTGGGCGACGCCCGCGCCACCCTGGTCCGCTCCAAGTCGGTCGGCAAGGCGGTCCTGGTCACCGAGGCGATGCCGCCCGCGCCTGAGGGCCATGTCTACGAGCTGTGGTTCCAGTCCCCCGAGGGCGACATGGTGCCCGCCGGGCTGATGCCACCGAAGTCCGACCAGACGGTGCTGCTCGACGGGGACGCCCGGGACGCCACCGGCGTCGGCATCACCGTGGAGCCCGAAGGCGGCTCGCCCGAGCCCGACGGCGAGCTGGTCGCGCTCTTCGAGCTGGCCTAGCCGCCCTTGAACTTGCCGGCCGCTGCGCGTTCGATGGACTCATGGACGCCACCGACCCGATCGCGGACCCGATCGCAGCGGCGTTCCAGGCGCACCCGCGCGAGCTCTTCCTGCCCCCCAGGCTGCGCCGGCGCGCGTCGTACGACGGCCCCCTGGAGATCGGCGGCGGCCAGACCAGCTCGCAGCCGCGGACCGTGGCCGCCATGCTCCGGCTGCTCGACGTGCGGCCCGGGCAGCACGTCCTCGACGTGGGCTCCGGCTCCGGCTGGACCGCCGCGCTGCTGGGCGACCTGGTGGGCCCGACCGGCCGGGTGCGGGGCGTCGAGCTCCTCGGTGAGCTGGTGACCTTCGCCCGAGGCAACCTGGCGCACGACGCCCAGCCGTGGGTCACCGTGGAGCCGGCGCGCCCCGGGGTGCTGGGCCTGCCCCAGCACGCGCCGTACGACCGGGTGCTGGTCTCGGCGATGGCCGAGCGGCTGCCCTCCTCGTTGCGCGCCCAGCTCAGCGACGACGGGGTGATGGTGGTGCCGGTGCGGGGCACGATGCTGCGCGTGACCCACGACGAGATCACCGAGCACGGGCACTACGCGTTCGTGCCCCTGGTGACGAGGTAGCGGCAAAGTAAAGACTTTTACTCCGAATTGGGGAGGTTGGCACCTGGACCCTCCTCCGGGCGCCGATCTCAGGCCACGATGGCGGCCATGACCGAATCTGCCTCTGCGCACGCGCAGTCGACCCTTTCGGCCTTTGCGAGCATCCACGGACTGCTCGCCCGAGCGAGCCGTGGTGACGCACCGGCGATGCTGGAGCTCTTCGACGCCACCGCGGGCCGGGTGCTGGGCCTGGTCTCGCGGGTGCTGGGTCCTGGCCCCGGCGCGCACGAGGCGACGGTTCGCTGCTACGAGTCGATCTGGAACGGCGATGAGCAGCCGGAGGCGGACAGCACGCTGCCGTGGCTGCTGGCGGTCGCCCACCGGCAGGCCGTGACGACGCACCGGGCCTCGGTCCCGCGGCAGCGCACCGGCGCGATCCCGGCCGGCCCGCCGACGTTCCCGCCGGACGCCGACTGGCTCCCGATGCTCAGCGGGGCCGAGCGCGAGGCGCTCTCGCAGGTCTACCTGCTCGGTCGGAGCCACGACCAGGTGGACGCCCGGCTGCGCCTGCGCCCCGGGGCCACCGTGCAGCTGCTGCACGAGGCGATGCTGCACCTCGCCGAGGCGGTCAACGACGAGCCGGTCGACGACGAGCACCAGGCGGTCTCGGCATGAACGACGTGCACGACCGATCCGCGGCCTTCGCCCTCGACGGGCTCGACGGGCTCGACCGGCTCTCGTACGAGTCCCACCTCACCCAGTGCCCGCGGTGCCGCGGCGACGTCGAGGACCTGCGCGACGCCGCCGAGCTGCTGAGCGCCGGGATCGAGCTGCCGGTGCCGATCTCGGTACGCGAGCGCGTGCAGGCCGTGACCCAGACGGCACCCGAGCCGTTGTACCAGGATCAGGTGCCCGACGCGGACGCCGCGGGGGGGCGTCCGCGCCGGCGCCGATGGTTCGGCTGACGCGCCTGCGGACCGACGACCTCGGCCACTACGACCTCGACTAGTACGACCTCGACTAGTACGACTTCGGCAGGCCGAGGGAGTGCATGGCCACGAAGTTGAGGATCATCTCCCGGCTGACCGGCGCGATCCGGCCCAGTCGGGCGGCGACCAGCATGTTGGCCAGCCCCAGCTCGGTGGTCAGGCCGGACCCGCCGTGGGTGTGGACTGCGACGTCGGTGGAGTTGCACGCCACCTCCCCGGCGGCGTACTTGGCCATGTTGGCGTACTCGCCGGCGCCCATGTCGTCGCCGGCGTCGTAGAGCGCCGCCGCCTTCTGCTGGAGCAGCTTGGACTGCTCGAGCTCGATCTTGATCTTGGCCAGCGGGTGCGCGATGCCCTGGTGGGTGCCGATGGGCCGGTCCCGCCACACGGTGCGGGTCTTGGCGTACTCCACCGCCTTGGTGAGGGCGAAGCGCGACATGCCGTTGGAGTAGGCCGCGCCCATGATCCGCTCCGGGTTGAGGCCGGCGAAGAGCTGCAGCAGCCCGGCGTCCTCGTCCCCGACGAGCGCGTCGGCGGGCAGCCGGACGTCGTCGAAGAACAGGGTGAACTGCTTCTCCGGGGCGTCGAAGGTCATGTCGATGACCTGCTTCTCCAAGCCCGCGGCGTCGGTGGGCACCACGAACAGGCACGGCTTGAGGTTGCCGGTCTTCGCGTCCGCGGCGCGGCCGACGACCAGGATCCCCTGGGCCTCGTCGACCCCGGAGATGTAGGTCTTCGACCCCTTCAGCACCCACTCGTCGCCGTCCCGGGTGGCGGTGGTGGTGATGTTGTGGGAGTTGGAGCCGGCGTCGGCCTCGGTGATGGCGAAGGCCATCGTGTAGGAGCCCTCGGCGATCCGCGGCAGCCACCTCCGCTTCTGCTCCTCGGTGCCGAAGCGCCCGATCACCGAGCCGCAGATGGCCTGGGAGACGACCATCATCAGCATCGGCGCCCCGGCCGCGGCCGCCTCCTCCAGGACCGCGGCAAGGTCGCCGATCCCGCCGCCACCGCCACCGAACTCCTCGGCGATGTTGACGCCCAGGAAGCCGTGCTTGCCCATGTCCTGCCACAGCTCGGTGACCTTGCCGCCCTCGCGGGCCTTCTCGGCGACGTAGGTGTGGCCGTACTTGGAGGCCAGGGCGAAGACCGCCTTGCGCAGCTCGCGCCGCTCCTCGGACTCGACGAACGCGTTCTCGGTCATGCCTGCTCCTCGTTGCCTGAGTTGCCTGAGTTCTCTGAGCTGTCGGTGACCACGGCGAGCACGTCGCCGGAGGCGACCTGGCTGCCGACGCCCACGTTGAGCTCGGTGACCACGCCGTCGGTCGGCGCAGCCACGGTGTGCTGCATCTTCATCGCCTCCATCACCAGGACGGTCTGGCCGGCGGTGACCGCCTCACCGGCGGCGACGGCGACGCTGATCACGCTGCCGGGCATCGGGGCCAGCAGCGAGCCGGTGGCCACCTGCTCCGACGGGTCGGTGAACCGCGGGACCTTGGTCAGCCGCTGGTAGCCGTGCGGGGAGTCCACGTGCACCACCGGGGCGTCCAGCCGGCCGGCGTCCACCACCACGTCGTACGTCGTGGCGACGCCGTCGACCTCGAGCGTCACCGACTCCACCGAGGCCGCGAGCACGGTGACCCCGTCGCCGGCATAGCCGTCACGGCCGCCGGTCCAGCGCACCTCGAGCGGCTCGTCGGTGCCCGCGACCTCGAATGAGGTGAGCTGCGGCTGGCTGGGCACGTTGCGCCACGCCACCGGGATGCCCCGCTGCACGGTGCGCGCGAGCCGGTCCCGCTCAGCGAGCGCCACCGCCGCGGCGAACGCCGCCTGCGCGACTCCCTCCGTGGGCTGGGCGGCCGACCTGGTGGCCAGCTCCTCGGTGCCGAAGAAGTCGGTGCTCACCTCACCCGCGACGAACCGCGGGTGGCGCAGCACCTCGACCAGCAGGTCGCGGTTGGTGGTCAGGCCGTGCAGCCGGGCCTTGGCCAGGGCGCCGGCCAGCTGGCGCAGCGCCTGCTGGCGGGTCGGTGCGAAGGAGATCACCTTGGCCAGCATCGCGTCGTAGTGCGTCCCCACCTCGGAGCCGCCGACGAAGCCGGTGTCCAGGCGCAGACCGCCCGAGGCCGGGTTGGCGAACTCGACCTCCACGCCGGGGATCTCGAAGGTGGTCAGGACCCCGGACTGCGGCTGCCAGTCGGCGGCCGGGTCCTCGGCGTACAGGCGGACCTCGACGGCGTGACCGCGCGGGCCCTCCTGGGGCGCGCTGACCGGGTTGCCCTCGGCGACCGAGAGCTGCGCCTCGACCAGGTCGACCCCGAAGATCGCCTCGGTGACCGGGTGCTCCACCTGTAGGCGGGTGTTCATCTCCAGGAACCAGAAGCGGGTCGGGTCGGCGGCGTCCAGCAGGAACTCCACGGTGCCGGCGCCGACGTAGTCGATGGCGGCGGCGGCCGCGCGGGCCGCCTCGTGCAGCGCGGAGCGGGTCTCCTCGCTCAGTCCGGGCGCGGGAGCCTCCTCGACGACCTTCTGGTGACGGCGCTGGATGGAGCAGTCCCGCTCGCCGAAGACCGCGACGGTGCCGTGCCGGTCGCCCACGACCTGGACCTCGACGTGGCGGCCGTGCTCGACGTACGGCTCGACGAAGACGGTGCCGTCACCGAACGCGGACGCCGCCTCGGCGGAGGCCTTCTCGACCTCGCCGGGCAGCTCGGCGAGGGTGCGCACGATGCGCATCCCGCGACCGCCGCCGCCGGCCGACGCCTTGACCAGCAACGGCAGGTCGGCCTCGGTGGCGCTGGTGCCGAGGTCGGCCAGCACCGGCACACCGGCGGCCTCCATCAGCTTCTTGGACTCGATCTTGGAGCCCATCGACTCGATCGAGCTGGGGTCCGGGCCGAGCCAGACCAGCCCGGCGGCGATGACGGCGCGGGCGAACTCGGCGTTCTCCGACAGGAAGCCGTAGCCGGGGTGGACCGCGTCGGCGCCGGTCCTGCGCGCCGCGTCCAGGACGAGGTCGGCGCGCAGGTAGGTCTCGGCCGGGGTGTTGCCCGGCAGCCGCACGGCCTGGTCGGCCTCGGCGACGAAGGGCAGGCCGGCGTCGGCGTCGGAGTGCACGGCGACCGTGTCGATGCCGAGCCGGCGGGCGGTGGTGAAAACCCGGCGGGCGATCTCGCCGCGGTTGGCCACCAGGACGCGGGTGATCGTGGTGGAGGGAGGGGTGGTGCTGCTCATGTTGGTACTCACATCCTGAAGACGCCGAAGCGGTCGGTGCCCGCGGTGGCCTGGGTGTCGATGGCGGACAGGCAGATGCCGAGGATGGTCCGGGTGTCCCGGGGGTCGATGACCCCGTCGTCGTAGAGCATCCCGGACAGCGCGAAGGGCAGGCTCTGCTCCTCGATCATGGCCTCGACGAAGGTGCGCATCCCGGCGTCGGCCTCCTCGTCGTACTCCTTGCCCTTGGCCTCGGCCGCGGCTCGGGAGACGATCGACAGCACGCCGGCCAGCTGGGCCGGGCCCATCACCGCGGACTTGGCGTTGGGCCAGGTGAACAGGAACCGCGGGTCGTAGGCGCGGCCGTTCATGCCGTAGTTGCCCGCCCCGTACGACGACCCGATCAGGATCGAGATATGCGGCACGGTGGAGTTGGAGACGGCGTTGATCATCGCCGCGCCGTGCTTGATGATCCCGCCCTGCTCGTACTCCGCACCCACCATGTAGCCGGTGGTGTTGTGCAGGAACAGCAGCGGCGTGTCCTTCGCGTTCGCCAGCTGGATGAACTGGGTGGCCTTCTGGGCCTCCTCGGAGAACAGCACGCCCTGGGCGTTGGCCAGGATGCCGATCGGCCGACCGTGCAGCTGCGCCCAGCCGGTGACCAGCGAGGAGCCGTAGAGCGGCTTGAACTCGTCGAAGGGCACCTCGTTGCCGGCGCTGACGCCGTCGACGATCCGGACGATGACCTCGCGCGGGTCGAAGGGCTCCTTGAGGTCGGTGGGGATCAGGTCGAGCAGGGTGTCGGGGCTCTCGGCCGGCTCGGCGTAGGCCCGGGGCTCCGGTCGCGCCTTGCGCCAGTTCAGCCGCGCCACGATGCGACGCCCGATGCGGATCGCGTCGCGCTCGTCCTCGGCCAGGAAGTCGGCCAGGCCGGAGGTGCGGGCGTGCATCTCGGCACCACCGAGGGTCTCGTCGTCGGTCTCCTCACCGGTGGCCATCTTGACCAGCGGGGGGCCGGCCAGGAAGACCTTCGCCTGCTCCTTGACCATCACGGTGTAGTCGGAGAGGCCGGGCACGTAGGCGCCGCCGGCGGTGGCGTTGCCGAAGACCAGGGCGATCGTGGGCTCACGCCGGGCGCTGGCCCGGGTCAGGTCGCGGAAGATCTTGCCGCCCGGGATGAAGATCTCCTTCTGGGTCGGCAGGTCCGCGCCCGCGGACTCCACCAGCGAGATCGTGGGCAGGGCGTTCTCCTGGGCGATCTGCGCGGCCCGGAACGTCTTCTTCAACGTCCACGGGTTCGAGGCGCCGCCCTTCACGGTCGGGTCGTTGGCGGTGATCATGCACTCCACGCCCTCGATCACTCCAATGCCGCAGACCACCGAGGCGCCGGCGGTGAAGTCGGTGCCCCAGCCGGCGAGCGGGGAGAGCTCCAGGAACGCCGAGCCCTCGTCGATCAGCAGCTCGATGCGCTCGCGGGGCAGCAGCTTGCCGCGGGCGTGGTGGCGGGCGATGTACTTCTCGCCGCCGCCGGCCACGGCCTTGGCGTTCTGCTCGTCCAGCTCGGCGATCTTGGCGAGCAGGTGCTCGCGCCGGCTCGGCTGAGGCGTCTCCTCAGTCGTCACGGCGCTCACTTGGTGTACCCCAACAGCTTGGCGGCAAGGTCGGTCAGCACCTCGGTCGCTCCTCCTCCGATTGGCAGGAGCCGGGCGTCGCGGTAGTGCCGCTCCACCTCGGTCCCGTGCATGTATCCCGTCCCGCCGTGCAGCTGGACGGCTTGGTCACAGACATAGGTGGCGGCGTTGCACGCCGTCTCCTTGGCAAGGCACGCGGCAGCGATGACCTGCTCGTTCGGGCCGCCGGCGGCGACGTACTGCTCGGCCACCGCGTAGGTGTAGGCCTTGGCGGCCTCCACCTGGCGGCGCATCTCGACCAGCTTGTGGCGCACCACCTGGCGCTTGATCAGCGGCTCGCCGAAGGTGCTGCGCTCACGGCAGTGGGCGTGGGTGAGTGCCAGTGAGCGCTCCGCGATGGCGTAGCCATGGATGGCCAGGGCCATCCGCTCGACCACGAACTGCTCGGCGATGTACCAGAAGCCGGCGTTCTCCTCGCCGACCAGGTTGCCGGCCGGCACCCGTACGTCGACGTAGCTCAGCTCGGCGGTGTCGGAGCAGTGCCAGCCCATCTTGGCCAGCTTGCGGTCCACGGTGAAGCCGGGGGTGCTGGTGGGCACCACGATCAGCGAGATGCCGCCGGCACCCGGGCCGCCGGTGCGGACCGCGGTGGTGACGAAGTCGGCGCGGGTGCCGGAGGTGATGAAGGTCTTGGCCCCGTTGATCACCCACTCCTCACCGTCCCGGACCGCGGTGGTGCGCAGGTTGCCGACGTCCGAGCCGCCGCCGGGCTCGGTGATGCCGAGCGCGCCGATCAGCTCCCCGGCCAGGGTGGGCCGGACGTAGCGGTCGACCAGCTCGGGCGAGCCGTGGGCCGCGATGTGCGGCAGCGCGATCCCGTGGGTGAACAGCGCCGACATCAGGCCGCTGGAGGCACCCTCGGAGAACATCCCCTCCTGCAGCGCGATCGTGTCGAGCAGGTCGCCGCCGCTGCCGCCGATGCTCTCGGGCAGGCTCACGCCCAGCAGGCCGGCGCGGGCCGCGGCCAGGTGCAGGCTGCGCGGCAGCTCGCCGGCGTCCTCCCACTCCTGCAGGTGGGGCGCGATCTCGCGTCGGGTGAACTCCGCGGCGGCCTGCCGCAGCGCCGCCCGTTCCTCGACCGACGAACGCTCCTCGAGCGTTTCGGCTGTGCTCACAACAGTTCTCCTTGGATGTGGACGTGCCGGGAACGGACCCACTCGCCCAGGGCCTTGGCCTGGGGGTCGGTCCTGGTGGAGGCCGCCACGCCCGCGCCGAGCAGGCCGCGGATGACGACGTTGACCGCGCCCAGGTTGGGCAGCGAGTAGACGTCGACCTCCAGGTCCGCCGCCTCGGGGACGAGCTCGCGGATCTTCTTGGCGGTGATGAGCTTGGTGAGCCAGGTGACCCGCGCGGCGCGCTTCTCCTCGTCGTCGTGGGAGACCCACAGCCCGAGGTTGGCGTCGCCTCCCTTGTCACCGGAGCGGGCGTGCACGAAGGTGCCCAGCGGCAGCACCCGGTTGACCTGGTCCACCGGCGCCGGGAACGGCGAGGGCCGACGTCCCTGGTCGACCAGCGCGTCGCGCTGCTCGGGCGGGCAGTAGGTGCCGGGATCAGCGATGACCTCAGTGGTGCCGTCGGCGTGCACGACGGTGTGCGTCACGACCTCGCGGTCGACGTACTCCGGGCGGTAGATGCCGTACGGCGTCGCGGGCGACGGCGGCGCCATCAGGGTGAAGCCGGGGAAGGAGCCGAGCGCGGTCTCCACCGCGGGCGCGGTGAAGCCCTTGCCGGCGACCTTCGGGTCGGGGTCCAGGACGGTGACCCGGAGCACGCACGAGGCGAGCTCCTGGGACTCGGGGTCCTTGACCGGCGGGGCGGTGCGCGCCCAGGCCACCTCCGCGGGCTGGTGATCGCCCCATCCGGCCACCAGCTGCTCGCGGACCCAGGCCTCCTTGGCGTCGATCTCGAGGCCGGTGAGCAGGATCTCCATGCTGTTGCGCCAGCCGCCGAGCTCGTTGACGCAGACCTTGAGCTGGGCGGGCGGGGCCTCGCCACGGACCCCGGTGATCGCCACCCGGTCGGGTCCGGCCTGGGTCAGCTGGATCGAGTCCAGGTGCGTGGTCACGTCGGGGTTGAGGTAGCGCGAGGACTGGATCTCGTAGACCAATTGGGCGGTGACGGTGTCGATCGTGACCGCTCCCCCGGTGCCGGCGTGCTTGGTGATCACGCTGGACCCGTCGGCGGCGATCTCGGCCAGCGGGAAGCCCAGCGGGCGGGTCCGGTCCAGGCCGAGGAAGCCGGAGAAGTTGCCACCGGTCGCCTGGGTGCCGCACTCGATCACGTGCCCGGCCACCACCGCGCCCGCCAACTCGTCGTACTGCTCGGGGGTCCAGCCGTGGTGGAAGGCGGCGGGGCCCACGACGACGGAGGCGTCGGTGACGCGGCCGGTGACCACGATGTCGGCGCCGCCGCGCAGGGCCGCGGCGATGCCGAAGCCGCCGAGGTAGGCGTTGGCGGTCAGGGCGTTGGTGAACCCCAGGTCCGCGGCCTTGGCGCGCAGGTCGTCGCCCTCGACGTGGGCCACCGCGGCGTCCAGGCCCAGGCCCTTGGCGACCTCGCGCAGCTTCTCGGCCAGGCCCGCGGGGTTGAGGCCGCCGGCGTTGGCGACGATCTTGACGCCCCGCTCCAGGGCCAGGCCGAGGGTGTCCTCGACCTGACGGACGAAGGTGCGGGCGTAGCCGAGGCTCGGGTCCTTCATGGTGTCGCGGCCCAGGATGAGCATGGTCAGCTCGGCGAGGTAGTCACCGGTGAGGTAGTCGAGCTCGCCCTGCTCCAGCATCTCGCGCATCGCGGAGAGCCGGTCGCCGTAGAAGCCGGAGCAGTTGCCGATCCGCACCGCGCCGTTGCCCGCGCTCATCGGCCGGCTCCCGCGGGACCGGCGAAGCACTGGGCGATGTCGAGCCACACCTCGGCCTCGGGGCCGGTCGCCACCAGGGCGGTCCGGCTCCGGCTGACCCGGCGGGTGGCCAGCAGGCACAGGTCGTACGCCGGTCCGGTCACCGTCTGCGCGGCGTCCTCGGGGCCGTAGCTCCAGACCTCGCCCGACGGTGCGACGAGCTCGACGCGGAACTCCTCGGCCGGCTTCTCCAGGCCCCGGTTGAGGAAGGAGTAGTTGCGGGTGCGGACCGCGAGGTGGGTGACGTGCCGGATCCGGTCCGTGACCTCCGGCTCGGCGCCGAGCGCCTGGTGCACGTCGAGGGAGTGCGCCCAGGTCTCCATCAGCCGGGCGGTGGCCATCGAGGTCGCCGACATCGGGGGGCCGAACCACGGGAGCTTGTGGCCCTCGGGGAGCTCGGCGAGCGTCTTGACCAGCTTCGTGCGCGCGGTGCGCCAGCGGGCGAGCAGCGCGGCGGGGTCGACGGCACCGCCGGTCAGCGCCATCTCGTCGACGTAGCCCTCGGGGTTGCCGATGGCGCCCATCACCTCGGCGTCCCAGGCCACCTTGTCGCATGCCGCCTTGACGGCGACCTCGTCGGTCCAAGCCAGGTGGGCGACCTGGGTCGCCACGTCCCAGCCGGCTGCCGGCGTCGGCGTGCGCCACTGCTCGGGGGCCAGCGGGGAGACGAGAGCCTCCAGGCTGTCCCCCTCGGCGGTGAGGTCGGACAGGACGTCGTCGAGCAAGGTCATGCTCCTTCGTGAGTGCTGGAGTCGGGGTTGCTGCCGGAGATGCCGAGCGTGCTCTCGAGCGTGGTGGCCCACTGGTCGAGGATCCGCTCGCGACGGCGGGTGTCATCCGAGATGGTGTTGGCCAGGCCCAGCCCGCGGAGCAGGTCGAGGGTCGCCTGCACCAGCTCCCGGGTGCCGGGAGCGGTGCCGTCGACACCGAGGGCGGCGGCGGTCAGGAAGTGGGCCTCGCGCCCGACCCGCTGCTCCAGCGGCTGCACGGCCGCGAGCAGGGTCTCGTCGGTGCGGGCGGCGACCCAGAGCTCCAGGGCCGCGGCGAAGACGGGCGAGGTGAAGTGGTCGGCGAGGATCCGCAGCACCGTGCGGGTGCGCTGCGGGCCTCCCGGCACGTCGGCGAGGGTGTCGGCGAGCTCGGCGCCGCGCAGGGCGCTGAGGTGCTCCACGGCCGCGACGACGAGGTCGTTCTTGGTCGGGAAGTGGTGCAGCTGCGCACCCCGGGAGACGCCCGCGCGCTGGCTGACCAGCGTGGTGGAGGTGCCGGAGAACCCGAACTCGACCAGGCACTCGACGGTGGCCTCCAGCAGTCGCGCCCGCATGGCGCGGGTGCGCTCCTCCTGCGGGACTCGGATCGGCTGGCTGCTCACGAGACCATCCTGACCCGGAAACTAACAAACAGTCAAGCCTGACTTTTTCTATCCCCGGGGATTGCCCCACGCGGGACGTCGGCCCCGAGGTCTACAGTCGCCGGATGGAGACCCCCCGCCGCCTCGGTATCGCCGGCCTCGTCCTCGGCGCCCTGCTCGTCCCCGCCCTCAGCCCTGCCCAGGCCGCTGCGGGTCCCGACCCGGCGTCCCGCCCCCAGGGCGTCATCGGCGGGGCCGGCGGGGGCGACCCGTACTTCCCGCTGGCGGGCAACCGCGGCTACGACGTCCAGCACTACGCGCTCGACCTCGACTACACCCCGCCGCGGCCCGCGCCGGCGCGGCTGGTGGGCCGGCTCGACGGGGTCGCCAAGATCCGCCTGGTGCCCACCCAGCGCCTGCGCCGGTTCAACCTGGACCTGCGTGGCCTGGTGGCCGGCTCGGTCACGGTCGACGGCCGCCCGGCCCGCTTCCGGCAGACGCTCGACAACGAGCTGGTGGTCACCCCGCGCTCGTCGATGAGCCCCGGGCAGAAGCACAAGGTGGTGGTCAGGTACGGCGGCGCGACCGGTCGCCCCAAGGACATCGAGGACGCGCTCTACGGCTGGGTCACCACCCGCGACGGCGCCATGGTGGTCAGCGAGCCCGACGGCTCCGCCACCTGGTTCCCGGTCAACGACACCCCCAGCGACAAGGCGTCCTACCGCTTCAAGGTGACGGTGCCCAAGGGGCTGACGGTGGCCGCCAACGGGCTGCTCGAGAGCCGGCGCACCAGGAAGGGCCGGACCACCTGGGTCTGGGACGCCCCGGACCAGATGTCGTCCTACCTGGCGACCGCCACCATCGGGAACTTCAAGATGCAGCGCTCCACCACCCCCGGCGGTGTCCCGGTGATCGACTTCCTGGACCGGGACCTCCCCGCCGCCAAGCGGGCGCGCAGCAAGGCGAGCCTGGCTCTGACCGGCGAGATGGTCGCCTTCTTCGAGGAGCGGTTCGGGCGCTACCCGTTCGTCTCCTACGGCTCGATCGTCGACGACAACTCCGTCGGCTACGCACTCGAGACCCAGACGCGCTCGTTCTTCAGCCGGGACGCGGACGAGGCCACGGCCGCGCACGAGCTCGCTCACCAGTGGATGGGCGACCACGTCGGCCTCCGTCGGTGGGCCGACATCTGGCTCAACGAGGGCTGGGCGGAGTACGCGACGTGGCTGTGGACCGAGGCCCGCGGCGGCACGACCGCCCAGCAGGCCTACGAGAAGGTGCTGGCGCGGAAGGCCAGCGACAAGTTCTGGACCACGGTGGTCTCCGATCCCGGTCGCCTCGGGATCTTCTCCGACGCGATCTACGACCGCGGCGCCGCCACCCTGCACGCCCTGCGCCAGCGCGTCGGCGACGAGCTGTTCTTCCGGCTCGCCAAGGCCTGGGTCGCCAAGTACGGCGGCCGATCCGCCGGCACGCGCGAGTTCCGGCGGCTCGCCGAGCGGGTCACCGGCCAGGACCTGGACCCGCTCTTCGACGCCTGGGTCGTCGCCCCGACCAAGCCGACCGCCTGGTGAGCCGGCGGTGCGCTCAGGCCGCGAGCAGCCGGAGCGTCTCCTCGCGCGCCGGCGTCGCGGCGGCCGGCGTACCGGTGAAGGAGCCGGCGACCGGGTGGATCATCACCTCGTCCACGCCGAACTCGGCGGCCAGCTGCGCGATCCGGGTCCGCGAGGACTCCGCGTCCCCCACGACCCAGCGGCGCAGCATGCCGTCGACCATGCCCTGCTGGCCGCGCGGCACCTCGACCTTCTCGGCCTCCTCGACCAGGCGCTGCGGAGTCAGCGGCGCGCCGGTCATGATGGCCAGCATCTGCAGCACCTGCGGCAGCGCCAGGCGCTCGGCCTCCTCGGCACTGTCCGCCACGCAGGCGTTGACGGTGAGGAAGGTCCGCGGCTCGGGGAACCGCTCCGAGGGCTGGTAGGAGGTCCGGTACAGCTCGAGCGCCTCGGCGGTGCCCTGCCCGGCGAAGTGGTGGGCGAAGACGTAGGGCAGACCGCGCGAGGCGGCCAGCCGGGCTGAGTAGTCCGAGGAGCCGAGCAACCAGATCGGCGCGACCGACGCCGCCTTGGGTGTGGCCTTGAGCGGGTGCTCGCGGCCGTTGAAGGCCATCGCCGCACCGTGCTCGGACATCAGCACGCCGATGTCGTCGACGTAGCGCGGGAACTCCGCGACCGGGTCCTCACCGCCCGCGCCCTGGCGCAGCGCGTAGCGGGTCAGCTGGTCGGTGCCGGGCGCCCGGCCGATGCCCAGGTCGATCCGGTCGGGGTAGGCCGCCTCGAGCAGCGCGAACTGCTCGGCGATCACCAGCGGGGCGTGGTTGGGCAGCATCACGCCGCCGCTGCCCACCCGGATCCGCGACGTCGCCCCGGCCACCATGGCGATCAGCAGCGGCGGGTTGGTCGCCGCCACCGCCGGCATGTTGTGGTGCTCGGCCAGCCAGTAGCGCCGGTAGCCCAGCCCGTCCGCGGTCCTGGCCAGCGACAGCGAGGCGTTGATCGCGTCGCCGGTCGTCTGGTCGGTGCGCACCGGCACCAGGTCGAGCACGGAGAGGGTGGGCATGGCAGGCAGGGCGGGAGAAGTCACTCTTGGTCAACCTCGTGGACCCGGTGCGACATTCCCCCGCCCGCCAGACTCGCGGTCGCCGGACTCAGTCCAGGCGGGCCACCATCGGCAGCCGGGAGCGGGCCGTGGCGCCCACGACCAGCGCGGTGAGCAGCGGCAGCCCGAGCACCACGACGGCGATCATCAGCCACGGGATCTCCAGGAACGGCCCGATCGTCGGGGGTTCCCCGGAGACCGAGGTCATGCCCTCGCCCTCGATGCTCCAGATCCCGGTGCTGCGGGTGAGCGGATAGGTCACCGCGATCCCCGGCACCAACCCCACCAGGGCGCCCAGCACCGCGCCGACCAGCCCGACCACCAGGGCGTACGACGCCGCCACCGCCCGCCGGGTCCGCGGCGCGGCTCCGATGGCTGCCAAGGTCGCCAGGTCCGGACGGGCGTCGCTGAGCGCCAGGAAGGTGACCGTGAGGGTGCCGCCGAGCATGAGCACCGCACCGAGTGCACCCAGCACCCACAGCAGCAGCACCCTGTCCCGTTCGACGTACCCCCGCTCCAGGTAGAACTCGGCATAGGTGCCGAACCCTGCGACCGCCTCGCCGATCGCCTGGCGCTGGTCGTCGGTGATCTCGGCCCCGGTCACGTGCACCGAGACGACTCCGGACTCGATGCCCAGCTCCTCTGCCACGGTGGTGGGCACCACGCCGTACGCCGGGAAGCCCGTGCCCTCGACCACGACGTACCTCGCGGGCACGGTGGCCGGGCCGAAGAGGGTCTGCTCCCTCCCGGTGTCGTGGTCCCAGGTGGCGCCCTTGATCCGCACGGCGTCCGCGTTCACGGCGTGATTGCTGAAGACCACCACGCGCCCCTGCGCCAGCGCCGCGTCGCCTCGGGCTCGCTCCGCCGCGCTGAGGTCGGGCAGCACATGAGGGATCTCGTCACCGACCAGGTTCATGGTGCCGATCGAGCCACCGGTCCAGTCCAGCAGGGTGTGCTCGGGCCCCGGCACCCGGTAGCTCACGTCGACGTACGCGTCCGTGGGCTCCGGGACACCGAGCACCGGGGTCACCGTCGCCCCCGGCAGCTCACGACGCACGATCTGCTCGACCTGACTCCACTGGGCGGGGGTGGCGTCGCTGACGGTGACGATGCCGTCGCCGTGCACCAGCCGGGGGGTGTAGGTCTCCCGGTCCTCCTTGGCGTCGCTGCTGGTGCTGATGCCGAGCGCCACGACGCCGCAGACGGTGGCCGCCACCGCGGCCACGGCGGGGACGGTGCGGGCGCGGTGCCGGACCGCGTCGCGTACGGCGTACCGCAGGGGCAGCGGCAGCCGCCCGCCCATGCGGGCCAGGACGGTCAGCACCACGGGGACCAGCAGGACCATGCCCAGCACGCAGACGATCGCCGAGCCGGCGATGAACACCTCGCCCCCGCTCTGCTTCCGCGCCCCGACCACCGCGCCGGCCACGCCGGCGCCGAGCAGCACCAGTCCCAGCAGGGGAGAGCGGCGCGACGGAGCGGCGTCCCCCCGCCGTCCGGCGAGCACCGCGACCACGTCCATCCGGGAGGCCAGCCTCGCGGGGACGGCGGCGGCCAGCAGCGCCGAGACCAACCCGAAGGCGGCGACCACCAGCACCCAGGTCCAGGGCACGTCGAAAGGCCCGAACCACTCGCTGCTGTAGTGCTGGGCCACCGGTACGGCGACCAGCCCGCCGAGCGCGATGCCGCCGACCACCCCGACCAGCGCGGCCAGGGCGCCCAGCACCACGGCGATCGACATGATGGTGCGGCGTGCCTGCGCCGGGGCGCCGCCCACGGCGGACAGCAGGGCCAGGGTGCGCGACTGGCGGCGCGCGGTGACGGCGAACGCGGGACCGGCCAGCAGCACCACCTCCAGCAGCACCATCACCGCGACCAGGACACCGACCGTAAGGGCCGCGTCGCCGCTGCCGGACTGCTGCAGGTCCGCGGGCAGCGCGGAATCCGGCGGCGGGTCCAGCAGCACCGCCCGGGAGAGCACCGTGGCGCCATGCTCGTTGAGCGCCCGGACCTCGGACCAGGTGACGTCACCGGCGTCCAGCAGCCAGGTCCCGGTGCGTGCCGAGGCGGTCTCGGCGCCGGGTGGGGCGAAGAGCGCGGGGAAGCCCTTCTGGGAGGCGTCCTCACCGATGCCGACCACCTCGAAGGTGGTGCCGTCGGTCAGGGTGAGCGTCTCCCCCAGCTCAACTCCCAGGTCGACGAAGGCCCGGTTGACCAACGCCTCGCGGGGAGCGCCGGGCATCCGCCCCTCCTCGAGCCGGGCCAGGCCCTGGGCCAACGGGTCGGCCAGGTCGAGGTAGGAGACGCGCGCCTGGGTGGAGCGGTCCTCGCTCCGGACGACCAGCTGGTCCTGGCGCCAGCCGATGGTCCGGACCTCGCGGCCCAGCACCTCGGCGATGCCGGCCTGGGTGAGCCCGCTGCCGCGCGACCCCTCGCTCATCGAGGAGCCGGTGTCGGGGTCGAACTGGTGGAGCACCTTGCCGGACCCGTCGAAGGAGATCCGGGCGTCCGCGGCGCCGAGCCGCCGTTCCAGGCCCTCACCGCCGGAGGTCTGGACGGTCGCCGTCACCACCAGCGCCGTGGTCACCGCGAGCACCGGGAGCGCGATCAGCACCAGCACCAGCGCGCTGCGCCCCTTGGACCGGAGCACGTCACGCCAGGCCAGCCGCAGCAGCGGCCGCCAGCCCCGCATCACAGTCCTCCGGTAGCGCTGGACTCGAGCAGGTCGTCGGGGTCGTCGGCGCCGGCCTCGTCGACCACGACCCCGTCGCGGATGAAGACCACCCGGTCCGCCCAGGCCGCGTGCCGCGCCTCGTGGGTGACCAGCACCCCGGCCGCTCCGGCGTCGCAACGGTCCCGGAGCACCCTCAGGATCTGCTCGCCGGTGTCGGTGTCCAGGGCCCCGGTGGGCTCGTCGGCCAGGATCAGCCGCCGATCGCCCACGATGGCGCGGGCGATGGCCACCCGCTGCTGCTGCCCGCCCGACATGTCGTCGGGGAACCGGTCGGCGAGATCGGCCACCCCCACCTCGGCCAGCGCGGCGCGTGCGGCCTCCCGGGCGTCCCGGCCACGTACGCCGTCCAGCTCGCGCGGCAGTGCCACGTTCTCCTCCGCGGTCAGCGCGGGGATCAGGTTGAAGTCCTGGAAGACGTAGCCCACCGACGTACGCCGGATCCGGGCGCGGCCGGCCTGGTTGAGCGACCCGAGGTCGACGCCCTCGATGCTCACCGTGCCCGAGGTGGGCTGGTCCAGTCCACCGGCAAGCGAGAGCAGGGTGGACTTCCCGGAGCCCGAGGGACCCATCACCGCGACGAGCTCGCCGGGACGGACCTGGAAGGAGACGCCGCGCAGCGCATGCACCTCCCCCGCGCCGGAGCCGTGGACCCGGCTGACGTCGTGAAGTCGGACGATCGGTTCGGCGCTCATCGGTTCTCCCTGCTGGACGGTGCCTGGGTGGTCGGTGCCGAGGTGGTCGGTGCCGAGGTGGTCTGATCAGGCGCGGCCGCTCGCTCCGCCGCGACCCGCCGCAGCCGCGCCTCGCAGTGGTCCAGCCAGCGGAGCTCCGCCTCACAGGTGAAGACCAGGGAGTCCACGACGAGGCTCCAGGCCAGGTCCTCGGGCTCGGTCGGCCGGGCGGCCCGGCCGGAGCGCTTGAGCCGGGTGTAGTCCTGGAGCGCGGTCATGGTGGCGGTGCGCTGCTGCTGGATCACCTGGCCCACGTCGACGCCAGGCAGGGTGACCGCGATGGCCAGCTTGATCGCGAGCTCGTCGCGCGGCGGCGGCTGGTCGCGGGGCACCGGCGTGGTGAACCAGGTCGCGGCCTCGTCCCGGCCCCGGGGGGTCGCGCGGTAGACCACGTGCCCCTGGACGTCGGCGGCGTCCGCCTCCACCAGTCCGTCCCGCTCCAGCCGGGCCAGGGTCGTGTAGACCTGCCCGATGTTGAGCGGCCAGGTGGACCCGGTCCGCTGCTCGAACTCCGCACGGAGCTGGTAGCCGTACTTCGGCCCCTGCTCCAGCAGCGCCAGCATGGCTTGGCGCACTGACATCTCAGCCTCCTGGCGATCCGCCGCGCCCCGGGAGCGTCTGGATACTCGGTATGTATACCAAGTATGCAGATCCCTGTCGAGAGACGCGCCAGGTTTTACCCGCGCCCAGCCGGGCATAGGGGCCAGGCGTCACTAGGGTGACGCCGCAGGCAGCGCGGCTCCCAAGACCGCGACCACGACGAGGGGAACAATCAGCATGTCCAACTACGGCAACCCGCCGCAGGACCCGTACGGCCAGACCAATCCCTACGGCGCCCAGCCCCCCGGGGGTCCCGGCGAGACCAACCCCTACACCCAGGGCTACGGCGAACCCGCCGGCTACCCCGGCGGCCCGCAGGGCCCGTCGCGCAAGGGGTTCTTCGGCAGCCTCTTCGACTTCTCCTTCAGCAGCTTCATCACGCCGATGGTCGTCAAGCTGGTCTACATCCTGTCGGTGATCGGCCTGGGCCTGACCTGGCTCTTCTTCACCATCGCCGGCTTCGTCTCCGACTCCCCCGCCGTGGGCCTGCTCTTCCTCGTGGTCGGCGCCTTCATGTTCCTGCTCTACCTGTGCTTCATCCGGATGACGCTGGAGTTCTACGTCGCGATCGTGCGGATGAGCGAGGACATCCACCAGCGGCTCCGCTGAGATGGGCCGAGACGAGTCCTACACTCCGGCCATGACTCAGCCGTCCCCCCGCAAGACCATCCTGATCACCGGCGCCAGCAGCGGGCTGGGGGCTGAGATGGCCCGTCAGTTCGCCGACGCCGGCCACGCGCTCGCGCTCTGCGCCCGGCGTACCGACCGGCTGGAGGAGCTGCGCGCCGACATCCAGGCCGCCCACCCCGGGCACCCGGTCTCGATCCGGGCGCTCGACGTCAACGACCACGACCGGGTCTTCGAGGTCTTCGGCAGCTTCGCCGAGGAGCTCACCGCCGAGGGGCGGACCCTGGACCGGGTGATCGTCAACGCCGGCCTCGGCAAGGGCGCCCCGCTGGGCACCGGCCGGTTCGACGCCAACCGCGAGACCGCGATGACCAACTTCGTCGGCGCGCTCGCCCAGACCGAGGCGGCCATGGAGATCTTCCGGGCCCAGGAGCACGGGCACCTGGTGATGATCTCCAGCATCTCCGCGGTGCGCGGCATGCCCAAGTCCATGGCCACCTACGCCGCCACCAAGGCCGGGGTGGCGCACCTGGCGGAGGGCCTGCGGGCGGAGCTGCACGGGTCGGCCATCAAGGTCTCGGTCATCTACCCCGGCTACATCGCCTCGGAGATGAACCAGACGGGCCCGTCCGCCACCCCGCCGCCGCTGATGGCCTCGACCCGGCGCGGGGTCCGCTCGATGGTGCGGGCGATCGAGGCCGAACGCCCCTCCACCGCCGTCCCCCGGGTGCCCTGGGGGCCGATGTCGGTGCTGATCAAGCACGCGCCCCTGCCGCTCTTCCGCAAGCTCGTCTAGCCCGACCCTGGCGGCCCTACCGAATTTCGGGCATGGCTGCCATGGCTACGGTCGGGTAGCGTCCCTACCTGGAGGAGTGTCGCGGCTCACAACGCGCGGTGCTTGAGGGAGAACCATGAGTCGATGGGAGCCGACCATGTTTCGGAGAGCGCTCACGACTGCCGCGACGCTGATCGCGTCCGCCACGCTGATCACCGCCTGCGCGAGCAGCGATGCCAACCCCAGTGGCGAGGGGGCCCCGCAGAGCCACCCAGCGTGCGCGACCAACTGGTGAGCTTCGTGGTCGGCGCCTACGCCACCGAGGAGGACATCGCCGAGGGCCAGTGCTTCGCCGACAAGGTGCTGGCCCAGGTCAGCGAGGAGGAGCTGGTCGAGGCCGACGTGCTCTCTCCGGAGAAGGCCGACGGCTTCGTGCCCCGGGTCCCCAAGCGGATGGCGACCCTGTGGGCCGACTCCCAGTTCGCGTGCACCAGCTACATCAAGCTGGCCAGCCGTGCCCAGGCCTTCGCGACCAACAACCAGCTCGACATCCTCACCTACAGCACCTGCTTCGGCCGGCGCATCGGCGAGGCTCGGGCCAAGCAGGCGACCCGCGCCGCCCTGATCCGCAACTTCAAGTCCCCCGCCTGGCGCGAGCTCCGCGCGGCGGAGGCCTACTGCCTCGCGCAGTCCCAGGTGCTGGGCTAGCGATAGGTCCGCAGGTCGCGCGGCACGTGCTGGTGCTCGTTGAACGAGACCAGGCTCAGCCCACGGCGCCCGCTCACGATCCGGGTGACCGAGGTGTTGACCACCACCGGCGCCAGTCGGACGTACGTCGCGGTGCCGGCCTCCATGAGGCGGGTCGCCGCAGCCGCCACCGGACCTCCGGAGGTGAACACCACCGCCGTCCCGGCCTCGGTCAGGGCGGCCAGACCGGCCAGCACCCGCTCCCGGAACGCCGGGAACGACTCGTCGTAGGTGTCGTCGTGCTCCCCCGACGTCCACCGCTGGGTGGCCGCCTCGAACCAGGCCTGGAACTGCCGGCGGTCAGGCTCGCCGGTGTGCTCGGCCGGCTGCCGGTCCAGCATCGCCAGGTGGTCCATCTCGTCCCACCGGGCGTCGACGACCAGGGGTGCCGACCACCCAGCGGCAGCGGCTGCGAGCTGGGCGGTGTCCCGCTGCCGGGCCATGGCGCCGTGCACCACGACGTCGGGAGCCAGGTCGGCCAGGGCACGCCCGACCACCTCCGCCTGCCGGCGGCCGGTCTCGGACAGCACGTCGTAGTCCGCGGCCCCCCAGGAGGCCTGGCCGTGGCGCACCAGCAGCACCTGCCCCATCAGGCGGCCACCGTGGTGACCACGACCGCCCGGGCCGCCGGGTCCTGCCACACCCGCGAGGCCCGGCACCACCGCACCGTCGACCAGCTGAGGAACGGAACCGCGACCGCGGCGACGACCCACCACGGAGCCGCCTGGGAGAGCGTGGAGAACACCATGGCAGTCAGTGTGGTGCTTGTCGCCAACCGAGCCGAGTAGCCGACCATCACGATCGGCGGAGCCGGGGTGGCGCGCGCCGAGCGCAGGTTGACCGCGAACGGGCGCCGCGAGGACCAGGTCATCGCCACCGCCACCACCTGCACCGTGACCACCAGCACCGTGACCACCAGCGCCGTCAGCTCCGAGGCCGTCGGGACGCCCGCCCGCAGCGAGGCGAGCACCACCGTGACCAGGGCCGCGGCGAGCAGCCACTCGGCCATCACCGCGCTGCGGGCTCGGAACACCGACGCCGCGTCCACCGGCAGGCTCTCGCGCCACAGGCCCCCGCGACCATCCAGCGACCAGGCGTTGACCCCGAAGAGCAGCACCCCGCCGCTGACCACCAGGCCAGGCAGGATCGTCACGGTGTCCCAGGTCATGGCCCCGGCCACCGCGACCAGCCCGGGTCCCAGCGCCAGCACCGCCAACCCCCGGCGCATCGGCACCGCCCGCCACACCGACGCCCGGTCGATCCGCACCAGCATCGCGAACGCCGACCGCGGCAGCGCCCGAGCCGGGTGCACGTTGCTCTCCGCCTTCAGCTCGTCCCGGGCGAGCCGCCGCGCGGCGAGGTGGGCCGGCCAGGCCCCCAGCACCACGGCGCCCAGGGTCAGCAGCAGCTCCACCGCCACCGCGCCCGCCCAGTCGACCCCGAGACCCGAGCGGGCCGCGACCAGCAGGTACAGGGTCGGGACGGCGTCCAGGAAGGCGCCCAGGTTGCCCGAGAGCTGCAGCCACACCGCCCCGGCACCGACTACCCCGCTGATCGTCCGGAAGGCGGCCACCCCGTGCCTGCGCCGCCGGATCGCCTCCATCGTCCAGGCGACCGCCTGCGCCGCGGTGGTGGCGACCAGCAGCCACAGCACCATCACGACCTGGAGCCCGAGCAGTCCGGAGAGACCCTGGCCGAACGCGGCGGCTCCCAGCAGGAACCAGGCCTGGAGCAGCCAGGCGATGTTGAGGGGGGCCATCAGCAGCGCCCCGAGGTGGTCGGTGGTCGGGCTCACCGGGAACGCCACCGCGTGCTCGTGCGCGAGCAGCTCGCGGCCGCCGCCGCTGGCCACGGCCGAGACGATGGCCAGCAGCAGGAACCCGGCCATCAGGCTGGGCAGCAGCAGCAACGTGTCGAACGCCCGGCCCCCGCCGCCGGCGGACGGCGCCAGGGCCGGCAGCGTGGCGGCCCCCAGGGTGATCAGCAGCAGCACCGACCAGCCGATGCGGCGCGCGAGGGGACGGCGTACCGAGGCGGAGCGGAAGCGGAGCAGGTGCGCGGTGTCGACCACGGGCGCCCAGCAGAGCTCGGCCAGCCGGGCCCGGGTCGACACCTCAGTCGAGGAGGGCGCGGTAGGCACTGGCCCCGGCCTCCCCGGAGAGCTCGTCGGCGTCGAGGTCTGCCACCTGGGCGCCACCGCGCAGCACCAGGGCGGAGCTGCAGGTGCCGATGGCCAGCTCGCGCAGGTGGGTGGAGAGCAGCACGCAGGCGCCCCGGGCGCGGGCGTCGGCCACCACCTCGAAGGTGGCCTCCACGCCGATCGGGTCGACCCCGTCGAAGGGCTCGTCCAGCAGCAGTACGTCGGGGCGGTGGAAGGCGGCCAGGATGACCGAGAGCCGGCGACCCATGCCGTGGGAGAACCCGGCGGTGACCCGGTGCGCCACGTCGCCGAGCTCGAACCGCTCGAGCATCTCCCGGGCGCGCGGCTCCCAGCCCTCGGCACCCTGCTCGGGCATCCGGCGCAGCCGGGCCGCGAGCTGCAGGTGCTCCCACGGCGTGGCGCGGGGCACCAGGCCCCCGACGTCTGGGCAGTAGCCCACTCGCCGCTTGACCGACAGCGCGTCGCGGGCCACGTCGTGACCGGCCACCAGCACGCTGCCCGAGGTGGGCGGCACCACGCCGGCCAGCACCCGCATGGTGGTCGACTTGCCGGCGCCGTTGCGCCCGAGCAGCGCGGTCGCCTGGCCGGCGTACGCCTGGAGCGAGACGCCGGTGACCGCCTCCACCTCGCCGAACCTGACGTGCAGGTCCGCGACGGCGACGGCTGGCCGGGGGGCTGTGGGCTCGGGCGGGGTCACCCGCTGATTCTGGCCGCTGAACGCATGTAACGCCCGGTTTTACACACTTCCGCCCCCGTAGACGGGGGGTGCAAGTGCGTCTAACCGGGCGTTACATGGATGGCGCCGGGCGGCAGGGGTCAGGCGGGGAAGCCCTCGCCCTTGGCGAGGAGCTCGCGCAGGTACGGCGTGGGCGCGAACCGCTCGCCGTACGTCGCGGCCAGCTCCTCGGCGCGGGCCAGGAAGGCACCCAGGCCGATGGTGCCGTCAGCACCCTCGTAGCCGGTCATGAACTGCGCGGCGCCACCGGTGCGCGCCGGGAAGCCGATGCCCATGATGGAGCCGATGTTGGCGGCCGCCGCCGAGGTGAGCACCTCCTCCTCGAAGCACTTCGCGGTCTCGAGCGCCTCGATGAAGAGCATCCGGTCCATGATGTCGGCCAGGGGCGGCTGCTGCTCGGCGGGCGGGAAGGTCTCGGCCAGGCCGGACCACAGCGCGGTCCGCCTGCCGGCCTCGTCGTAGTCGTAGAAGCCGGCGCCCTTCAGCTTCGAGGGGCGACCGATCTCCAGCATCTTCTCCACGACCTGGGTCGAGGGGTCGGCGGAGACGTCCTTGCCCTCGGCACGCCACGCCTCCTCGTTGGCGATCCGGATCTTCTTCATCAGCTCCAGGTTGAGCTCGTCGCTGATCTGCAGCGGACCCACCGGGTAGCCGGCCTGGGTCGCGGCACGCTCCAGCGACATCGGGTGGACACCCTCGGCCAGCATCCGCAGGCCCTCGTTGATCTGGGTGCCGATGACGCGGGAGGTGTAGAACCCGCGACTGTCGTTGACCACGATCGGGGTCTTGCGGATCTGCTGCACCACGTCGTACGCCTTCGCGAGCGCCTCGTCGGAGGTCTCGCGGCCACGGATGATCTCCACCAGCGGCATCTTGTCGACGGGGCTGAAGAAGTGCAGCCCGATGAAGTCGGCCGGGCGGTCCACGCCGGTCGCCAGCTCCGTGATCGGCAGGGTGGAGGTGTTGGAGCACAGCAGCGCGTCGCCCCGCTCATGACCGGTGACGTACGGCGCCACCTCGGCGAAGACCTTCGCCTTGAGGGAGGCGTCCTCGAAGACGGCCTCGATCACCAGGTCGCAGCCGGCCAGGTCGGCCGGGTCGGCGGTGGGGGTGATCCGGCCCAGCAGCTCGTCGCTCTTGTCCTGGGTCAGCTTGCCGCGGGAGACGGCCTTGGCGTTGATCTTCTCCGAGTAGGCCTTGCCCTTCTCGGCGTTGGCCAGCTCGACGTCCTTGAGCACCACCTGCATGCCGGCGCGGGCGCAGACGTAGGCGATGCCGGCGCCCATCATCCCGGCGCCGAGGACGCCGACCTTGGTCGCCTTGAACGGCGCGACCCCCTGCGGGCGCAGGGAGCCGGAGTTGATCGCTTGCAGGTCGAAGAAGAACGCCTGGATCATGTTCGTGGAGTTCTGCCCGCAGACCAGGGTGGTCAGGTAGCGCGACTCGATCCGCGAGGCGGTGTCGAAGTCGGTGTTGGCGCCCTCGACGGCGGCGGCGAGGATCGCCTTCTGCGCGGGGTAGTCGGCGCCCTTGAGCTGCTTGCGCAGCAGTGCCGGGAAGGCGGGCAGGAACGCCGCCAGCGCCGGGGACTTGGGGCTGCCGCCGGGCATCTTGTAGCCGGGACGGTCCCAGGGGTTCTTCGCGGCGTCCGCGTCCTCGCGGTGCTCGGCGATCCAGGCCTTGGCCGCGGGCACCAGCTCCTCGCGGGTGGCGACCAGCTCGTCGACCAGGCCCTTGGCCTTGGCCGCGGCGGGGTTGAACTGCGGCCCCTGGAGCAGCACCTCCATCAGCGCGGTCTGCAGGCCGAGCATCCGGACGGTGCGGGTGACGCCGCCGCCGCCGGGCAGCAGGCCCAGCGTGGCCTCGGGCAGGCCGAGCTTGACCTTGGGGTCGTCCACGACGATGCGCCTGTTGGTGGCCAGCGCGATCTCCAGGCCACCGCCCAGGGCGGTGCCGTTGACCGCGGCCACCACGGGGCGGGGGTAGGTCTCGAGCCGGCGCAGGGTCGCCTTGATCGCCTCGACGCCCGTGAAGATCGCCTCGGCGTCGTCCTTGGTCGCCTTCGCCATCATCTTCAGGTCGCCGCCGGCGAAGAAGGTCTTCTTGGCGCTGGTCACCACGACTCCGGTGACGCTGTCCACCTCGTCGTACAGCCGGGAGACCGCAGCCTCCATGGACCGCTGGTAGATCTCGTTCATGGTGTTGGCGCTGGACGTGGGGTCGTCCATCGTCAGGGTGACGATGCCGTCGGCGTCGCGCTCGTAGTGGACGGCGCTCTGGTCGGCCGTCTGGTCGTTGTGGGTGGTGCTCATGTGTGTGGTGGTCCCTTCTCAGACGAGCTCGACGATGGTGGCGATGCCCATGCCGCCGCCGACGCAGAGCGTGGCGAGGCCGCGGCGCTGGTCGCGCCGCTCGAGCTCGTCGATGAGCGTGCCGAGGATCATGGCGCCGGTGGCACCCAGCGGGTGGCCCATGGCGATGGCGCCGCCGTTGACGTTGGTGATCTCGTCGCTGATGCCCATGTCGCGCATGAAGCGCATGGCGACCGCGGCGAACGCCTCGTTGATCTCGAACAGGTCGATGTCGCCGACCTCGAGCCCGGCCTTGGCCAGCGCCTTGCGGGCGGCGGGTGCGGGACCGGTCAGCATGATCACCGGGTCGGCGCCGGAGACGGCGGTGGAGATGATCCGGGCCCGCGGGGTGAGGCCGAGGTCCTTGCCGATCTGCTCGCTGCCGATCGCCATCAGCGCGGCGCCGTCCACGATCCCCGACGAGTTGCCGGCGTGGTGGACGTGGTTGATCCGCTCGATCCAGTGGTACTTCTCCAGCGCCACGTCGTCGAAGCCGGCGTCCGCGCCGATCTGGGCGAACGACGGCTTGAGGCCGGCGAGGCTCTCGGCGGTGGTGTCGGGACGGATGGTCTCGTCACGGTCCAGCACGACCAGGCCGTTGGCGTCGCGCACCGGCACCACGGCACCGGAGAAGTAGCCGTTGGCCCACGCCTTGGCGGCGCGGTGGTGGGACTGGGCGGCGTAGGCGTCCACGTCGTCGCGGTTCCAGCCCTCGACGGTGGCGATCAGGTCGGCGCCGATGCCCTGGGGCACGAAGCCGGTCTTCAGCGCGGTGGCGGGGTCCTGGGCCCAGGCGCCGCCGTCGGAGCCCATCGGGACGTGGCTCATCGACTCCACGCCACCGGCCAGGATCAGGTCCTCGAACCCCCCGCGCACCCGCGAGGCGGCCTGGTTGACCGCCTCCAGGCCCGAGGCGCAGAAGCGGTTGAGCTGCACGCCCGCGACGGTGTCGGGGTAGCCGGCGGCGATGGCCGCGGTCTTGGCGATGTCCCCGCCCTGCTCGCCGAGGGGGGACACCACGCCGAGCACGACGTCGTCGACGCGGGCCGGGTCGAGCCCGGGGTTGCGCTCCCGGACGGCGTCGAGCAGGCCCACGGCGAGGTCGATGGGCTTGACCTCGTGGAGGCTGCCGGCCGCCTTGCCCTTGCCGCGGGGGGTGCGGATGTGGTCGTACACGAATGCTTCTGCCATGACCGTCCTTGGGTGTGACGTGCGGGGTCGCGTCGCGCTGACGCGGGTGCTCCCTCGATTGTGACATTATTACTGTCACAATCGTCAAGCAGTCTTGCGGATGTGATCGGGACCACCACGCAGCGGTCCAGGTCCCGGAGCAGGCGCGGAGCAGAGCAGGAGGACGGAGGCGACGTGGCAGAACCGATGCACGAGACCGCTGCGGTGGCCGCCGACGCCGCCCGCGGCCTGCTCACCCTCGACGAGCTCACGGCCCGGGTCGGCATGAGCGTGCGCAACATCCGCTTCTACACCACCAAGGGCCTGGTGCCGCCGCCGATCCGGCGCGGCCGTTCCGGCTACTACTCCGCCGACCACGTCGCGCGGCTGGAGCTGGTCCAGGAGCTGCAGAGCCACGGGTTCACCCTGGCCGCCATCGAGCGGTACGTCGCGGGCATCCCGGCCGACGCCAGCGCCGAGGACGTCGCGCTGCACCGCACCATGCTCGCCCCGTGGATGGCCGAGATGCCGGTGGAGATGACCCGCGCCGAGCTCTGCGGCCGGGCGGGCCGGGAGCTGACCGAGGACGACCTGTCCACCCTGGAGGCCCTCAACATCGTGCTGCCGGCCACCCGGGGCCGGTTCCGGGTCGCGGTCTCCCAGCTCTCCGTCGGCCTGGGGCTGCTCGAGCTCGGCTACCCGGTCGAGGCCGCCCGGGCCGCGAGCGAGCTCTACGCCCGCCACGGACGCGAGATCGCCCACGAGCTCTACGAGCTGTTCCGCACCATGGTCTGGCCCAAGTACAAGGAGTCGGGCATGACCCCGGACCGGCTCAAGGAGGTCGTGGAGCGCCTCAAGCCGCTCTCGGTCGCCGCCCTGGTCTCGGCGTACGAGGCGGCGATGGACGAGACCAAGCGCGAAGGCATCCGCAAGCGCGCCCGCTGAGCCGTCACCTCGACGCCTCGGGCGGCGTGGTCACTCCGGGTCGGGCCGCATGTGCGTCCAGGGCTTGGCCAGCGGGAAGCGGCGGCCGCTGATCTCGGTCGGCCGCACCTCGACCACGTTGTACTTCAGCGACTTCACCCAGGGCCGCAGCGGGACGTTCTCGGCACGGTGCTCCTCGTCCTCCTCCAGCTTGCGGGCGACCCCGCGGATGATGACGCTGACCGCCTGCCGGTCGTCGTACTCGTCGACCTCGAAGGCGACGTCGGGGTTCATCACCACGCCCAGCAGCTTGCTGCCCTCCGCGGTGCGGAAGAGCAGGGTGTCGTGGTCGACGGCGTAGTTGACCGGGGCGATGTGCACCTCCTCCACGAGGTGGTACGCCATCCGGCCGAACTCGTGGCTGCGCAGGAACTCCCAGCACTCGGCTTCGTCGAGCTGGACAAAGGACTCATCACCGATCATGAGTAGAAACTACTGTCTTCGGCACGAGACCGACAGGGACCTATGGCCGGACTGCTCACCCACCCCGGGCCTACGCTGGCGAGCATGACCGCCACCGAGACATCGCGCGTCCTGGTCACCGGCGCCACCGGCTTCGTCGGCAGCCGTCTGGTGCCGGCCCTGATCGACCAGGGGTACGACGTACGGGCGATGACCCGGCGCCCCCAGGAGTACGACGGCCCGGGGACGCCCGTGGGCGCCGACGTGGACGACGAGACCACCCTGGGCCCGGCCCTGGACGGCATCGACGTGGCGGTCTACCTGGTGCACAGCCTGGACCACGACGACTTCGAGTCCAAGGACCGTGACGCGGCGCGAGCCTTCGGCAAGGCCGCGGCCGCCGCCGGGGTGCGCCAGGTCGTCTACCTCGGCGGGCTCGGCGCCGATGACCAGAAGCTCTCCGCCCACCTGCGCAGCCGCCGCGAGGTGGAGTCCCTGCTCGGCGAGACGGGGGTGCCGGTGACCGTGCTGCGAGCAGCCATCGTGGTCGGCGCGGGAGGCATCTCCTGGGAGATCACCCGCCAGCTGGTCAAGAACCTGCCGGCCATGGTGGTGCCCAGGTGGGCGCAGACGAAGACCCAGCCCATCGCCCTCCACGACGTGATCCGCTACCTGGTGGGAGTGGTGGACAACGACCAGGCGTTCGGCCGGGTCTTCGAGATCGGCGGCCCCGAGGCGATGACCTACACCCAGATGCTCCAGGTCGCCTCCGAGGTGATGACCGGCGACGCCGTGCCCATCGTCTCGGTGCCCGTGATGAGCCCGCGGCTCTCCTCGCACTGGCTCTCCCTGGTCACCGACACCGACACCACCACGGGACGCAACCTCATCGACTCCATGGGCGTCGAGGTGGTGGTCAGCGACCACTCGATCCGCGAGCTGGTCCCGGGCGAGCCGCTCAGCTACCAGGAGGCGGTACGCCGGGCGCTGGAGGAGCAGGGCCGCTGAGCGAGGCCCCTGCCCCGGGAGGTCGGGCTCAGGCGAAGACCAGCGGGAGCACCAGCAGCATCGTGACCGACCAGCTCACGTGCGTCAGGATCGGGCCCAGGATGCCCCCGGAGGCGCGCCGCTCCAGCCCGCACAGCACGCCGAGCAGCGCGGCGGCGAAAGCGAGCATCACGTTGCCGGTGGCCAGGGTGACGACCAGGTAGGCCAGGCTCGTCCACAGCACCGGGTGCCGGGGCACCGCGGCGTACGCCGCCCCCCGGAAGAAGAGCTCCTCGGCGATCCCGTTGACCGTGGTGATCAGCACCAGCAACGGCACCGACCCTTGGTCGGCGAAGTCCAGCACCGAGCGCACCTGCTCGTCGAGCCACGGGATCTGGCGCACCACGAGGGCCCCGGCCACGAACACCCCGGCCAGGCCGAAGCCGATCACCAGCGGGGTGAGCACCGGGCGGGTGAGCCGGTCCCCGAAGGCGATCCGCCCCAGGTGCAGCCGCCCGGAGACGAAGGCGCCGACCGTCCACACCGCCGCCAGCGCGAACGTGCCGACGTAGAACAGCGAGTCCCCGGGCTCCAGCCGGATCGACCAGCCGAGCACCAGGGCGCCGACCACGGCCACGGCCACGGTGACCACCTGGCGGCGCCGCAGCCCCTCGGCGGTGTCGCGCTGGTCCCGGGGGACGACGTCCCACAGGGCTCGACGGAGCCAGACCTGCACCGGCGACCACCTCCCTGCCTGCGCCCACGCTGCCTACGCTGCGGCCAGCCCGGTCGACTCTACGGGGCGGCCAAGCGGGTGCCGGCCGAGGCGACGCCGAGCCAGTCGTGGGGGTTGCCGTCCCAGCACCACCCCAGCTTGGGGGCGCGGTTGCTGATCCACAGCCCCGGCACCCGACGGTCGCCGCGGCGGGAGCCGGCGAGTGAGAAGCACTTGTTGCGCTCCAGCAGGTACGGCGCCTGGGTGAGCACAGCGATGCCCTCCTCGATGGTCAGCGGGGTGCGTCCCCGCTCCCGGATCACCCTCAGGGCCTGCTCGGGGGTACGCCGCAGAACTCCTCGCCGCGGTCGACGTCGGCCAGCAGGTAGACGCCGCTTGGGGGCAGGTCGAGCTCGGGAAGCGGCAGGTAGGCGTCCAGCCCACCCTCGGGGTGGTGCCGGTCCACGATCCCGGGCTTCGCGCTGCCGGGCAGGCGCAGCAGCGGCACCGTGGACTCCGGGGGCACCAGCGTCCGGTCCACCACCACGACGTGCCGGAGGTGACCGTCCTCAGCGGGTGGCGGGGACGGGACGGCGACCGGCTCGGGCAGCTCGAGCGCGAGCAGCGGTGCCAGCCGGCCGCGGAAGGCGGCCTCGTCGAGCCCGGCGAGCGCGGGATAGCCCAGGTCGACCAGGCGGTCCACCTGGGGCTGGAGAGGATGACGGACAGGTCCGGACATGGAAGAACTCCTCGGGTGGCGGCACGAGATCAACGCACCGTCACACCGAGGAGTTCCTCAGCTCATGCTGCTACCGGTCAGCGGCGTCCGCTGAAGCTGGAAGCGCTGTGGCTGCCACTCCCGGCTGCGGCCGCGGGACGACGCCGTGCGCCGCCGCCGGCGGGGCGACCGCCGGTGGCCGGGCTCTTCGGCGTGCGCTGGCCGCCGGCGGACTGGCCACCGGAGCCTCCGCGCGACTGGCCCGACGTGGTGCTCTTCGCACCACGCGCGCCGCCGCCGGTGCGCGAGCGGTTGCGACCGCCGCCACCGCTGCGGGCACCAGTGGACTCACCGCTGCTGCGCCCACCCGCGGGGGCCGGCGGCGCGTAGCCACCGGGCACCAGGGTGCGAGCACCGGGAGCCAGCTCGGTCAGGATCGGGTGACCCGCCGAGGTGATCTTGGTGGTGGTCGGCTTGATGCCGGCCAGCCGCGTCAGGTCGCGGACGTCGCGCACCTGGTCGTCGGTCATCAGCGTGATGACGGTGCCCTCGGCGCCGGCGCGGGCGGTGCGGCCCGAGCGGTGCAGGTAGGCCTTGTGCTCGGACGGCGGGTCGGCGTGGACCACGAGCGCCACGTCGTCGACGTGGATGCCGCGGGCCGCGACGTCGGTGGCCACCAGCGTGGAGGCCTTGCCGGAGTGGAACGCCTCCATGTTGCGGGTGCGCGCGTTCTGCGACAGGTTGCCGTGCAGCTCGACGGCGGGCACGCCCTTGCTGTTGAGCTGGCGGGCCAGCGCCTTGGCGCCGTGCTTGGTGCGGGTGAAGATCACCGTGCGGCCGGGCGCGCTGGTCAGGTCCACCAGGACCGAGACCTTCTGCTCGCGACCGATGTGCAGCACGTGGTGGGACATCTTCGCCACCGGCGACTGGGCCGAGTCGGCTTCGTGGGTGACCGGGTTGTGCAGGAAGCGCTTGACCAGGACGTCGATCGCCTTGTCCAGGGTCGCGGAGAAGAGCAGCCGCTGGCCCTGCTGGGGCGTCTTGTCCATGATCCGGCGGACGCCGGGCAGGAAGCCCAGGTCGGCCATGTGGTCGGCCTCGTCGAGGATGGTGGTCTCGACGGCGGAGAGGTCGCAGTGACCCTGGCCCATCAGGTCCTCGAGGCGACCCGGGCAGGCGATGACGATGTCGACGCCCTTCTTCAGGCCGGCGACCTGCGGGTTCTGGCCGACGCCACCGAAGACGGTGAGCGTGGAGAGCCCGGCCTCCTTGGCCAGGGGCAGCAGCGCCTCGCGGATCTGGGTGACCAGCTCGCGGGTCGGCGCCATGATCAGCGCGCGCGGCTTGCGCGGCATGGCCGGCATCTTGCTCGCGTCGAGGCGGGCGACCAGCGGGAGCAGGAACGCGTAGGTCTTGCCCGATCCGGTGCGGCCCCGGCCCAGCACGTCGCGGCCGGCCAGGGAGTCAGGCAGCGTGGCCGCCTGGATCGGGGTGGGGATGGTGATGCCTTGCGCCTCGAGCACTGCGGACAGGTTCGAGGGCACGCCAAGTTCGGCGAAGTTCATGTGATGATCTTTCGGTTGGTGTCTCACCAACGCGCTTCCGCCGGATGGCGGGGCTGGCAGTCGAGGACTGCTGCGTGTGCCTCACGAGAAGTGAGGACGGGATTCGAGCGTGTCGCTCCCGCAGGACGGTCGAGGCAAGACTTGACGAGCCGTCTGACGCCAGAGTAACCCCCACGTCCGCTCAGCGGAGAATCCTGGTGTTACTGGTGTGACCTGAGGTACACCTCGGCAGGCGGCCCAGGCTCACCGCAGGGACAGCACGCCGTCGTCGATGGCCCCGCGCCGGATCGTGCGGACGTCGTGGACGTAGTTCTGCCGCAGCTTCCACGGCTCGGTCGACCCCTGCTTGGGCAGTCGGTCCAGCGCCCGCAGCACGTAGCCGGCGGAGAAGTCCATGAACGGCTCCTCGGCGATCTCCGGGTCGCGGACCGGCACCGCCGTACGGGCGCCGGTGGCGTCCAGGTGCGCCAGCAGCCGGCACACGTACTCGGCCACCAGGTCGGCCTTCAACGTCCAGGAGGCGTTGGTGTAGCCGATCGTGTAGGCGAAGTTCGGGATGCCCGAGAGCATCATCGCCTTGTAGGCCATGGTCTGGGTCAGGTCGACGGGCTGCTGGTCGACCGAGATGGTCATGCCCCCGAAGGCCAGCAGGTTGAGCCCGGTGGCGGTGACCACCAGGTCGGCGTCCAGGTGCTCCCCGAGGCGAGCCGGATGCCGGTCTCGTCGAAGGTCTCGATGGTCCCGGTGGCCACCGACGCCCCGCCCTGCTTGATGGCGCGGAAGAGATCGCCGTCCGGCACCAGGCACATCCGCTGGTCCCAGGGGCCGTACGTCGGCTTGAAGTGGGTGTCGACCGGGTAGCCCTCGGGCAGCATGCGGGCGTTGAGGCGGCGGATCATCCGGCGCACCGGGCCGGGCCAGCGCTGGGAGGCCTGGAAGAGCAGCGTGGCCTGGGCGACGTTCTTCCACCGGGTCACCATGTAGGAGGCCTTCTCGGGAGCACCTTCTTCAGCTTCTGCCCGATCACGTCCACCCCCGGCACCGGCAGGACGTACGTCGGGGAGCGCTGCAGCATCGTCACGTGGCCCGCCCCGGCCTGGGCGAGCGCGGGCACCAGGGTGACCGCGGTGGCCCCGGAGCCGATGACCACCACGCGCTTGCCCGCGACGTCGAGCGCCTGGGGCCAGTGCTGGGGGTGCACCACGGTGCCGCGGAAGTCGGCGATGCCCGGGAACGAGGGCGAGTAGCCCTGGTCGTAGTCGTAGTAGCCGCTGCAGGCCCACAGGAACGAGCAGGTGTAGTGCTCGCGCACCTTCAGCGACCCGCCCCGACATCCTCCCGCTCGGTCTCCACGGTGACGGTCCAGCGGGCCGCCTCGGAGTCCCAGTCGGCCGCCGCCACGCGGCGGTCGTACCGGATGTGGCTGTCCACGCCGTACTCGACGGCGGTCTCGCGCACGTAGTCGAGGATGGCGGCGCCGTCGGCCAGCGCCTTGTCCCCGCGCCAGGGCTTGAACCGGTACCCGAGGGTGAACATGTCGGAGTCCGAGCGGACGCCGGGGTAGCGGAAGAGGTCCCAGGTGCCGCCCATCCGCGGTCGGCTCTCCAGCACCAGGTAGCTCTTGCCGGGCAGCTCGCGGGTGAGCTGGCTGGCGGCCCCGATCCCCGACAGCCCGGCGCCGATGATCAGGACGTCGACGTGCTGGACGGAGTTGCCGGCATCCGGCTGCGCGTTCATGCGGGGAACATACTCCCAGTACTCACGTCACCGCAGCAGCGAACTGCGCGCGGTGCAGCCGGGCGTACGCGCCGTCGGCGGCGATCAGCTCCTCGTGCGTGCCCTGCTCGACGATCGCCCCCGACTCCATCACCAGGATCAGGTCCGCGTCGCGGATCGTGGAGAGCCGGTGCGCGATGACGAACGAGGTGCGGTCGGTGCGCAGCGCCGTCATCGCCTGCTGGAGCAGCAGCTCGGTCCGGGTGTCGACCGAGGAGGTCGCCTCGTCCAGGATCAGCAGCGCCGGGTCGATCAGGAAGGCGCGGGCGATCGTGACCAGCTGCCGCTCCCCCGCCGAGAGGTTGGACCCCTCCTCGTCGATGACGGTGTCGTAGCCCTCGGGCAGCGAGTGCACGAACCGGTCCACGAACGTGGCCCGCGCCGCTGCCAGCACCTCCTCCTCGTCGGCACCGGGCCGGCCGTAGGCGATGTTGTCGCGGATGGTGCCCTGGAACAGCCACGAGTCCTGGAGCACCATCCCCACGCGTCCGCGCAGCTGGGCGCGGGGCAGCTCGGCGATGTCGTGCCCGTCGACGGTGATCCGGCCGCCGTCCAGGTCGTAGAAGCGCATCAGCAGGTTGACCAGGGTGGTCTTGCCGGCACCGGTGGGGCCGACGATCGCGACCGTCTGCCCCGGCCGGGCGACCAGGGACAGGTGGCTGATCAGCGGACGCTCGGGGTCGTAGGAGAACGAGACGTCGGAGAAGACCACCTCGCCGCGGGTGATCGCCGCCTGCGACGGCGGCGGGTCGGCCGGCTCCTCGTCCGCGTCGAGGAGCTCGAAGACCCGCTCGGCCGACGCCACCCCGGACTGCAGCAGGTTGGCCATCGAGGCGACCTGGGTCAGCGGCTGGTTGAACTGGCGGGCGTACTGGATGAAGGCCTGCACCTCGCCGAGGGTCATCGTCCCGCTCGCCACCCGCAGGGCGCCCAGCACCGCGATCACGACGTAGAGCAGGTTCCCGACGAACATCATCGCCGGCATGATCAGGCCGCTGATGAACTGCGCGCCGAAGCTGACCCGGAACAGCTCCTGGTTCTCCTCGGCGAAGGTCTGCTCGATCTCCTCCTGCCGGCCGAAGACCTTGACCAGAGCGTGCCCGGAGAACGCCTCCTCCACCTGGGAGTTCAGCGCGCCGGTACGCCGCCACTGGGCGACGAACTTGCCCTGGGAGCGCTTCATGATGGCGCGGGTGATCAGCAGCGAGAGCGGCACCGAGACCAGGGAGACCAGGGCCAGGGTGGGCGAGATCCAGAACATCATCGCGAGCACGGCGAACACCGACAGCACCGCGGTGAGCAGCTGGCTCATCGTCTGCTGCAGGGTCTGGCTGACGTTGTCGATGTCGTTGGTGACGCGACTGAGCAGCTCCCCGCGCGAGGACCTGTCGACCGCGGCGAGCGGCAGCCGGTGGATCTTCTCCTCCACCCCGGCCCGCATCCGGCGCACGGTCTTCTGCACCACGTCGTTGACCAGGTAGCCCTGGAGCCAGGCCAGCAGCGACGCGGCCGCGTAGACGGCCACCACGATCAGCAGCACCTGGCCGACCGCGCCGAAGTCGACGCCGGCCCCGGGCACCACGTCCTGGCCGCGGATGGCCTCGGGAAGCTCGGAGTCGGGGGTGCCGGGGGCGAACTGCCGGCCCAGCACGCCGGTGAAGATCAGGTCCGTGGCGTGGCCGAGGATCCGGGGGCCGATCGCGGTCATGAGGACCGAGAGGGCGCCGAACGCCACCACCAGCGCCGCGGTCACCCGGTCCGGGCGGAGCAGCCCGATCAGCCGCTTGCCGGACTCGCCGAAGCTCTCGGGCTTCTGGGCGACCATCGCGCCGCCGGGCCCGTGGCCCGGGCCGGGCGGGGCGATCCGCTCGGTCTCCTTGAGACCTTGCGGGCGCTTGACCTGGTCCGGCGCCTGGTCCGGGGACTCGCTCATGCCAGCGCCCCTTCGTCGGTGCCGAGCTGGGAGGTGACGATCTCCTGGTACGTCGGGCAGTCGGTCAGCAGCTCGGCGTGCGTGCCGTGCCCCACCACCCGGCCGTCGTCCAGGACCACGATCTGGTCGGCGGTGGTGATGGAGGAGACCCGCTGCGCCACCACGATGACCGTCGCGTCCCGGGTGACGGGCCGCAGCGCCGCCCGCAGGCGGGCGTCCGTGGCGACGTCGAGGGCGGAGAAGGAGTCGTCGAAGAGGTACACCGCGGGACGGCGGACCAGGGCGCGGGCGATGGCCAGGCGCTGCCGCTGACCGCCGGAGAAATTGGTGCCGCCCTGGGCGACCGGGGCGTCCAGCCCTTCGGGCAGCGCCGCCACGAACTCACGCGCCTGCGCGATCTCCAGCGCGGCCCAGAGGTCGTCCTCGCTGGCGCCCGGGCGGCCGTGCAGCAGGTTGCTGCGCACCGTGCCGCTGAACAGCCAGGCCTTCTGGGGGACCAGGCCGATCCCCGCCCACAGGGTCTGCGGCTCCACCCGGCGTACGTCGTGCCCGCCGACCCGGATCTCGCCGCCGGTGACGTCGACCAGCCGGGCCACCAGGTTGACCAGGGTGGTCTTGCCGGAGCCGGTGGAGCCCACCACGGCCACGGTCTGGCCCGGACGGGCCGAGAACGAGACCTCGCTCAGCACCGGGTCGGCAGCGCCGGGGTAGGCGAAGGTGACCCGGTCCAGGTCGACCCAGCCGCGCCGGTCCGGGTCCAGGGGCAGCGGGTCGGACGGCGGGGTCAGGGAGGTCCGGGTGTCCAGCACCTCGGTGATCCGGTCGGCGCAGACCGCAGCGCGGGGAACCTGCATCAGCATGAAGGTCGCCATCATCACGCTCATCATGATGAGCATCAGGTAGGACAGGAACGCGGTGAGCGAGCCGACGCCCGAGTCCCCGGAGTCGACCCGGTGGCCGCCGAACCAGATGACCGCGACGCTGCCCAGGTTGACCAGCAGGATCACCAGCGGGAAGAGCGTGGCCATCCACCGGCCGGCGCGAACGGCCACCTCGGTGAGCTCGTCGTTGGCGCGGCCGAAGCGGGCGGTCTCGTACGGCTCGCGGACGAAGGCGCGGACCACCCGGATACCGGCGATCTGCTCGCGCAGGATCCGGTTGACGGAGTCGAGGCGGGCCTGCATGAGCCGGAAGCTCGGCACCATCCGGCTCACCACCAGCCCGACGCTGATGATGAGCGCGGGCACGACGACGGCCAGCAGCCAGCCGAGGCCGGCGTCCTGGCGCAGCGCCATCGCGACCCCGCCGACCATCATCAGCGGTGAGGTGACGGCGATGATGCAGGCCATCGCGACGAGCATCTGGACCTGCTGGACGTCGTTGGTGGTGCGGGTGATGAGCGAGGGCGCCCCGAACTGCGACACCTCGCGCGCGGAGAAGCTGCCGACCCGGTGGAAGAGCGCGGCGCGCAGGTCCCGGCCCACGCTCATCGCGGTGCGCGCCCCGAACCAGGCGGCGCCGACCGAGCCCACCATCTGGACCAGGGAGACCGCCAGCATCACCGCGCCCACCCGGACGATGTAGCCGGTGTCCCCGGTGGTCACCCCGTTGTCGATGATGGCGGCGTTGAGGCTGGGCAGGACCAGCGCGGCCAGCACGCTGACACCCTGGAGGGCGACGACTGCCACGAGCCAGGAGCGGTAGGGCGCGAGCTGCTCGCGCAGAAGTCGGATCAGCATGTCCGGACCAGCCTAGGCCCACCCGCCCACAGCGCCCGAGGGTTCTCCACCGCCGTCAGGCCTGGACGGCGGCTCCGGAGTCGAGCAGCGCGTCCACCGCCGTCACGCCCCAGACAGCCAGCGCCTCCCGGGTCTGCCCGCCGGTGGCCGGCGGCGACATCGAGATCGTGGGCCGGGTCCGGGAGAAGCGCGGGGCGGGGGCGGGCTGCACGACCCCGTCCCGCTCGACGTAGGTGCCCCGCGCGACCAGGTGCGGGTGCCGGGCCGCCTCGGTCATCGGCACGATCGGCGCCACGCAGGCGTCGGTGCCGTCGAAGACCTCGGCCCACTCCGCCTGGGTGCGCTCGGCGAAGCGCGCAGTGAAGGCCTCGCGGATGGTGGCCAGGTTGGCCGGGTCGTTGCGGTCCGGCAGCTGCTCGAGGTCGAGCAGCCGCAGCAGCTCGGCGTAGAACTGGGGCTCCAGGGCACCCACCGAGAGGTGACGGCCGTCGCTGGTCTCGTAGACGTCGTAGAAGGGCACGCCGCCGTCGAGCAGGGAGACCGCGCGCTGCTCGCGCTGCACGCCCATCCCCAGCAGGCCGGCGTACATGGTGTTGAGGTGGGCGGCGCCGTCCACGATGGCGGCGTCCACGACCTGACCCCGACCGGAGACCTTCGCCTCCAGCAGCGCGGCGAGCACCCCGATCACCAGGTAGGTGGAGCCGCCCCCGAAGTCGCCGAGCAGGTTGGTCGGGAAGTGCGGCCGGGCGGGGTCCTGGCCCAGGCCGTGCAGGACCCCGGAGAGGGCGAGGTAGTTCATGTCGTGGCCGGCGACCTCGGCCAGCGGGCCGTCCTGGCCCCAGCCGGTCATCCGACCGTAGACCAGCGCGGGGTTGCGCTCCCAGCACTGGTCGGGGCCCAGCCCCAGGCGCTCGGTGACCCCGGGCCGCATGCCCTCGACCAGCACGTCGGCGCCGGCGACCAGCTCCAGCACCGCCGCCACCGCCTCGGGGCGCTTGAGGTCGAGCGCCACGCTGGGGCGCCCACGCGTCAGCAGGTCGCTCGGCCCGCCGCCGAGCGGGTTGCCGCCCGGGCGCTCCACGCGGATCACGTCGGCCCCGAGGTCGGCCAGGATCGTGCACGCGTGCGGCCCGGGACCGATGCCGGCGATCTCGACGACCTTGACGCCCCTGAGCGGGCCCGTGCCCTGACCGAGTTCGTAGACCATGTCGGCATTGTGACAGAACCACTGTCACGGTTCAGCCGGACGCCAGCCCGTGCTCGTGCGCGAAGACCACGATCTGCACCCGGTCCCGCAGCGCGAGCTTGCGCAGGATGGCGCCGACGTGCGTCTTCACCGTCGACTCGCTGGCGAAGACCTGTCCCGCGATCTCGGTGTTGGAGAGCCCTCGGGCCACGGCCTCGAAGATCTCCCGCTCCTTCTCGGTCAGGCCGAGGTACGCCGTCGGCGCGGGCGAGGCGGAGCGGAACTGTCCCTCCAGCAGCGCGGAGAGGTCCGCCGGCGCCAGCACCGCGTTGCCGGCGTGCACGGTGCGGATCGCGTCGCGCAGCATCAGCGGCGTGGTGTCCTTGAGCAGGAAGCCGCTGGCACCGTGCCGGATCGCGGTGGCCGCCCGGTCGTCGAGGTTGAAGGTGGTCAGCACCACCACCCGCAGCGGCTTGCTCCGCCTGGCGACCCGCTCGCGGGAGAACAGCTGCCGGGTCGCCTCAACCCCGTCCATCTCGGGCATCCGGATGTCCATCAGCACCACGTCGGGCTCGAGCTCCTCGACCAGGCGCAGCGCCTCGATGCCGTCACCGGCCTGGCCGACCACGCTCATGCCCTCCTGGGCGTCCACGATCACCGAGACGCCGGCCCGGAAGAGCTCCTGGTCGTCGACCAGGAGCACCCTGATCTCCTCGGCGGGCGCGCTCACGAGGCCACCGACCGCAACGGCAGCCAGGCGGTGGCGGTGAAGGTGGGGCCGGACTCCTCCTGGCGACGCCGTACGTCGAGCCGTCCGCCGGCCGCCTCCAGCCGGCGGCGCATCCCCTCGACCCCCCGGCCGCCGGACCGCGGCTCGCTCGTCATGCGAGCGACGTCCACCGCGGCGATCGGGGCCGTCAGGTCCTCGGAGGTGTCGACCACGTTGCGGACCTCGATACGCAGCTCACCCTCCCAGTGCCGCTCCACGTGCACCACCGAGTCGCGCCGACCGTGCCGGATCGCGTTGGTGAGCATCTCCTGCAGCACCCGGTAGGCCACCGTCTCCAGGTCCGGGGGCAGCGGCTGGGGCGTCCCCTCCTCGGTGCTGAGGACCTGGTGCCCGCTGGCCCGGACGCCGTCCACCAGGCTGTCGAGCCCGCCGAGGCGGACCGTCGGCTGCGCGGTGGTGGTCAGCACCTGGCGCACGTCCTGGAGGGAGGTGCGGGCCGACGTCGCGATGGTGGCCATCGTCTCCTTGAGCGCCTCGGTGTCGGAGCCCTTGCGGTACTGCGCCGACTCGGCCTGGGCCAGGATCACCGCCAGTGAGTGCCCCACCACGTCGTGCACGTCGCGCGCCATCCGCGCCTGCTCCTCGCGGAGCTGGGCGATCTCGCGGGCCTGCTCGGACTCCCGGTGCGCCTGGGCGGCGTCCTCCTCGGCGGCGACCTGCGAAATCTCCGAGCGCCGGGCCCGGGACATGAAGCGCAGCGCCAGGCCGGCCAGCCACGGGATGCCGAGCACCGAGACGCCGATCAGCGCCGCGGCGAGCTGCCAGGTGTCGCCGTAGGAGTAGGCACGCTCGACGAGCGTCATCACGCCCGCCTGCTCCACCAGCCCGGAGAGCTGGGAGACCGCGAGCAGCACGAAGACCACCAGGCCCGCGGCGGGGATGGAGAGCGCGCTGAGCCACACGGTGAGCAGCGATCCCCAGCGGGCAGTGCCGAACGCCACCACGGCGACGGCCACCTCGGAGACCATCAGGTCGACGCTGCCGAGCAGCTGGATGCCGCAGACCGCCCAGACCAGCAGCAGCGCGATGCCGGGGGCCCGACGGCTCAACCCGGCGGCCGCGGCCATCCCGAGCGCGACCAGCGCCAGGGAGGTCCGGGAGGAGTAGACGAGGTCGGTGCCGGTGGCCTCCACCAGCCCGACCAGCAGCACCACCAGCCCGACCGCTAGGTCGGGCGCCCAGCTCCGCCAGTCGCGGGTCACGCCTGTCATGCCCGTCACGCCGGTCATGCCGGGACCCGCTCGGAACGGCGACGCGCCTGCAGCGGCTGCTCCACGGCGTACCAGCCCAGGGCCGCGAGTGGCAGGGTGAGCACCGCGGCCAGCAGGCCGGCGTGGTCGAGGTGGGGGCGGAGCCACATGGTGAGCGGATAGTTCCACAGGTACGCCGAGTAGGAGACGGTGCCGAGCCACACCAGGGCTCGGAGACCGGGGTTGCGCACCTGCGTCCAGCCGCGCCAGGCGATCAGCAGCACCGCGGTCAGGGAAGCGATGGCCGGTCCTCCCGCCAGGTAGGTCAGTGCGTGTCCGCGCAATGGAATCACGCTCAGCACCGCCAGCCCGGCCACGGCCGCCGCCGGCACCCACCCGGGGCAGCGGGCCAGCACCGGGCCGATGCGGTCGCCGTAGACCCGGATGCCGGCGCCGATCACGAAGCAGACCGCCCACGAGGTGGGCAGCGAGTAGGCCAGGTCCGGGGCGTCGGCCAGCAGCACCAGGGTGAGGATGCAGGCGCCGAGGCAGGCGGCGGCGACCGCCAGCAGCGCCGTACCGATGCGGCGCCGGGCGAAGGCGAGAGCCAGCACGGCGGGCCAGAGCAGGTAGAACTGCTCCTCGGTCGCCAGGGTCCACAGGTGGAAGGTGGCGTCGCTGGCGTGGCCGAACGGCAGGTTGCCGGTCCAGGTCAGGGCGACCGCGACGGTCCTGGGCAGCTCGGCGCGGTCGCCGAGCGGGTCCAGGGTGAGCGTCACCAGCACCACGCCGAGCACCAGGAACCCCAGTGCGGGCAGCAGCCGCCGGGCGCGACGCAGGTAGAAGCGGCGCAGGTCCACCCGCCCGGTGCTGTGCAGCTCCTCCAGCAGCAGGCCGGTGATCAGGTAGCCGCTCAGCGCGAAGAACATCACCACGCCGACCACGCCGGCGCCCGGGAGCTGCTCCGGGAGTGCGTGCCGCAGCATCACCAGGGCGATGGCGATCCCGCGGAGCAGGTCCAGGCCCTGGATCCGGGCCCTCACGGGGCGGCGAGCGCGTCGCGCACCAGCAGGTCGAGCAGCTCGGCGTAGGGCAGGCCGGCGGCGGCGAACATCCGGGGCACCTGAGAGGCCGCGGTGAAGCCGGGCATGGTGTTGACCTCGTTGAGCACCGGACCGGCGGCGGTGAGGAAGAAGTCGACGCGCGCGACCCCGGCACAGCCCAGGGCGTCGTACGTCGCCAGGGCGGCCTCCTCCAGCGCCTTGCGCTCCACCTCGTCCAGGGCGGCGGGCAGCCGGAAGTCGGCGCTGCCGTCGTACTTGGTCTCGAGGTCGAAGAGGCCGTCGACCACGATCTCCAGGGCAGGCGAGCAGGTCCGGGAGCCGTCGGCGCGGCCCAGCACGGCGACGTCGACCTCCCGGCCGACCACCAGGTCCTCCACCAGCACCCGGTCGTCCAGCGCGAGGGCGGCCGCGAGGGCGGTGGGCAGCTCCTCGGGCGTGCGGACCAGGGAGACGCCGTGGCTGGAGCCGGCGGCGACCGGCTTGACCACCACCGGGTGGCTCCAGGCGTACGTCGGTGCGCTGGCCGGGGTGAGCAGCACCCCGGGGGCGGTGGCGATGCCGACGGCTCCCGCGACCAGCTTGGTGGTCCACTTGTCCATCGCCAGCGCCCCGGCGCGCAGGCCGGAGCCGACGTAGCGGACCCCGGCGAGGTCGCACAGGGCGGCGAGCGTGCCGTCCTCCCCGCGCGGGCCGTGCACCACCGGGACCACGACGTCGCAGCCGCGCAGCACCTCGACGGCCGCGGCGAGCCCGATCGGCCGGCGGTCGGCGTCGCACCACGCGCCGTCGGGGCTGATGGTGAGTCGCACGACCTCGTGGCCGCAGCTCGCCAGCGCGTCGGCGACCGAGGCCGCCGAGGCGAGCGAGACCTCGTGCTCGCAGTTCTGGCCGCCGCCGATCACGGCCACCCGGCTCATGCCAGGCTCCGCAGTCCGGAGCGGGCGACCACCCGGTGCACCCGGGCGCCGAGGCCGGTGACGACCTCGTGCTCCAGGGTGTCGGACCAGCGCGCCCAGTCGGCCGCGGTCGGCTCCCCGTCATCACCGGGCCCGAACACGGTCGCCACCTCGCCCAGCCGCACCTCCTCCTCGCCCAGGTCGACGACCACCTGGTCCATCGAGATCCGCCCGACCACGGGGCGACGCCGGCCGCGCAGCAGCACCTCGGCCCGCCCGGACGCCGCCCGCGGCAGCCCGTCGGCGTACCCCAGGGGGAGCAGGCCCAGCGTGGTCGCCGCCGGGGCGGTCCAGGTGTGGCCGTAGCCGACCGGCGTACCGGCGCGCACCCGGCGGACGGTCACCACCGGCGCGGTCAGGGTCATCGCGGGCCGCAGCAGGGTGCTGCCGGCACCGTCCCGGGTCGGGTCGATCCCGACCAGGCCCGCGCCGACCCGGACCAGGGTGTGGTGGGACAGCGGGTCGGTCAGGGCGGCAGCGGTGGCGGCCAGGTGCCGGGCGGCGGGCTTCAGCCCGGCGGCGCGGGCGACCCGCAGGCCCCAGGCGAAGCGGAGGCGGCCGGCCGCGTTGGCGGGGTGGCCGGGCTCGTCGGCGCAGGCCAGGTGCCCCATCACGCCCACCACCCGCAGCCGGCCGGCGCGCTCGGCGACCCGGGCCGCTCGGCACAGCGCGGCCCACTCGGCCGGGGCGGCGCCGTCGCGGGCCAGACCGGTGTCCAGGTGCAGGTGCACCCGGGCGCCGATCCCCTGTCGGGCGATCGCCGCCAGGTGCTCGAGCGAGGGGACGGCGAGCTCCACCTGCGCGTGGACGGCGGTGGCGAAGTCGGCCCCGACCGGGTTGAGCCAGCTGAGGAGGGGGACGTCCAGTCCGGCCTCGCGCAGCGGCAGCGCCTCCTCGATGCTGGTCACCCCCAACGAGGTCGCGCCCCCCAGGAGCGCGGCGCGGGCCACCTCGACGGCGCCGTGGCCGAAGCCGTCGGCCTTGACCACGGCCATCACCTCGGCACCGGTGCGCCCGGCCAGCAGCCGGGTGTTGGCCGCGACCGCGGCCGGGTCGACGGCCAGCAGCGGCCCCGACAGGCCGGTCACCGCGCTCACGGTCACCGCGCTCACGGGCACCGCGCTCACAGGCACCGCGCTCACAGGCACCGCGCTCATGCCGCGACCGCCAGGTCGACCGGGCCGTAGAGCGCGGCCGGAGCGCCGGTGGTCAGCGCCCAGTAGCGGTCGCCGTAGCTCCAGTGCCACCACTCGGTGGGGTAGTTCACCAGCCCGGCAGCCCCCAGCACGCGGGCGAGCAGGTCGCGGTGCGCGCGAGCCTCGGCGCCGATCCCGGTCGCCGCGGTGAAGCAGCGTCCCTGGGAGGCCTCCGGGGTAGCGTCGATGGCGGTGCCGAGGTCGAGCTCGGCGCCGGTGGCGTCGACCAGGGTGAGGTCCACGGCACCGCCGGCCACGTGCGGGGCGACCTCGAGGGGGGCGACGAAGCGGCTGGTCAGGCGCGCCAGCTCCGCGGCCGGGATGCCGGGCCGGGCGGCCCGGAGCTCGGCGGTGTAGGTGGCGATGATCGCCTGCTGGTCGCTGGCGGTGCGGTGACCCTCGACCACCCGCAGCGCCACTCCGGGCGGCAGCTGCGCGGCGGCGGTCTCGAGACACTCGGCGAGGCCGGAGCGCACCAGCGCCCGCGCGGGCCCGAAGCCGGCGGCGAGCCGGACCAGCTGGTCGCCGTTCTCACGGACCGGCACGGCGTGGACCCGTGGGTCCGAGAGGAGGATCGTCATGGCTTCACGTTCTCCCGCGACCCCGGTCGCCCGCCTCCACCTCAGGTGCCGAGGCGCTGGCCCGGAGGATGAGAGGCGCCATACGTGAGACCCGTTGCAACGAGTTGCATAGCTGTGCCATCCTCCCCCGGTGGCCCTTGAACACGCCCTCCTGGTGGCGCTCAGCGAGAAGCCCGGTTCCGGGCTGGAGCTGGCGCGCCGCTTCGACCGCTCCATCGGCTTCTTCTGGCACGCCACGCACCAGCAGATCTACCGGGTGCTGGGGCGGATGGAGGGAGACGGCTGGCTCGCCGTCGAGGTCGTGGGGCAGTCCGGCAAGCCCGACAAGAAGGTCTACCGGGTGACGGCCGCCGGCGCGCGGGCGCTGAGCGACTGGCTCGCCGCGCCGACCCCGATGGAGGAGCTCCGCAGCGAGGTGGCGGTCCGGATGCGCGGCGCCTCCTTCGGCGACCGCGAGGCGGTCCTCGAGGTGCTGCGCGGCAACGCCGCCGACCACCAGCTCCGGCTCGCGCACTACCGCCAGCTGGAGAAGGAGTACGACGACCCGTCGGCCCTGACCGGCCACGAGCTCGACCAGTACCTCGTGCTCCGAGGGGGCATCGGCCTGGAGCAGTTCTGGATCGCCTGGCTCGAGGACTACCTCGCTGCCCACGAGCGCAGCACCGATCACGGCTAGACCCAGCCCCTCCCGCCACGACGCCGCCGCCCACGACAAGGACGACCACGTGACCGACTTCCCGCACCTCCTGACCCCGCTCACCCTGGGGCCGCTGACCCTGCGCAACCGGGCGGTGATGGGCTCGATGCACACCGGCCTCGAGGACGCGCCGTGGCACATCGACCGGCTCGCGGCGTACTTCGCCGAGCGGGCCCGCGGCGGCACCGGGCTGATCATCACCGGCGGCTACGCACCCAACAAGCGCGGCTGGCTCAAGCCGCTCGGGTCGGAGATGACCACCCGGATGCAGGCGATGCGGCACCGCCGGGTGACCGCGGCGGTGCACGCCGAGGGCGGCGCCATCGCGATGCAGATCCTGCACGCCGGCCGCTACGCCTACCACCCGTTCAGCGTCAGCGCCTCAGCCAAGCAGGCGCCGATCAACCCGTTCAAGCCGAGCGCCCTGTCGGCCAAGGCGGTGGACGCGACGGCGACCGACTTCGCCAAGTCCGTCGCGCTGGCCCGCAAAGCCGGCTACGACGCGGTCGAGATCATGGGCTCGGAGGGCTACCTGATCAACCAGTTCCTGGCGGCCCGGACCAACGAGCGCACCGACGAGTGGGGCGGCACCGCCGAGAAGCGGATGCGCTTCCCCGTCGAGGTCGTGCGCCGGGCCCGCGAGCTGGTCGGCGACTTCCCGATCATCTACCGGATCTCGCTGCTGGACCTCGTCGAGGACGGCCAGACCTGGGAGGAGACCGTTGAGCTGGCCCACCGGCTGACCGACGCGGGGGTCACCGTCCTGAACACCGGCATCGGCTGGCACGAGGCCCGGGTGCCCACGATCATCACCCAGGTGCCGCAGGGCGCCTGGCGCTCGGTCACCGCCCGCCTCAAGGCGGCGGTCTCGGTGCCGGTCTGCGCCTCCAACCGGATCAGCTCCCCCACCACGGCCGAGGAGATCCTGGCCGCGGGCGAGGCGGACCTGGTCTCGATGGCCCGGCCGCTGCTGGCCGACCCGGAGTTCGTCAACAAGGCCGCGGCCGGTCGCGCCGACGAGATCAACACCTGCATCGCCTGCAACCAGGCCTGCCTGGACCACGTCTTCGCGAACAAGACCGCCTCCTGCCTGGTCAACCCCCGCGCCTGCCACGAGACCAAGCTCGTCCTCGGTCCGGTACGCCGTCGTGAGAGCGTCGCGGTGGTCGGCGCCGGGCCGGCCGGGCTCTCCGCCGCCGTCAGCGCGGCCGAGCGCGGCCTGGCCGTCACGCTCTTCGAGCAGGCCGGCGAGATCGGCGGCCAGTTCCGGCTGGCCATGCAGGTGCCCGGCAAGGAGGACTTCGCGGAGACGCTGCGCTACTTCGGGCGTCGGCTGGAGGTGCTCGGGGTCGACGTACGCCTCGGCACGCGCGCCAGCGCGGGGCAGCTCGACGGCTTCGACCACGTCATCGTGGCCACGGGCGTGGAGCCCCGGATGCCCGAGATCGAGGGCATCTACCACCCCAAGTCGGTCTCCTACGCCGACGTGCTGTCGGGCCGGGTCGTCCCGGGCCGGCGCGTCGCGGTGATCGGCGCGGGCGGCATCGGCGTGGACGTCAGCCACTTCCTGACCCACGACGCGGGCGAGACCCAGGAGGACTGGATGGCCCACTGGGGCGTCGGCGACCCGTCGCTGCACCGCGGCGGGCTGATGGAGAAGAAGCCCCGGCACGCCGTCCGCGAGGTGACGCTGGTCCAGCGCAAGGAGACCCCCATCGGCATCGGGCTGGGCAAGACCTCGGGCTGGGCGCACCGGGCGGTGCTCAAGCAGTCCGGGGTCGCCCAGGTCAGCGGGGCGACGTACGACCGGATCGACGACGCGGGCCTGCACCTGGTCGTGGGCGGCCAGCAGCGGCTGCTCGAGGTCGACCACGTCGTGGTGTGCGCCGGGCAGGAGTCGGTCCGGGAGCTCTACGACACCCTGGAGGAGCAGGGCCGCCTGATCGGTGGCGGCGTGCACCTCATCGGCGGCGCGGACGTGGCAGCCGAGCTGGACGCCAAGCGCGCCATCCGTCAGGGGACCGAGGTCGCCGCGGCGCTGTGAGCGCCGCGGCTCGCGGGCGGCCGGGGCTCGGTCAGGCGGTCGGGTGCCGCACCCAGACGTTGGGCTCGGTGTAGACCGCGATCCCGTGCTCCACGTCGCAGTGCACCGGCGCCAGCGCCTTCGGCACCGCCACGGGGCCGGTGCGGTCGAAGGGCAGCCCGGTCCAGCGGCGCCACTCCTCCAGGGTGCTCGGGATGACCATCGAACGAGGGGCGACCTTGTCGATACGGCCTCCGATGCGGACGTGGACCCGCAGCCAGGGGTCCACCGGCAGGCCGTCCTCGCGGGTCCGGAAGGCATAGCCGGCCATCGGCTCGTCGACGTCGGCCTTGCCGTTGGGGCGTACCGGCGCGACGAGCTCGGCGTACCCGAGGCGGGCGGCGTTGTCCCGCAGCGCGATCAGCATCCGGCTCGAGAGACCGGCACCCTGGTGGTCGGGCCTGATCGCGACCTCGAGTGCGGAGACGGCGTTCGGCTGCTGTCCGCGCATCCGGGTGGCTGCCGCCCGGCGGACCGCCCCGTCCCAGCCGTCGTCGGGCAGCTCGTCGCCGTCGAGGTGGAACGGCACCGAGCATGCCTGCGCCACCACCTCGCCCGTGTGATCCTGGGCGAGGAGCACGTAGTCGGCGTACTGCTCGAGGACTCCGTAGAAGAGGTTGCTGATCGGGTCGTGCGCCATGAACTCCGGCCAAGGGCTATCCATGGCCCAGAAGGCCTCGACCAAGTCCGGTCGGTCCGCGAGCACCGAGATCGTCACGTCCACGCCGTCATTCTGCCCGTGGCGCTCGGGCTGCGCCGAGCGCAGGTCTGCTCCCCGCCCTAGACTCACCGCCGTGACCACCAAGATCGCCGTCGTCGGGCTGGGGTACGTCGGCCTGTCCATCGCGGTGCTGCTCTCCCAGCACAACGAGGTCGTCGGCCTCGAGGTCGACCCCGACAAGGTCGAGGCACTCAACGCCAAACGCTCCCCGATCCACGACCCCGAGATCTCCGACTACCTCACCACCCGCGACCTCGACCTCACCTTCACCCTCGACCCCGCCACCGCGTACGCCGAAGCCGAGTACGTCGTGATCGCCACCCCCACCGACTACGACGCCCAGACCAACTACTTCGACACCTCCAGCGTCGAAGCCGTCATCACCGCGGTCATGGCCGCCAACCCAGACGCGGTCATGGTCATCAAGTCCACCATCCCCGTCGGCTACGTCGAAGACATCCGCGCCCGAATGGGCACCGAGAACATCATCTTCTCCCCCGAGTTCCTCCGCGAGGGCAAAGCCCTGCTCGACAACCTGCGCCCCTCCCGCATCATCGTCGGCGAGAACACACCCCGCGCCCAACGCTTCGCCGACCTCCTCCTGGCCGGAGCCCTGGACCACGACGTCCCCGTGCTGCTCACCAACCCCACCGAGGCCGAGGCCATCAAGCTCTTCGCCAACACCTACCTCGCCATGCGCGTGGCCTATTTCAACGAGCTCGACTCCTTCGCCATCACCCGCGGCCTCGACACCCGCGCCATCATCGACGGCGTCGGCCTGGACCCCCGGATCGGCACCCACTACAACAACCCCTCCTTCGGCTACGGCGGCTACTGCCTGCCCAAGGACACCAAACAGCTCCTGGCCAACTACTCCGAAGTCCCCCAGACCCTCATCTCCGCCATCGTCACCGCCAACCGCACCCGCAAGGACTTCATCGCCTTCGACATCCTCGAACGCAACCCCCACGTCGTCGGCATCCATCGCCTCATCATGAAAGCCGGCTCCGACAACTTCCGCTCCTCCTCGGTCCAAGGAATCATGAAACGGATCAAGGCCAAGGGCATCGAGGTCATCGTCTACGAACCCGAGCTCACCGACGACACCTTCTTCGGCTCCCGCATCATCCGCGACCTCGACGAGTTCAAGAAGACCGCCGACGTCATCGTCGCCAACCGCCTCACCGACGACATCGCAGACGTAGCCGACCGCGTCTACACCCGCGACCTCTTCGGCTCCGACTAGCCGAGTCGCCGGCCACCGCAGGGCCGCGAATCCCCAGTCTGGGCGATATTGCTCGAACACCTGTTCGATTATCCTGGGTCTATGACGTTGCCAGGGACCTCCGGGTCGATCGAGGGAGATGTGTTCCCTCTCGACGAGCTGGATGCTGCGGGGGTGTTGGAGCGGGCCGAGTGTGCGTTGGTGGCGCGGCGGGCGGTGGAGGTGGAGGACCTGCGGCTGGTGGCGCAGTGGGCGGTGCTGCACGGTGGTGATCCGCGTGATGACCCGGGCGCGTCGGGGTGGGACCGGTTGGTGGAGATCGGTGGTGAGGGCACGCCGCGGGTGCGGGACCTGTGCCTGGGAGAGCTGGCGGTGGTACGGCGGGTGCACGGGCTCTCGGTGCGCTCGGTGATGGCTGATGTGCTGGATCTGCAGTGGCGGTTGCCGCGGACCTGGGCGGTGGTGCTGGGGTTGGGGTGCGAGCCGTGGCTGGCGCGGCGGGTGGCGTCGTTGTCGCGGCGGTTGGGGCTGGTCGAGGTCGGCGTGGTCGATGCCGCGGTCGCGGGGTGCATCGGCGGGGAGGCGCCCGCGCGGGTGCTGGAGGTCGCCGAGGCCGCGGTCATCGCGGCCGACCCGGCCGGGCACGCGGCCCGGGTCGAGGAGCAGCGGCGGCGCCGGTTCGTCTCCCTTTCGCGTACCGATGAGCACGGCCTGCGGCACCTGGTGGCCCGGGTCGAGGCCGGGGACGCGGTCTATGTGGAGGCGATGGTGGCCCGGGTCGCGGAGATCCTGGCCACCCAGCACGACCAGACAGCCACCCAGACCGGGACAGCTGGGGCTGCGTCGCGGCCCAGCCGGGACGAGCTCCGGGCCGAGGCCCTGGGATGGCTGGCCCGTCCCGCGGAGCTGCTCCAGCTCCTCCTCGAACACACCACCCCCGACCAACCCGACCAACCCGACCAGCCGAACCAGCCCGAGCCCGCCGATCCCCAGGACGGCCCCGGCCTGAGCCGGGCGTTGGCGTTCCCCGCCGACCTGCTCACCGCACTACGCAGCATCGACCCCACCCGGCTGCGCCCCGCCGCGGTGCTCTACCTCCACCTCACCGACCACACCCTGACCCACCCCGAGACCGGGGTGGCCCGCATCGAGGACCACGGCCCGGTCCTGGCCGCCCAGCTCACCGGCTGGCTGAGCCACACCCACCTCACCGTCAAACCCGTCATCGACCTCGCAGAGACCATCACCACCACCGCCTACGAACACTCCCCAGGCCTGAAGGAACGCATCCGGCTCCTGGTCGGCGCCCGCGACACCTTCCCCTACGCCACCAGCAGGTCCCGCCACCTCGACCACGACCACCCCACCCCGTACCGCCACGACGCACCACCCGGCCAACCAGATCAGACCGGCACCCACAACAGCGCACCCCTGTCCCGACGCCACCACCGCTGGAAGACCCACGCCGGGTTCCGCTCACGCCAGATCGCCCCCGCGACCTACGCCTGGGCCACTCCCCACGGGCACCACTACCTCGTCGGACCCCACGGCACCCGACCCCTCACCAACCGCCAGGGCCAGCGCTACCACGACGCCACCGGCGCCGAGCTCCACCTGATCAACCGCCACCTGGCTCCCGGCTGACCCCGCACCGCGAGCGGCCGGGTCAACGCGGGCGGCGTACCCGCACGGTCCGGGACCGACCCAGCTCGCGGCCCCGTGCGTCGAGCGCCGCCACGGCGACGTGCTCGACGGGCTTCGCCGTCAGCGTGGTCTCGAAGCCGGTGCGCTTGCCGGTGCTGAGCGGGCGCAGCCGGTCCGGGTCGTCCGCGCCCAGCACCCGCCAGCGGGCGACACCGGTGGCGCCGTTCCAGGAGGCGTGCACGGTGAGTCCGGCCTCGTCCAGCGCCGCCGCCACGTCGGGCGCCGAGTCCGGCCGACCCGTCCACCGGTGCCGGTAGACCCGGTAGGAGCCGCCAGCCAACCCGGTCACCTCCTGGACCACCTGCCCATCGGGAGTGAACTCGGTGGCCGAGGGATCGGTGCCCCAGCCCACCAGGACGTGGGAGTCGTCGAGCACCTGCATGCTCCCCATCGCCCCGGAGAACCGGTCGCCGCGGGTGTACCGGCGTACCAGGCGGACCGTGCGGGCCGACTCGTCCACGTCGAGCAGCAGCCCCGAAGAGCTGCGGCCCGTGGTGCCGATCCGGCCGTTGTTGTCGAAGACGCTCAGCCGCCCCGTCACCGTGGTGCCGTCCGCTCCGCCGTCGAGGAACCGGGCGTCGTGCTGGTAGCCGAAGTGGGCGTCCTCGGCCACCTCGAAGTCGCTGCGCTCGCCACCGAGACGCCACCGCACCTCGCCGCTGCGGCGGTCCACCAGGACCAGGGAGCTGGAGTGCCGGAACCCCAGCAGCAGTGCGTTCCCGCGCGCCTGGACGGAGTTGACGTGCCACGCGTCGAAGGCGCCGGCCGGGGAGTCCCCGGGGCGGGTGCCGCCCGGCTTCTCGTGCGTCTCAGTCAGGTCGAGCCGCTCCTCGGCCACCCAGTCCAGCAGCACCTCGCCGGTCTCGACGTCCACCTCCTGCACCCGGTTGGAGAGCAGCCAGCCCTGCGCCGGGCCCCCGACCGGAGTCAGGTCGAACGGGATGGTCGGGTAGGAGACCAGCAGCGCCGTACCGCGGTCGGTCAGGGTGAACTCGTGCAGGTCGGCGGCCACGCCGTGACCGGTGCGCACGGTCGCGACCTCCCGGTAGCGGTCGTCCAGGATGACGCCCTGCCCCGTGCCCCAGCCCTCGAAGACGTTGCCCGCCCAGTAGGTCAGCACCGGCCTGCCCCGATAGGTCTGCACCTTCAGGTCCGCGACCCCCCGGCCATCCGGCTCCAGCCACACCGGCTCGCCGTCGTTGTCCAGGATCGCTCCCTGGAAGACCGACATCCGGCCGCCCGTGAAGAGCAGGCCGGCCGCGACCGCTCCGGTGGTCTCCACCGAGACGTCGGGGGCGACGAGCTGGTTGCTGAGGTAGCGCCGCGGCTCGGGGTCGCTCGGCTCCGCCGTGCCCGAGGCAGCCCCCGCGTCAGGCGCGTCCGAGGACTCCTCAGAGCCTGCTGAGTCCCCATCGCGGTCCGAGTCCCCGGCGAGGGCGAACCCGGCGGCCGTGCCGCCAGCGCCCAGGACCACCCCGCCGGCCGCCGCTGACGCGTAGCCCAACCAGGCCCGCCGGGTCACCCCTCGGGCGGCCTCGTCGTCCTCCCCGGTCGGTGCCACAGAGCGAACCTAGCCATCGAGCACCCCCACGGACAGCCTCTGCGCGATAGTTTGCCGTCCATGACTGCGTCCACCGACCTGACGAGCGCCACCCCGACGGACGCCCAGCCCGGCGAGCTGGCCGCCGACCCCACGCGAGACCTGACCAAGGCGTCCCGGCACGCCTGGTGGTCGCTGGAGGTGCTGCACATCCTGGGCTACTTCGCCCCCTCCGTGACCGCGAAGTACGTCGACCTGGGGCTTCGCCCCCGGCTGAGCTACTTCGCGGCCCGCTCCGCCGCGTTCGGCCCGGTGGGCCCCGAGGTGCCGACCGCCACCTTCTACGTCTTCGCCCCCTGGCTGCTGGACAAGGCTCTGCCCTCCTCCTGGGAGGCGGCCTCGCCGGAGCAGGTGCTGCAGGCTCGGCACGACGGCATGTCCGAGCTGATGGCGCAGGTCGTCGGCGACACCGACGTCGCGGAGCTCCTCGAGCTCACCCGCACCGTCTGCGCCGGCCTCACCCTCCACGGCCGCCCGCTGTACGCCGCCCACGCGGGCCTGGACTGGCCCGAGGAGCCCGGCCTGGCGCTCTGGCACGCGAGCACCCTGATCCGCGAGCACCGCGGCGACGGCCACGTCGCCGTGCTGCTGCGCGCCGGCCTGGACCCGGTCGAGTCGATCGTGCTCAACGGCCTCTTCGCGGGCACCACCGGGTTCATGCGGGCGAGCCGCGGGTGGAGCGAGGAGGAGTGGAACGCCGGGACCCAGCGGCTGGCGGACCGGGGCCTGGTCGCCGAGGACCGCCTCACCGAGGAGGGCGTGGCCTTCCGCAAGGCGCTGGAGAAGGAGACCGACCGGTTGGCGCTGGAAGGCTGGCAGCACCTGGGCCTCGACGGCACCCGCCGGGTGGCCGAGCTCGCTGCCCCGCTGCGGGACGCGGCCCTGGGCAGCGGACTGATCCCCGACCTGACCGCCGGACGCTGAGCACCTCACGGAGCGGGACGACACCAGGCGGCGGGACGGCACCCCGGTGAACCCCGTCGACGCCCTGATCCTGGCCGCGGTCCTGCTGGTCGCCGCCCTCGGCTGGTCCGAGGGCCTGGTGCGGGCACTGTGGGGCTACACGGGGCTGATGCTGGGCACCGCGCTCGGCCTGGTGCTGGCACCGATCGTGCTCGAGGACGTCGGGCTCTCGGTCTGGGTCGCCCTCGCGGCCCTGGTCATCGTCGGCGCCAGCGCGGTCGGCGTACGCATTCTGGCGGTCCGGCTGGAGCACCGGCTGCGCACCCGGATCAACTGGCATCCCCGGCCGTGGCTCGACCACCCCGGCGGGCTGGTCTTCGGCATCGTCGCGGCGCTCGGGGTCAGCTGGATGCTGGGCCTGGCACTGGCCGGCTCGAACGTGTCCAGCGTCGCGGGTGCGGCGAACCGGTCGGTGGCGCTGCGGACGCTCAACGACGTCCACCTCCCCCTCAGCAGCCGACTGGTGGAGCAGTTCGCCCACCTGGGCCGCGGCTCCGACTTCCCCCGGTACGTCGACGTGTTCACCGCGGTCGACATCGTGCCGGTGGCCGCGCCACCCGAGGACGTGGTGAGCCGACCGGGAGTGCGGCGAGCGGCCCGGTCCGTCTGGCGGATCCTGGCCGACGGGGAGGTCATGGGGCACCAGGGATCGGGCTTCCTGGTCGCCCCCGAGCGGGTGATGACCGCGGCCCACGTGGTGCCCGACTCCCGCCGCATCGGCGTCGAGACGGACCAGGGGCTCCTCGACGCCACGGTCGTGGTCTGCGACGCCCGGCACGACGTCGCCGTGCTCGCCGTACCGGGGCTGAAGGGCCGGGTCCTCCGCTTCACCGACGCGGTGCACGGTGACCCCGCCGCGGTCATCGGCTACCCGGACAACGGCCCGCTGACGGTCGCCCCGGCCCGGGTCCGCGACCAGGGGCCCTGGCAGTCCAGCGACATCTGGCGGGACCACCGCGAGGAGCACGACGCCTACTCGGTGCGCGGAGACATCCGCGGCGGCGACTCCGGCGGCCCCCTGGTGACACCTGCCGGCCGCGCGCTCGGGGTCGTGGTGGCCTCCTCCCGGGTGGACAAGGAAACGGGCTACGTCCTCACCCGGAAGCAGGTCGCCGAGCCCCTGCGTCGCTCCCTGGAGCCCGACGCGGACGCCGCCCCCTGCTCCCGGGACGACTGAGTCAGCAGGGGCTGGGGCAGTTGGGGGTGGCGGATCCGCCTCCTTGCTGCCTACGCTCGCCCGATGGTCGACGACCCGCTGGCACAGTTCGACGACGACGCCTTCGCCCGGGTGCTGTGCGTGGTCGCCCACCCCGACGACCTGGAGTACGGCACCTCCGCGGCGGTGGCCGCCTGGACCAGCCGCGGTATCCAGGTCGCCTACCTCCTGCTGACCCGCGGCGAGGCGGGGATGGACGCCCTCACCCCGGACCGCACCGCGGACCTGCGGGTGGCCGAGCAGATCGTCGGCTCCACGGCCGTCAGGGTGAGCGAGGTCGACTTCCTGCCCTACCCCGACGGGGTGCTGGAGTACTCCCTGGACCTGCGGCGCGACATCGCCCGCGAGATCCGCCGCCACCGGCCCGACGCCGTGGTGGTCGGGAGCTGGGAGGTCGAGATCGCCGGCAGGCTCAACCAGGCCGACCACCGCGTCGCCGGCCTCGCCGCTGCCGACGCGGTGCGAGACGCGGCCAACCGGTGGGTCTTCCCCGACCTGATCGCCGAGGGCCTGGAGCCGTGGTCCACCCGCTGGCTCCTGGTCAGCGGCGACTCCCGGCCCACGCACGGGGTCGACGTCACCGGAGACCCGCTGGAGCGCGGCATCACCTCGCTGGAGTCCCACCAGCAGTACCTCGCCGGAATCCCCGGACACCCGCCGCCGCGGCCGATGCTCACCGAGATGGCCGCCGCCCAGGGCCGCCGCCTGGGGGTGCCGTACGCCGTGCACTTCCGCGCGCACGACCTGCACGCGCCGCCGGCGTGACGTCGGGGCTGCTCAGTCCCTGCGGCGCCAGGAGCGGGTGCGCGGAGCCGTCCGGCTCGCGGGCCGGTGATCGGCCTGGTCGGAGACCGGTGGTCCGGCTGGCGCCTCGGCCGGAGGGCGTGACATCTGCCCGAGCAGGATCGCGCGGGACTCCTCCGGCGACACCGCCGCCTTCGGCTTGAGCACGAAACGCGGTAGCTCGCGCTGCGCGGTCGGCACGAAGCCGACCTGCGCGGCGTCGTACGACGCGGTGCCGAAGCACTGGTCCATCAGGTCGGCCGGGTCGTCCTCGGGACCCGCGACACGAGCCACCCGGGCCAGGGCGGCGATCCGGTCCAGGCGCGCCACCGCGCCGCCGGGATAGCGCACCAGCCGCCGACCGTGGTGGGTGCGCTCCAGGTCGTCCAGGAGCCGCTGGAGCGCGTGCGGCTCCGGGGCCTGGGAGGTGTCGGGCAGGAAGAGGCGGAACTCCGCGTCGGTCTCCTCGGGCACCCTGGTCACCAGGTGCACCCGGGGCTCGCCCCGGTAGGAGCGGTGCACGATCCGCAGCTCCAGGGTCGGGTCCTCCACCGGCTGGGTCCGCTCCTCGTGCACCTGGTCCCAGTCGCCGACGAGGACCACCCGCAGGTCGGTGAAGTCGGCGTCCAGCAGGGCGTCCACGCACGCCACCACGCCGTCCGCGGGCTGCTCGGCCCCCGGCCCGGCCAGCGCGGCTCCGGCGGGGACGACCACCTCCAGGTAGGGCCGCTCGTAGGCCCGCCCGTGCTTACGGCGCTTGGGCCGCATCGCCGGCACCAGGTTGGCCAGGTAGGGGTCGTTGTAGCGGTTGACCTGCTCGGCCCGTCGCAGCACCTGCGATCGGCCCAGGTGCCAGGACATCGCCTGCCGGTCCACCACGAAGACGCCCCCGACCTGGGCCAGCTCGTGGCCCAGCGCCATGTCCTCCCCCAGGCGCAGCTCGGGGTCGAACCCCCGGGAGGCCTGGTAGAGCGCCCGGGTGACCGACCCGGTCATCCCGATGTGCACCCGCTGGGCCCGCGGACCGGCGAGCGCCAGGTCGGCGGTGCGCTTCCAGTAGCCCTCCACCCAGCCGTGCTCCTCGTGCACGCAGTCGGGGAAGAACTCCCCCGCCTCGCCGGCCGCGACCCGGTCCCGGATCACCGCGGGCTCCTGACCGAGCAGCCAGGCCGGGTCCACGAACCGCTTGTCTCCCCCGGGCACCGCGTAGTCGATGAGGTGGTGCCAGCGCATGTGCGCCTCCACCTCCTCGCGGTGGGCGAGCATGTCCGCGTCGTACCAGTGCAGGACGTCCCCGTCGCTGCTCGTCGCGCCGAGGTGGCAGGCGTTGGCCCGCCCCCAGCCGGACTCGACCCGGACGATGCGGGTGTTGTCCGGGCGCACCTCGGGCAGCGTCAGCGGCGGCGTGCTCTGGTCGTCCACCACCACGACCTCGAGCAGGTGCGCGGGGTAGCTCTGCCCGGCCAACGCGGCGAGCACGTAGGGCAGCGTGTGGTGGTAGTTGTACGCCGGGACGATCATGCTCACCGACAGCCGCGGCTCCCAGGTGCCGAGCGCCGGGGGCTGCAGCGAGCGGTAGTCGTTGTGCCGCACCAGGGGCTGGCGGGGCATCAGACGCGCCCCACGCTGCGCCCGGCCCCGGCCTCGACTTCAGCCTCGACTTCGCTGTCGAGCTCCATGGCACGACTGGGCCGGAAGCCGGACCACTCGGTGTCGATGATGTCGGGCCGCCGGAACTCCTGGGCGTCGCGCTCCCAGGTGTGTCCCCCCGACGCGCGGTGCAGCACGTAGCCCAGCCCGTGGGTGCGGTAGATCCGGCCGCCGGCCGCCTCCACCGCGGTGAGCAGCTGGGTGTCGACGAACCGGCGTACCCGGCGGAAGTCGCCCAGCGCGGAGAGCAGGGTGCGGTCCAGCAGGGTGGTGCCGCCGGCGACGAACCGGCTGAACCGCTCGGAGGGGTGGTTGCGCCGCACGGTGAGGTCGGGCTCGGCGAGGTAGACGAACTCGCTGGGCATGCCCACCACGTCGGCCCCGGAGAACCGGCGGGCCATCAGCACGTCGTGCACCGCGTCCGGGGAGTACCAGTCATCGTCGTCGACCTTCATCACCAGCATCGCCGAGGCCGCGTGGGTGAGCGCGGTCAGCACGTCGCCGAAGAACGCGTCGGCCTCGAACTCCAGGAGGGTGAACGGCACCTCGCCCAGCAGCTCGGCGACCCGCGCGCGGTCGACGGCGAAGCCGTGCGCGCCGAGCACCAGCTCGATGTCGGCGCCCCGCTGGCGGGCCACCTGGCCCAGCGCGAACTCCAGCTGCTCGGGGCGCTTGGTGGGCAGCAGCAGGCTGACCGGCGGCAGTCCGGGATGGCGGGGGGCACCGCTGTCCGACGGCGCCAGGGACCGGCGCCAGGCCAGCGTGGAGTGCCGGTCGAAGGTCAGCCGCCGCACCCGCAGCGAGTGCTCCTCGCGGGCCAGCGGGTCATCGAGGTCGGGTCGCTCCAGGATGGCCCGCTCCAGCTCGCCGTCCAGGCGCGGCTGCCGCCCCGAGGCCACCAGCGGTACGCCGGCCATCGCGAGCCGCAGCACGTGCTGGGGGTCCTCGGAGCCGAGGTCGAGCTGCACCCCCTGGTGTGCCCGGGCCCGGGCGACCACGGACTCGGTGATGCAGCAGGGACCAGGTGCCAGGCTGCGCAGGTCGACCAGCGGCAGGTCCCAGGTCTTGCGCCAGTCGATCGGGTTGTAGACCTGCTCGTCCACCGGGTCCAGCGGGGAGCACACCACCGCCGGCGCCCGGTCGATCACGTGGTGGGCGGCCGGCGCCTCGTCCGCGACCGGCGGCTCTGGCACCACGTCCACCGGTGCCTCCGGCACCAGGACCACGTCGGGGGGCACGTCCCGCTCGGCGTCGCCGGCCTCGGCGACGTCGGCCAGCCGCAGCGCGCGTACGTCGAGCCCGGGCGCGGGCGGGCGCCCGGCATAGGCCAGCACCACGCCCTGCTGGGTGGTGTCGACGCCGGGCACGGCCTGGCGGGCCATCTCCTTGAGCACCTGGTGGGCGCCCACCGGAGCCTCGAACCGGGCCACGGTGAGGACTCCCTCGTCCTCCTCGGGCGAGCCCAGGCGCCGGCCGTGCAGGCTGGACAGCGGCGGCCACTCCGCCCGGGGCAGCAGCGGCAGCGGGCTGAGCCCCTGGCTGAGCCAGACCCCGACGACCCGGCACTGGCCCAGCCGGGGCACCAGCGAGGCCGCCTGCCGCAGCGCACCGCGGTCGGAGGCGACCAGCAGGACCGTCTTCCAGCCGCCCTTGTGCACCGCGCCGGGAGTGACCTGGGAGAGCGCCAGCATGGAGCCGTCGAACCCCGTCGGCAGCGCGCCGACCACCGGGTCGTCGGCGGCGATCAGCAGCACCGGCGCCGCGGCGTTCTCGAAGAAGCTGTCCAGCGGATGGGTCATCGAGACGCTCCTTCGCGCGGGGCCCGCTCCCGGAGGGAGGCCGGAAGACTGTGCGTGACCAGGGGCCGAGGCTGCTCCCGCAGCCAGGTGCGGGTCACGTGGTCGATGATGTGCACCCCGGGAGGCGCGGTCACCTTGGTGAGCCCGCCCAGCTCCGCGGCCCGGCCCTCGCGGATCGCCTGGTCGACCTCGAACTCCCGCAGCTTGCGGTAGAGCCGGGTGGTGGTGAAGTCGACGCCCTCGGTGCGCCAGTGGGCGAACTCGTCGGCGTCGAGCCACTTCACCTCGACCACCAGTCCCTGCGGCAGCACGATCCGCTCCGCCCCCGCGGGCTGCTCGCGCAGCTCCCAGTCGAAGGCCTTCACGAAGGTGGTCTCGGGGCCGGTGGGATAGATCCACGGCTCCAGGAACCGCAGGCTCAGGTCCAGCCAGCCGGTGGACTCGTCCACCACGGTCAACGGGTGCCGGGGCATCGCCACGATCGCGGAGGCGGCCTCCAGCTGCCAGCTCAGGTCCCGCAGGATCGCCGACCCCTCGGGGGTCAGCACCATGTCGCCGTCCCACTTCATCGAGTAGGCGGTGCGTACGTGGCTGAAGGACCAGTTGTAGAAGTGGGTCAGGGAGTGCACCGACGTGGCGGGGGTGGCCAGGTGCTCCCCGCCCGCGCGGCTCACCCGGTGCGGGTAGCTCAGCGACGTCAGCCGGTCTCCGGCGCCGCGGGACTCCGCGATCTCGCGGGCCACCTCAGCGGTGCCGTCGGTCGAGCCGTTGTCGACCACGATCACGTGCTGCACGGCGTCCAGGACCGGCGGCAGCACCCAGGGCAGGTTGCGAGCCTCGTCGCGCACCCGGAACACGCAGGTCAGGCCGGGGGCGAGCCGCCGGCTGCCGCCGTCCGGGGCGCGCCAGGGCCAGGTGACGTCGTACTCGGGCAGGCCCTCGAGGCAGGCGATGTCAGGCACCTGCCGGGACGGATCAGCGCTCACGCCCGATGACCTTACGGATCCTGCTGCGGGCGGCCGGCGGGACCAGGGCGCGGACGGCGTGCGGGACGTGGTCCGCGGCCCGGGCCGCCAGCTGCTGACCGCCCTCCTCGCGGGCCTGGCGCACGCCCTCGCGCAGCCCCTCGCGGCGCGCCGCCAGCACGCTGGACGCGGCGAACGCCTCGGCCTCGTCGTACATCTCGCCGTAGGCGACCCGCAGCTGGTCGCAGGTCTCGTGGGCGGCGGCGGTGTCGCCGCCGGGCTGCGCCATGGCGTCGAGCACGGCCCAGGTCTGGTCGGCGAGCTCGCGCAGCGGGGCGGGGACCTGCACGTCGTCCCAGGTCAGCGTGACGCGGCGCAGTGAGGGGTCGATGAAGCTGTGCACCGCGGCGATGTCGGTGGCCATCGCGGTCTTCACCGCGTGCAGGTCGAACTGCTCCCCGAGGGCGAAGACCGGGACCGTCCAGTCGTCCAGCAGGTCGGCGTACCGGACGAACGCGCGCTGCTCGCCGCGGGTGGCCCGCTCGGTGCCGAGCATCATGTTGACCCAGGCCGCGGTGCGGGTCACGCCGCCCTGGCGGGCGTCGTAGTACTTCTGCTTGGAGCCCACCACCTCGGTGACCGGCCGGAGCATCGTGACGTACGACGTGGCGGCGCCGGAGCGCTCGGCGGCCGCCCGCCACAGCCCGAGGAACCAGGCGGCACGAGGGTCCTTGAGCACCAGCTCGTCGCTCTGCTCGAGCTGGCTGGCCAGCCAGTCGGTGACCCGCTCGCGCAGGGCGTGGTCGGCGCTCACCTTGCCGGCCTCCAGCCAGGCCCGCGGCCGGGCGTCGGAGACCTGCACCCCGGAGCGCTTGAGCAGCTCGTCGTGCAGGTCGACCAGCCACTGCGGCTCGCCGAATCCCTTGGGGTTGGTGCTGTCCGCGGCGACCTCGGGCTGCGGCACGTGCAGGCCCAGGGTGCGCAGCGTGCCGGCCATCGTGCTGGTGCCGCTTCGGCCCGAGCCGACGACGTAGACGACGCGGCGGGCACTGCTGGGCGCACTCATGCGGGTCAGCCTAGTGCGCGGGGCCGGCGCTGCTGCTCAACCGTCTGTCGGCTGCGAGGCGATCATGTCGGCGTACCACTGGAAGGACCTCTTGGGGGTGCGCACCTGGGTCTCGTGGTCCACGTGCACCAGCCCGAACCGCTGGCTCAGCCCCTTGGTCCACTCGAAGGTGTCCAGCAGCGACCAGGCGTAGAAGCCCTGCACGTCGACGCCTCGGTTGACCGCCTCCGCGACCGCCCGCAGGTGGGCGTCGAGGAAGTCGATGCGCGGCTGGTCGTCCACCACTCCGTCCTCGTCAGGTCCGGCGTTGAAGGCCGCTCCGCACTCGGTGATGTAGATCGGCGGCAGGGCGGCGCGGTAGCGCGCCCGGAAGACGATGAGCCACTCGCGCAGGCTGTCCGGGACGACCGGCGCGCCGGCGTCCGTGGTCGGGTAGCCGAGCACGTCGAGGAACTGGAAGGGGTTCTCCTGCTCCTCCGGCGCCGCGCCCACTCGCAGCGGGTAGTAGAAGTTCACGCCGTAGAAGTCCAGCGGCTGACGGATGGTCGCCATGTCGCCGGTCTGCACCACGTCCTCGAGCAGCGGCGCGAGGTCGACGGGGAACCGGCCCAGCAGCATCGGCTCCAGGAAGAGGCCGTTCCACATCTGGTCGAAGATCTTGCTCATCCCGGTGTCGGCCTCGTCCTCGCTGGCCGGCCAGACCGGGGAGTGATTGTTGGCGCAGCCGACGCTCCGGGCCCCTGCGGCGCGCAGCGCCGCCGCCGCGCGGCCGTGGCCCAGCAGCAGGTGATGGGCCGCGGGCAGGGCCTCGAAGAGCATCGTCTGCCCCGGCGCGTGCCGCCCGTCGCCGTAGCCCAGCATCGTCACCACGTTGGGGTCGTTGATCGGCACCCAGTGCTCGACCCGGTCGGCGAGGCGCTCCCCCACGATCGCGGCGTACTCGCCGAAGCGGTCCGCGGTGGCCCGGTTGAGCCAGCCGCCGTCGTCCTGCAGCGCCTGCGGCAGGTCGTAGTGGTAGAGCGTCGCCATCGGCTGGACGCCGTGCTCGAGCAGCCGGTCGACCAGCGCGTCGTAGAAGTCCAGCCCGGCTGGGTTGGCCGGGCCGGTCCCGGTGGGCTGGATCCGCGGCCAGGAGATCGAGAAGCGGTAGTCCCGGGTGCCCAGCCGCGCCATCAGCGCGACGTCCTCCTCGAACCGGTGGTAGTGGTCGCTCGCCACGTCGCCGGTCGAGCCGTCGGCGATGGTGCCCTCGAGGTGGGAGAAGGTGTCCCAGACGCTGGGGCCGCGGCCGTCCTCGGCCACCGCGCCCTCCACCTGGTAGGCAGCCGTGCTGGTGCCGAAACGGAAGCCCGCAGGGAGCAGCGGGAACTCACCGCCCCCCCGGGTCGAGCGGTCGCTGGTCACCCGGAGACGATAGCGGCATGAAGATGCGCGTGTACGCCGGTTCCGAAAGGTTTGCGAGCCGGCGCGACGACCGGGTGACGTACCACTCCCTGGCGTTCGGGAAGCACTACGACCCGGACAACGTCTCCTTCGGCGCGCTCGTCGCCCACGACGACCACCGGCTCTCCTGGGGCGCCGGCTTCGCCGACCACGCGCACGCCGACGTCGAGCTCGTCACCTGGGTGCTGCGGGGCCAGCTCGTGCACACCGACTCGCTGGGCAACCGGTCGCTGCTCCCCGCCGGGACCGTGCAGGTCCAGTCCGCAGGCAGCGGCATCCGGCACGCCGAGTTCGCCGACACCTCCTCGGAGCCCACCCGCTTCGTGCAGTCGTGGCTGACCCCGGACGAGCCCGGCGAGCCGCCCTCGCGCTTCGTCGCCTCCGGGCTGGCCGGACCGGGACTGGTGGCGGTCGCGGGCGAGGGTGCCGAGGTGCCGGTCGGCACGGCCGGCGCCACCCTGTGGGTGGGCACCCTGGACCCCGGGTCGTCGCACCCGGTGCCGCCCGGCCCGCGGCACCACCTGTTCGTGGCCAGCGGCACGGTACGAGTCAGGACGCCGATCAGCGTGGAGCCGGTGACCCTGGAGTCCGGCGACGCCCTGCGCACGGTGGAGGAGTCCGGCGACGACGCCTTCGAGCAGCTGCAGATCCTGGCCGTCACCGAGGCCGTGGTGCTGCTGTGGACGCTGCCGTAGCCTTCGGGACTCACCGTCGGGGCGAAGGTGCTCCGCCGCCCAGGATTGCGACCAGGGGGTCCACGTGCTCAGGTGTCAGCCCGGATGACGTCACTTGGTCACCCCCCTCCGGAGCTGAGCTGAGGGCTGCCCAGGCCCCGCCGCGGACGAAAGCGGGGCTCGACCCCCGGCACGATCCCTTCCTCGATGCCGCCCGGGCCTGCATCCTCGACGTCGGGTGGCGCCGCACCACCCTGACCGAGGTGGCGCGCCGGGCCGGGGTGAGCAGGATGACGATCTATCGCGCGTGGAGCGACATGGCGGCGCTGATGGCCGACCTGATGACGCGCGAGTGGGGCGTGGTCGTGGCGGACGCCGTCGGAGACGGCACCATCGCCGACGGCGTGGTCTCCATGATCGGGCTGCTGCGCGAGAACGAGCTCTTCGTGCGGATCATCGAGCTGGACCCGGAGCTGCTCCTGCCCTACCTGCTCACCCGCCGCGGGCGCAGCCAGCAGGCGATCCTGGAGGCGCTGACGGCCCGGATCGCGCAGGGCCAGGGCTGCGGCGAGGTCCGTCCCGGCGACCCCGGCGTCCTGGCACGCACCCTGCTGCTGGCCAGTCACGGCTTCGCGCTGAGCCTGAGCACCATGGTCGACCAGGACGTGTCCGAGGCGCAGCTGACCGAGGAGCTGCACGAGCTGGTCGCCCGAACCCTGCGTCCGTGATCCTCAGAGCGGGATCGCGACGTAGCTGACGTCCAGGTACTCCTCGATACCCTCGAAGCCGCCCTCGCGCCCGAAGCCGCTCGCCTTGACTCCGCCGAAGGGGGCTGCGGCGTTGGAGACGACCCCGGTGTTGAGGCCCACCATGCCGAACTGGAGGGCCTCGCTGACCCGCAGGGCGCGGGTCAGGTCGCGGGTGTAGGCGTAGGCGACCAGGCCGTACTCGCTGGAGTTGGCCCGCTCGATCGCCTCCTCCTCGGTGCGGAACGAGGTCACCGGGGCGACGGGACCGAAGATCTCCTCCCGGTTGATCTCCGAGTCCTCCGGTACGTCGACCAGCACGGTCGGCGGGTAGAACCAGCCCGGACCCTGCGGCACCTCGCCGCCGGTCAGCACCCGGGCGCCGTCGTCGACGGCGTCGGCGACCAGCGCGGAGACGCCGTTCCTGGCCTTCTCGTCGATCAGCGGACCCACCTCGACCCCGTCGTCCTGGCCGCGACCCACCGAGAGCGCCGACATCTGGGCCGCGAGCCGCTCGGAGAACTCCTGCGCCACCGACTCGTGCACCAGGAACCGGTTGGCCGCGGTGCAGGCCTCGCCCATGTTGCGCATCTTGGCCGCCATCGCGCCCTCGACGGCCGCGTCCAGGTCGGCATCCTCGAAGACCAGGAAAGGCGCGTTGCCGCCGAGCTCCATGGAGACCCGCAGCAGGTTGTCCGCGGACTGGCGCACCAGGGTCTTGCCCACCGCGGTGGAGCCGGTGAAGCTGACCTTGCGCAGCCGGTCGTCGGCCATCAGCGCCTCGCCGACCTCGCCGGAGGAGCTGGTGGTGACCACGTTGACCACACCGGCCGGGACGCCCACCTCGTCGAGGACCGAGGCCAGCAGCAGCATCGTCAGCGGGGTCTGGCTGGCCGGCTTCACCACGGCGGTGCAGCCCGCGGCCAGCGCGGCCCCCAGCTTGCGGGTGCCCATGGCGAGGGGGAAGTTCCAGGGCGTGATCAGCAGGCACGGCCCCACCGGCCGCTTCATCGTGAGCAGCCGGGAGCCGCCGGCGGGGTTCTGCATCCAGCGGCCGTGCACCCGCACCGCCTCCTCGGAGAACCACCGCAGGAACTCGTTGCCGTAAAGCACCTCGCCGCGCGCCTCGGCGAGCGGCTTGCCCATCTCCAGGCTGATCACCCGGGCGAAGTCCTCGGCCCGGCTGTTGACCAGCTCGTACGCCGCCCGCAGCAGCTCGGCGCGCTCGCGCGGGGCCGTCGCCGCCCACGCGTGCTGTGCCGCGACCGCGGCGTCGAGCGCCTCCCGGGCGTCGTCGACGCTCGCGTCAGCGACCTCGACCAGCGCCGATCCGTCGGCCGGGTCGTCGACGGTCAGCCGGCGTCCGTCAGCGGCGTCGCGCCACTTCCCGTTGACGAAGAGCTGGGTGGGAAGTCCTTCGATCCCGACGGCGTTCGACGCCATGTCGCCTCCTGGTCCATACACGTTGGTAAAACACTCAGGTACCCGATCGCGGGCCGGTGAAGCGCTGTAGTCTCTGCCTCGCAGACCCCTTGCTGACCCCATGCAGCAAGGGGTCTGGTCATTTCCCGCACAACTTCACGATCAGCCGGTCCCGGCGTACGACGTCCAGCCTAGAGTCCGCGCCATGGGAGATCTTCGGGCGCAGAGCCCAGAGAGCGGCATGCCTGCGGAGGCTGCCCGGCGGGGACGTCCGCCCTCTCCCCTGGTCGACCGGACGCCGTTGAACGGTGCCGCGATCGACGTCGGCACCCGGGTCGGCTGGATGCTGAGGGTCTCCCGGCTGACCGCTGGCGAGGAGACCCGCGACGACGTCGGGCTGCGCGAGCTGGTGGTGGCGCTGCGCAAGCTGGGCATCGCGGCGTCGGAGTCGACACTGAGCCGGCTGGAGGCCGGCCGGGTGCGCTCCGGCGCCCTGGTCGACGGCTACGAGCAGGTGCTGGGCCTGGCGCCCACGTCGTTGCGGGCGCCGATCGAGGTGCTGTGCCGCGGCACCGGCCAGGACCCCGGACGCAAGCCGGCGCCGACCACCCTGGCCGCCGTCACCGCCGCGGTGGAACCGGTGCTCGCCGGACCGGTCAGCGGGGAGCAGTGGCTGGCCTTCGCCGACGTGCTGAGCCACCCCGACGTGGTGGCGCTGCCCGAGGGGCTGGCGCGCACGGCGATCCGGCCGCTGGCCAGCGAGGTACGGCGCAGCGTGGGGATCGGCATGGCCGCCCGCTACGAGGCGCTGTCGCTGCTGCGCTGCAGCCGCTACGGCGACATCGTGCTGGACATCGGCCTGGAGCTGCTCGACCAGGTCCCCGCGCCACCGCTGCTGGACCTGGCGCGCGCCCTGGGCGAGCAGCCCAGCGAGCGGCTGCTGACCGAGCTGAGCCGGCGACTCGACGGGACCCCCTCGCTGCTGGAGGGCGTCGTGACCGCGCTGGCCCAGGCCAGCACCGTCAACGGTCTGCCCAGCTCGGCGTGGGAGGTGCTGACCGAGCCGGTGGGGCGCTCCTACCTGGAGAGCGAGCCCGGCTCCTGGCGCCGCGCCAACCTCGCCTACCTGGTGCGCGTCCTGCCCGCCGAGCAGCGCCACCGGGTGCTGGCGCGGATCGGGGAGCCGCTTCCCGCCCCCATCCGCCAGCCGGCGGAGTGGACGTCGAGCCGACGCAACATCCACCACACCGCTGCCCTCGACGTGGCCCGCAGGATCACCGAGGAGCAGGGGATCCCCGAGCAGCCCGTGCTCGCCCGCCTGCTCTTCGAGGCGCTCTACGACCCCCGCATGTCGCGCGAGTTCCCCGCGGTGCTGATGCTCAGCGGCCTGCCGTTCGCCGACTCGGTGGTCCGGCACGTCGCCGCGCTGCACGACGACATCTCGGACGAGACGACGCGGACCGTGGCCCCGTGGCTGCTGATGCGCATGCGCTCCCCGGACGCCGCTCCGCACGTCGGCGACTGGGTGGGGCCCGAGCCCCAGGGACTCGTCGCCGCGCTGGTGCTGGCCCACAGCGGGCGCCCGGTCCCCCTCGATGCGGTCGCCCCGTTCCTCTCCCCGCTGCCCCAGTACGGCGTGCGTGCCTTGGCCGCACTGGCGCTGGCCGGGAACCCGGTCCTGGGTGAGATCGCGTCGGGCCAGCACCCGAGCACCGATGCTGAGACTTCCGCCACGGCGCGGTGGCTGCTGGACGACGGTCCCCGCGTGACACCGTGACCGGAATTCCACCAGACCTGGCGTGCGCTGCAACAAGTCCGGGGTCCGACCGCGGGCCGTCGTACTTTTGACGCAGAGGGCCGGGCGTGACATGGGGGTACGCCCGGCTCCTCCCCCTCTTCGGCCGGCGCAGCCGGGCTGTCGCGCCGCCTGGACCCGCTACTCGACGGTGACCGACTTCGCCAGGTTGCGCGGCTTGTCGATGTCCAGCCCCAGCTCCTGGGCGGCGTGGTAGGCCAGCAGCTGCAGCGGGATGGTCAGCAGGACGGGGTCCAGCTCGACCTCGCTGCGCGGTACGTCGATCCGTCGGACGTCCAGCCCGGTCAGGTCGACCTCGGGGTGGGTGACCACCACGAGCGGGCCGCCCCGGGCTGCGATCTCGTGGAGCGCCCCGATGTTGCGCTCGGTCAGCTCGTCGGCCGGCACGATCGCCACCGTGGGCACCTCCGGGGCGATCAGGGCGAGCGGGCCGTGCTTGAGCTCGGAGGTCGGGTAGGCCTCGGCGTGGCGATAGGTGATCTCCTTGAACTTCTGGGCCCCCTCCCGGGCGACCGGGTAGCCGCGCACCCGGCCGACGAAGAACAACGACTCCGCCCGGGACAGCTCGCGGGCGATCTCGGCGATCTGCGGCTCGGTGTCGAGCACCTCCTTCATCTTCCCGGGCAGCTGCTCCAGGGCGGCGACCAGGCGCCTGCCGTCGGCCACCGAGAGGTCGCGGACCCTGCCGAGCTGGAGCGCGAGCAGCGCGAAGCCGAGGAACATGTTGGTCAGCGCCTTGGTGCTCGCCACGGCCACCTCGGGCCCGGCGTGCAGGTAGATGCCTCCGTCGCAGGCGCGGGCGATGGCGCTGCCGACCACGTTGACCAGGCCGATCACCCGGCCGCCCTTGCGCCGGATCTCCTGCACGGCGAGCAGGGTGTCGACGGTCTCCCCCGACTGGCTCACCGCGACGTAGAGGGTGTCGAGCTCGATGATCGGGTTGCGGTAGCGGAACTCGCTGGCGGGCTCGGCGTCCGCGGGCACCCGGGCGAGCTCCTCGATCAGGCCGGCCCCCATCTGCCCCACGTAGTACGACGACCCGCAGCCCAGGATCTTGACCCGGCGCACGGCCCGGCTCTCCCGGGCGTCCAGGTTGAGCCCGCCCAGGTGGGTGGTGCCGAACCGCTCGTCGAGCCGGCCGCGCAGCACGCTCTCCGCTGCAGACGGCTGCTCGCTGATCTCCTTGCGCATGAAGGACTCGTGGTCGCCGGCCTCGTAGGAGTCCGGGTCGACGTCGATCTCCTGGGCGCCCTTGCCGGTGGAGGTGGTGAAGCCGTCCGCGGTCACGGTGGCCAGCTCGCCGTCCTCCAGCATCACTACGCGGGTCGTGTGCCGCACCAGCGCGGCCAGGTCGGAGGCGACGTACATCTCGCCGTTGCCCACGCCCAGGATCAGCGGGCTGCCGTTGCAGGCCACCACGATCTCGCCGGGGTGGTCGGCGTGCAGCACCGCCAGGCCCCAGGTGCCCTCGACCTGGCCGAGGGCCTGGCGCACCTTCTCCTCCAGGGTGTCGGCGGTAGCGGCCGCCACCAGGTGGGCCAGCACCTCGGTGTCGGTGTCGCTGGTGAGCGGCACGCCCCGCTCGGCCAGCCGGGCGCGCAGGGTGGCCGCGTTGTCCAGGATGCCGTTGTGCACCACCGCCACCCGTCCTGAGGCGTCGGTGTGGGGGTGCGCGTTGGCGTCGGTCGCAGGCCCGTGGGTGGCCCAGCGGGTGTGGCCGATGCCGAGGTGGCCGGCGAAGCGCTTGGGCAGTCCGGCCGCCAGGTCACGGACCCGGCCGGCCCGCTTGGCGACCCGCACCGCCCCGGCGTCGGTGAGCACCGCCAGACCGGCGGAGTCATAGCCACGGTGCTCGAGCCGGGCCAGGCCCTCGAGCAGGATCGGCACCGCATCCTGAGGTCCGAGATATCCCACGATTCCGCACATGAGCTTGCCTTCCAGAGAGGGGTCAGCCGTAGACGATGCGCCGCAGCTGACGTTCGGTGAGAGCCGGTGCCGCCACCACCCGGGTCCTGAGCTCGGCGGCCAGCAGCGGGAAGATCTGGTCGTTCTTCGCGCCGTACGTCTTGAGCTCGGCGTGCCGGCGACGCACCAGCGCCTCCACGGTCTCGGCGTGGAAGGCCAGCACGTCGCCCACGATGCGGCGCACCTCGGACTCGGTGAGTCCTGAGGTCGAGACCAGGTGGTCCACCAACGCTTCCACGTCGGCCCGGGGCTGTGCACCCAGAAATCATGCGCCTCGCCACCCCCCGTTGTCGCATTCCTGCCCGAAATCGGGCAGGAACCGGCCCGGCGCCTTCCCGGCCCGAGGGACGGAGGCTGGCTAGGGTGCGGCCATGAGCACCCCCGAATCCGAGGAATCGACCGTCACCGCAGCGGCCAGGGCGCTCCAAGGGCTGGTCCTCGAGCGGCTGGCGGTCGGCATGGTGGTGATCGCGCTGGCGCTGATCGTCTACGGCGCCCTCGAGGGTGGCGGCGCGGCACGGGTGTTCGCCGTGACGGTCGGGGTGCTGGGAGTGGTCATGCCGCTCGCCGGCTGGCGCCTGCACTGGTCCGACGCGGTCATGTGGCTGGTGCTGCTCCCGCTGACCCTGGGGATCCTGGTCGCCTTCTCCTGGGCGTCGCGGGGATGACCCGGCTGGTTTGAGGCCTCCTGTGCGGGGTACCACGCCACGACAGGTCGGACGCCACCTCTCTTGGTGTGTGAGCGGCGAGGGATAGCCTCACAACCTCATACCGGGGATCAGGAGCACCATGTTCAACAGACAGCGATCGACCACGTCGAGCCCGCAGGACCAGCCCGCCGGAAAGCGGGCGCGCACCGCCGACGAGCCGCCCGCTGCGGTGGCGCCGGAGCACGCGCCGCCGCCGGAGGCGGAGACCGTCCCGCCGCTGGCACCGCCGGACTACCGCGGTGCGGTCCTGGACCGATTCGGCGGACGGGCAGCCACCTGGAGCCTGCGCCTGCTGCTGGTCAGTGCCGCCCTGCTGGTCTTCTTCTGGGTGCTCGGCAAGGTCTGGGACATCACGCTCCCGATCCTCCTCGCGCTGCTGCTGAGCACGGTGCTGGCGCCGGTGGCCGGGTTCCTGCGGCGCTTCATGCCCGCGGCGGCGGCCGCCGGCCTGACCCTGCTGGCCGGCATCGGCGCCCTGGTCGCTCTCGGCTTCGCCCTGGCCCCCCAGGTCTCGGGCCAGTGGGGGAGGTCGTCGACGCCGCGTCGGACGGGGTCGTGAAGGTGCAGGACATGCTCTCCGAGGAGCCCTTCAACGTCAGCTCGAGCCAGATCGACCAGGGGGTGGACAAGTTCGTGGAGGAGCTCCAGGGCAACGCCGGCTCCATCGCCGGGGGCGTCCTGTCCGGCGTCTCCACCGCCAGCTCCCTCCTGGTCACCGCGCTGATCGCACTGGTGCTCTGCTTCTTCTTCCTCAAGGACGGCAACAAGTTCATCCCGTGGATGAGCGGCCTGGTCGGCCCCAACAGCTCCACGCACACGGCCGAGATGGCCCTGCGCAGCTGGACGGCGCTGAGCGGCTTCATCAGGGCCCAGGCGCTCGTCGGCCTGATCGACGCCGTCGCCATCGGGGCGGGACTGCTGGTGCTCGACATCCCCTTCGCGCTCCCGCTCGCGGTGCTGATCTTCTTCGGTGCCTTCATCCCGATCCTCGGCGCCCTGGTGACCGGGGTGCTGGCCGCACTGGTCGCGCTGGTCACCAACGGCCTGACCAGCGCGATCATCGTCGTGATCCTGGTGCTGATCGTCCAGCAGCTGGAGGGCAACGTCCTGCAGCCCATCCTGGTGGGACGGACCCTGGACATGCACCCGGCGCTGGTGATCCTCGCAGTCACGGCCGGCGGGTCCCTGGCGGGCATCATCGGCACCTTCCTGGCGGTGCCGGCGCTCGCGGTCTACACCGCGGTGTACCGCTACAGCCGGGAGCAGCTGGAGCTGGCCGCCCAGGAGCGACCCCCCACCGCCACCTGAGGCACCGCCGCCGCGGACCGTCCGGTGTGTGATGTGCATCACATAGCGGACGGGAATCGGCGTGCTCACTCTATTGTTCTGGTAGTTGAAACATCAACCACACAGACATCGGGAGCGACCATGAACTTCTTCAACCGCAAGTCAGAGACGACCAGCGACACCTTCGACGCCCCCACCCAGTCGGTCGGCGACATCACCGGCGACTACACGATCGACCCCAGCCACAGCCGGCTCGGCTTCTCGGCCCGCCACGCCATGGTGACCACCGTCCGCGGCTCGTTCCGCGACTTCGAGGGCACCGCCCACGTCGACACCGCCACCCCCGCGAGCTCCTCGGTGCGGCTGACCATCCAGACCGCCAGCATCGACACCGGCTCCGCGGACCGCGACGGGCACCTCCGGTCCGCCGACTTCTTCGACGCCGACGTCAACCCGACCATCGTCTTCGTCTCCACCGGCGTGGAGCGCGACGGCTCGGACTGGACCGTCACCGGCGACCTGACCATCAAGGGCGTCACGAAGCCGGTCACCATCGACTTCGAGGAGACCGGCTCCGCCCAGGACCCGTTCGGCAACACCCGGATCGGCTTCGAGGGCGCGACCACCATCAACCGCAAGGACTGGGACCTCACCTGGAACGCGGCCCTGGAGACCGGCGGCGTGCTGGTCTCGGAGAAGATCAAGCTCGAGTTCGACGTCTCGGCGATCAAGACCGCCTGACCCGCACACACCCCGCACAACGCGAAACGCCCCGGCACCAGCCGGGGCGTTTCGTTCGTTCAGGGACTGCTTGTTCGCAGCGAGCTACTTGTGGCGCGGCTTCTTGGGTGCCTCGGAGCCGGCGTCGCGCCGCGGCGCCCCGGAGTCCTGGGTGAGCTCGATCAGCTTGCCCGAGATGCGGGTGCCGCGCAGGGCCTCCCACGTGCTCGCGGGCAGCTCGGCAGGGAGGTCCACCAGCGAGTGGTCCATCCGGATGTCGATCTTGCCGAAGTCGTTGCGGCCCAGACCGCCCTCGTTGGCCAGCGCGCCCACGATCTGGCGCGGCTCCACCTTGTGGCGCTTGCCCACCGAGATCCGGTACGTCGCCAGGTTGGCGTCGTTGCCCACGCGGCGCTGAGCCGGCTTGCGCGGGCCCCGGTCACCCCGGTCGCCCCGGTCGCCCCGGTCGTTGCGGCCGCGGCCACCCTGGTCCCCGCGGTCGTCGCGCGGGGTGTGCAGCAGCTCGGCCTTGGTGTCCGGCTCCAGCAGCAGCGGGTGGTCGCCGTACATGACGGCGGCCAGCGCGGCGGCGACGTCGACCTCGGGCACGTCGTACTCGGAGACGTAGTGCGAGACCACGTCGCGGAAGAACTCGATGCGCTCTGTCTCCGAGAGCGCCGCGGTGATGGCGTCGTCGAAGCGGGTCAGGCGGGTGGAGTTGATGTCCTCGACCGACGGCAGCTGCATCTGGGTGATCGGCTGACGGGTGGCCTTCTCGATCGCCCGGAGCAGGTGGCGCTCGCGGGGGGTGACGAAGGCGATCGAGTCGCCGTTGCGGCCCGCGCGGCCGGTCCGGCCGATGCGGTGCACGTAGGACTCGGTGTCGGTCGGGATGTCGAAGTTGACGACGTGGCTGATCCGCTCCACGTCGAGACCGCGGGCCGCGACGTCGGTGGCGACCAGGATGTCGAGCTTGGCGTCGCGCAGCTGGTTGATGGTGCGCTCGCGCTGCACCTGCGCCACGTCACCGTTGATGGCCTGGGCGGAGAAGCCACGGGCCCGCAGCTTCTCGGCGAGCACCTCGGTGACCTGCTTGGTGCGGACGAAGACGATCATCCCCTCGAAGTTCTCGACCTCGAGGATGCGGGTCAGCGCGTCGACCTTCTGCGGGTAGCTGACCATCAGGTAGCGCTGGTTGATCGTGGAGGAGGTGGTGGTCTTGTTCTTGACCGTGATCTCGACCGGGTCGTTGAGGTGCTTCTTGGAGATGCGACGGATCTGCGCGGGCATCGTGGCCGAGAAGAGCGCGACCTGCTTGGTCTTCGGGGTGTCGGCCAGGATCGTCTCGACGTCCTCGGCGAAGCCCATCTTCAGCATCTCGTCGGCCTCGTCGAGCACCAGGAAGCGGAGCTCGGAAAGGTCGAGGGTGCCCTTCTGCAGGTGGTCCATGATCCGACCCGGGGTGCCGACGACGACCTGGACGCCGCGACGCAGGGCGGAGAGCTGGACGCCGTACCCCTGGCCGCCGTAGACCGGCAGCACGCGCACGTTCTTCTGGTGGGCGGCGTACCGCTCGAAGGCCTCGGAGACCTGGAGCGCGAGCTCACGGGTCGGGGCCAGCACCAGCGCCTGCGGCTTCTTCTGGGTCATGTCCAGGTTGGACAGGATCGGCAGCGCGAAGGCGGCCGTCTTGCCGGTGCCGGTCTGAGCCAGACCCACGACGTCCCGGCCCTCGAGCAGGGGCGGGATGGTGGCCGCCTGGATCGGCGAGGGGCGCTCGTAGCCCACCTCGCGAAGGGTCTTCAGGACCGAGTCGGACAGCCCGAGCTCTTCGAAAGTGGGTACGTCAGGGGCTGCCTTGTCTGCAGCAGCGTCGTCGTTCATAGCCTTCACGTTAATGCCAGGTGGGGCGACGCAGAGATTCCAGGGTGACGCGACGTGTGTCACGACGCGGTCACGACCCGGTCACGGCGCGCCTTCGGGCGGCCCGGGCACGAAGACTCTGGTGCATCCCGCGGCGCCTTCATAGGTTCCCACCAGAGACCGCACCGCCCACCCGCAGGAGGCGCGACCCGTGGCAACCCATCCGGCGCACGCCCGCAGCCGCCCCAAGGGCAGCCCCATGCTGCTGGTGCTGATGGCGCTCGTGGTGGTGCCGTCGGTGGTCCTGGCCGACCACTGGGGCGCCGGACCCGCCGGCATCATCGGCGGCCTGACGGGGCTGTTCTCGCTGGTGGTCTTCATGGGCGGTCCGCTGCGCGCGGACCTTCGCCTGGCCGGGGTGCTGGCACCGCTGCTGGTGATCGCCGCAGTCGTCCCCCGGATGGTGGGCGAGGTCTCGCGCCCCGGGGCGAGCGCGCTCGTCGTGCTGATCACCTTCGTCGCCGCGCTGCTGCCGCTGGCCGGGCCGCGGTTCGGCAACGCCGGACTCGGCCTCGGCATGACCACGATGTTCGGCTACGGCTACGCGATCCGGGGATCCGCGGACGACCAGCAGCTGGTCGTCGCCGCTGTGGCCGGCGTCCTGGTGGGGCTGCTGCTCCGGCTCCTCTTCGGCATCGCCGACCCCTCCAAGCCCACCCGGGAGCAGGTCGCCGAGGTGCTGGTGGGCGACGACCCGGCCTCGGCCACCTCCACCGCGTTCGGCACCTGGCTGAGCGACGGCCGGCAGCGCTGGCTCGCGGACGTGCTCGAGGCGGCCTCGCACTACCGGCTCGCGCTGCGTGCGGCGGCCCTGCCCGGGACGCTGCCCTCGACGCTGCCCGGGGCCGATCAGGGGCAGGTCGACGAGCTCCGGGGCCGGGCCTCCGAGCTGGCCGACCGACTGCGGGCGAAGCCCGGAAGGGGCACCGAGCAGCAGCATGCGGCCGCCCAGGCCCAGGTGCGGCAGCCGGCCCGGGGTCCGAGCACGCTGGAGGATGCCGCCAGCGCCCTGGACGCGGTCGAGCAGGCGATCCTCGGGCACGACACCACGCCGGTCCCGATCGAGCGGGACCGGCGCCGCGAGCTCAGCTACGCGCTCCTCCACCCGTCGGGGAGACTGCGCTCGATCCAGGTCCGGCACGCGTTCCGCACCGCGCTCGGGGTGCTGATCATGCTGCTGGTCACCGCTCCCCTGGAGTCCGGGGATCCGCTGGTCTCCACCGTGCTGCTGGCCACCTTCGGCATCCTCCAGGCCAGCTGGCGCGACACCTTCACCAAGGCCCGGAACAAGATCATCGGCCTGTGCGGGGGGTCGCTCGCCGTGGCGGTCATCCTGCTGGTCGCCCCGTCGAACCTCCTGGTGCCGATCGCGGGCGTCTCGCTGTGCCTGGGCCTGTGGTACATCGTGACCCGGCCCGCCCTCGGTGCGGGCTTCATGGTGGTGGTCAGCGTGGGCATGAACGCCGTCACCCGGGACCTGGACCCGGTGGACCTGCTCCTGCAGTACGTCGGTCTCACCCTGGTTGCCGTGGTCGTCGGAGTGGTGGTGGGCTTCACCGTCGTCCCGTCGTTCCGGCCCGCGCCGCTGCGCCGGCGCATCGAGGCTGCCACCCAGGCGACGGAGGCCGCGCTCCGAGTCTCCCGCAACGACCAGCACCCGCTGTCCGAGGTGCTCGCGCTGCAGCGCGTGGCCGCGCAGAAGCAGGAGGAGCTGGTGCCCGACCACGAGCCGCTCGACGACCGGCAGCTCGCCGACCTGGACAGGCTCCGGACCGGCCTGCGTGACCTGCTCACCCTGGTGGAGGCCGAGCAGCTGCGCCGCGACGCGCTCGACCAGGCGACGCTGGAGCAGGTCCTGGAATCGCTGGCCCAGCAGACGGAGGCGGCCGAGCGCGCCCTGCTGCGGACGCTGCCGGCCGCATGAGCCGGGGGCTGGGTCGTTTGCCGCCGGGCCGGATTGGCAACCTGGGAGCGTGAGCGACGACCAGGCAGTGCCAGGCCCCGACTCCTGCGTGCGCGTGCGGGGAGCCCGGGAGCACAACCTCCGCGGCGTCGACGTCGACCTGCCCCGCGACGCCATCGTGGCGTTCACCGGGGTGTCGGGATCGGGCAAGTCGTCGCTGGCCTTCGGCACCCTCTACGCCGAGGCGCAGCGCCGCTACTTCGAGTCGGTCGCGCCGTACGCCCGGCGCCTGCTCCAGCAGGTCGGCGTACCGCACGTGGAGGAGATCACCGGGCTGCCGCCGGCCGTGGCGCTGCAGCAGCGGCGCGGCGCGGCCAGCTCCCGGTCCACGGTCGGCACCATCACCACGCTGTCCAACCTGCTGCGCATCCTCTACTCCCGCGCCGGCGACTATCCCGAGGGCGCCGAGCACCTGGCAGCCGAGGCGTTCTCCCCCAACACCGCGGCAGGCGCCTGCCCGACCTGCCACGGGCTCGGGGTCGCCCACGACGTCGCCGAGGAGCTGCTGGTCCCGGACACCTCGCTGAGCATCCGCGACGGCGCGATCGCCGGGTGGCCCGGCGCGTGGCAGGGGCACAACCTGCGGCGCATCGTGAAGAACCTCGGCATCGACGTGGACGTGCCGTGGCGCGAGCTGAAGCGGGAGGACCAGGAGTGGCTGCTCTTCACCGAGGAGGAGCCGCGGGTGCTGATCCGGCCCCAGGACAAGGACGGTGGCGGCGGGCGCGACTACATGGGCACCTTCCGCAGCGCGAGACGGCACGTGCGCCAGGTGCTGACCAGCTCGGGCAGCGAGAAGATGCGCGCCGACATGCAGCGCTTCGTGCGGAGCACGCCCTGCCCGACCTGCGGTGGCAGCGGGCTGCGCCCCGAGGCGCTGGCGGTGACGTTCGCGGGGATGTCGATCCAGCAGGCGAACGCGCTGCCCTTCACCGACCTGGTGGAGCGGCTGCGGCCGTTCGCGGTCGGGGACGCCGACGACGCCGGGGCGCGTCTCAGTGGGGACCTGGTCGCCCGGATCGAGGTGCTGCTCGGTCTCGGGCTGGGCTACCTGTCCCTGGGTCGCAGCTCCACCACGCTGTCACCCGGGGAAGCGCAGCGGCTGCGGATCGCCACCCAGCTGCGCTCGGGGCTCTTCGGGGTGGTCTACGTGCTCGACGAGCCGTCCGCGGGACTGCACCCGGCCGACGCGGAGCCCCTGCTGGCGCTCCTGGACGACCTCAAGGCCGCGGGCAACACGCTGTTCGTGGTGGAGCACGACATGGACGTCGTACGCCGGGCGGACTGGGTGGTCGACATCGGTCCGGGCGCCGGGGAGAACGGCGGTCGGGTGCTCTACTCCGGCCCGGTCGCCGGGCTGGAGTCCGTCGCGGAGTCCGCCACCTCGGACCACCTCTTCGGGCGGGCACCTCGTCTGGAGCGCGAGCCGCGGGAGCCTTCGGGCTGGCTGCACCTGGTCGGGGTCTCGCGGCACAACCTGCGCGACGTCTCCCTCGACCTGCCGCTCGGCGCGATGACCGCGGTGACCGGGGTGTCGGGCTCGGGGAAGTCGACGCTGGCCGTGCAGGTGCTCGGCGAGGTGGTACGCCGCCACCTCGGCCTCGCTCCCCTCTCGGTCGCCTCGGACGGGGACGACGAGGAGGAGGTCTTCACCGGCGAGGTCGACGTGCGCGAGGCCCGCGGGGTGGATGCGTTCGACCGGCTGGTGGTGGTTGACCAGAAGCCGATCGGTCGGACGCCGCGGTCGAACCTGGCGACGTACACCGGGCTCTTCGACGCGGTGCGCAAGGTCTTCGCGGCGACGCCGCTAGCGCAGGAGCGTGGGTACGCCGCCGGGCGGTTCTCCTTCAACGTCGCTGAGGGGCGGTGCCCGAAGTGCCAGGGCGAGGGGTTCATCTCCGTCGAGCTGATCTTCCTGCCGAGCACCTATGCGCCGTGCCCGGAGTGCGGCGGGGCGCGCTACAACCCTGAGACGCTCGAGGTGACCTACCGCGACCGGAGCATCGCCGACGTGCTGGGGATGTCGGTGGACGAGGCTGCTGTGTTCTTGGCCGACGTGCCGGTCGCTGCGCGTGGGCTGGCCGCGCTGCAGTCGGTGGGGCTCGGCTACCTGCGGCTCGGGCAGCCCGCGACCGAGCTCAGCGGCGGGGAGGCACAGCGGATCAAGCTCGCCACCGAGCTGCAGCGGGCGAACCGCGGCCACACCCTCTACCTGCTCGACGAGCCCACGTCAGGCCTGCACCCCTCCGACACCGCGCTGCTGGTGCGGCAGCTGCACCGGCTGGTGGACGCGGGGAACACCGTGGTGCTCGTGGAGCACGACCTGGACACGATTGCGTCGGCGGACTGGGTCGTGGACCTGGGGCCGGGTGGTGGGGACGCCGGAGGGCAGGTGGTGGCAAGCGGGACGCCGGTGGAGGTGGCTGCGGCGGGGGTCGGGGTTACGGCGAAGTATCTGGCGTCGCGGTTCGTGGCGCGCTCTCGGCGGACGTCGAGTTGATAGCCCTTTCCACCCAGATAGACCTGGGGTCAGGAGGTGCTCCTTCAATCCAAGTTGGGCCCGGGTGACTCTGGAGCGCTGGCAGCAAGGCGTCGGACCGCCTCCCAGAAGACGTGCGCATCCAGGAAACGAGAAGCGTGCCCGCGAAAGCGACCCCGTAGTCCAAGGGAATTCCTTGCTGTCTATGTGGGCCGATCGTTTTTCCGCGGCTCCTATCACGTCCCTACTCCTGCGACACCTTCCAGTCGGCAGAGAATTTGGCAATGCTAAGGATCACGAATGTCTCAACATCCTTCACACCCTTGAGACTGCCCAGATAGGACGTCGTGAAGTCCAATAGGTGGTCATGGTCTGTAAAGAATGCCTCAATAATGAGGTTGTACCTTCCAGTCGACACACCGCAGTACCTCACCTCGCTCCGCTGCGCGACCGAGTCCGAGATGTTGCGGAGTTCTGCGAGGGTCGTCGCGATCCCCATGATCGCCGAAACTGTCATTCCTGCGAGCCGAGGGGTGGGGATCGCGACTACCTCGATGTAGTCCCCATCCAAAAGTGCCGCGAGGCGCTTCCGCACGGTCGTCTCGGTGACCCCGAGCCTCCGTGCGATCTCGCTGCTTCCCGTCCTGCCGTCGACTTGGAGGATCTGCACGATCTCACGGTCTGTCTGATCCAGCACTCCGGGGCTGGCTGCGCTGCCGCGCGCGTTTCGTCGCCGTCGTGCGTCCTGACCAGCCATGCGTAACTCCTCGTCGACATCGCCGAACGGTCGCGATTGCAACCCTCATGAACCGCGAACTCTAGACCGGAGAAACTGTATGGCCGGCACGGGTTTGTCGCCAGCGAGCCCATGTCTGCGACAGGCCTTCCGACCCCACCCTCCTTTCCGTAAGACGAGACTCTCTCGGCTTCTGTCTCAGTACACCTTCGTCTGAGTGAGTTCCTTGTACTGCTCGGGATGCTGTTTCCGCATGAGGAGCGTGCGCGCCAGTCCAATGACGAAAGCGATCGGAACTATGGACAGGAGGACCCAGTTCATTAGTCCTGTACGGCCGGAAAAGTACTCGAAGTTGGTAGCGATCAACCAGACGGCTGCCGTGAGGGCCACAAAGCTGACCGCTGGAGCGACCAGCGTGCTCCACCTGGTCAGTTCGTGAGAGTCCTTGTTCCGATTGAAGAACACCACGATCGCCACCGAACAGAGTGCTTGTAGAGCGATCACCGCGAGGACCCCTGGCGCGACCAGAAGGAGAAAGACTTCAAGATAGGGATCCGCGTTCAGTGTCGCGAGGACGAGGATCACCAGCAGGGCGAAGATGGCGAGAGTGCGACTCGCCACGAACGGCGAACGGTGAACGGGGTGAACCTGAGCCAGAGGCTTGGGGAGCAGGCCTTCCCGGCCGAGGGTGAAGATGTAGCGGGTGGCCGTGTTGTGGAAAGCCAACACGGAGGCGAACGCGCTGGTGATGAGCAGGGTCTCGGCAACGACCGCCGCTGGATGTCCGACGTACTGCTCGATGGCGGTGAACACCAGGCCCACCGGATCGGCGGTTGCGGCCTCCTGGATGTTCGACTTGCCGAAGGCGACCACCAACACCCATGCCATGAACGTGTAAAAGATGGCGAGAAACCCAACCGCCAGATACACCGCGCGAGGCAAGGTACGCGCGGGATCCTTGGCCTCCTCGGAGTAGATCGCGGTCGACTCGAAGCCGATGAAGGCGCCGAAAACGATCGCGAACATGGCGCCTGCCCCAGTGCCGGGGAAGATCGAGTTGGGCTCGAAGCCGCTGAGGTCGAGTCCCTCGGCCCCGCCCTGCGCCAGTACGGGTACGGCGAGCACCAGCAGGATCCCGGCCTCGGTCAGCAGAGCCAGTCCGAGAACCTTTGCGCTGAGTGAGATCTGTCGGTGGCCGAGAGCCGCCACGAGGAGGAGTGCCATGAGCGAGCACACCAACCACGGCACTTCGAGTCCGGTGAAGTCCTGGATCGGTCCGACTGCAAAGGCGCCTACCGCGCCGATCTGTCCGACCGTGATCAACGCGTATGCGGCGAGAGCCAAGAAGGCGGCGCCGCCTCCGATCGGACGTCCGATTCCCTGGCCGATGTAGGCGTAGAAGGCACCGGAGTTTCGGATTCGAAGGGCCATGCGCGTCAGCCCCACGGCGAAGACGAGAAGCACGATGCCCGCGACCATCTGGGCCCCCACCGTCCCGACGCCGCCGATCATGAATGACAGCGGAGCAAAGCCTGCGACGACAAGGAGGGGGCCTGCAGCCGCGACCGTGAAGAACGCGATTTCCACCGCTCCCATGGTCCTGCGCATGGGTTCAACTCCGGCCGGGGCCACATCTGATTTCGAGGTTTGTTCGGTCATGCTCTTTCTCCTCCACGAATCCGGTCCCGAGACTGACGAGTTGCTGGTCGCGATCCCATTCAGGACGCAGGTGGCGCAGCCTTGTGTTTCAGCTTCCGTACCGTTCGACGTATGCCTTCGTGGCGAGTTCGAACACGTCTAGATGTGGACGCAGCACTCCAGCACCGATCTGCCCGCCGTCCTTGCCAGCGAGTCCGCCATCGATGACTGGCGTGATGCCTGACTGGACCACGGCGAAGATGTCAATCCCCACAGGTGTTCCTCGGAACTCCAGCACCGGGATGCGAAAGTCTGGATGCTCGCCGACCGTGATTGCGTACATGGACTCATTGCTGCGCCGCATAGCTTCGAAGGTGCCGCCTTGGTAAGCCTGGAGTGTCGGCGCGCAGGCCTGCGCGAATCCGCCCAGTCCCACCACTTCGGTCACGCAGCTTTCGCCGCCGATCCACTCAGCGTCGTCCTGGTCGAACCCGTCGAAGAACTTGCCCTCAAGCTCCGGATGCATCCCTCTGAACCAGGTGTCGCCGAGTCCACTGACCCGGATCGCGAACTCGCGGGAGTTGATAGCCATCGCAGTGACCAGGGAGCTCCCCTCTACCCCGTGCGCCGAATCGGCAGTGGCCTTCGCGGCCGCCATCCCGACCCGCAGGAACGAGTACTCGTTGCGCCTGAGGAAGTCGATGACCTCAAGGAGCTGCGAGGGCGAAGAACTGGACCCCATCATGTCCAGGAAGGAAGGCATGAGCTCGGTTGTGAGGAGCATGGTCGCCGCGGTGTTTCTGCTGTGCAGCTCGTCGCCCATTCTCAGCGCTCGTGCCATCAGCCCCTTAAGCGGAAGCGGCCCGCGACGGTGAATCGCTTCGGAGAGCACTGGGGCCATCACGTCCCGCAACCAGTCGAGACGATCTGCGACGCCACGGTTGTAGGACCCGTAGCAGAGTCGATGGGGGTCCTCCCCCTCGTAGAGGTTGCAGAATCCGACGGCCCCAGAAGTCTCGTCCCGAACTACAAACACTGGCATCGACGCGGTGAGGATTCCCGCGACAGACCCGATGCAATTCAATTCCTGGGTACTCCGCACCTGGATTTCGCCACGGCGAATCATCGCCTCCGCTTCTTCCGGATCAGCGGCGATGCCCTCATAGACGGCCCCGAACAGCACGGCACGTCGTTGTCCGCCCTCGTAGGCCTCCCAGTCGAGAGGGGCCCCGGAGGTCAAGATCGTGTGAGTGGTCATGCCGAGAACGACTTCACCGGCGGGGGCGACATCGACCAACTGCGGCTCCGACCCGGTCAGATGCCCCAGCGCCGTGAGATTGGCACGATCCCTGTCCTGGGAGCCCATCTCAGATCCGCTGCATGTAGGTAGCGGACTCCCAGTCGGTCACCACGGACCGGAACTCGTGGCTCTCCGCCCGCTTGTGAGCCAGATAGGTGGCGTGGAAGGCCGGCGTGAACGCCCGCTGTGCCAGATCATCTGTCTCGAAGGCGTCGAGGGCGGTGTCGAGTGTCATCGGCAGCGGCAGCAGGCCATAAGCCTCCCGCTCACCCTCGTCCAACAGATAGGTATCCACGTTGACGGGCGCACCAGCGTCCAGCTTCTGCTCGATACCGTCGAGTCCAGCCGCGATAACCATGGCCATTCCGAGGTAGTAGTTGACCGACGCATCGGCGGTACGCACTTCCAGACAATGACGGTTGACGGGCATACGGCACATCAGGGTCCGGTTGTTGTTGCCCCAGGCCCGGAAGACGGGCGCCCAGGAGATTTCATCCATGAAGCCCTTGCTCGTGAAGCGCTTGTAGGAGTTGACCGTGGGCGAGACCACGGCGCTGATGGCGTCGGCGTGCCGCAGGACCCCTGCGGTGAAGTGGCCTGCCAGGTCGCTGTAGGCAGCGCTGCCGTCGGCATGGGCGAAGAGATTCTCGCCGGTCTCGACGGACGCGATGCTGATGTTGATGTGAGCGGCGGAGCCGAAATCGTCTTGGAACGGCTTGGCCATGAACGTGGCGATGCAACCAACCTGGCGAGCCACATGCTTGGCCATCAGGCGGAAGAGCGTCATCCGGTCCGCCATCGACATGGCATCGGTGTAGGCGAAGTTGAACTCGTACTGCCCGTCTCCTCCCTCGTGGTCGAAGGAGTACAGACCCCAGTTCAGGTCGTTCATGTACCGCGCCATCGGGCCGATGAAGGGCTCAGAGAGAATGGTCGCTTCCAGGTCGTAGCCGCGCGTGGGCGAGTTCAGGGCGTCGGAGGCAACAAAGGGCTCCCAGCCGGTCGGCGTCTCGCGGACGACGTAGAACTCGGGCTCGATCCCCACGTTGACTGTGAACCCGAGGTCCCTCGCGCGGTCGACCTGACGTTGCAGCATGTTGCGGGAGTCCTGCTCGTACGGCACGCCGTTCAACTGAAGCTGCGAAGGCACCAGGGCAAACCGCGGATCCCATGGAAGCACGACCAGCTTCTCCAGGTCGGGGATACCCGCGCACTCGTCCTCGTGCGGACCGAGATCGCCCATCCCCTCGAGGGCCCCGACGGTGTAGAGCTCTGATCCCTTGGCCATGGACGGCAAGGAGGCGATGGGGACGCACTTGCTCTTGGGCACGCCGTGGATGTCCACGTAGTAGCCGAAGACGAATTCCACGCCCTGCTCCTGTAGGTCCGCGCTCAACTTGGCCACATCCACCATCAGTTTGCTTCCTCACACTCGTGAACAGTGTGAGGAACCTCGCACCCATTAAGTTCGAATGTCAACGCTTATGGCCCACACCAGTCTGATTTTCGAGTTAAATCTGCGTTTCAAGGGTCGAACTTCGTACCGCAGTTCGATGGTGCGGGCTGCCCGCAGCTGGCGGGAGCTAGTCCCGACCGGCATCAAGCACGTGGGAGAGATCGTCCGCCTGGGTGCCCTTCGGTCCCCGAGCCGGAGGAACGAGTGCGCAGATAGACCGACGATCCCCCAGCCCCGACGGCACGGGCGGCGCCCTGCGGTAGGGGCTGCGGGATGCTCCAGCCCGCCTACGGGGTGGTCGCGGGCCCGGCGGGCTTCAGCAGCGCCTCCGTCGTCGTCCTCGCCGGCCTCGAAGGGGTGGGCACGACCACCGCGCAGGCGGCCAGCGGCGTGGGCGCCGGCGGTTGGCACACGGCCGTCGCCTCGTTCGTCGTCGTCGTCTGATTGTTCGCCGTCCACTGCCCCTGGTCCGCCCCACTGGTGTAGCCCTGTGAACTCAGGGCTTCCAGGTGAAGAAGGAGTTGTCGCTCGCCCCGAGCGGATCGTACGAACCGGTCCCTTGAGGGGTGGGGACGTAGGTGGCGGCCCGCCACTTCACCACCTTGGCGCCTTTCATGACCTGCTTGCGCTTCAGCACCACGCGCAAGGTGTTGTCGTCGACCTGCAAGAACTTCACGGGCTTGCAGCCCGAGCGGTCCCTCAACCTGCCGGCCGGGAGCTACCGGGTCCGGGTGAGTGCGCGAGGCAGGGACGCCGGGCCGGCGGACGAGCTCGCTCCTGAGGTCGTGGACTTCTACCTGGTCGAGTTCTGGCCAGAGGCGCTCGCTGAGGACGCGATCCTCCGCACCGGGAGCGAGAACGCGCGCTACTGGCACGCTGCACTGGGATCGAGGCAGTGACGGTGCGTTCGCTCACGCCACGCGAGGGAGGGCACACGAGGAGCGGGCTGACGCCGGTGCGGTCCCGCCGAAGCATCCATTGCTGACCAAGCTCACCAGGTCCTAGTGTGACCTACATCACATTACGGGGTTGCTTCCGGAGGACATCGCATGGCCCTGAATCGCGCACTCGCGCACCTCGCCGGCATCGCCGCCACCGTGCTGACGGCTTCACTGCTCACCGCGCCAGTCGCGCAGGCAGCACCTCCCACGTACGTCGCCCTGGGGGACTCCTACTCCTCGGGCACCGGCACCCGCAGCTACATCGACGACGGCACCTCGTGCAAGCGCTCGACGGCGGCGTTCCCGTCGCTGATCGCCATCGCCCGCGGCTATTCGCTGAACTTCCGGGCCTGCGGGGGGCGAAGATCCCCGACGTCACCAACACCCAGCTCAGCGCCCTGACCGCCACCACCAACTACGTCTCCATCTCGGTCGGCGGCAACGACGCAGGCTTCGCCGACGTGATCACCGCGTGCGCGCTCCCAGCCTGGGCGAGCAACTGCGACGGCAAGATCAACACCGCCCAGGCCTACATCTCCAACACGCTGCCCGGAGCGCTGGGCACCCTCTACGCCAGCATCCGGAGCAAGGCACCCAACGCCAAGGTGGTGGTGGTGGGCTACCCGCGGATCTTCATGGGCGAGGACTGCAGCGCCCTCACCTGGTTCTCACCGGCCGAGCAGACCCGGCTCAACCAGACCGCTGACCAGCTCAACGCCCGACTGGCCGCCGCTGCAGCGGCACGTGGCTTCTCGTTCGCCAACCCGACCAGCCGATTCATCGGACACGCCGTCTGCGACAGTCCGGCCTGGCTCACCAACCTGTCCGTCCCGGTCGGCGAGAGCTTCCACCCCAACGTCGCCGGCCACTCCGGCGGCTACACGCCGGCCGTCAGCGGCCTGCTCACCGGAGCAGCCGTGACCGCCGACGCCGCCCTGCTCGCCAAGGCCGCCACCCAGGCCGAGGCCCTGGCCCAGACCCAGCGGCAGTACGCCGAGGCCGACCGCAGCATCGAGCCCGAGGAGTTCGTCCTGCCCGACCTGACCACCCCCGCAGCCCGCAAGGCGGCGCGCAAGGCAGGCGTCGACCTGGACGCGTTCCTGGCCCAGCGCTGAATGCGGCTCCGGAGGCGGTGCCCGCACTCCTCGGGCACCGCCTCGCGCGGATAGCCTGACGTCGCGACTGGCGTGGCCGGACTGACCGGCGTGGAGCGCGGGAGAGACGTCGACCGCCTGGGTGTCCCTCGGGTGAGAGAGCCGGAGGGACGACATGCGCGACGCGACCGACGACCGCCCTCCGGCTGACTCCGCGCCTCCACAGCGCGGCGTACTGCTCCAGCCGGTCTCCGCCGGGATCGTCTCGGGCCTGGTCGGCTTCACCAGCGCCTTCGTGGTCGTCCTCGCCGGACTCGAGGCCGTTGGCGCGACCACCGCACAGGCGTCGAGCGGACTGCTCGCGGTCAGCGTCACGATGGGCCTCGCCTCGATCTTGCTCGCCCTCACGACCAGGCTGCCGATCACCTCTGCCTGGTCGACGCCCGGCGCGGCGCTGCTGGTCACCACGGGCACGGTCGCGGGCGGCTGGCCCGCCGCGGTCGGCGCCTTCCTGGTCACGGGCCTCCTGATCGTGCTCACCGGGCTACTCCCCCAGCTCGGACGGCTCATCGCCAGGATCCCGACCTCGATCGCCCAGGCAATGCTCGCCGGGATCCTCTTCCAGCTCTGCCTCGGTCCGGTCGTCGGGCTCGCCGACAACCCCGCGGCGATCGCGCCCATCGTGGTCGCCTGGCTGCTCGGGGTCCGGTTCGCTCCGAGGTTCGCCGCACCGCTGGCTTTCCTCGCCGCCACGGCGGTGATCACGGTCGACCTGGCCGTCTCCGGGCGCGCCGTCGACACGGCGTCCCTGGTGCCGCGCCTTGAGCTCACGACGCCGGCGTTCACCGTCGCGGGACTGATCGGGATCGCGCTCCCCCTCTACCTGGTGACGATGGCCTCGCAGAACGTCCCCGGCGTCGCCGTGATGAAGGGGCTCGGGTACGCCGTGCCCTGGCGCCGAGCGATGCTGGTCACCGGCGTGGGCACCCTGGCCGGGGCACCGGCGGGCGGGCACGCGATCAACCTGGCCGCTATCAGCGCTGCGCTCGCCGCTGGCCCAGAGGCCGGCCCCGACCGCTCCCGCCGGTGGATCGCCAGCGTGACCTGCGGGGTGGTGGTCATCGGTCTCGGCGTCGCGTCGTCCGCCTTCGGCACGCTGGTGTCGCTGGCCCCCGCCGGAGTGCTGGCCGCCGTCGCCGGACTCGCTCTCCTCGGGACTCTCGCCGCCTCGCTGCGGGCCGCGCTCGCGGACCCGAGCGAGCACGTCCCGGCCGTCGTCACCTTCGCCACCGCCGCCTCGGGCATCGCCGTCGCGGGCGTGGGGGCGGCGTTCTGGGCGCTCGTCGCGGGCCTCGTCGTACGGCTCGTGCTGCGGCTCGGCCCCTGACGACGCCGACGAGGGTCACGAACCAGCGGGGTCACCAGGCAGGGCGCTCCGCGCCGCAACGACTGCTCGCCCTCGGCGGGCCGTGGCCGGGCATGGTCGTCTGCCCAGCAGACGGACGAAGGGCCCTGGGACGTGGCCGAACGGGAGCAGTTGATCCGGGCCAGGGTTCCCGAGCTGGTGGCCCTCGGCGCCAGCATGGTCCGGGAAGAGCACTACGACGGGGCGCTCGGACACGTCGTCATGGTGGATCCCGAAGGCAACGAGTTCTGCGTGCCCTGAGGCATCGTCATCCGGCTCGTCCTGCAGGTGGGGCGTGGAGCGCTCAGTCCTTCTTCGCCGCGGGCGCGGCGACGCAGAGGACTCCCCTGTTGCCGTCCTGGTCGGCGATCACCGTGAGTGAGGGCGCGTCGCTGTCGTCGACGACGATGCCGCCAGCAGCGACAGCGGCGGCGATCCGTTGCTCGGCCGCCTCGGGTGCGACGTAGACCTCGACGTGGAACCGCTGACCCGAGGCCTCGGGCTCGTCGTCCCCGAACCAGAGGTTCGGCACCCGCCCCGTGGCATCTCGGATCTCATCGCTCGGGGTGCCGCGTCCCTGGGACTCGGCGCTCCCGGTCAGCAGCGCGGCCCACACCGGAGCGATGGTCGCCGAGCGCGCCGTGTCGAGGCCCAGCTCGATGTCGCACACCGAGGCCGGGTCTGCCTCCAGCTCGTGATCGGCGGCGACCTCGGTGATCCGTCGCGCGAGGTCGACGTCCTGCTGGGTCACCCATTCGACGACGTACTCGGTGCCGTCGTCGTCGCGGTAGATGGCGTCGTCGCTGACCAGCTTCAGGTCGACGTACCCCTTGCCCATCGACACCCGTGGGTAGTGACCGACCGCGTCGCCCACATGACCCAGCGTGGCGATGAACCTGGCGCCGGCGTCGAAGCCGTCCACCAGGTACCGCGCATGCAGCCCCTGAGCCAGCTTGCGCCACTCGGTGAGGTCGGCCTCGGCGATCTGCTCGCCCCGCAGCATGTCCATGCCCAGCGACCATAGCGCTGACCTGCCGCGAACGCGCGCCGACTCAAGGGTGTCCCGGAGAAGGATCGCCGCACTACGATCCCCAGATCACCGGGTCCCTGCCGGGGCCTCGCACACGGCCCACTCGGAGGCACCCGTGAAGCTCTTGCTCACCTCAGGCGGCGTCACGAATCCCAGCATCCACTCCGCCCTGGAGGAGCTCCTGGGCAAGCCGGTCGCGGAGTCCCACGCCCTGTGCATCCCGACCGCCCAGTGGGGCCACCCGATGTGCGGACCGGCATCGGTCCGCGGCCTCATCGCCGCCGGGCCCACCTGGCAGCCCCAGACCGGTCTGGGCTGGTCCTCCCTCGGCGTGCTGGAGCTCACCGCGCTGCCCACCATCGGCGCGGACCGGTGGGTGCCGTGGGTCCGGGAGGCCGACGTGCTGCTGGTCGACGGCGGGGACGCGACGTACCTGTGCCACTGGATGCGGGAGTCCAGCCTGGCCGACCTGCTGCCGTCCCTGGCCGACACGGTCTGGGTGGGGGTCAGCGCCGGGAGCATGGTGCTGACGCCCCGGATCGGGGACTACTTCGTGGAGTGGCCGTCCGCGTCGGACGACCGCACCCTGGGAGTCGTCGACTTCTCCATCTTCCCGCACCTGGACCTGTTCCCGACCAACACCATGGCCCACGCCGAGCGCTGGGCCGCGGACCTCGGCGTCCCGTCGTACGCCATCGACGAGCAGACGGCCATCAAGGTCGTCGAGGGAGCCGTCGAGGTGGTCTCCGAGGGGAAGTGGCGGCACTTCGAGCAATCGCGATGAGACGAGACCCTCGGCGCACCTCGGTGAGCGCCGTCCGTGAGGCACAGAGCGAGCGCCTGCGCAGACGCCGGCACTGGTACTTCGCGCTGATGGGCACCTGCCTGGTGCTGCTGGTGCTGGCCTGGTGCCTGGTCCGGCTGTGGTCCACCACGGCAGCTGTGGCCATGTCGGCCGTCGCCGCGGTCATCCCGCCGGTCGCCGTCCTGGTCGCAAACTGGGGCGAGGACCACTGACGGACCCGGCTCCTCAGCGGCTCGTCGTGGGCGCGATGAGCCTTCGAGCGGAGACGACGTCGGGCCCGAGGTGCCCCACGAGGTCGTCCGCGGCCGCTGTCAGGGCGTCGTCGGTCATCGGGTCGAGCGCGTCCATGATGAACAGGGCGGTCGTGGTGCCGTCGTGCAGCTGGGTCCGTCGTCCCTGCCGCCAGTTCCAGCGGCGGCAGGTGACGCCGGAGTCGTCGCACCACACCACTTCCCCCACCTCGGGGTGCTCGGTGACCATCTCCCCTCCGGCCGTGGTGTCGAACGGCTCCGTGCCGTCGCTGCGCACCAGGCGCGGTGAGCCGGCGTAGCGGGTGAGGTCCTCACCGCCGAGTGGGACCTGGTGCAGCACGCTGATCGCGTTGTAGACATCGGTGAGCCGGTTGACGCGCGGCAGCCCGCCAGGGGCCCGCCTCAGGAGCGCCTCGAGGCTGTTGCGGGTGCGTTGCGGCTTCGCACCGAAGGCGCGGTAGGCCTCCCGCCAAGCGGCCACGTGCGGGATCTCCTCCACCGGGCCCCGGGCCGCCAGGTCCCGCGCCATCGCCTCCGCGCGCCCGAGCAACGACTCGCTGACGTCGTCACTCGCGGCGGGTGCGATGCCGCCGACCGCGACAAGGAGCGCCCGGTAGTCGGGTCGCAGGGCGAAGACCGAAGACTCGATCCGGGCTCCGGAGAGGAAGAGGTCGAGCTCGTTGCGGTCAGTCACCATGGGTCCTAGCGTGCCCCCATGGGCATCGTCAGCGCCAACATGGCCGTCTCCCTCGACCTCGTCGGGGCGGGTCGCGACCAGTCCCTGGAGCACCCCTTCGGGCCACACGTGGGCCATCGGCTGCACACCTGGATGCTCGAGCACCGCGAGGACAGCGAGGCCGAGATCGCCGGGATCCTGCAGGCCCGCGCCTACATCATGGGACGCCACATGTTCGGGCCCGACCGCGGCGACTGGGACCTGGACTGGCAGGGCTGGTGGGGCGTGGAGCCGCCGTACCACGCTCCCGTCTTCGTGCTCTGCTCCCGCCCGCGGGAGCCGCTGGTCATGGCAGGTGGGACCACCTTCCACTTCGTCACCGACGGGCCGGAGTCCGCGCTCGCCCAGGCCCGCGAGGCCGCCGGCGACGGCGATGTCTCGATCGCCGGCGGCGTGAGCACGCTCAACGCCTACCTCGCGGCCGAGGTCGTGGACGAGCTGCGGCTGCACGTCGTGCCGTTCACCGTGGGCGAGGGGCTGCGGGTCTTCGACGGCGCCGGCGACCTGGCCTGGTCACCGGTCTCCAGCCGTACGACGCCGTACGTCACGCACCTGGTCTACCGGCGGGCCTGAGGACGACCCGATCACGTGAGCAGGTCGACGACCTTCTGCGCGGCCTCGGTGCTGGAGGCCGGGTTCTGGCCAGTCACCAGCTTGTCGTCGACGACCACGAAGGGCGCCCACGGTTCTCCCGAGGAGAAGGTGGCGCCGGCCTCGCGGAGCCGGGACTCCAAGAGCCAGGGCGCCTTGTCGGCGAGCCCGGCCTGTTCTTCCTCGGCGTCGGTGAAGGCTGTCAGGTGGCGCCCGGCGAAGAGCCAGGATCCGTCGGCGCGCTTGGCCGGCAGGAGACCGGCCGGGCCGTGGCAGACCGAGGAGACGACCTTGCCGCCGTCGAGCATCGTCACGAGGATGCGGCCCAGGTCGTCGCTGACAGCGAGGTCCTCCATCGGGCCGTGGCCGCCGGGCACGAAGACGGCGTCGTAGGTGTCGAGGTCGACGTCGGCGAGCACCAGGGGTGACTCGAGTCGGCCTGCGAGTGCCTCGAGAGCCTCGCGCTGTCTCCTCGACTCCTCCTCGCCAATGGTGGCAGGGGCGAGACTGCCCTCGTCCACGACGGGCGTCCCGCCCTGCGGGCTGGCGAAGTCGACGTCGATCCCGGCGTCGGAGAAGACCTCCAGGGGGGCGAGCAGCTCCTCGGCCCAGAAGCCGGTCGGGTGCTTGGTTCCGTCCTTGAGAGTCCAGTGATCGGCGCCGGTCAGGACGAACAAGATCTTCGGCACGTCAATCTCCTCGAGGCAGTTGCGGGGCCGCCGTACGGCGACCTTCACGACGCTACCCACGCGGTGGTGAGGTCGTGAAGAGCCTCGGTCAGGGGCCGCCTCGCCAGTGCTCGATCCGGCGCTTGTCGGGCAGGAACCCGTGGTGCACACCCCAGAGAACTGCTTGGGTGCGGCTCTCGACGTCGATCTTGCGATAGAGCCCGCGGATGTAGGACTTGACCGTGTTGGGGCTGAGGTAGGTCAACGCTGCGATCTCGGCGTTGTTCTTGCCCTGGGTGATGAGGGCGAGGATCTCCGCCTCCCGATCGGTCAGCCCCTCGCCACGGCCGGGCCAGTCACCACCCTGGGTGCGGACCGTGGCCGATGAAGGGCTGACCACGATCTCGCCCGCGTGCACGGACTCGAGGGCGGTGACGAGCTCTCGGGCGGTGAGAGCCTTGGACAGGTAGCCGTGCACACCAAGATCACGGGCTGTCGCGAGGAGGTCTGGGTGGAAGTTCCAGGTGTAGACCACGACTCGTCGGGCACGTGGGTTGTCGATGAGGGTCTTGATCTCCGCGCGATCTGACTCCGGCTGGGCGAAAGAGTCGTACAGCGCGATGTCGACGCCGTCCTCGACGGGCTGGTTCGTGTCCAGCTCGGCCACCACGACCCGGTCGCGGTACGGCTCGAGCATGTTGGCGACCCCCATGACCACGACGTCGTAGTCGTCCACCAGGGCGACCTGGATGGGGCGACCTCCATTGCTCACCACCGCACGCTAACCCACCTAGGGGTGTGCCACACCCCTCCTAGGGGTGGTCTGGTGGTGGACAGAGGACGCACCGGTCGGCCTCTCGAAGAAAGGCAGACTCATGCTCGGACTCATCCTCACCATTCTCATCGTCGGCGCCATCGCCGGCTTCGTTGCCCGACTCCTCGTGCCCGGTCGTCAAGACCTCTCCATCGTCGCGACCATCGTGCTCGGCATCGTCGGCTCGTTGGTCGGCGGGCTGCTCGGCTACCTGTTGTTCGGAAAGGACGCAGACGACGGCCTCTTCCAGCCGGCGGGCATCATCGGCTCGATCATCGGCGCCGTCATTGCCCTGCTGATCTGGCAGTGGTCGCAGCGCCGCAGCGCGGCCCACGTCTGAGGCGACCGACGAACCCGGCGCCGGGGCCACTGCGAAGTGGCCCCGGTCCGCTCGCATGGTGGACCCTGCGGCTAGAGAGACCCGCCTAGGTCTGGCGGGTCAGAGCGCCTCCGCCTGGGGCCAGCCGTGCCGCAGCTCGTCCAGGTGCCGGTGCGTCAGGAAGGACGGGTTGCTGCCGGCCGGCATCCGGAGCACCTCGAGCTGCGAGAGCACGGGATGGGCGAGCAGCTCCGCCCTGGGGACGGGACGCGAGAGCGGCTCGAGCTCGACCGGCATCACCAGCTGACCGTCACGGTCGACCACAGCTGCTCCGGTCGTCCGGCCCACGGCGTGGATGCCCGGCGGGTGCTGCCGGTCGCGCCCGCTGATCCACAGGAGCACCGGCTGGTCCGACTCGATCAGGTCCGTCCGGTAGGACCTGCGCACACACCTGGTGGTGACGGCGGCGCGCCTGCCGGCCAGGAGATCCTCCACCGACGTGGAGCCCGGGCTGGTCTTGATCAGCCAGGCACCCAGCGACTCGCGGGTAAGCGCTGGTGTCGTGGTTGCCACGGGTCTCACCCTGTCACAGGGGGCAATTCTGCCTTTTTTCGAACACCTGTCCAGGGTTCGAGATCGGGGCCTTCTCCGGGCCGGAACTGTCGGCGGTGCGCGGTTGGCTTGTCTCATGTCGGTCAGCCAGCTGCAGTCCTCCCGGGAGATGACCTCCCGGGTGACGATGCTGGTCTCGGCCGCCCAGGAGGCGGTCCGAGGCGCCGGGGCCGTGCCGGCGGATGCGGTGGGGTCCGCCGACCTGGCCGAGGCCCTGCAACGGGTGGGCGAGCTGGAGTCCGCAGCCACCGCGCTGCGGCTGCGCCTGTCGGCCGAGGCGGAGGCCCGGCGGGTGGCCGAGGACCCCGACCTGGGTGGTGCCGCCACCGGGACCGACGCCTGGCTCGCCGGGCTGCTGGGCTCGACCCGGGCCTCGCAGGCGTCGGGCCTGAGGCTGGGCAGGTTGCTGGGCTCGAAGTATGCGGCGACGCGGGAGGCGTTCGCGGCCGGCCGGTTGCGGGTCGACCAGGTCCGGGTGATCGTGGACGCCGCGGAGGAGGCTCCTGACCGGGCCACTCCTGAGCAGGTCGCTGCCGCCGAGGAGCTGCTGGTGGGCAAGGCGACCGGGGACTCGACCCGTTCGGGACGGCCGATGAACGCCAAGCGGCTCCGGCAGGCCGCGCGTCGGATGTTCGACCCGATCGACCGGACCCTGGCCGACGAGCACGAGCTCAAGATGCTGACCCGGGAGAAGGCGGGTGCGGACGCGGAGACCTTCCTGTCCCTGCATGAGAACGGCGACGGCACCTGGTCGGGGAAGTTTCGCATCCCGGAGCTGCACGGCAACCTCCTGGAGACCGTGCTGGCACACCTGACCAGCCCTCGCCGGCTCGGGTTGAAGCGCGCCGCGGACGGGTCCACGTCCAGCACGATCGATCCCTCCGCCCCGCAGTCCCAGTCCTACCTGGAGACCCGCGGGCAGGGGTTCTGCGAGCTGATCGAGCACCTGCCCACCACCGGCCTGTCGCCGTCGCAAGCCACGGTCCTGGTGACGCTGGACCTCGACGCACTGCTGACCGGGATCGGCGCGGCCCGCTTGGACAGCGGGGTCCGGATCACCGCCGGGGAGGCCCGACGGATGGCGTGCGAGGCCGGTCTGGTCCCCGCCGTCCTGGGCGGCGCCTCGGAGCCGCTGGACCTGGGCCGGGAACGACGACTGCACTCCGCGACCCAACGCCGGGCACTGTCCCTGAGCCACGAGACGTGCGCAACGTCAGGGTGCGAACGGCCCTTCGCCTGGTGCGAGATCCACCATCATCGGCTCTCCTGGGGTCGCGGCGGGGCCACGGACCTGGACAACGGACTTCCGCTCTGCGGGTTCCACCATCGCAAGGCCCACGATCCGGCGTGGGACCTGCGACAGCACTCCTCCGGCGAGTGGCGGTTCCACCGGAGGCGGTAGGAGCCGACCTGCTCAAGGGATGACGATCAGGGCCACAGCAGGACCTTGACGGCGCGCCGCTCGTCCATCGCGCGGTAGCCCTCGGCCGCCTCCTCCAGCGGTAGCTCGAGGTCGAAGACCTTGCCGGGGTCGATCCGACGGTTCCAGATCCTCTCGATCAGGTCGGGCAGGAACCGGCGAACCGGCGCCGGTCCGCCGTGCAGGTGGACCTCGGCGAAGAACAGCTCCCCGCCGGGCAGCGAGACGTCGTGGGCGACCCCGACGTAGCCGACGTGGCCCCCGGGGCGGGTGGACCGGATGGCCTGCATCATCGACTCCTGGGTGCCGACCGCCTCGATGACCGAGTGCGCACCCAGCCCCCCGGTGAGCTCCTTGATCCGGGCGACACCCGCGTCGCCGCGCTCGACGACGATGTCGGTGGCGCCGAACTCCTCGGCCAGCCGCTGCCGGGGCTCGTGACGCGACATGGCGATGATCCGCTCCGCGCCCAGCTGCTTGGCGGCCAGCACGCCGAGCAGTCCGACCGCGCCGTCGCCGACCACGGCGACGGTCTTGCCCGGTCCGACCTCGGCGGCCACTGCGGCGAACCAACCGGTGCCCAGGACGTCGGAGGCGGCCAGCAGGCTGGGCACCAGCTCCGCCGGTGGCACCTCGGGGGTGGCCACCAGGGTGCCGTCGGCGAGCGGGATGCGGGCGAGCTCCGCCTGGGTGCCGACCCCACCCACGCCCTCCGCGCGCACGCACCGGGACTGGTAGCCCGCCCGGCAGATCTCGCAGGTGTTGTCCGAGGCGAAGAACGACCCCACCACGAACTGGCCGGGCTTGATGGCCTGCACCTGGTCGCCGACGGCCTCGACGATGCCGACGTACTCGTGGCCCATCGGGGCCGTTGGCCCGGACCGGTCGATGCCCCGGTAGGGCCACAGGTCCGACCCGCAGACGCAGGTGGCGCTCAGCCGGATGATCGCGTCGGTCGGCTGCTCGAGCACCGGGTCCGGACGGTCCTCGACCCGGACGTCTCCGGGGCCGTGCAGGATGGCTCCTCGCATGAGGCTCTCCTTCGTCGCGCCCTGAACGGTCCGGCGAACGGTCCGCCGAACGGTCCCGAGGGCAGCTGATCGTGAGCGGTCCCGATCCACTATGGGAGGAGCTCAGGCCGTTCAACAAGGGCACAAGGACTCACCCCGAGGACGTGAGTCACCTCACCGGTCTGCTCCGAGATGCCCGCAACCCGCCGCGCAGGTGGGAAGATCCGTCAGTGACACAGCACCACGAAGCACCCCTGGACGCACCCCCGGCCGGTCCCGGGATCGACCCCGACGACCTCGCCACCACCATCCGGGTCCTCGACCAGCTGCACGAGCTCCCCGACGACCACGCGGACCTAGTCAGGGTCAAGCGGGCGGCCTCGCACATGTACAAGGCCCTGAAGAAGGAGCGGCGTACCCGCAAGCGGGAGGCCGAGCTCGCCCACGACCGGGCGATCACCGAGCAGACGGCGACCGGATCGGCGATGCGGATCGACGACGAGACCGCCGGCATCCCGCTGGTCTCCAACGCCCCGGGCGCGTTCGCCGGGACCCTGATCAACCCGCGGGGCTGCTACATCTGCAAGAACGACTACACCCTGGTCGACGCGTTCTACCACTGGCTCTGCCCCACCTGCGCCGCGAGCTCGCACGCCAAGCGCGACCAGCGCACCGACCTCACCGGCAAGCGGGCACTGCTCACCGGCGGCCGCGCCAAGATCGGCATGTACATCGCGCTGCGGCTGCTCCGCGACGGCGCCCACACCACGATCACCACCCGCTTCCCCAAGGACGCCGTACGCCGGTTCGCCGCCATGGAGGACTCCGCCGACTGGCTGCACCGGCTCAAGGTGGTCGGGATCGACCTGCGCGACCCGGCGCAGGTGATCAGCCTCGCCGACGACGTGGCGGCCGCCGGTCCCCTCGACATCCTGATCAACAACGCCTGCCAGACCGTACGCCGCTCGCCCGGGGCCTACTCCCAGCTCATCGAGATGGAGGACGCGCCGCTGCCGGCCGGCCTGGCCCTGCCCGAGATGGTCTCCTTCGACGGCATCAGCGAGGCGCACCCGGCGGCGATCGCGGGCGCGCTGTCCGGTGACGCGGTCCCCCGCCACGAGGGCGAGTCCGCCGAGGTCGCGCACGCGGCGCACACCGCGGCGTCGATCTCGGCGCTGGCGCTGAAGGCCGGCTCCGCCTCGCTGGAGGCGCACCGGACCGGCACCGCGGTCGACGCGGGCGGGCTGCTGCCGGACATGCAGGTCAACAACTCCTGGACCCAGGTGGTCGACGAGGTCGACCCGTTGGAGCTCCTCGAGGTGCAGCTGTGCAACTCGATCGCGCCGTTCCTGCTGGTCTCCCGGCTGCGGCCGGCGATGCGGGCCGCCGTGCAGGCCGGAGCCCGGCGCGCGTACGTCGTGAACGTCTCGGCGATGGAGGGGCAGTTCTCCCGCCGCTACAAGGGCGCGGGCCACCCGCACACCAACATGGCCAAGGCCGCGCTCAACATGATGACCCGGACCAGCTCGGAGGAGATGTTCACCACCGACCGGATCCTGATGACCGCGGTGGACACCGGCTGGATCACCGACGAGCGTCCCCACGAGGACAAGCTGCGGATCGCCGAGGAGGGCTGGCACGCGCCGCTCGACCTGGTCGACGGCGCGGCCCGGGTCTACGACCCGATCGTGCTCGGCGAGCAGGGCGAGGACCTCTACGGCTGCTTCGTGAAGGACTACCGACCCTCGCCCTGGTGAGGTTCAGGACAGCTGAGGTTCAGGACAGCTGAGGTTCAGGACAGCTGAGGTTCAGGACAGGGGCGGGTCCGTCGGCCGGTCAGCCTGAGTCCCGCCCTGGGTCCCGTCCTGGATCTTGGCCTGGGTCTCGTCCTGCGTCTGACCCGTCGGCGGCTCGATCGGGGCGACCGGGTCGCCCAGGCGCCGCCGGGCGGCCAGCTTGTCGAGCCCCTCGAGCAGGCTGTGGCGCACCTTCTCGACCTTGTCGACGTACTGGTTCTTGGTCTGGGAGTTGATCTTGGTGGTGGCCTTCTCGAGCGCCCGGGCGATCTCGTCGCGTCGCTCGTGAGCCAGGCCGCCGGCCTTCTCGACCGCCTCGCCGGCCGTCTTCTCGGTGTCGTCGACGAGCGCCTTGAGCCGGCGCTCCAGCTCGAGCTCGTCGATCTTGGCCTTCAGGTCCTTGGCAAGGGACATCTCTACCTCCTGGAGAGCGGATGCGGGGTCCTGGCGGACTCCGGCTCAAGAGTAGGTTGACCCCACTGACGCGACCCCTCGGTCGCCGTACGCAAGCACCTGAGGAGCACCGTCATGGACCCGCTCGTGGTCGTCCTGACCTTCGCCGCGATCTTCGTGGTGGAGCTGCCGGACAAGACGTTCATCGCGACGCTGGTCATGAGCACCAAGTTCCGTCCGCTCCTGGTGTGGATCGGCGTGGGTCTGGCCTTCGCGGTGCAGACCGGCATCGCCGTGGCGCTGGGATCCGCGGCGTCGTTCCTGCCCACCGACGTGGTCCGCGCCGCCGCCGCGGTGATGTTCCTGCTCGGCGCCCTGCTGCTGTTCCGCGAGGCGCGCAGCCACGCCGAGGCCTCCGGTACCGAGCAGGAGTTCGCGGACAAGGCCGCCGCACGCGGCGAGGTGCACGGGTTCAAGGTCGTCGCCACCTCGTTCATCGTGCTGTTCGCGGCCGAGTGGGGTGACCTCTCCCAGCTGCTCACCCTCTCGCTGGTCGCCAAGTACGACGACCCGCTCTCGGTCTTCCTCGGCGCCTGGGGCGCGCTCCTGGCCGTCTCCGGGCTCGCGGTCATCGTGGGCCGGGTGCTGCTGAGCAAGGTGAGGCTCTCGGTGCTGCACTACGCGGGCGCCACCGTCTGCCTGGTGCTGGCACTGGTCTCGGTCTACGAGCTGGTGGCAGGCTGAGGCGATGACCGAGCAGCAGGAGCTGGTCGTGCGCGCGCTGCTGCGTGAGCGGCTCCTCGACCAGGCGCACCAGGGCGCGCTGCGGCTGGAGGCCGATCGTCGTGACAACGTGGCCCGGGGACTGCTGGGGGAGGCCGCGGCCAAGCTCCTCGATCCGCCGAGCTGGGTGACCGAGGCCAGGGACCGGCTGCTGCTGCCGCTGCCACCCGAGCTGCCGCTGCGCACCGAGCGACTGGTGCTGCGCCGGGTGCAGCTGGACGACGTCGACGACCTGCACTCCTACTACGGCCGTGCGGACGTCTCCGAGCTCCTGCTCAGCGAGCCCATGTCCCGGGACAAGACGGCGGTTGAGATCCGGCGCCGGCTGGGGCTGGCCGGGGACGACCAGGAGCCGCCCCAGGGGCTGGGACTGGTGATGGAGCTGGCGGGCCGGGTCGTGGGCGACGTGGTGCTGATGTTCAAGGCGCCCGAGTACGCCCAGGCCGAGCTGGGCTGGGTGGTCCATCCGGACGTGGCCGGCCAGGGGCTGGCCACCGAGGCGGCCCGCGCGATGCTCCGGCTCGGCTTCGGGCACTACGGCTTCATGCGCCTCACCGCGGAGCTCGACGCGCGCAACGAACGCTCCGCCGCGCTGTGCGAGCGGCTGGGCATGCGCCGCGAGGGCCACTTCCGCCAGGACTACTGGTCAAAGGGCCGGTGGACCGACACTCTGCGCTACGCCCTGCTCGCCGAGGAGTTCTTCGCAGGCGGGGCCGTCTAGAGTCTCGCCATGGCTTCGACAGGCACGCCCAACCCAAGTCCGGCCAAGGGGCACGGGGCCGACACCGAGGTCGGCACCCTGCAGACCGTGATGCTGCACCGTCCCGGCCCCGAGCTGAAGCGGCTCACCCCGCGCAACAACGACAAGCTGCTCTTCGACGGCATCCCCTGGGTCAGCCGGGCGCAGGAGGAGCACGACGCCTTCGCGCAGGCGCTGCGGGACCGGGACGTCGAGGTGCTCTACCTGACCGACCTGCTGGTCGAGACCCTGGCCGACGCCGATGCCCGCGCGCAGGCGATCGAGGGCGTCACCAACACCCTGCACCTGGGCGACACCATGGCCACCTACCTCAGCGCCGCCCTGCACGACCACTCCCCCGACGAGCTGGCGCTCTTCCTGACCGCCGGAGTGCGCAACGACGAGGTGCGCGGCGGGTTCGGCCTGGTGACCTCGCTGCTGGCCAGCGACGACTTCCTGATCGACCCGCTGCCCAACCTGCTCTTCACCCGCGACTCCTCGGTGTGGATCCGGGACCGGGTGGCGATCACCTCGCTCGCCATGCCGGCCCGACGGCGCGAGACCCAGCTGACCGAGCTGATCTACACCCGCCACCCCCGGTTCGCGGGCACGGCCACCATCCACGGCTGGCAGCACGAGAGCGTGGAGGGCGGTGACGTGCTGCTGCTCGCGCCCGGCGTGATCGCCGTCGGCGTCGGCGAGCGGACCACGCCCGCCGGGGTGGAGCGCTTCGCCCGCCACGTCTTCTCCGAGCAGCTGGCGCACACCGTGCTCGCCGTGCCGATCGCGCAGGAGCGCGCCACCATGCACCTGGACACCGTGTGCACCATGGTGGACGTCGACAAGATCGTGATGTACCCGGCCGTCGCCGACACGCTGCAGGCGTACGCCGTGACGCAGGGCGAGCCGGGCCGGCTGCTGGTCGCCGGGGCGGAGCCGTTCCTGGTGGCCGCGGCGAAGGCGATGGAGATCGACACGCTGCACCAGATCGATACCGGGCTGGACCCGGTGACCGCCGAGCGCGAGCAGTGGGACGACGGCAACAACACCCTGGCGCTGGCGCCCCGGGTGGCGGTCGCCTACGAGCGCAACGACGAGACCAACGACCGTCTCGAGGAGGCCGGCATCGAGGTCGTCCGGATCGCCGGCTCCGAGCTCGGCTCGGGTCGCGGCGGGCCGCGCTGCATGAGCTGCCCGATCTCCCGGGCACCGCTGCCGGTCGACTAGTCAGGCGGGCCGGGGGCATACATGATGACCGCCACGCCGACCAGGCACAGCAGCGCGCCGGCGACGTCGTACCGGTCGGGGCGGAAGCCGTCGAGCGCCATCCCCCAGGCGAGCGAGCCCGCCACGAACACCCCGCCGTACGCCGCCAGGATCCGGCCGAAGCTGGCCTCGGGCTGGAAGGTGGCGACGAAGCCGTAGAGGCCGAGCGCCACCACGCCGGCGCCGGCCCACAGCCAACCGCGGTTCTCCCGCACGGCCTGCCAGATGAGCCAGGCACCGCCGATCTCGGCCACCGCGGCGACCACGAAGAGGAGCGCCGAGCGCGTCACGTTCATGGGCACAGCATGACGGACGACCCGCCGAACCCGAGGCCCGACGGCTTCCGCGGGCGACTCGCCGGACGCGTGAAGGTGGGGCAGAAAATGTAGAAGCCCGGCCGTTGTTGACGGGGGATACAACAACGACCGGGCTGTCACAACCTACGCCAGGGAAGGCTGAACAAACAACATCGTGGCGCTCGTTTCCCCCGAAAGTGAGTGATATCTCTGCCTCGCCGGGGACGCGCGTCCGCTCAGCGAATGGTGACCTGGCGATTGGCCAGTCCGGCACGCGCGGAACGCTGCTCCGAGGTGAGGTCGCTGGAGTCCTCCAGCGCCTGCTCGAGGTCGGCGGCGAACTGCGTCACCGGGCCCTCCAGCACCTCGGCGCCGGTCCCGATCGGCAGGTCCCAGACCGGCGCCAGCCGACCGTGCGCGCGGAACATCCCGACCAGCCGCGAGCCCTCGGCGATCGAGTCCTTGCCGGCCGCGTGCAGCCGGGCCAGCGCGGTGAGCAGCCGCTCCTCCTCGTGCGGCATCACCCAGCGCAGGTGCTCCTTGGTGCCGACGTTCGTCCAGTACGCCGCGGTCACGCCCTCGAGGCGGACCGTGGGGTTGGCGGCACCGTTGGCCTGCTCCAGAGCGGCCTCCATCGCGGCGTCCCGCTCGGCCACGTCGTCGAGCCAGTAGCCGAAGCCGTCGTGGACGGTGATCTCCAGGGACTCGTCGGGGATCAGGTCCTGCAGCCGCGCGCCCGGCCCGGGGTCGGTCTGCAGCCCCACGATGCCCGAGCGGCCCTCGTCGGCCTGCGCCAGAGCCGCCTCCAGCACCGCGCCCAGGTCGCGGGCCGGGTCGCCGTAGTTGTGCTGCACCTGCAGGCCCAGCCAGATCTCCCCGGAGTCCCGGACCATCGCGGGGGCTGCCATCGGGAGCAGGGAGCAGAGCCTGACGACGCGGTCCGAGTCCGCCAGCGTCACCGGCGCGGTGGCGGCCGGGACCAGCTCACGCATCGCGATGACGTCGCACTCGCTGGGCATGCCCTCGAAGGGACGGGCCACGTAGGGAGTCGTCGCACCCCAGGACGCGCCGTGGCAGGCCTTGTAGCGCTTGCCGGACCCGCAGGGGCAGGGCTGCCGGGGGCCGACCTCACCCTCCTGGGGAGCTGCGGACGGGGTCTTGGTTCGGGACTTCTTAGCCATGGTGTGGAACCTATACGCCGGTCGCGGTGTCCTCCGAACCCCCGAGCAGCTCCAGCATGTACGCCGGACGGTCGCTGATGACCGCGCTGGCACCCAGCTCCAGGCACAGCTCCAGGTCGGCGGCGTTGTTGACCGTCCACACGTGGAGGTCGCGCTTGCTCGCCACCAGGCGCCGGGCCAGGCCCGGATGCTCGCGCAGCTCCTCGACCCCGGGCCCGACCTTCCAGTCCTCGCCGATCACCCGGCGCAGCATCGGCCAGTGGTGGGCCTTCTCGATCAGCATCACCACGTCCAGCTCCGGGGCCAGCCGCTCGACCCGCTGCAGCGCGCTCCAGGAGAAGCTCATCACCCGGGCCGGCGAGTCCGCCCCGGCCCAGCCGAAGTCCGCCAGCGTCTCCACGAGCCGCCGCTCCACCAGACCGCCGTACCGCACGGGGTGCTTGGTCTCGATCGCCAGCTCCACCCGGTGGTCGTAGTCGCGCACGGTCTCCAGCAGGGAGCGCAGGGTGAGCACCTTGCCCAGGGACGCGTCCACCTCGGGCGCCTCGTCGTCCAGGTCCGCCCACGGGTTCTTCCAGGAGGCGAAGTCGAGGTCGTCGAGATCGGCCAGGTTCATCGTGGAGACGATCCCGCGGGTGGACGCGGTGCGCCGCAGGTCCCGGTCGTGCACGCAGACGAGGTGCCCGTCCGCAGTCAGCCGGACGTCGCACTCCAGGGCCTCGGCGCCCGCGTCCAGGGCGGCCGTGTAGGCGCCCAACGTGTGCTCGGCCTGCTCGTGACTGGCGCCCCGGTGGGCAACGACCTGGGGTCTCACCGCACCTAGTCTGCCCCACCTCGAATCTTTTTCCTCCCCGGTGCATCCAGCCGGCCCCTCCGCACGGAGAAGGGGGAGACAAGCACACCAAGGTGCTGACCATTCTTGAGAGGAACACCCATGAAGCGACTCACCATGAGCCTGGTGGCCCTGGCCACGTCCGCGACGGTCATCGGCGGCGCCCTTCCGGCGCAGGCCCAGTCACAGGCACAGGCGCCGAAGGAGAAGGAGAAGAGCCTCGTCCAGGTGCTCACCTCCGACGGCAACAGGTTCGACAAGAACAAGGCCGACTTCGACATCCTCACCGAGGCTGCGCTGGCCATCGTGGCCGCCAAGCCCGACTCCCCCGTCGCGCTGCTCGCCGACGGCAGCGTCAAGCTGACCGCCTTCGCCCCGACCGACCAGGCCTTCCGCCTGCTCGCCAAGGACCTGACCGGCAAGACGATCCGCAACGAGGAGAAGCTCTTCACCGCGCTCGTCGACCTCGCCGGTGTGGACACCATCGAGACCGTGCTGCTCTACCACGTGGTCCCGGGCTCGACCCTGAACAGCAAGAAGGTGCTGAAGTCCAACAACGCCCGGCTGACCACCGCCCAGGGCGGCAAGGTCAAGGTCAAGATCGGCAAGAACCACGAGGGCCCCGTCGTCCGGCTGGTCGACAAGGACCGTGACGCCAAGGACCCGAAGGCGATCCTCGGCGCCCTGGACATCAACAAGGGCAACAAGCAGATCGCCCACGGCATCGACCGGGTGCTCCGTCCGATCAACCTCTGAGACACGCTGAGCAGAGTGAGATCGACCAGTCTCGTCCGCTAGCTCTCACGCGCTGAGGCTCGGCGGACGACGGTGGTGGGCCGACGGCCCCCCGCGGCCCACCACCACCTGGTCCGACCCGACCCGCAACTCGCCCGTCAGGCCGCACGTCGCCTGTAACGTGGCGCCGTGATCCCCACCGATGGCAACGAGTCCTCGGTGCTCGTGCTCTCAGCACGGCTCCGCGACGGCGACCAGGACGCCCTGGCCGAGATCTTCCGCCGCTGGTCCACCCTGGTGCACTCCATCTCCGCACGCTCCCTGGGCAACCACCACGAGGCCGAGGACATCACCCAGCAGGTGTTCGTCTCGGCCTGGCGTGGTCGACACACGTTGACCCCGAGCCACCATGCCTTCCCGGCCTGGCTCGTGGGCATCACCCGGCACCGCATCTCCGACCGGCTGGCCGAACGGGCGAAGGACGCCAGACGTGCCGCTGCGGTCGCCGCGTCCGAGTCCCCCGGCCGCGACGCCGGCCAGGCGTCCGACGACCACGTCATCGAGCGGCTGGTGGTGGGACAGAAGCTCAACGACCTGCCGGACCCACGTCGTACGATTCTGAGACTGGCGTTCCACGAGGACCTGACTCACGACCAGATCGCCCAGCGTCTCGGCCTCCCGCTGGGCACGGTCAAGAGCCACGTACGTCGTGGCCTGCAACAGCTGTCGAAGACCCTGGAGGAGGTGCGCGGTGCCACACGTTGACGACCAGGTCATCGCCGCGCTCGCCCTCGGTGACGCCGACGACCTGCCGCCCGCCGAGGTCGAGGCGGCCCAGGTCCACCTGCTGACCTGCGAGGCGTGCCGCGACTCCCTGGCGCAGCTGCGCGAGACCTTCGACCTCGTCCGCGCCTCCGCGGACGACGTCGGGGTCGCTCCTCCCGAACACGTCTGGGCCGCGATCTCCGCCGAGATCGCCCGGGAGACCGAGGTCCCTGAGGGCTCGGCCCAGCTGCTCACCGCGACGCCCGAGGCCCCCCAGTCCGAGGCACCCTCTGCCGACTCACCCAGGCCCGCCACCGGCACGACCGGCACCACTGGCACTCCGGCCAGCGAGGTCGTCAGCCTGGACCGGCGCCGGCGCTCGGTGCCCGCCTGGCTCGCCGCCACCGCTGCCGTGGTGACCCTGACGGTCGGGCTGGGCGGCGGGATGATCCTGGCGAACGGCTCGGACGACGAGACGCCCCCGGCGGCGTCCGTGGTCGGCACCGCCGAGCTGGCCTCCCTGGACGACGGGGCAGCTGCCCGCGGCCAGGCCCAGGTACGCCGGCACGACGACCGCGTGGTGCTGCACGTGGAGGCGCAGGAGCTCGGTGACCCCGACGGCATCCGCGAGGTCTGGTTGATAAACCTCGACGGCAGCCGGATGGTCTCGCTCGGGCTCCTGGCACGCGGCGAGGCGGGGGACTTCGAGTTCCCCGAGGAGCTGCTGGACGAGGGCTACCGCATCGTCGACATCTCCGCCGAGCCCGACGATGGCGACCCGGTGCACTCCGGAGAGAGCCTGGCGCGCGGCACCCTGGAGGGCTGAGGCCCGCAGCGAGCTGCTCGGGGGTGTGAAGCTCAGGCCGTGAAGCTCAAGCCGAGGTGCTCCGGGGTCCCCGACTGGACCCGGTTCCAGGCTGCCAGCACCTGGTCGAACATCAGGTCGCACAGCAGCCGGTCGGTGTCGGTGCGACTCTGGGGGAAGAAGTAGGTGTCCACCGGACGCCCCTGGTCCTCGGTCACCACCCGGAACGCGTGGAACACCGCCACCCGGCTCGGCTGCTCGACCGCGGCGAGGTCGGTGAGCGCGAGGGCGAACTCCATCCCCTCGGGGACGCGGGGGTCCACGGCACGCCAGATCACCTGGTGGGAGGTGACGAACAGGGTCCCGGTGAAGTCCTGGGTGCCCTGCACGCAGCGCAGGTGGGCCATGTGGATCGGCGACTCCGCGGCGGCCATCACCGGCTGCGCCATCTGCCAGTAGGGCCCGGAGGAGACCAAGTCGGAGGTACGCATGGACGGGAGGCTACGCGCGCCAGGCGGTGCTCCCACCCAGAATGCGCGGACCTTTACCTAACGACCAGCCGCTCCGGAGAGCGGGCCCCGACGGGCGGCGACCACCGCGTCCGCCAGCGCGAACGCGTGCCCCCACAGGGTCTCCTCGTCCCTGCGGCGGTGGGGGTAGTAGACGAGGAACCAGCCGTCGACGTACTCGGCGTTGCAGGAGATGTCGGCGTCGGTGAGCAGCGCGACCACCGACTCGTCGAAGAGGGCGGTGGCACGCTCGTCGGTGCGCGAGCCGCCCATGCGCAGCGAGTGCGGCCGGCCCTCGAAGGCGTCCGGTCCGCGCCGCCGGACCCCACGCAACGCCACGCGGCGCCCGGAGAGGAACGTCATCGCGGGAAGGTCGAGGCCAAGGTGCACCGCGAGGTAGCGAGTCGTGGTCGTGTTGGGCCGGCTCCCGCCACTGGCGCGCGAGTAGATGCCCATCTGGGCCGGGCAGCCGCCGGCATCCCACGACACCCGGTCCGACGTGCTGGCGTGGGACCCGGACCGGAGCAGCCCGGGGAGCCGGGCTGCCTTGGCCCGCACGCGGAACTCGAAGCCGTTGGCTCGGGCGAACGAGGCCAGTCGTACGGTGTTGCGCCAGGACCGATGCGTGGCCGCGGCGACGAGCAACCCGACCACCAGGCCGATCCCGGCACTCACCCCGAGGGCAGCCAGACCGACGCCGAGATCCGACCGGTCGGTCAGCATCACCGCCCCGCTGACGAAGACCAGCAATCCCCCGACCAGGCCGCCGACGAACGCGCCCAGCCTGGCCGGGGAGGTCGCGGTGTGGGCGTCCTTCCCGTGGTCACCGCGGGCCACCTCCTGGCGCAGGAGCTCGACCTCCTCGACGGTCGGCCTGCGCCCCAGCGGTGTGTAGTCCACGGGCACCGCCGACTCCCCAGATGCGCTCATTCCGCTCTCCTCCCCCGTGCGCCGGAGGGCGTTCGCCAGCCCGGCTCAGCACAACCTAGGCGGTTTCGGTGCGGCTGTCCCGATCGACCGTGCAGGTCGGATCAGGCGTGCTCGCGCAGGTAGCGCCCGAAGTGCGGCACCGTGAAGGCGATCCGCCCGCGCTCGCCGGAGTAGATCAGGCCCTTCTTGAGCAGCGCGTCGCGTGCCGGGGAGAGGGACTGCGGCTTCTTGCCCAGCTCGGCGGCCACCTCGGCGGTCGGCACCGACCCCACGTCGTCGAGGGTCTCGCTCGGCTCCTGACCCGCGGCACGCTCGGCCGCCACGCGTTCGGCGATCGCCACCGCGCAGTCCGCCATCGCGCGCAGGTACTCGCGCTCGCCCGGCGTGGCGCGCTCGTACCGGGACCCGAAGAACCCGACCGCCAGCTCCGCCTCGGCCTCGGGGGCGGCCACCGCCACGTCGTGCTCGGTGATCGGCGAGGTGGGCGCCAGGTCCCACACCGCCTTGCCGTAGGCCTGGATGAAGTAGGGGTAGCCACCGGTCGCGACGTACATCTGCTCCAGCGCGGCCACGGTGAAGCACGCGTCCTCGTCCTCGGCCGGGTTGCTCAGCGCGCGGTCGGCCGCCTCCCGGGCCAGCCGGTCGATCCGCTGGTAGCGGAAGAGCCGCTCGGAGTAGGACTTGCTGGCCGAGAGCACCGCGGGCAGGTGGGGCAGCCCTGCCCCGACCACGATCACCGGCAGCCCGCTCTGGCTCATCTCGTGGCACGCCGCGCACAGGGCTGAGACGTCGTCGGGCCCCAGGTCCTGCATCTCGTCGATGAAGATCGCCACGCCCTTGCCGACATCCGCGGCCAGGCCGCCGAGATCGGTGAAGAGCTCGACCAGGTCGATCTCGATGTCGCCGGAGTCCGCCCGACCCCGGACGGCCGGGGCGTCGATGCCCGGGTTCCACTGGTCCTTGAGCTTGGCGTTGACCCCGGCGTCGCGCTGGGCGAAGGCACGGACCACGCCCAGCACGTGGTCGGCGTCCTCGGGGCGGGGGTGGCTCAGCTCCCGCACCGCCTGGTGCAGGGCGCTGGACAGCGGCCGGCGCAGCCCCTGGTCGGGCCGGGCCTCGAGCTTGCCGGTGCCCCAGTGCTTGCGGACCGCGGCCGAGCGCAGCGCGTTGAGCAGCACGGTCTTGCCCACCCCCCGCAGCCCGGTGAGCACCAGGGAGCGCTCGGGCCGTCCCGCCGCCACCCGCTCGAGCACCACGTCGAAGGCCCGCAGCTGCTCGTCGCGGCCCGCGAGCTCGGGAGGGCGCTGACCGGCGCCGGGGGCGTAAGGGTTGCGAATGGGGTCCACGATGAGAAGGTATCCGGCAATCTAGCCCGATGCCTAGATTGGGCAAGCGAGTCCTCGAACCCTGGTCGCCCGATCCCTCCCATGCTCTACTGAACTGTCCGGTGACCTCCTCGCCCGGACGCCGGCACTAGCGGGGTCGTGAACGTGAACTACTGGATCAGTCTTCTCTTCCGCGCGATCCCGCTCGCCATGATGGGCGTCTGCGTCGGGCTCGGGCTCTACGTCTGGAACGCCGAGGACACCCCGGGCAACTTCGTGGCAGGCCGCGTGGTCACCTTCCTGGGCGCCATCTGCCTGTGCCTGTTCTGCACGGCGGCCACCATCATCAGGCAGCTGATCAAGCGCTTCAACGCCCTCGACCGGGTGCTCTACCCCACGCTGGGCTACCTCACCGCCATCGGCACCGCGGCGTACGGCGTCTGGCTCTTCGCGGGCGCCCCGAGCGCCGGGCTCAACGAGGAGTACGTCGCCGGGCACGTGGTGTTCAGCCTGGGCCTGATCAGCGGGTGCGTGGCCACCGTCGCCACGGCGTCGACGAAGTTCTCGCTGATCCCGGCGAACTCGGCGAGGCCGGAGGGGGACCACCAGCCGCCTGACGGCGCCTTCGGGCGGTCCGCGGTGCTGGTGCTCAGCGCCATCCCGGTGCTGCTCGCGGCGGCGGCCTGGGTCGTGGTGATCGTGAACCTGGTGCAGGCCACGACCCCGGGACGCTTCACCGTGGCGCACGTGGTGGCCGGGGTGGCGATGATCTGCACCTGCCTGATCGGTCTGGTGCTCAGCATCCTGCGGCAGGTGCAGAACGCCTACACCGCTCGGGACCGGATGATCTGGCCCTGGCTGACGATCGCGATGGGCACCATCAGCATGGTCTGGGGGATCGTGCTGCTCGTCCTGGACCGCCAGCCCTACTACCAGACCCCCGGCTTCGTGATGATCGGCCTGGGACTCGTCTGCTTCAGCATCCTCAGCAAGATCGGACTGCTCGCGCTGGTGTGGCGCCGTACCTTCGCCTTGGCCAACCGGGTGCCGCTGATCCCGGTGCTCACCGCACTGTCCTGCCTGTTCCTCTCCTCGTTCGTCTTCCAGGCCGCGATCAGCGACAGCAACGTGTTCATCGCCGCGCACGTGCTGGCCGGCCTGGGCGCCATCTGCTTCTCGCTCTACTCGATCGTGAGCATCTTGGAGAGCGGGACCTCCTCCCAGGAGAGCGGCTAGCCGCCCCACCCCGGTCCTACACTCACCACATGCCCGAGCTGCCCGAGGTCGAGGCTCTCGCCCAGGACCTCGACCGCCGACTCCGAGACCGGCCGATCACCCGCGTCGACCTCACGGCGTTCAACGCCCTGAAGACCTTCGACCCGCCGCTGACGGCCCTGCACGGCACCCTGGTGGAGCGGGTGGGACGGCACGGCAAGTTCCTCGACATCGAGGCCTCCGGCCTGCACCTGGTGATCCACCTGGCTCGCGCCGGCTGGATCCGGTGGCGCGAGGAGGTGCCCGCGCTGCCGGCCAAGCCCAATGCCAAGAACCCCCTCGCGCTGCGCATCCACCTCGACGAGGACGAGGCCGGTCACACCGCCGGCCTGGACGTCACCGAGGCGGGCACCAAGAAGAGCCTGGCGGTCTACGTCGTGCGGGATCCTGCCGACGTCGAGGGCATCGCCCGGCTCGGACCCGATCCGCTCGCCGACGACTTCACGCCCGAGCGGCTGCGCGAGATCCTCACCGCCGCCGGGCGCGCCCAGCTCAAGGGCGTGATGCGCCACCAGGGGACCATCGCCGGGATCGGCAACGCCTACTCCGACGAGATCCTGCACGCCGCCCGAATGTCCCCCTTCAAGCCCGCCAGCAGCCTGGACGACGACGAGCTGATGGTGCTGCACGACGCCATCCGGATCACCCTCGGTGACGCGGTGACCCGCAGCAGCGGGCTCGCGGCCGCCGAGCTGAAGGGCGAGAAGAAGTCGCACCTCGCGGTGCACGGCCGGACCGGGCAGCCGTGCCCCGTCTGCGGCGACACGGTGCGCGAGGTGAGCTTCGCCGACTCCAGCCTGCAGTACTGCGCGACCTGTCAGACCGGCGGCAAGCCGTTGGCCGACCGCCGGATGTCCAAGCTGCTGAAGTGAGGGCTCAGTCTGTCGGATCGCTGGGCTGGTCCGTGGGACCGGAGGAGGCCGAGAGGCACTCGGAGTCGTTGTAGGCGAAGAACTCCTCCACCTCGGCCACCTGCTTGCCCGACAGGCCGGCCTCCAGGGCCACCACCTCGGACTGGTTGGCGTCGTCGCGCACCTGGCCGATCAGGTCGACCCAGATGTCGTGGCCCGCCTTCGCGTCCTCGGTCATGTCCTCGGGAGCGCCGATCTCCTCCAGGTCCTCGCCCCAGCCCTTCAGGGTGGCGACCACCTCGGCGTCGGAGGCGTCCGAGCCGTGACTGGCGCGCTCGGAGAAGAACGACTGGTACGCCGAGCAGTGGCGCTCCTTGGTCGTCGGCTCCGGCGTGTCGTCCTCGGACTCCCCGCACCCCAGGGCCAGCCCGCCGACCAGCAGCAGACCCACCGCCCCCGCGACATACCTCATGGAGCAAAGAGTGCCCCATCGGGGTCGACCTCCGCAGCGCCACCCCCCGGAAATGGGACAGCTCTCACTCTCCCGGTCCCGCCGAGCGGCCCATGAGCGGGCCTGCGTCGCCGTCGAAGGCGCGGGGCAGGGGCACCGCGAGCGCCTCGGTGAGCCGGGCGGCGTACTCGCGGCGCGTCAGCTCGACCACCCCGAGCGAGGCCAGGTGGTCGGTGCGCCACTGCACGTCGAGCAGCCGACAGTCCGCGTGCTCGTCCCGCAGCAGCGAGACCAGGCCCAGCAGCGCCACCTTCGAGGCGTCGGTGGCCCGGTGGAACATCGACTCGCCGGCGAAGAGGCCGCCGATCGCGACGCCGTACAGCCCGCCTACCAGCTCCCCGTCCCGCCACGCCTCGACGGAGTGCGCCCAGCCGAGCTCGTGCAGCTGCTGGTAGCCCGCGACGACGCCCTCGTCGATCCAGCCGTCCGGGCGGCGGGGGTCGCCGCAGGCCGCGATCACCTCGTCGAAGGCGGTGTCCACCCGGATCTCCATGGTGCGCGCGGAGCGCCGCAACGATCGGGAGACCACCATCGCCTCCAGCGGGAGGACGGCCCGGCGGACCGGGAAGAACCAGTACGGCGGGGTGTGCGCGTCGCCGGAGGGCATCGGGAACAGCCCGCGTCGGTAGGCGGCCAGCAGCGTGCCGGGTCGCAGGTCGGCACCGATCGCCACCAGATCGTCGGCGGGGTCCAGGTCAGCCAGGTCGTCGAAGCCCCACGACGAGGCTGGAGGTTCCACGGGCACTCCGTCACGGTATCCCCCCTTCCCACCCGCCCCCTAGGCTGGCCGCATGGGTCTCACTTCGTCCTTCGGGCGCCAGCTCGCCCCCAAGATCGGCCAGCTCGCACCCAACGTCACCTCGCGAGCGGTGCTGGAGGCGTTCAACCGCGCGGTCGACGGCATCGGCCCGCTGCCGGCCGCCGCCGCGGCCGCGGAGAAGCAGCTGGCCGAGCAGAAGGGCAACGTCGAGCGCGCCATCCACGAGGTGATCGAGAACAACGTCCGGCTGGCCGGTGGCCAGGGGTTCGCCACCAACCTCGGCGGCCTGGTCACCCTCGCGGTGGCCCTCCCGGCCAACATCACGGGTCTGGCGCTGATCCAGTGCCGGATGATCGCCGGGATCGCCCATCTCAAGGGCCACGACCTCGACAACCCGCGGGTGCGCAACGCGGTGCTGGCCACCATGCTGGGCGAGGAGCAGGTCAACGGCCTGATCAAGAACAAGAAGCTGCCCGGCACCCCGATGGCGATGGCCACCGCCCCGGTCCTCGACGAGACGCTGGCAGTCGTGCTGGCCGGTGAGGTCGCGACGTTCCTGATCTCCAAGGTCGCCGGCAAGCGGCTCGCCACCATGGTCGGACGCCGGATCCCCGTCGTCGGTGGCGTGGTGGGTGCCGGCGCCGACGGCTACTCCACCTGGCGGGCGGGGCGCTACGCCGACCGCGAGCTCCTGCCGCGCAGCCGGCGATAGACCGTCAGCGCCGCCCGGCCCGACCCGGTGTGCTCCAGGCCGTGCACCAGCTTCTCCCGCAGCCGGTACGTCGGTCGCAGGTAGGAGCGCTCCAGCGCGGCGCGGGTGTGGTCGAGCTCGGAGGCCAGGTGCGCCTCGGCGGCCCGCAGCCGCGCGGCCTCCAGCAGCAGGGCGCCGATGGCGTCGACCGCGGCGTCGGCCACCTCGGCCTCCTCCGGCCGATCCGGGTCCGACCAGCTGTCTGAGGCGGGCGCGCCGACCAGGTCGGCGAGGTCGCCCACCACGTCGTACCCCCGGTCCTCGATCTCGGCGATCCAGGTCGCGGAGACCTCCTGGGCCCAGGCGTGCAGCGTCGGGGGCAGGCGGAGCCGGTCCGAGCGCCGGCGCCGCGAGAGCGTCTGGTGGGCCAGCAGCTCGCGGACCAGCGGACGGTAGTCCGCCGGCTCGACCTCCTTCACCACGCGCCGGTTGATCCGCCGCACCAGGGCCGTCTCGGGCACCCCCAGCGACGGGTTGGCCCGCTCGGCGGTCAGGTCCAGGTCGAGCCCGTCGAGGCCGAAGGCCCGGCTGAACCGCTGCCACAGCTCGTCCCGGGGGGCACCCGGTGCCGGCACCGTGACCAGGTGGATGCGCTCGGGCGGGATGTCGGCGCCCCACCGGTTGATGATGTCGGGGATCTCCTGCACCCCCCAGAACCAGGTGCCGATCCGGCTGTCGCGCTCCGGGTCGCTGATCTGCTGGAGGAACTTCTCGTAGCTGATCACGCTGCGGTGCTTGACGTTCTCCTGCCACTCGGCGGGGATCTGCCGCACCAGGTCCCGGACCGAGAGCACCAGGTGCACCTCGACGTCGCTGCCCGCGAGCCCGTCGGGCCCGGCGCCGGTCAGCGAGGTGAGCGCCCGGTCGACCTGCATCCGGGAGGCGGTGGCGAGGATCTCGTGGCTGATGATCGAGGTGCCCGGCCAGGCGCGCACCTGCTCCGCGAGCCGGTCCCAGGCGCCCACGGCCTCGAGCTCGAGACCGCCCCAGTTGAGCTTCATCAGGTCCAGCGCCGCCAGGAAGTGGGCGTCGAACCGGTCCGCCGGGTAGGAGATGTGGTGCTCGGCGAGCCGCTGCCGGTTGCGGAAGAGCACGTCCTGCAGGTGCGAGGTGCCGGTCTTGGGGGTTCCGACGTGCACCAGGATCCGCTTGCGCGCACCCGGACCTGTCGGGCCCGCCCCGGTCGAGCCTGTCACCGCTGTTCCCTCCAGCCGCCCAGCAGCATCTGCATCGCCAGGGAGAGTACGCCGTCTCCGGCGTCCGGCCCCGTGACGGGTCCCGTGACGGGTCCCGTGACGGGTCCCGTGACGAGCGCCGCAGCGGGCAGCACCGGGTGGCCGGCGCGCGCCAGCTGCCGCGCCATCCGACGGGCGCGGCGCTCCACCCAGTCGCGGCGCTCGTCGGGGACCGCGGGCAGGCCCGCGTCCAGGGTCCACTGCGGCAGTCGCGGCAGCAGGCCGTCGACCAGCAGCTCGGTGCGCCGGGCCGGGGTGACCATCAGCCCGAGCACCGCGGCCAGCCGGCGGGCCAGCTCGGCGGCGGCCAGGCCGGGCCGCGGCGGCACCTGGAGCCGTCGTACGCCGAGCAGGTCCGGCAGCAGCGCGGGGTCGGTCACCACGTGCACGGGGCCGGGGCCGCGGCGTTCGGTCCAGGTGCGGGCGATCCGCGGCAGGTCGACCCGCGGCGGGACCTGGCCGCGCTGGTGCCAGGTCTCCACCCACTCCGGCCACGACCCGATCGCGTGGTCGAAGCAGCGGGCGGTCCAGGCGTCGGCGAGCATCCGGTCCAGGTCGGTGCCGACGATGACGATCAGTCCGCCGGGCCGGGGACCGCGGCCCCGGGCCACCAGCTCGCGGCGCAGGGGGTCGCTGATCAGGGGATCGCCGACCAGCCGGTAGCGGCGCCGCCAGGGCCGGGGCAACGCGTCGGGCCGCCGCGGCACCGGGCCGAGGGCGACCAGGTCCTGGGCCAGCAGGTAGCCGGCGACGCGGAGCAGCTCCTCCTCGTCCAGGGTCGAGGGGTCCACCGGTCGCGCTCCGAAGCGGGAGTCGCGGGCGGCGCCGACGAGCTCGAGGTCGGGTCGGCCGCGGCCCGGCGCGCTGGCCTCCAGCACCCGGCGGGCCAGGGTGGCCGGCACGGTGTGGCCGGGGGCGAGGCCGGCGCTGGTCTCGTTGAGGCGGCGCAGCAGCTCCAGCTGCTGGGCGCCGGGCACCACCCGGCCCAGCGGGGCCCCGGGCCGGGTCCACTGCGCCCACTCGGTGCTGCCGCCGTCCAGCAGGTGCCGCACCCAGCCCCAGGCCCGGTCGAGACCGGTCACCGCACCGGCCCAGGGGTCCTGGGGAGCGCTGTCGGCGCCGAGGCTGCTCATCGGCTGCGGAGCTGCTGGGCCCTGTCGCGGACCACGCGGGTCAGGCCGCCGGGCTCGGCGCGGGAGGCGGCCTCGCGGGTCATCGCGGCGAGCGCGTCCATCGCCGCGGAGAGCTGGGGCCGGGCCCGCACCTTGTCCGGGTCGGTCCAGGGGGTGTCCGGGGCCGGGCGCCGGGGGCGCAGGTCGGCGACGTCGCCGACCACGTTCACGCCGCTGCCCTGGATCCAGTCGATCCACAGCTCGGCCTGGTCCTCCGCCCAGTCGTAGTGCTCGGGAGGCAGCGTCACCGGCACCGAGGGCCGGTTGACGAGCTCGCCCTCGGCGAGCATCTCCCGGATTAGGGCGTCGTACGTCGCCTCCCGGCGCACGCCCAGCTCCAGGCGACGGTTGAGCTTGCGGATCAGCATGGTCTCGGCGACGCCCAGCGAGGGGTTGGACCGCTCGCTGTCCAGCGGCGCCCAGGACGGGTCGATGCCGAACGCGGTGGAGAAGCGCTGCCAGAGCAGGTTGCCGGCGCGGTCGTGCGGGACGGTGACGACGTGCACCTGCTCCGGCGGCAGCTTGGCGGCCCAGTTGTTGAGCACCTGGGGCAGGTCCAACGCCTTGCGGAACCAGGTCTCGCCGCGCTCCACCTTGGTCAGGAAGCGCTTGAAGCTCCACTTGCGGCCCTGCTTGATGCTCTCCTGCCAGGCGGCGGGCAGCTGGCGTCCCAGGTCGCGCGCGGAGTACACGATGTGCACCTCGCAGCCGGCCAGGTCGTTCATCACCTTGGCGATCTTGTCCGCCGGCGCGGGCGCGAGGATCTCGTGGCTGATCACCACGGGGCCCGAGGCGCGGCGTACCCGGCGGACCATGGCGTCCCAGGCGCCGTTGGCGTGCCCGGGAGCCCCGCCCCAGTCCTGCTCGAGCAGGTCGAGCGCGGCACGGAAGTGGAACAGGTCCGCGGGGACGAACCGGTTCTTGGTGGGGATGGTGACCCCGTGCTCGGCCAGCGTCGAGACGTTGCGGGCCAACCTGTCCTGCAGGTAGGTGGTGCCCGTCTTGGGGGCACCGATGTGCAGGTAGACGACCCGACTCATGCCGGGGATTGTGCCAGTCTCATGGCGCTGGGTCTCATTCCTGTGAGTGTGCCAGTGCCCGCACCACCGCGGACGGGCTGGGGCGCCCCAGGTGCTCGGCCATCCACACGCTGGTCGCCACCACCGCGTTCAGGTCGACCCCGGTCTCGATGCCGAGGCCGTGCAGCATCCAGACCAGGTCCTCGGTGGCCAGGTTGCCGGTGGCGCTCTTGGCGTAGGGACAGCCGCCCAGGCCGCCGGCGCTGGCGTCGAAGGTGGTGATCCCCTCCTGGAGCGCCGAGAAGGCGTTGGCCAGCGCCTGGCCGTAGGTGTCGTGGAAGTGCATGGCGAGCTGGTCCACCGACATCCCGGCCGCCACGAACGCCGCGACCAGCTCCTTGACGTGGCCGGCGGTGCCGACCCCGATGGTGTCGCCCAGGCTCAGCTGGCTGGCGCCGAGGTCGAACAGGCGCTTGCCCACCGAGACGACCTGGTCGACCGGGACCGAGCCCTCCCACGGGTCCCCGAAGCACATCGAGACGTAGGCCCGCACGTCCAGGCCGGCGTCGCGGGCCCGGCGCACGGTCGGCTCGAACATCGCGAACTGGTCCTCCAGGCCGCGGTTGAGGTTCTTGCGGGCGAAGGTCTCGGTGGCGGAGCCGAAGACCGCGATGTGCTTGAGCCCCAGCTCGAGCGCCCGGTCCAGGCCGCGCTCGTTGGGCACCAGCACCGGCAGGTCCCGGGCCGACTCCCCCAGCTGGTCACCGAGCAGCCCCATCAGGTCGGCGGCGTCGGCGAGCTGCGGGACCCACCTGGGGTGCACGAAGCTGGTCGCCTCGACGACCGGCAGGCCGGCGGCGAGCAGGCGGGTGACGAACTCGGCCTTCACCGCGGTCGGGACCACGGTCTTCTCGTTCTGCAGGCCGTCGCGGGGGCCGACCTCGTAGATGGTGACCCGTTCGGCGCTCATGCCGCCGCCTCCACCACGAACAGTCGCGCACCCAGGGCCACCTGGGCTCCGGCGACGGCGAGCACCTCGGCGACCACGCCGTCGAAGGGCGCTTTCAGGGCCAGCTCCATCTTCATGGCCTCCATCATGCCCAGCGCCTCGCCGGCGACCACCTGCTGGCCGGCGACCACCTTGACCTCCAGCACGGTGCCGGGCATCGGGGCCAGGATCGTGCCGTCACCTGCGGCGACCGCCTGGTCGGCGAACACGTCGGGCCGCTCGAAGACGTGGCGCTGACCCTGGTGGACCACCTCGACCCGGTGCCGGTCGGCGTTGACGACCGCGCGGTGCCGGACGTCGTCGATGTCGAGCACCACCTCGTGGTCGGCCATCCGGAGCTCGGCGACCCGGTGGACGCCGTCGACCAGGCCTGCGGCGCGCTCCACCGCGACCGGGCGGTCCAGCTCGACGAGGACCGGTGCCGGACCGGCGGCGAGCCGCCAGCTGTCCGGGGCGAACGGGTGCGGCGCGCCGGCGGTCAGCCGGGTCACGGCCACGTCGGTCCACGCCGCGATCACCCGGGCGACGTCGTCGGCCGGCGCCGGGACCTCGGGACCGGGGATGGCGACCCGGTCCAGCCACGCGGTGTCGATCCGGGCCTCCGCGAACTCCTCGCGGGCCACCAGGGTGCGCAGGAAGCCGGTGTTGGTGGTCAGGCCGAGCACAGCGGTCCGGTCCAGCGCGTCGACCAGGGCACGGCGGGCCGACTCCCGGTCGGGCCCGTGCGCGATCACCTTGCCGAGCATCGGGTCGTAGGAGGTGCTGACCACGCTGCCACTCTCCAACGAGTGGTCGACCCGGACGTGGTTGCCGGACGGCCAGCGCACGATGGAGGCGGTGCCCGCCTGCGGCAGGAACCCGCCGAAGGAGTCCTCGGCGTAGACCCGGGCCTCGATCGCGTGGCCGGACAGCGTCAGGTCGTCCTGGGCGAACGGCAGCACGCCGCCGGCGGCCACCTCCAGCTGCAGGCGCACCAGGTCGACCGGCGCACCGCCGGCGCGGACCACCAGCTCGGTGACCGGGTGCTCGACCTGGAGGCGGGTGTTCATCTCCAGGAAGTAGGCCTGGCCGGAGTCGTTGTCGAGCAGGAACTCCACCGTCCCGGCGCCGGTGTAGCCGACGTGCGCCGCCAGCGCCACCGCGGCGGAGGTGATGCGCTCACGGGTCTCGGCGCTGATGGTGGGCGCCGGGGCCTCCTCCAGCACCTTCTGGTGGCGGCGCTGGGTGGAGCAGTCGCGCTCGAAGAGGTGCACCACGTGGCCGTGGGAGTCGCCGAGCACCTGCACCTCGACGTGACGCCCGGACTCGACGTACTTCTCCACCAGCAGGGTGTCGTCGCCGAACGAGGAGGCTGCCTCACGGGCCGCGGCGGCCAGCGCGGCGTCGTACTCCTCGGCGCTGCGGACCACGCGCATGCCCTTGCCGCCGCCGCCGGCGGCCGCCTTGACCAGCACCGGGTAGGCGAACGAGGCGGGGTCGTCGTCCACGGCGTACGACGGGACCACCGGGACGCCGGCGGCCACCGCCAGGTCGCGGGCCCGGTCCTTGCGCCCCATCTGGTCCATCACCTCGGCGGTGGGCCCGACCAGGGTGATCCCGGCGTCGGCCAGGGCGCGGGCGAGCTCGGCGCGCTCGGAGAGGAAGCCGTAGCCGGGGTGCACCGCGTCGGCCCCGGACCGTACGGCGGCCTCGACGACGGCGGGGATGTCGAGATAGCTGGAGACCGGGAGCGCCGCGTCCGCCTCGCGCACGTGCAGCGCGGAGCGGTCGAGGTCGGTGTGGATGGCGACGCTGCGGATGCCGAGGTCGCGGCAGGTGCGGATCACCCGCAGCGCGATCTCGCCGCGGTTGGCGATCAGGAGGGTTCTCATGCCCATCACATCCGGAAGATGCCGTAGTTGGGGGCCGGCGTGGGTGCGTGCGCGGCCACCGCCAGGCCCATGGCCAGCACCCGGCGGGTGTCGGCGGGGTCGATGATGCCGTCGTCCCACAGGCGCGCGGTGGAGTAGTACGGCGACCCCTGGGTCTCGTACTGGTCGCGCAGCGGGGCCTTGAAGGACTCCTCGTCCTCGGCGCTCCACTGCTCGCCCCGCGCCTCCAGGCCGTCGCGGCGGACGGTGGCCAGCACGGAGGCCGCCTGCTCGCCGCCCATCACCGAGATCCGGGCGTTGGGCCACATCCACAGGAAGCGCGGGTCGTAGGCCCGGCCGCACATGCCGTAGTTGCCGGCGCCGAAGGAGCCGCCGATCACCACGGTGAACTTGGGCACCACGCTGGTGGCGACCGCGGTGACCAGCTTGGCGCCGTCGCGGGCGATGCCGCGGTTCTCGTACTCCCGGCCGACCATGAAGCCGGTGATGTTCTGCAGGAAGACCAGGGGGATGCCGCGGGCGTTGCACAGCTCGATGAAGTGGGCGCCCTTGAGCGCGGACTCGCTGAACAGGATCCCGTTGTTGGCGATGATCCCGACCGGGTGTCCCTGGATGTGGGCGAAGCCGCAGACCAGGGTCTCGCCGTAGAGCTTCTTGAACTCGTGCATCCGGCTGCCGTCGACGATCCGGCGGATCACCTCGCGCACGTCGTACGGGGTGCGGGTGTCGGCGGGGACCACGTCGGCCAGGGTGCCGGGGTCCTCCAGCGGCTCCTCCGGCTCGCGCAGGTCGTACGCCGGTCGCCCGGGCGCGCCGCCCGCGGCGCCGTACCCGACGGTGGTCGGCAGGGTGTCGACGATGGAGCGGACGATCGCCAGCGCGTGGGCGTCGTCCTCGGCGAGGTGGTCGACCACCCCGGAGGTGCGGGCGTGCACGTCGCCGCCCCCCAGCTCCTCGGCGGTCACGATCTCGCCGGTGGCGGCCTTCACCAGGGGCGGACCGCCCAGGAAGATCGTGCCCTGCTCGCGGACGATCACCGTCTCGTCCGACATTGCCGGGACGTAGGCACCGCCGGCGGTGCAGGAGCCCATCACACTGGCGATCTGCGGGATGCCGCGGGCCGACATCTGGGCCTGGTTGAAGAAGATCCGGCCGAAGTGCTCGCGGTCGGGGAAGACCTCGTCCTGCATGGGCAGGAAGGCGCCGCCGGAGTCGACGAGGTAGAGACAGGGCAGGTTGTTCTCCAGCGCCACGGCCTGGGCGCGCAGGTGCTTCTTGACCGTCAGCGGGTAGTAGGTGCCGCCCTTCACGGTGGCGTCGTTGGCGACCACCATCACCTCGCGGCCGCTCACCCGGCCGATGCCGGTGACCACGCCGGCCGACGGGACCGCGTTCTGCTCGCCGTCTCGGCCGTACATCCCCCAGGCGGCCAGCGGCGCCAGCTCCAGGAACGGGCTGCCGGGGTCGAGGAGACGGTCGACCCGGTCGCGGACCAGCAGCTTGCCGCGGTCGGTGTGCTTGGTGCGGGCGCTGGCCGAGCCGCCCTGGCGGACCAGGGTCAGGCGCTCGCGCAGCTCCGCGGTCAGGTCGTGCAGGGTCATGGGACTAGGTTAGCGATCATTAACCAGCGCGTCGACCGAACCCCGGGGACCGAGCCGCGTGGCAGGCTTCGGCCCATGGCAGCCGGCACCGCGAACCGCATCCACCCCACCGCGATCCTCGGCCCCGAGGTCGAGCTCGGCCAGGGCAACACCATCGGCCCGTACGTCGTGATCTCGGGCCCGGTGCGGATCGGGGACGACAACTTCTTCTCCCCGCACGTCTCGATCGGGGCCGCCGCCGACGTGCGCGGCCACCACCTGGACCCCGGCTGGGAGGAGCCCACCCGGGACACCGGCGTGGTGATCGGGTCGCGCAACGTGTTCAAGGAGTTCAGTTCCGTCACCCAGGGCTGGGCGCACGAGACCCGGGTCGGCGACGACGCGTTCCTGATGGGCAAGGCGCACGTGAGCCACGACTGCACCCTCGGCAACGGCGTCACCCTGGCCCACACCGCGGTGCTCGCCGGCCACGTCACCGTCGGCGACGGCGCCAACCTGGGCCTGGGCACCGTGGTGCACCAGCGGGCCTGGATCGGGGCCGGGGCGATGGTCGGCATGCAGTCGGCCGTCCGCGCCGACCTCCCGCCGTACGCCGTCAGCCTGGGGGTGCCCGCGCGGCCCACCCGGCTCAACACCTACCGCCTGGACCTCCTCGGCGTAGCCGCGGCCGACCACGACGCCATCGCCGCGGTGGCCCTGGGCGGGGACCGCGACCTGGACCGGGTCCCCGACGACGTGCGGAGCGCGCTCGCGCAGTGGGTGGAGCGCCGCGACGGCGCAGCCCCGGCCCGGGCGGAGTGACGCCCCGCTCCCTTTTGGACGAACGCCGACGCGACCACCAGCGACTCACTAACCTCCGCAGGTGCTGTCGATCGCCAGGTGGGGACCTGCGGACCCCGAGAGTCCCGCGCCGCAGCGCCGCACGCTCCTGCTGCGCACGCTCGTCGTCTGGGTGTGGGTCTTCGCCTGCTTCCTGACCTGGTCGCTGGCCACCCCGTTCTGGTCCTCCCCCGACGCTCCGGCGCACGACCTGATGGCCTGGCACGTGGGCCACGGGCACCTGCTGCCCGATCCGACGGAGGTCCTCAACTCCGGGGTCACCTCCAACGCCGTCACCCCCGCCCCGGAGGGTCTGGTGCGCAGCGCGGAGACCGTCGGCTGCTACGCCCAGGAGCGCCGCACGGCGGCCGGGTGCATGGTCAGCCCCGGGGACGACGCGGACCTGGTGGACTTCGTCAACCCGGCGGGGCGGAACTTCCCGACGTACTACCTGGCCACGGGGTGGCCCTCCACCCTGGTCGACGGCGTGGCCGCCCTGTACGCGATGCGGGTGGCAGCGGCAGCGATCGCCGCGCTCTTCGTGGCGTGGGCCGCGTCGGCGGCCTGGACCCGCGCCCGGCCGATGACGGCCCTGGCCGGGGTGGCGGTGGCACTGACCCCGATGGCGATGTACCTGGGCGGCGCGATCAACCCCAACTCGCTCGAGATCACCGCGGCGATGGCGCTGGCCGCCACCTCGGTGGTCTTCCTGCGAGAGCCCAACACCTGGCTGGGGGCGGTGATGTACCGCCGCGCCATGATCGCGGCGGGCGTGATGGTCACGATCCGGCTGCTGGCCCCCGTGTGGGTGCTCGTCTGGGTGGTGGCCTTCGCCCTGGTGGCGGACCGGCGCGCGTGGCGCAAGGTCCTGACCCGCCGCGGCCTCGCGTGGGCGGCCGTCCCGTTCCTGGGGGCGGTCTTCAACGTGGTCTGGACCTACACCGCGGCCCTCACCGACTACCAGGACGAGCCGAAGCACTCCTTGAGTCTCGCCCAGGCGTTCTGGGCCAGCAAGGAGAACATCGACCGGGTCGGATCGGTGTCCACGCAGGTCGGCGTCTTCGGCTGGCTCGACACCGTGCTTCCCGGCTCCACCTACTACTACTACGCCCTGACCGTCGTCTTCCTGGTGGCGGTCGCCTGGGTGTTCCTGCCGGGACGCGAGGCGCTGGTCACCGCCTGGCTGCTCGTCGCGGCCTACCTGGTGCCGATCGTGCTGCAGGCAGCACAGTGGAACACCAACGGCGGCGTCTGGCAGGGGCGCTACACGCTGCCGCTGAGCGTGATGATCCCGATCATCACCCTGGTGCTGGCCGCCGACCGGCTGCAGGCACCCCGGGTGGCGGACCTGGCGCGGCGCTTCAGCACGGTGCTGCCGCTGGCGATGGTCATCGTCGCCTGGGTCCACGTGTCCGCCCTGCGACTCCAGCTGCGCCGCAACATCGAGGGCCTCGACGGGCGGGCCTCCGCCGAGGAGCGATGGAGCCCCGTGGTGCCGGCCGAGGCCCTGGTCCTGACGCTGGTGCTGCTGCTGGTGGTCGCCTGGCTGGCCTTCGGGATCGGCTGTCACCGGGAGCGGGCGGTGACGACTGCCGGTAAGGTGCCTCGGGCCTCCCGCCCTCGGGCGGACGACAACCGTCCCAGCGAGTGACACCGAGCACCACAAAGTGACACGCCTGGGCAGACGAGCCAGGACCCCCCCATGACTGCATTCATCCCCGCGGCCAAGCCGATCATCGGCGACGACGAGCGTGAAGCCGTGGACCGCGTGATGCGCTCCGGCATGATCGCCCAGGGCCCCGAGGTCGCCGCCTTCGAGGACGAGTTCGCCACCCGGCTCACCGCCGGGCGCACCTGCGTGGCCGTCAACTCCGGCACCTCCGGGCTGCACCTGGGCCTGCTGGCCGCAGGCATCGGCCCCGGCGACGAGGTCATCGTGCCGTCGTTCACCTTCGCCGCCACCGGCAACTCCGTCGCCCTCACCGGCGCCACCCCGGTGTTCGCCGACATCGACCCGGTCACCTTCTGCCTGGACCCCGAGAGCGTCAAGGCCGCGGTCACCGAGCGCACCAAGGGCGTCATGCCGGTGCACCTCTACGGCCACCCGGCCGACATGGACGCCTTCGCCGCCCTGGCCCGGGAGACCGGGATCGCGATCTTCGAGGACGCCGCGCAGGCGCACGCGGCCACCTGGCGCGGGGCGCCGGTGGGCACCTTCGGCGACTTCGCGATGTTCAGCCTCTACCCCACCAAGAACATGACCTCGGGCGAGGGCGGGATGGTCTCGTGTGCCACCGACGAGATCGCCCGGGCCCTGCGCCTGCTGCGCAACCAGGGCATGGAGCGGCAGTACGCCAACGAGGTGGTCGGCTTCAACGCCCGGATGACCGACATCCACGCCGCCATCGGTCGGGTCCAGCTGAGGAAGGTCGAGGGCTGGACCGAGCAGCGCCGGGCCAACGCGGCGTACCTCGACGAGCACCTGACGGGCGTGCAGGTGCCGACCGTGCACGAGCACGCCACGCACGTCTACCACCAGTACACGATCCGGGTCGCCGGCGGCGCGAGCGAGCGCGACCGGATCGTCGCGGCGCTGCGCGAGGAGCACCAGGTCGGCTCCGGGGTCTACTACCCGATCCCCAACCACCGGCTGGCCTCGCTCGCCCCGCACGCCGGCGACCTGCACCTGCCGGAGACCGAGCGGGCCGCGGCCGAGGTGATCAGCCTCCCCGTGCACCCCTCGCTCACCGACGGCGACCTTGAGCGCATCGTGACCGGCGTCAACGCGGTGGTCCGGGCCGGTGCCTGAGGCCGACCGGCCGCGTCACCCCTGGACCCGCACCCGGCTGCTGGTCACCACGCTGGTCGCCTGGGTCTGGGTCTTCGGCTGCTTCATGGCGTGGTCGGTGGCCACGCCGCTGTGGAGCACCCCGGACGCGCCGGCGCACGACCTGATGGCCTGGCACGTGGGCCACGGCAACCTCGAGCCCGAGCTCACCGACGTCTTCGCCTCGGGCGTCACCTCCAACGCGGTGATGGACGTCCCCGAGGGCCTGGTGCAGAGCGCCTCGAGCTTCAGCTGCATGGTGTTCCAGCCCGAGGTGCCCGCCTCGTGCATGACGTTCCCGACCGACTCCGAGACGCTGGTGGAGTTCACCAACCCGGCGGGGCGCAACATGCCCACCTACTACCTCGCGACCGGGTGGCCCTCGAACCTGGTCCCCCAGCAGTACGCCGTCTACGCCGAGCGCGTGGCCGCCGCCGCCCTGGCCGCGCTCTTCGTCGCCTTCGCGATCAGCGCCGCGCTGACCATGCGGCGCCCCGGGGTCGCGCTGACCGGCGTGGGACTGACCCTGACGCCGATGGTGATGTACCTGGGCGGGGCGGTGAACCCCAACATCACCGAGATCACCGCCGGCATCGCCCTGGCCGCCTGCGGCCTGGCCTTCTGGCGGGACCCCGACAGCTGGCTGGGCGCCGCGATGTTCCGCCGCGCCATGCTCGCGGCCACCGTGATGGTCACGATCCGGATGCTCGCCCCGTTCTGGGTGCTGATCTGGGCGGCGGCGTTCGTGGCGCTGGCCCGGCGGCGCACCTGGCGGGCGGTGCTGACCCGGCGGAACCTGCCGTGGGCCTTCCTGCCGGCGGCCGGCGCGGTCTTCGACCTGTGGTGGACCAACCACGCCGAGCTGCTCTCCATCCAGGCCGAGGACAAGTTCGACCTGTCCTGGCCGCAGCGGCTGATGGAGGCCAAGCAGTGGATCGACAGCACCACGCTGGTGCAGCAGGTGGGCAGCTTCGGCTGGCTGGAGCTGACCCTGCCGCCGGAGCAGTTCACGGTGATCGCGTGGACCACGATCTTCGTGCTGTCCACCGCGCTGGTGCTGCTGACCCGCCGCGAGGTGCTGGTGGTGGTGGCCCTGGGGCTGGCGACCTACGCGGCGCCGATCCTGCTGCAGGCCTACCAGTGGAACACCACGGGCGGCGTGTGGCAGGGCCGCTACACCCTGCCGGTGACGGTGATGGTGCCCGTGTTCGCGCTGTTCCTGGCCTCCGAGCGGCTCGACGGCGACCGGGCCTGGCTGCGCCGGCGCCTCGGGATCGCCTGGTCGGTGGCCATCGCGATCCTGGCGGTCGGCCAGCTGCGGGCGTTCCTGCACCTGCTGCGCCGCAACGTCTCCGGCACCGAGGGCGACTCCCTGTTCGACGGGCCCTGGGACCCGCCACTCCCCGGCGAGCTGCTGACCGCCGTGCTGGCCGCACTGCTGGCCGCCGCCTGGGCGGGGCACCTCCTCGCGCTGCGCCGCAGCGCCACGCCGATCCCGGACGATGTGCCCGCCGTGGCGCCGAGCAGGTAGATTCCGGCCGGTGCGCATCGCTGTCGTCAACAACTTCTTCCCACCCCGGGTCGGTGGCAGCTCGCACCTCTCCGAAGCCCTCGCCAAGGGGTACGCCGCACGCGGCCACGACGTGCTCGTGGTGACCGCCGCCTACGCCGACGCCCCGGCGTACGAGGAGCGCGACGGCCTGCGGATCGTGCGGCTGCCGGCGGTGATGCTCCCCGAGAGCAAGCTGGCGGTCAGCTTCGACCTCTCCTTCGCCACCCGGCCCTCCCTGCGCCGCCGGCTGGCGGCGCTGCTGGACGACTTCGCGCCCGACGCCATCCACCAGCACGGCCAGATGATGGACCTCACCTGGGCCACCGGCGCCTACGCCCGGCGCCGCGGGGTGCCCACCCTGCTCAGCATCCACACCCGGCTGGAGAACCCCTCCGCGCACTACCGCCGCGCCTTCCGGGGCCTGGACGCCACGCTGGTCAACCCCCGACTGCGGCGCTACCAGCCCCGCATCGTGGTGATGGACCGCTACATGGACGACTACATCCGCCATCGCTACCCGCACGGCTTCCGCGACTTGGTCCCGATCCCGGTCGGGGTCAACGGCGAGTGGGTCCGCGGCGGCTCCCGGGATACCGGCCGCGCCATGCTCGGGCTCGCCGACGACGTACCGCTGATCCTCTCGGTGGGGCACGTGATCCCACTGCGGGACCGGATCGGCCTGGTGGAGGCGATGCCGGCCGTGCTGGCCCGCCACCCCGACGCCGTGCTCGCCGTGGTCGGGCGCGTCTACTACGACCTGTTCCTGGCCAAGGCCGAGGAGCTCGGCATCAGCCACGCGGTCCGCTCGCTGGGCGCCATGGAGAAGTCGACGATCCCGCACCTGCTCGCCGCCGCCGACGTGGAGGCCCACGAGCAGGGCGACGGCCTCGGCACCGCCACGCTGGAGGCGATGGCCGCCGGCGTGCCGGTGGTCGGCTGGGGCCGGGAGGACAACTTCCCCGGGGTGGCACTGAAGGACGGGCACGACATCCACCTGTGCGAGCGCCACGACGTCGTCGGACTGTCGGAGCGGCTGCTGCGGGTGCTCGACGACCCGGACGCGGCACGCCTGGTCGGCGCCCGCGGTCGCGAGGTCTTCGACCGGCACTTCACCCTGGAGCGGGTCCTGGACCAGCACCTGGAGACGCTGGCTGACCTGGCCGGGATCACCGAGAGCGAGGAAGGACCCTCCGCATGACCGACGCGACCAGCGCCCCGCTGCGCACCGTAGCCCTGGGCGAGCCCACGGTCGGCGAGCCGGAGCTCGCCGCCGTCGCCGAGGTGTTCGCCTCCGGCTGGCTCTCGGGAGCCGGGCCGTCGTGCCTGGCGCTGGAGTCCGAGCTGGCCGTCGCCGTGGGCACCTCCCACGCCCTGGCCACCAGCAACTGCGGATCGGCGCTGCACCTGGGCCTGCAGGTGCTCGGCACAAGCCCCGGCGACGAGGTGGTGGTCGCCGACTACACCTTCCCGGCCACCGGGCACGCGGTGCTGTGGACCGGCGCCACCCCCGTCTTCGCCGACGTCCGCCCCGACATCTGGTCGGCCGACCCGGCCAGCGTGGAGGCCCGGATCACCGAGCGCACCGTCGGCATCCTGGCCGTGGACCCGTTCGGGCAGCCGGCCGACTACGCCGAGCTGCGCGCCATCGCCGACCGGCACGGGCTGTGGCTGATGGAGGACGCAGCCTGCGCCACGGGCGCGACCTACCAGGGCCGCCCCGCGGGCAGCCTGGCCGACCTCGCCGCCTTCAGCTTCCACGGCCGCAAGGGCATCACCGCCGGTGAGGGCGGCGCGCTGGTCGGGAGCGACGCGGCCCGGATGGACACCGCACGCAAGCTGCACACCTACGGCATCGCCCCGGCGATCACCCGCGAGGGAGCGGCCACCTTGCCGGTCCCCAGCTTCGACGTCGCCGGCTACAACTACCGGCTCTCCGACGTCTCCGCGGCCATCATGCGGGTCCAGCTGCGCCGGCTCCCGGACCTGCTGGCCGCCCGCTCCCGCGCCGCCGGCTGGTACGCCGACCAGCTCGGCGACCTCCAGCAGGTGGCGCTGCCGGTGGCCCTGCCCGACCGCACCCACACCTGGCAGTCCTACGTCATCGCGATCGACCCGGCCCTGGACCGGGGCGCGGTGGCGCTGGCGCTGCGCGAGCGCGGCGTGGGCTGCAACTTCGGCACCTACGCCTCCCACGTGCAGCCCGTCTACGGCTCGCGCGAGGAGTGCCCCGTCTCGGCCGACCTGTTCGAGCGGCACCTCGCCATCCCCATGCACGCCAACCTCGACCAGGACGACGTGTCCCACGTGGCTGCAACACTGCGTGAGGTCGTCTCCTCGGCCGCCGTGCGTCGCTGACCTCGCCCCGCTCTGCTCCACCTCTGGAAAGGAACATCTTCGATGTCCAAGGAAACCGTCTTCTTCACCGGCGGCGCCGGCTTCATCGGCCTGCACGTCGTCCCCATGCTGCTGGAGAAGGACTACAAGGTCCGGATCTTCGACAACATGTTCCGCGGTGACCGTGAGGCCGTGGCCGGCTTCGGCAGCGACGTCGAGCTGATCGACCAGGACGTGCGCTACGGCGGCGCCGTGCACCAGGCGATGAAGGGCTGCTCCAAGGTCATCCACGCCGCCGCGGTCTCGATCAACAAGAGCCAGTCCGACCCGTACGAGTCGATGGACATCAACATGATCGGCAACCACAACGTCTTCGCGGCCGCGGCGGACCACGGCGTGGACCGGCTCGTCTACTGCTCGTCCGCCTCGGTGTACGGCGACCCGGAGCGGCTGCCGATGCACGAGGACGACCGGCTCTCCCCGCAGACGCCGTACTGCATCTCCAAGCGCGCCGGGGAGGACCTGCTCGGCTTCTACCAGCGCCGCGCCGACCTGTCCTGGATCGCGCTGCGCTTCTTCAACGTCTACGGCCCCGGGCAGAAGACCACCGCCTACTACACCTCGGTGATCAACCACTTCGTCAACCGGATCCGCAACGGCGAGCCGCCGGTCATCGACGGCAAGGGCGAGCAGTCGATGGACTTCATCCACGTCCACGACATCGCCCGCTCGGTGGTGCTGGCCCTGGACTGCGAGACCGACAACGTGCCGGTCAACATCGGCACCGGCATCGACACCACGATCGCGGAGCTCGCGGACATCCTCATCGAGGCCGTGAACGCCGACGTGAAGCCGATCTTCAACGAGCGCGACGTGATCGCCTCGCGTCGCGCCGCGGACACCACCCGCGGCCGTGAGGTCCTCGGCTTCGAGCCGACGATCGAGGTGCGCCAGGGCATGATCGACCTGATCCGCTCGGCCGGCTGAGCCATGTCCGGCCAGGCGTCGGGCCAGGCGGGGCCGGGCTCGCTGCCCCCCAACCCGTGGAACGCGCACGCGTGGGTGGTCGGCGAGCCGGTCGTCGGAGAGGGCACCTGGATCGGCGCCTTCACCGTGATCGACGGCTCCGGGGGGCTGCGGATCGGCGCCGGGTGCGACATCTCCTCCGGCGCGCAGATCTACACCCACTCCTCGGCGAAGCGCTGCGTCAGCGGCCGATCGTTCGCCGAGGTCGAGCGAGCTCCCGTGACCATCGGGGACCGGGTCTTCGTGGGCGCCGGCGCCATCATCAACATGGGCGTCACCATCGGTGACGAGGCGGTGGTCGCGGCCGGCGCGGTGGTGACCGGCGACGTGCCGCCCCGCACGATCGTCGGCGGCGTGCCCGCCCGGGTCATCGGGCTTGTGGAGCTGGCCGACGGGGCGGCCCCCAGGTTCGTCACCGGCCCCGGGGACCAGCCCTAGCCCGACGGGGCCTCACCAGGCGGTCAGGCAGACCCCGACGATGGTGGTCATGGAGATCAGTGCCAGCACCCGCGGCACCCCTGAGCCCCGGACCTGGCGCACGGCCAGCAGCACCGCGATGGGCGCCAGGGAGATCAGGTAGCGGGGCACGATGGCGTAGTCCAGCCCGAAGTTGGCCGCGTTCGAGAGCCGCAGCGCGGGCGGGAACACGAACACCACGAAGAGCAGGGCGACGACCACCAGCCGGTCGCCGGTGAGCCAGGTCGGCCAATGCCGGGCCAGGCGGGCCCGGGCTCCGTCGGGAGCCGGCGCATCGGCCGGCGCGTCGGGAGCGGGCGCGTCGGGAGCGGGCGTGTCGGCCAGGTGACGGCGTACCCGGCCGAAGGCGCCGAGGGCCGCCAGGGCGAGGGTGCCGAAGACCAGCACCGTGATCAGCGACGGGAGCCCGTAGCCGAGCGCGCGGACGTAGGTGCCGAGAAGGTCCCCGTCGGTCTCCCCCAGGGCCCCCACGTCGGTCCAGGGGCTGTGCAGGGTGGTCAGCTCGGCCAGCGCTCCGCTGATCAGCGCGGTGGTGGAGGCCACCGCGACCACGGCGTAGACCACCGAGTCCGGGACGGTCGCCCGCGCGCTGATGACCTGCTCCCAGACCAGGACGGGGCCCAGGAAGACCACCGCCTGGAGCAGCAGGTGCCACCACCGGACCTGCCAGTCCCGCATCGTGCGGACCCCCAGCAACCCGGCGATCCAGGTCACCCCGGAGACGATCGCGAACACCCCGACCGTCAGCGAGGCGGTCGCAGCGACGCAGCTGGCCAGCAGGGCGGCCGCGAGGTAGCCCCAGAACCACCGGCGCGAGCGCATCCAGGCGAACCCGCCGAGCGCGACCAGCGCCCCGCACAGCGTGGCGGCCGACCCCGGGTTGACCATCGGACCGTAGGTCAGGATCCCGGGCGCGGCCACCGGGGCGAAGGTGACCGCGAGCTTGCGGGCGCCTCCCATGCCCAGCGAGGTGGCCAGCAGCCAGCAGGCGACCACGCCGGCGAGCAGGATCACCGTCGAGGAGAGGCGCAGCGCCCCGATCAGCGGCACCTTCGGATCGACCGCGTGCACCACCTTGGTGCCGGCCATCAGCGCCACGAAGTACGTCGGGTAGTGGATGTAGCCGGTCGTGTACTTGGTCATCGGCAGCAGCTCGGGACCCAGCTTCGGGTCCCCGCACTCCTTGCCGAGCGGGCCGACCTCGTGGCCCACGCCGCAGGCCCACTCGTTGACGGTGCGCTGGGTGTAGAGGGAACCGCGGTGCGGGTAGGTGTCGTGCTGGAGCTGGATCACGTTGTCGAAGTGCGTGGGCTCGTCGACGGCCGACAGCGGGCGTCCGTCCAGGGCGATGGTGGACAGCGAGACCGCCATCAGCACCAGCAGGGCCGCGGCGATCAGCTCGGTGGCCCAGCCCAGCGGGCCGCGGCGCGAGCGGCGCGCCTCAGCCACGGGTCGCCAGCACCTGGTCGACGACCCGGTGTGCCGGGAGGATCGAGTCGCGCTCGAGGTCGGGGTCGTGCTCGCCGCGGACCAGGCCGACGAAGTGCGCCAGCTGGCTGGCCAGCGGCTCGGCGCCGATCACCTCCGGCACCTCCATCTCGGTCATCTGCCGGAAGCCGTCGCGCCCGGGGTCGCCGGCCACCGAGGAGTGCCGGTAGGAGGTGACGCCGCGGCGCAGCAGGTCGACCTCGATCAGCCGGTCGATCTCCTGGATCACCATGGAGCGGACCTTGCGCTGCCCGAGCCGGCTCGCCGAGACCGAAGCAATCCCGCCGGAGGCGAAGCGCAGCGACGCCTCGACCACGTCCTCGGCGCCCGTGACGGAGTCGGGGTGGAAGTGGCCCACCTGCATCTCGGCCCGCTCGGGGTGGTCGCCGCCGAAGGCGCGCACCACCAGGTCGACGTCGTGGACCAGCAGGTCCCAGGCGACGCCGGTGCGGATCCGGGCGGCGTACGGCGAGTGCCGCTCGGCGCGGATGTAGAGCGGCTGCTCCATCATCTTCATCGCCACCACGACGGCCGGGTTGAAGCGCTCCAGCAGGCCGCACATCAGCACCGTGCCGGCCTCCCGGGAGGCGGTCACCACCTCGTCGGACTGCGCCAGGGAGGGACAGACCGGCTTCTCGATGAGCAACGGCAGCCGCGCCTTGATGATCGGCAGCGCCAGGTCGTAGTGGTGCTCGGTGGAGGCCGCGATCACCGCGGCGTCGACGTCCCCGATCTGGTCCAGACCGGAGACCCAGCGCGCGCCGTACTCCTGGGCGACGGGCAGGCCGTTCTCCTCCGAGGGGTCGACGACGAAGGCGAGCTCGGTGTCCGGCCCGGCGGCGATCGTGCGGGCATGGTTGAGGCCCATCGAACCGGATCCGACGAGGGCCACGCGGAGCTGCGTCACGAGGTGCACCGTTCTGGGTAGCGGAAGTTCTGGCACGGCCGGAGCCGAGACGTGAGCCTAGACGTCAGCCTCGACTACGTCACACCGTCAGGCGAGGGCGAGATCCCGAGCGCGGCGAGCGCCATCGAGCTCAACAGCTCGCGCATCCCCTCGTCCGGCAGCAGCGCGCTGTGCGGGGTGGAGTTGAGCAGCCCGAACGCGGCGTGCGCCGCGGCGCGAGCCCGCTCGGGTGAGAGGTCGGGGTAGGCCCGCCGCAGCTGCGCGGCCCACAGGCCGACGTACTCGCGCTGGAGGGCACGCACCTGCTCGCGCGCCGCCGCCGGGAGCGACTCCCAGTCCCGGTCCTGGACCACGATGAGCGAGCGGTGACGCAGCGCGAAGTCGGTGTGCCATCCGACCAGCGCGGTCAGCGCGGCCTCGGGCGTGTCGGCGCTGGCCACCCGCTCACGGCCCACCGCCAGCAGCTCCTCGCTGATCCGCACCAGCATCTCGGCGAGCATCGCGTCCTTGGACGGGAAGTGCTTGTAGAGGGCGGGACCGCTGATGCCGCAGGCCGCGCCCAGCTCGGCCACCGAGACGCCGTGGAAGCCGCGGGCGGCGAAGAGGTCCGCGGCGGTCTCCAGGATCTGCTCGCGGCGGGTCACGTCCACAGATTAGCGGCGTGCGGCCACGCAGCCGGGCGTACGCCGGTCACGCGCTGGGCGGCTGCGCCCACTGGTCGAGCGGCTGCTTCCACTGGTCGAGCAGGGCACCGGCCCGCAGCGCCGCGTCGACCCCGGTCTCCACGTCCGTCTCCACGTCCGTCTCCACGTCGGTATCCACGTCCGCGTCCGCGTCGGTCTGCACGTCGGGGCCGCTGGTGGCCAGCGCGTGCACGGCGGCCAGCAGCTCCTCGCGCGCCACCCCCCGCAGGTGCAGCAGCACCAGGGCGTCGGCCTGGAGCAGCCACCCCACCTGGACCGCCACCGCCACCCCGTGCGGACAGGGGTCCACCCAGTGCGCGCAGGTGCACGTCCAGCCCAGCTCGCCGGCGTACGGGACCAGCTCGACGCCCACCTCCTCGCAGTCCTCCACCAGCGGGAGCGGGAGGTCCCCGCGCAGCAGCGACGCCACCCGCCCCGAGCTCCCGGCAACGACCTCGGCGAAGAGGTGCCGGCTGGTCTCGTCCAGCGGCTCGACCGTGCCGGTCACCGTCCAGGCGTCCCCGCGGTCCTGGACCGCCGCCAGGTAGCCGCCCGAGGAGACGGTGATCGCCCCCACGGCGCCGTTGCGGGCCAGTCGCCGACCTTGCTTGAGCTCCTCCTCGCCGTACGCCGCCTCCTCCAGGCTGCGGGTCCAGGCCTTGCCCCACCAGGTGCTGCCGCCCGAGCCACGGCGCGGCTCCAGCTGCGGATAGCTGACGTTCATCGCAGCGTCACGAGGTCGCGCAGCTCGTCGTTGCTGAGCTCGGTGAGGGCGGCCTCGCCGCCGGCCAGCACCGAGTCGGCCAGGCCGCGCTTGCGCTCCAGCAGGGCGGCGATCCGCTGCTCGACCGTGCCCTCGGTGATCATCCGGTGCACCTGCACGGGCCGGGTCTGCCCGATCCGGTAGGCCCGGTCGGTGGCCTGCTCCTCCACCGCCGGGTTCCACCAGCGGTCGAGGTGGATGACGTGGTCGGCCCGGGTGAGGTTGAGCCCGGTGCCACCGGCCTTGAGGGAGAGCAGGAAGACCGGGACGCTGTCAGGGTCCTCCGGACCGGCCTGGAAGCGGCGGACCATGGCCTCGCGCTCAGCCACCGGCGTACCGCCGTGCAGAAACTGGTGCGGAAGCCCGGCCCGGGTCAGGTGCAGCTCCAGCAGCCGCGCCATCGCGACGTACTGGGTGAAGATCAGCGCCGCTCCGTCCTCGGCCAGCACCGTGCCCAGCAGCTCGTCGAGCAGGTCGATCTTCTCCGAGCGCCCCACCAGGGTGGGGTTGGTCTGCTTGAGGAAGTGGGCCGGGTGGTTGCAGATCTGCTTCAGGCCGGTGAGCATCGCCAGCACCAGCCCGCGGCGGGCCTCGGGCTCGGAGCGCTCGATGCGCTCCATCCGGTCCCGCACGAAGCTCTCGTAGAGCACCGCCTGCTCGCGGGTGAGACCGAGCAGGTGGTCGGTCTCGGTCTTGGGCGGCAGCTCCGGGGCGATGCCGGGGTCGGACTTGCGCCGACGCATCAGGAAGGGGCTGATCAGGTCGGCGAAGCGCTGGGTGATCTCGGGGTCCACCCCGGCCTCGATCGGGGCCGCCCAGGCTCGGCGGAAGGCCAGCCGACTGCCCAGCAGCCCCGGGATCACCCAGTCCAGGATCGCCCAGAGCTCGGTGAGGTCGTTCTCCACCGGGGTGCCGGTGAGCGCCACCCGCGCCCGGCTCCCCACGCTGCGCAGCGCCTTGGCGGTGGAGGAGCGGGCGTTCTTGACGTGCTGGGCCTCGTCGGCGACCACCAGGTCCCAGTCGACGCCTGCCAGCGTCTCGGCGTCGTTGCGCAGCGTCCCGTAGGTGGTGAGCACGAAGCCGCCCTCGGTGACCGGGTCGGTGAGCGCCGCGTCGTCCAGCAGCGCCGGCTCAGCCTCGTGATCCGGCTCCTGACCCGGCTCCTGGGGTGCGCGGGCCAGGCCCTGGAGCGAGCGGGTGCCGCCGTGGAAGCGCCGTACCGGGACGCCGGGGGCGAAGCGGTGGATCTCGGCCTCCCAGTTGCCCAGCAGCGACGCGGGGCAGACGACCAGCGTCGCCCCGCACGCCTCGCCGGCCGCGCGGCGCTCCTCGGCCCGGTGCAGGTGCAGCGCGATCAGGGTGACCGTCTTGCCCAGGCCCATGTCGTCGGCCAGGCACGCGCCGAGCCCCAGCCCGGTCAGCTCGGCCAGCCAGGTCAGGCCCTGGCGCTGGTAGTCGCGCAGGGTGGCGGCCAGCCCGGCCGGCACCGGGACCGGTTCCCGGGTGGCGGCAGCCCTGAGCTGGTCGCGCACCTTCAGCAGCGAGGCCCCCACCACGACCTCGACGTCCGGGGTCTCCTCGACCTCGACCACCCCGGTCAGCGCGGCGGCCACCGCCTGCGCGGGCTTGACCGTGCGGATCAGTCGTTTGCGCGCCCGCTTGGCGACCTCCGGGTCGACGACCACCCAGCTGTCCCGCAGGCGCACCACCGGGCTCGCCGCCGCGGCCAGCCGTGCCATCTCCTCCTCGGTGAGCGGGTCACCGTGCAGCGAGACCTGCCAGCGGAACGCGAAGAGGTCGGCCGCCCCGAGCATCCCGCTCTGCAGGGGCGCGTCGGGCGAGGGACCCTTCTTGCGCGAGCGGTCCAGGACGGCCCGGCTGGTGAGGTCGCGGCCCAGCTCACGTGGCCAGTGCACGTCGACCCCGACGGCGTGCAGGTCGGCCAGGCCGTGCTCGAGGAGGTCGGTCACCTCGTCGCTGCCCAGGGTGATCCGGTCCGGGACCCGCAGCTCCAGCAGGCGGTCGAGCACCGGCCAGGCGTCGGCAGCCTGCCGCAGCGCCAGCGTGGCGTGGGTCCGCGCCCGGTCGCCGAACCCGTGGCCCGCGCCCACCCCCGACTCCAGCCAGAGCTCGGCGGCGTCGGCCACGTGGGTGGCGTTGCTCTCCGCGTGCACCTGCGGGACGACCCGCAGCTCGCCGGCGTACAGCTCGTCCTCGTCGGCCTCCACGCGCAGCGAGAGGCTCACCAGCTGGGGCTGGTCGTCGCCGGCGGCCACCTGCTTGAGCCGCTGGATCCGGTCCGAGAGCCGGTCGGTGTAGTCGGGCACCGCCACCGGCCGGGTGGGGGGCCGCCGCGGCATGGCGTCGACGACGGCCTCGAGCACCTTGCGCACCACGCCCTCGGCGCCCGCCGGGTCGAGGTCGCCGTACGCCCGGGCGCGGGCGAGCTGCTCGACCCGGTCCCGGTCGGCGTCACCGAGGGGGGCGACCTGCCACCAGGGCTGGGTGGGGTGCGGCTCGAAGCGGCCGTCGGCGACCAGCCGCAGGCCGAGGTGGGCCGCCCCGGCGAGCAGCGCGACGCTGGGATGGACCGCCTGGTCCTTGTGGGCCTTGGCCAGGACCGGGAGCGCCGCGGTGATCGGCAGCCGCACGCTCCGTGCCCCGGTGAACTCCACCACGCCCTGCCGGGGTGGCTCCGCCGCGTGGAAGACGGCGGGGCCGGTGGTCGGTATGAAGCTCACCCCTCGACGCTAGCCGCTGCACCCGACACCGCTGGCAACACCGCGACTGGGGCCTCAGCGCTTGTGCCGACCGCCACAATGAGGCCATGAGCATCCTCGACGCGTCCCTGGCCCGCCTGGACGGCACCCCCGGCACCTTGCGCGACCTCACCGGCGGCCGCGGTGCCCTGCTGGTCAACGTGGCCAGCAAGTGCGGCCTCACCCCGCAGTACGCCAAGCTCGAGGCGCTCCACGAGGAGTACGCCGACCGCGGGTTCACCGTCGTGGGCCTGCCCTGCAACCAGTTCATGGGCCAGGAGCCCGGCAGCGCCGACGAGATCGCGGAGTTCTGCTCCGCGACGTACGGCGTGACGTTCCCGATGTCGGAGAAGATCGAGGTCAACGGGGACGGCCGGCACTCGGTGCTCGCCGAGCTCGTGGAGCTCTCCGACGAGAAGGGGCACACCGGCGACGTGCAGTGGAACTTCGAGAAGTTCCTCCTCGACGCCCAGGGGCGACCGGTGGCCCGGTTCAGCCCGACGACCGAGCCCGACGACCCGGCCCTGGTCGCGGCGGTCGAGAGCGTGATCGGGAACACTCCCTGAGCTCTGCATAACCATTGTGTGGTTGTCGCCGGCAACCTCTAGCCTGCACCGGTGAGCATCAAGACCGAGTCAGCGAGCCCTGGCCTTCCCCCCACCCCGCCCGGTGACGACAAGCTCGACAAGAGCGTCCTGCTCGTCGCCGGCGTCGTCGTCCTAGGCGCCATCATGTCGATCCTCGACATCACCGTCGTCTCGGTGGCGCTGGAGACCTTCCAGAACGAGTTCGAGGCCACCTCTGCCGAGGTCGCCTGGACGATGACCGGCTACACCCTGGCCCTGGCCTCGGTGATCCCACTGACCGGCTGGGCCGCGGACCGCTTCGGCACCAAACGCCTCTACCTGCTCGCCGTGGGGCTCTTCACCCTCGGCTCGGTGCTCTGCGCACTGGCTGACTCGCTGCAGACGCTGGTCATCTTCCGGGTGCTCCAGGGCCTCGGCGGCGGCATGCTGATGCCGCTGGGCATGACGATCCTGACCCGCGCCGCCGGGCCGCACCGCATCGGCCGGGTGATGGCCGTGCTGGGCATCCCGATGCTGCTGGGTCCGATCTTCGGTCCCATCGTCGGCGGCTACCTGATCGAGGCCGCCTCCTGGCACTGGATCTTCCTGATCAACCTGCCGATCGGCGCCATCGCCTTCATCTACGCCCTCGTGGTGCTGCCCAAGGACAACGTCGAGCCCTCGGAGACCTTCGACTGGCTCGGGATGCTGCTGCTCTCCCCCGGCCTGGCCGCCTTCCTGTACGGCGTCTCCTCGATCCCCGAGCACGGCACCTTCTTCGCCCGCGAGGTCGCCATCCCCACCATCGTCGGGATCCTGCTCGTGGCCGCCTTCGTGCCGTGGGCGCTGAACCGACGCAACGCCCACCCGCTGGTCGAGCTGCGCCTGTTCGCCAACCGCAAGATGACCGTGGCCGTGATCGCGATGGCGCTCTTCGCCATGGCCTTCTTCGGTGCCTCGCTGCTCTTCCCGCTCTACTTCCAGCAGGTCCGAGGCGAGGACGCCCTCCACGCCGGTCTGCTGCTCGCCCCTCAGGGCATCGGCGCGATGATCACCATGCCCATCGCCGGCCTGATGGCCGACAAGCGCGGGCCCGGCAAGATCGTGATGGTCGGCATCACGCTGATCACCATCGGGATGGCGATGTTCACCCAGCTCGAGGCGGACACCTCCTACGCCTTCCTGCTCGGCTCGCTCTTCGTGATGGGCCTGGGCATGGGCGCCACGATGATGCCGATCATGAGCTCGGCGCTGCAGACGCTCAGCGACCACAACATCGCCCGCGGCTCGACCCTGATGAACATCACCCAGCAGGTCGCCGCCTCGATGGGCACGGCGCTCTTCTCGGTGGTGCTCACCAACCAGATCAAGTCCAGCGACTCCGCCGGCGCCTACCTGGGCCTGAAGGGGATGCTCTCCCAGGCCACCGGAGACAAGGCAGCCGAGCTCAAGGCGCAGCTGGACGCCATCGCCCCGGTGGCCCTGCCGGACCTGGCCGACAGCTTCGCCACGGTCTTCGTGGTCGGCACGATCCTGGTCGGCTGCGTGCTGATCCCGGCGTTCTTCCTGCCGCGCAAGCCCCCCGAGGAGCCGGTCGACCCGACCGCGATGATGGGTCACTGAGCCCCGTCTGAGGCGAGGCTCGCGGGGGCCGGTAGCCGCCAGGCCTGCGGCGGCCGGCTAGCCACCGAGGCCTGAGGTGACGCCGTAGACGGTTGCGAAGACGACGCCGAGGGCGATGACGAGCAGGAGCGCGCGCCTGGGCCACGACATCTGCGCCGTCACCCCCGTCTGCGGATCGACGGTCAAGAGTGATGGACGGTCCCACTCGGCGGGGTGGGCACCGGCGGGGTGCGCGACCTCGGCCGTCGCGCGGGCCGCGACGGCCGCCTCGGCTCGACCCATGAAGCGCAGGTGGTTCGCCACCTGGTCGAGCAGGTCGTCGACTTCGTTCACGCCGTACCCGTCCCGCATCCGAACGGGCTTGAACCTCTTGTCCGCCACTTCCTGGGCCTGGATCCGGGGATCGCCGGAGGTCAGGTCTTCGCCGATGCGCGCAAGGAACCGGTCGACCTCCTGCATGTCGTAACCCACGCGGAACCGAGTCACGGGGAACAGGGCTGCGTTGACCTGCGCCGCCACCTGCAGGTCGGGGTTGGTGTCGTCGAAGGGTGCGCTCATGTGGTGATCCTCTCCTGAGGGGCGAAAGCAAAATCTGAGACGGTCGCTGAACGGCTGAGCCAGACGCTTCAATGGCGGAACTTTCTTCAACCGCAAAGGACTCGCCGATGTCTCGCTCCTCCTTCTCCCCCCGTCGCAGCGTTCCCACGGTGCTGATTGCCGGCGGGCTGCTGGTCGCCACGGCGACCAGTGGCGCAACCGCCGCCCTGGTCATCACCGGCAAGGACATCAAGAACAACTCCGTGACCTCGGCCGACATCAAGGACGGGTCGCTGAAGAAGAAGGACCTGGCCAAGGGCGCGATCGCCAAGCTGGGCACCACCCCCGGTCCGGCTGGCCCCGCCGGACCGGCCGGTGTCCGGGGCTCGGCCGGTGCGCCGGGTGCGCCCGGCGTGTCGGGCTACGAGCTGGTGAAGCTGAGCAAGGGTGCGACCGACAACAAGGCCGAGCTGACGGTGTCCTGCCCGGCTGGCAAGAAGGTCATGGGGGCCACCAGCTACTGGGAGGTCTCGTGGGGCGGGCCGTCCCAGGTCGAGTTCAAGGACAACGCCTCGGTGGTCGCGCGCGGGACCACCCCCGAGGCGACCGATCGTCTGGTCGTGAACCTGGTCTGCGCGGCCGCCAGCTGACCGACCACCGCCGGCCCGGTGATCCGGGCCGGCGGTGCGCTCAGGCGTTGAGCGCCAGCGTCAGCGGCAGCACGTCGCTCGCCCCGGCCGCCCGGATCGCCCGGGCGGCCAGGGTCAGGGTCCAGCCGGTGACCACCAGGTCGTCGACCAGCAGCACCGGGCCCTCAGGCATCTCGCCGGTCAGAGCGCTGCGCCGGCCGACCGCGGCCACCCGCTGGGCGGAGTTCATGGCTCCCTTGCCGGGCGGCACGTCGGGGTCGACGATGGCGAACGATCCCACCACCGGCACCTTGAGGTAGCGGGAGAGGCCGTCGGCCAGGTCCCGGGTCAGAGTGGGACGCCGCGCCGACTCGACGTACACGATGCCGGCGACCCGGGGCTTCCAGTCGTTGAGCACCTCCACCACGGCCTGGACCAGCGGGACGGGGACCGGGCCGTCCACCACCGTCTGGGTGCCGTCCGGCTCGGTGGTGGCCCGGAAGAGCTCGCGCAGCTGCTGGCCGTAGCCGAGGTCGGTGAGCCGGTTGACGGCCCGTCCCTCGCTGGCCGGCTCGCTGATCTTGCCCTTGAGGTCGACGCCGAGGTTGGACAGCCCGCTGGGCCACATCTTGCGCGGCTCGATGACCACGCCCGGCCGCGCCAGCCGCTCGTGGGCGGCCTCGACGGACTGCTCGGAGAGCTGGGTGGACAGGGTGAGCCCGCCGCAGTTGTCGCAGCGCCCGCAGTGCTCGGTGTTGTCCGGGTCGTCGAGCTGGTCGCGCAGGAACCACATCCGGCACTTCTCCGTGGTGATGTAGTCCAGCATCGCCTGCTGCTCGCGCTCCCGGGCGGCTGCGACCCGGGCGTAGCGCTCGGCGTCGTAGTCCCAGGGCTGGCCCGTCGAGGTCCACCCGCCCTGGACCCGGCGTACCGCGCCGTCGACGTCGAGCACCTTGAGCATCTGCTCCAGGCGGGTCCGGTTGAGCTCGACGTAGGTCTCCAGGGACGCGGTGCTCATCGGCTTCGGCGAGCCGGCCAGCACGTCGAGGGTCTGCTGGACCAGCTCCTGGCGGGGGAAGGCGAGGGAGGAGAAGTAGGCCCAGATGTCGCGGTCCTCGATGGCGGGCAGGAGCACCACAGTCGCCTCGTCGGTGCCACGCCCGGCACGGCCCACCTGCTGGTAGTAGGCCACCGGGGAGGCGGGCGCCCCCATGTTGACCACGAACCCGAGCCGGGCGTCGAAGCCCATCCCGAGGGCGCTGGTGGCGATCAGCGCCTTGACCCGGCCGTTGACCAGGTCCTCCTCCAGCGCTTGCCGCTCCCCGGCCTCGGTCTGCCCCGAGTACGCCGCGACCTGGTGGCCCCGGGAGCGCAGGTAGTCCGCGATCTCCTGGGTGGCGGCGACGGTGAGGCAGTAGACGATGCCCGAGCCCGGCTGCTCGGCGAGGTGGTCGGCGAGCCAGGCCAGGCGCTGCTCGGCGGTCTTGAGCCGCACCACGCCCAGCCGCAACGACTCGCGGTCCAGGGTGCCGCGCAGCACCAGCACGTCGGTGCCCATCTGCTCGGCGACGTCGGAGGTGACCCGGGCGTTGGCGGTCGCGGTGGTGGCCAGCACCGGGATCCCGTCGGGCAGCTCCCCGAGCAGGGTCCGGATCCGGCGGTAGTCCGGGCGGAAGTCGTGCCCCCAGTCGGAGATGCAGTGCGCCTCGTCGATCACCAGCAGGCCGGCGCTGGCAGCCAGCCGGGGCAGCACCTCGTCGCGGAAGCCGGGGTTGTTGAGCCGCTCGGGGCTCACCAGCAGCACGTCGACCTCGCCGGCGTGGATGGCGTCGTGGATCGGCTGCCACTGGTCGATGTTGGTGGAGTTGATGGTGACCGCCCGGATCCCGGCGCGCTGGGCGGCGGCGATCTGGTTGCGCATCAGAGCGAGCAGCGGGGAGACGATCACCGTCGGCCCGGCCCCCTGGGCCCGGAGCAGCAGGGTGGCGACGAAGTAGACCGCCGACTTGCCCCAGCCGGTCCGCTGCACCACCAGCGCACGGCGCCGGTCGACCGCCAGCGCCTCGATCGCCGACCACTGGTCCTCGCGCAGGACCGCGTCGTCGCTGCCGACCAGGGAGCGCAGGTGCGCCTCGGCGGCGGCCCGCTGCTCCCGGCGTACGTCGTCGGTCGCGGAGCTCGCGGTGCTGCTGGCGGGGGAAGTCATGACCCCTGTCTATCAACCACCGCCGACTCCGGCGGATCGGGGCGCCGGGAGCGGTCGCTCACCCGCGGCGCAGCAGGAACGGCGTACCGCCGAGGGCCTTCAGCCCCGGCAGCCCGACGAAGGTCATCCCGAGGTAGGAGCCGTCCGGGCGGACCCGCAGCTCGTCGCGGACCCAGCGCCAGGGGCGCGGCGCGTCAGCGGCGTAGGAGACGGCAACGGCCGGCAGCCCGTCGGCCCAGGACGCGGACAGCATCGCCGTCATCGGCAGAGTCTCGCGCAGCTCGCCGGGGCGCTCGGCCCGCAGCAGGTTCACCCCGACCAGGCGCTCGCCCTCGAGGTGGAACCTCTTGCCGTGCCAGCGCGGCAGGCCGATCAGGCCCAGCCCGGCCGGCGCGACGTGCTTGAGCGGCGCCACGAACGAAGCCTGCAGGTCGCCGACCAGGTCGGTCGGAGCGGGCGCCATCAGGGTGGACCACTCGCGGCGCAGGGACACGATGTTGGGGCTCACAGGGTCTCCATCGACGAGGTTGCCACGGGGCGGGCCGTGATCGGCTCGCGCACGGTCCGGGCGGAACCCGACGATACGTCGACCGGGGCCGGGAACCGGGCTGCGAACCGCTCGGCCAGCGCGGTGATGGTCAGCGACGGGTTCACGCCCAGGTTGGCCGGGATCACGCTGGCGTCCGCGACGTAGAGCCCGGGGTGACCGAAGACCTCGTGGTCGGCGTCCACCACCCCCTCGGCGGCGGTGCGGCCCATCACCGCACCACCCAGCACGTGCGCGGTCACCGAGAGCCCGCCCAGGGTCTCCCCGAGCAGGTTGAGCGGGCGACCCCCGGAGGCCTCCGCGAACGCCGCGGTCACCCGGTTGGCCACCGGCAGGTGGCTGGGCGCCCGGTCCCCGCGGGTGACCCGCGACCTCAGCACCCGGCGCCAGGGGCGAAGCGGCGATCGGCGCAGCTCGAGGGCGAGCTCGTTGTCGACGTGCTGCATGGTGGTGAGCACGGTCAACCGGCGCTCGAAGCCCCGCGCCAGCGAGACCCGCAGCTGGGCCAGCGGCCCGGACGCGAGCCGGGCCAGGGTGCGCAGCGCGCGGCGGCCGGGTCGCAGCCCGTCCACCATCGGCCCGAGCTGGAGCCGCATGTGCCAGCCGCCGACGTACCGGTTCTGCGTCACGTGGGTATGAGCGTCGGGATGGAAGTCGCTGGTGATGGTCGGCCCGCGGGAGAGGTCCTGGCCGGGCGGCTGGAGCACCGCGGTCAGCGCCTCGCTGTTGGTGCGCACGTGCGCGCCGAGCTGGCTGGAGACCTGCGGCAGCGAGCCCAGCTCGTCGCGGCAGCGGAAGAGCAGGTCCAGGGTGCCGAGCACTCCGGCGGCCAGCACCACCCGCTGCGCGCGCACCACCTGGCCGGGTCCCCGGCCGCGCGGATGCCGGGTGCGCACCTGGTAACCACCGCCGGGCAGCGGCCGGATCTCGGTCACCTCGTGCTCGGGACGGATCTCGGCGCCGTACCGCTCCGCGAGGTGCAGGTAGTTGCGGGTGAGCTGGTTCTTGGCGCCGTACGGGCAGCCCAGCAGGCACTCCCCGCACAGCCGGCAGCCGGTGCGCTCGGGGCCCTCACCGCCGAAGAACGGGTCGGGCTCGGTGACGCCCTCCCGGCCGAAGTGGATGGCCAGCGGCACCGGACCGTACGTCGACTCCGCACCGACCGCCCGGGCCGCGGAGAGCAGGTGCTCGTCCATCGGCCCGCGGTGCGGGCTGACCACCCGGCCCAGCATCCCGGCGGCCCGCTGCAGGTACGGCGCCAGCTCCGCACGCCAGTCGGGCCCGAGCCGCGCCAGCCCCTCGGCGGCGTAGAAGTCCTCGCCCGGCTCCAGCAGCACCCCCGCCCACACGATGGACCCGCCGCCGACGCCGGTGCCGCCGATCACCGCGACGTGCCGGAAGATCCGCTGCCAGAAGAAGCCGTGCAGGCCCAGGCCGGGCAGCGACAGGTAGGCGCGCGGGTCCCGGCGGGCGCGGAGCAGGTCGGCGTCGTCCTGCCGCGCCCCCTTCTCCAGGAGCACCACCCGGTGCCCGGCCTCGGTGAGCCGCAGCGCGCTGACCGCCCCGCCGAAGCCGCTGCCCACCACGACGACGTCGGCGTCGAAGGCGGCGTCGGGAGGGGGGTCGGCGGGGGCGTCGCGCGCAGGGACCGTCACACGCGCACCCTAGTCACCAGATCCGGACGCGGTCCTCCGGTTCGAGCCACAGGCCGTCGCCCTCGGTGGTGCCGAAGACCTCGTGGAACTCGTCGAGGTTGCGCACGATGTTGGCCCGGAACTCCGGCGGGGAGTGCGGGTCGATCGTGAGGTACTGCTGCTCCTGCTCCTTGCGCCGCTTGGTGCGCCAGCAGTAGGCCCAGTTGAGGAAGACCTTCTTGCGCTGCTCGGGCGTGGCCTGGCCGTGCGTGGCGATCAGGAAGGCCTTGTGCCCGATGGTCAGCCCGCCGAGGTCGCCGATGTTCTCACCGACGGTGAGGGAGCCGTTGACGAACTCCCCGGGCAGGGCGCGCGGGGAGAACCCGTCGTACTGCTGGATCAGGGCCTTGGACTTGACCTCGAAGGCGGCCTTGTCGTCGGCGGTCCACCAGTCGTTGAGGTTGCCCTCCCCGTCGTACTGGGCGCCCTGGTCGTCGAAGCCGTGACCGATCTCGTGGCCGATCACCGCGCCGATGCCGCCGTAGTTCTCCGCCGGGTCGGCGTCGGGGGAGAAGAACGGCTTCTGCAGGATGCCGGCGGGGAAGCAGATCTCGTTGGTGCCGGGGTTGTAGTAGGCGTTGACGGTCTGGGGCAGCATGAACCACTCGTCGCGGTCCACCGGACTGCCGATCTTGTTCAGCTCGCGGTCGGTCTCGTAGGCGGCCGAGGCGCGCACGTTGCCCATCAGGTCGCCGGCGTCGACGTGCAGCGCGGAGTAGTCGCGGAACTTCTCCGGGTAGCCGATCTTGGGCCGGAAGGTGGCGAGCTTGTCGTAGGCCCGCTGCTTGGTCTCCTCGGTCATCCAGTCGAGCTCGGCGATGGACTGGCGGTAGGCCTCGAGCAGGTTGGCCACCAGGTCGTCCATCAGCTCCTTGGACCGCGGCGGGAAGTGCCGGGCGACGTACTCCCGGCCCACGGCCTCCCCGATCGCGCCCTCGACGAACGCGACGCCGCGCTTCCACCGCTCGCGCAGCTCGGGCGTGCCGTTGAGGGTGCGGCCGTAGAAGTCGAAGTTGGTCTCGACGAAGTCGTCGGTGAGGTACGCCGCGGAGCTGCGCAGCACCTTGGCCAGCAGCCAGGGGCGCCACTGCTCGGCCGGGATCTCCGTCAGCAGGCCCGAGAGGTGCTCCAGGTACGACGGCTGGCGGACGCAGGCCTCGGCGATCGTCTCGTCGCTGCCGCCGAGCGCGGTGATCCAGGCGTCGAAGTCGAAGGCCGGGGCCAGGGCCTCGAGCTCGGAGCGGCTCACCAGGTTGTAGGTCTTCTGCACGTCGCGGGTCTCGGCGCGCTCCCAGTGACCCGCGGCGAGCCGGGTCTCCAGTGCCAGCACGGCGGCGGCGGAGTCGGCGGCGTCACTGCGACCGGCGAGCTCGAAGAGCCGGGTCAGGTAGGCCAGGTACGCCGACCGGATGTCGGCGAACTTCTCCTCGCGGTAGTAGCTCTCGTCGGGCAGGCCCAGGCCGCCCTGGGTGATGTTGAGGAGGTAGCGGTCGGACTTCTTGGCGTCGGTGTCGACGTAGGATCCGAACGCGCCGCTGCCGCCCTGGCGCTCGAAGCCGCCCAGGAAGGCCGACAGCTCGCGCACGTCGCTCACCGCCTCGATCTCGGCCAGCAGCGGCTCGATCGGGCGGTACCGCGGGCGGCGATGGCGTCGGTGTCCATGAAGGAGGAGTAGAGCGCCGCGATCTTGCGGGCGTCCTCGGCGTCGGCGGCTTCGTCGAGGGCGCTGCCAGCGGCCAGCTCCTCGATGATCGCGTGCACCTGCTGCTCGGCCGTGTCGGCCAGGGACACGAAGGGTCCCCAGCTGCTGCGGTCACTGGGGATCTCCGTGACCTCCAGCCAGGTGCCGTTGACGTAGCCGAAGAGGTCGTCCTGCGGCCGGGTGTCGGGGTCCATGCCCTCGCGGGCGTCATCGAGAATCGTCACGCCGTCCACCCTAGGCGGTGGCACCGTCAGTGCGGCAGGGTGAACGTGCTTCCCGCCACGGGCTGACCTACGGCGCGAGCTCGCGGAACGCCTGCTCCAGCACCTCGATGCCCTGCTTGGGCCGCTCGGTGTAGTCGGCGCGGTTCCAGCTGGGCCAGGTGAAGGCCTGCTCGTGCCTCCCACCGTCGGCGTCGAAGCGGAAGGTGATGCCGTCGACCTCCACCAGCTCGGCCGGCTCGCCCTCGCCGAGCGCGATGCGCGAGGACGGGTCCGCGAAACCGAGCATCGACCACGGGATGCGCAGCGAGATGGTGCGGTGCTCCTGGTTGACCTGCCAGGTCGAGGTCGAGACGTAGTCGGGACTCTTCGGGTCCCAGATGCCCTCCACCAGCTCGCCCACGTCCTGGTACTCCGCCGGGTGCGGCGCCGGCTTCTCGTACGACTGGTTGGTGATCAGCCGGTAGAGGTGCCACGGGGCGTCCATGTCCTCGACGTAGGGCCGCATCGGGGTGTCCAGCCGGATCGGGTCCAGCGCGCGGCGTACCTCCAGGCGCGCCGCGCCGGCGACCCGGTCCACGCTCACCCGGTAGTCGGCACGCTTGGCGCCGGGCACCACGTCGGCGTCGAGGACCAGCCGCTCGGGCAGCTCGTCGCGGAACTTGATGTCGAGGTGCACCCAGGACGCGTCCGCCCAGGTGTAGAGGTACTCGTAGGCGCCGTCGGCGGGGAGGTCCTCGGGCAGCTCCTCCACGGCGGCGTCCACCAGCGGGGCCGGGTCCGTGGCCACCAGCCCGAACCACTGCTCGTTGGTCAGCGGGTCGTGCCAGAGCTGGCGCCGCTCCCCGACCTGGTGCTCCATGGTGTTCCAGGTCCGCTTGAACCACTCGTCGGCCCACACGAAGACGAACGCCCCGCCGAGCCCGAGGTCCTCCATCATCCGCATCATCTCGGCGTTCATCTCCATCGCCTCGGGCTCGGAGTGCCCGCCCTGGTCGCGACCGTTGGTGCCGATGTGCGCACTGCCCAGCGACGCCGGGACGCCGTACTCGGTGACCAGCAGCGGCATGGTGTCGGCGAAGTGCTCCTTCAGGCTCTTCAGGTACCCCGCGTAGCGGTCCGGCTCGCCCGCCCAGAGCGTCTCGTCGAGACCGTCCTGGTAGCGCTGGAAGTCCGGGTAGTAGGGGTAGGCGTGGAAGCTGGCGAAGGTGCCGCCGGGCCACGCCGCGGTGGGCAGGACGTGGTTGGCGTCGACCCCGGGCAGGTCCTCGCGGTGCAGCGGCTCCGAGGGGTGCTCGAGCGGGTCGGCGGTCGGCCAGTTGGCCATCGCGACCGGGACCGAGACGCCGCGCTCCGCCTCCAGCGTGGCGATCTCGTCCATGTGCTTGGCGATCCACCGCTCGGTCGGCGTCGCGGCGTCGGTGGCGGCGAAGAACTTCCCCGGGGAGTACGGCGCGTCCGCCGAGCGGCGGTTGGTGCGCTGCACCGCGGCGCCGTCCCACTCCACCCCGATGATCCACGACGCCACCCACGCCGACACGTCCACGTCGTAGGTGCCCCAGGCCCGACCGGGGGCCTCCTCGCGGACCAGGTCGCCGTGCACGGCGGCGGACAGGTCACGGATCTCGGCGGAGAACGAGTCGTCGATCTCGGCGTCGTAGAGGCTGCGTCCGGGGTCGACGTACTCCTCGTTGGGCAGGTAGGCGCCCTGCACCAGGTAGATCGGGGAGACCGGGTGCTCCTCGTTGTAGGCCGCGAGCTCGGCGTAGAACCCGGGCGGCAGCAGGGTGTAGACCCGGACCACCCGGATGCCCAGGTCGCCCATCTGGGAGATCCACCTGCGGTAGTGCTCGGCCGGGATCTGCCCCACCTCGCCCGGCTGCAGCGTCGGCAGCGTGGAGCCCAGGTTGACGCCGGGCAGGAAGCCCTTGTCCCCCGAGGAGGTGTGCAGCCGGAAGCCGTCGCGGTCGGACTCCGCGAGCACGCTGAGGCCGCCGATCCGCACCGGCTTCGCCCCCAGGAGGTGCTGGGGTTCTCCGGCTCGGACATGCACGAGGTGCTCGCCAGTACCACCGCCGAGACGAGGGCGGCGCTCAGCACCCGGCGCAGTTCCAGCATGGTCAGACCCTAGGCGTGCCGCGGGCCGCGGCACGGCTGAACGGCGGCGTCGGGAGCGTGAGGTACGACGCGTCAGCGCAGCCGGACGACCGACTTGCCCAGGGTGCGGCGCTCGTCCATGTCGGTCAGCGCCTGCGCGAAGGAGCCCACGTCGTACGTCGTCCCGATCGGCGGCCGCACCACCCCCGACTCCAGCATCGGCACCAGCGCCCGCCACTGCTGCTGTATGAAGTCCGGACGCACCATCGCGTAGGCGCCCCAGCCGACGCCGCGGACGTCGACGTTGTTGAGCAGCAGCCGGTTGACCTTGACCTCGGGAATGCCCTGGCCGGACGCGAAGCCGACCACCAGCAGCCGGCCCTGGGGGCGAGCAGCCGCAGCGAGTCGGTGAACGCGTCGCCGCCCACCACGTCGAGGACCACGTCGACCCCGCGGCCGTCGGTGAGCCGCTTCACCTCGTCCTTGAACTCGGCCAGCAGCACCGCCTCGTCGGCGCCGGCGTCCCGGGCGACCTTCGCCTTCTCCTCGGTGGAGACCACGGCGATCACCCGCGCCCCCATCCCCTTGGCGACCTGGATGGTGGCGGTGCCGACGCCGCCCGCGGCGCCGTGCACCAGCACGGTCTCGCCGGGCTTGAGGCCACCCCGCTCGTCCAGGGCGAACTGGGCGGTGAGGTAGTTCATCGGCAACGCCGCGCCCTCGTCGTACGTCGTGCCCTCGGGCAGCGCGAAGGTGAACGCCGCCGGCACCGCCACCAGCTCGGCGGCACCACCGTGCGGCAGCACGCCGGCGACCCGCTGACCGACGGCGAACCCCTCGACGCCCTCACCGAGGGCGGCGACGCTGCCGGCGAAGTCGACCCCGAGGGTGAACGGCACCTCGGGCTTGAGCTGGTACTCCCCTTGGCGAGCAGCAGGTCGGGGAACGAGATCCCGACGCTGTGCACCTCGACGAGCACCTCCCCGGGCCGGCGGTGGGCTCGGGCACCTCACGGAGCTCGACGCCGGAGGGACCCGTGGGGCTGACGACCTGGACTGCGCGCATGGGCGTCACCTTAGGCGGAGGCGTCCCCCGACGGTGACTGTCGCAGCGCACAGCCATCATGTGCGGCGCGCCCGATCCGCTCACCTGACCTCGACGAGCCGGTCCATCTCGAAGTGCATCGGGTCGGTCCACGACCAGCGTCCGCCCCAGGCGAACCCCCACCTCTCGAAGATGGCGACCACCCGGGGGTCCATCTCGCCCACGGTGCCGCGCTGGTTGCCGGGGACGTTGAGGTCGACCGCGATGCCGAAGGCGTGCAGGGAGAGCTGGGTGGAGCCGGCGATGAACCGCGGGTGGTAGCAGCCGGCATACTGGTCGGGGTCGATCTCCTGCGACAGTCCCGAGGCCGCCACCTCCGCCAGCGCGGCCCTGAGCTGCGGGAGCATCACCGCGTGGCAGGTGACCGCCCCCAGGATCGGCACGGCCTCGGTGCGAATATGCCCGGCCACCCACTCCTGCTGCGGCACGATCCGTCCCGCGGTGCCGACCCGGTAGGAGAACGAGCCCACCGCCTGGGCCACCGAGCCGCCGGTCAGCACCGCCGTCTGCACCGCGGACACGTCGAGGTCCGGGCCGAGGACCTGCACCGACACGTCGCGGCCGACCAGGCGGGTGATCGCGGGTCTGACCCGCTGCGGGGCCACCAGCCGGTCCACCGAGATCAGCAGCGCGTTGCCGGGCCGCATCCCGAGCTCGGTGCCCCAGGCGGTGTTCACCACCGCGTCGACCTGCGGCACCTGGGCGGTGAGCGCCCCCACGTGCACCCGGGCGGCGTCCCGGTCGTTGCCCAGCCGCAGGTAGCCCTCCTCGTCGCGCAGCCGACGTCCGAGGGCGGGGACGACCGCCACCTCGCCGCCGGCCACCCGGTCCCAGGCCTCCTGAAGGCCGGCGCTGCCGGGGGTGGTGAACCGCCGGTACGCCGCCGCGTCCACCGCGGCAACGTTGACCACCCGGTCCTGGATGCCCACTTGGGCCAGCGCGATGGGCTCCACGTGGGCCACGCCCTCGAGCTTGCCCACAGCCGCCACCAGGTCCGCGTCCAGCGGTTCGAGGCTGTGGACCAGCAGGTCGGCGGGGAGCAGGTCGCCGGTCAGCGGGCCGGGCGGGGCCACCGCGTGCTCGGGGTCGCGGACGTCCAGGGCGGCGGACCCGGTGCCGGACGGCGTGCTCGAGCCGGTGCCGGACGGCGTGCTGGAGGGGGAGGCCGTGGGAGAGGCGACCGAGGGGGCGACTGGACCGGCCGTCGTACCCCCGCGACAGCCGGAGGCCGCGCACGCCAGCACCAGCGCGATGGCTGCCCCGGCACTGCGGTCCATAGTGACCTCCCAGCAACAGCCTAGGAGCCGCGGGCACACTCCCCCCGGGCCATCTGGCAGGGCATCCACGTGCCGCTTATCAAGCAAACGGATGGTTGACAGTGTGTGACCTGCCTCATACGGTGACGGACCCGACGCCGTGTCGGGTCACCGACGAAGAGCGAGGCACCCCGTGTCCCAGATTCCCGTGTCGCAGAACCCCAAGGACGTCGTCGACGAGCTGCTCGCCGCGGTCCACGCGGACGACCAGCCTCGCATCGAGCAGGTCTTCCACCCCGAGCTGGCGATCCACGAGCCGGAGAACCTGCCCTACCCGGGGACCTACCGCGGTGTCGCCGGGTTCCACGCGATCAAGGCGAAGATCGGCGAGCTCGCGGAGCTGGGGATCGAGGACTGGGACGCGGTGCAGGCCGGCGACCGGGTGCTGGTGACGATGACCGGGGTCTTCACCTCCAAGCGGTCGGGCCGCACGGTGCGGATGCCCATGGTGGAGCTCTACTCCGTCAGGGACGGCCGGATCAGCGAGATCGACGTCTTCTACAAGGACACCGCGAAGATGTCCGTCCTGCTCGCCGAGCTCTCCTGAAGCCCGCCGTGAGCACCCACCCCCGCCAGCTGTGGCGGATGATGGAGCCGTACCACCAGCTCTCCTACCGCTCCGCGGAGGGCGTGGAGCGGATGAGCGCTCTCGGCCTCGACCGGCCCGAGCTGCAGTACTTCGGCGCCCGGCTGTGCGCCCTGGGACCGGTGTCGGCCGAGGTCGCGGCCGCCCTGACCTTCGGCTTCGCCCCGGCGTACGTCGCCAGGGCGGTCCCGGAGGTCTGGCAGCGCGCGGAGCCTGAGGACATCCTCGCCGCGCGGCTCGAGGCAGCCGACGCCACGCTGCGCCGGGTGCTGGGGGACCACCTGGCCGAGACCGCCGAGGTGGCGGGGCTGGTCAGGCGGGCGGCGGAGGCGTGCGACCTCGGCGGGCACCCGATGGCCGCCGCCCACCTGGCCGTGGAGTGGCCCGACGCGCCGCACCTGCAGCTCTGGTTGGCCTGCACGGTGCTGCGCGAGCACCGCGGCGACGCGCACTGGGCGACCACCACGGCCATGGGCATCGACCCCGTCGAGTGCCACGTGCTGGCCTGTGCCGACGGCTACATGCCGGCGGAGATGCTGCACCGGCACACCGGGTGGGACGACGCCGCCTGGCAGGCCGCGGTCGACCGGCTGGTCGCGCGCGGCCTGGTCGTCGACGAGGACCACGCGACCGCGCAGGGCACCGAGCTCAAGTCGTCGCTGGAGCGGACCACGGACCGGCTGGCCGCGGCGCCGCTGCGCGTGCTCAGCGAGGCGGAGCAGGCAACGGTCCTGGCCACCATGACCCCGTTCGCCCGGATGATCCTGGACGCCGGTGAGGCCCAGCCGTGGCGGCTGCGCGAGCAGCTGTGGCGTGAGCCGGAGCCCGTCTGAGCAGGACACCGTCCCGGCGGAGCGCTAGCATCCGACGAGTCGTCCACGTCACATCTTCGGGAGGCGCCATGACTCAGCAGGAGACGCACGCCCAGGAGGCCGAGCGCCGAGGGTCGTTCTCGTCCCGCAGGGTCTTCATCCTCGCGGCGATCGGCTCGGCCGTCGGACTGGGCAACATCTGGCGCTTCCCCTACGTCGCCTACGACAACGGCGGCGGCGCCTTCATGATCCCCTACCTGATCGCGCTGCTCACCGCGGGAATCCCGTTCCTCTTCCTCGACTACGCGCTGGGTCACCGCTTCCGCGGATCGGCGCCGCTGTCGTTCGCGCGGCTGCGGCGCGGCACCGAGGGACTGGGCTGGTGGCAGGTCGGCATCTGCTTCATGATCGCCATCTACTACGCCGCGGTCATCGCCTGGGCGCTGCGCTACACCCTCTTCTCGGTCACCGAGGCCTGGGGGGACGACGCCGCGGGCTTCTTCACCGGCGAGTTCCTGCAGGTCAGCGACCCCGGTGTGACCGCCGAGATCGTTCCCGGCGTGCTGGTCCCGCTGCTCATCGTGTGGGCCGCGGTCGTCGTGGTCATGGTCGCCGGCGTGCAGAAGGGGATCGGGGCCGTCTCGGTGGTCTTCATCCCGCTGCTCGTCATCACCTTCGGGGCGCTGGTGGTCCGGTCGCTCTTCCTGCCCGGTGCCGCCGACGGCCTGGACGCACTGTTCACCCCCGACTGGGGCGCCCTGGCCGAGCCGGGGGTGTGGGGAGCAGCCTTCGGCCAGATCTTCTTCTCCCTCTCCATCGGCTTCGGCATCATGATCACCTACTCCTCCTACGTGCACCGCGACACCGACATGACCGGATCCGGTCTGGTGGTGGGCTTCGCCAACTCCGGCTTCGAGCTGCTCGCCGGCATCGGCGTCTTCGCCGCCCTGGGCTTCATGGCGCAGGCCGAGGGCGTCGCGGTGGACGAGGTCGCCCAGAGCGGCGTGGGGCTGGCCTTCATCGGGTTCCCGGCGATCATCAGTGAGGCGCCCTGGGGAGCCTTCATCGGCGTCTGCTTCTTCGCCTCGCTGGTCATCGCCGGGCTGACGTCGCTGGTCTCGGTGATCGAGGTGGTCATCTCGGCGGTGCGCGACAAGTTCGAGCTGGGCCGCGCCCAGGCGGCCGCGCTGGTCAGCATCCCGGCGGCCGTCCTGAGCGTGCTGCTCTTCTCCAGCACCAGCGGGCTGCACGTGCTGGACATCCTCGACCACTTCATCAACCAGTTCGGCATCCTGCTGGTCGCGGTGGTCTCGATGGTGGTGCTCGCCTGGGTGCTCAAGGTGCTGCCGCTGCTGCAGAACCACCTCAACCGCAACGGCTCCTTCCGGCTGGGCGCCCTGTGGCGGATCCTGGTCTCGGTGGTCGCGCCGCTGGCGCTGACCTACGTGCTGCTCGACGGGCTGTGGAACGACGTCAGGACGAGGTACGAGGACTACCCGGGCTGGATGCTCGGAGTCTTCGGGTGGGGCGCCGCCGGGTTGGTGATCGTCTTCGGCTTCGTCGCGGCCCGGCTGCCCTGGCGCAAGGACACACCCATGGATGTCACCGACGACGAGGAGGTCCAGGCATGAACGTCGAGGCGATCGTGCTGATGGTGCTGGCGATGGTGATCCTGTGGGGCGGGCTGGCGGTGGCGATCGTGCGCCTCACGCGAAGCCCGGACGTGCCTCGCCTCGATGAGCTGCACCGCGACCTCTGAGCCGCGGCCAGGCCAGGGCAGCCCGCGGCTCAGGACCGGGGGCCCTCACCGGTGGCCAGCACCCGGCCGGCGATCCAGCTCAGGTCGGCCGCGGTCTGCGCCGGCGTGCCGGAGGGCTGCATCACGTGGCTGAGCACCACGCGCACGATCACCTCGATGCCCGCCGCGAGGCGCGCCGGGTCGAGCGGGACGTCGTACTCGGCGACGCGTTCGGCCACCACTGCCTGGGCGGTCTGCAGCAGCGTCGCGGAGTGCGTGGTGAGCAGCGGCAGCAGCTCGGTGTCGGTGCCGTGGGTGGCCGAGGCGATGGCCCGTAGCAGGGCGTTGTCCTGGGCCAGCACCAGCACGTCGTGGCAGGCGCCCTCGACGGCGGCGACCAGGTCGCCGGGCGAGCGGTCGAAGGCGCGGGTGACGGCGTCCAGGAAGCGGGCCAGCTCGGTGGCGATCACCGCCTCGGCCAGCTCCTGCTTGGTCCCGATCTGGTCATAGACCGTCTGGCGGCTCACCCCGACCTCGCGGGCGAGCCGGGCCATGGTCACGTGCGACCAGCCGTGGGCGGTGGTCAGGTCGACGGCGGTCGCCACCAGGCGCTGCTGGAGCGTCGGAGCTGCCGCCGGGGAGGTCACCCGGGTGAGTCTAGGAACCGCGGGGAAAACGCCTGGGGACCGGCACGCTGCTCGACACCGGCTCCGCCGGGTCCACCGGCACGAAGTCGACCTTGTCCCGGACCCCGCAGTCCGGGCAGCTCCAGGTCTCGGGCACGTCGGCCCAGGCCGTACCGGCCGCGAACCCCTCGTGCTCGTCGCCGGCCGCCACCTCGTAGGTGTAGCCGCACCCGGGGCAGCGAGCGGCGAGCACCTCTGCGGTGTGCTCGCCGTCGCCGCTCCCCGCGAGGTCCGTGCGCCCCAGATCCCCGCAGGCCGGACCATCTGCCGGTACGGCGTATCGGCGCAGGTAGGCCTCGCGGTGCCGCGGGCTCACGTTGGCCCGGGTCACGTCACCGTGGAAGTGGGCCAGCACCCGGGGGTCCATCACCCGGCGCCACACGGGCGGGAACGCCGCCAGCAGGATCATCCCGGCGTACCCGGTGGGCAGCACCGGGGACTCCTCGAAGTCCCGCAGCGCCTGGTAGCGCCGGGTCGGGTTGGCGTGGTGGTCGCTGTGCCGCTGCAGGTGGTAGAGCAGCACGTTGGTGGCGATGTTGTTGGAGTTCCAGCTGTGGCTGGGGTCGACGCGCTCGTAACGCTCCCGCTCCCCCACGCCGACCTTCTGCCGCAGCATCCCGTAGTGCTCCATGTAGTTGACGACCTCCAGGAGGCTCAGCCCCACCAGGGCCTGGAGCACCAGGTAGGGCAGCAGGCCGACCCCGAGCCACAGCATCAGCCCTGCCCACAGCACCGCGGTCATCAGCCAGGCGTTCAGCACGTCGTTGCCGATCCGCCAGGGGCTCTGGCTGCGACGCGCGTAGCGCCGCTTCTCCAGCCGCCACGCCGAGCGCAGCGAACCCAGCACCGTGCGCGGCCAGAACTCGTAGAAGCTCTCCCCCAGCCGGCTGCTCGCCGGGTCCGCAGGCGTCGCCACCCGGACGTGGTGCCCGCGGTTGTGCTCGATGTAGAAGTGGCCGTAGGCGACCTGGGCCAGCGCGATCTTGGAGAGCCAGCGCTCGTGCGACTCCTTCTTGTGGCCCAGCTCGTGGGCGGTGTTGATGCCGATCCCGCCGATGCACCCGATGGAGATGGCCAGCGCGATCTTGTCGACCGGCCCCAGCTCGGGCGCCCAGCCGAGCGGGTCGCCGCGCATCAGCATGTACATCGCGCTGATGAAGCCGACGTACTGCAGGGGCAGGAAGAGGTAGGTGATCCACCGGTAGTAGCGGTCGGCCTCCAGCGCCTCGATCACGTCGTCGGGCGGGTTGGAGCGGTCGAGCCCGGCCATCAGGTCGATGGCGGGCACGATCACCAGGATCACGATGGGCCCCAGCCACAGCCAGATCCCCCAGTGGGTCAGGGCGTACATGGCGTAGCCGACGAAGGCCAGGGACGGCACCACCAGACCGATCAGCCACAGCCGACGCTTGCGGTCCTGCCACCCCGTGGTGGAGTCCGGGGTCACGGTGCTGTTCGGGATCCGGTCCGGGGTCATCAGATCTCCTGTGCGCAGCCGAGGTGGTTTACAAAACCATAGGGTTTGTAAAGCCATGTGGCAAGGGTCACATTCGACCGGGCTGGCGCGGAATGGTGAGCCAGGAGACGACGCCGCCCAGGGCGAGCAGGACCGCGCAGACGACCACCGCCTCGCCGTACGCCGCGTCGAAGGCGACCGGGTCGGCGTACTGGTCGCCGGTCAGGCCGACCGCCATCGGCAGCGCCGCCACCGCGAGCAGCGTGCCGGCACGGGCCACCGCGTTGTTGATCCCGCTGGCCACCCCGGCGCTGTCGTCCGGTGCGGCGGCCAGCACCGTGGCGGTCAGCGGAGCCACCATCAGCGACAGCCCGAGGCCGAAGACGACCAACCCGGGCAGCACCTGGGTCCAGTAGTTGAGGTCCTCCCCCGCGCCGAGCAGCAGCAGCGACCCGCCGGCCATCACCAGCGGGCCGACGGTCATCGGGATGCGGGGCCCGATCCGAGCCCCCAGCGCGCCCCCGCGGGCGGCCAGGAAGAGCATGCAGACGGTGATCGGCAAGGTGGCGAGCCCGGCCTGGAGGGCGCCGTACCCCGACACGGTCTGGAGCTGGATGACCAGGAAGAAGAGCACCGCACCGAGCGCCGCGTAGACCAGGAAGGTCATCGCGTTGGCCGCGGAGAACGTCCGGTCCCCGAAGAGCCCCAGCGGCACCATCGGCTCCGCGGTGCGGTGCTCCCGTGCCAGGAAGGCCACCACCGCCACCGCTCCCACGACGCCCGCCCACGCCGCCTCCGTGCTGCCCCACTCGATCAGCGCGTAGGTCACCCCGGCCAGCGCGAGCGAGGCCAGCACCGCCCCCGGTACGTCGAACCGGCCGACGGCGCGCGGGTCCCGGGTCTCGGGGACCCAGCGCTGCGCCAGCAGCACCGTGACCACGGCCAGCGGCAGGTTGACCAGGAAGATCCAGCGCCAGGACACGTGGTCGATCAGCAACCCGCCGACCAGCGGGCCGGCCGCGCTCGCCACCCCGCCCAGCCCGGACCAGGCGCCGATCGCGCGCGCCCGGTCCTCGGGGACGAAGGCGCCCTGGATCATTGCCAGGCTGCCCGGGGTGAGCAGCGCCCCGCCCACCCCCTGCAGCACCCGGGCCGCGATCAGCACCTCCGCGTTGGGCGCCAGCCCGCACAGCAGCGAGGCCAGCGCGAACCAGACGGTGCCGACGACGAAGACCCGGCGGCGCCCGAACCGGTCGCCGAGGGAGCCGCCGATCAGGATCAGCCCGGCGAGGGAGAGCAGGTAGCCGTTGGTGATCCACTGCAGCTGCGCCAGGCTCGCCCCGAGGTCCCGGCCCAGGCGGGGCAGCGCCACGTTGACCACCGAGCCGTCCAGCAGGATCATCCCGGACCCGAGCGTTGCCGCGGCGATCACGCCACGCCCGGGAGCCGTGCCCCATGCGACCTTCTGCGAGCCCATGGATCGACCCTAGGGGCTCGCGCGGGCGCCAGCAGTAGGTCACCAGCGCGCTGGATGTGGTCTCATGGCGCTCATGGAGCATCCCTTCGGCATCGACTTCGGCGGCACCGGCATCAAGGGCGCGCCCGTCGACCTGGCTACCGGCACCTTCGCCGGGCCGAAGGCGAAGATCGACACCCCCGCCCGGCGAACCCGGAGACGGTCTCGGCGGTCTTCCGCCAGCTGGTCTCCGGCTTCCCGAGCTCCACCGCCGCGGTCGGGGTCACCGTCCCGGGCGTGGTCAAGCACGGCGTGGTCTGGTCGGCGGCCAACATCGACTCCTCCTGGATCGGCACGGACGCCGACGAGGTCTTCACCGAGGCCCTGCAGCGCGAGGTGCACGTGGTCAACGACGCCGACGCGGCCGGCCTCGCCGAGGTCGAGTACGGCGCGGCGAAGGGCCGGCGCGGGCTGGTCATCGTCACCACCCTGGGCACCGGGATCGGCTCGGCGCTGGTGCATGACGGGGTGCTGGTGCCCAACTCCGAGCTGGGCCACCTCGAGATCGCCGGCAAGGTGGCCGAGCGGCACGCCGCCAACAGCGTCCGCGAGCGCGAGGAGCTCTCCTGGGCCGACTGGGCCCAGCGACTCACCACCTACTACCGGACGCTGGAGCGGCTCTTCTCCCCCGAGCTCATCGTCGTCGGGGGCGGGGTCAGCAAGTCCGCGGAGCACTTCCTGCCGCTGATCGAGATCGAGACCGAGATCGTGCCGGCGGCGCTGCGCAACAAGGCCGGCATCATCGGGGCGGCCCTGGTGGCGAGCCGGGCCGGTCGGCCGTGATCACGGCGTCGAAGGCCTCGAGCACGCCGCGCAGGTAGCGCTCCACGACCGCGCGCTCGTCGGCGCTGAAGCTCCGGTCCAGCCGGTCCAGCGCGACGAACATCGGCATCAGGTGGCCCACGGCCTCGCCCCGGCCCGAGTCGGTGACGCGCACCTCGGTGCGCCTGCGGTCCTCGGCGTGGGCGTGGCGCTCCACGTGCCCCCGCTCGGCTAGCCGGTCCACGATCCCGGTGGCCGCGGCCGTGGTGACGTCCAGGCGGCGCGCCAGCTCGGCCGGCCCCAGCGGCTCGCGGCTCAGGTGCTCCAGCGCCGTGAGCTCCCGGTGGCTCAGGCCTGCCCGCCGCGCGACGACGTTGCCCATCCGGGCCGACTCGGCCAGCACCTGACGCAGGGCGAGAAGGCTGCCGGTCTGGTCCCATCCGGGAGCACGTGCGGCGTCGAATGACTCCTCAGCACCCTCTGCCATGACCCCCACCTCTCCCTGCCGGCACCGCGGAGCTGTTGACTCCCACTATATGCTTAAGTTGCTTAGTAATTAAGATCACAACCTATTCTACCTCTCGAGCCTCGGAGAAGCCCATGAGTACGACGAAGGTGCCCGGCGCCAGCCGCGTGGCCCAGTTCATCAGCGCCCGCCGTACGGCCTGGCTGGTGGCACTCGTACCGATCCTCCTGGCCGGCATGCTGCTCGGCTTCGTGCCTGAGGGCGAGCGCAACGCCTCCTCGACCGACTCGCTGCCCGACGACTTCGACAGCACCAGCGCCGTGGCCCTGCAGTCGCAGCTGCCGGAGGAGGACTCCTCCGTGGCGATCGTGCTCTGGACCGCCGAGGAGGGGAAGCTCACCGAGGCGCAGCTGGGCGCGATCGGCAAGCAGGCCGGCGAGCTGCTCGCCGAGTACGCCGAGGGCGGACAGCCCGGTGGTGAGTCAGGTCCCCCCTCAGGCGGCAGGCCCGGTCCCGACTCCGGTGGCGAGCAGGGCCCGCCGGAGGGGATGGGCGGCTCCCAGGGCCCGCTGATGGTCGCCGACGACGGCACCGCGGCGTACTCGGTGGTGCCGGTGCTGTCCAAGACCGCCTCCGACACCGCCGACCTGGTGACCGAGCTCCGCGAGACGCTCGAGGCCGACGTCCCCGACGGGGTCAAGGTGCAGGTCACCGGCCCGGCCGGCATCCAGGCCGACGTCGCGGCGGTCTTCGACGGCGCCAACCTGCGACTGCTGCTCGCCACCGCCTCGGTGGTCGCCATCCTGCTCATCGCGACCTACCGCAGCCCCGTGCTCTGGCTCATCCCGCTCACCGTGGTGGGGCTGGCCGACCGGCTCTCGGCCATCGTCGCCACCCAGGTGCTGCAGCGGATCGACTACGTCACCTGGGACGAGTCCACGGTGGGGATCCTGAGCGTGCTGGTCTTCGGCGCCGGCACCAACTACGCGTTGCTGCTGATCTCCCGCTACCGCGACGAGCTCAGGACCCACGAGTCCCGCAACGAGGCGATGGCGCGCGCGCTGACCCGCACCGCCGAGGCCGTCTTCGCCAGCGCCACCACCGTCTTCCTGGGCCTGATGACCCTGCTGCTCTCGGCGTTCCCGACCACCCGCGGCCTGGGCCTGGCGTGCGCCATCGGCATCGCCATCGCGGCGTCGTTCGTGATGGTGGTGCTGCCCGCGGCCCTGGTCGTCTTCGGCCGGTGGATCTTCTGGCCGCGGGTGCCGCACAACGGCGAGGCCCCGATCGTCGAGGGGCACTCGTTCTGGCGCAAGGTCGGCGACCGCGTGGCCCGCCGCCCGCAGGCGTTCGTCGTCGGCACCGTGCTGCTGCTCGGCGTGATGATGATCGGGCTGTTCCAGATCAACACCGGGCTCCGCCCCTCCGACCAGTTCCTGGAGACCCCGGAGGCGATCAGCGCCGCGGACCGGCTGGGCGAGTCCTTCCCGGCCGGCACCACCGACCCGGTGCAGGTGCTCACCCGCGACTCCGCGGACGACGTGCTGAGCACGGTCGAGCAGGTCGACGGCATTGCCTCGGCCCGGGTCACCACCGAGGGCGATGGGATCGCGCAGATCGACGCCGTGCTGGAGTCCGCGCCCGGCAGCGACGACGCCAAGGAGACCGTGGCCGAGGTGCGCGACGCCGTGGCGGACTTCGACGACACCTACGTCGGCGGCGGGGACGCAGAGGCGCTGGACGAGTCCGAGGCCTCGGTGCAGGACCGCTGGGTGATCCTGCCCGTGATCCTGCTGCTGGTGCTGGGGGCGCTGCTCCTGCTGCTGCGCTCGCTGGTCGCCCCGATCCTCCTGGTCGCCACCGTCGTGGGCACCTACGCCGCCGCGATGGGCACCTCGTGGTGGATCTTCACCGGCGTCTTCGGGTTCGCCGCGATGGACGTCGGCGTACCGCTGCTGGCGTTCCTGTTCCTGGTGGCGCTCGGTGTGGACTACAACATCTTCCTGGTCACCCGGGCCAGGGAGGAGGCGGCCGAGCACGGCACCAAGGAGGGCATGCTGCGCGCCCTGACCGCCACCGGCGGCGTGATCACCAGCGCCGGCATCCTGCTCGCCGCGGTCTTCGCCGTCCTCGGTGTGCTGCCGCTGGTGGTGCTGGCCCAGCTCGGCGCGATCATCTTCGTCGGCGTGCTGCTCGACACCCTGGTGGTGCGGACCGTGCTGGTGCCGGCGCTCGCGCTGACGCTCGGCGACACGTTCTGGTGGCCGCGCAAGGTGGACCGGCGCCGCAGCTGAGGTCAGCGCCGCGGCGGCCTCACGCCTCCAGGCCCTGGATCGCCCGCGCGACCGCCTTCGGCACGTCGGGGTGGAAGACCGTGGGGATGATGAAGTTGGGGTTCAGCTCCTCGTCGGTGACGACCTCGGCGATGGCGTGTGCCGCCCGCAACAGCATCTCGGTGGTGATCTCCGCGGCCCGGGCGTCGAGCAGTCCCCGGAAGACGCCCGGGAAGGCCAGCACGTTGTTGATCTGGTTGGGATAGTCCGAGCGGCCGCTGGCCACCACGGCGGCGTACCGGTCGGCCTCGGCGGGGTCGATCTCCGGGTCCGGGTTGGCCAGGGCGAACACGACCGGGTCGGGGGCCATCTCCTGGATCCACTCGGCCTGGAGCACGCCGGGTCCGCTGACCCCGACGAAGACGTCGGCACCGGCGAGCGCGGTGCGGAGGTCACCCTTGACGCCGCGCGGGTTGGTACGCCGGGCGAGCGAGGCCATGGCCGGAGGGAGCGACTCGTCGTCGCCGCGCAGGCAGCCCACCCGGTCCCACACCACCACGTCTGAGGCACCGTCGGCGAGCAGCAGCGTGACGATCGCCGTACCGGCCGCGCCGCCGCCGGCGACCACGATCCGGGCCTCGGGCAGCGTCTTGCCGACCACCCGCAGGGCGTTGGTCAGCGCGGCCAGCACCACGATCGCGGTGCCGTGCTGGTCGTCGTGGAAGACCGGGATGTCGAGGGACTCCCGCAGCCGGGCCTCGATCTCGAAGCAGCGCGGCGCGGCGATGTCCTCGAGGTTGATGCCGCCGAAGCCGGGCGCGATCATCTCGACCGCGCGGACGATCTCCTCGGTGTCCTGGCTGGCCAGGCAGATCGGCCAGGCGTCGATGTCGGCGAACTTCTTGAACAGCGCCGCCTTGCCCTCCATCACCGGCAGCGCCGCCCCCGGCCCGATGTTTCCCAGCCCCAGCACCGCCGAGCCGTCGGTGACCACGGCCACCGAGTTGCCCTTGACCGTCAGGCTCCAGACGTCCTCGGGGTTGTTGGCGATCGCGGAGCTCACCCGGCCCACCCCCGGGGTGTAGGCCATCGACAGGTCGTCCCGGCTGCGCAGCGGCACCTTGCTGGTGACCTCGATCTTGCCGCCGAGGTGCAGCAGGAAGGTGCGGTCGCTGACCTTGTGCACCTCGACGCCGTCGATGGCGCCCACCGCGGCCGCGAGCTCGCGGGAGTGGGGCTCGTCGGCCGCCGAGCAGGTCACGTCCACCACCAGGCGGTCATGGCGGGACTCGGCCACGTCGATCCCGGTGACGATTCCGTTGTGCTGGGAGATGGTGGTGGCGACTGTGCCGACCACTCCGTGGTCCGGCGCGGTGTGCAGGCGCATGGTGATCGAGTACGACGAAGCGGTGGCGGCCATGGGCCGACCTTCCACCCCGATCGTGGTTACCAGCAAGTCACTACGGTGTGGGCATGAGCGACGCCACCCAGGATGCCCAGGTCACCGACAACACCGACGACTCCCGCTACGAGATCCACACCGACGGCGAGCTGGCCGGGTTCGCCGAGTACGAGCTGGGTGACGGGGTCATCGACTTCACCCACACCGAGGTGTTCGAGAAGTTCAGCGGCAAGGGCCTGGCCCAGGAGCTGGCGGCCCGCTCGCTGGACGAGTCCCGCGAGCGCGGTCTTGAGGTGCTGCCGCACTGCGGGTTCTACGCCAAGTACATCGCCCGCAACCCCGAGTACGTCGACCTGGTGCCGGTGGACCGGCGCGCGGAGTTCAACCTCGCCTGATCCCGGCTCGCCGAGCGGATACGGTGCCGGGGTGCCGATCTCGCTCCGCCCGTACACCGCTGACGACCTCCCGCTGCTGCCCGGCGGCGACTCGCCGTACGACGACTGGGGCCCGAAGCAGCGCCGCGAGGTGCCGGGGAGCGACCTGGACGGCTCCGGCGGCCTGGTGATCGTGGACGACGACGGGTCGGTGCTCGGCGACCTCAGCTGGCACTACGTGCACTGGGGACCCAACGCGGGCTCCCACAACCCGATGATCGGGGTGTGGCTGCGCCCCGAGGCGCGCGGTCGGGGCGTCGGCACGCAGGCCCAGGCGGCCCTGGTCGACCTCTTCTTCCGGCACACGAACGTCAACCGGGTCGAGGCGCACACGGACGTGGAGAACATCGCCGAGCAGCGTTCGCTGGCCAAGGCCGGGTTCGCCGCCGAGGGCGTGGTCCGGGGCGCCCAGTGGCGGGACGGGGCGTTCCGCGACGGCTACCTCTACAGCATCCTGCGCACCGACCCCCGCGACTAGCGCGCCGCAGCGTCGCCGGTGCCGCGCGGGGGAAGGGTGTGCAGGGTCAGGTCCCGCAGCTCGCCCGCGTCCGCGGTGGCGCTCAGGTAGGTGCAGAACGGCTGGCGCCGCCGGTCCGTGGGCGAGCCCGGGTTGAGCAGCCGCAGGCCGGTCGCGGTGGTGGTGTCCCAGGGGATGTGGCTGTGCCCGAAGACCAGCACGTCGAGGTCGGGGTAGCGGGCACTGCAGCGCTCCTCGCGCCCCTTGGCGTCGCCCGTCTCGTGCACCACACCGAGCCGGATGCCCTCGATCTCCGCGCGCGCCACCTCGGGCAGGCGCTCGCGGAGCGCGCCGTGGTCGTTGTTGCCCCACACGCCCACCAGTCGCCGCGAGCGGCTCTCCAGCTCGTCGAGCAGCTCCTCGCAGACCCAGTCGCCGGCGTGGATCACCACGTCAGCGCTCTCCACCTCGTGCCACACCTGCTCGGGCAGGTCACGGGCGCGTCTGGGCAGGTGGGTGTCCGCCAACAGGAGCAGCTGGGTCGCCATGGGTCCAGTCAACAGGAAGGATCAGTCCCGTGTACGTCCCCCGGTTCAACGTCATGCCCGAGGCCGAGCTGCGCCCACTGGTGGAGGCGGTGGGGTCCGCCGAGCTCATCACGGTCGACGCCGACGGCCTCCCGCAGGCCACCCGGCTGCCCGTCATCTGGTCCGGCGACCGGCTGGTCTTCCACCTGGCGTTCGCCAACCCCCACTGGCGCACGATCGAGCCGGGGAGCCCGGCCCTCGCCGTGGTGACCGGGCCGGAGGGGTACGTCTCCCCCAGCTGGTATGCCACCAAGGCCGAGCACGGCCGGGTGGTGCCCACCTGGAACTACTCCGCGATCCACTTCCGCGGCCGCGCCACCGTGCACCGCGACCCCGACTGGCTCCGTGCCGCGGTCACCGATCTCACCGTCCGGCACGAGGAGCACCGCGCCGACCCGTGGCAGGTGGGCGACGCCCCGGAGTCGTACATCGCCCAGCAGCTCAAGGCGATCGTGGGCGTGGAGCTGGAGATCGAGACCGTCGAGGCCAAGGCCAAGCGCAGCCAGAACCGGTCCGAGGCGGACCGCGCCGGGGTGGTGGCGGGGCTGGAGGGGGAGCCGGGCCTGACCGGTCGGGCGCTGGCTGCGCAGATGCGTGAGGACCTGCGGCGCAGCTAGCCTCCGGGTCATGCCCGTCTCGCGGAAGTACGCCGTCATCGAGCGGGAGCGCCGCTACCTGGTCAGGACGCTCCCCGGCCCGGTGACCAGCGTGCGGGAGATCGAGGACAGGTATGTCACCGGGACCCGGATGCGGCTCCGGGAGGTGCGTGCGGCCGACGGCACGGTCGTGCGCAAGCGGCGGCACCTGGTGTCCCGCGACGGTGTGGTGGTGGCGGTCGACGAGCTCGAGGACGGCACGCTGCTGGCCGAGATCGACGACGCCGAGACGCCGCCAGGCCCCGTCCCGGGGTGGCTCGACGTCATCGCGGACGTGAGTGGGGACGAGGCCTGGACGGGCGTCGGTCTGGCGCGCTGAGGCGGTGGCTCAGGCCTCGCGCACGACCTCGTCGTGCTCGAGGCGGGGCAGCCGGTCGAACCAGGCGTTCTCAGCCGGGTGGCCGATGTTGACCACCAGCAGCGACTTCAGCGCCGTACCGGCGAAGAGGTCCTCGTCCAGCGCGGCCGCGTCGAAGCCGCCCATCGGTCCGGCCGCGAGGCCGGCGGCCCGGACACCGATCAGGAAGTAGCCGATCTGCAGGGTCGCGTTGAAGCGGGCGGCCTGCTCGCGCGCGTCGTCGTCGGCGAACGCCTCCTTGGCGCCGGGGAAGATCGGGAACGTGCGGTGCAGGAGCTCGTGGAAGTCGGTGTCGGCGGCGAGCACCGCGACCAGCGGTGCCGCGGCGGTCTTCTCGCGGTTGCCCTCGGCCATGTGCTTCAGCAGGCGCTCCCGCTCCTCGCCCTCGCGGACCAGCACCACGCGGAGCGGCTGGATGTTCATCGCGGTGGGGCCGTACTTCACCAGGTCGTAGATCGCGGCGACCTGCTCGTCGGTGACGGGCTCGTCGGTGAAGGCGTTGGCCGTCCGGGCTTCGCGGAACAGCAGGTCCTGGGCTTCAGGGGAGAGCACGAGGTCATTAGTCATGTGTCTTTCAACAATCTCGCAGGCCGCTGGCGTCCCGGATACGACGTGAGACTGGTCACCTTGCGCCGGTCACGGCCGGTCTAGCATCGGGCGTATGACCAAGCTCGAGCAGGGGCGCAGCGGTGAGTAGCCACGCGCACGGGCACGACCACGGGCACTCGGGGCTGATCGACCACCGGGGCAAGCTGGCCGCGGTCCTCGCCATCACCGTCGCCGTCCTCGTGGTCGAGGTCGTCGGTGCCGTCATCTCCGGCAGCCTCGCCCTCCTGGCCGACGCCGCACACATGCTGACCGACGTCGCCGGCCTGACCCTGGGGCTGGTGGCCGCCATCCTGACCCGGCGCCCGGCCACTCCGGAGCGCACCTGGGGCTATCGCCGCGCCGAGGTGCTCGGTGCCGCCGCCCAGGCCGGGGTGCTGCTCGCCGTCGGGCTCTACGTGCTCGTCGAGGGGGTACGACGACTCGTCTCGCCGCCGGAGGTCACCTCGGGGGCGATGCTCGTCTTCGGTGTCATCGGCCTGGTCGGGAACCTGATCGGGATGGCGATCCTGGCCACCAGCCGGGGCGACAACCTCAACATGCGGGCGGCGTTCCTGGAGGTGGTCAACGACGCTCTCGGCTCGGTCGCGGTCCTGGTGGCCGCCGGAGTCATCGCCACCACCGGGTGGTTGCGTGCCGACGCCGTCGCCTCGCTCGTGATCGGGGTGCTGATCATCCCCAGGACGCTGCGGCTGCTGCGCGAGACGGTCCACGTGCTGCTGGAGTCGACCCCGAAGGACCTCGACCTGACCCTGGTTCGCTCCCGGCTGTGCGCCATGCCGCATGTCCAGGGGGTGCACGACCTGCACGCCACCCAGGTCGCCACCGCGCTGCCGGTCTTCACCGCGCACGTCGTCGTCGACGACTCCTGCTTCCACGACGGCCACCTGGCAGGAATGCTCGATGAGATCCAGCGGTGCATGGCCGACGAGTTCGACGTCGTGCACTCGACCATCCAGTTCGAGGCCGTCTCGCACTCGGCGCACGAGCGCTCCATGCACGCCTGAGCCTGGGCACCCCTCGGAGTCCGACCCCCCGCGGAATCTCTGGGCCGTCGCACTGGTTCAGACGGACATGATCATCGGACTCATCGGCAGTGGAAACATCGGCAGCACCGTGGCCCGACTCTCGGTAGGCGCAGGCCACGACGTCGTGCTCAGCAACAGACGCGGTCCTGACACCCTGTCCGAGCTGGTGTCCGAGCTCGGGCCGAGGGCCAGGGCGAGCACGCCGACCGAGGCCGCCGAGGCAGGTGACCTCGTCGTCGCCACCGTGCCCCTCAAGGCCTACCGCGACATCCCGGTCGCGCCGCTTCGAGGCAAGGTGGTCATCGACACCATCAACTACTACCCCGATCGCGACGGCCACGTCGCTGAGCTCGATGACGAGTCGACGACGACCAGCGAGCTGCTGCAGCTCCATCTGCCCGACTCGCATGTGGTGAAGGCCTTCAACAACATCTACGTGGACCATCTCGCTGTGCTGCACCGTCCCACCGGGCACCCGGAACGTTCCGTGCTCCCCATCGCCGGGGACGACGAGGCGGCGAAGGGCGCGGTGGCACGATTCCTCGACTCGATCGGGTACGACGCCCTGGACGTCGGTCCGCTGGCGGAGGGGTGGCGGTTCCAGCGCGACACCCCGGCCTACGTGCAGCCGTACGCCGTGCCGGGTACTGCCTACCCCACCTGGTCGGCTCGCCCGGTGTCCGCCGACATGCTGCAGGAGAAGCTGCAGGAAGCTCGGCGCTACCGCGACATGTGAGGCGCGGTAATTTGGCATCGGAGTCCTCGACTCCCGACTCTGCAGAATCTGGGCGGTCCCCGGTGTCGCATCGTCCCGGATTTGCCTAGTGCGACACCAGTAGAGGACGAGTGATCCCGATACAGTCGTGGCGATTCCACGGAACAGGGCAGCCTCTGACGCTCGAAGAGGTCGAGGCCCCGCACGCCGGCCCCGGAGAGGTCGTTGTCGATGTCAGGGCGGCCGGCCTTTGTCACTCCGACGTCGGCGCACTGGACGACCCGCAATGGATGAGGTCGTTCCCACGCATCCCGATGACCCTCGGACACGAGAACGCCGGGGTGATCAGCGAGGTTGGACCCGGGATGGAGGACTGGAAAGTCGGCGATCGGGTCGGCCTTGCGCCGTTGATGCCCGATGGTGACGCCATCGGGTACGGCGCGTGGGACGGCGGCTACGGCCCCAAGGTCCGGGCGACCGCGGCCAACCTCGTCAGGCTGCCAGATGAGCTCTCCTTCGAGCTGGGCGCGATGGCAACCGACGCCGGGCTCACGTCGTACCACGCCATGGTCAGCGTCGGCGGGGTGCAGGAGGGCATGCGGGTCGGCGTGATCGGCTTGGGTGGGCTCGGCTACATCGGCGCCCGAGTCGCCGTACTGAAGGGAGCCGAGGTGTACGCCGCCGAGGTGAACCCGTCCACCCGCGAGCAGGCGGACGAGCTGGGGTTGGCCGGCGTCGCTGAATCGATCACCGAGTTCGCCGACAAGGACCTGCAGCTGATCGTGGACTACGCGGGGTTCGGCAGCACGACGGCACAGGCGGTCGACACCCTGGCTGATGGTGGAACGCTGGTTCAGGTCGGCCTCGGACGCTACGAGGCGACAGTGAACACGCAGGCACTCGTTCTCAAGCAGCTCACGCTCAAGGGATCGGTCTCGGGTACCCAGCAGGACCTGGGCGAGCTCTACGAGCTGATGCGCAGTGGTGAGCTCAACCCACCGCTCAATCGGATCACACCGCTGGAGATTCCTGAGGGGCTGGCGCGTCTTCGAGAGGGCGGAGTGGTCGGTCGGCTGATCGCCGTCTATGACCACTGAGTCCGCTCACACCCAGGTGAACTGGCACTAGCCTGACCAGGTGAGTCGCATCTTCAACGCCAGCGTCGCGTCCGTCTATCCCCACTACGTCAACAAGGTGGAGAAGAAGGGCCGGACCAAGGCCGAGCTGGACCAGGTGATCGCGTGGCTCACCGGGTTCGACGCCACCGCGCTGGCCGACCACCTGGCCGCGGGGACGACCTTCGAGCAGTTCTTCGCCGAGGCCTCCGTCAACCCCCACGTCTCCCTGATCACCGGCAGCGTCTGCGGGGTCAAGGTCCAGGAGGTGGAGGACCCGCTGATGCGCAACATCCGCTACCTCGACAAGCTGGTCGACGAGCTAGCCCAGGGCAAGGCGATGGAGAAGATCCTGCGCGCCTGACTCAGGTGGCCAGCAGGTGCTCGGTCACCACCGGGGCCAGTGCTTTGCCCTTCACCATGTGGGTCTGCCCCGCCACCTCGAGGTAACGACCGCGCGGCACCGCGTCCGCGATCGCCTGCTGCGCGTTCTTCATGTACGCCGGCGACTTGCCGCCGGCGAGCACCAGCGTCGGCACGGTCGAGCCGGCGTACAGCCCGGCGCGGAGCGGACGTCCCTGCTGCTCCTCGATGCACAGGTCCCAGTCGTGCGCCAGCGTGTGCGCGGCGGTGACCAGCTTCTTCCACATCGGGAAGAGCGGCATCACCGCGACCATCGGCGCGGGCATGCCGACCGTGCGCATGAACAGCTTGACCGCCTCGCCGCGGCGGCCGGCGGCCACCAGCTCCCGGGTACGGGCGGGCATGTCGGCATCGACGGGCTCGCGCTCGCCGTCCACGACGAAGGGCGCCTCGTAGGCCACGAGCCGGTCGATCGGCGCCCCCTGCGCGGCCGCCGCCAGCGCCAGCGCCGCACCCGAGGAGGTACCGAGCACGTGGGCGTGACCACCCGCCGCCTCGAGCACGGCGACGAGGTCCTCCACCTCCCGGTCCGGGTGGTACGCCGTCTTGCCGGCACCGCTCTCCCCGCGCCCGCGGCGGTCGTAGGAGTGCACCGTGAACGAACCCTCCAGGGCGGAGGTCAGGTCGCGCGAGGGGCCCAGGGTCCGCTGGCACAACGCCCCGTCGACGAGCACCAGCGCGGGGCCCCTGCCGTGCGCCTCGTAGGCGATGCGGGTGCCGTCGGCGGACCTGGCGAAGTGGCTGGCGGTGGCGGTCTTCGTGGTCATCTCGGTCTCCCTGGTCTGGTGCTGAGCCGTGGTCGGCTCGCTCATCGGGACGTCGTACGGGAGGGGGCGTTTCCGACATCGGCCGCCAGACTTTCTGCGCGCCGACGCCTCAGGACGCTCCGCTCGCCCTCGTTGGCGGTGAGCGAGATAGCCGCGGAGAACGCCCCGGCAGCCTCTCGGTGCCGGCCGGCGCGGGCCAGCAGGTCGCCCCGCACGCTGGGCAGCAGGTGCGACCCGGCGAGCGCTCCGGGAGCGAGCGCGTCCAGCACGGCCAGGCCGGCGTCCGGGCCGTGGGCGCGGCCGTGGGCCACCGCCCGGTTGACCTCCACGACGGGTCCGGGCGCGGCCGCCGACAGGGCGTCGTACCAGCGGGCGATCCGCGGCCAGTCGGTCTCCTCGGCGGTGCGCGCCCGGGCGTGGCAGGCGGCGATGTGGGCCTGGGCGGTGATCGGACCGATCGACTCCTCGCGCTCCCGGGCGACGGCGGTGGCGCGGTCCAGGGCAGCCAGCCCGTGACGCAGCAGCAGCTGGTCCCACCGGACGCGGTCCTGCGCCTCCAGCAGCACCGGCGCTCCGTCGGCGTCGAGGCGAGCGGGGAGCCGCGAGGCCTGCAGCTCCAGCAGCGCCTGCAGCCCGTGCGTGTCGGGGTGCCGGGGCTCGAGGACGGCGAGCATCCGGGCCAGCCGGATCCCCTCGTGGCACAGGTCCGGGCGCGTCCAGTCCTCGCCGCTGGTGGCGGTGTAGCCCTCGTTGAAGATCAGGTAGACCACCGACATCACGTCGTCCAGCCGCGCGGTCCGCTCCTGGCCGACGGGCACCTCGAGGTCGACCCGGTGCTCGGCGAGCGTCTTCTTGGCCCGGGTGATCCGCTGCCCGACCGCGGACTCGCGCGCCAGGAACGCCCGCGCGATCTCGGCCGTGGTGAGTCCCGCGACCAGGCGCAGCGTGAGCGCGGCCCGGCTCTCCGGCGACAGCAGCGGGTGGCAGGTCAGCAGGATCAGCCGCAGCACGTCGTCCTCGACGTGGTCGAGCGTGGCATCGAGGTCGGGCACCTGAGCCTCCTCGCCGGTGGGAAGGGAGCGGGCGAGCTCGGCCGTCCGGTCGCGCAGCGTCGCGTTGCGGCGGAAGGTGTCGATCGCCCGCCGCTTGGCCACCTGCATCAGCCAGGCGCCGGGGTTGGCCGGGATGCCGTCGCCCGGCCACTGCTCCAGGGCCGCCACCAGCGCGTCCTGGGCCAGGTCCTCGGCCAGCTCGAGGTCGCGGGTCAGGCGCAGCAGCGCCGCGACCAGCCGGGTGGACTCGCGCCGCCAGACGGCCGTGACCCGGGCCTGGACCTCGGCCTGGACCTCCGCCTGGGCCTCGCGGGGCGCGTCGCTCGCCATGGTCCGAGCCTAGGGGGCTGCGTGCCCCGACGTCAGGCCTGCGGCGGTGGCCCGTCCCAGATGCGGCGGACGATCACCGAGCCCTCCCAGCCGGGCCAGTGCTGGTGGTGCAGCTCGACCAGCCGGCGGGCCTCCTCCACCGCCTCCTCGTGGGAGCGGAACTCCAGCACCGAGTAGCCGCCCACCACCTCCTTCGCCTCGGCGTAGGGCCCGTCCACCGTGGTGACCTGGCCCTGCGCGAGCCGCACCTCGGTGCACTGCGCACCGCCGTCGAGGCCTCCCCCGTCGAGGAAGACGCCAGCGGCGATCGCGGCCTCGATGTGCTCGCCCATCGCCTTGACCAGGGCCTCGGGCGGGTTGTCCTTGCTGGGGTCCATCTGAACCAGTCCCATGTAGCGCATGTCCTGAGCTCCCTGTCCCTCGTGCTGTGCTCGCGCACCTTGTCTGCAGTACGTCGCACGGTGGCACCCGGATCCGACATCGGTCCAGCAAGTAGTTTTCTCACGTGACGAGCAGCGCGCATCCGATGACCAGGCTGGTCCGGCCCTCCCCCGACCTGTACGAGGCATGGCTGGCCTGCGTCCGCGACTTCGCCGAGGGCTCTCGCGACGGGTCCGGCGACTGGGCGGTCTCCGGGCTCGGTCCGGACCGGGACTCCTTCGAGGCCCTGCTGGCACGCGTCGCCTACGAGTCCGACCCGGCCAGCAGGCTGCCGGACGGGCTCGTGCCGAGTGACTACTACTGGGTGATGGACGGCGAGGAGATGATCGGCTTCGTCGCCGTGCGGCACTCGATCGACACCGACTTCCTGCGCCGCGCCGGGGGTCACATCGGCTACAGCGTCCGGCCGTCGTACCGCCGCAGGGGGCACGCCACCCGTGCGCTGGGCCTGGCGCTGGACCGGGCCCGGGAGCTGGGGCTGGACCGGGTGCTCCTCACCTGCGACGAGCCCAACGTCGGCTCCGCGCGGACCATCGAGAAGCACGGCGGCGTGCTGGAGGACGTGCTGGAGGGCAAGCGGCGCTACTGGATAACGCTCCGTCCGCGGCGTCCCGACGTCACCGATGTCGAGCTGGTCGGCGGGGTGGAGAAGCGCGAGATCGTCGTGGCGCCGTACGACGACACCTGGCCGGTGACCTTCGGCGAGCACGAGGCCCGGATCCGAGAAGCCGTCGGTGCCGCCGCTGTGCAGGTCGAGCACATCGGCTCCACCTCCGTGCCGGGGCTGGCCGCCAAGCCGATCATCGACATCCTGCTGGTGGTGCCCGACATCACCGCCGAGGAGGACTACCTCGACCAGCTGCTCGCCGCCGGCTACCAGCTGCGGACCCGGGAGCCGGGACACCGGCTGGTGCGGCCCCCCACCCGGGACGTCCACGTGCACGTCCTGGAGGTCGGCCACGGCGGCATCGAGGACTACCTCGTGCTGCGCGAGCGGCTGCGCAGCGACGAGGCCGACCGGGCCCTGTACGAGCGGACGAAGCGCGCGCTGGCGGCTCGGGACTGGCCGGACACGAACGCCTACGCGGACGCCAAGACCGAGGTGATCAGCGGGATCCTCGCCGGGGGACGCTCGAGGGCGCGCTGACCGGACTCCTGATGGTCCGAGCGCGGCCCGGGAGGGTCACACTGTCCCGGTGCCACGGATCTCGCTCTCCCGCCTGCCGGGCGAGCGGGTGCTGGTCGTCGAGGGCGACGCGGCCCACGAGATCGCCGCGGCCGAGCTCCCGGCGTACGTCGCGGGGCGGGAGGCCGAGGCCCCTCGCTGGGTGTGGGACGACACCGCCCGCTGGTACCCGCCCCTGCTGGCCGCCGGGGTGCGGATCGAGCGCTGCCACGACCTGCGGCTGGGCCACCACCTGCTGCGGCGAGCCCCGGCGGCGGACGCCTCGCTGCTGGCCGGTGAGCAGTCGGCGCACTGGGAGGTCCTGGGGCCGAGCACGCCGTCGGACCCGGCGCTTTTCTCCATCGACGACACCGCCGAGCACCTGCGCGCCGACCTCGAGGACGCCCGGCAGCTGACCACCGTCGCGGCGTCGCCGGAGGCTGGGCGGCTCGGCCTGCTGCTCGCGGCGGAGTCCTCCGGGGCGCTGGTCGCGGCCGAGATGACGCACGCCGGCGTGCCGTGGCGGGTCGACGTGCACGAGCGGCTGCTCACCGACCTGCTCGGTCCGCGACCTCCGCGCGGGGCCCGACCGCAGCTGCTGGAGGAGCTGGTCGCCGAGGTACGCCGCTCCTTCGGGGCCCCGGGCCTCAACCCCGACTCGCGGCCCGAGCTGCTGGCCGCGCTGCGCCGCTGTGGCCTGGAGGTCACCGACACCCGCGCCCACTCGCTGCGTCGCCTGGACCATCCGGGCATCGAGCCGCTGCTGCGCTACAAGCGGCTGGCGCACCTCTTCTCGACCAACGGCTGGGCGTGGATCGACCAGTGGGTCAGCGGCGGCAGGTTCCGGCCGTCGTACCAGCCGGCGGGCTCCTCGACCGGACGGTGGTCCTCCAACGGCGGCGGCGCGCTGTCGTTCCCCGTGCAGGTGCGTCCGGCTGCGGTCGCCGACGAGGGCTGGGTCTTCGTGGTCGCCGACGTCGCCCAGCTCGAGCCGCGGGTGCTGGCCGGGATGAGCGGCGACCGGGCGCTCGCCCGGTCCGCCCGTGGCACCGACCTATACCAGGGGATGGTCGAGGACGGCGCGGTCGCGACCCGGCAGGAGGCCAAGCTGGGTCTGCTGGGGGCGATGTACGGCGCGACCAGTGGCGAGAGCGGCCGGATGGTGACCGGTCTCACCAGGCGCTATCCGGGCGCGTTCGGCCTGGTCGAGGAGGCGGCGCGAGCCGGTGAGCGGGGCCTGGGGGTGCGCACCCTGCTCGGCCGGGGGTCGCCCCGGCTGGGTGAGGTGTGGGACCGCGACCCTGACGACCCGCCGATCGATCCCGACAGCCAGGCCCGATTCCGGCGGGCCTACGGCCGGTTCACCCGCAACTTCGTGGTCCAGGGGACCGGCGCGGAGTGGGCGCTGTGCTGGATCGCCGACCTGCGCAACCGGCTGTGGCGGCTGGGTGGGACCGGGCCGCTGGACGCGCGGCCGCACCTGGTCTTCTTCCTGCACGACGAGGTGGTCGTGCACGCACCGGCCGCGCTCGCCGAGGCGGTCGCCGAGCACGCCACCGCGGCGGCCGCGACGGCATCCGGGCTGCTGTTCCGGTCTCTGCCCATCGACTTCCCGCTCAACGTCTCGATCGTGCGCTCCTACGCCGACGCGGGGAAGCCCGGCGGCCCGAGATTGGATGAGCAGCAGGCGGGTACGGGCGACTCATGACCACACACGAGAACGAGTCCGGCGACCAGCCCGAGGAGAAGACTCCCACCATCGAGGAGCAGTCCGGTGCCGAGGGAGGCGACCAGGACGCGGAGCCTTCGCTCAACGCTCCCGACGAGGGTCGTCCCGACGGCCAGGAGTAGTCCGCTCACGCAGCCAGCTGGTGGTGCCCGGAGCCATGCCCCGCGACTTGGGCGCGCGGTCGACCGGGACCACGATGAGCGAGCCTTCGTCGGACAGCGCCCACTTCAGCGCGTGGTAGACCACCGACAGCGTCTCGGTGCTCTCCAGGGCGAGGAGTCCCGGAGCGATCTGCCTCGCCTCCTGCCAGGGACCGTCCAGATCCTCCGGGGTCTCGGAGGTCCAGGCGAGGTACACGGTCATCAGGTCATCCTGCCCCGCGGCGCTGATCCGGGTGACTATGACGGCGCTACCGCGCCAATTTCACTCCCTCGCAGGCTTCGACGACGCATACTTCCCGGTGATGCCCCCGGGCGCCGCAAGCCATCCAGCCACTTCGCAAGGGTCCAGATGATCTCGCTTACCTACATCAGCACCGCCACGTCCCCCTACGACGAGACCGAGCTGACCGAGCTGCTCTCCGCCACGCGCGAGAACAACCACGCGGCCGACCTGACCGGCGTGCTGCTGTACGCCGGCGGGCACTTCATCCAGACCCTGGAGGGTCCCGAGGACGCGGTGGAGGAGACCTACGGGCGAATCCAGCGGGACCGGCGTCACCGCAACCTGGACGTCGCGCTGCGGGACGAGATCACCGAGCGCATCTTCCCCGACTGGTCCATGGGCTTCAAGTCGATCAGCCCCGAGCAGGCCGCCGAGCTGCCCGGGTTCAACGACTACCTCGCGGGCCGGACCATCAGCCCCGAGAGCCGCGTGGAGCTCGGCCGTGCGGGGATCTTCCACCGGGTGTTCCGCCGTACCATGGGCTGAGCTCGCCCGCGGCTGCCCGAGCGAGGAGGCGGAGACGTGACCCTGCGACTGATCGGTGCCGGGCTGCCCCGAACCGGGACGACCTCGCTGCGCCGGGCGCTCGGACTCCTGCTCGACGCGCCGGTCTACCACATGAGCGAGGCCCTGGCGCACCCCGAGCACGCGCCCACCTGGGTGGCGGCGATCCGCGGGGAGCCACCGGCGTGGGAGGAGTTCCTGGCCGGGTACGCCGCCGGTGTCGACACTCCGTTCTCGACCTGCTGGCGCGACCTGGCCGCGGCCTATCCCCAGGCGCCGGTGCTGCTCTCGCGCCGGGAGAGCCCCCAGGTCTGGCTCCGGAGCATGGAGCCCACCGTCCTGGCCCGTACCCGCGACACCTTGGCCGGCGGGGAGAAGACCGATCCCTTGGTGGCGCTGTTCGGCTCCATCTTCACCGGTGTCCTCACCGACCTGGACGATCCCGCCGAGATGATGGCGGACTACGAGCGGCACCTGGCGCGGGTGCGCGCGGAGATCGCACCCGAGCGGCTCGTCGAGTGGCAGCCGGGCGAGGGGTGGGAGCCGCTCTGCCGGGCGCTCGACGTACCGTTGCCGGACGAGCCGTTCCCGCACGAGAACAGCACCGCCGACTACCTGCTGCGTGCCGAAGCGCGCCGACGGGCCGCAACGGCCCGCCGCGAGCAGGGACCTTCGACCCGGCCGACCCTCCCCCGGTCGATCTAGGCTGGCGGCGTGAGACACGCCGCCACGCAGCCCTTCGCCCCGGAGCCGGTCACCTCTGACGCCCCCGACCTAGCCGGCCCGGTGATGCTCAACCAGAGCTGGCTGGACCTCACCTTCCTGCACTGGGCGGTCGACCCGCAGGAGGTCGCCCACCGGATGCCGCCCGGCGTACGTCCCGACACCCTCGACGGGGTCACCTACGTCGGGCTGATCCCGTTCCGGACCGTCGGATCCGGCCTCTCCAGTGGCCCGGCGGTCCCGTGGTTCGGCTTCTTCCTGGAGACCAACGTGCGGCTCTACTCCGTCGACGAGACCGGGCGCCGCGGCATCGTGTTCCTCAGCCTGGACGCCGACCGGGCGGCGGTCGTCGCCGGCGCCCGCACGGCGTTCGGCCTGCCGTACCGCCTGGCGCGGATGCGCTACCAGGCGAGCGGGGACGTGCACACCTACGACGCGCGCCTGCGGCGACCGGGCGCCCGCACCGAGAGCCGCATCCTGGTCCGGGCCGGGGCCAGGCGCGAGAGCACGGAGCTGGACCTCTTCCTGAGCGCGCGCTGGGGACTGCACGTGCGCCGCTGGGGCCGAACCCTCTACATCCCCAACCGTCACGAGCCGTGGCCGGTGCACGACGCCGAGGTGCTCACCCTGGACGACGACCTGCTGGCGTCGGTGGGACTGCCAGAGCTGGCCACCCGCCCGCCGGACCACGTGGCGTTCAGCCCCGGCGTGCACACCGAGTTCGGCTTCCCCACGGACGCGGCCCGGCCTCGGCAGCGGTAGGCCTCACTCGCCCGCCCGGCAGCCTCAGGCTCGCGGCGCCGCCAGCGCGGTCTCGATGTCGGCGGCGATGTCCGCCGGCTTCACCGTCGGCGCGTAGCGCTTGATCACCTGACCGTCGCGGCCGACCAGGAACTTGGTGAAGTTCCACTTGATCCGGTTGCTGAGCACCCCGCCCTTCTCGCGGCGCAGCCACTCGAAGAGCGGGTGGGCAGCCTTGCCGTTGACCTCGACCTTGGCGAACATCGGGAAGGTGACGCCGAAGCTGCCGGTGCAGAAGGCGGCGATCTCCTCCTCCTGCCCGGGCTCCTGACCGCCGAACTGGTCGCACGGGAAGCCCAGCACGTGGAAGCCGGAGTCGGCGTACTTGGTCTCCAGCTCCTGCAGTCCTTCGTACTGCGGGGTGAAGCCGCACTGCGAGGCGGTGTTGACCACCAGCAGCACGTCCCCGTCGTACGTCGCCAAGGGGGTGGGGTCGCCGGTGATCGCAGGCGCCTCGAACTCGAAGATGGAGGTCATGACGCCGAGTCTTCAGTAGCGCTGGTGACCCGGGCAACGATCCGGTCGAACCGCGCGCCCATCTCGGCGGCCAGTGCCTGGGCGCCGGACAGCGGCCGGACCATCACCATGAAGTCGTCGATCAGGCCGCCATCATCGAGGTGGATGAAGTCGCAGCCGGTCAGCGCCCGGTCGCCGACGTTCGCCTCGAAGACCAGGGCGTGGTCGCGCCCGCCCTCCTCGCCGATCTCGGTGACGTAGCGGAAGTCGGTGAAGACCTCGATCACCTCCGTCAGGATCGAGGCGGTGATCGCCTTGCCCGGGTAGGGCTTGTGGGCCACCGGGCTGCGGAAGACCACGTCCTCGGCCAGCAGAGCCGTCATCGCCTCAATGTCGCGGGCCTCGACGGCCGTCTTGAACGCCTTCATCGACCTGCTCCGCACACTGACTGGCACCGCACCGGGTTCGCTCGCATGAGCGACAACCTAGCGGGCTCAGGCTCACGTGCTCGTGGTTCGCGATGACGTTCGCGATGACGTTCGCGGAGTCGGCGTGCGGCGAAGACCACCGGCCCGACCTCGGTTCTCCGAAACCCCGCCCCACACTGACCCGAGGTCGGATGATTGCTGCGTGATGAACAGGGCCTCGCGACGCTCGCGGTCCCGTTCACCCCAGGAGCCCCGGAGCCTGCGGGGCGCCCTGGTGCTGGGATGCCTGCTCGGACTGTGGGTGGGCTCGCTCCTCGCAGCCTCCATCCCCGTCCTCGCCTACCTGCCGCACGGCGGGCTCGGCTACGACGCTCACGCCTACTGGCTCGCCACCCGTGCCGACGAGCCCTACGGCGCCGCTCCCGGAGCCCAGGACGCCTACCTGTACTCACCGCTTTTCCTGCAGCTGATCACCCCGATCGGACTCCTGCCCTGGCCCGCGTTCCTCACCATATGGATGGCGGTGGAGATCGCCTGCCTCCTCTGGCTGACACGTCCCCTGCCGCTCCGATGGAGGGTCCCGGTACTGCTCCTGTGCCTCCCCGAGATCCTCTTCGGCAACATCTACGGACTGCTCGGGGTGATGGTGTGCCTGGGATTCAAGAGACCCGGGCTCTGGGCGTTCGCCTTCCTCACCAAGATCACCATCGGGCTCGTGGGACTGGTGTGGTTCGCGGCCCGAGGTGAGTGGCGCGCGGTCGGCTGGATCGTCGCCTGCACCACGGTGCTGGCTGGGGCCTCGGCTCTGGCACAACCGCAGCTCTGGGTGGAGTGGCTCCAGTTCCTGCGCGACAACAGCGGCTCCGGCGATGAGGTGTCCCGGGCCGCACGGCTGGGCGTGGCCCTCGCCGTCGTCTACCTCAGAGCACGTCACGACCAGCGGTGGACCGTGTCGGTCTCCATGCTTCTCGCCGTCCCGCACTTCGAGTTCAAGAACAAGGACTTCGCGATCCTGACGGCAATACCCCGCCTGGTGCGCTTTCGCGCGGAGGAGGACGACCGAGGTGGACGACCTGCGGAAAGGGATGCTGGGCACCCAGGTGCCTGGGGACGCTGACAACCGTCAGGTGTCCTCGGTGTCGGATGCTGCCTCGCAGCGTGCCGCCACACCCAGAAGATCACGACCCCACCTGAGGGCCCGCACGTCTCCTCTGGGCGAGACCATGCCGGCCTGGTCGACGGTCGCTGCCTGCCGGCGTCGACCGCGGCCGAGCTGGACGACTTCCTCAGCGGCCGCTCGGGACTGCACGTGCGCCACCTGGGCCGGACCCTCTACATCCCCCACCAGCACGAGCCCTGGCCGGTGCACCACGCCGAGGTGCTCACCCTCGACGACGACCTGCTGGCCTCGGTCGGGCTGCCCGGCCTGACCACCCGCCCGCCGGACCACGTGGCGTTCAGCCCCGGGGTGCGCACCGAGTTCGAGTTGCCCACGGACGCGGCCCGGCCTCGGCACAGCGACCGTCCACGCCTGCTCGCGAGGTAGCCGCCCGAACTGCGCATGTGCGCATGTACGCAGAAGAGGCTGCCGCGCACGCCATCCGGCACCCCAACCGCGGACATGCGCAGGCGGTGCTCAGCAGGTGCGTGGTCAGACGTGCCCGGCCCTCGACCACCGCAGACGTTCGGCGGCATCGAGCAGGCGCCGGGCACCGGGACGCGGCATCGCTTCCTTCCAGGACGGGTGGCAAGGCTACCCCTAGCCATCAGAAGCGTTAAGGCGCGTGACTTAATATGCTCGGATGAGCACCCAGGTACGGGCGCCGCGCCCGGCGGCGGCACGCGCCGTCGGCCGTGCTGTCTCGGAGCTGGTGCTGATCGCGGTCCTGTTCTGCCTCTACAAGCTCGGCCGCTCCCTCATCACCGGTCAGGAGCAGGAGGCGCTGCAGCACGGCGACCTGGTACGCCGGCTGGAGGCCGTGCTGCGCCTTCCGTCCGAGGCCGCGATCCAGGCCGCGGTCCATTCAGAGCCCCTGTTCCGGGCGGCGAACGTCTACTACACCAGCGTCCACTTCCCGCTGATGGCGCTCTTCCTCCTCTGGGGGTTCCTCTGTCGTCCCCGGGCGGAGTACCTGTGGGCGCGGAACCTGGCCATCGGACAGACCGGCGCCGCGCTGGTCATCCACATGCTCTTCCCGCTCGCGCCCCCGCGGATGTTCCCCGACTGGGGGTTCCTGGACACGATGGCGCGCTACGGCCCGTCGCCGTACGACGGCGCCAGTGCCGATCTGGCCAACCAGTTCGCGGCCATGCCGAGCCTGCACGTCGGCTGGGCGGTTCTCATCGCCTACGTCGTCGCCCGCACCGGACCGCGCTGGCTCGCCGTCTGCGCGGCCCTGCACGCCGCACTGACCACGTTCATCGTGGTGGTCACCGCCAACCACTGGTGGCTCGACGCGGTGGCCGGGGTCCTGCTGCTGGTCGCCGCCGACGCCGTGCTGCGCCGTACCCACCGCGGCGGTACGTGAAAGCACCATCCCCGAGCCTGGAACGGTGCTCTCGGATCCCGCCACGGCGAGCTAGCGCAGCGTGAGGGACCGGTCCGTGCTCACGTGCTCGGCGTAGGCGATGACGTTCGCCTGGTAGCCACCCCTGGCCGCGTCGTACTCGCCGCCACACGTCACGAGGGTGAGGGTGGGCCGGTCCGGGGTCCCGGCATAGACCCGCTGCGCGGGGAAGTCATCGTTCCGGACCGTCTCGAGTCGGCTCACGGCGAACGTCTCGACGGCACCGTCGGCAAGGACCACCCGGACGTGTGCGCCGGGAACCAGCTCGCGGAGGCGGTGGAAGACCGCCGGTCCCCGTGTCGAGTCCACGTGCCCCAGGATCACCGCCGACCCGGGCTGGCCTGGGCTGGTCCCGAGCTCGTACCAACCAGCCTGGTCGGCGTCGCGTGGCACCTCGACGGTGCGGTCCTGCTCCATCCCGAGGCCGACCAGGTCGGAGGACGCGCCGATCGACGGGATCGTGATGGAGACGGGGACGCTCGGCAACGACACCGCGGTCGGCGAGGCGTCGGGCCTCGCGCCCACGGGTGCCCCGGGTGCACTGTCCGCAGGCGCCGCAGGAGGCCGGGCCTCGGGGCCGCGGGCGAGCAGTCCCCCGACGATCAGCGCCGAGGCCAGCACGGCGAGGGAGATCGTCAGCACCCATCGGCGCCGCGGGAGCTTCCTGCTACCGGTGGACGTGCTCGCTGAGCCGCTCACGCGCGCCCGCTCAACGGCGACGGGAGGAACGGCCCCCCAAGGCAGGTACGGCGAGGGCACCCGCCGCGGCGAGCCCGGCGAGGAGGAACAGGAGGCTCGCTCCCGTGGTGCCCTGCTGCTCAGCGCCCCCGAGGCCCGTCGGCGGGTGGCCGACCGGGACCGGGGGTGCACCGGACGGGACGGTGGGGGTGCCGACCGGGACCGACGGGATCGGGGTGTCGCTCCCGGTCGGGCCGGTCGGAGTGGCAGTCGGTGTCCCGGTGCCGGTCGGGATGCCGGTCGGTGTCCCGGGGGCGGTCGGGGAGGCGGTCGCTGCCGGGCCGCCGGACGGCGTGATCGGGCCCGTCGGGCTCGGGGCCAGGGTCGGGCTCGGGCTCGGGCTCGGGCTCACGCTCGGGCTCGAGGTCGGAGCCACGGGGCGCGCACAGTTGAGCGCGGTCAGGGCGTTCGTGTCGAGGGTGACCGCGCCGTTGCGCGCCAGTACCCGCCCGTCGACCCGGGCACCGGTGTTGAGGGTGGCCGAGGTGAGCGCCATGACCGTTCCCGCGAAGTCCGTCCTGGTGTCGAGCGTCGCAGAGCTCCCGACCTGCCAGAACACGTTGCACGGCGATGCGCCGTTGATGAGCGAGACCTTGCTGTCCGATGCTGTCGTCAGGGTCGAGGCGGAGCGCAGGAGGAAGACGGCGTTCGTGTCCCCCTGGGCGTCCAGCGTCACCGTGCCGGTCAGCTCCAGGGTGGGTGCGGCGTAGACACCGGGCTTCAGCGTCTGCCCCGCCAGCTCGGCGGCGATGGCGGCGGTGGCAGCCCGGCGGGCGGCGTCGTCGTAGGCGGCCGCGAGGCCGCTCTGCGCCGTGATCGCGGCCGCGTCGGAGACGTGCACGGCACCCAGGACGGTGCCTGGCGGGAAACCGGTGACGGCGGAGCCTGGGGTCAGGCCGAGGTCTCCGCCGATGGTGGACGGGCCGGTGTTGGTGACGGCCGAGCCCGCGAGGACCGAGAAGCTCGAGGCCGCGCCGAGGTCGATCGGCGCCTCAGAGGCGTGGGCGGGGGCCACTCCGGTGGCGGCCAGGCCGGCCACCAGGAAGCCCGCCGCAGCGAGCCCCAGCCCTGAGGTGAGGCGTCGGGTGCTGCGGGCAGGCTGGGTCGGGCAGGGCTGGCTCATGTCTCTCCACGTGCGGAGTCATCCGCGTAGGGCGACCCACTCACGCGGGGCGGTTCTGATCGGTTGGCATAGGCCAGTGGTGCACAGTGTCGTTCATCGAGGACCCAGTCGCCTCATGGACGCACGGAAGAGACGTGTCGGGATCAGCCGGTGCGGGGGCCGAACCGCTCGTCGAGCCACGTCTTCGCCGAGCCCATCAGGCCCGCGGTCTCGTGCAGCAGCCGGCCCAGTGCGTCCTGGCTGCGCCGGAACGTCTCGCCGTAGCTGGCGGCGGCCATGCGGGCGGCGTCGCTGACCTTGGCCTCGGCGTCGTCCTCACGCCGGGGATAGCTGCCCGTGCGGATCTCGGCGTAGGCGCCGGACTCGGTCCAGCGGCGCAGCTCGGCGGCACGGACCACCGCGAACGGGTGCGAGCGCCCCTCGACCAGGAAGACCTTGAGGACCGAGTCCCGCAGGTCCTCGGTCTCGGCGTACTCGCTGGCCTGGGCGAAGAAGGAGGTCGCGTCCAGGTGCTCCAGGGTGCCGCCGGAGGCCAGCTTCATGTGCACGCGAGTGGCGGCGGCGGGGTCCTGGGCGGCGAGCAGCCCCGCGCGGTCGGCGGAGAGCTCGGCCTTGCGGGACCACTCCATCAGCGCAGCCAGGATGCCTCGCATGCCCAACGCCCCTCCGGGCACGGCCGCGAAGACCCCGGTCATCGCCAGCAGCCGCTGCAGCAGGGTCTGGTAGACGGCGTGGCCGCTGAGGACGTGTCCGAGCTCGTGACCCAGCACGAACCGCATCTCGTCCTCGTCCAGCAGGTGCACCAGGCCGGAGTCAACGACGATGACGGGCTTCTCCATCCCGATCGCGTGCGCGTTGAACGTGGGAGACGCCCGCACGTAGAGCTCGGGCAGGGAGTCGGCGTCGAGGGTCGTCCCCACGTCGTTGAGCAGCCGGTTCAGGACCGGGAACTGCCGCTCGTCGACCCGGACCGACGAGCCCAGCAGCATCAGCCGGACGGTCCGCTCGTTGATCAGGCCGGACATGGCCTTGATCAACGAGTCGAACCCCTTGAGCTTGCGCAGCGCCACCAGGGCGCCCTGGTCCGCCGGGTGCTCCCAGGCGCGGGAGCTGATCCCGGGCAGTGGCGTCCGGGGGCGGGTGGCGTTCTGAGTCATGACGGGGATCCTCGCGCACCACACGGCTGGTGTCCGCGCGTTCGGGCATCTGCGCGGCCTCCGCACTCCTCACAGACACCGGAGCCCGGCCCCCCTCAGCGGGGGGACCGGGCTCGTGGTGCGACACCGAGGTCACATGGTGTTGACGATGAGCCCGATGTGGGTGAAGAAGTTCATCGCGCCGAACAGCAGGAACAGCACGCCGGAGACGGCCCAGAGCCACCCGGTGACCCGGGCCCAGACTGCGGTGGACCGGCCGTTGACCACCCGGTTGACCAGGAAGGCGAAGGCCAGGGCACCGAGCCCGACGAGGGCGATCAGGCCGGACATGAAGATGGCCTCGACGAGCGGGTACTCGGCGAACTCACCGGAGATGGGCTCCTGCGGCGGGGCCGCGAACAGCTCGTACTTCACACCGGCGACGGCGATCGCCAGCAGGCTCAGGCCGAGGCCTCCGACGAAGACGGTGACCGGCTGGGCGACCCGGGCCAGGGTCTCCACCGGACGGCTCGTGGCCAGCGCGGCCGCACCGCGCTTCCACAGGTAGAAGGAGGTGCCGAGCAGCAGCGCGCCGAAGCCGAGGCTGGTCTCGCCGAAGATGATGTTGTCGAACGGGAAGCCGCCGGCCGCCAGCGGCCAGGTCAGCGTCATGTGCAGGCCGGTGGCGGCCAGGATGGCGCCCAGCAGCCCGAAGGTGACGGCCCATCCCTCGGTGCTGACCTTCGTCGGGTCGGTCCGCAGCTGGCGACCCAGCTGGACCAGGCCGATCAGACCGGCGCCGACGGCGACGGCCATGATCGTGTTGTAGGTGGGCATGTTCGCCCAGTCGATCGTGAGGCCCTCTTGGGCCGCGAGAGTGATCATGTGTGTCGACCTCGTAGATAGCTCGTGAACAGACGTGGGGACCGGGAGCCGGTCCGCACCGGGGAAGAAACCTACACACATGTATAGGTATTCCCGGGAACCAGGGAAACAGGAGGAGCAGCCGATGGCCGGCCGCCGTACCGTGCAGGACCGCAGCTCCACCCGGCAGCGCGCGATGGCGGACGCCGCCGCGCGGTTGCTGATCGACGAGGGCCCCGAGGCGATCACCCACCGCAGGGTGGCGGCCGCCGCCGGGGTCCCGGCCGGCTCGGCGACCTACTACTTCCCGACCCGCCAGGAGCTGTACGGCGTCGCGGTCCGCGCCGCCGAGGAGCTGCGCTGCACCGCGGCCCGGGAGCGCGCGGAGTCGCTGCCCCGGCGCGAGCGCTCCGCCCGCCGCACCGCGGAGCTGCTCCTGGAGGTGCTCTTCGCGCCGGCCCTGGACCGGACGGTGGTCTCCCGGCGGCTGCAGCCGATGCTCGAGGCGACGGCCGATCCCGAGCTTCGTCCCATCATGGCCGCGTCTCGTCCGGCACTGCTGGACGCGCTGCGCACCGCCCTGGAGCGCAGCGGCTGGGGCGCGGTGGCCCAGAGCCCCGACTTCGGCCTGGTCGCCCCGATGCTCGACGCCGCACTCCTCTACGGCGCCGCCGTGGGGCACGAGGACCCCGTCGCCGACGCCGTGACGGCCGTGGCCCGGCTCCTGGAGCTGGTCCGGGACGCGAGCAAGACGTAGCGGGACCCGCATCACGACGAAGGCCCCGGATCAGAGATCCGGGGCCTTGCCTGTGGTGGTGCGCGAGGGGGGAGTTGAACCCCCACGTCCTTTCGGACACACGGACCTGAACCGTGCGCGTCTGCCTATTCCGCCACTCGCGCTTGAAGCGGGCTCAGGTTAGCCCAGCGATGACGCAACCCCCAAACCGGCGTCCGGAGAGGAGATGTCCGACGGCGGGCCGACGTGGGTACAGGGGGTATGAGCCGTGCGACGGATACGATCACGGACAGTCCTCTACGCCGTCCAACCAGGAGAGTGAGCACGTGCGCGGTCTGCAGCGCTTCGAGCAGCGCCTCGAGCAGGTGGTCTCCGGCGTTTTCGCGCGAGCGTTCCGCAGCGCGGTGCAGCCGGTCGAGATCTCCGCCGCGCTGCAGCGGGAGGTCGACAACAACGCCCAGATCCTGAGCCGCGACCGGCGCCTGGTGCCCAACGACTTCGACGTCGAGCTCTCCGAGACCGATCTCGAGCGCCTCTCCCCCTATGACAACGCGATGGCCCGGGACCTGGCCGACCAGCTCCAGGACCACGCCGAGAGCCAGGGCTACGTCTTCCCCGGTCCGGTCCACATCAGCTTCGAGGCCGCCGGTGACCTCACCACCGGGCGCTTCCGGATCCGCAGCCGGGCCGAGGCCTCGGTGAGCGGCGACGACCACCGCACCCGGCACCGCACCCCGCGGGCGATGTTGGAGATCAACCGCACCCGGCACCCCCTGATGCCGCCCGGCGTGGTGGTCGGACGCGGCACCGAGTCCGACATCCGGATCAACGACCCGGGCGTGAGTCGGCGGCACGTGGAGTTCGTGGTCTCCGACCGTCACGACGGCGACCTCGACCTGTCCGTGGTCGACCTGGGCTCCACCAACGGGATGCTGGTCGACGGCCGCAAGGTCGAGCGCGCCCCCCTCAAGGACGGCACCGTGGTCAAGGTCGGCAACACCGAGCTGACCGTGCTCCTCGTCGACGACGACCACGGCAGGGGCTGACCGCCATGTCCGAGCTGACCCTCTTCCTGATCCGGTTCGCCTACCTCGCGGTGCTGTGGATCTTCGTGCTCTCCGCCATCTCCGTGGTCCGCTCGGACATGTTCGGGGCGCGCGTCCCCGAAGGCGCCCGGGGCGGTGCCAAGCCCGACAAGGCCAGCAAGCAGCCCAAGCCCAACCGGCGGCGTGGCGCCCCCACCCACCTGCTGGTCGTGGAGGGTGCGAACGCCGGCGAGCGCGCCGAGCTCGCGGACGCACCACTGCTCATCGGCCGGGGCTCGGACGCCGCGATCCGGCTCGACGACGACTACGTCTCCACCCGGCACGCCCGGGTCGCCGCGTCCGGCGACCAGTGGTACGTCGAGGACCTCGGCTCCACGAACGGCACCTACATCGGCTCCTCGCGACTGACGCAGCCCACGACGCTGACCCTGGGCACCCAGGTGCGCATCGGCAAGACGATCCTCGAGCTCCGGAAGTAGGCCGTCCCACGTGACCGACCCCGAGAACGACACCGTGATCCGCGACCGGCGCCACGTCGCCGCGGGCACGCACGTCGAGGAGCAGTCCGACACCGCCGAGCGGTCCCGGACCGCGGGAGCGCCCGCGATGAAGCTCAACTACTCCGCCGTCTCCGACGTCGGCCGGGTCCGCAAGGACAACCAGGACAGCGGGTACGCCGGCCCCTGGCTGCTGACGGTGTGCGACGGGGTGGGCGGCGCCGCCCGCGGCGACATCGCCTCCAGCACCGCGGTCTCGGTCATCCGCCGGCTCGACGAGCCCCCCGGTGACCTCTCCGCCGACGACCTGCTGGCCCGGGTCGCGGGCAGCGTGCACCGCGCCCACGACCGGATCGGCGAGCTGGTGGAGGAGGACCCCTCCATCAGCGGCACCAGCACCACGGCCACCCTGGCGCTCTTCGACGGCCACGCCCTGGGGATCGCGCACGTCGGGGACAGCCGCGCCTATCTCTGGCGCTCGGGCGAGATCAGCCAGCTCACCCACGACCACACCTTCGTGCAGGGGCTCATCGACGAGGGCCGGATCACCGAGGAGGAGGCGCGGGTCCACCCGCACCGCAACCTGATCCTCAAGGCCCTCGACGGGGTGCACGACCCCGCGCCCGACCTCTTCGTCGTCGTCGTGCAGGAGGGTGACCGGCTGCTGCTGTGCAGCGACGGCGCCTGCGGGGTGCTGCCCGACGCCCGGCTGCGCGACATCCTGGGCCGCGGCACCCCCGACTACGCCGCCGTCGAGCTGGTCCGTGCCAGCCTCGAGGCCGGGAGCACCGACAACGTCACCTGCGTGGTCGCCGACGTGGTCGCCGGCACCGACCCCGCGACCACCGACCTGGAGCCGCTCCTGGTCGGCGCCGCCGCCGAGCTGCCGCGCGGCAACCGCGGGCACTCCACCGGGCTGTTCCGCGCCCGCGGCAACGCGCCCCACGAGCAGGGCGCGCCCACCGACCTGCCCGGCGACGTCGACTTCGCCATCCCGTCGGACCCCATCGACACCGAGACCGCGCGCTACGCGCCGCGTCCGCCGCAGCGCTTCTTCTGGGCCCGGCGAAGCCTGGTGGCGATGACCATCCTGGGCACCCTGTGGATGGCGCTCGCGGTGGCCTGGCACTGGACCCAGCAGCAGTTCTACGTGGGCGAGCACGACGGGGTGGTCACGATCTTCCGCGGCCTCAACGCCGACGTACCGGGGCTGGAGCTCTCCCGGCCCTACGAGACCACCGACATCTCCCTGGACCGGCTCTCGGACTACGACGCGGGCGAGGTCCGCGAGGGCATCGAGGCCGACGACCTGGCCAAGGCCGAGGAGACCGTGGACAACCTCGCGGCCCAGCAGGTCGCCGGCTGATGAGCCAGACCGGAGCTCTGATGGGTTTCGTGCACCGCCGTCGGCGGGGCGCGGAGCTCTTCCTGCTGTTCCTGGCGCTGGTGGTGGGCATCGGCGCCTACGCCGCAGTCGGACTGGGTGTCGACGGCGAGGTGCCGGTCAACCTGATCGGCTACGGGGGGTGGCTCACCGCCCTGGTGCTCGCCACCCACCTGACCCTGCGGTTCACCGCGCCGTACGCCGACCCGGTGCTGCTGCCGCTGGTCGCGGCGCTCAACGGGCTCGGCCTGGCCGTGATCTACCGGCTGGACCTGGCCAAGGAGGCGGCCGGCGAGGCGCACGACTTCGCCCAGCAGCAGCTGATCTGGATGACCCTGGGCGTGGGCCTGTTCATCGCCACCCTGGTGCTGCTGCGCGACCACCGGGTCCTGCAGCGCTTCACCTACACCAGCGGCCTCGCCGCGGTGGTGCTGCTGCTGCTGCCCCTGGTGCCCGGGCTCGGCACCCGGATCTACGGCGCCCAGATCTGGATCCGCGTCGGCCCGTTGAGCTTCCAGCCCGGCGAGGTCGCCAAGGTGCTGCTGGTGCTGGCCATCGCCGGCTACCTGGTGCTGCACCGTGACGCGCTGGCCCTGGCCGGCCGCCGGGTGCTCTTCATCGACCTGCCCCGAGGCCGCGACCTGGGCCCGATCCTGGCGATGTGGCTGATCAGCCTCGGCGTCCTGGTCTTCCAGCGCGACCTCGGCTCCAGCCTGCTGTTCTTCGGCCTGTTCCTGATCATGCTCTACGTCGCCACCGAGCGGCCCGGCTGGCTGGTCGTGGGCGCTCTGCTGTTCTCCGCCGGGGCGTTCCTGGGCTACCAGCTCTTCGGCCACGTGCGGGTCCGCTTCGACACCTGGCTGCACCCGATGGACTTCTACTCCGACGAGAACGGCGCCAAGAGCTTCCAGATCGTGGAGACCATGTTCGGCATGGGCTGGGGCGGCCTGATCGGCCGCGGCTTCGGCGGCGGCTCCCCGGAGCGGGTCCCGCTGGCTGAGTCCGACTTCATCATGGCCGCGATCGGCGAGGAGCTCGGCCTGACCGGTGTGATCGCGGTGATCCTGATCTACGGCCTGATCGTGGAGCGGGCGCTGCGCACCGCCCTGATCTGCCGCGACGGCTACGGCAAGCTGGTCGCCACCGGGCTGGCCGGCATCTTCGCCCTCCAGGTCTTCGTGGTCATCGGCGGCGTCACCAGCCTGATCCCGCTGACCGGACTCACCACCCCGTTCCTGTCCTACGGCGGCTCCTCGCTGGTGGCCAACTGGGTGATCATCGCGCTGATCGCCCGCATCTCCGACCAGGCCCGGCGGCCACCCCCGGACCTGACGCCCGACGAGCCGGTGGACGTCGACGACGCCACCCAGGTGGTGAAGCTGCGATGAACAAGCCCATCCGGACCATCTCGATCTTCTGCATGCTGCTGTTCCTCGCACTGCTGCTGAACGTCTCCTACCTGCAGTACGTCAAGGCCGGCGAGCTGGCCGAGGACCCCAACAACCGCCGGGTCGTCGCGGCGGCGTTCTCCCAGGAGCGCGGTCCGATCCTGGTGGGCCGTCAGCCGATCGCCCAGAGCGTGAAGACCGACGACCAGTACGAGTTCCAGCGCGAGTACCCGCTGCCGTTCCTCTACGCCCCCCTCACCGGCGCGTTCACCTACTTCACCCAGACCGGGCTGGAGCGCTCGCAGAACCCGGTGCTGTCCGGGGAGGACTCACGGCTGTTCGTGACCCGGGTGATCGACATGCTCAGCAACGACCCGCCCAAGGGCGGCAGCGTGCAGCTGACGATCGACGCGGCCGCCCAGCAGGCGGCGTACGACGGGCTCTCCTCGCTGCCCGGGCCGGTCGAGGGCGCGGTGGTGGCCCTGGAGCCGTCCACCGGCAAGGTGCTGGCCATGGTCTCGCTGCCCTCCTACGACCCCAACCGGCTGGCCAGCCACCGGTTCGGCGAGGTCGTCAAGGCCCAGCGCGAGCTCGAGGACCTGGACAGCGAGCCGCTGATCAACCGGGCCGTGGGCATGCGGCTCCCCCCGGGGTCGACCTTCAAGCTGGTCACCGCGGCCGCGGCCATCGAGAGCGGCAACTACGACGCCAGCTCGCTGGTGCCCGGCGGCTCGAGCTACCAGCTGCCGCTGACCTCGGGCGAGTCCGGCAGGATCGACAACGAGGGACGGGCCTGCGGCAGCGGTCGCATCCCCTTCGCCCAGGCGATGGAGAACTCCTGCAACACGACCTTCGCCGCCCTGGCGGTCGAGGTCGGTGCGGACGCCATGCTGGAGCGGGCCGAGCGGTTCGGCTTCAACAGCCAGTACTTCGAGGAGCTGCGCCAGGTGACCTCGGTCTTCCCCGAGGACATGGACGCCGCCCAGACCGGGCAGAGCGGGATCGGGCAGTTCGAGGTCTCCGCGACCCCACTGCAGATGGCCATGGTGGCCGCGGGGATCGGCAACGGCGGCTCGGTGATGAAGCCCTACCTGGTCGACTCCATCAGCTCCCCCAGCCTCCAGGTCCTCGACAAGGCCGACCCCGAGGAGCTCAGCCAGGCCGTCTCCTCGACCACCGCCAAGGAGCTGACCGACCTGCTGGTCTCCACGGTCGACAACGGCACGGCCTCTGCGGCCGCGATCCCCGGCGTCAAGGTGGCCGCCAAGACCGGCACCGCCCAGAGCGGCATCGACGACGTGCCGCCGTACGCCTGGTTCACCTCCTTCGCCCCCGCCGACGACCCCCAGGTGGCGGTCGCGGTGATGATCCAGAAGGCCGGGATCGCCCGCGGCGAGATCGCCGGTGGCCGGCTGGCTGGCCCGATTGCCAAGGCAGTGATGGAGGCGGTGATGACCCGATGAGCGACTCCCACGAGACCGCGCCCCGGTACGTCGACGGCGCGGGCCGCTACCGGCTGGACTCCCGCATCGCCACCGGCGGGATGGGCGAAGTCTGGCGCGCCACCGACACCGTGCTGGAACGGGTGGTCGCGGTCAAGCTGCTCAAGGCCGAGTACGCCGACGACGCCACGTTCCGCGCCCGCTTCGAGACCGAGGCCCGGCACGCGGCCTCCCTGAGCCACCCCGGCATCGCGGCGGTCTTCGACTTCGGCGAGGCCGCGGCGCGGGACGGCTCCGGGACACCGCAGCCCTACCTGGTGATGGAGCTCGTCGAGGGCCAGCCGCTGTCCGCGCTGCTGCGCTCGGGCGAGCCGATGGACCCCGACGCGGTGCGGGACCTGATGGCCCAGGTCGCCGACGCGCTCGGCACCGCCCACCGGGCCGGGATCGTGCACCGCGACGTCAAGCCGGCCAACCTGCTGGTGACCCCCGAGCGTCGGATCAAGGTGACCGACTTCGGGATCGCCCGGGCGGCCGAGGGGCTGGCGCTGACCCAGACCGGGCAGGTCATGGGCACCCCGCAGTACCTCTCCCCCGAGCAGGCCGAGGGTCGGACCGCGACCTTCGCCTCCGACGTCTACTCCCTGGGTGTGGTGGCCTTCGAGTGCCTGGCCGGGCACCGGCCGTTCGAGGCGGACAGTCCGGTGGCCACGGCCCTGGCGCACGTGCGCCAGCCGGTCCCCGAGCTGCCCGAGAGCGTCCCTCCCGCCCTGGCGCACGTCGTACGGCGGGCGATGGCCAAGGACCCTGCCGCCCGGTTCGCGGACGGCACCGCCTTCGCGGCCGCCCTGCGCAACCCCGAGGCGTACGCCGACCAGGTGCCGCTGGGGGGGGCGACCACCGTCATCGCCTCCGACCCGGGGCTCGCGACCTCGGTGCTGCCCACCACCTCGGAGCAGCCCGTGACTCCGGCGACTCCGGCGACCGGGGCGCTCAGCACCCAGGCCACGCCGACGGCTGCCAGCTCCTCGCGGTCCTGGCCGCTGCTGGTGGCGGGGCTGGTGCTGCTCGCCCTGATCGCCGGTGGTGTCGCCTGGTGGCAGTCCAGCGACGGCGACGACGACCCGGAGTCGCCGACGCCGACCCCGACCCGGAGCCAACGCCCGAGCGACTCCGCGAGCGCGGAGCCGGAGACGGTCGAGGTCGACGGCTCGGACTACGTCGGTCGCGACGTGCGCGAGGTCTCGCGCGAGCTGGCCGGCCTGGGGCTGCGCGTGGTCCGCAACGAGGTGGACAATCCCGGCGACGAGACCCGCAACCGGGTGACCTCGGTGGACCCGACCGGCACCTTGGAGCGCGGCGACCGGGTCACGGTCTCCTACTGGGGTCCGGCGCCCCGCCAGACCGAGGAGCCGACCCCCACCCCGACCCCGACGCCCACGCCGACCCCCACCCCGACGCCGACGCCCACCCCGACGCCGACGCCGACCCCCACGCCCACTCCCACGCCGACTCCCACTCCCACCCCGACTCCGGAGCCGACGCCCACCGACACCAGCACTCCTGTCCCGTGAGAGGCCCACGATGAGCAACAGCCAGTCGACCGTGGTCGGTGGCCGCTATGAGCTCGGCGAGCTGCTGGGTCGAGGTGGCATGGCCGAGGTGCGCAAGGGCATCGACACCCGCCTGGGCCGCACGGTGGCGGTCAAGCGGCTGCGCACCGACCTGGCCAGCGACTCCACCTTCCAGGCCCGGTTCCGCCGCGAGGCGCAGTCCTCGGCCTCCCTCAACCACCCCGCCATCGTGTCGGTCTACGACACCGGCGAGGAGTGGAGCGAGGGCGAGCACGGTGAGGACGGGGTGGCCCAGCCCTACATCGTCATGGAGTACGTCGCGGGGCGGACGCTGCGCGACATCCTCCGGGAGGGCCGCAAGATCCTGCCCGAGCGTGCCCTGGAGATGACCAGCGGAGTGCTCGCCGCCCTGGACTACAGCCACCGCGCCGGCATCATCCACCGCGACATCAAGCCCGCCAATGTGATGCTCACCCCCCAGGGCGACATCAAGGTGATGGACTTCGGCATCGCCCGTGCGGTCTCGGACGCGGCGAACGCGATGACGCAGACGGCCGCCGTGGTCGGCACCGCGCAGTACCTCTCCCCCGAGCAGGCCCGCGGCGAGACCGTGGACTCCCGCTCCGACGTCTACTCCACCGGCTGCCTGCTCTACGAGCTGCTCACCGGCCGGCCGCCGTTCATCGGCGACAGCCCTGTCTCGGTCGCCTACCAGCACGTGCGCGAGCAGGCGGCTCCCCCGTCGGACTACGACGAGGACATCCCGCCCGAGGTCGACGCCATCGTGATGAAGGCGCTCGCCAAGCGGGTGGAGGACCGCTACCAGAGCGCCGCCGCGATGCGCGCCGACATCGAGCGCTACCTGGCCGGGCAGGAGGTGCACGTCGCCCCGCCGCCGAGCGTCCCGGCGACGGCCGCCACCACGGTGCAGCCGGTGACCTCGACCCAGCCCACCGCCCTGCCTGCACCCGAGACGCTGGCACCGGCAGCCACCCCGCCGGGCGAGGGCCGCGACGGACACCGCGGGCGCAACACCGGGATCGTGGTGATCGCCCTGGCCGCGCTGGCCATCATCGTGGGCGTGTTCCTGCTCCAGGGCCCGCTCTTCGACGACGCCCCGGAGCAGACCCGGGTGCCCGACCTGATCGGGATGACCGAGGACGAGGCCCGCGCGGCGATCGTGGACGAAGGGCTCCGGGTGGGCCGCGTCGACTACGAGCCGTCCGCGGACGCCCCTGCGGACACGGTGATCAGCCAGGAGCCCAACGGCCTCTACGTCGACCCGGGCTCGACGATCAGCATGGTGGTCTCCACGGGCGCCCCGATGGTCGAGGTGCCCTACCTCGTGGGACAGGACCGGTCGGCCGCCCGCGACGTGCTGAAGTCACGCAAGCTGAAGGTCAAGTTCACCACCCAGGAGTCCGACGCCCCCAAGGACCAGGTCATCGAGACCACTCCGGGCGCCGGTCAGAACGTCCCCGAGGGCACGGTGGTGACCCTGGTGGTCTCCGACGGCCCGGAGACGGTGCCCGAGGTGGTGGGCATGAACCAGCAGGCCGCGGAGAAGGCGATCACCGAGGCCGGGTTCACCCCGGACATCGTGCCGTGGTCCGAGACCACCGAGCCGAAGGGCACCGTGGTGCGCCAGAGCCCGGAGTCGGGCAAGGAGGCGCCGCAGGGCACCACCATCACGATCTTCGTCTCCAGCTACGAGGAGCCGGCCCCGACCCCGACGCCCACCCCCACGCCGACGCCCACCCCCACGCCGGGGGTGCCGACCGACACCGCCGTTCCGGTGCCGACTGACGTCCCCACGACGCCGATCGGCTGACCCGGCTCGACCGGCTCTCCAGGACAGCTCGCCAGAACAGGGAGCGGGTCAGCCGTCGATCGGCACGGCGTAGTCGAGGTCCAGCAGGCCGTCGTACGGCGGGGCGGTGGCGAACTCCTCCACGTCGACGTCCCAGCCCACCGCGATTTCGGGGTCCAGCGCCACCTCGCGGTAGATCTCCAGGGTTTCGTCCCCGGAGATCGCGGAAAGCAGGACCCCGGGGTCGCCGATCCCCCGGATGACGTACGGCGGGGAGTAGGGCACGCCCTGGAGCTGGACGGTGTTGCCGCTGCACTTGATGCCGGTGGTGGAGACCAGGCGCTGGCCCTGCACGGTGACTGCCTTGGCCCCGCCGCGCCACATGGCGTTGACCACGGCCTGGATGTCCTGCTGGTGCACCACGAGGTCGTTGGGGTCCCCCGAGTACTCCTCGGCGACCTCCAGCGGGGAGTCGGTGAGAGTGACGGTGACGGCGGGACCGGAGCGCGGGGTGAGGCCGGCCGGGTCCTGCATGACCTCGATCTCGCGGTTGTAGCGGTTGACCGCTCGGTCGTCGAGACCCTTGGTCAGCTGCTCGACCTCGCGGTTGAGCGCCGCGGCCCGGGCGGTGAGCACGTTGGCCTCGTCGGACTCGGCCTCCACGATCGAGGCGAGGTCGGTGTAGCGGTTGGGGCGAAGGTCGGTGCCCTCGCTGTTGGCCGCGCTCACCACGAACAGGATCCCGCACAGCACGAACACGGCCGGGGTCCCCAGACGCCACCTGCGAGGAGAGGGGGAGTCATGGGGGCCGGTCGTCATGACCACTACGCTAGCTCCGCCGACCAACGATCCAGAGGGAGCACCCAGGTGTCCAAGACCAACGTCAACCGGGAGACCGACAACCCCAAGGATGGGCGGAGCCTGCCCTGGCGATTCGTCCTGTGTCTCGTGCTGGTGGTGCTGGGGATCGCGTGGGTGGCCTACTACTACACCGCGGTACGCGTCGACCCGACCGTCGCGCCGGCTCCGGAGCCCGGCGGGCTGGCCTTCATGGGCGACCTGGAGAAGTGGAACTACCTGATCGGCTTCGGGCTCATCATGCTGGGGCTGGCCCTGGCCGCCCACCCGTCCACGCCGCTGGGGCGCGGCAACGGCGTGGTCGTCGGCATGCTCGGCTGCTTCCTGCTGGGCCTGGTGTGGATCTGCACCTTCTACATCTTCAGCGGCGACAAGCTCACCGACCTGTGGGTCTTCAACGATCTGGGCAACTACAACCTGATGGTCGGGATCGCGTTCATGGCCGTGGGATTCACCTACGCCACCCGGTGGGAGTGAGCCCCCACCACTGCATCCGCAACGAGAAGAGGACCGCACCCGACGTCGGGCGCGGTCCTCTTTGCTTGTGCACAGCTGGGGAGAAACCTGTGCATAACTACAGGCGTGTAACTCGGCTCAGGACAGGGCCCCCGCGCGCAGCACCAGGACCGCCACCAGGGCGACCGTCAGCACCGCCAGACCGGACCACTGCCACAGCCCTCGGCGGTCCCCACGCGGCGCGAGGATGAGGATCGCGGCCGCTGCCGCGCCCCCGAGCAGGCCACCGAGGTGCCCCTGCCAGGAGATGCCGGGGAAGGCGAAGGTGAAGGCAAGGTTGACCGCCAGCAGCGTCATCACGCTGCGGATGTCGCCGTGCACCTTCAGGGAGACCACGATCAGCGCGCCCATCAGGCCGAAGACGCCGCCGGAGGCACCCAGGGTGCGTCCGGTGGGGTCGGCCAGCAGGAAGATCGTCGCCCCGGCCGCCAGCGTGGCCAGCAGGTAGATGGCCAGGAACCGGAGCCGGCCGAAGGCCGCCTCCACCGCGGGTCCGAGGACCCACAGGCCCACGGCGTTCAGCGCGATGTGCCAGATGTCGACGTGCACGAAGCCGTGCGTGATGGCCTGCCACCACGCCCCGTCCGCCAGGCCCGGGACCCGGGTCGCCGACGGGATGGCGGCGCAGTTTGCCGCGGAGTCCAGCCCCGGGTAGTACGTCGCGTAGTCCTCGCCCAGGCACCGGCCGGTCGGCGAGAGCATGAGCTTCCACGCCAGCAGGGACTCGCGGCCGCCGCTCACGGTCACCGCCAGCCAGACCGCGACGTTGATCCCGATCAGGACCAGGGTGGTGAGCTGCGGGTTCTCCGAGCGCTTGCCGCCGTACGCCGCCCGGCCGCTGCGGGTGGTCTTCGCACCCTGGGCGACGCAGTCAGGGCACTGGAAGCCCACGGCGGCGTCGCGCATGCAGTCTGGGCAGATGGGGCGCTCGCAACGCTGGCACTTGATGTAGGTCTCGCGGCCGGGGTGCCGATAGCACGTGGGCACCCCGGCAGCAGGACCGTTGGGGTCGCTCACCCGTGGTCGCTGCTGATCAGCGGGTGATCTCGACCGTCTCGATGACGACCGGCTCCTTGGGGCGGTCCATCGCACCGGTCGGCGTCGAGGCGATGGCGTCGACGACGTCGCGCGAGGCCTGGTCCGCCACCTCGCCGAAGATCGTGTGCTTGGTGTTCAGCCACGGGGTCGCGCCGACGGTGATGAAGAACTGCGAGCCGTTGGTGCCCGGGCCGGCGTTGGCCATGGCGAGCAGGTAGGGCTTGTCGAAGACGAGCTCGGGGTGGATCTCGTCCTTGAACTTGTAGCCCGGGCCGCCGGTGCCGGTGCCGAGCGGGCAACCGCCCTGGATCATGAAGCCCGGGATCACGCGGTGGAAGGTGAGACCGTCGTAGAAGCGCTCGCCCGAACGGCCGGCGTCGTCCTTGTAGTCCTTGGTCCCCTCGGCCAGGCCGACGAAGTTCTCGACCGTCTCCGGCGCGTGGTTGGGGAAGAGGTTGATGACGATGTCACCCTTGTTGGTCTTCAGGGTGGCCTGCGGGTCAGCCATGACTGCCTCTCGTTGAAGGTGGGTACACAGGGTGTTGCTGCTCGCGATCTTCCCACGAGCTGCAAACCATCTCACCGCAACCTGGGCACACTGGTGACCTCCGGTCCGCCCGTGGTGAGATGGAACTCCACGAGCGAAAGGTTGACCACATGCGCATCCGTAGGCAGAAGACGTTCCTGGAGAAGGCCCAGGACGCGGCCCAGGACGTGGCCGAGCAGGTCCGGCCGCAGCTCGAAGCAGCACTGGAGACCGCCCGCAGCTCCGCCCACGAGGCCCGGGTCCAGGCCGCTCCACTGATCTCCCAGGGCAAGGTCGTGGCCGCTGACAAGGCCGCCCTCGCCGCGGAGAAGGCGTCCTCCGCAGCGGCCAAGGCCTCGGTCGTCGCCGGCGTCGCCGCCGGCAAGGCCGCCGAGCTCGCGACCGAGAAGGCCGGCACCGCCCGGGACTTCGCCACCGCCAAGGCTGCCGAGCTCCGGGGCCAGGAGCCGCCCAAGAAGAAGGGCGGCAAGCTCAAGAAGCTGGCGCTGGTCTCGCTCCTGCTCGCCGTCGGCGGTCTGGTGTTCAAGAAGCTCAAGGGTGGGCAGGCGGACAACTGGCAGAACTCCTACGTCCCCACCCCGCCGCCGGCCGCGCCCACCACCGCGCCCACCTCCTCGCCCACCTCCTCGGTCACCGACGCCGGTGGCGCGACCCCGGGCGAGGCGCTCGCGGACGCCTCGGAGGAGCCGCACCAGGCCAGCACGCCTGACGCCCCCGCCACGGTCGTCGACATCAACGACGCGACCACCGGCGGCGACAACACCAAGTAGCACCCACGCCCGCGTCACGGGCGTCGCAGACTCGGCCCGCCGCTCAGGCGGGAGCCACGGAACCGGTCGGGGGAGCATCCTCCGGCCGGTTCTCTGCTATCCAGGCGTCGACCCGCTCCCACCAGGTGAAGAGCCACTCGATCTGGGCCTCGCGACCCTCGGGGATCTCGGCCCGGGGCACCTCCCACCAGCGCATGGTGATCTGCTTGTCCATCGGCAGCTCGCGCCACACGTCGGCCACGGTGAGCATGTGGTCCAGGCCGGTGTGGGCCACCATCAGCACGTTCGCGTCCGGGGCCGCCTCCAGAGCCGCCAGGAACCCGCCGGGCCGCGGCGCCAGCACGTGGATCATGCCCTCGGCGCGCTGGGCCATCCGCTCCAGGCCCAGCTTGCGGAGCCGGCCGATCGCCCGCTCCCGGCGGGCCGGGGTGAAGTTGCCGCCCTCGGGGAAGATCACGAACGCGTCGTTGGGGTCCAGGCCCTGGGCCAGCGCGGCGATGTGGCCCTCCAGGTCCTCACCCCGCTCGGGGTTGGGCGAGATGAACCGGGCGGGCAGCCGGCGCAGCAGCACCGAGATCGCCGGGTCCCAGGCCAGGGTGTCCTTGAGCACCACCCGGGGCTCCCGGTTGTACCAGTGCAGCAGGGCGTACATCAGGATGAAGGAGTCGCCGGGGCCCGCGTGCCGGCAGCACACCAGCACCGGGTGGTCGGGATAGCGCTGCGGCGCCGGCCCGTCGGTGGTGATCTGCAGGCGCAGCACCCGGCGTGCCTCGCGGAAGAAGAGCACCAGCGTGCCCTCCACGAGCTCGTAGTGGATCCCGGCGAAGTACGCCGACCTGATCCGCCAGCCGAAGCCGCTGGCCAGCCACAGCGCCAGCAGCACGGCGAGCAGCAGGGACTCAGCGCTCAGGTAGAGCAGGGCGACCCAGGCCGTGCGGAGCAGCCGCAACCGTCCCGGGAGCAGCGGAGAGAGCGCGGCCACCGCGATCAGCCACAACGGCAGCGTGAGCCAGAGCGCCACGGTCACGCCGACCAGCAGCGGGGCCACCACGAACCGTTGGAGGACCCACCGCACGCCGTCGCTCACGGGTGCTGGTCCAGGTAGGCCCGAGCGGCGTCGTAGGTGGCGCTGATCCGGGCCTCCACGCTGGCGAAGTCACGGAAGGCGAAGATCGAGTCGTCCCGGTCCGAGGTACCGGCGGCGGGCAGCACGTGGGCCTCCACGCCCTCGGGCAGCTCCGCCATCTCGCGGACGAAGCGGTGCCGCCGGGCGATCTCGAACGAGACCCGCGCCACCTGCCACGGCTGGGTCGGCACCTTCAGCGGCCGGTCGATCCGGCCCACCTGCAACACGTAGATCTTGGAGGCGCCCAGGGCCACCGCCCGGCCCAGCGGGACCGAGTTGACGATGCCGCCGTCCAGGTAGTGCTCGTCTCCGACCTTGGCCGGCGGCAGCAATCCCGGTACGGCGGCGCTCGCGACCACTGCGTCGACGACGGGGCCGGCGTCGAACCAGTGCTCGGCTGCACGTTCGATGCTCGCCGCGCACACCTGGAAGCGCACCGGCAGGTCGGCGAAGGTGGTCTCGCCCAGCTCGTCGACGAGCCGCTGCTTCAGCGGGCGGGAGGAGTAGACGTGGGTGCCGGTGCTGAGCGCCCGGCGGACCGAGCGCAACGGGCGGTCGCCGTACACGTCGCGGGTCTGCGCCGCCGAGACCCACAGGGCGGTGAGCCGGTCCACCACACCGGGCGTGGGGTCCTGGGCGACCAGGGCGCCGTTGATGGCACCGATGCTGGTGCCCAGCACCAGGTCGGGTCGGACGCCGTGCTCGAGGAGGGCGCGGAGCATCCCCACCTCAGCGGCGCCCAGCACGCCGCCGCCGCCCAGCACGAACGCGGTCGTCACGTGGGAGAGGGTCCCACCTCGGCACGCTCTGCGTCGTCTGCCACGCCCCGTTCCTCGGCGGCCATCTGGGCGCGCACCCGGGCGGTGGCGCGGTGCTCGGCCCAGAAGGAGAGCACCGGGATGGTGCCGCACAGCAGGGTGACCACGGTGAAGCCCATGGGCCACTTCGCCTTGCGGGCCAGGGAGAACGCCATCACCAGGAAGATCATGTAGAGCCAGCCGTGGGCGGTGCCGAGCACGCCGGTGATGAACTCCCCGAGCTGGTCGGCAGAGCTGCCGTCGTCGAACCAGTTCGGGGTCGGGATCTTGTCACCGGCCCACATCGGGGTGCCGTCGAAGTTCGAGAGCGGGACTCCGACCAGGCACAGGACGATCAGCAGGACGCCGACGATGCTGGCGGAGACGCGGTAGCGGGTGAGAGCCTTCTTCACACCTCGACGGTATCCCGCTCGCTCAACTGCTCACCCATCGCCGCAGCCCTGGCGGCCCGCACCTCGTCGGCGCACCAGCGCCACCAGATGAACGCCGCGAACCCGGCGAAGACCCACCACTCGACGCCGTACAACAGGTTCCGGATGCCCGTGCCCCGGCCCACCTCGGGCAGTTCGTCGAGGTCGGCGGGTGCGAGTCCAGCGGTCCCGGGGTTGCGCAGCTCGGCGGAGTCGGGGTCGACCACCAGGTAGGCGCCGTAGAGGTCCTGGTCGACGTGCTGGATGGCGTCGGCGATGCGCACCTGCGGGATCACGTCGTCGCTGCGGTCCTCGTCGGTGGCGCCGGTGCTGCCCTCGGGCGGCTGCAGCCAGCCCACGATCTCGGCCTCGCCCTGCGGCGGCGCCGGTACGTCGTCCAGCCCGGCGGTCCAGCCGCGCACCACGAGCAGCGCCGGGTCGTCCGGCCCCGCCACCGCGGCGTCGTCCTGGGCGACCGCGAGCGGCGTCACCACCCAGTAGCCCTCCCGGTTGCCCTGCAAGCGGTCGGAGACCAGCACGGTGCCCTCCGGCACCCAGGTCCCGCTCATCCGGACCGGCTTGCCCACCGAGGAGCTGGGGAACGGGTCGTCGGGGCCCAGGGACTCGGCCAGGGGCACCGGGTCGAGCTCTGCGCGCCCGGCGGCGGCGTCGGAGCGCTCGTCCTGCCAGACCTGGACCTGCCAGACACCGAGCAGCATCGCGATTGCGACCAGCACCACCGCCACCAGGTGCATCCCGAGGGAGAAGGGGCGCAGCAGAGGGTGGATCGACACGCCGCCAGCCTAGTTGCCGGTCGGTGAGACCGGCGAGCCGACGGCGACCGGCCACGCCGCGGCGGCACGGCAGCCAGCCTCGCGTCCAATAGCCTCCCCGCATGACTGATGCGCCTGCGTCCGACCCGCTCAAGATCGTGCTCGCCGGGGGGTCCGGGGTCTTGGGCACGGCGCTCGCCGCCGACCTGGAGGGTCGCGGGCACGAGATCGTCGTGCTGACCCGGTCCCCGGACGCGTCGTCGCCCTACCGCCAGGTGAGCTGGGACGGGGAGAGCCTGGGTGAATGGGTCAGTGAGCTCGGAGATCCCGGCAGGACGGCCGTGGTGAACCTGGCCGGTGCCCTGGTGGACCGCCCGGCGACGCCGGAGAACCTTCGCCTGCTGCGTGAATCGCGCGTGGCGCCCACCCTGGCCCTGGTGCGAGCCAGCCAGGGTCTCGCAGCACCCCTGCGGCACTGGGTGCAGGCGTCCACCACCGCGATCTGGTCCGACGGCGGGGAGCGGCGCATCACCGAGTCGACGCCCCTTCCCGCGACGGGACTCCCCCAGATGACCGGAGTTGCCCGTGTCTGGGAGGAGGCCAGCGCTGAGGCCGTCACCAACCATCGCATCGTGCTCCGCACCTCGCTGGTGCTCCAGGACGATTCTCCGCTGCTCCACCGGCTCTCGGGTGTCACCCGGGCAGGCTTGGGAGGACGGCTGGGGCACGGTCGGCAGTGGATCAGCTGGATCCACCTGGCTGACTGGCTGCGCGTGGTCCGCGCCTGCCTGGGCCTCGAGCCTGGCAAGGAGATCCCGTCCGGGGTTCTGGTGGCCTCTCACGACCGTCCGGTGCGCAACGCGGAGATGATGGCGGCCCTGCGCGCTCACTACCAACGACCCTTCGGCCTGCCCGCCCCGGCGGTCGCGGTGCGGCTGGGCTCCCGGGTGCTGCGCACCGACCCGGCGCTGGGCCTGACCGGGAGGCACTGCACCTCAGAGGTGCTCGCCGGGCTCGACTGGCAGTTCGAGGTCCCCGACTTCCGGGCCGCGCTGGCCCTGCTGACGTAGAGCGAGGCAGGCCACCAGCATCACCAGGGCGAGCGCCGCCGCCACCTGGCTGAACGGTCTGCGCCCGAGCTGCTCCATCGTGTCCGTGACGGTCAGTGCGGCGACCACCGCGGCGCTCCCCAGCGCCACGGCCGCCAGGCGCTCCGGCAGCAGGGCGGACAAGACCACCGCACCACCCCAGGGCACGCCGTAGAGCAGGGCGAAGGCCAGCAGCGAGCGCAGGTCGCGATCGTCCCGGGAGCCGGCCGCTGTCACCAGGATCACCAGGACCCCCAGCGCTCCGCCGATCATCAGGCCGCCCCGGATCCGGCGACCGTCGATCACAAGCACCCCGAGCTGCTGCAGCCGCACCAGCGCCAGCAGCCCCGCGAGCCCGGCCAGCACCCCACCCACGAGCGCCAGCCGCTCGTAGCTCTCGATCGTTCCCTCGTGGGGCCACCCGAAGCCGATCACCGGGCGCCAGTGCTTGGCACCCACCGCGCCGTACGCCGCAGCGGTGACGCTGCCGACCAGGACGGCCACCTGGCTGCCCGCCTCCCACTCCCGCCGGAGCCCGAGCACCACCGCCGCCATCCTCATCGCCACGAGCAGGGGCAGCCACCAGGGCTGGATGGAGTGCGGCCGGAGCAGCATCGCCAGTGCTCCGGCCAGGCAGAGGGCCTGCACCGCCTTGAACGCAGCACCTGGCATCCGCCCACCGTCTTCCCTGCCGCAGTGAGGGGGAGAGTAGCGCCATAAAGGCCACGGCGGGGGGACCGGTAAGGCCCCGAAATTGAAGAAAGACCCGGGGTGGAGCCCCCAGGCCTTTCAGTGGAGCCTAGGGGACTCGAACCCCTAACCCCCTGCTTGCAAAGCAGGTGCGCTACCAATTGCGCCAAGGCCCCGCGACCACGATGGTCAGGTGGTGGTCAGGCCTTGCCGACCTTGTCGGTGGCCTCTGCCCACAGGGCCTGCTCGGCCTTGCCCTCGTCCATCTTCTTCTTGGCGAGGGCGGCGCCGGCGGCGGCAAGGGCGAGCAGCAGAAGCTTCTTCATGGAAATCCCTTACCTCGTGGCAGACATACTTCGGTGGTGGGCCTAACAGGACTTGAACCTGTGACCTCTTCCTTATCAGGGAAGCGCTCTAACCGTCTGAGCTATAGGCCCTCCCCCGGACTAGCCGGGTTGGTCAGCGCACGAAGCGCGACCGCGGGGAACACTACCTGATGCTGATCCTGGCGAACAAAACGCCTACCTGGCGTCCTCGGCGAGGGTGACTTCCACGCCGCCGAGCAGGGCCGCAGCCATGTTGTAGAGGAAGGCCCCGAGCGTGGCGATGGCGGTCAGCAGGATCACGTCGATGACCGAGACCAGCAGCGTGAAGCCGAGCACCCGGGACATCCCGACGTAGTTGGTGACGTCGAACGTGCTGGCGTCGTCGCTCTCGACCACGCTGGCCACGGTGGAGTTGATGGAGTCCCACACCCCCGCCGCCCCCAGCACCGACCAGACCATGAAGACGGCCACGAAGGTGACGATGCCGAACGCCACCGACAGCAGGAACGACGCCTTCATCACCGACCAGGGGTCCACCCTGGTGAGCCGCAGCCGCGCCCTGCGCGGCTGCTTCTTGCCCGCGGTGGACCTCTGCATGGCGGCGGTGTCTCGATGCTCCTCCGCCGCCATGGAGAGCTTCTGTCCGATCCGTCCTGGCAGCGCCGGACGCACCACGGTGTCCTCAGGACCCCGGTTGCGCGGGGCGGCCCTCTCGGTCATCAGTCATCACTCTCCGCAGCTTCGGGGTCACTGTCCGGGGCTTCGGTGCCACTGTCCTCGACGCCCTCACCCGGCTGGTCGACGGTCTCGATCGCGTCCCCATTCTCGTCCTGGGCCGCTTCGTCCTCATCGATTGTCGCATCCTCGTGCGCTTCGATCGAGCGGGCGACGACAGCGACGGAGTCCTTGCCCTTGGGGGAGACGAACTTGACCCCCATGGTCGAGCGGCCCGTCGGGCGGAAGTTCTCGTTGATCGGGCTGCGCACGACCTGGCCGGCCGCGGTGATCGAGAGGATCTCGTCACCGTCCTCGACGATGAACGCACCGACCAGCTGACCGCGGTCCGTGTTGGCCAGGGCCATCGCCTTGATGCCGATCCCGCCACGCGACTGCAGGCGGTACTCGGTGATCGGGGTGCGCTTGGCGAAGCCGCCGTCGGTGATCGTGAAGACGTACTGCGGCTTGAGCCCGAAGTACGGTCCGGCGACCTCCTGCCCGGCCTCCTCGCCAGCCTCCTGGCCGATCTCGGCCGGGTTGGGCGCCCCAGCCTCGGCGGCCTCCTCGGCCGCCTCCTCCGCTGCCTCCTCGGCCGCGACCTGCGCCGCCCGGATCACCGACATCGAGAGCAGCGAGTCGCCCTCGCGGAACTTCATGCCGGTCACGCCGCCGGTGGCCCGCCCCATGGGACGCAGCTGGGCGTCGTCGGCGCGGAACCGCACCGCCTGGCCCTTGCGGGAGACCAGCAGGATGTGGTCGTCGGGACCGACCAGCTCGGCGCCGATCAGCTCGTCGTCGTCGCTGCGGAAGTTGATCGCGATGACGCCGGCCTGGCGCGGGGAGTTGTAGTCGGCCAGGCGGGTCTTCTTGACCAGGCCCTGCCTGGTGGCCAGCACCAGGTACGGCGCCTGGTCGTAGTCACGGATGGCCAGCACCTGGGCGATCGACTCGTCCGGCTGGAACGACAGCAGCCCGGCCACGTGGCCGCCCTTGGCGTCGCGCTGCGCCTCGGGCAGGTTGTAGGCCTTGGTCCGGTAGACCCGGCCGGCAGTGGTGAAGAAGAGCAGCCAGTGGTGGTTGGTCGTGGAGATGAAGTGCTCCACCACGTCGTCCCCGCGCAGCGTCGCGCCGCGCACGCCCTTGCCGCCGCGCTTCTGGGTGCGGTACTGGTCGGCCTTGGTCCGCTTGGCGTAGCCGCCGCGGGTGATGGAGACGACCAGGTCCTCGTCCGGGATCAGGTCCTCCATGGAGAGGTCGCCATCGGCGGCGATGATCTGGGTACGCCGCTCCTGGCCGTACTTGTCCACGATCTCGGTCAGCTCGTCGATGACGATCTGGCGCTGCCGCACCTCGTCGCCGAGGATGTCCTTGAGGTCGGCGATGATGACCTCGAGCTCGGCCAGGTGGTCGATGATCTTCTGCCGCTCCAGGGCGGCGAGTCGGCGCAGCTGCATCGCCAGGATGGCGTCGGCCTGGAGCTCGTCGACGTCGAGCAGGGCGATCAGGCCGGTGCGGGCCTCGTTGACGTCGGGGGAGCGGCGGATCAGGGCGATGACCTCGTCGAGCATGTCCAGTGCCTTGACCAGCCCGCGCCAGATGTGCGCGTCCGCCTCGGCCTTGCGCAGCCGGAAGCGGGTCCGGCGCTGGATGACCTCGATCTGGTGGGTGACCCAGTTGCTGATGAACTGGTCGATCGTCAAGGTGCGCGGCACCCCGTCGACCAGGGCCAGCATGTTGGCGCTGAAGTTGGACTGGAGCTCGGTGTGCTTGAGCAGGTTGTTGAGCACCACCCGGGCCACGGCGTCGCGCTTGAGCACGATGACCAGCTGCTGGCCGGTACGCGAGGAGGTGTTGTCCTTGACGTCGGAGATGCCCTGGACCCGGCCGTTGTCGGCGAGCTCGGCGATCTTGAGCGCCAGGTTGTCGGGGTTGACCATGTAGGGCAGCTGGGTGATGACCAGCGAGGTGCGGCCCTTGGCGTCCTCGTCGACCTCGATCACCGCGCGCTGGGTGACCGAGCCCCGACCGGTGCGGTAGGTCTGCTCGATGCCCTCGCGACCGACGATCATCGCCCCCATCGGGAAGTCCGGGCCCTTGATCCGCTCGATCAGGGCGTCCTGGAGCTCCTCACGTGAGGCCTCGGGGTGCTCGAGCGCCCAGATGGCGCCCTCGGCCACCTCACGCAGGTTGTGCGGCGGGATGTTGGTGGCCATGCCGACCGCGATGCCCGCCGAGCCGTTGACCAGCAGGTTGGGGAAGCGGGCCGGCAGGATCGTCGGCTCCTGCGAGCGCCCGTCGTAGTTGGGCTGGAAGTTGACGGTGTCCTCTTCGATGTCCCGGACCATCTCCAGGGCGAGGGGAGCCATCCGGCACTCGGTGTAACGCATGGCGGCCGCGGGGTCGTTGCCCGGGGAGCCGAAGTTGCCCTGGCCGTTGACCAGCGGCGCACGCATCACCCAGGGCTGGGCCAGGCGCACCAGGGTGTCGTAGATCGCGGTGTCGCCGTGCGGGTGGTACTGACCCATGACGTCCCCGACGACGCGGGAGCACTTGGAGAACCCGCGGTCGGGGCGGTAGCCCCCGTCGTACATCGCGTAGAGCACTCGACGGTGCACGGGCTTGAGCCCGTCGCGCACGTCAGGGAGCGCCCGGCCGACGATGACCGCCATCGCGTAGTCGATGTAGGAGCGCTGCATCGAGGTCTGCAGCTCGATCGGCTGGATACGGCCGTTGTCGTCGCCGCCGCCGTGGATGGTGGTGCCGCCCGTGGGAGTGTCAGTCACTGAGTTCGTCTCTCTTGATCGGTTGATCTACTCGAATCTAGGAATCTTGTTAGAGACCTAGATATCGAGGAATCGGACGTCCTTGGCGTTGCGCTGGATGAAGGAACGACGCTGCTCCACGTCCTCGCCCATCAGGATGGAGAAGATCTCGTCGGCCTGGGCCGCGTCGTCCAGGGTGACCTGGAGCATCAGCCGCTGGGTGGGGTCCATCGTGGTCTCCCACAGCTCGTCGGCGTTCATCTCGCCCAGACCCTTGTAGCGCTGCACCGGGTTCTCCTTGGGCAGCTTCTTGCCGGACTCCAGCCCGTCGCGCATCACCGCGTCGCGCTCGGCGTCGTTGTAGACGAAGTCGTGCGCGTGCGGCTTGTTCCAGCGCAGGCGGTACAGCGGCGGCTGGGCCATGTAGACGAAGCCGTGCTCGATCAGCGGCTTCATGAAGCGGAACAGCAGCGTCAGCAGCAGCGTGTTGATGTGGTGGCCGTCGACGTCGGCGTCGGCCATCAGCACGATCTTGTGGTATCGCAGCTTCTCGAGGTTGAACTCCTCGTGGATCCCGGTGCCCAGCGCCGAGATGATCGCCTGGACCTCGGCGTTGCCCAGCACCTTGTCGATGCGGGCCTTCTCGACGTTGAGGATCTTGCCGCGGATCGGCAGGATGGCCTGGACCCGCGGGTCGCGTCCCTGCTTGGCCGAGCCGCCGGCGGAGTCACCCTCGACGATGAAGACCTCACACTCGCGCGGGTTGGTCGACTGGCAGTCGGCCAGCTTGCCGGGCAGACCACCGCCGCCGAGCAATCCCTTGCGGTTGCGGGCCAGGTCGCGGGCCTTGCGGGCGGCGATCCGGGCGTGCGCGGCCGCCTGGGCCTTGCGCACGATCTCCTTGCCCTCGGCGGGGTTCTGCTCCAGCCAGGCGCCCAGCTGGTCGTTGACGATGCGCTGGGTGAAGCCCTTGGCCTCGGTGTTGCCGAGCTTGGTCTTGGTCTGGCCCTCGAACTGCGGCTCGCCGAGCTTGATGGAGATGATGGCGGTCAGGCCCTCGCGGATGTCGTCGCCGGAGACCCGGTCCTCCTTCTTCTTGATCAGGCCCCACTCCTCGCCCCAGTTGTTGACCAGGGTGGTGAGGGCCGCGCGGAAGCCCTCCTCGTGGGTGCCGCCCTCGTGGGTGTTGATGGTGTTGGCGAAGGTGTGCACCGACTCGGTGAAGGAGGTGTTCCACTGCATCGCGAGCTCGAGGCTCATGTGGTTCTCCTTCGACTCCGGCGTCTCGGCCTCGAAGGAGATGATCGTGGGGTTGGCCTTCTCCTTGCGGCGGTTGAGGTAGGCGACGTAGTCGACCAGGCCGCGGTCGTACTTGAAGGTGCGCTCGATGCCGCCGCCCTCGCCGCGGGTGATCGCGTCGTCCCCGGTGCCCTCGACCTCCTCGGGAACGGTCTCGTCCTCGACGGCGTCGACCACCTCGTCGGCGGAGGAGCGCTCGTCCCGGATCACGATCTCCAGCCCCTTGTTGAGGAAGGCCATCTCGCGGATCCGGTTGGTGATCGTCTCGAGGTTGTACTCGGTGGTCTCGAAGATCTCCTCCGAGGCGTAGTAGGTGATCGTGGTGCCGGTGCGCTCGCCCGGCTCGAGGGGGCGGACCTGCTCCAGGTCGCCGTCCGGTACGCCGATGCTGAAGGTCTGGCGCCACAGGTGGCCGCGGTTCTTGACCTCAACGATGACCTTGCGCGACAGCGCGTTCACCACCGAGATGCCGACCCCGTGCAGACCGCCGGAGACCTTGTAGCCGCCCCCGCCGAACTTGCCGCCGGCGTGCAGCATGGTCAGCGCCATGGTGACCGCCGGAATGCCCTCGGTCGGGTGGATGTCGGTGGGGATGCCGCGCCCGTTGTCCTCGACCCGGACCCCGCCGTCGTCCTGCAGCGTCAGCACGATCCGGTCGCAGTAGCCGGCGAGCGACTCGTCGACGGAGTTGTCCACGACCTCCCAGATGAGGTGGTGCAGACCGCGCTCGCCGGTGGAGCCGATGTACATGCCGGGGCGCTTGCGGACCGCCTCGAGGCCCTCGAGGACCTGGATCGCGGAGGCGTCATAGCCTCCGTTGCCGGACTCGCCCGGAGAGACGTGGTTGGCCAGCGCGCTGTCGGTGCTGCTGCTCCCGGTGTCGGGGGAGGGGGCGGTGCTCTGGTCTTCGACGGGGTTCTCAGCGCTCACGCAAAGCCTTCTTCCACAGCCCCCAGGGGGCCACCTCGACACGGAGAGGGCCGCGACCTTCGTGGAGCACGCGACCCAGAGGCCAGTTTAGCGGTCCTGAGGCCCTACACCATGCTTCTCGTCCCCTGAGGGGAGTGATCTGGGGATCAAACGTCCCCCGTGAGGCCCTCCGGAGGCATTTCGCGGCCTTTTCAGGGGTCCCGATGACTCCCTGTACGTCCCGGGGTGGCCCGGATCGGCATATCGCCGATCCCAGCCTCAGCCGTAGGTGTCGCGCGGGCCCCGGCCGCGGGTGGAGCGCAACCCCTTCTTCCACGAGGGGAGATTGGGCCCCAGGACCTCGATGATCGCCACGGTCCCGTCGCCCAGCTCCTCGTTGAGCCGACGTACGACGGTGGGTGCCAGCATCCGCAGCTGGGTCGCCCAGGCCGTGGAGTCGGTGCGGACCACGAGCTTGCCCTCGGTCAGGGTCTCCGGGGTGCAGTGCGCCCCGACCTCGGCGCCCACCAGCTCCGACCACCGGGCGAAGACCCCCTGCACCTGCAGGTCGAAGGCCCACCCGTGGTTGGTCACCAAGCGGTCCAGGGCGCTGCCCAGCAGCTGGGGGTCCCGGTCGTCGGGGTGGGCGCCGGAGCTGCGGGGGCGGACCCGGCGCCGGAACTCGCCGTTGCTGCCGGTGCCGGACCCCTTCCCCGAGCCCTTGCGGCGCGCCGGCTGACCCGGGATCCGGGCCGCGGCGCGGGCTGCGGCGCGGGCCAGGTCCAGGCCGTCGTCGCGCCGCTGCGCGGCGGCGTCGTCGGGGCGCTCCTCCTCAGCCACGGCGTACCTCGCCATCGGCCACGTGGAACCGCACCCCGGCCAGCGCCTCGGGGACGTCGGCCTCCACCGCCGCCGTCACCAGCACCTGCTCCGCGCCGGCCACCAGCTCGGCCAGCTGCTGGCGGCGACCGGTGTCGAGCTCGGCGAAGACGTCGTCGAGGATCAGGATCGGGTCGTCGCCGTCGTTGCGCAGCAGGTCGTAGGAGGCCAGCTTGAGCGCCAGCGCGAACGACCAGGACTCACCGTGCGAGGCGTACCCCTTGACCGGCAGCCGCAGGTCGCCGTTGCCCAGCGTCAGCACCAGCTCGTCGCGGTGCGGCCCGACCAGGGAGATGCCCCGGTCCAGCTCGTCGCGCCGGCGTCGCTCCAGCTGGGCGAGCAGTGCCTGCTCCAGGTCGGGACGGGTCAGCGCCGCAGCCTCCGCCGGGCTGCCCAGGTCGAAGCTGGGCTTGTACTCCACCTCGGCGTCGTCGCGGGACGCCCCGCGGGCGACCGCCTCGTAGGCCTTGCCGACGTACGGCGCCAGCGCCTGCACCAGGGCGATGCGCTGAGCCAGCAGCTCCGCGCCCACCTGGGACAGGTGGGTGTCCCACACCGACAGGGTGGAGAGCGCAGCCTCCGCCGAGGGTCCACCGCGGCGCGCGCTCCCGGCGGTCTTGAGCAGCGAGTTGCGCTGACGCAGGATCCGGTCGTACTCCGCCCTGGTCCCGGCCAGCCGCGGGGTACGCAGCACCAGCAGGTCGTCGAGGAAGCGCCGCCGGTCGCTCGGGTCGCCCTTGACCAGGGTCAGGTCGTCGGGGGAGAAGACCACCGTCCGCACCAGGCCCAGGATCTCGCGCGGCCGGGGGAGGGGCGACCTGTTGATCCGGGCCCGGTTGGCGCGCCCGGGGTTGAGCTCGACCTCGAGGGTGGCGGCACGCCCGTCCTTGACCACGATGGCGCGCACCAGCGCCTGGTCGCTGCCGGAGCGGACCAGGGGAGCGTCGCTGGCCACCCGGTGGGACCCGAGCCGGGACAGGTAGTCGATGGCCTCCACCAGGTTGGTCTTGCCCTGGCCGTTGCGACCGATGAAGGCCGTGGCGCCCGGAGCCAGCTCGACGTCGATGTCGGCGTACGAGCGGAAGTCGTGGAGCGCGAGGTGCGAGACGTGCACGAAACCTCTTGTCTAGCTCTCGCCGGTCTCGGTCGCGCTGCCGGCACCGGCCTGCTCGGAGGTCTCGCTGACCTCGGGGTCGTGCTTGCCCTCGACGTCGCCGCCCTTGGGCGCCTCGGTCTGCATGGCGTGGCCACCGAACTGGTTGCGCATCGCGGCGATCGCCTTCATCGCGGGGCTGTCGTCCTGGCGGGAGACGAACCGGGCGTAGAGCGCGGCGGTGATCGCGGGGGTCGCCACCGCGTGCTCGATGCCGGCCTCGACGGTCCAGCGGCCCTCGCCGGAGTCCTCGGCGTAGCCGCGGATCCCCTCCAGGCCGGGCTGCTCGTCGAGGGCGGCCACCAGCAGGTCGAGCAGCCAGGAGCGGATCACGGTGCCCTCGCGCCAGGAGCGGAAGACCTCGGTCACGTTGTCGACCATGTCGACCTTCTCCAGCAGCTCCCAGCCCTCGGCGTAGCTCTGCATGATCGCGTACTCGATGCCGTTGTGGACCATCTTGGAGAAGTGGCCGGCACCGACCTTGCCCGCGTGCACCGCGCCGAACTCGCCCTCGGGCTTGAGGGCGTCGAAGGCCGGCTGCACCTTGGCGACGTCCTCCGGAGATCCGCCGTACATCAGGGCGTAGCCGTTCTCCAGGCCCCACACGCCCCCGGAGACGCCGCAGTCGACGTAGCCGATCTCGCACTCGGCCAGGGAGGCGGCGTGCTCGAGGTCGTCGGTCCAGCGCGAGTTGCCGCCGTCGACGACCACGTCGCCGGCGCCCAGGAGGTCCCGCAGCTGCCCGACGGTCTCCCGGGTGGGGCCGCCCGCGGGCACCATCACCCACACGACCTTGGGGGAGGGCAGCTTCTCGACCAGCTCGGCCAGCGACGCCACGTCGCTGACTCCCGGGTCCCGGTCGTAGCCGATCACGGTGTGGCCCCCACGACGGAGCCGCTCCCGCATGTTGCCGCCCATCTTGCCGAGGCCGACGAGTCCGATCTCCATGCGCGCTGCTCCTCTTCGTGGGTGGTGGTCGCCGTCGACCCCTACGACAGGAGTCTCCTCGGCATCAGCAGGTAACGGAAGGCGCTGTCGTTGCCGGCGTCGGTGCTGGAGATGACCACCGGCTTGGTGGCCTGGGTGAAGGACAGGTTGACCTTCTCGCCGTCCAGCGCGGTGAGCCCGTCGAGCAGGTACGTCGGGTTGAAGCCGGTGACGACCTCCTCACCGGTGATCTCCGCCTCGATCGCCTCGGTGGCCTGGGCCTCGTCGCCGGACTGGGAGTCGAGCACGACCTCGCCGTCGGAGAACTTCATCTGCACCGCGGTGTTGCGCTCGGCCACCAGCGCGACCCGCTTGACGGTGTCGATCAGCTCCTGGCGGTTGACCGTCGCCACGGTCAGGTGCTCGGCGGGGAACAGGCTGCGGACCTTGGGGAACTCCCCGTCCAGCAGCCGGGTCGTGGTGCGGCGTACGCCGTCGCTGCCGGAGCCCTCGAAGCCGATGATGCCGTCGCCGCCGGCTGCGGAGATCGAGATGGTGACGTCCCCGCTCAGCGTCTTGGCGGTGTCGCTGAGCACCTTGGCCGGCACCAGCGCGGCGAGCGAGGCGTCGGTGGCGTTGGGGCGCCAGGTCAGCTCACGGTGCGAGAGCCGGAACCGGTCGGTGGCGAGCAGCGACATCGAGTCGCCCTCGATCTCGATCCGGACGCCGGTCAGGACCGGGAGCATGTCGTCGCGGCCGGCGGCGGTCACGGCCTGGGAGACCGCCCGGGCGAACTCGTCGCCCTTGACCACGCCGCTGGCCGGGGCACCACCGGCAGGGTGGGGTAGTCCTCGACGGGCATGGTCTGGAGGCTGAAGCGACCGGAGCCGCACTTGATCTCCAGCTTGTTGCCGGTGACCTCGCAGTCGACCGGCTTGTGGGGGAGGCTGCGGCAGATGTCGGCCAGCAGCCGTCCGCTGACCAGGACCCGGCCGTCGTCGGAGACCTCGGCACGCAGCTCGGCCCGGGCGGAGGTCTCGTAGTCGAAGGACGACAGGACCAGGCCGTCGTCGCTCGCCTCGATCAGGAGGCCCGCGAGCACGGGAGCACTGGGGCGCACAGGGAGGCTGCGTGCAGCCCAGGCGACGGCGTCGGCGAAGACGTCGCGTTCGACGCGGAACTTCACTTCGTTCCTCCGGATCTTGTTATTCGACTGCGTGGAGCCGAATCCTGCCATGCCGCCGGTCCCGGTGTCCCCGAGGTGTCCGGCACGACCCTCCGCCAGTAGCACCTCGGAGCCGGGATTTCGGGCGTCATCCCCAGGTTGGCGGCGAAGTGATGGTTGTGAGGAATCGATGACATGGATAGGTGAGTGGTTGTCATAGGGGTTGTGGAAACTGTGGATAACTGAGGTTTCCGCAGGTCAGCGCGGATTTGTTCGCAATTCTGGCCTGTGGAGGGAGTGTGCAGGCACTGGTGCGGGCTGTGGGGCCGGCGTTGGACTCTCGGTCACTCACCCCGTGAGTGCACAGGCCTGTGGAGGAATCGTGGCCTTTGACCACAGGTGGTTCAACAGGGTGCGAACCACAAGAATCCGCACTCGTTCAGCTCGCCCGGGCCTGCATCTTGATGCGGTTGGTGAGCTCGCTGACCTGGTTGAAGACCGCCCGACGCTCGGCGAGGAGCTGGTTGATCTTGCGATCCGCGTACATCACCGTGGTGTGGTCCCGGCCGAACTCCTTGCCGATCTGCGGCAGCGACATGCTGGTGAGCTCGCGGCACAGGTACATGGAGATCTGACGGGCGAGCACCAGGTGCCGTCCGCGGCTGGGGCCGGTGAGGTCGTCGATGCTGACCCCGAAGTACGCCGCGGTCTGGGCGATGATCAGCGGTGAGGTGATCTCCGGCTCGCCGCCCTCGGGGATGAGGTCCTTGAGCACGATCTCGGCCAGGGTCATGTCGACCTCCTGGCGGTTGAGGTTGGCGAAGGCCGTCACCCGGATGAGGGCACCCTCGAGCTCGCGGATGTTGGTCTGGATCTTGGAGGCGATGAACTCCAGCACGTCCGGCGGTGCGGTGAGCCGGTCCATCGCGGCCTTCTTGCGCAGGATCGCGATGCGGGTCTCGAGGTCGGGAGCCTGGACGTCGGTGATCAGGCCCCACTCGAACCGGTTGCGGAGCCGGTCCTCGAGCGCCTCGAGCAGCTTGGGGGGACGGTCGGAGGTCAGCACGATCTGCTTGTTTGCGTTGTGCAGCGTGTTGAAGGTGTGGAAGAACTCCTCCTGCGTCTGCGTCTTGCCCTCGAGGAACTGGATGTCGTCGATCAGCAGCACGTCCACGTCGCGGTACCGCCGCTTGAACCGGTCCTGCCGGTCGTCGCGGATCGCGTTGATGAACTCGTTGGTGAACTCCTCGCTGGAGACGTAGCGCACCTTGGCGCCGCTGTAGAGGCTGCGGACGTAGTGGCCGATCGCGTGCAGCAGGTGCGTCTTGCCCAGCCCGGACTCCCCGTAGACCAGCAGCGGGTTGTACGCCTTGCCCGGCGCTTCGGCCACCGCCACCGCCGCGGCGTGGGGGAACCGGTTGGACGAGCCGATGACGAAGGTCTCGAAGGTGTACTTGGGGTTGAGCCGCGTCTCCATGGCGCTGGTGCCGCTGGGGTGGTCCCGCCGGTCGGAGTCGAAGTGCTGCTGCGGGAGCTCGACGACGTTGGAGATGTCCCACCGATTTGTCGACATATCGGTTTGTGGCCTGATGGACTCGTCCGGCGGGGTGTGCACCGGCGGCCCCACCTGGTCGTCGAGCGCCGGGTTCACGGTGACGGCGATCCGGATCTCGCGGCGGAAGCGGTCGCTGAGGGAGTCCTCCAGCTGGGCGCGCAGGCGTCCCTCGAGCTGACCCCGGGTGAAGTCGTTGGGCACGGCGATGATCGCGGTGCTCTCGTGCAGGGTGACGGGCTCACTCGCGCGCAGCCAGGCCCGTTGGTTGGGCTGGAGCTGGTCGACGACGCTGCGCCAGACCGTGCTGAGGTCGACCGGGTCGTTCTCCACGTGTTCCCCTCGTCATGGCGGTCGTGGCCGAGTGTCAGTCCACAACTTTATCCACAGGTTGTGCATCTTGCCCCTTATTGGGGAGGTCTTCGTGCTGGCCAGGGGGCCCGACTTCTCTCACCGCACTGTTTCCGCTGGTCAGAGCCGGTTTCGCGGGGTCCGCACCCAGGCTCCGGGGGAGTCTGGGCATCGCGTGTGGAGGTGGTCGCGACACCCTCTGGCCGTCGCAAGGTAACA